>JAHYZV010000001.1 GCA_019424245.1 Clostridiales bacterium
TGGAAGTGTGGTGACATATGGAGCTGATCTGTACTAATAGGTCGAGGGCTTAACCAAGAGAAAAGGTTAAGACGGTTTGGATAGAACAAAGAGAGTTATTCTTAAGAGTAATCGGATGAAAGAATTTTAATGTGCAGTTTTGAAAGAGCAATATGAAATATAATGTATACAGGCAGGTCGCATGACCTGCTTTTTTTGTGTGTTTTCATACTAAATGTGGGTTTGAAAAGAGTAATAATGGGTGCTACAATTAGCATAACTTTGAATTAAGTTATTACATATGAGGGGAGAGAATGAATGTATCAGTGTCCTAATTGTGGCGGACGGTTAATTTTCGATATATCGTCACAGTCGATGTTATGTGAGCATTGTAATACACATTATAATCCATATAATCTTGGAGAAGGAAATTCGGCTGAAGAAAGTAAAGAGTATGATGTTACGGTATTCAAGTGTCCGCAGTGTGGCGGTGAAATTATGAGTACAGATAACACGATTGCTGATTTCTGCAGCTTCTGTGGAGCAGCTACAGTGCTGGAAAGCAGAATTTCCAAAGAACTCCGTCCGGGATATATTATTCCGTTCAGCAAAACCAAGCAGGATTGTAAGAATCAATATAAGAAGATGATGAAGCGTGCATGGTTTGCACCTAAGGAATTAAAAGATGAAAAATATATTGATGGTTTCAGGGGAATCTATATGCCGTACTGGGCTTATCATGTATCGCAGAAAGGTCCTGTTGTATTAAGAGGAGAGAAAAGCAAAAGACGGGGAGATTACATTTATACGGACCATTTTGATATTAACGGTGATATGGACTGTCAGTATAAGGGAATATCGTTTGATGCGTCATCTTCATTTGATGATAATATAAGTGAGGCGATTGCACCGTATGATGTTAAGAATATGGCGGGATTTACGCCGGCATTTCTTAGCGGATTTTATGCTGATACGGCAGATGTAGGGTGTGATGTTTATATGAATGATGCAATTGATATGGCTGGTGAAGAGACATATGATTATGTATCCAATAATATCCCGCTCGGAGGGGTATCACTTCATGAAACAGAAAGTACTATTAAATCAAAATGTAATGCGGTAATCGAGTCTGTTGACAGGACATTGTATCCAGTATGGTTTCTGTCGTATAGGAACAGGGACAGAGTTGCATATGCAACGGTCAATGGTCAGACTGGAAAAGTATCGGCAGATTTACCGGTATCAGTTGGCAGATATTTTGCTGGGTCAGCACTTCTGGCTGTTCCGATATTCATATTACTTAATATGTTCTTTACATTAAGACCGAAGGTAACACTTAATGTTGCAGCTGTAATAGCACTGATTACAATTATATTGTATGTGTTTGAACTGGGAAAAATTAAGAGACGGGACCAGAAGCTTGATGACAGAGGCTCATGGGAAGAATCAAAGCTTTCCAGCCGCAGATATAAAGCCGGAACAGATAATGATAATCTGGCAAAACAGATGGCTGATGGCAGAAATAATGCAAGGATTAACAGAGTAAGTAAGAAAGAAAAAAATAAAATGACACCATTGTTAAAGGCTGTTGTTATATTTGCAATATGCATGGTTGGAATTCCTAATTTTATGTTTGCTTTTTCTTTATTTAGTGCAGTATTTTCAGTGGGGTCTTCTTTTTTTGTCAGTGCGGCATGCTTTGCTATAGGCGTTATTATTACGCTTAGTAATTGCAAGACATATAAAGAAGTATCAGGAGGAAAAAATGTGCCGGGGAGTGTAGGTGCACTTGTAGCATTGGCTGTTTCAACACTGATTCTGCTTATTAATCCGGTATCTGACCTTTTTTATTATGGTGCAGTTATATTTGTGCTTGCTTCGCTGATGTTTACACTTGTTGAGCTTATTAAGTACTACAATGTGCTTGCAACAAGAAGACTGCCACAGTTTGATAATTACAAGGGAGGTAATGATAATGCGTAGAAAAATAACATTTTTACTGACCTTTCTTGTAGCAGTTCTAAGTATCGCATTGGCAGGAGTCAGAGTGTATGCTGATACAGGCTATGAGGTTGAAGATTATGCTAATCAGGATTTCTGCTATGTTAATCCAGATACAGGCTATGAAGCAGTGATTGTTGATGATGCATTTATTTTATCAGTTGCTGAGAAGAGCATGCTCCTTGAGAAGATGAAATTAATTACCACTTATGGTAATGTTATGTTTAACTCTATAAGCTATAACAGCACTTCGACAGAGAGTTATATTAAGTCTCTGTACAGAGAAAAATATGGCTCTGAGAGTGGAACGATATTCGTTATTGATATGGATAACAGAAATATATGGACACATAGCAATGGTGCTATTAACAGGACAATTAATAAGGCATATGCAGAAACAATTACTGACAATGTGTATACTTATGCATCTGATGCAGACTATTATATATGTGCGATGAAGGTGTATGAGCAGGAATATACGCTGCTTCAGGGAAGAAAGATTGCACAGCCAATGAAATATATAAGTAATGCATTGCTTGCGGTTGTTATTGCAGTTGTCATTAATTATATAATTGTGCGTGTGTACTCCTCAAAGAGGAAGGCATCAACAAAGAGCCTTATGAATGGATTGTTTGAGTACAGGGCATTTAATAATTGTAATGTTGTATTTACACATCAGACAAAAACATATTCTCCACGAGAATCAAGTTCTGGCGGTTCGTCAGGCGGTGGCGGCGGAGGCGGCTCATCCGGCGGTGGTGGAGGAAGTGGCGGCGGCCACAGCTTCTAACAGGATGCGGACTCGAAACCAGCTTATATTTATAAAAAGACAGAGAAACCTTTTTGCGTTTTCTCTGTCTTTTTTTAGTAAAACAGTTTACAATACATTTATATCAAAATGTAGTGAGGAACTGATAATGAACAGAATTCTGATTGTTGAAGACGATAAAGATATAAGCAGGGAGCTTAAGGAACTGCTGGAAAATTCAGGGTATGAGGCAGAGGTTCTGTCTAATTTTAAAAATGCATGTGACAGTATTATTGCTGAAGAGCCGGATCTTGTTCTGCTTGATATCAATATTCCGTATATGAATGGGGAAATGCTTTTGCAGCAGTTAAGGAGTAAATCAGATGTGCCGGTTATTATGGTTACAAGCAGGGATTCAGAGGCTGACGAGGTGCTTTCCATGAGTTATGGGGCAGACGATTATATAACAAAGCCGTATAATCCGACAATACTTCTGTTAAGGATTAATGCGGTATTTAAGCGGCTTGGTGCGAAGTCAGATAATACAACAACTTACCGTGGAATGGAAATACTGCCACACAAGGGTGTAATTAAGTATAAGGATGACGAGATAACTCTTACTAAAAATGAAATGACAATATTCATGTATCTGTTATCACACAGGGAGCATATAGTTTCAAGAGATGAGCTTATGACTGAGCTGTGGAACAATGAGGAGTACCTTAATGACAATGCGCTTACTGTGAATATAAGCAGGTTAAGAGGCAGATTTAAAGATATTGGACTTGAAGATGTTATTGAGACAAGAAAGGGACAGGGATATATTCTTGTATGAGGTTAGGAAAATATATTAAAGACAGACTGTATTCAGTGTGCATATTTGTGGCAATGCTTATCATAAGCGTACTTATGATGGCGGCATTCAAGGTGTCTGTCCAGTTAATAATTGCAGAAATATTTATAATGATAATATGCTATATTGCAGTTGTGCTGGCAGATTATTACCACAGAAAGAAGTTCTATGACGAACTGGAGATTAACATAGCTGCACTTGAAGAAAAATATCTTATTACAGAGACACTTGTCAGGCCGGCTTTCTATGAAGGGCAGATTTTCTATGATTCTGTGAGTGACATAGACAGGTCGATGACGGAGAATGTTAAACGATACAGGCAGGGAATGGAGCAGTTCAAAGAGTATGTTGAAATGTGGATTCATGAGATAAAGCTTCCGATAGCCTCACTTACACTTATGCTTCATAATAACATGGATAAATGTGATAAAGAATTTGCGGACAGGATGAATACGCAGATTCGCAGAATCAATAACTATATTGAGCAGATTCTTTATTATGTGAGAAGCGAAAATGCAGAAAAAGACTATATAATTAACGATGCCAGACTGTCTAAGATTATAAGTAATGTAGCATTAAAGAATAAGTATGATCTGCTTGAAAATGATATCACATTTGAAGTGAGCAATGCAGACAGGATTGTTCTTACAGATGCAAAGTGGATGGAATTCATGCTTAACCAGATAGTGAATAACAGCATAAAGTACAAGGATAAGACAAAGGCAGAGTCGTATATAAAGATGTCGGCAGCAGAGGATAAAAAATGTGTTGTCCTTGAAATACTGGATAATGGAATTGGCATAAATGCGTCAGATTTGCCGAGAGTTTTTGACAAATCATTTACAGGGGAGAATGGAAGAGAGTTCTCCAAGGCAACAGGAATGGGACTTTATATTGTAAAGAAGCTTTGTGACAAGTTAGGACATGCCATAACCATTGAGTCGGTAAAGGGCGAATATACACGGGTGAAGATTACATTTTACAAGAATGATTTCTATAAGGAGATAACAGACAGCAATGAAAGTGGCAGTATGTGATGACAACAGAGAGTTCTGTGAGAAGGAACGGACGACTATAAAAGATGTATTTAAGCAGTATTTTCAGGGAGAAGATTGTCAGGTGGATATCTACAATGACGGTCAGACAATTATTAGTAATTATTCAGACAATGCTTATGATATGGTATTTCTTGATCTTGAACTGGGCGATGAGAATGGATTTGATATTGCGGAACAGATAGTATTAATGAATAATGACGCAATTATAATATTTGTTACATCTCATGAGAATCTGGTTTATGAAGCATTCAGATTCAGACCGCTTGGGTATATAGTTAAAGACAGATTTGACCGTGAATTTACAAGAATGATGGTAAAGATAGTTGATAAACTGATAAAGATGAGGCAGGTAATAGAACTGGGTGGAGAGAAATTCTATGTTGACAGGGTTGTTTCAATTGCAACGCAGAAAAGGAAGATATGTGTCAAAAGTCTTAAAGGAGAAATATTATTGGCAGATTCGTATAGTAAGCATGTTGCAGAGCTTGAAAAATATGGATTTGTGCAGTCAAGCAAGGGTGTGCTTATTAATATGAAATATATTAAGAGCATTGATGAAGATAACGATGTATTTGTGATGTATAATAATGAGCGCGTTCCTATAAGCAGGCGCAGGAAGAAAGATGTCATAGAAGAATACAGAAAATTCATGTTTGATAATAACAGGTAGGAAACAGGTATGATGGATATAATCAATATAGTGCTTACATGTGTATTCCTGTGTGTAATGAATACAGGTGTAATATTTATTATGGACAAGATAAGGAAGCTGACGGGAGATAATATAATACATGTGATTAAGATGGTTCTGTTAGTGGGTGCAGGGGCAGCAGTCTATATAATGACATATTATGGAATTAATCCATGGGTGATAATGGAACTAATGATTATCATTGCCATTCTGATTGTACAGTATATAGAACAGATAACAATTAAGGTAATACTGGAAATATCACTGATAAATTGTATCGGAATAGCCATATTATCTGCTAATCAGGCTGATATAATAGCAATATGTATAGTATATCTGGTTGTGGAATTATATATGTTTGTAGTCTATCTGTCTGCAGTAATTATAAAATACAGGGAATTGGATAATCTGGAAATGATGTTCATACAGATATGCGTAAGTTCAGTGCTGGCGGGATTATTCTTTGGAACAGGCATATATGACACATATAATTATGGGGTAGAGACCGCTGGAATATTAATTGTGACAGTTTTAACATTTGAAATAATCGGACATTGGATGCAGGACTTTTTTAACAGGACAGAGGAGATTAATAAAAGGATAGAATATGCTAACGAACAGTTTGAGGTTGAACGTGTCCAGAAAATGTATGAAGAAAGCAGAAAGTTAAGACACGACCTTAAGCAGTGCCTGACTTCTGCAATTGGTTATATGGATGACAACAATTATGATAAGGCAGAAGATTTCTTAAAGAATATTATGAGTGAGAAAATCAATTCATATGCTTATAGAAAATACTGTGATAATAGAACGCTCAACTATATTCTTAATGATAAGAATGATAAATGTGAAAAGCAGAATATAGCATTTACATGTATGGTACTTGGTCAGGTTGGACTGATTGATGATATAGATATGTGTATTCTTGCCGGAAATGTAATTGATAATGCCATTGAGGCAGCAGCAAAATGCAGTGATCCGTATGTCAATGTTGAGATAACAAGCAGAGGTGGAATATTTATGGATGTGGAAAATCCTGTTAAAGAAACATTTCTTAACAGAAAGAATCCGTTCCTGACTACTAAGCTTGATAAGAATAATCATGGAATTGGTACGAAGAGCATAAGGGATATTGTTGCCAAATATAATGGGGAAATCAGGTATGAGGAAAAGGAAGGAAAGGTAACATGTCATATATTCCTTTCGACCAAATATGTTAAGAAAGATAAAGAATAATTACCACTTGTGTCAAAAAACGACCGCTTGTGCATATGCTATTGAAAACAAGTGAATAGGGAATTACATTAAGACTGTACATTGATGGATGTACAGTCTTTTTAGTATAAGGAGAAGATATGAAGAAGAAAATAAAGAGTGCAGTAATAAGTATAGTTGTTATAGCAGTATTATTATTGGCAATTCTAATTGGTGTTAAGAATGGTACACTAGATAAGCTGACAAAAGAAATGCCGACACTTGCAACAAATCAGGCAGAGACAGAAAAGGCAACGGTAAATGCGAGAAATAATTCTACAGAAAGTAAACCTTATGATGGAATCGAGGTTGCTGAATATGGAGAAGAGTTTGTAATACGTAGAAAAATAGATGGCCGTAAGTACGACGAAAATGATAGAACTACATATAATATATATCATGTAAAAGTTAATGATTGCAAGATATCGAGACAGTGTGATTTTGATATTAACAGGTTGGATTTTGGATTGGATAATAAGAAAAAAAGTTTGGATGAAAACAATAATTTTATATCAGATTTTTATTATGCAACAGTAGAATTGGAGATAACAAAGGATATTGATGATAATGATGTGATGGATTATATGAATGTTTTTCAGACGACTTGGTCTATATTAAAATTGAATAGCGATGGAACAACACAGTCATTTAAAACTAGTGCATGTGTTGGCTCTGATGCGGAAACTAATCAAATTGGAAAAACAAATTTTAGCTTTGAAAAAGGAGAAACAAGAACATTAACATTATATTATATATTGTCGGATGAAGAAGTCGAAAATGATAAACTTGTTATAAGTTTTAGCCTTAAAAATTCACCATTTATAGGTCCATTAGCAATCGTACATGAACCATAAGCAAATTAAATAAGTTTTTTAAAACAAGATAATTACCACTTGTGCAAAAAAACGACCGCTTGTGCATGGGCTATTGAAATTGATAAATATAAAAGATACATTGAAGCAGACAGGTACTTATGTATCTGATTAAAATCTAAGGAGGATTTCTTTATGGATTTAAAGAAACTAACAGGAAAGCTGACAACAATAGTTGCAGCAGGAGCAATGGTAATGTCAATTTGTGGTGGTGTAGTGTGGGCTAATAATTGCAAAGATGAGTATGCCCATATGTCATTTGATGAATCTGCGGGGGAGTATCTGGATTATACGTCTAGTAGATTGAAAGAAGATACATCATGTGGATATATCAAAGGTATAGAATCATCGAACGGATATTCTTTTAATGCAACACTTGTTGGGGTGGATGAAACGGGATATTGTGAAGATTTTGAATTGATTGATTATGATGTTAATCCAGGAGATGAGATATGGATGTATAACTATGTCAAAGAAAATGGATATAATTATGCTGCAGTAAAGTGTGAGAGTAATACAGGGGATGATTACTCAGTTGGATTTTTATGGAGTCCAGATAGTGTCTAAAGTTTAATTAAATTATTTATTAGAAAGAAGATTGTATATCATAATATATATACAATCTTTTTTCTAAAAGGGAGCAGATATGAAGAAAAAAATAAAGAGTGCAGTAATAAGTATAGCAGTTATAGCAGTATTATTATTGTCAATTCTAATAGGGGTTAAGAATGGTACGCTAGATAAGCTGACAAAAGAAATGCCGACACTTGAAACAAAACAGGAAGAGACAAAGAAGTCAGCAGAAAATGAGTCTCAAAAAAATGAAAGCAGTAACTCTGTGAGAATAAGAAATTCTAGCAGAAGAGATATAGCAAATGTTGGTCAGCAGTTTGAATTAAGAAATAATGACGTAAAATATACATATGATGAGAATAATCGAGAAACTTATAATGTATTTTATATAACTGTTAAGAGCGTCAATATTTCTAGACAATGCGACTTTGATATTAATAGAATTGATTTCGGATTGAGTACAAAAAGAGATAGTATGGATAATAATGATAATTTTATATCGGATTACTATTATATGACGGTTGAATTGGAAGTAACCAAGGATATTAATGACAATGAAATGTTTGCAGATGATTATAATAATTTACAAACATTATGGACTAGTGTTAAGGTTAATAAGGACGGTACATATAATAAAATTAAGGATTATGAAAATGTAGGGTCAAGTTCAGACAATACTCATGGAAATGTACATTTTGAAAAGGGTGAAACTAAAACAATAACATTATACTATCTTATAACAGATGAAGAATTTGAGAATGAAACATTAGCAATAGATTTTCATTATTATGGGTCACCATGCAAAGGAACATTAGCAATCGTACATGAACCAGAAGAAAATTAAATCAGCTAATCTTTTTAGTAAATAATTACCACTTGTGTCAAAAAACGACCGCTTGTGCATATGTTCTTGAAAAGAAGTGAATAGGGAATTACATTAAGACTGTATGTTGATGAAATTCAATGTACAGTCTTTCTAGTATAAGGAGAAGATATGAACAAGAAAATAAAAAGTGCAGTAATAAGTATAGCAGTTATAGCAGTATTATTATTGGCAATTCTAATAGGGGTTAAGAATGGTACGCTAGATAAGTTGACGAAAGAAATGCCGACACTTGCAACAAGTCAGACAGAAACGGAGAAGTCAGCAGAAAACGAGTCTGAAAAAAATGAAAGCAGTAGCAACTCTGCTAAGGTAAGAAATTCTAGAAAAAGAGATATAGTAAATATAGGACAGGAGTTTGAATTAATAGATTGGGATATAAGGTATGGATATGATGAAAATAATAGAGATACATATAATGTTTTCAATGTAACCGTAAAGTCAGTAGATATATCAAGAGAATGTGATTTTGATATAAAAAGGATTGATTATGGTTTGACAAATAAAAAAGACAGCATGGATGATAATAATAATTTCATATCAGACTATTATTATGTAACTGTGAAATTAAATGTTAACAAAGATATTAATGATCATGATGTACCGCCTGATGGAGAAATAAGTATGTTCCAGACAATGTGGTATATAGGAAAGATAGATAGCAATGGAACATTACAGCGTATCAGTAATAGCGGAGCTGTTGGTTCAGATGTACCGGATAAGCATGGAAATGTATATTTTGAAAAAGGGGAAACTAAAGCAATAACATTGTATTTTCTAATAACTGATGAAGAATTTGAAAATGAAACATTAGCAATAGATTTTCATATTTATGGGTCACCGGATAAAGGAACATTAGCAATCGTACATGAACCAGAGACAAATTAGATAGGGCATTTTCATGAAATATTTACCACTTGTGTCAAAAAACGACCGCTTGTGCATGGACTATTGAAATTGATAAATATAAAAGATACATTGAAGCAGACAGGTACTTATGTATCTGATTAAAATCTAAGGAGGATTTCTTTATGGATTTAAAGAAACTAACAGGAAAGCTGACAACAATAGTTGCAGCAGGAGCAATGGTAATGTCAATTGGTGGTGGTGTAGTGTGGGCTAATAATTGCACAGATACTGAAGTTAGAATGTCATTTAATGAGGCAGAGGGAGAGTATCTACATTATACAAGTGGTAGAATGAAACAAGATACATCTTGTGGATATATAAAAGGAGAATCTTCTTCTAATGGGTATTCATTTAATGCATCACTTGTTGGTTCTGATAGATATAGTAATTATTATGAAGATTTTGATTTGATTGATTATGATGTTTTTCCAAGTGATGAGATATGGATGTACAATTATGTAAAAGAAAATGGATATAGTTATGCAGCTGTTAAATGTGAGAGTAATACAGGAAGTGAGTATTCAGTAAAATTTTTATGGAGTCCAGATAGTGTATAAAATCTGATTAAATTGTTTGTAAAAAAGAGATTGTATATCAGATAATAATATACAATCTCTTGATTAAAAAGGGAAAAAATGAAGAAGAAAATAAAAAGTGCAGTAATTAGTATAGGCATTATATCAGTATTGTTGTTGTCAATTCTAATAGGTGTTAAGAATGGAACAATAGATAAGCTGACAAAAGAAATGCCGACACTTGAAACAAAACAGGAACAGACAAATATACAAAATGAAAATCAAAACAATACAGGTAATGATTCTGCAAGAGAAGAAAACTTAAGTAAAAGAGATGTGGCGTATATAGGTCAGCAGTTTGAATTGAGGGATGATGATATAAGATATAAATATGATGAAAATAATCGGAAAACATATAATGTATTTTATATATCTGTTAGAACCGTTAATATTTCCAGAGAATGTAATTTTGATGTGAATAGAATAAGATTTGGACTAGACGATAAGAAAGATAGTATTGATGCAGATTATAATTTTATATCAGATTATTACTATGCAATGATAGAGTTAGAGGTTACTAAAGATATTAATGATAATGATATAATATTAGATAATGATAATGAATTCCATACATTATGGTATTCTGTAAAACTGAATGAAGATGGTACATATAATAAAATTGAAAATTATGAAAATGTTGGGATAAGTTCAGACAATACTCATGGAAATGTTCATCTTGAAAAGGGTGAAACAAAAACAATAACATTATACTATCTTATAACAGATGAAGAATTTGAGAATGAAATATTAGCAATAGATTTTTATATTGAGGGGTCACCATGCAAAGGAACATTAGCAATCATACATGAACCAGGAGGAGAAAATGAATAAATTAATTAAAATAGAATTGGAAAGAGCATTTAAGAATAAGATGCTTATAATATCTGTAGTAATAGGATTAGTTATTGTTGGATTTAATATATGGAACGAGATTATTCCTGCAAGAAAAACATTAGATAAACTGCTTGAGATGGGGAAATACAGCGGTATACAGCTTCCGGGACTGTATATGAAGTGGATGGGAGTAAGACCGGGGTCTTATGTATTTCTTTATTACTTTATTATGCCGTTGTTGACAGCATTGCCATATTCTATAAGCATATTGATGGATGTGAAGAAGCATTATGTTAATAATATATTTACAAGAATTGATAAAAAGAAGTATTACAAAGCAAAGCTTTTTGCCCAGTTTATAGTAGGCGGTTTTGTGGCAAGCTTTCCGCTTGTTATATCATTTGTTGTGACAGCTATGATTTTGCCGGCTTTTAAGCCTGAATCGGTTAGTTCACAGTTTAATTTTTCAAAACTGTCAGTTTTTGGAGATTTATTTTTTAAAGCACCGTTTGCAATGGCTGTTATAGTATTTTTATTTGCATTTGTGGGATTTGGACTTATTAACTGTATTGCATACATATTTGCAGACCTTGTAAATAACAGGTTTATGGTCGCACTTACACCATTCATGATGTATTTCTTTTATTATATTGTTTGTTCATCTATTGGAAGAGACGGTCCTATGGAATATCTGACAGCATCAAAACTTCGTTATTCTGAACTGAAATTTATGATAATTGATATGGTGATGTTAATAGTGCTGATAACAGTATCGTATTTTGTACGAAGCAGAAGAAAGGATGCAATCTGATATGAAGAAGAAAATATTAATAATAGCGTTAGTATGTATATTGGCGGGAGTGGCAGCGTTCTATATAGTTAAAGTCAATAAGATGTATCCACAGGGAAGTGTCACTGAATATGAGATTAATGAACAGGTTGAACTTAGCGGATATTCGGCTTGTGTTAACAGCTATAAGGTCATGTCAATTGATGATTTTATGAATGAGTATGGAATTGATAAACGAAAAGACAGAAGTGATACACAGGATGAAATATACGTTATGGTTGCGCAATGTACTTTAGATATAACGGGAGAGATGAAAGGATTTCCTTATGCAGATATCAGACTGGCATCGGGAGCTTTCTCACAGGGAATATCTAATGATTATATAAGAGATATTAACAAAGATGTTAATTTTTCTAAGTTTGAGCAGGGGACAAGCATTACTGTAGATGTACCTTTCCTTATCCACAGCATATCATTTCCTCACAGCATAAATGCTGATAAGCTGAACAAAGAAGAATGGCAGTTGTATTTCTCAGTAACTCCGGGTAAGTATGTGAGAATGGGTAAATAATATGTGGAATGAATTGAGAAGAAGATATGTTAACAGGGAAATGTTGTTCTGGCTTGCGGGAGCAGTTATTTCACAGGAAGTTCTGCTTACGGTTTTCTTAAGAACTTTACAGAGAAATGTGTCGGGAACACCGTGTGTATTAGATGTATTGACCTGTATGTCACAGAATTATGTGTTTCCGCTGATGATGATTATAGCAGCTGTCTGTAATCAGAGAATGATGAAATGCGACAGAGATCCAATGATAATTCTGAAATACAGTTCGAGAGCAGGAATATATCTGTGGCAGAGTATCTGTACGATAGTGTATTCGGCAGTGTTGTCATTAATATATGAACTGGCTGCAATTGCATATGCATCAACTAAGTTTGATGTGTTTTTTAACTGGAACAGTTATTCAAGTTATAAATTAATGAATCTGGATGTATTGCCGGCAGGTGAGGTAACAAGCATACAGGTAATGTTTGTTTACTGGATATTAATGGCTTTGATGATTGCGATAACATGTTTTATAGGAATTATATTTGAAATAATATTTTCGTCAGATGTTATATCAGGTGTGGCTGTTATTATATTTGCAGGAGTAGATATATTTATACCGCTTACCTACCATAAGCTGATTATATTCGGGGCTGCATGGTATAGTTCCGGAGAGTGCGCCAGAAAGCTTGGCATAGCTGCTTTAATTATGGCTGTTCTGATTATTGCAGGTCTTATTCTTCAAAGAAAGCGTGAGTATTATGAATATAAAAAAGAAGATGAGTAACAAAAGTATAAGAGGCGTTATATGGCATGATATTGCAAGAGGTTTCTATGCTGACAGATTCAGATATTTAATCGCTGTTCTTATGCTTGCCGGAGTGCTGATAATATTAGGAAATCATGAATTCGGAATGATGGATACGATATTCTTTATTCAGGGCGGTTATGATCCTGTTCTTATTATTAAGGAGGGAAAGATTGTATTTCCTTTTGTATGGATGCTGATTCAGTTTCTTGTTCCATTCATGATATACAGTTATTGCAATGATGACTGTGAAGGCGTAGGAATTGATTTTCTTATGAAATGCAGAAGCAGAAGGTTGTGGTGGAACAGTAAATGTCTGTGGAACTGCCTGACTGTGCTTTCTGTATATGCAATTCAGTATGCAACAGCATTTGTATATGGATTATGCAATGGAAACCTGAGTATGAAGATTAATTATGAGCTTTTTGAAAAGATTAGTAATAAATCTGTTCCGGATAATGCGGCAAACGTGTGGATTATAGTGTATATGCTTGTAATGCCGGTTGTTGTTTCTTTGGTAACAGCACTGGTTCAGATGACAATCTCCATGTTTACGAATCCGATGATTGGCATGCTCGCAGTTATGGCATGGAATGTTATGTCAGTATTTATAAACAATCCGCTTATGATAGGAAATAATTCGATGGTGGTAAGAAGCAGTGTGTATAATGCACAGAGAATACAGGTATGGCAGTCAGCTGCGGTATGCATTGTTGTGTATATTGTCGTGTATGTGGTTGGAATGATTGGATTTAATAAAAAAGATATTCTTGTGAGGGAGGATTAAAACATGTATATTAAAATAACAGATGTTAATAAAACGATTAAGAAAGCACCAATATTAAGGGATATCAATCTGGAATTTACAGGTGGAAAAGTATATGGATTAAGAGGAAAGAATGGTTCAGGAAAGACTATGCTTATGCGTGCAATATGCGGGCTTATTACTCCGGATTCGGGAATAATTGATATTAATGGAAAGATACTTGGAAAAGATATCTCATTTCCGGAAAGTATAGGCGTGTTAATTGAGAATCCTGCATTTATAGGTAATTATACAGGATTTAAGAATCTTAAGGTGCTGGCATCTATTCAGAACAGAATTGGTGATGAACAGATAAGAAAGGCACTTGAAGATATCGGACTTGATCCGGATGACAAGAGAACTTACAGAAAGTATTCTCTGGGAATGAAGCAGAAGTTAGGAATTGCGGCAGCAGTTATGGAAAATCCTGATATTATTATTCTTGACGAGCCGATTAATGCACTTGATGATGTCAGTGTTGAGAAGGTTCATGATATATTAGAAGAACAGAAGAAAAGAGGAGCGGTAATAATTATTGCATGCCACGATAAGGAAGAACTTGACCAGCTATCTGATGAGATTATAGAGATATCAGATGGCAGAATTATCAATAAAACCTGTTAGTAGTATCATTACATAGTACTGGCGTAATGTTACAAAAATGTAATGTTCCGTAATATTGAACAAACGACACCGGATTAGTTAAGTGGTAAAACATAATTAATCTATATGAAAGGAATTAATTATTATGGAAACAATACTTAAGATTGATAACATTGAAAAGTATTATGGAAACAAATCAAGTCTTACCAAAGCGATTGACAATATTTCGTTTGAGGTTGGAAAGGGAGAATTCGTTTCTATAATGGGAGCGAGCGGTTCAGGAAAGACGACGCTTCTTAACTGTATATCAACACTTGATAAGGTGACTACAGGTAAGATATATGTCGGAGACAACGAAATTACACAGTTAAAGGGCAATAAGCTTAACAAGTTCAGAAGAGAGGAGTTAGGCTTTATCTTTCAGGACTTTAATCTTCTTGATACTTTAACAGCATTTGAAAATATTGCACTGGCGCTTTCTATACAGAATGTTCCGTCAAGGGAGATTGAATTAAGAGTAAGACAGACTGCAAGAGAGCTAGGTATTGAAGATGTATTAAACAAATATCCTTATCAGATGTCAGGCGGACAGAAGCAGAGGGTAGCAAGTGCAAGAGCCATTATTACGAACCCAAAGCTTATTCTTGCTGATGAGCCGACAGGAGCGCTTGACTCAAGGTCATCAAGGATGTTACTTGAGAGCTTTAATTTTCTTAATACTGAGCTTTCGGCAACAATTCTTATGGTAACCCACGACGCATTTACTGCAAGCTACGCAGGCAGAGTGATATTTATCAAGGACGGTAAAATCTTCAATGAGATACGCAGAGGCGAATCTACAAGAAAAGAATTTTTTGATAAAATCATTGATGTTGTGACATTGTTAGGAGGCGACCTTAATAATGCTCTTTAAGATATCTTTAAAGAACATCAGGAAGAGTTTAAAGGATTATACCGTCTATTTCTTCACTCTTATTCTTGGTGTTGCAATATTTTATGTGTTTAATGCAATTGACAGTCAGAGCGTTATGCTTGATGTAAGAGCAAATATGATGGATATTATCAAGCTGATGAATGACATGCTTTCAGGAGTGAGCGTATTCGTATCGTGCATACTTGGATTTCTGATTATATATGCAAGCCGTTTTCTTATTAAAAGACGTAATAAGGAGTTTGGCATATATCTTACACTTGGAATGAGCAAGAGAAAGATTTCAGTGATTCTTTTCTTTGAAACATTGCTTATCGGCATTGTTTCACTTGTGGCAGGGCTTGTTATTGGTACAATCCTTTCACAGTTTATGAGCGTGATTGTTGCTAATATGTTTGATGCTGATATGACTAAGTTTAAATTCATATTCTCAATGAAGGCATGCGTCAAGACTTTAATATATTTTGCAATTATGTATGTGTTAGTTATGATATTTAACACATTCAGTATCAGCAGATGTAAGCTTATTGACCTTCTAAACGCAGGCAAAAAAACTGAGAAGGTTACTATGAAGAATCCGATTATATGTACAATAGTATTCGTCATAGGTGTTGGTATTCTTTCTTATGCATACTGGATGGTTACAAGGGGTGTTAGAACTTTAAATACTTTTGATAAAATAGGTATTCCTATTGCACTTGGCTGTGTTGCCACATTTTTAATATTCTGGTCAGTCTCAGGTTTTATGATAAGAATATTCACAAGTATTAAGAGTGTGTATTATAAAGGTGTGAACAGCTTTGTGTTAAGGCAGTTCTGCAGCAAGATTAACACTACTGTATTCTCGACAACTGTTATATGTATCATGCTTTTTATTACAATAAGCGTGCTTTCTGCAGCACTTTCAATGAAGGATTCGCTTTCAAAGGATCTGGACAGTATGTGTCCTGTTGATGTACAGCTTGCAAAATATTCATATGATGCGATGAGCGAGGCATATGCCACATCACAGGATATGAGTGAAAAAGACAGGGAAATGCTGGAAGATTCCAAATTAAGTATAATAGAAACACTTAATAACAGTGGATTTGATGCGCAGAAGTATTTTAAGGATGTTGCAGAATATAATATATACAACACCGGATTGACAGTTAAAGATACATTAGGGGATATTAATACAGATGATTATCAGTTTATGGCAGATGCTATTATGCCGGTAATGACTATTGGCGATTATAATTCTGTTGCAAGACTGTATGGTAATAGTACGTATGAACTTAATGACGATGAATATATTATAGTGGCAGATTATAAGAACATGGTTATGATTAGGAATCAGGCATTAAAGAAAGGAATTATATTATCTGTCAATGGAAAAGAGTATAAACCAAGATATAATGAATGCAAGGATGGTTTTGTAAAGATTGGTGTTCAGAATATGAATGATGGGATTCTTGTTGTGCCTGATAATGCGGTAAAACCACAGCAGGTACGCAATATGGGGCTTAGTGCTGACTATAGGGCAGACACTAAGGAAGAAAGATATTCTATTGAAACACAGTTAGACAATTTAATGAAAAATATATCATTTAAAAAGAGCTTCATTAGCTGGAATTCCAGAATTGACCTGGCTGAAAGCAGTGTCGGGCTTGGAGCGTTAGTTACATTTATTGCCTTATATTTAGGAATTATATTCCTTATAAGCAGTGCAGCAATTCTTGCGTTGAGAGAATTGTCAGACAGTGCAGACAATAAGGAACGATATGGAATGTTAAGGAAGCTTGGAGTTGATGAGAGAATGATTGATATGGCGCTTTTTAAGCAGATTGGAATATTCTTCGCATTTCCGCTGATTCTCGCACTTATACATTCTGTGTTTGGAATTAAATTTATTAACATAATTCTTGCAACTATGGGAATGAGTTCAATGGCAGCATCTATCGGGCTTACGCTCGCATTCGTTGCAGTTATTTATGGTGGATATTTCCTTATAACTTATCTGTGCAGCAGAAGCATTATAAGACCTGTAAGATAAGTTTTTCATTATTTCATTGTTTTTTTAATATGTTTCTGTTATAATCTTCACATAGAAGTTGTTCGTGAACAACATGGAGGAATTTAATATGGAAACTAATATTTTGATAGAGAGTGGAACTAATGAGTTAGAGGTTCTTGAATTCACAATAGGGAATAATCATTATGGTATTAATGTTGCCAAGATTAAAGAGATTGTGCCATATAGTCCGGTTACACCGGTTCCGAATGCACATCCTAGTGTAGAAGGAATATTCATGCCAAGAGATTTAATGATAACAGTTGTAGACCTTGCTAAGGTTATTAAAAGTGCTCCTTCAGGAGATATTTCGAAGGATATGTTTATTATAACTAATTTCAACAAATTGAATGTCGCTTTTCATGTACATACAGTTGTTGGAATCCACAGAGTATCATGGGCTGATATTATTACTCCAGATACAACAATAAGTACTGCTGACAACGGAATTGCCACAGGAATTGTTAAGATTAACGGTCAGCTTATTATTATTCTTGACTTTGAGCGTATTGTATCAGATATAAGTCCGGAGACAGGTCTTAAGACTTCTGATATTCTCAAGCTTGAAGGCAGACCAAGAAGTGAAGCACATATTGTCATAGCAGAGGATTCACCTCTTCTTATTAAGCTGATATCTGATTCACTTGTTAAATCAGGTTATGATAATCTTACATTATGTCATAATGGTCAGGAAGCATGGGATTTTATATCAGATGCCAAGGCAGGAAAAGTACCGCTTGATATAGACTGTGTTATCACTGATCTGGAGATGCCGCTTATGGATGGCCACAGACTTACAAAGCTTATTAAGTCTGATGACAAGTTAAAGAATATACCGGTTGTTATATTCTCATCACTTATTAATGAACAGATGAGAGCAAAGGGAGAATCACTTGGTGCAGATGTCCAGTTGTCAAAGCCGGAAATCGGACTGCTTGTATCAGAAATCGATAAATTACTCAGATAATTTTCTTCATTTTACACTTCCTCTTATGGGACGCCGCCTGACATGGGCGGCGTCCTTTTTGTGCGGGCAGCGATGAGAGAAGATATGGAAAGTTCACAGTTGTGCTTGCACAAATTGTGAACTTTATATAGCTTCTCGAGGAACGCCGCGACAATGCCGGAACGCAGTTCTGGCATATGGCTGCCCACACAAAAAGGTCCTCGATGAGCGCCTACATGCAAAATACTGAAGCAATGACAACATTCAAAAAAGATGTTATAATCATATGGTTATGAAATGGAGGTACTTATGATTTATAATGATTTAATTGATGATATAAAGAGTGCTGATTATGTACTTTTTGGCTTGGGGAAAGAAATATATTCTTCTGATGATACAGAAATATATGACAATCTGAAAAAGTTGTTTGCATCTATGGAACATGTGAATTACTTTATTGTGTCTACTGATAAAGCTGGTACGATCAGGAATTGTGGACTTAATGAAAGAAGAATTGTCTGTCCGGTCAATGAAAATAATGCTGAAGAAGAGGAAAAACAGTGGGATTTCTACAATAAATGGCTGTCATCCTCACTTGCAAAGAAGCTGGTTATTGTGGAACTGGGAGAAGATTTTTCTAACCCTAATGTTATAAGATGGCCATTTGAAAGAATTGTGATGATTAATCAGAAGGCTAAGATGTATCGTGTTCACAGTACATTTTACCAGATTCCTAAGGAAATCGGGGACAGGGCATGTGCTTTTGAGATGAATGGAGCACAGTTTATAAAAGAACTTGTAAAATGTTGTTAATAATCAATATTTATGATAATATTTTAGTATATTTTGATTGGATGGGAGGTAAGAATTTTGGCTGATAATGAACAGCAGGATGATTATCTTAGTAATATGCTTAATGCGCTGAATGAAAAGGAACAGGAGAGCCAGTCTTATAATGATCCAGAGACAATTGCAAGGCAGGCTAAAGAGAAACTTGAGGCTGAGAATGCTGTTAAAGAGGCTAATGAGCCAGAGCGTGAAGCTGATGCAGACGCTAAGTTAGAGGCGCTTCTTGATAATACTCCGCTAGAAGAGGCAGCGGGGGCAAAGTTGACATCAGATGATAATTCAGAACTTTCAGATGACGATATGAAAAGACTTATGAATATGAATCTTGATGATATTATTGATGATGTTAAGTCAGACAGTGCGTCTATAGATGATCTGTTTGGAAGTTCTCCTGATAAAGAAACAGAACATAATGGAAAAAGTGCTGATACTCAGGCACAGACGATTAGTGCAGATGATAAGAAAAAGTTAAAACCACAGAAAGAAGGTTTTTTCAAGAAGATTAAGAAAGTGTTCTTTGACAGTCTTGAGGATGATACAGAAACTGCAGAGAGTGCATCAGAAGCTGTGGGAGAGAAAGAAAGTATAGAAGAGAATGTAGTAAAAGATTCATCTGATAAAGGAAAAACTTCATCTGGAAATGAACCTAAAGATGAGAATGAGCAGATTATAGAAGATGTGTTCGGAAACAAGAGTACGCTTGATGAGTCACAGGTTCCTAAGAAAGGCTTTTTTGCAAGACTTAAGTACAGGCTTGAACAGATGAAAGCAAAGCACATTGAAGAGGAGAAGGCTGAGGAAGAAGCTGAAAGACTTGAAGAAGAAGAAAAGCAGAAGAATAAGGAATTAAAGAAAGCTGCGGCAGCAGAGAAGAAAGAGCAAAAGAAGCAGGCAGGAGAGGCTAAGAAAGCACAGAAGGCTAATAAACCTAAGAAGGTAAAGCCTAAGAGGGTAAAGAAACCGAAAGAACCACCTAAACCGCAGGATATTCTTAAGATAAAGCCTGTTTCGATTGTTATGCTTGTATTATTTGTGGCGGGTGTTTCGGTACTTATAAGTGTTTTAAGTTCAGGCTTTTATTATAACAACAGTGTTTCTCAGGCTAAAGATTATTACAGCAATGAGCAGTATGAGAAGGCATATGATAAGTTAAGCGGAATAAAGCTTAATGGCAGTGATAAGACTCTTTATGAGCAGGCTTCAACAATTATGTATGTTCAGAAACAATATGATTCATATGAGAATTATATGAAGCTTAACATGAAGACAGAAGCACTTGACAGTCTTATTAAGGGAGTGAACAGATATAATAGTCTTCGTCCGCAGGCACAGGAGTTAGGCATTGATAATAAGTTTACTGCTGTATATAAGCAGATAGTATTGGCTTTACAGGATACATTTAAGATATCTGAAACAGAAGCAATAGGATTATCATCAATGTCAGATACAGATTTTACTAATTATTATTACAGAATAGAAGAATACGGAAAGGCAGTACAATGATAGCAATTATCGATTATGACGCAGGGAACTTAAAGAGTGTTGAAAAGGCTCTGGTATCATTAGGAGAGGAAGTTTTAGTCTCAAGAGATTCAAGTGCAATCTTACAGGCTGATAAGGTTATTCTTCCGGGAGTTGGTTCATTTGGTGATGCAATGAACAATCTTGATAAGTTCGGACTTGTTGATACTATTAAGAAGGTGACAGGTAATGGAACACCATTCCTTGGAATATGTTTGGGATTACAGCTTTTATTTAAGGAAAGTGATGAGACTCCGGGAGCAGAGGGTCTTGATATTCTTCCGGGAAAGATATTAAAGATTCCTGCTAAGGATGGTTTCAAGATTCCACATATGGGATGGAATTCTCTTGATATTAAGCCTGAAGCGAGACTTTTTAAGGGACTTGAAGGTAATCCATATGTGTATTTTGTACATTCTTATTATCTTAAGGCAGCAGATGAGGGAATTGTGGCAGCAACTACGGAGTATACTACACATATTCATGCTTCGGTTGAAAGCGGCAATGTGTTTGCATGCCAGTTCCATCCTGAAAAGAGCAGTGATGTAGGACTTAAGATATTAAAGAATTTTGCGTCATTATAATTGCTAAAAGGAGTTGCTGATGTTTACTAAAAGAATTATACCATGCCTTGACTGCAAGGATGGAAGAGTTGTCAAAGGAACTAATTTTGTTGATTTAAGAGATGCAGGGGATCCTGTAGAGGTTGCATCAATGTACGATAAATCAGGTGCAGACGAACTTGTATTTCTTGATATTACAGCTTCAAGTGATGGAAGAAACACAACTGTTGATCTTGTAAGAAGAGTGGCAGAAAGAGTGTTTATTCCGTTTACTGTAGGCGGTGGAATACGAAGCACAGATGATTTTAAGGTACTTTTAAGAGAAGGGGCTGATAAGATATCAATTAATTCGGCAGCTATTATGAATCCGCAGCTCATATCTGATGCAGCTGATAAGTTTGGAAGCCAGTGTGTTGTAGTTGCAATTGACGCAAAGAGGAATAGTGATGGTCATTGGAGCATATATAAGAATGGCGGAAGAGTTGATATGCATATGGATGCTGTAGAATGGGCTATGAAGGCAGAAAAGCTCGGTGCAGGAGAGATTCTTCTTACAAGTATGGATTGTGACGGAACGAAAGCCGGATATGATATTGAGCTTACTAATACAATTGCGTCAAATGTATCAATACCTGTAATTGCTTCAGGTGGTGCAGGCGGTAAAGAACATTTTCTTGATGCATTTACTAAGGGAAAAGCAGATGCAGCACTTGCTGCTTCGCTATTCCATTATAAGGAACTTGATATTATGGAGCTTAAGAAATACCTTGCAGATAATGGTATTCCTATGCGTATGTAGGAGGATATGGATATGTCGATGATAGATAATGACTGGCTTCCTGCTATTAAGGAGGAATATTCCAAGCCATATTACAAGGAATTATTTACGTTTGTTAAGGATGAATACAGCAAATATGTTGTATATCCCCCGGCAGATGATATATTTAATGCGTTTCATTTTACACCACTTAGTAAGGTTAAGGTACTGATACTTGGTCAGGATCCTTATCATAATGTACATCAGGCACATGGACTGTCTTTTTCAGTACTTCCTGGAGAGGAAGCACCGCCTTCACTTAAGAATATATATAAAGAACTGCATGATGACTGTGGATGTTATATTCCTAATAACGGATATCTTAAGAAATGGGCCGACCAGGGAGTGCTTCTGCTTAACACAGTACTCACTGTAAGAGCACATCAGGCTAATTCACATCAGGGACACGGCTGGGAGCAGTTTACGGATGCAGTTATTAATGCTGTCAATATGCAGGACAGACCTATTGTGTATATGCTGTGGGGTTCGCCTGCACAGAGAAAGGCATCAATGCTTAATAATCCGAAACATCTTATTCTTAAAGCACCACATCCGAGTCCGTTATCTGCGTACAGAGGCTTTTTTGGATGCAGACATTTCAGCCAGTGCAATGAATTTTTAAAGGCTAATGGGGTAGAACCGATTGACTGGCAGATTGAGAATATATAATACACTTGATTTTTTAACAAATATTATGTATTATCAATTCTGTTTATTATTAAATTAAATAGGAGATAGTATGTTAAAAAAGTATTTGTATATTTTTCTTATTTCTATGGTTCCACTTATTGAGCTTAGAGGTGCAATTCCTGTATCGCAGGGATTCCAGTTACCATTGTTACAGTCATATATTGTGTGCGTAATAGGTAATATGCTTCCTGTACCGGTTATTTACCTTTTTGCAAGAAAGGTTCTTGAGTGGGGAAAGGATAAGAAATATATTGGAAAGTTCTTTACTTTCTGTATTGAAAAAGGACACAAGGGTGGAGAGAAGCTTAAGGAGAAGGCTGGAAGAGGTCTTTTTGTAGCATTATTACTTTTTGTTGGAATTCCGCTTCCGGGAACAGGTGCATGGACGGGAACACTTGCAGCAAGTTTTCTTGATATGGGATTTAAGAAGAGTGTAATAGCAGTTTTGTTAGGAGTTTTGCTTGCAGGAGTGATTATGGGAATCGCAAGTGCGGGAGTATTTACAGCAATCTTTAGTTTTGCATAAGATTATTAATTGACTTAAAATCCAGTATTTAAGCGCTTTTTTGAAGGCTTTGAAATATTTTTTGAAATTTTTTTAAAAAAATTCAAAAAAGTGCTTGACGGATTCCGATAATTGAGTTAAGATATCATTGTTGCTGCGGTACACAACTGCAAGACAACAAAAGCTATGGCTTGTTGGTCAAGAGGCTAAGACGCCGCCCTCTCACGGCGGAATCAGGGGTTCGATTCCCCTACAAGCTACTATATGTGATACGGAAAGAGTGGGCAGAGATGTCCACTCTTTCGTTCATATATAAGAAAACTGAATACTTTTAGAAAGGGTGAGTACTGCATGGGAAAAAGAGAAAGCTATGAAGCTAAGACAACAGAACTTATACAGCCGGTTGTTGAAGCTAACGGCGTGGAACTTTTTGATGTTGACTACGTAAAAGAAGGCAGCGACTGGTATCTGCGTGTCTACATTGACAAAGAAGGCGGAGTTACTATTGATGACTGTCAGAATGTGAGCAGAGCTTTCAATGAGATACTGGACAGGGAGAATTACATTGATGACCAGTATATATTTGAGGTAAGTTCTCCGGGTCTTACAAGACCTCTTAAGAAAGAGAAGGATTATGAAAAGAGTATTGGCAGAATGATTGAGATTAAATTATTCAGTCCTGTTGATAAATCTAAGGAATATTCCGGGGTTCTTAAGGAATATGATAAAGATACGGTAACAATCAGTATTGATGATGTAACTAAAACATTTGACAGAAGTAATCTGGCTATGATCAGATGGGCATTTGTAGATGAAGTATAATATATTTTTGGAGGAAATTAAAAGCAATGAATAAGGAATTAATTATGGCACTTGATGCTCTTGAGAAGGAGAATGGAATCGATAAAGAGATTATGTTTGCAGCTATCGAGAAATCTCTTATGGATGAGTACAAGGCTGAGTTTGATAAGGCTGATAACGGTCGTGTTGAGTTAGACAGAAGAACAGGTGATTTCCACATTTATTCTGACAGAACTGTTGTTGAGGAAGTTATTGTTCCAGAGAACAGAGAGAATAAGAAAGAAAAATATGTATCAGGTACTGATATTGCATTAGAAGATGCCAGAAAGATTAAGCCTGACTGCCAGCTTGGTGATGTTATTACTGTTGAAGTAAAGTCTGAGGAGTTCTCAAGAAAGGCTGCCAAGAATGCTAAGAATACTATTGTGCAGACTATCAGAGAGCAGGAAAAGAATGCTCTTTATAATGAGTATCATTCTAAGGAGAAGGAACTTATTACAGGTATTGTGCAGAGAGTTGCTGACAATGGTGATCTTACAATTGATCTTGGAAGACTCCAGACAGTTCTTAAGGCTGATGACAAGTTCAAGGATAAGAAGTTTGTGCCAGGCGATAGAATTAAGTTATATGTTGTTGATGTAATTAACAGAGAAAAGGGTGGTCCTGTTGTAAGAGTTTCAAGAAAGTCACAGGAGCTTGTTAAGAAACTTTTTGAAGAAGAAGTTACAGAGATTAAAGATGGCGTTGTTGAAATCATGGGTATTGCAAGAGAAGCCGGCTCAAGAACTAAGATGGCAGTAAGAGCCAATGTTGCAAATGTAGATCCTGTAGGTGCATGTGTCGGTATTAACGGTGCAAGAGTTAAAGCTATTGTTAATGAACTTGGCAATGAGCAGATAGATATCATTGAGTGGGACAGCAATTCAGCACAGCTTATCGTTAACGCATTAAGCCCTGCAAAGGTTGTTTCAGCAGTAGCTGATGATGAAGAGAAGAAGGCTAAGATTGTTGTTTCTGAGCAGCAGCTTTCTTTAGCAATTGGTAAGCAGGGACAGAATGTAAGACTTGCTGCAAAGCTTACAGGATATGGAATTGATATTAAGAGCGAGGCTGAACCTGAAGAACATACAGAAGAAGAGAACTTAGAAGAAGAGTATGTTGAACCATCTGAATTAAGCCTTGATGAAGAATAATTATTAGGAGTGATGCATAGTGGCTACAGTAAAGAAGATTCCACAAAGACAGTGTATTGGCTGCGGTCAGATGAAGGATAAGAAGGACTTAATCCGTATTCTGAAGACACAGGATGAATCAATTGTTATAGATGCTACAGGCAGGAAGAATGGCAGAGGGGCTTATATATGTGCGAATGAAGACTGCCTGTCTAAAGCATTTAAGAATAAGGGACTTGAAAGGTCATTTAAGATGGCAGTAGATTCTGCTGTCTATGATGAGTTAGCAAAGGAGCTGAATAATATTGGAAAATAAACAGAAAATCCTTAATATGATTGGACTTGCGCAGAAAGCCGGAAAGGTTGCAAGCGGAGAGTTTTCAACAGAGAAGGCTGTTAAAACCGGAAAGGCATACACAGTTATTGTTGCAGATGATTCTTCAGATAATACTAAGAAAATGTTTACAAATATGTGTACTTATTACAAGGTTCCGATACATTTTTTTAGTGACAAGGTGAGTGTTGGCCACGCGATAGGAAAGGAATTCCGCGCATCACTGGCAGTCCTTGATGAAGGATTTGCAAAGACCATAGAAAAATATTTTGAACAGGGTTTAGAATAACAGCAGTGCTGTTATTTGGAAAAGAGGTTAAATGGCAAATATGAGAGTACATGAATTGGCAAAAGAATTAAATATAACATCTAAGGATATTACTGATATGCTTAGCAACAGCGAGAAGACTTATAAGCCTGTAAGCGGGCTTACAGATGCAGAAATTACAAGTGTGAGAAAGAAGTTTGCGCCTGCACCTAAGGCTGAGAATAAGCCGGCAGCACAGCCAGCAAAGCAGTCACAGCCTGTAAAGAATGATAACAGGGACAACAGACAGCAGAATCAGGCTCCAAAGCAGTCACAGCAGGGAGCACAGAATAAGTCTGGTAATGCTGATGATAAGAAGCATATCTCACAGGTATATTTCCCACAGAACAGTTCAAGGGATAAGAATCCTAGAAGAGATAATAACAGAGATAACCAGAACCGTGATAACAACGGCGGCTACAGAAATAATGACCGTAATAATGGCGGTTATAGAAACAACGACCGAGGTAATAACGGTTACAGAAATAATGACCGTAATAATAACGGTGGTTATGGCAACCGTGATAACAACGGCGGCTACAGGAATAACGACCGTAATAACAATGGCGGCTACGGTAACCGTGATAATAATGGTTACAGAAATAATGACCGTAACAATGGCGGCTATAGAAACAATGACCGCAACAACAATGGCGGTTATGGCAACCGTGATAATAATGGCGGTTACAGAAATAATGACCGTAACAACAATGGTGGTTATGGTAATCGTGATAATAATGGCGGTTATAGAAACAATGACCGCAACAATAACGGCGGTTTCAGAAATGACAGAAACGGACAGTCTGGAAATGGCGGTTTCAGAAAGGATAATGACCAGAACCGTGGAGGATTTAACGGAGGTCAGAGAAGAAATAATGACAGAAGAGATTCTGCACCTAAGGAAGAATTTGATTTTTCAGCTAAGCCAGATTCAAGAAGACATGATTCAAGAATAGACAGCAAGAAGAATGACAGAAAGAGAGATAATGAGGCTAAGGAAAATCTTAAGTTCGCTAACAGCAGATTTGATAAGAAGCCTATGACAAAGCCTGAGAAGAAGGAAAAGGAAGAAGAGACAATCAAGCAGCTTGTTCTTCCAGATACTCTTACTATCAAGGAACTTGCAGATAAGATGAAGGTAGCTCCTGCAGCACTTGTTAAGAAGCTGTTCTTACAGGGTAAGGTTGTTACTATTAACGAAGAGATAGATTACGATGCAGCAGAAGAGATTGCTCTCGAGTTCAACTGCATATGTGAGCATGAAGAGAAGGTTGATGTTATTGCAGAACTTCTTAAGGAAGATGAAGAACCAGAGGATAAGCTTGTTCCAAGACCACCAGTTGTCTGCGTTATGGGACACGTTGATCATGGTAAGACTTCATTACTTGATGCAATCAGAGAAACTCATGTGACAGCTAAGGAGTCAGGCGGAATCACACAGAAGATAGGTGCTTACCAGGTAAATGTAAATGGTAATCTTATTACATTCCTTGATACTCCGGGTCATGAAGCATTTACAGCTATGAGAATGCGTGGTGCTCAGGCTACAGATATTGCTATTCTTGTTGTAGCTGCAGATGATGGTGTAATGCCACAGACAATTGAGGCTATTAACCATGCAAAAGCAGCAGGTGTTGAGATTATTGTTGCTGTCAATAAGATTGATAAGCCTAATGCTAATATCGAGAAGGTTAAGCAGGAGCTTACTGAGTATGGTCTTATTGCAGAAGACTGGGGTGGTTCTACTACATTTGTTCCAGTATCAGCACATACTAAGCAGGGTATTGATGAGCTTCTTGATATGATTCTTCTTACAGCAGAGGTTAATGAACTTAAGGCTAACCCTGACAGAAAGGCAAGAGGTATTGTTATTGAGGCTGAGCTTGATAAGGGACGTGGTCCTGTAGCATCTATCCTTGTACAGAAGGGTACTCTTCATGTGGGAGATGCTGTATCAGCAGGTTCTTGCTATGGTAAGATAAGAGCCATGATTGATGATAAGGGTAACAGAGTAAAGGTTGCCGGACCATCTACTCCGGTTGAGATTCTTGGTCTTAATGATGTTCCTAATGCAGGTGAAATCATTATGGCTGCTGATTCAGAGAAGGAAGCAAGAAGTACAGCAGAGACATTTATCAGCGAGGGAAGAAAGAAGCTTCTTGATGATACTAAGCATAAGGTATCTCTTGATGCACTCTTTGAACAGATTCAGGCTGGTAATATGAAGGAACTTAATATTATCATCAAGGCTGATGTACAGGGTTCTGTTGAGGCTGTTAAGTCAAGTCTTGTAAGACTTTCTAATGATGAGGTTGTTGTTAAGGTAATTCATGGTGGTGTTGGTAATGTTAATGAATCCGATGTAGTACTTGCATCAGCTTCTAATGCTATCATCATTGCATTTAACGTTAAGCCTGATAATCAGGCAAGAATTGTTGCAGAGAGAGAAAAGGTAGATTTAAGACTTTACAGCGTTATCTACAATGCTATTGAAGATGTTGAGGCAGCCCTTAAGGGTATGCTTGAGCCTATCTATGAAGAAAAGATTATCGGTCATGCAAGAATCATGCAGATATTCAAGGCTTCAGGAGTTGGTAATATTGCCGGCTGTATCGTTGAAGAGGGAAGAATTACAAGAGATTCTGTTGTCCGTATAACAAGAGGAAGTGAGAAGGTTTATGAAGGACCTATTGCATCTCTTAAGCACTTCAAGGATGAGGTTAAGGAAATCAAGGCAGGTACTGAGTGTGGTATGGTATTTGAAAAGTTCAATGATATCCAGCCAGAGGATATGATTGAAGCACATATCATGGTTGAAGTGCCAAGATAGGATTTAGTTTTTATTTGGAGAATATATGCGTAAAAATAGTGTGAAGAATACCCGTATTAACGGCGAGGTATTGAAAGAATTAAGTAATATAATCAGAAGTGAGATTAAAGACCCTAGAATCAACCCTATGACTTCGGTTGTAGCGGTTGAGGTCGCTCCTGACCTTAAGACATGTAAGGCATATATAAGTGTTCTTGGTGATGAAAAGTCACAGAAGGATACGATTACAGGTCTTAAGAGTGCAGAAGGATATATAAGAAGACAGCTTGCAAGAACTGTTAATTTAAGAAATACTCCTGAAATAAGATTCATTCTTGATCAGTCAATTGAGTATGGTATTAATATGTCTAAGCTTATTGATGAAGTTACAGAACATGATAATAAGATGCACGTTGAGGTTGAAGACGAGACAGAATAAAGAGGTTAGTCATGAATATTATTGAAGAAATCGGACATGCAAAGGTTATAGGTATCACAGGACATATCCGTCCTGATGGTGACTGTGTTGGTTCAACATTAGGTTTATATAATTATATCAGGAAGAATCTTCCTGAGTGCGAGGTTACTGTTTATCTTGAAAAGCCGTCAGATGAATTTAATTATTTATCTGGTGTTAATGATATTAAGCATGAGGCCGAGGATAAGCATTTTGATTTATTCGTAGTACTTGACTGCAGTTCAATGGATAGAATTGAACCATTTATGAGCTGCTTTGAAAATGCTGATAAGACTATCTGCATAGATCATCATATAAGCAATAATTCATTTGCTGATGTTAATTATGTAGAGCCACAGTCAAGTTCGGCATGTGAAGTTCTCTATACAACATTTGACGAGGATAAGGTCGATAAAAATGTTGCAGAGTGCATATATACAGGAATAATCCATGATACAGGTGTGTTTAAGTACAGCTGTACATCAAGAAGGACAATGGATATAGCTGGAAAGATGATGGAGATGGGAATTGATTATTCTGACATTATCGATAACAGCTTTTATAAGAAGAGTTATATCCAGAACCAGATTCTTGGAAGAGCTTTGCTTGAAAGTGTGTTGTTTTATGATGGCAGATGTATATTTTCAAGTGTATCTATTGAAGAAATGAATTTCTATGGTGTCACTGGCAAAGAACTTGGTGGAATTATTGAGCAGTTACGCTTAACAGACGGAGTTGAAGTGGCTATATTCCTTTATGAAACAGATAAGGACGAATACAAAGTAAGTCTTCGTTCAAAGAAAATGATTGATGTTGCAAGAATCGCCACAGCATTTGGCGGTGGAGGACATGTGAGGGCAGCAGGATTCTCTGCTAAGGGCAATGTCCACAGTATTGTTAATAAGATTGGCGAAATGATTGAGCAGCAGTATAATGAGGATAATGCATGAATGGTGTTTTAAATGTATATAAGGAGCAGGGATTTACATCTCATGATGTAGTTGCAAAGCTTCGGGGAATACTTAAAACTAAAAAAATTGGTCATACAGGCACACTTGACCCTGATGCGGTCGGGGTGCTTCCTGTGTGTATCGGTAAGGCTACAAAGCTGTGTGACCTTATAACTGACTGGGGAAAGACTTATGAGGCTGTAATGCTTCTTGGCACAACGACAGATACTCTTGATATATCAGGGAAAATTGTTGCCCAGTCAGAGGTTAATGTGAGTGAAGTGGATGTCCTTAAAGCATGTAATGAATTCATAGGTGAGTATGAACAGATACCGCCTATGTATTCAGCTTTAAAGCATAATGGACAGAAGCTTTATGAGCTTGCAAGAAAAGGTATTGAGATTGAAAGAAAACCAAGAACTGTCCATATTAATACATTAAGGGTGAATGATATCAATCTTTCAGATAAACAGAAAACAGTTACTATTACTGTTGACTGCTCAAAGGGAACTTATATCAGGTCATTATGTGATGATATAGGTAAGAAGCTTGGGTGTGGCGCATGTATGATGAAACTTACAAGAACGCGGGTAGGTGAATTCATGCTTGATGATACACTTACACTTAACCAGATATCGGCTCTTGTGTTAAAGGGTGAAATAGAAGACAGGATAACTGGCATAGATAAGATATTCAGTGATTATCAGGAGATAACATTTGCAGAAGAATACAGCCGGTATCTTCACAATGGCAATAAGCTGTCAAGAGAACAGATACCTGCAGATGCTGCAATCAGTGATAATGAGAAATACAGAGTGTACGATTCTGATAAATGCTTTATCGGTGTATATGAATTTCAAGATGAAGTGCTTTATCCGGTTAAGATATTTTACGAAGACAACAAGTAAAGGGGCGTGATCATCTTTGGAATATATTCATGGAACAGATGATTTTCAATTAAATAAGAAAAGTGCAGTTACATTAGGAAAATTCGATGGAATTCATACAGGACATCAGAAGCTTATTGAGATTGTAAGGCAGAAAGCAGATGAGGAGAATCTGCTTGCGGTTTTGTTTACTTTTGACAGTCTGCCGCTTTCAATATGTCCACAGAAGCATCAGCATTTTATATCTACAAGCAGTGAAAGACGCAGACTGTGTGAGAATTTTGGCATAGATGTTGAGATTGAATATCCGTTTACGGAAGAATTCATGAATATGGAGCCTGAAGATTTTATATGCAGGATTCTTATTGATAAGCTGCATGCAAAGTATGTTGTTGTAGGTACTGATTACCGTTTTGGAAAAGACAGGGCAGGTGATGCAGCAATGCTTGTGGAAGTAGGAGAAGAACTTGGATTTACAACTATTATTGTTGAAAAGGAAAAATATCAGGATAAGGAAATCAGTAGTACATATATAAGAGAAGAATTAAAGGTTGGCCATATGGAAACGGTAAATGTTCTTCTTAACAGACCGTTTAATGTTACAGGTGTGGTTTCGATAGGAAACCAGCTTGGACGGAAGCTTGATTTCCCTACTATTAACATATATCCGACGGAGTATAAGCTCCTGCCACCTAATGGAGTATATGCTACCCAGACGACTATTGATGGTGAAAAATTTTACGGGGTTACTAACTTAGGAACTAAGCCTACAGTAAGTGATGCACCGGAGATAAGTGTTGAGACATTTCTTTTTGATTTTGACAAGGATGTGTATGGCAAGAAGGTTGATGTTGAATTCATACATTTTATAAGACCAGAGATGAAGTTTGAAGATGTAGAAGGGTTGAAGAGACAGATTGCGGCAGATTCGGATTTTGCAAGAAATATGTTTCTTATTGGATAATTAATACTTGCAAAGGTTTAATGCCTGTGTTACAATAATCAAGTGTGAGCCGCCACCCAGCTATAGGACACTCCGACCTGAAGCTTAGTGGCAGGAGATTAATATTTAGGAGGATTTAGACATGATATCTAAGGAAAAGAAAGCAGAAATCATTGCTACTTATGGAAGAAAGCCAGGAGACACAGGTTCTCCAGAAGTTCAGGTAGCTATCTTAACAGAAAGAATCGCTGAGTTAACAGAACATCTTAAGGTTAACCAGAAGGATCACCACTCAAGAAGAGGTCTTCTTAAGATGGTTGGTAAGAGAAGAGCTTTACTTGCATATCTTAAGGATACAGATATTGAATCTTACAGAAATCTTATTGAGCGTTTAGGCTTAAGAAAGTAATTAATCAGGGCGGAGTGTATAACTCCGCCCTATTGCGTTGTTAATGGCAGAAGGGATACCCCGAGACCACTGAAATGTATACCATGGAGGTAGTTTATGGTGTGTTTTTCAGTTGTTTCGGACCTTCTGTTAAATATATATTTTTTATGGAAGGAGTTCATATGTTTAAACAGTATGAAATGGAACTCGCCGGAAGAACTTTAAGAGTTGATATCGGCAGAGTGTGTGCACAGGCTAACGGTGCTGCATTAATGCATTATGGTGATACTGTTGTTCTTTCAACAGCAACAGCATCTAAAGAACCAAGAGAGGGAATTGATTTCTTCCCATTAAGCGTTGAATATGAAGAGAAGATGTATGCAGCAGGAAAGATTCCTGGTGGATTTAACAAGAGAGAAGGTAAGGCATCTGAGAATGCTATCCTTACATCAAGAGTTATCGACAGACCTATGAGACCATTATTCCCTAAGGACTATCGTAATGATGTTACTCTTAATAACATGGTTATGTCAGTTGATGAGAATTGCAGACCAGAATTACTTGCTATGATTGGTTCTGCTATTGCAACATCTATTTCTGATATTCCATTTGACGGTCCATGTGCTACAACACAGATTGGTATGATTGATGGAGAATTTATCGTTAACCCATCTCAGGCACAGTGGCAGGATGGAGATCTTCAGCTTACAGTTGCTTCAACTAAGCAGAAGGTTATTATGATTGAAGCAGGAGCTAATGAGATTCCAGAAGACAAGATGATTGAGGCTATATATAAGGCTCATGATATCAACCAGACAATCATTGCATTTATTGATAAGATTGTTGCTGAGGTTGGCAAGGAAAAGCATTCTTATGTAAGCTGTGCTGTTCCTGCAGAGATGTTTGAGGCTATGAAGCAGGTTGTATCTCCAGAAGAGATGGAAGTTGCTGTATTCACAGATGACAAGCAGACAAGAGAGAAGAATATTGATGCTGTAACTGAGAAGATGAAGGAAGCATTTGCAGATAATGAGGAATGGCTTGCAGTTCTTGGTGAAGCTGTTTACCAGTACCAGAAGAAGACTGTTCGTAAGATGATCTTAAAGGATCACAAGAGACCGGACGGAAGAGCTATTAACCAGATCAGACCACTTGCAGCTGAGGTTGATATTATTCCTAGAGTTCATGGTTCTGCAATGTTTACAAGAGGACAGACACAGATCTGTGATGTTGTTACTCTTGCACCTTTATCAGAGGCACAGAAGGTTGATGGTCTTGATGAGAATGTAACTACTAAGAGATACATACATCACTATAATTTCCCTTCATACTCTGTAGGTGAGACTAAGCCATCAAGAGGACCAGGACGTCGTGAAATCGGACATGGAGCATTAGCTGAGAAGGCACTTGTTCCTGTTCTTCCATCAGAGGAAGAGTTCCCATATGCAATCCGTGCCGTTTCTGAGACATTTGAATCTAATGGTTCTACATCAATGGCTTCAACATGTGCATCTTGTATGTCACTTATGGCAGCAGGTGTTCCTATTAAGAGAATGGTAGCCGGTATTTCATGTGGTCTTGTTACAGGCGAGACAGATGATGATTATATTGTACTTACTGATATCCAGGGACTTGAAGATTTCTTTGGAGATATGGATTTCAAGGTAACAGGTACAACAGAAGGTATTACAGCTATCCAGATGGATATTAAGATTCACGGTCTTACAAGACCAATCGTTGAAGAGGCTATAAGAAGAACAAGAGAAGCAAGACTTTTCATTATGGATACATGTATGAAGCCTGCTATTGCTGAGCCTAGAAAGACTGTTGGTGAGTATGCGCCTAAGATTATCCAGACATCTATTGACCCTGCTAAGATTGGCGAAGTAGTTGGACAGCGTGGTAAGACAATCAACGCAATCATTGATGAGTGCGGTGTCAAGATTGATATTACTGATGATGGATTCGTTTCTGTATGTGGTGTTGAGCAGGCAGGAATGGATAAGGCTATGAAGTATATCAAGACTATTGTAGAAGACTTCGAAGAAGGCAAGATATATGAAGGTAAGGTTGTAAGCATTAAGGAATTCGGTGCATTCGTAGAGTTTGCTCCTGGCAAGGAAGGAATGGTTCACATTTCTAAGATTTCTAATGAGAGAATCAACCATGTTGAAGATGTTCTTACACTTGGCGATCATGTAAAGTGCAAGTGTATGGGTAAGGATAAGATGGGAAGAATCAGCTTCTCTATTAAGGATGCAATGTAATAATGTAATTGGCATGAGAACATGCCGGTTACATACGGGTTTGAACAGATTGTATCTGCTCAAACCCGGCAATATAGAAGCATGAGTTATATTTGGTTATAGAAAAGAGGATACGATTATGGTAGATCAGAATTGTGCATATTGTGTAGAGGGTGACCTCGTAGCTAAGTTTGGTATTAAGATATGTGAGCTTGAGACATCAAAGGTATATCTGTTCAAGGAGCAGAGTCATCCTGGAAGATGTATCGTAGCACATAAGAAGCATGTTGGTGATATGAACGAGTTAACTGCAGAAGAGAGAGCTGCTTACTTTGAGGATGTTGCAAGAGTAGCAAGAGCTATCATGGCTGCTTTCCACCCAGATAAGGTTAACTATGGTGCATATGGTGATACAGGTCATCACCTTCATTTCCATCTCTGTCCTAAGTATAAGGACGAGTTCGAATGGGGTGGCGTATTCCTTATGAACCCAGATAAGAAGTATCTTACAGATGCTGAATATACAGAGATGATTGAGAAGATTAAAGCTAATATGTAACTGTTCAGAGCCAGGCAGAATTTCATAAATCAGATTAGAAATGCTTGCATTTCTATATCTGATTTTGAAATTCTATCTGGCGGATACGCCACACCTCCAAAATGCGAAGCATTTTGGAGGCTGGCTCTGAATAGTTACAACAATAATTTGAAATGAGGTATTTTTATGTCAGGACATTCAAAATTTGCGAATATCGCGCATAAGAAGGCAGCCAATGATGCAGCTAAGGGTAAAATCTTTACAAGACTTGGTAAGGAGCTTATGATAGCTGTTAAAGAAGGCGGTCCGGATGTTAATAATAACAGTAAGTTAAGACAGGTTGTTGCTAAGTGTAAAGCAGCTAATATGCCTAATGATACAATTGACAGAGCTATTAAGAAGGCTGCAAGTAATGATATGTCTAACTACGAATCAGTTACATATGAAGGATATGGTCCTAACGGAACAGCTATTATCGTAGAGGCTCTTACTGATAACAGAAACAGAGCAGCTTCTAATATCCGTAGTGCGTTCACTAAGGGTGGCGGTAATGTTGGTACTCCAGGCTGTGTATCATTCATGTTTGATAACAAGGGACAGATGATTGTAGACAAGGAAGAATATACCGGAGATGCTGATGAGCTTATGATGTTAGCTCTTGACGCTGGTGCAGATGATTTCAATGAAGAAGAGGATTGTTATGAAATCCTTACTTCACCAGAGGAGTTTGATGCTGTTAATCAGGCATTAGCTGATGCCGGAGTAACATTTGCTTCAGCAGAGGTTACTATGATTCCACAGACAACTGTAGACCTTACATCTGAGGATGATATTAAGAAGATGAACAGAATCTTAGGACTTTTAGATGAAGATGATGATGTTCAGAATGTATATCATAACTGGAATGAACCAGAAGAAGATGAAGAATAATTAATTATGAAAGAAGATTCTCATGCGAGTTTGGTATGAGAGTCTTTTTTTATTGCTGTAAATGTGTTATCATTATATCATTAATTGCGTGTAATGGAGAAAAACTATGCTTTTACAGGAGATGACCGAGGATAATAACCTGATAATTGAATTAAGCATGAATAGACAGAAATATGAGTTTCCATCTAAGGTTATAAGAAAAGTTAACCAAAGCGTATTGGTTGAGCCAATAAGAATTAATGGAAAGATATTAAGTTTCAATTCTTCAGGTGGCGGTATTACGGTAAGTGTATATATGATAAGAGACAGTAAGCCACCAATGTTATGGAAGGGCGTTGCGGTTAATTCAATAAGAGAAGATAATGGAACATTTTATAAGATTACAGCTAATGGAGAAGGCTTTGAAGTTAACAGACGAGGGGCTTTCAGGCTGTTTATAGGTATCTCGGGAGTTGCACAGTTAGGGACTAACCGTAAGGCAGTTGATGTTATTGTTAAAGATGTGAGTGAGAGTGGATTCTCTTTTGTTGGCATGGAGGATATGGACAATGTCATTAATATGCCGGTAAGACTTGTATTTGCTGACTTTAATCAGAATTACAGTCTTATGGGGATTATTGTGAGAAAGGTTGTTATCGGTGAGAACAAGATAGTATACGGATGCAGGTTAGGCGTGCGTAATGCTAACCTTGAACAGTATATAAGCCAGAAGCAGAGACAGATGTTATCAATGAACCATGGCAATTCTGCATTTCAGAATAAGGAGATACTGGAGAAAGCTCTTAAGGAACCGGGCAGGGCAGACAGGACAGCACAGGAACAAGAACCGGATGATAAGAATTATAAGAAAAAGCAGATCAAGAATGACGGAACATATAAAGAAAGAGATATTAATAAAGTTGGTAAAACTGAACGAAGAGATATATTCAGAGATACACTTGAAAGAAAGAAGGTATGATTATGAAACCTACTTTAAGGCAGATTGAGGAAAGAGAAAAGCAGAAAAAGGAAAAGCGCCAGATTGATACGTTGATTAAATATGACCGTGCCAAGATATGTCCAAAGTGTGGGGAACTTATGCGTTATGCATTTGGAGAAGTGTTTAAGTGTGACAACTGTGGAGCAGAGGAACTGACATCTTTTGGCAAGGTGAGAAAATATATAGAAGACCATGGCCCTTCTAATGCAGCTAATATATCAGATGGAACAGGGGTTCCTGTATCAACAATTAACAGATATCTGCGAGAAGGAAGAATAGAGATTCCTGACGGTTCGGACAGCTATATCAAATGTGAGGACTGTGGAGCAGAGATAAGATACGGAAGATATTGTCCGGCATGTGCAGCAAAGCATAACAAAGGTCAGAATGTCGGTATATTTAATTCTGAAGCAGGAGAAGTTCCAAAGCATAAGAGAGATGCATATGGTAAGATGCATACTCTTGATGTAATGGAAAAGACAAGGAATAAAAGATAAGAACAATATAATAATGAAAGAACAGTAACAGCCCGTTGGTTAAGAGATTAACCAGCGGGCTTTTTTCATAGATACACATAATAAGGATAAATGAGGAGAATAAAATGAAGAAAATGTTTATTACAGAGAGAAGCATAGAAGAATACAGGAAAATACTTGTAAGGGAAGAAAAGGGCAGGCTTACTGTTGAGAAGTATGTAAGAGATATGAAAAAATTCTATGAATATGCTGCGGGGAAATGTATAAGTAAGCAGTTGGTTATTGACTATAAGTATTATCTTGAAAACACAGGTGATTATAAAATATCAAGTATCAATTCATTTCTGGCATCTGTTAATCATTATCTTGAAGTTATGGATTGTGCAGATATGAAAGTGAAGATGATAAAGGTACAGAAAAATATGTTTGCCACAGAGGAACGCGAACTTACGAAAGGTGAATATGAATGTCTTATTGATACAGCTGTTTCTATGGGAAATGAACAGCTTGCACTTATTATACAGACTCTGGGGAGTACAGGAATAAGAATAAGTGAACTTAAATCAGTAACTTTGGAATCTGTAATCAGGGGCGTAGCAGATATTCATAACAAAGGAAAATTAAGAAGAATATTATATCCGTCAGAATTAAGAAATGCACTCATAAGATATGCAGACAGACATGGAATAGTGCGGGGCAGCATATTCATTACAAGAACCGGAAGCCCTTTAAACAGGTGCAACATCTGGAAAATGATGAAGCAGTTAAGTGTGGCAGCAGGAATAGACCCATCAAAAGTATTTCCGCATAATATGAGACATCTGTTTGCCCGAAGCTTCTACAATATTAAAAAGGACATAGCCCGTCTTGCGGATGTGCTTGGTCACAGCAATATTGAGACAACCCGTATATATGTGAAATCATCAGGGGAAGAACATAGAAAGCTGCTGGACAGTATGAAGATGGTTATAAAAAGCGATTATATAATTAAAAAAGTTGTGAATAGAAAATGTTTTGCGAAAAGTACAACATAATATTTATTATGTTGCAAATAGTGCGTGCCATTATATCCAAAGTCAATCAGTTCTGGTTATATTGCTGTTTATGATTTATAAATTATGCTTAATAATATATTGAAGTTTCATGTATACTTTAAATAGGTCAGGAGATTGGCAAAAAATACCTCGTGTAGAATATTACTGACCTAGCAAGTTGATAAAATCTAATGAATACAAGAGGTATCTATAATGAATATTATAGGTTTAAAGAAGAAAAATCAAGGTTTATCCATTTTAATAATAATTATTGAATATAAATGAGTTTTATGATAATATTTAATTAGTCGGAAAGTGAAAATTATTGTCGGATTAATACAATTTATATATTTTTAGAAGTGGTATTACTATGAATATGATTGAATTGATTCGATTTGTTGTAATATATGATTGAATTGGTAGAGAGGTTGATGAGACCTCTCTTATAGTGTTGTGCTGAATTTGTCTAATTGTGTATAAATTGTGAATATAAGGAAGGAAAAAATTAATATGAGATTAGAAGAAAGCATAATGCATGCAATAGATGGTAATGCTGTCCTCTTTTTAGGTGCAGGTTTTAATTCAGGAGCAATTAACTTTAATGATGAGAGGTTTCCTTTGGGAAATGAATTGTGCCAAAGAATTATAGAAGATGGAAATATTGATGTATCTGAGGATAGTGAAAAAGATAAAGAAGATTTGCAATACATTTCGGAACGATATTTAGAAAATAATACAAAAACAGATTTGATTAATTTCTTAAAGAAACAATTTACATGTAAAAAGTTGAGTGATGCTCAAAAAATAATATCGAGCATTAATTGGAAAAGAATATATACTACAAATTATGATGATACTATAGAGTATGCTTCAAAAATTGGTGAAGTACAAAGGGATAGTATTGATCCAAAGAAAAATTATGCAGATGTATTGCGAAAAAAAGGTGCAATTATTCATATCAATGGATACATAGGTAATGTAACAGAAGATGATCTTGATGATACATTTAAATTATTGGATCGATCTTATCAAAGGAGAACAATACCAGATAGTGATATTGCACTTACATTATCTAATGATATAAAAAATGCACAATGTTTTATTTTTATAGGATATTCGCTGGATTATGATCTTGAATTACAACAAATATTTGTAGAAGGTGGAATGACAAAAAATAAATCTGTATTTATAACTTATAATGCGTCAAATCGAACAAAACATAAGATAGAAAAATTTGGAACACTTGCGGATATTGGAATAGATGAGTTTGCTAATAGAATTAAGGATGGTAATGGCTTATATAAGCCTAAGATAGGAGATTATAGATTAAAATTGTTAAATGAAATGAAATCAGAAGATTATATGCCATCTACTTCTATATCAGATAACAGTATGACAGAACTTTTTCTTAAAGGGAATATAAAAATGGAGAATATATTCTCTGCTTATAGTGATAAATATACGGTTAAAAGAACAATATGTGAAGAAATTGAAAAAGATATTTTAGGTAAAAGGCAGGCAATTATTATTCATTCTATGATGGGAAATGGAAAGACAGTGTTGTTAAAGCAGCTTGCAGTAGATTTATGTAGTAAGGGACGTGTTTTTTTCCTCGATGATATTAATTCTTATATTCAGGACGATTTAGATTATTTGTCGGAACAAAAAGGATTGAAATTCATTTTTGTTGATAATTATACAAGAATAATAGATTCTGAATATGCGCGTGTTTTATCAAATTGTGCGCAGTCCGGAATGAAATTTATATTCTCTGTTAGAAGTTATATGTACGATAATTCTTATCATCGATTTACGGATGTATTTAATATAGAAGCCAACAAAATTGATATATATAATATAAATATGATGAATTCTAATGAACAGAATAGAATGCTTGAGTTGTTGGATACATATTCGCTTTGGGGCAAAAAGGCGGCATTAACAAGACAGGAGAAAAAGAAATACATATCTAGAAAGTGTCATGGTGAAATTAAGAATATAATGTTGGATTTGTTAAACTCACAGAAGGCTCAAAAAGATATTAAAGAATTATTAGAAGTTTTATTTAACTCTCAAGATGTTAAAGAAATAATCCTTTTAAGTTTCATATGTGAAATTATCGATTGTAATGTTACATTAGATGAAATTGTGTTACTTTTGGGAAAGCAGGCTAGGACTGCTAGTATATTAAAAAATGTACAAATTAATGAATTTCTTGATTTTGATAATAACAGACTTAAGTTAAAATCATCTGTTGTTGCTGAATATATATTACATAATATGGATTATAACGATGATGTAGAATTAATTGTAAGCAAGATAATTTTAGTTCTTAATGCACACAATCATATTAGCAGATATGAGCATATGTTAAGGATGATAGTTTCATATTCTAATCTTCGAATGTTGTTCAACAGGAAAGAAAAATCATACAGTGAGAGAATTACAAAAATATATGAAATTGCGAAATCGTTGGAGTATTTTAAGGAAAATCCATTCTTTTGGCTACAGTATGCTATTGCTAAAATGGAAGTACACGATTATCAAGCGGCACAGATATATTTAGATAATGCTGAATCATTCAGAAAAAAGAAGCATGTGACTGATTCTTGGCAAATTGACACTATAAAAGGAAGATTTTTGTTAGAGAAGACAATGTATGATAATAATGCGAAATATGCATATGAAAATTTTGATATGGCATATCATTATTTGCATGATAATAATACAACTGATATTCAATATCCCTTAAGGCAGGTATCTCTTTTTGACAAATATTATAGACAATTTTATGATGGTTTTTCTAACAGTGAAAGGAATGTGTTTCTTATGCATTGCATAGATATGCAAAAGTTAATAAAGAAAAATATATCTTCAGTTGGGAAAATGAATACTAGAGAATTAATTAGAATCGATAAAATGTTGACAAAAATTCAGAATGAAATGGCAAAAAAGAGTGTATAAAACGCCATATTAGTCTGATTTAGTTATGATGTACATACTATAGTAATTGGTTATACAGAGAGGAGGATTGACAGTGAATCCAGTTAGGACATTTGATCAAATTACACAAGAAATATTAAATAAAAACGATTTTGAAACTATAACCGTTGGGATATTAATAGCGGATGGTAATCAAGCATCTGCAAGAGATTATATTATTAATTATATGGATATGTTTGACAGAAAATCTGGAAAATTCATGGATTTTTTTGTCCCGGGATATTGTGAAGATATATTTGATAATGATGTGAATATAGAAAGAAGGTATCATCCTAATGCATATGGTAAATGGTGTAGTTATAGAGATATACCGATATTTTACATTAGAAGGAATCAAACAGCATATTATTTTGATAAATTTCTATTTGACGACTTTATTATTGAAATGGAAGAAAGGATGGGGATTAAATATACTTATAATCCAATGCTTATTCTTGTTGAAATAAATAAAGGGAGAGATGGAGAAAAAATAGAATTTCAAGATAAAGTTGTCATTGAATTAGATGAAGATTCCGCACGAGGAGTTACTAGAGCTGGATCTTTGTTTGACAAAATATTTGAAGTTGCAAAGAAAGAGGTAGGCTTGGATAGATTTCGAGATAATGTTCGTATGTATTATATTAAGGGCCATGCAGTAAAAAACATTATTAATGCAGTACAAGGAGAATGGATTGAATCAATAGAAGATGTTATAAATAATGTTAAAAGATTTAAAATAAAAAGATAAAATATGTTTTATACTAATTAACGATATTGAACACACGAACCATTATTAGATCAATCCTTAAAATATTGAAAAACAACAGAATAATGGTTGTATACATAACTATTATGTATTTAGTATACTGCTTATTCATCCAATGATATTTCTTGTTTGTCAAATGTTAGCTGTTTCAACCTATGCACAAATTACTTTGGGAATTACTATAACAATAATAATTCAGTTGCACAAGTTGTACAATTTTAACGAATTGTACAACTAGCACACATTTTTGAAAGTTATAATCACCGAATCATCACTAATTCAGCCACACCAGCTTACCGTTAATCCGCAACAGGATATCTTCTGTTCGCCAAATTATATTGTTCATTTCATATGTTAGTTTGATTAGATATAAATAAACATTTATAATAATTTAAAGTATTATTAGCATGGGCAGATTATTAGCTGGTGTTTTGCTTATATTTAGGGTATTATTTGATAAATAATATGAAAGAGAATGGTGGATACAAATGGATGAATACTCAAGGATTATAATTGAAGAATACTACATGATGCAGTTGTCACAATTGATTTCCAGAGAGAAAAATGCTGATTTGCAGGAAGCATTGGAAGATTTATATGAATTTATGATTGGATATTAAGAGATAATCTGATTCGACGAAAAAACAACAGATGACGACGCAAAGACTACAGAATATGACAAGTATATTTACACTTCTTAACATATATGATACTGTACGTATATAAATGTGCATGTTTATTAATTAAGAGGAGGAAGTAACGCCGGTGTTGTAAATGTATTATGGAGTTTAGTGAGAAGAAGGATTATTATGACGCAGCCATGCGTCAGATTAAAGGGGATTCCTGGAGCCTGAGTGCATATGGGTATCTTAAGAGTAATGAAGAATGGATTGGAAGATATGAGGATTTTCTGAAGGGAAGTAAGTCACTTCCGTTATTATATGACCCGTTCTTTAAGAAGATATTTAATCCGGTTGAGAGAAGGAACAGGCTTTCAGAGCTGGTGAGTTGTCTGCTGGGGCAGAAGGTTACTGTTCTTGAAGTATTCCCGAATGAGGACTCACAGTTTCTTGGCGTGATGATTATTATGGATATGGTTGTGATGATGTCTGATGGAAGTATCGCTAATATTGAGATTCAGAAGATTTCTTATGACTTTCAGGCAGAGAGAATATCATGTTACTCGGCAGACCTTGTGCTGCGTCAGTATAAGATGATTACTGGAAACCGTGAGATAGGAGATGCTGGTGGGCTTAGGGGGTCTATGAATGTTACGTCAAAACCTTCATATAAGGATATGCGACCAGTTCATACTATTATTCTGTTTGAGAACAGCAGCAGCAGCCTTATCAGCGAGGTTGATGAGGCATTATATTTTCATGTCGGAAAAACAAAGTTTAATACTGGAATTAAGATAAATCTTTTGCAGGATTATGTGCTGGTAAGCCTTGACACATTTAAGAAATATAGATATTCTGATATCAGGAAAGGGCGTACCGAGGTGACGGAATACGATTATGACAGAACGCAGTACAGTGAAAAGCAGGTGACTGAGAAGATGAAGCTTGACCGCCTGAAGTTCCTGTCGTTATTTGTAGCCGAGACACCGGAGGAGATAGAGCAGTTGATAGAGATATTTCCTGACTTGGAATCAGTACGCCTTGATATTAATGAGTATTTGGAGAGACCAAAGGAGGTGCTCAGTATGTTTTCTGAGGCGTTAAGGATATTAGATAGGAATACGGCAGAGCTGATGGTTGACAGGATGAAGGATGAGATTGATGAGTTGAAGGTGCAGGCAGAAGAAAATAGGGCACGTTTAGAAGAAAAAGACTCACAATTAGAAGAAAAGGATGCAGAAATAGCCAGATTAAAGATGTTGTTAGAGGAACAGAATAAGTAGTTATATATAATTATTATGGATGCAGTTATCATGAAGTGTGGTGGCTGCATCTTTTAATGTGGATAATATAATCAGGCAGAAAGACCTATTAGAAATCTATAGTGTGTGTGTTTCGTAGGTCTTTTTGAATGATAAAGTGATGATACATGTGTGACAAAACCTACTGAACTTGTAGCAATAATGAATTTAATAGGTCTTTTGAGCGTGAAAAGTGCGTGATGAGAGGTAAAAAGCTGGGAAAAGACCTACTGAAATCAATAAAAAGGGATGATTTAGTGGGCTTTTTGGCGGAGAAAACAAGTATGTGGGGTGGAAAAGACATACGAAACAGATGAAATGCGGATATTTGGTAGGTTTTAAGAAGTCTGACATTGAGAAAGCTTGAGAATGAAATGAAAAATATTCTGTTTGAGAACAGTAGTAGCAGTCTTATAAGTAAAATTGATAAGTTATTATGACATCGCATAAAAAAGCAGTTACCACATTAATTGTGATAACTGCTTTTTCTCGTTAAGAATATGAATTAAAGGTCGAATCCAAAGTATCTTACAGCATTGTTGTATGAGATACCTTCAACAATCTTCTTCAATGCCTTCTCATCTGCTGGGTATTCACCATTCTCTACCCATCCACCGATAAGCTCGCACATGATTCTTCTGAAGTACTCATGTCTTGTGTATGAGAGGAAGCTTCTTGAATCTGTAAGCATTCCGATGAAGTTACCAAGAAGACTTAAGTTAGCAAGGCTTGTCATCTGGTTAGTCATACCAACCTTATGATCATTGAACCACCAAGCTGAACCCTGCTGAATCTTGCCAACAGCCTTAGAATCCTGGAAGCATCCGATAACTGTTCCGATAGCAGCGTTAACTGAAGGGTTAAGTGAGTAAATGATTGTCTTAGGAAGCTCATCTGTAGCGTTAAGTGCGTTAAGGAACTGAGCCATCTCAGCAGAGCAGTCATATGTATTGATGCAGTCATAACCTGTATCTGGTCCTAACTGGTCATAACGAAGTCTGTTGTTATCACGGATTGTACCGTAATGTAACTGCATTACCCAGTTACGCTTATTGTATTCTTTACCTACAGATACCATGAATGCTGTCTTGAACTTGTTCATCTCTTCTGTTGTGATAGCAGAACCTGAGAATCTCTTAGCAAAGATTGCTTCGATTTCTTCTTCTGTGTATGGCTTGTACATTACATACTCAAGAGCGTGATCAGATACTGAGCATCCCATAGAAGCAAAGAAATCCATACGGTTTCTAAGAGCATCTATTAATGAAGCGAATGAATTAACTTTAATTCCGCTTACATTAGATAATGTCTCAAGGTAATCAAGATATTCTGGCTTTTCGATGTTCATAGCCTTGTCAGGTCTCCATGCAGGAAGTACCTGTACGTCAAATGTCTTATCATCCTTAAGAACCTGATGCCACTCAAGTGAGTCAACAGGATCATCTGTTGTACAAACTAATGTAACATTTGACTGCTTGATAAGGTTACGAACTGACATAGAATCTTCCTGTAGCTTTGCATTACAGAGATTCCATACTTCCTCAGCTGTATCGCCGTTGAGAATACCGTTGTATCCGAAGTATCTCTGAAGTTCAAGGTGGCTCCAGTGATAAAGTGGGTTACCGATAGCCATCTCAAGAGTCTCAGCCCATTTCTGGAACTTCTCGCGGTCAGAAGCATCACCTGTGATGTACTTCTCATCAACACCGTTAGTTCTCATCTGACGCCACTTGTAATGATCGCCACCAAGCCATACCTGTGTGATGTTCTCGAACTTTCTGTCTTCAGCGATTTCCTTAGGGTTGATATGGCAGTGATAGTCAAGTATTGGCATCTTAGCTGCATAATCGTGGAATAAATGCTGAGCTGTTGGAGTTGAAAGTAAAAAGTCTTTGTCCATGAACTGTTTCATGATTCATAATCCTCCTGTGAATTAAAATATTGTTGTGTTGCGTTTTATTATATCAGCGGCGATGATACTGTGATTGTCAGCATCTTCACCGGATAAAACCTTCATTAGCACGCTTACCGCGCATGAGGATAGTTCCTCAACCTTACTGTCAATAGAGGTAAGTTCAGGTTCTGTACATAATGAAAGAACAGAGTTATTGTATCCAATAACCTCTAAATCCTCAGGAATTCTGATTCCGTGAGTATGTGCAAACTTGACAGCACCGGCAGCGATAGAGTCATCAGATGTCATAACGGCATCAAACTTCATACCTTTATCATATAGATATGTAAGATAATCCCTGGCATGAGATATGTTCTTGCCACACAGATGATGGAATTCATCCGGGAGAGTAATACCGGCTTCATTAATTGCTTTAAGATAGCCGCGGTACTTATTCATGCCACTGTATGAAGTACTCGTATATAAATAAACTATATTACGATGTGAATTATTTATCAAGAGTTTTGTTGCATTGTATACAGCTTCTTCATCATTGCACATTACTGAATAAATGTTGGCAGCGTCCAGATAGCCGTTGACCAGCACTATGGGGACATCTTTAGCTGCATTAATAATGTAGTCGTTATTATGCTCACTGGTATTTTCTACAAACTGTGAACCTGCAAGAATAATTCCGTCAACTCTTTTACTCAAAAGAAGCTCGAGATAATTCTTCTTATTATTATAATCTTTACCAGTGCAGCAAAGAATAGAGTCGTAGTTGTATTTGCGAAGCTCCTGTTCAAGATAGTAAACAGCGTTGGCAAGGTATATATCAGATGAATCTATGCACATAATGCCAATTGTCTTCATAGTATTAAGACCTAATCCTCTTGCAAATACATTAGGAGTGTAGTCTAATTCTTTCATTGCATTAATAACTTTGTCTCTTGTCTTTTCAGAAACCCTGGTGTTGCCGTTAAGAACCCTTGAAACTGTTGCTATGGATACACCAGCTTTTTTAGAAACATCATATATATTAATATTCATGTGCGACCTCATCTCTTGACGAATGTAAATGTATCGCTTAACAAAAATCGATAAAAAATGAATAAATGTAAGCGCTTACATATTGATAAATGAATTATACAATGGTATTATTATAAAAACAAGTGTAATGTAAGAATTTTTTAAAAAGCAGAAAAATGTATTGACTTAGAGCATTTTTAAGTATATTTTATTTATGAAAGCGCTTACATGCACTTATTTACATACCATTTACTGGTTAATAATTAGGGACCGTTATCGTAAAACGGATTATTCCCAATGAAAAAAGGAGATTTAAGATGCAGAGATTAAACAAGAGTATTACACATGCAGTTGACAGACCTGTTAAGGTTATGCAGTTCGGTGAGGGTAACTTCCTTAGAGCATTCGTTGATTATATCTTCGATGTAACTAATGAGAAGACAGATTTCAACGGTGGTGTTGTTATCGTTAAGCCTATCGAGTTCGGTACACTTGAGAGATTCCATGATCAGGAATGCCAGTACACACTTCAGTTAAGAGGTTTTGTTGATGGAGAGCCTAAGGAAATCACACGTCAGATTACATCAGTAGTAGATGCAGTTGCAGCTATTGAGGATTATGACAAGTACATTGAGTATGGTACAAGCGAGACTCTTAGATTCATCGTTTCTAATACAACAGAGGCTGGTATCGTATTTGACGAGACAGATAACGATCCTAATGCACGTCCTCCTAAGACATACCCAGGAAAGCTTACACAGCTCCTTTACAAGAGATATCAGAAGTTCAACGGAGCAGCAGATAAGGGACTTATCTTACTTCCATGTGAGCTTATCGCTGATAATGGTATTGAATTAAAGAAGTGCATCATGAAGTTTATCGAGCTTTGGGGACTTGAAGATGGATTCAAGGATTGGGTTAACAATTATTGCTCATTCTGCCCAACACTCGTAGATAGAATTGTTCCAGGATATCCAAGAGAAGACGCAGCTAAGCTTTGCGAGGAATGGGGATATGAGGATCAGCTTATCGACAGAGCTGAAGTATTCGGTCTCTGGGTTGTAGAGAGTGATTCTAATCTTCCACTTGAGCAGCTTGAGAAGGAACTTCCATTCAAGGAAGCTGGACTTAATGTAGTATTTACTAAGGATCATCATCCATACAAGGAAAGAAAGGTAAGAATCCTTAACGGATCTCATACATCATTTGTATTAGCTTCATTCCTTGCTGGTAATGACAATGTAGAGAATTCTATGAAGGATCCTGTAATCAGAAAGTACATGGAAGAGACACTTTACAATGAAGTTATTCCTACACTTTCACTTTCTAAGGAAGATTGCGAAGAGTTCGCTAAGGCTGTTATCGACAGATTCCTTAACCCATTCGTAGATCATAGATTATTAAGCATTTCACTTAACTCAGTATCTAAGTGGGAAGCTAGATGTTTACCTTCATTCTTGGGATATGTTAATAAGTTTAACAAGCTTCCTAAGTACCTTACATTCTCTATCGCAGCACTTATGAGCTTCTATACATCACAGACAGAAGCTGAGTTCAACGGCGGTATTGTATTAAAGGGTAACAGAAACGGTGAAGAGTACAACATCACAGATGATAAGGCTGTTCTTGATTTCTTCAGAGATAATTCAGGAAAGTCTGCTAAGGAATTCACACATGCTTACTTAAGCAATACTAAGTTCTTTGGTGGCGAGGATCTTTCTAAGGTTCTTAACCTTGAAGAAGTTATTACTGAGTACATCACAGATATCAGAGAAAGAGGTATGAGAGCAGTAGTTAATGATTTAGCTGACTAATTAATAGCTCTTTGAATGATTATAGAGCGGATGTTTTTATATTCATCCGCTCTTATTTAATATAATAATCAAATTGAATTGGAGGATATATGCAGGATTTTATTAAGATTAATAAAGATGATAATGTTGCTGTAGCATTAAAGCCTATTGCTAAAGGCACAACTCTTAATGTTGCAGGAATTGATGTGACAACTGTAGAAGATATTCCACAGGGACACAAGTTTGTAATTAAGGCTATCAAGAATGGTGATCCGGTTATCAAATATGGTTTCAGAATTGGATTTGCACAGGCTGATATTCCAGTTGGAGCATGGGTTCATACTCATAACTTAAAGACTGGTCTCGGTGAATTACTTGAATATACATATGAACCAGAGGGACATAAGGATGTTGAGCCTACTGAGCCGGCTTATTTCGATGGATATATGAGAGAGAACGGCAAGGTTGGTGTCCGTAACGAAGTATGGATTGTTCCTACAGTTGGATGTGTTAACTCAATTGCAAGAGCAATTGAAACAACAGCAAGAGCTAACAAGCCAGAAGGAGTAGATGAAGTAGTTGCATTTACTCATCCATATGGATGTTCACAGACAACAGAAGATCAGGAGAATACAAGAAAGATTCTTGCTGATTTAATTAATCATCCTAATGCAGGTGCAGTTCTTGTACTTGGTCTTGGATGTGAGAACAGCCGTATTGAAGTTCTTAAGGATTATATCGGAGAGGTTAATCCAGACAGAGTTAAGTTCCTTCAGGTTCAGGATGTTGAGAACGAGCAGGAAGAAGCAGAGAAGCTTATGAACGAGCTTATGGCTTATGCTGCTACATTTAAGCGTGAAAAGGTTAATGCAAAGGAACTTATCATTGGTATGAAGTGTGGTGGTTCTGATGGATTATCAGGTATCACAGCTAATCCAACAGTTGGTCTTTTCTCAGATATGCTTGTATCTAAGGGTGGTACAACTATTCTTACAGAAGTTCCAGAGATGTTTGGTGCTGAAACAATTCTTATGAATAGATGTGCTAACAAGGAACTTTTCGAGAAGACAGTTCATCTTATTAATGACTTTAAGGAATACTTCATTAAGAATGGTCAGGAGATTTACGAGAATCCTTCTCCAGGAAACAAGGATGGCGGTATTACAACTCTTGAAGACAAGTCTTTAGGATGTACACAGAAGTCAGGAAGCTCATTAGTAAAGGGTGTTCTTGCATATGCAGAGCCAGTTAATACTAAGGGACTTAATCTTCTCAGCGCACCTGGTAATGACCTTGTTGCTGCAACAGCCTGTGCAGCTTCAGGCGCACAGATGGTTCTTTTCACAACTGGACGTGGAACACCATTTGCTTCACCAGTTCCTACAGTTAAGATTGCAACTAACTCAAGACTTGCAGGAAATAAGGGTAACTGGATTGACTTCAATGCAGGAAGAATTGTTACAGATGACCTTCCTCTTGAAGATGCAGCCAAGGAATTATTCCAGCTTGTATTAGATGTTGCTTCTGGTAAGAAGGTTAAGGCTGAGGTAGCAGGATTCCATGATTTAGCAATCTTTAAGCAGGGCGTAACATTATAATTGATAATAATTAATACAATAATATAAAAGATGGGGACTGTGTGTGCAGTCCCCATTTTTTATATACAAGCCTGAAAATAGAATGTACCGTCTTTTGTAAAAAATGCATATATGCCGTTATATTTTTCTATTACTGAAATTATGCTGCGGACACCAATGCCATGGTCAGGTTCATCAGTAACAGGAATCTGGTTGTGGAATCGGGGTTCCTTAAAGTATGTATTGGCTATGTTGATGCATATTTTGTTATTTTTTCAAACAACTTAATTGTTATAAGACGCTTATTGTCTTTTGGGGCAGCGTTATCACACTGCTTTATACAGGAATTTATTGCATTTTCTAAAGCATTTGCAAGGAGACTGCACAAATCAGTAATTCTGTAACTTGAAAAATCAGTGGCAGTTACTGATATCTGTGTGGAAATGTCTGCGTCATGGGCTTTATTTATATATGAAGATAATATTAGGTTAATTGCTTCGTTGTTGCAGTATCTTGTTATTCTTGTGTTATTCAGATTATTATTAATTTCATTTATATATTCAAGAGCTTGCTGCATATTGTTACCAGCAAGGCAGCTTTGTATGAAATTCATATGGTGTCTTAAGTCATGTCTGTATATCGCAGCCTGTTTCTGATAATCTGTAAGCTGAGATATTTCTTTTTCAGCTTGAGCTGCAGCTGCGGAAAGTATGATGTTTTCACGCTCTGCTGTATTTTTTTGTTGGACATACTGAGTGTCACTATTGACAAGAAAAAATACAATATAACAATAAAACTATCCATGAATTCAATTATTACGGCTTTGCCGGTATATAGAAGGTTAGTATATACGGTTAGAGCATATTCAAGTATGTAATATGTAAGAGGGAGAAGGAAAAACATGGAAATAATGTTTTTTGATTCTTCTTTGAGCTTTATTATGTAAGGCGAAATGTATTTAATTACCACAATCAGAAGCGGAATAGTGATTACAATTGTTACAACATCTGAAATTATAGGGATTTCAGGAAATATATATTTTGCCAGGGTTCCAAACCATTTTCTGGGTGTACACATCAGATAAGCGGACATAACCGCAATGAATGATATGTATATATTCTGGTGGCATATATATCTGATAATAAGAATTAAAGGAATATGTATCAGTATAGGATAACATTTAAAAAGGACATTTTCGCCTAAAAGTACGTAGAATAATGCCTGAAACAGAACAAATAATACAGTAGTAAGTATAAAAAGGCGCTTATTGTCCTCCCATTGTATTCCGGCAAAATAGAAAGATACAATAATTCCGAATATTAAAACAAAACCATAATTAATAAGGTTTAGTACTGAGACTATGTCTGTCATTAAATTCTCCTCCAAATGTATATTATAGATTATTCTTCCATCTGGAAATCCAGATATTGTTTCTTTATGTCCGAAACGCGTCTTTGTGCAACCGGGATAGTTTTGCTGTTGGTTAATTCAATTCTGACTGTATCTATTGTCTTGATGTAATTCATGTTAACAATGAAAGAACGATGTGGCAGAGCAAATTCTTTATGTGTCATAAGTGTATCACATATAGATGAGAATACGTCTGTCGACATTACCTGCTCGTTGTCTGAAAGGTATAATATTACTTTCCGGTTAAGAGCTTCAGCGTACATAATATCTGATAAGTATATTTTATGTATACCTGAATTGTTTTTTATAATATATGTATCATTGCGTTCTTTATGAAATGTATCAAGAATATCATCCAGCGAATCATATAAAGCTTCTTTAATTATGGGTTTAAGAAGATAATTAAATGCTTTGACTGTGTAGCTTTCTACAGCAAATTCAGGTGATGATGTCAGAAAGATTACAGGTGAAAATCTGTCAAAGACACGGATTTCTCTTGCCAGATTAATGCCGTCCATTACCGGCATAATTATATCAAGAAAATATATGTCATATTTCTCAAATTCAGCAGTTGATGCCAGTTCAACACTGCTTGTGAAACATTTTATAAAAAACTTCTGACCTTTGTCACAGGCATATATTTCTAACAGCTCTCTGATTCTGTTTAATTCAGCTTCATTATCGTCACATATAGCAATTTTCATAGTATTTTCCTCATTATAGCTTAGTGTAAAAAATATCTCTTGATTAATTATATATTGCATGAGACTAAATTTCTATATATAAATCTAATCGTTCATGTCAAAAAACTTGTAATTCACGCAGGTAACCTCACAAATGTCTTTTAATAAGGTATTATAACTACAATATATAGCAGACGGAAAACTAAATATCAGTATATGTGGTTATAACATAAAGGAGGCGTTTAGATGAAGAGGTTTTTGAGTATACTTTTATGTTCTGCAATTCTTGCTGCAGCTATACCGGGCATGTATTATGCAGAAGGGAATCAGTCTTCATATGATGAGCTGTCCCAGTTAAAGGAGATTGATTACCAGCTTAACGGTGGTCATTATGTCAGTGGCTATAATGCACCAGACAAATATCCGGCAGGGCAATTACCGGATAAGGATGATATTGTCAATCAGGGGTATGAGTTTGGAGGATGGTATGATAATAAAGAACTGACAGGTAGTCCTGTAACGGAGATTTCAGAAGAGAATTACACAGGAGTTGTAGTTCTTTATGCAAAATGGATTGAGCGTTATTATTACATTGACATACCTGAAAGCGTAGATGCTGACAAGACGAATCTTACAGTATCGGGACATGCAGGCGGACTGTATGAGAAAGATAAAGTAAGTGTATCTGTTTATTCTAAGAATAAATGGAATCTTCTGAATGGAAATGTAAAGCTGGGATATGAATTATATAATGAAGAGAATAAGCTGTCTCTTACTAATAATTCAGTAATAACAGAGCTTACAGCAACAGGCAGTGACAAGACAAGAAAATATATGACAAGATTACAGGAAATTCCTAAATATGCAGGAATATACACAGATAATCTTACTTTTGATATTTCATTTGAAACAACAAAATATAATATTAAGTATGAAACTAATGGCGGAACACTTTATACTGATGATAAAGATGAGCAGGGGCGTGCAGCAGAACTTGATAACTCAGTGTATGAGGCGGGAACAAAGCTTTCAGATCTTCCGGTTCCGGGCAAGGCAGGCTCAACATTTTTGGGATGGTGTTATGATGCGGACTGCACAGATTATGTTGCCAGTACAGACAGACTTTTAAGTGATGTTGTATTATATGCATCATGGGTTGATGGTCAGGAGCTTAAGACAGTCAGCATAGATACATACGCAAGAAGCTATGATGTTGATGCAAATGATTTTACAATTATGGTAACTGATAAGAGCGGAAGACTAACTAAAGAAGAAGTAAAGAATAAAGTATCAGTTAAGAATGTAAGCGATTCTTCTGAGAATACTTCAATAGATGTTACAGCCGGAAGTGTATTAGATGATGGAGCGTATACATTTATAATAAAATGCAATGGCACATGGCAGGAAGGCTGTGGCTACCGTCTTGAACTTTCAGATGACAGGCTGTATTTCACAGGCTATGACCAGACAATAAGAGAATATGATTTTACAGTTTATAAGCCGGATGTAACTAATGTGAATCTTAGGGATGACATTAAGTACATAAAGTCAGGAAGCTTAAGTAATCTCTATGTTAACGGAGAGAAGGCAGACAGAATATCTGTGACGGTAATGACTGTAGGACAGGATGGTACAATAAGTCAGGAAGCTGTTAAAACTACAGGAAGCTTTACATATTCGGACAGTAAACTTAATGCAGGAGATAAGATTGCAGTATATGACGGAGATGTTGTGCCACAGTTAGATGGCAGTGTTATATCTGATGATGATGTTTCGTTCTTTGAGATTACATCAGCTAAGGGAAATGAATATTCCTACAGGGGTATGGCAGCAGAGGAGATACTCTTCGTTCCTGATGTTCTTCCTGTTAATGTAGCTGATGATAAGGATAATGATCCTGATAATGACAGTATAACAATTACAAAGAATAAAATGTCATATGGCAGTGACAGTCTTGGAGCAGGACTTGGACTTGATGAAGATACAACAGTTGATACAGGTGATTATCTTGCTCTGTATGCAACTGGAAATGATGATATACAGTATGCTGTTATAACAAATGTTTCAACTAATAATGCTGATTATGTAATCACATATAAGAATGTGACATGGGATGAAGTTCAGGCAGCCATGGATGTATATCAGACTGATAATGTGAGTGGTGAAAGTATATTACAGAATCAGGATATCAGTGGCATTGAACAGAGCGTTGAGCAGCAGGCTGTTGACAGTGGATTTGCACAGAGTGTTGTAGATGAGGTTGCACAGGCTGTTGTAAGAACGAATTCTTATCAGGAACTTCAGGAATATCTGTCTGATACTATGGATGCCAATATCAGCATTGTGCCGCAGGATATAACTTATCTTCCAGATAAGGCTCAGGGCAATGTTGCATTATATAGCAGCAAGAAACCAGAAGTAAAACTTGACCATGTAAGAGCTAACCTTTCAACTGATTTAAAACATTTTGAGAATGTAAGTGGATTAAGACTTGCTCTTGATATTGGTGTAGAGATTTCATTCTCTAATATGAAGGTAATTGTATCAGCAACATTTGAGCAGGAAGTTAAGATTAATATTAATGTAAGTGGTAAGGCTATATGGAAAGTATGGGGCATATTCCCATATATTGATGATTACCGCGTTGCGGTTTCATTAGATCTGTATGATTACACTGGAATTAATTTTAATGTTAATGTAAGAACTGCTGAAGAAGATGATGATGACGAAAGTTCTTCTAAACTTGATGAAGTGATTAATGGAATAGCAGAAGAACTTAAGAATATGATGGAAATCGGAACTACATATATATCTGACAAGTCGGATTTATCTACAAGACTTGAAGATATTAAGGATTCCGATGATGACAGTGAGTTATCTGTTGCCAAGAGTCTTGCTGAAAAATATTCTGATATGCTTGATGATGAGGCTGACTGGGTTGAATTATACAGTAAGTCGTTAACAGAGTCACATGTAAGGGTTATTGGAATTATTGATATCGAGTTTAAGGTTGAATTCGTTGTTTCTGCCAATGTTAATATATCAATGGGCATGACTTACTGGTATAAGAATGCCAAGAGGTATGTTTACAGTATTATGGTATTTGACAGAAAGGTTACAAGTGATTCTATTGATTTAAGCGAAGAACAGTATGAGTTCTCGGTATATGCAATAGGAACAATAGGAATACGGGCAGGAATAAGACTAAGTGTGGCTGTAGGTCTTATATCAACAAAACTTGCAAGTGTTGGATTTACAGCAGAGGTTGGTGGATATGCCCAGGTATGGGGATATCTTTACTATCAGTTGAAATATGCAGCTTCGCAGGGCAGAACAGCAAGCTCAATGGGAGCTATATACATGGAAATAGGCATGTATATGGAGGTTAATTTCCTGGCACAGGCACTTTCTGGAACGTTTAGTTATAATCCTACACTTTTTGAGAAGCAATGGCCGTTGTATAGTGTTGGTGTAGTTGAAAATGTGTGCGATTATGCATATGGTCAGGATTCTGTTAAAGATATCAAGATGAAGAGAGATGTTAAGACTGTAAGACTTCCGGATACATATTTTGAAATGCAGTATCTTGATATGAAAGAAGGTCTTGACGATAATAATGAGTATTTTACTAAGGTTTATGATGACAGCGACAGATATTTTTCTATAACAATGACTAATCCGGCGTTCTCATATGATCCTGAAACTAATATAGTTGAGGTTAATCCTGGTAGTGAACCTCAGCAGGATGGTGAGATGATAATAACATGGAAGAGTCAGAAGGGTTCTTTTAATACTAAGCCGATAACAAGAAAGATATCTCTGCACTGGGATAATTTAAGAGATGGATATTATATAGCATTCCAGACTAACGGCGGTTCAGTTGTAGATGCTATAATATCTAAGTACAATAAAGAAATTACAAAGCCTGAAGATCCTGTTAAACAGGGCTATACATTTGCAGGCTGGTATACAGATGAAGCACTTACAAAGAAATATACTATTCCGTCAGTAATGCCTAATGAGGACAGAATTGTATATGCGAAGTGGGAAGCAGCTGATATGACTTATAATGTTGTTGATTACGTGGAAGGAACGGATGGTGTGTATACAGCAGTTTCTTCAAAGCAGGAGACAGCTAAGACTGATACAGAGGTATCACCAAAGCCTGACACAAGAAACGGATTTATGACTCCGGCAGCTTTATCACAGAGAGTAAGTGCTGATGGAAGCACAACAATCAATTATTATTATGCAAGAAATAAATACAATATTAAGTTCGTTTCAGAAGGCAGTGTTGTTTCAGAAGGAAGATATACATATGGAACTCTTATGCCGACACCGGTTGCATATAGGGCAGGATATGTATTTGAAGGCTGGGAACCAGCTGTTACACAGACAGTTCCTGCAAAGGATACAACTTATACAGCAGTATGGAAAGAAGCAGATGATGTTGTATACACAACAAAATATTATCTTGAAAATGAATCAGGAGAATATGAACTTGGTAAAACCAGAATTAATAAAGCAACAACAGGACAGAGTGTAACTGCAGATAAGGAACAGTATGACAGCAGACTTTATCATCTTACAGATGATCTGCCATCTGGTACTGTTGCGGCAGACGGAAGTCTTATATTCCGGGTGCATTATGATAGAAATTCATACAGCGTATCATTTAATTCTATGGGTGGAACTGTAAGTACCGAAAAGAAAACAGCCAGATGGGGAAGCAATGTTATTGCACCGGTTCCTGTAAGAGCAGGATATGCATTTGCAGGCTGGTATGTTGACAGGGCATGTACAGAAGCGTTTGACGGTACAATGCCGGCATATGATATTACTTTATATGCAAAGTGGGATGCAGATAAGGTTAATTATACTGTTGAACATCTTGTTGAAAAGCTTGACGGTTCATATGAATTGTATGACAGACAGGCATTTACATCTGATACTGACAGCCAGGTAACGCCAGATGTTAAGTATATGGAAGGATTCAGTTCACCAGAGACAGAAACTGCCATAGTAAAAGGCGATGGTTCGACTGTTATAAGATATTTCTACAAGAGAAATGTACACAGATTTGTTCTCAAGCTGAATAATGGACAGTCGGATGCTGTATACGATTATAAATATGGCACTAAGATTAATATTATTAATCCGGAAAGAACCGGTTATACATTTACAGGCTGGGATGAAGATGTTGCAGGTACAATGCCAGACAGAGACGTCACTTATACTGCAGGCTGGAAGATAAACCAGTACACAATCAGTTTTAATACAGATGGTGGCAGTGAAATTGCTTCTATAACACAGGATTATAATACTGAGGTTAATTTTAATGAGATTCCGGTTAAGAAGGGATATACATTCACAGGATGGGATAAAGCTGTCCCGGATGTAATGCCTGCCGGTAATATTGTTATAAAAGCACAGTGGAAGAAAGATGTATATACCATAAGTTATAATCTTAATGGAGGAAAGGCTGACAATCCTGAAACATATGAGGTTGATACTAGCGTTATAACTCTTAAGAGACCACAACGTACAGGTTATACGTTTACAGGCTGGAGTGGAACAGAAGTTGAGGGAACTGTTATGGATCCTGTGATTACTACAGGTTCTACAGGTAACAGAAGCTACACAGCAAACTGGAAGGAAAACAGTTATGTTATCCGGTTTATTCCATATGGTGATGGAACAACTGGTTCTATGCAGGATATGCAGCTTATGTATACAGACAAAGCAGCTTTAAGTGCTAATCAGTTTAAGAGAACAGGTTATACATTTGCAGGCTGGACAAAAAAGGCAGGAGCGGACAGGTTATATGATGATAATGAAGTTATCAGTGGACTTGGAACAGCAGATAATGAAATAATTACCTTATATCCGGCTTGGACTGCTAATGAGTATACAGTACATTTTGATACAAAGGATGGAGATGCAATAGACGACCTTGTATTTACATATGACAAAAAATACGAACTTCCAAAGACTTCAAGATATGGATATGCATTCCTTGGCTGGTGTGTGGAAGATGGAGGAACAGTTACATACAAACCGGGAGCTTCTGCTGATAATCTTGCAGGTGAGGGAACTGTTACACTTTATGCAAGCTGGAGTCTTAATAAGACATTTACTTACAGCCACCCATATTCATATCGTGTAACTGATGATTCAAAGGAAGAACCAGTCAAGCTGCATTTCTTCATAGATGGAGCATCAGGAACTTCAACAAGTGGTTATACAAGAACTAATTCCATCTATATGGAAGGTATATCTCTGAATGAGATAAAGAAGCATTGCAATACGATGACTGTTACAATCAGTTATTATATTAAAATGGTAGATGACGGATATGCAGAGGTAGACACTACATATAGAAAAGATTCTAACAAGTCATGGAATGGATGGCATGGAGAGAAGCTTGATCTTAAGAAGAAAAATAAACAGATAATCACGCACACATACAGCATAGGATGCAAAGATATAGATGCTATATGCTACAGATTTGATGCAAGTGGTTCATTTTCTGATAAATATGATTTGAGCAATATTAAGGTCAGTGTAAGGTTTGATTAATTAGTAATTCGTACAGACTGGTTTTATGACCGGTCTGTACGGAATGTCAGGAGGGATTGGAATGAAGATTTCAAAAAACAAAATTATGATAACAGCAATAATAGTACTGTGCGTAGCAGTTGCTGTTCTGGCTGCAGTGCTTGTTATCAGAAAAGATAAGAATAAAGATAATGATGATAAATTTACACCAACGATTGATTCTGATTCTGGTGAAATTGGTACAGGAAGTAATTACAGTGGCGGACAGCAGGGAATAAGGATACCAGGATATCCATCTATAACTGTAGATGCAGGAAAAGATAATGTTACAATGAATCTGTTTAACCCTGAAGGAAATCCATGCTACTTTACATTTGAAATTGTTTTATCTGATACGGGCGAGACTATATACAAGTCAGATATGGTTGAACCTGGAAAAGCTATAACTAATGTAAAACTGCAGCATCCGCTTGCAACAGGAGAACATAATGCTGTTATTAAGATTAGCACAGCATCGCTTACAGATGGAAAGACAATGAATGGTGCTAATGTTGAGACAGTTTTAGTTGCAAAATAAATAAACAGTCATTAATGGATGAAAGAATGGAGGCTATTATGAGAAAATTGACAGCTATGGCATTGAGTATGATGTTTATATTGGGAAGTATTATTCCTGTAGGAGCTGAAGAGACACAGACAAGACAGACAACAATATCTGTATCAATTGATCCGGTCTATACAGTGACTATTCCGGCAAATACAACAATTGAAAGAGGAGAACAGTCTGTTAAGCTTGGAAGTGTTTCTCTTGATAATGCAAGATTAGAGCCAGACAAGAATGTAAATGTATCTGTAAGTGCAAGTGGAAAACTTAAGAACAGTAAAGATGAGAGTAAGACAATTGCATATAAGATTATGGATGGTAACAAAGAATTCAGTACAGCTACATATGCAGAGAGTGGAAACAGTACTAATCTGACACTTTCAATAGATAAGTCTGAATGGGATAAGGCATATGCGGGTTCATATTCAGATACACTTGTGTTTACAATCTCTTATAGATAGTGAAGCAAAAGAACTATAGATTATTAAATAAAAAAGAGTTGTCCGGTTTCCCGGGCAACTCTTTATTTGGTCTGAATCCAAATATGAATTAAATTAATTATCTCTGAACTCTTGCGCCAGCACCACCAACGATACCTTCAACTTCCTTAAGAGAAGCCATTGTTGTATCACCAGGAGTTGTCATAGCTAATGCACCGTGAGCTGCACCGTAGTTAACAGCCTTCTCAGCATCTTCAAATGTCATAAGACCATATACAAGACCTGAAGCGAATGAATCTCCGCCACCAACTCTATCCATGATCTCAAGTCCATCATACTGAGCAGCCTTGTAGATTTCTCCATCAGCCCAGCAGATTGCTGACCAGTCGTTAACTGTAGCTGTCTTAACCTGACGAAGTGTTGTAGCAACAGCCTTGAAGTTAGGGTATGTAGCAGCAGCTTCGTTGATCATCTTCTTGTAACCATCAAGGTTAAGAGTCTTAAGGTTCTCATCGTTACCTTCAATTTCGAAACCAAGGCATGCTGTGAAGTCTTCTTCGTTACCAATCATAACGTCAACATACTTAGCAACTTCCTTATTAACTTCCTGAGCCTTAGCTAAACCGCCGATAGCTTCCCACATAGATGGTCTGTAGTTAAGATCGTAAGATACGATTGTACCGTACTTCTTAGCTGCCTTACAAGCTGCAATAACAGTCTCGCAAGCCTGCTCAGAAAGAGCAGCGTAGATACCGCCTGTATGTAACCAACGAACACCTAAACCACCATCGCTCTTGTTCTTGAAGATGTAATCGAAATCGAAATCTTCTGGAGTAGCCTGTGAAATAGCTGTGTTAGCTCTATCAGAGCAACCCTTGGCACCACGGATACCAAATCCTCTTTCTGTGAAGTTGAGACCGTTTCTGCAAAGACGTCCGATACCATCTGTCTTCTTCCAGCAGATAAGGTCAGTTGAAACACCACCCTGCTCGATGAAATCCTTCATAAGAAGACCTACTTCGTTATCAGCAAAAGCTGTAATAACAGCAGTGTTCATACCGAAACACTTGTGAAGTCCACGGATAACGTTGTATTCTCCGCCGCCTTCCCATGCTCTAAAGCTTCTTGCTGTACGGATTCTTCCTTCACCTGGATCAAGACGAAGCATAACTTCACCTAATGATACAGCGTCAAATGTGCATTCTTCAGCTGGTCTTAAATTTAATTTCATTTTTTAGATACCTCCAAAATATTTTATTGCTACAATAGTTTACCATAATAATCCGATTAATTCCATCATTTTACCCAAACTTTTATATGTTTTATAAGAAATATGATAAATTGCAACAGCAGCCGACAATAATAGAGGAAAATATTGTATGCAGGCATATTGAAAAAAGTGCTTATAAGATGTAATATTAATAAATAAAGGTTTCGATATAATATAATAATTATTATTTACTTTTAATATAAGCACAGATATACTTATGCAAAGTGAGGGTTATATATGAAGAATGTTAAAAAAATCAGACAGCTTACAATGCGTCTTAAAATGCAATGGAAGATTCTTATAGGTGTGCTTGTTGCTGGTGTGGCATGCGGTGGAGTACTTATATTTGCTAACGCTGACTCAAGTGTTTCGCTTTCTCTGACACCGGCACAGTCAAGTGTAATACAGGGATCTACATCTACAGTTATTCATGCCAATCTTTCAGGTACGGATGATGAATTTTATGACGCGAGCAATCCTTCGAACAATGGTATTGCAAGTCCTGTAAGACTTGAATGGACAATATCGGATGAAGATTATGATGTTGTAAAGTTTGTTAATCCAAGTTCAGGCGGAGATGCTTATCTGCAGACTGTATCAGGAACAACTAATCCTACAGTATATGGTAACAGGGCAGGAGCAGCTACAATAACAGCAGCATATCATTCTAAGAAGTTTTCAGATACAGGAGCTGTTGTATATGATAATGTACTTGCTACATCAACAGCAGCAGTATATGTTCCTATTAATGTTAATGTTGAAAGGAAAAGAGGTAATACTGTTCTTGAAGAGGCAGATCTTCTGAAAGAAGGAGATTTAATTACCATAACAGCCAATACCTGTGAGAGTAATAAGCTTTTTATTGAAACATCTAATGATTCAACAGGTGAGGTTAGTTCAGATGGAATCGTAGAGATGTATTACAGGGATTCTTCTAAAGTAGTACTTAAGGTTATTGGCGGTGGTTCAACTGTTATTACGGCAAGAACTGCAGACGGAAGCGGAATTAATCCTCTTACATATACATTTACAGTAAGGGCAGAGGTTAAGTTTAAGGAGAGTATATCTAATTCACAGGGACATTTTATAACACATCTTCCAAGCGATGCATCTAACAGATATATGGTCCTTTCAGATAAGGATTATGAAGCATTTACATATGAGGATATTCCTTCTAATGTAGTTAATCCTGTTAAGTCTAACGTGATATATAAGACAGATAATTCAAATGTAGCATCAGTTGCAGTTGGAACAGTATGTGGAGTACATGCAGGAGTTACAAAGGTGAGTGCAGGACTTACTACTATTGATGTTGGAGGCAATGAATCATGGTTTACAAGAGATGCTGTTAATGTTGTAGTTCCATTTAAGAAGATGGGAAATGAAGTGAGCAATATGAATGTTGGTGATGAACTTCAGTTGTCAACATCAGCAATTGAATCAGAAGTAACATGGTCAACTTCTGATAACAAGATACTTCAGGTGGATTCTGCAACCGGTCTTGTTAAGGCAGTTGGTGCGGGTACAGCTACAATATATGCAACAAGAGTACAGGATGAATTATACACTGTGTATAATATGCCATATCAGCTGGCATATAAGATTACAGTTATAGATGGTTTTGGACTTAGTACAGTAAGCACAACAGTTAATATTGGAAGTTCAATAGACATTAAGGCTCTTGTTACTAATCAGCCAAGTAAATCACAGATTACATATACTGTAACTAATCAGGCTAATGAAGCAGGAGTTATTCCTACATATGATCTTATAGAGGTAAACCAGTCAGATGATGGTACAGTATTTACAATAACAGGTGTTGCATCGGGTGTGACACATCTTACTGTTTCACAGAATATTAATGGAGTTATTAAGTCTGAGACTTGTGTAATATATGTTACCACTCCTGTAGGAGATGTAAGTATTAATCCTTCTTCAATATCAATTGACAGAGGAAGCACTGGAACAGTACAGGTGTTATTCAATCCGGCAGGACCTACTAACAGCAATGTTTTATGGTCATCATCAGATACAACAGTAGCTACGGTAACAGGAGACAGTTACACAGCTACTATTAAGGGATTATCTGGCGGTAATGCAACGATTACAGTAATAACTGAAGACGGACTTAAGGTTGCAACCTGTGATGTCTATGTAAGAGAGCCAGTAACAGGAGTTACACTTAACGCGACAACAGTTGAGTCTACTATGGCAATTGGAAAGTATCAGCTTGTAGCAACTGTAAAGCCATCAGGAGATGGTGTGAACAGAAATGTTACATGGTCATCTTCAGATGAATCGGTTGCAACAGTTGATGAGAATGGTCTTGTAACATATATTAAGCCAGGATACTGTACAATTGTCTGCAAAACAGAAGATGGCGCATTTATTGCGACATGTAATTTTATTATAAGCATACCAGTTGAGACTATTAAACTTGATTATAAAGATGAGATTATGTCAATAGGACAGACATTAAGAATCACAGCAGAAGTTCTCCCGATAACGGCTACGAACAGGACTGTAAGTTGGGAATCATCTAATACTAATGTATGTATAGTTGATTCTAATGGTCTGGTTGAAGCTGTCGGAACAGGTAGTGCAACAATACTTTGTAAGTCGCTTGATGGTGGTGTTACAGCAATGTGTAATATATATGTTAAGCAGCCTGTTACATCAATTGTCCTTAATACGACAGATATTACAGTGAGAAAAGGACAGGTGTTCTGGCTTAATGCCACATGTCTTCCAGAGAATGCAGATAATAAGCTTGTTACATGGGAAAGCCGTGATGAAAACGTATGTAAAGTAGAAAGCGATGGTAAAGTTACAGCTACAGGTGCAGGAACAACATCTATAATATGTACTAATGTTGACACGGGACTTACAGCATATTGTATTGTTACTGTTACACAGCCTGTAACAGGAATAACACTTAATTCTGATTATCAGGAATTATGGGTTGGAGCAAAATATGCTATTATACCTTCAATTGAGCCGATAGATGCAGAGAATAAGAAAGTCACATATCTTTCAAGTGATACATCAGTTGCAACAGTTGATGAAAATGGTGTTGTAACAGCCTTAAAGGGTGGTAATTGTGTAATTGAAGTTACAACAGATGAGTGTCATCTCACAGCAGCTTGTACAATTGTTGTTAAGGAATATGTTTCAACTATTACATTGAGTGAAAATAATAAATTCATGAATGTGGGTGCAACAGGAAAGCTTATTGCAACGGTTGGCACAGATACAGCAACTAATAAGAATATAGTGTGGTCATCATCAGATAACAGTATATGTTCAGTAGACCAGGAAGGTAATCTTAGTGCTGAATCAGTTGGTAATGCTGTTATTACAGCTACAGCAGCAGATGGAAGCGGAGTTACAGATTCATGTATCATAAGAGTTGTTAATCCGGTTACGGGAATAGAAGTTGTGCCGGATTCATTGAGATTGTTTGTTGGAGATTCACAGAAACTTGGTGTTAACGTATATCCGGATAATGCAACAATTAAAGATGTTGTATGGAAATCAGCTAATGAATCAATCGCAGTGGTTGATGAGGATGGCGAGGTGTTTGCTATCAGTTCCGGTAAAGTTAAGATTACAGCAACATCTCAGGATGGTAATAATATCAAAGGAATCTGCTGGGTTTATGTAACTCCAAGAGTTAATATATCCTCACTTAGAATTAATTCAAAAGAAATATATATGCTTACAGGCAGAACAAGACAGTTATCAGTAATAGTAAGGCCGGCTGTTAATAATGATTCATATGAATGGTACTCATCAGATACAGGAATAGTTACGGTTGATGGTAATGGTGTTATTACAACTGTAGGTCCTGGTGAAGCAGAGGTTTATGTCATAAGTGATGGTGCAGGTGTTGAATCAAGCTGTATAGTTCATTCACTTGCAATAAGCAGGTCTAATATTACTCTTGAGCAGTATGACAGATATACATTAGATGTAATAGGAACAGATAGTAATATTACATGGAGAAGCAGTAATCCAAGGGTATGTACAGTTTCTTCTTCAGGAGAAGTTATTGGACGAAAAGCAGGAATAGCAACAATAACAGCTGTTGTTAATAATAAGACATTAAGCTGCACAGTAAGAGTTACAAGTATAAGATAATTCAGGTAATGATAAAATTATTATGACCATCAGTGTTGTACTGATGGTCATAATTTTTTGGATAAAAAAAGGAGATGCGGTCAAACATCTCCTTTTTCTAAATATGAGGGGGAGATAGAAAGAATTCTCTTTGCTATCTGATATAGAATATACATGATAAATGTGAGCAAAATGTGTACAATTAGTTAAACAAAAATAAAAATCATAAAATGTATTTTATTGATTAATATTCTCTAATATGTTAATATCAAAATGTTATTTAAGTGTATGGAGGTCTATATATGCCAGACGATTTTAATAAGAATACAAGCATAGAAGACGAAATTGAAAAGTCGTTGCAGAAAATGGTAGAAGAAGAAACTACAGTTGCCAAAGCTTATGTAGGAAATGCTGATGATTATAAAGCAGAGCAGCCATCAGATATTAATGATGGAAGGACGAGAGTTGTTCCTAAGATAACAGATGAAATTCTTAAGGAACAGCAGGTAATTAATAAATCATCTCAACAAACACAAGAAGAATTAACTGATAGAGATATTTTACTTGATGATGATGACGATGAAGAACCAGAAGATGAAGATAAAGAGATTTTGAAAGACGCCACTAAGAAACCACTGGATAAGAAGACAAAGCTTATTATAGCAGGGGTTGCTGCGGGAGTTGCATTAGTTTTAATTATAATAATTATAGTTGCTGTATCACTTAACAAGAAGAGTAAGAATAATTATGATTATTATTATCAGACAGGAATGAAACTGTACGAAGAGGGTAATTATGGTGATGCATCATCATATCTTAGCAAGGCTTCTAAAGAAAATGAGGGAAAAAAGAATCTGAACCTTAAGTATACATTGTATAGATGCTATGAAAGCTCAGGAAATGAGGATGAAGCTGTTAATGTGCTGAAGGATATACTTTCATATGATGAGAATTATGAAGATGCGGTTAAAGCTCTTGCAGACATTTACTATAAGAAAGAGGATGCAGATAATTTAACAAAGCTTATAAGAAAGTATCAGGATGGAAAATGCAGCAATGCAGTTAAGAATTATATAGTAAAAGAACCATCAGCTTCTAAAGAGCCGGGTTCGTATGATGATGATGTTGAACTTAAATTTACATGTGATTCTGGTTGTGTTGTTTATTATACAACTGATGGAAAAGAACCTGATATTAAGAGTACACTATATGATGGAACAGCAATTAAGTTAGAAACAGGCACAACTAAGATAAAAGCAGTTTCTGTTAATTCTATTGGGGTATATAGTAAAGTAGTTGAATTTGAATATGTTGTTGAATATGGTGCTCCTGCAGCACCAGATGTAACTCCTGCGTCAGGAAAATATTCAGATGGAGAGAAGATTAAGATTAATAATATCCCTGACAAATGTAAGGCATATTATACAACAGATGGTACAACTCCTACATCTTCATCAACAGAGTATACAGGTGAATTCGATATGCCAACCGGTAATACTGTAATCGCATTTGTAATAATTAACGATCATGAGCAGAGCAGTACAGTAGTTAAGAGAAATTATAATGTTGAAGTAAAGAATACATATACATACAGCCAGGCTGAAAGCCAGCTGAAAAATGTCCTTATATCAAAGAAGGTGCTTAAGTCAGACAGCGTAGCTTCAGATGGTTCAGGTGTTAATTTTGTCTATATTTCAAAGACAAAGGTTGGCAACAATGAAATGTATATTATCAGATATGATGTAATAAAGGGTGGCTCTACAACAACTGCTGGATTATATGGCGTTGATACATCAAGCGGTAAGGTGTATACTGTTACAGGTACAGAAGGCAGTTATTCTGCCAAAGAATACTAAAGGTTGATTGTGCGTAATGCACTTCATAATATTACTTTTTGAAAGGAGAATTGTAATGTATAAAATTCTTAAGGCTGAGAAGTTAGCAGAGAAGATCTTCCTTATGGATGTTGAAGCTCCTAGAGTTGCTAAACATTGTGAACCTGGCCAGTTCGTTATTGTAAAGATGGATGATTTGGGCGAAAGAATTCCACTTACTATTTGTGATTATGACAGAGAAGCAGGAACTATAACAATAGTTGTTCAGATAGTTGGAGCGTCTACTGAGAAGATGTCACATCTTAAAGCAGGAGATGCATTTGAAGATTTTGTTGGACCTCTTGGATGTCCATCAGAGCTTATCAGCAAGGATATTGAAGAACTCAAAAAGATGAATATTGTATTCATTGCCGGAGGTCTTGGAACAGCACCTGTATATCCACAGGTTAAATGGATGCATGAGCATGGTGTAGATGTTGATGTTATCGTTGGTGCTAAGAATAAGGAACTTATAATCTTAGAGGAAGAGATGAAGGCGGTTGCTGGTAATCTTTACATAACAACTGATGATGGAAGCTATGTAAGAAAAGGTATGGGTACAGATGTGCTTAAGGATCTTGTTGCAGAAGGAAAACATTATGATTTATGTGTAGCAATCGGACCTATGATTATGATGAAATTCGTCTGTCTTCTTACTAAGGAACTTGGAATTCATACAATTGTCAGCATGAATCCGATTATGGTTGATGGAACTGGTATGTGTGGTGCATGTCGTCTTAAGGTTGGCGATGAGATTAAGTTTGCATGTGTTGACGGACCTGAGTTTGATGGTCATCTTGTAGACTTTGACCAGGCTATGAAGAGAAGTGCTATGTACAGAACTGAAGAGGGAAGAGCAATGCTCAAGCTTCAGGAAGGTGATACACATCACGGCGGTTGTGGACAGTGTAATTAGAAAGGATGGGTTTCAAAATGGACGTAATGAAGAAAGTGCCAGTCAGAGAGCAGGCTCCTGACGTAAGAAATAAGAATTTTGATGAAGTATGTCTTGGATATAACAAGGAAGAAGCTATGGAAGAGGCAACAAGATGCCTTAACTGTAAGAATGCAAGATGTGTTCAGGGCTGTCCTGTATCTATCGATATCCCAGCATTTATTCATCAGGTAAAAGAAGGAAATATTGAGGAAGCATATAAGATTATTGGTAAGTCAAGTGCACTTCCTGCTGTATGTGGCCGTGTATGTCCACAGGAGACACAGTGTGAAGGTCAGTGTATCAGAGGAATCAAGGGTGAATCAGTATCAATTGGTAAGCTTGAAAGATTTGTTGCTGACTGGGCAAGAGAGAATAATGTTGAGCCAGAGAAGCCAACAGAGAAGAAAGGCAAGAAAGTTGCTGTTATCGGTTCAGGTCCTTCAGGACTTACATGTGCCGGAGACCTTGCAAAAATGGGATATGACGTAACTATATTCGAGGCTTTACATGAGGCTGGTGGTGTATTAGTATATGGTATTCCTGAATTCCGTCTTCCTAAGTCAACAGTAGTTGCCCACGAAGTTGAGAATGTTAAGAAGTTAGGCGTTAAGATTGAGACTAACGTTGTTATTGGTAAGTCAATGACAATTGACCAGTTACTCGAAGATGAAGGCTTTGATGCAGTATTCATAGGTTCTGGTGCAGGTCTTCCAAGATTCATGGGTATTCCGGGCGAGAATGCTAACGAAGTATTCTCAGCTAATGAGTACCTTACAAGAAGTAATCTTATGAAAGCTTTCAAGGATGAGTATGATACTCCAATAGCAAGATTTAAGAAGGTTGCTATCGTTGGTGGTGGTAATGTTGCTATGGATGCTGCAAGAACAGCATTAAGACTTGGAGCAGAAACTCATATCGTATACAGAAGAAGTGAGGAGGAGCTTCCAGCAAGAGCTGAGGAAGTACATCACGCTAAGGAAGAAGGAATTATATTTGACCTTCTTACTAATCCGACAGAGATTCTTACAGATGACAAGGGTAATGTTACAGGTATGAAGTGCATTAAGATGGAACTTGGTGAACCTGATGCTTCAGGAAGAAGAAAGCCTGTAGAGATTCCTGGTTCAGAGTTCGTTATGGAATTAGATGCAGTTATCATGTCACTTGGTACATCACCTAATCCGCTTATCTCTTCAACAACTAAGGGACTTGACATCAACAAGAGAAAATGTATTGTAGCAGAGGAAGAAACTGGTAAGACATCTAAGGAAGGTGTATATGCCGGTGGAGATGCTGTTACAGGTGCAGCTACAGTTATCCTTGCCATGGGAGCAGGAAAGGCTGGCGCTAAGGGAATTGACGAATTCCTTTCTAACAACTAATATATATGTATAATAAAATGCCGTGTTAATCGTAGTGATTGACACGGCATTTTTAATGCGGAAATATTAATTAAACATTTTCTCAACGAACTGTTCTGAAAAATTCTCGGCTTCCTCATCTGAGAGGTCAGTAAACTGTACGGTTAACTGTTCTTTAACATAAGCTGTACGGTTAAAATATTTCATTTCTTCCTGAATATCTCCGGCGTAAGAATTTTCAATATCTTCTTTAGTTATGTTGTCTTCCAGCCAGTTAAGTACATCGGCGGCTTTCTTATCCTCAGTTTCAGCCTTGGCTTTAATTTTGTTAGAGTATTTCAAAGACCAGACACCTATTGCAATGAATCCGATAAATAACAGACCAAGAACAATATTAATAAAAAGGAATGAAGGTGCATCTTTAGTTACTATCTTAATGATACCGATATCATTAAGAATCATAAGAATGATTCCGATTCCTCCACATACAAAGAATGTGATGGCAGAAGATAAGTTATCCTTGTACTTGTCAGTGCTGCTTTCATACAGGCTTCCACCTGTAAGAAGAGAATTGTTTTCGTTATTATCCTGAATGTTGTCATTAGTTATGTCAGTTGTGTTTTCAGACATAATGTTCCTCCTTGTTATAGAACTTAACCATAAGTCCTTTGTTGTTCAGACATTATAAAATATAATTGTGAAAAAATAAAGAACATCTGGATTAATGTGGTAAAATACTAAAGAAAGATATTACAGATTAGTAAGATTAAGGAGATTGATATGAAAACACTTATAGTGACAGGGGGAAGTCTTGATATAAGCTGGGCAAAGGATTTTGTCAGGACAATAAATGCGGAATACATAATTGCAGCTGACAGCGGTCTTAAATATATTGATGAACTCGGACTTGTGCCGGATATGATACTGGGAGATTATGATTCAGTAGAAGATGGACTGCTTGATAAGTATAAAAGTATAGATATTAAGACTTATCCTAAAGAAAAGGATTATACAGATACGCATATTGCTATTATAAATGCGTTGAAAGCCGGAGCGTCAGTCATATATATACTTGGGGCGACAGGTACGAGGATGGATCACACATTTACCAATATATGCAATATGAAGGCTGCACTTGACAGTGATGTGCCATGTTTTATATGTGACAGTCACAATAAAATATATCTTATAAATGACAAGATGGGAGAAGTAAAAGTATCAAAAAAAGGACAGTATGGTGATTATGTATCATTTGTTCCACTATCTGAAGAAACAATTATAAGCCTTGCAGGATTTAAATATGTGCTTGATGATTATATACTTCATCAGGGATTAAGCATATGCCAGAGTAATGAAATTAAAGAAAATGAGGCAGTTATAAATATAAAAAAAGGACTTGTGATTGTATTTGAAACAAAGGACTAAAAATACTTGTAATTATTGGCAGATTGTAATAAAATTAACAAAGAGTTGCGCAATAGCAACGTAAAAAACAAGGGAGGTCTCGTAATGAGTAATACAACACAGGCATTATCAAGGATTGAAGCAATACTTGATGATAGCAGCTTTGTTGAAATCGGTGCTGGTGTGACTGCCAGATCTACAGATTTTAACATTCAGGAAAAGAAGGCTCCATCCGATGGTGTTATTACAGGATACGGAGTTATTAATGGTAATCTTGTGTATGTATACAGCCAGGATGCAACTGTTCTTAATGGTTCTATCGGTGAGATGCATGCTAAGAAGATTTCAGCACTTTATGATTATGCTATGAAGATGGGAGCTCCTGTGATAGGTCTTATTGACTGCGCAGGTTTAAGACTTCAGGAAGCAACAGATGCTCTTGAAGGTTTCGGTACAATTTATAAGAAGATGTCTATTGCATCAGGTGTTATTCCACAGATTACAGCAGTTTACGGTAACTGTGGCGGTGGACTTGCAATTCTTTCTTCATTATCTGATTTTACATTTATGGAAGATAGCAAGGCCAAGCTTTTTGTTAACAGCCCTAATGCATTAGATGGTAATAATGAATCAAAGCTTGACTCAGCGTCAGCTAAGTTCCAGGCAGAAGCAGGAGTTGTTGATTTTACAGGAGATGAGGAGACTATTGCTAATGGTGTAAGACAGTTAGTTTCTATGCTTCCTGCTAACAACGAAGAGGATGCTGCAGTTTCTGCAACAACAGATGATCTTAACAGGGCATGCCCGGATATGGCAGCAGAGATTGCTGATCCTGCATTAGCTCTTTCAGATATTGCTGATGATAATGTATTTGTTGAAGTTAAGGCTTCATATGCTAAAGAAATGGTTACAGGATTTATTCAGGTAGATGGAATTACTATTGGTGCTGTAGCTAACAGAACAGCTCTTTATGATGAAGAGGGTGAAGTGGCTGAAAAGTTTGAACCGGTTCTTACAGTTAAGGGCGCTTACAAGGCAGAGAATTTTGTTAATTTCTGTAATGCATTTGAAATTCCTGTACTTACACTTACTAATGTTAAGGGATTCGAAGCTACAGTGGCAGCTGAGAAGGGAATTGCAATTGCAAGTGCCAAGCTTACATATGCATTTGCTAACGCAGATGTACCTAAGGTTAATGTTATTACAGGTGAGGCTTATGGAAGCGCATATGTTTCTATGAACTCTAAGTCTTTAGGTGCAGACCTTGTCTACGCATGGCCAACAGCTTCTATCGGAATGATGGATTCACAGCTTGCAGCAAAGATTATGTATGCTGATGAGATAGCAGCCGCTTCTGATGTGGCAGCAACAGTTTCAGAGAAAGCAGCTGAATATGCTAAGTTACAGTCAAGTGTTGAGTCAGCAGCAGCAAGAGGTTATGTTGATGCTGTTATTGACCCGGAGAATACAAGACAGTATGTAGCCGCTGCATTTGAAATGTTATTTTCAAAGAGAGAGGTTCGTCCTGATAAGAAGCATGGAACAGTTTAATTAAGAGGTGACAATATGAAGAAGACTAATTTGAAAAGATTCTTATTGTTATTCTGCATGTTAGCCTGCGTATTCAGTATGACAGCCTGTGGTAATGCACAGATTGATACTAATACAGCTAAAGAATCCATTAAAGATAACGAGGTTGCTTATGTTGAGAATTACCTCAAGGACTGGGCAAAGGATATGATTCTTTACCTTGACAGCAATCAGGGTGAAGCAGGAACAGATGCTCTTATTGCAGATGCAGAAGCAGGAATAACCCTTAATGATGTTAACAGTAAGATGTATATTGTTAACCAGCAGGGAATGAATGTTAAAACAATAGGATTATACAATAGCTGGAACAGCACTAAAGATGAACTTGGTGAACTCAAAGAGTCTGTTGATGTTAACAACATTAATGTAAAGGTCAGTGATGAAACAAGTGAATTATGTACTATTTCAGTTAAACTTAAATTCGAAAAGAGAGTATGTACATTCGAATTCGTAATCAATACAGATTACACACTTGAAAGTGGAGCTATTAATCCATCATACACAACAGGTGAGAAGATGGGTAAGGCCGGAATGAATACACTTATTGGTATGGGAACTGTATTTGTAGTTCTTATATTCATTTCATTCATTATTTCTCTGTTCAAGTATATAAGCGTATATGAGAACAGAAAGAAAGAACAGAAAGAAGACACAGCTTCTGTTGGTGTTGATAATGCTATAGCACAGATTGTTTCTAATGAAGAAGAAAATGTTGAGGACGATCTTGAACTTATTGCAGTTATTACTGCAGCAATTGCAGCATCAGAAGGAACATCTACGGATGGTCTTGTTGTCCGCTCAATTAGAAAGGTTAATAATAGGAGGAAATAATCATGAAGAACTATACAATTACAGTTAATGGTAACGTATATGATGTTACTGTAGAAGAAGGAACAGGCAGTGCAGCTCCAGCAGCTAAGGCAGCCGCTCCTAAAGCAGCTCCAAAGGCTGCACCTAAGGCAGCAGCACCAGCAGGTGCTCAGGGAGCAGTTAAAGTTAACGCTCCAATGCCAGGAAAGATTCTTAAGGTTAATGCAACAGCAGGTGCTGCTGTAAAGAAGGGCGATGTATTGGTTGTCCTTGAAGCTATGAAGATGGAGAATGAAATCTGTGCTCCTCAGGATGGCACAATTGCAACTGTTGAGTGTGCAGCTGGTGATTCTGTAGAGTCAGGTAAGGTATTAGTTTCATTAAATTAATTATGATACTGATATAAAGTGACTTACGGAGGTATAAGATGAGTTATATTATAACAACTTTAGGAAACCTCGTTCACCAGAGTGCATTCTTCGGACTTACATGGGGTAATTACCTTATGGTTCTGGTTGCGTTTGTTTTCCTTTATCTTGCAATTAAAAAAGGATATGAACCTCTGCTCTTAGTACCTATTTCTTTTGGTATGCTTCTTGTAAACCTTTATCCTGACATTATGTTAGCAATAGAGGATTCAAGTAACGGTGTAGGTGGTTTGTTACATTATTTCTATTTACTTGATGAATGGAGTATTTTACCATCACTTATTTTCTTAGGTGTTGGTGCTATGACTGATTTTGGTCCATTGATTGCTAACCCGGCAAGTTTCCTGCTTGGTGCAGCAGCACAGTTTGGTATCTTTGCGGCATATCTTATGGCTATTCTTATGGGATTCCCAGATAAGGCAGCAGCAGCTATATCAATTATTGGTGGTGCAGATGGTCCTACTTCAATATTCCTTGCAGGTAAGCTTGGTCAGACTAAATATATGGGACCTATTGCAGTAGCAGCATATTCATATATGTCACTGGTTCCTATTATCCAGCCACCAATTATGAAGCTTTTAACAACTAAGAAGGAAAGAGAAGTTAAGATGGAACAGTTAAGACCTGTTTCTAAGCTTGAGAAGATTCTTTTCCCTATAGTAGTTACTGTAGTAGTAGTACTTATTCTTCCTACAACAGCACCACTTGTTGGTATGCTCATGTTAGGTAACCTTTTCAAGGAAAGTGGAGTTGTTAAGCAGCTTGCAGAGACAGCTTCTAATGCACTTATGTACATAGTTGTTATTATCCTTGGAACATCAGTTGGTGCTACAACAAGTGCAGAAGCATTTCTTAACCTTGATACATTAAAGATTGTTGCATTAGGACTTATTGCATTCGCATTTGGTACTGCAGCAGGTGTGTTATTTGGTAAGATTATGTGTCTTGTTACACATGGTAAGGTTAATCCGCTTATTGGTTCAGCAGGTGTATCTGCGGTTCCTATGGCAGCCAGAGTTTCGCAGAAGGTTGGTTCTGAGGCAGATCCTTCTAACTTCCTTCTGATGCATGCTATGGGACCTAACGTTGCCGGTGTTATTGGTACAGCGGTTGCAGCCGGTACATTTATGGCCATGTTTGGCGTTATGTAAAAGGAGGATATTATGGCAGAACAGGTTAAAAAACCTTTAAAGATTACTGAGACAGTATTGCGTGATGCACATCAGTCTCTTATAGCTACAAGAATGACAACAGAGCAGATGCTTCCTATCGTAGATAAGATGGATAAGGTTGGTTATCATTCAGTAGAGTGCTGGGGAGGAGCTACATTTGATGCTTCACTCAGATTCCTTAAGGAAGATCCATGGGAAAGACTTCGTAAGCTTAGAGATGGATTCAAGAATACTAAGCTTCAGATGCTTTTCAGAGGACAGAATATATTAGGTTACAATCATTACGCAGATGATGTAGTTGAGTACTTTGTTCAGAAGTCAATTGCTAACGGTATTGATATTATCCGTATTTTCGACTGCTTTAATGATTTAAGAAACTTAGAGACAGCTGTTAAGGCTGCCAAGAAGGAAAAAGGACATGCTCAGATTGCTCTTTCTTATACATTAGGTGATGCTTATACACTTGATTACTGGAAAGAGACAGCTAAGAGAATTGAAGATATGGGTGCAGATTCTATCTGTATCAAGGATATGGCTGGACTTTTGCTTCCATACAAGGCTACAGAGCTTGTACAGGCATTAAAGGATGGTTCATCTCTTCCTATTCAGATGCATACACATTATACATCTGGTGTAGCTTCAATGACATACTTAAAAGCAGTAGAAGCAGGTGCTGATATTATTGATACAGCTATGTCACCATTCTCAATGGGAACATCACAGCCAGCTACAGAGGTTATGGTAGAGACATTTAAGGGTACACAGTATGATACAGGACTTGACCAGAATCTTCTTGCTGAGATAGCTGATTACTTCCAGCCAATGCGTGAGGAAGCATTAAAGAGCGGACTTATGAATACTAAGGTTCTTGGAGTTAATATTAAGACATTACTTTATCAGGTTCCAGGTGGAATGCTTTCTAACCTTGTATCACAGCTTAAGGAAGCTGGTGCAGAGGACAAGTACAGAGATGTATTAGAGGAAATCCCTAGAGTTCGTAAAGATTATGGTGAACCACCTCTTGTTACTCCTTCATCACAGATTGTTGGTACTCAGGCTGTTCTTAATGTATTACAGGGTGAGAGATACAAGATGATTACTAAGGAATCTAAGAAGGTTCTTGCTGGTGAATTTGGTCAGACAATCAAGCCATTCAATCCAGAAGTTCAGAAGAAGGCTATCGGTGATACAAAGCCTATTACATGCCGTCCAGCTGACTTGATTGAACCACAGCTTGAGAAATTCAAGAATGATCCAATTGTACAGCAGTACAAGCAGCAGGATGAGGATGTGCTTTCATATGCATTATTCCCACAGGTTGCGACAGAGTTCTTCAAGTATAGAGAAGCTCAGCAGACAAAGGTTGATCCTACAAAGGCAGATACAGCTAATAAGGCTTATCCAGTCTAATAATTAATAATAGACAATAGACCGTCATGTGCGCAAAAGCGTATGTGGCGGTCTTTTTTTGCAGGTAATGAGCCATGCAATCCAGAATGTGCTAGCACAAATTCTGGATTATATGGCGAATGCAGATAATGAACAACGAAGCACGAAGTGCGGAAGTTGTGAATTATCAAGGCTCGGGAGCAGCGAAGCTGCGTAGAGACTTGACCTGCAATCCAGAATGTTTCTCTTGATATAAATTCATTTTGCATGTAAAATTAAACAGTATAATTAAGCAAAAGGAGCACGATTGTGATTAAGTTAGAACGATTTGAAGTCATGAATATGAATAATGCCATCAGAGGTGCAAGAAATCCATTGAACAGCTGGGCAAGAATGGACAGTTACTTTGATGAGGAAGGAAAATTTGTTTTTGGTCCTAATGATCTTGACCTTGCCAAGAGATTATGTAAGGCAGGCTCAGACCACAGAAAGTTCATAAGACAGATATTTGTTACAGTCGATATAACAGCACCACTATATTGGTGGAAGGAATACGATACATATAAGGTTGGAACAGTTGCCAATTCAACAAGTACAATGCACAAGATTCACAGCAAGCCTTTTGAGATGTCTGATTTCAGTACAGACCATATGACTGATGCCTCTCTTGATATGATGCAGAAAAATATTGATTTTCTGGAAGGAATCAGAACACAGTTTGTAGAGACTAAGGACAAAGCATTATGGTACAGCATGATACAGCTTCTCCCTGAAAGTTATAACCAGATGAGAACATGTACTCTCAATTATGAGAATCTTGTTGGAATATATTATTCTAGAAAGGGTCATAAGCTTGCAGAGTGGCATACCTTCTGTGACTGGGTAAAAGAACTGCCATATTTTGAAGAGCTTTTTATAGATAATGAATGATTTAGAACAACATACAGATATATTAAGTCTCATAAGAGTGAGAATGTCAGGACTTAGCAAGGGACATAAAAGAATAGCAGAGTATATTCTGGCTAATTATGAAAAATGTGCATTCCTTACTGCGGCAAAGCTGGGAGAAGTTGTTGGAGTAAGTGAGTCTACGGCAGTGAGATTTCCGGCAGCATTGGGATTTTCAGGGTACCCGGAGTTCCAGAAAGCATTAGAAGACATTTTGCAAGAAAAAATTCACTCATTCGACAGAATAGATGTACTTAATTCACACATGACAACCAATATGGTCGTGAATAATGTTATGTCAATGGATGCAAGAAAGATAGAGCATACATTAAAGTCGTTTGATACAGCATCGTTTGATATGGCTGTTGAGGATATAATGGCTGCAGAAAGCGTGTATATAATTGGAGCGAGGTCGTGCGAACCACTAGCAGAATTCTTTGGGTATTATCTTAGGTTGGTCAAGAAAAATGTACAGGTGGTAAAGACTGGCAATACCAACGAATTATTTGAACAGATGGTGTACATAGGTGAAGGTGATGTTGCAATAGGTATCAGCTTTCCCAGATATTCAATGCGAACGCTTAAAGCAATGGAATTTGCCAATAACAGGAAGGCGAGAGTTATTGCCATAACAGATTCAGTACACTCACCAATGAATATGTATTCATCATGTAACCTGTTTGCAAGAAGTGATATGGCGTCAATAGTTGATTCACTTGTTGCACCAATGAGTCTTATTAATGCTTTAATAGTATCAATATGCCTTAAGAATAGTGAACAGGTAGTAGAGAATATTGAGAAGATTAACACATTTGTTGATAATTTCGAGTATTCAGGCAATGATGAGATTAATATGTTAGATGAAAATGTTGTCAATGAATTAAGAAAATGTATGGATAATGCAGCTATTGATGAAGAAAAGTAAGAGAGAGCGATAATGAGCAATGTTATAATAATTGGCGGTGGAGCAGCAGGAATGATGGCTGCGATAACTGCTGCCAGAAACAATAATAAGGTTACACTTATTGAAAAGAATGAAAAGCTTGGAAAGAAGCTTTTTATTACAGGAAAAGGCAGATGTAATTTTACCAATGCCGGGGATGAAGAAGATATATTTAACAGCATAGTTACCAATAAAAAGTTCATGTACAGCAGTTTAAGAGGATTTTCAAACTATGACTGTATGGGATTTTTTGATGAGCTGGGACTTAAATTCAAGATTGAGCGAGGTAACAGGGTATTCCCGGAGTCAGACCACTCGTCTGATGTTATAGGTGCGCTTTCAAGGCAGATGAAAAAACTTGGTGTAAATGTGCTTCTTAATACACAGGTTGTAGCTGTGAATGAGGAAAATGGCGAATTTGCAGGTGTTGTTGTAAAAGATGCATCAGGACAGAAGGTGATTAAAGGTGATGCGTGCGTTATTGCAACAGGCGGTAATTCATATTCATCCACAGGCTCTACAGGGGATGGTTACAGATTTGCTAAAAGTCTGGGACACAGCGTTACACCAATACTTCCGGCACTTGTACCTCTTAATGTAAGAGAAGAGTGGGAAGAACTTCTTATGGGACTAAGCCTTAAGAATATAGAGGTTACATTTTACGATGGAGATAAGAAGGTATTTACTGATTTTGGAGAAATGCTTTTTACACATTTTGGTGTGAGCGGTCCTGTAATATTAAGCGCAAGCAGCGTTATTACTGGAATAGTTAAGGAAAGACCTGTAAGATTAAGCATAGACTTAAAGCCTGCAATTACTGATGAACAGCTTGATGAGAGAATATTAAGGGATTTCTCAAAGGAACAGAACAAGGCGTTTAAGAATTCATTAGATGAGCTGCTTCCTAAGAAGCTTATTCCTGTGATTGTAATGCAGTCCGGAATTAAGCCTGAAAAGAAGGTTAATGAGGTTACAAGGGAAGAAAGACAGAGACTTGTGAAGCTTCTTAAGAGTTTTGACATGACAGTAACTTCTACGAGAGGTTTTAATGAAGCGATAATTACACAGGGTGGGGTTAATGTTAAAGAGATTAATCCTTCGACAATGGAATCAAAGCTTGTCAAGAATATATATTTTGCAGGAGAGGTTATAGATGTTGATGCAGTGACCGGAGGATTTAATTTACAGGTAGCATGGTCAACAGCATACGCTGCTGCAAGTCATATACAATAATTTATTTAAAGGAGCAGAGAAAAATGAGTGCAATAGCAATCGATGGACCTGCAGGAGCAGGAAAAAGTACAATAGCAAAGCTTTTAGCAAAGCAGTTAGGATATGTGTATGTTGATACAGGTGCAATGTACAGGGCAATGGCTGTATATTTTTCACAGAACGACATTAATCCAGATGATGAGAATGCAATTAATGGTGCTGTAGATAATATTGATATTAGTATTGAGTACAAAGACGGCGTACAGCAGGTGATACTTAATGGTGAAAATGTGACATCACTTTTAAGAACAGAAGAAACAGGAAAGATGGCATCAAAGACATCTAAGTATGCAGCAGTAAGGACTAAGCTGGTTGCACTTCAGAGAGGACTTGCAAAGAAAACAGATGTTATCATGGATGGAAGAGATATAGGAACAACAGTACTCCCGGATGCATTTGCAAAGATATATCTTACTGCAAGTTCTGATGCGAGAGCTAAGAGAAGATATGATGAACTTAAGGAAAAAGGTGAAAACTGTAGTTTTGATGCTATCAAGGAAGATATTGAAAAAAGAGACTATGAAGATATGCACAGAGCAATATCTCCTTTAAAACAGGCAGATGATGCTGTGCTTGTTGATACATCAGATATGAATATAGAACAGGTTGTAGCTGCTTTAAGTAAGATAATAGATGAAAAGAAGGCGGGCAGATAATTGAAAGAAGTAATACTTGCAAAGTCAGCAGGCTTCTGTTTTGGTGTTCAGAGGGCAATGGATACTGTGTATGCTGAGGCAGACAAGAAAAATGTATATACGTATGGTCCAATAATTCATAATACTGAGGTTGTCAATGAACTTGAGAGCAAGGGTGTAAAGGCTGTTAATGATATATCTGAGATTCCAGAACCTGAAAAGTCAACTGTTATAATCAGATCTCATGGAGTATCAAAGGCAGTATATGAATCAATAAAGAACAGCGGGGCAAAGATTGTGGATGCAACATGTCCGTTTGTATTAAAGATTCACAAGATTGTAAAGGATGCAAGTGCTGAAGGTGATCAGATTGTAATTATTGGCAATGAGAAGCATCCTGAAGTTGAAGGCATTATGGGGTGGTCAGAGACACCTGTACATGTTGTTGATACAGTTGAAAAAGCTGAAAAGTTGAAACTTGACAAGAGTAAAAATGTGCGTGTGGTATCCCAGACGACATTTAATTACAAGAAATTTCAAGATTTAGTTGAAATTATAAAGAAAAAAGAGTACAATATTTGCATTAGTAATACGATATGTAATGCAACTGAGGAGCGTCAGAACGAGGCAAGACGAATTGCTCGAAGAGCTGATGCTATGATTGTTATAGGGGACAGCAGTAGTTCAAACACTCGTAAACTGTATGAAATTTGCAAGACGGAATGTCAGGAAACCTTTTACATTCAGACTCTTAGCGGCCTTGAGCTTGATAAGCTCGAATCATCAGACTGCATAGGTATTACAGCCGGGGCATCAACCCCAAACAATATCATTGAGGAGGTTTATACTAATGTCAGAAGAAAGCTTTGCACAGATGTTAGATAACGAAGAATGGAAGGAAATCCGTACAGGAGAGGTGGTAGACGGAAGAGTTATTGCAGTTAAGCCAGATAGAATTGTACTTAATATAGGTGGCAAATCTGATGGAATCATTACTCGTTCAGAGTATACATCAGCTCCTGATGTGGATCTTACTACTGTAGTCTCAGTTGGAGATGAGATGAAGGCTAAGGTTCTTAAATCAAACGATGGTGAGGGACAGGTTGCTCTTACATATAGAAAGCTTGTTGCAGATAATGGCAATAAGAAACTTGAAGATGCATTTAATAATCAGGAGCCAATTACAGGTGTAGCTAAGAACATCAAGGGTGGTCTTGAGGTTATCGTTGATGAAGCAAGAGTATTTATTCCTGCAAGCCTTATTTCAGATACATTTGTTAAGGATTTATCTGTATATAATGGTAAGGAAGTTACATTTGTTATCACTGAATATGATCCTAAGAACAGAAAGATTATCGGTGATTGCAAGCAGCTTATTGTTGCAGCTAAGAAGGCAGCAGCAGAGGCAGTTCTTTCTAAGATTAAGGAAGGCGATACAATCGAAGGAACAGTTAAGAATGTTACAGATTTCGGTGCATTCATTGACTTAGGCGGTGTAGATGGTCTTCTTCACATCTCAGAGATGTCTTGGGGAAGAACAGAGAATCCTAAGAAGGTTTACAAGATTGGTGATTCAGTTAAGTGCTTTATCAAAGAGATTAACGGAGATAAGATTGCACTTTCAGTTAAGTATCCAGACCTTAATCCATGGAATAACGCAGCAGAGAAGTATGCTGTAGGTAATGTTGTTAAGGGAACAGTTGCAAGAATGACAGATTTCGGTGCATTCGTCCAGTTAGAAGATGGCATCGATGCATTACTTCATGTTTCACAGATTTCAAGAGATCGTATTGAAAAGCCATCTGACGCACTTTCAATCGGTCAGGAAATTGAAGCTAAGGTTGTTGACCTTAACGAAGCTGATAAGAAGATCAGCTTAAGCATTAAGGCATTACTTAACGACAACGAAGCTCAGGAAGAAGCTCCAGCAACAGAAGAGTAATAAAGATATTATAAGGGCTGTGAAAAGCTCTATGTTGAGGCATTTGTTCACATCAGTGGGCAGATGCCTCATTTAATATGCTGGTAATCGGAGGTATTGTTATGTATTCGAAAAACAAGCTGTCAATTGTGAATGGTTTATGTGCTGGTGTATTAGTCTGGATTATTTTATTGATTTCAGATTATATTGATGAAACGGTATTAGATAAAGGCTTTTTTATTGGTTTGATTATATACATGATTGTGCCTGTAATATTAGTCTGCTGTTATATTTATAATTACATTGCATACAAGCCGGACCGGAAAAAGCTTCTTGCATGGTTTGGCGGTTATAGTGTAGCATTTCTGGTATCTGGAGTAATTGTTTTTATACTTGTTAATAATGGACTGCTTATTAAACAAAAATACAGGGGTGATGGCATTTATTTAAATGGAATGGAATATATGTTTTATGGAGTTCCTGCCATTGTTGTTTTTGGAATGTTATGTATTGTGTTTCATTTGATATATTTTAAGATAAAAAAACATAGAAATTCGGGGCTGTAGAAAAACAGCCCCTTTTTAAATATATTTTTTAAACGAAAGATAAATACGGCCTTTTTTTGTTTCTCTACCGCACCCCTGATAGATGAATTTGCCTGTTCCGCGGATAACAAGTATATCATTAGCTTTTAACTGATAGCTGTTGTTTTCCATCTGACGGCTGTTAATGAATATTTTTCTTGCTCTGAATAATTCTACTGCCTGACTTCGGCTTAGCTTTGTGAGGCTGGTAACGGCAGCGTCAATTCGTTCACTTGCAGATAAAACTTCAATATCTTCAAGCTCAGGTGAACATTCGATATCGTTAATATCAGTCTTTGTACACTGGATATGTGTATGCTTTACTGTAGACAGGTTGTCAACTATGAAATCAGCAATATGTGAAACACAGTAAACATAGGCGTCCTTGCCTTTTATATTTATGTCTCCAAGCATTTCTCTTTTAATTCCAAGATTCATAAGAGCACCAAGGTAATCTCTGTGTGACAGTGATTCAGCATATTTTTCTATAAGAGGAGATATCTTTATAAGAGTTATAGGAAATTCCTCTTCATAGCCAAGAGTTTCGTAAGAACCAAACTGTATCATCTGTCTTTCACATGCATCATTGCCACCGTATGTTTTAAAAGCTACGAAATTAAGTGCGTTTTTCATCTGTGCGAATACTGACTGCTCATTAATATCAAGAAAATTAGTATATGTGTATATGTTTTGCCTGAAGGAACGATTTGCTGCGTCCATTATTTTATTTTTTAAAAGTGATTCATTATCCATTAGTTTATAAATAATCCTTTCAGGTTTTTTGAAAATATGATAGAATTATAACAGAATTAAGAATAATTTACATTACATTTGTTTCGTGGAACGATGTAGAAAAGAGGGATTATGATTAAAGATTATGAGGATTTTAAGAAATTTATCCTGAGTCTTACAACTATTGACCTTAATGCATATAAGGAAAAACAGATGAAGAGGCGTATAGATACACTTATTGCAAGACATAAGTATGATGGTTACGATAGTTATTGTAAGGCAATAAAGGAAGATACAGGGTTAAGAGAAGAATTTGTTAATTATATTACGATTAATGTATCTGAATTTTATAGAAATCCGAATCTGTGGAAGACACTGGAGGATGTTATACTGCCGGATCTGATAAGTAAGTTCGGACCAAGACTTAAGGTATGGAGTGCGGCATGTTCTACTGGTGATGAACCATATTCACTTGCTATGGTGCTTGCAAAGAAAGTACCTATGAGGGATATTAAGATTATTGCGACAGATCTTGATGAACAGGTTCTTGAGAAGGCTAAAGATGGTGTATATGGTGAAAACAGCATAAAGGGACTTCCTAAGGAATTTCAGGATAAGTATTTTGAAAAGATGGGCGACAGGTTTTATAAAATATCCGATGATATAAAAAGATGTGTTGAGTTTAAGAAGAGTAATCTTCTAAAGGATCCATATCCAACAGGCTGTCATCTTATTGTGTGCAGGAATGTTCTTATATATTTTACAGAAGAAGCCAAGAAAGATGTATATGAGAAGTTTAATAAATCTTTAGTTACTGATGGGTGTCTGTTTGTAGGTAATACTGAACAGATAATCGGTTATAGGGATATGGGATACAGCTATGACCATCTTTTCTTCTACAGAAAGACTAATTAATAAAATGCGTAACCGGAATAATATCAGTCTGGTTACGCATTTTTAATTATGAAAATATATGATTTATAACGGAATGTATATATTTTTCTGTATTGTCAGTGCTTTTTAACAGTATATCATCTGCGTTGCAGTATTTTTCCGTGTCAGAATAATCTTTTTTAAATATGTTTAAATCACAATTATCATAGAGTGGAAGAAAGATGCCCGTCTTTTTGGTATAACAGTTAGAAGCAGAGCATTTAACACGGTTATTACTGTCTACATATTGTGCAATGCTTTTGTGAATGGCTTCGTCTTCTGATGTCAGATAATAATAATTCTTATAGTCTTTAAAAAAATATTTCAAAGTATCTGATATAACCGGGATTACAAGAGTTAATGTACGGTTCTTAATCAGAATATGTATATTGTCAATACATATATGTCTGTCCACGGGTACGCCTACGGGCAGAGAACATTCAGCAATCAGCCGAAGGCTCACATTTCCATCGGAATCAGTATCTTTATCAATGACAGTATTGTCAACAGTGTAAGAATTCATAATTATTGCATAATAGGAAACAAGTGGAAGCAGGCTTAGCATTCCTTCTATATCGTCATGGTTGTGAAGAAGGAGAAGCTTCCTGTATTCGTTATGTGCTGTATCAGAAGGTTTTGCTGCAAATTTTCTGTATATATCAATTAGTTCACCGCCTGAATACATATCTTCACGTTCTATTCCAAGAAAATGTTCAATGGTTTTCTGCTTATAGTCAGAAAGTGACAGAATAGATTTACATTTTCTGGCAGTTTTATATAAGTCAAGGCTTTCAAGATGTGAAAGGTCAAGTGAAACATTAAGATGTGCTGCACGCTCAGTAATAAAGGGAATATCGAAGGCATCCCCATTAAAATGTATTAATGTATGAAAATCTTTTAAAAAATCATTAAATGCAGATAAAATATAAGCTTCATCGGAATCGGATTCTGCAAGCCACTGTAAATAATGTGTTATTCCGTTACGGAAATATACAGCGCCTATGAGATATACTATGTTATAATTTCTTGAAAATCCTGTGGTTTCTATATCAAAAAAGCAGATGCTGTCAGTATCCGGGCATATTGCTTTAAGCATTGCGGTGTCTGCGTTTGTGTGCAGGGTATCATTAATAGTTATCATAAAAAATCCTCGTTTTTAGGTTTGATTAGGCAAACCGATTGTTAAAAAAGTACTCATTTTCTCTTATTATATAGGAATATATACACAAAAAAAAGTAGATTTTTGCTATTTATTGAGATAAAATACTATTTAATAAAAACTTTATAAGGAGAAATATGTCATGGGAAAGTGTACATTTAAAGGTGGATGTCATCCTTATGACGGTAAAGAGTTTTCTAAGGATAAACCAATCAAAGAACTCTTTCCAGCCGTAGGAGAGATGGTGTTCCCGCTTTCACAGCACATCGGCGCACCTGCTAAGCCAGTTGTTGCCAAGGGCGACTATGTCCTTGCAGGCCAGCTGATAGCCGAGGCAGGTGGATTTGTTTCTGCGAACATTCATTCATCTGTATCAGGTACTGTTAAAGCTATTGAGCCAAGAACATTGGCTACAGGCGGTAAGTGCAATTCTATCATTATCGAGAATGATGGCGAATTCAAAGAAGTTGAATATACACCTATGAAGTTCGAGGATCTTACTAAGGACGTTATCTTAGAAAGAATCAAGGCTGCTGGTGTTGTAGGTATGGGAGGAGCTGGTTTCCCAACTAATGTTAAGCTCTCTCCAAAGAATCCTGAAGCCATAGATTACATTATCGTTAATGGAGCAGAGTGTGAGCCTTACCTTACATCTGATTACAGAAGATTATTAGAAGAATCAGACAAGGTTGTTATGGGTCTTAAGATTGCTCTTAAGATATTTGACCATGCTAAGGGAATTATCGGTATTGAAGATAATAAGCCTGAGGCAATAAGAATCATGCAGGAAGCTACAGCTTCTGAGCCTGATATTGAAGTTAAGCCATTAAAGACTAAGTATCCACAGGGAGGAGAGCGTAGTCTTATATATGCAACAACAGGAAGAGCTATTAATTCAAGCATGCTTCCAGCTGATGCAGGCTGTATCGTACATAATGTTGATACAATATTCTCAATCTATCTTTCAGTTATAGAAGGTAAGCCTCTTACTAAGAGAATATGTACTGTAACAGGTGACGGAGTTAAAGAGCCTGGCAACTTCTATGTATGGTTAGGAACTAATTACAGACAGCTTCTTGATGCTGCCGGTGGTCCTGTAGGAGAACCAGAGAAATATATTTCCGGTGGTCCTATGATGGGATTTGCCATGTACAGTCTTGATGTACCTGTTGTTAAGGGAAGTTCATCACTTCTTGTATTCCAGAATGATATCGTATCTAAGATAGAGTCTTCTGCATGTATAAGATGTGGTAAATGTGGTGAGGCATGTCCGGAACACCTTCTTCCAGCAAAACTTGCCGGTTTTGCATCTCGTAATGATGAAGAAGGCTTTACTAAGTTCGATGGTATGGAATGTGTAATGTGCGGAAGCTGTTCATATGTCTGTCCAGCCAAGAGACCATTAACACAGCAGATTAAGGCTATGAGAAGTACAGTACTTGCTAACAGAAGAAAGAAGTAGAAAGGTGGGCAATCAAAGTGAGTGAGATTTTTAATGTATCGACTAATCCTCATGTGCGAAGCGGGAATACTACTCAGACAATAATGAGAGATGTTCTTATTGCTTTAACTCCTGCCAGCATATTTGGTATAGTTAATTTTGGCCTCGATGCACTGCTTCGTATAGTAATCGGTATTGTTACTTGTGTAGCATGTGAGGCATTATATCAGTATTTCATGCATAAGAAAGTTACTGTTACAGATTTAAGTGCAGCAGTAACAGGTCTTCTTATTGCATTAAATATTCCATCAACATTAAATGTTGGTTTTGAAATCGTAGGATGTGTATTTGCGGTTATCGTAGTTAAGCAGCTTTTTGGAGGTCTAGGACAGAACTTCATGAACCCTGCTCTTGCAGCAAGATGTTTTCTTCTTATTGCATATACAGGCCCGATGACTAATTTTGTTACATCTAACGGATTTTTAGATGCATATTCAGGAGCAACACCTCTTGCACTCCTTAAGCCGGGAGCAGAATCAACAGGCGTTGTTTCATTAGCAAAGATGTTTATTGGTACAACAGGTGGTGTTATCGGTGAGACTTCAGCAATCTGCCTTCTTTTAGGTGGTATCTATCTCCTTGCAAGAAAGGTTATTAACTGGAGAATACCTGTAACATATGTAGGTGTATTTGCAGTGCTTATATTCCTTTTTGCGCCAGGACATCATTTTGATGTAATCTACATGCTTGAGGAAGTATGTGGTGGTGGACTTTTACTTGGTGCTATCTTCATGGCGACAGATTATGTAACTTCACCTATTACACCTAATGGTAAGATTGTATTCGGATGCTGCTTAGGTCTTCTTACATTCATCTTCAGAATGTATGGTGGTTCAGCAGAAGGCGTTTCATATGCAATTATCTTCTGTAACCTCTTAGTTCCTCTTATTGAGAGAGTAACAGTTCCTAAGTCATTTGGTAAGAAGAAGCCAGAGAAGAAAGCAAAGGAGGCTGCATAAGATGAAGAAAATAGTTAAAGATGCATTAGTTTTATTTGCTATAACACTTGTAGCCGGAATTCTTCTTGGTGTTGTATATCAGATAACACTTGATCCTATTGCAAAGGCTAATGAGAATGCTAAGGAAAAGGCTTACAAAGCAGTTCTTGCAGAAGCAGACAGCTTTGAGACAATAGATGCCCTTCCTTCTGATGATGATATTAATGCTTCATCAGACATTGACTTCTCTAAGGATAAGGTCAATGAAGTTGCTATAGGAAAGAAAGGCAGCGAGACAGCAGGTTATGTTGTAACAGTTACAGATAGTGACGGTTACGGCGGAGATATCAAGTTTACAGTTGGTATTTCAACAGATGGAAAGGTACTTGGAGTATCATTTCTTTCAATCAGCGAAACTGCTGGTCTTGGTATGAGAGCTAAACAGGATCCATCATTTACATCACAGTTTACAGCTAAGTCTGATGCAGTTGCATCATTTTCAGTAGTAACAGATGGTTCAGCATCAGAAAGCAATGCTAATGTTGATGCAATCGGTGGTTCTACAATTACTTCTAAATCAGTCACAAAGGGTGTAAATTATGCACTTGCAGTTTACAAGCTTGTGGCAGGAAACTAGGGAGGTGCGGACTTTGAATAAATGTATAGAAAGACTTTATAATGGTATTATTAAAGAGAATCCTACCCTGGTACTTACACTTGGTATGTGTCCTACACTTGCGGTTACTACATCAGCAATCAATGGTATAGGTATGGGACTTTCTTCTACAGTAGTACTTGCATTATCAAACCTTATGATTTCATTACTTCGTAAGGCTATTCCAGATGGTGTAAGAATGCCAGCGTTCATCGTTGTCGTTGCATCATTTGTTACAATGGTACAGTTCCTTATGCAGGGCTTCCTGCCAAGTCTGTACGACTCACTTGGAATATATATTCCTCTTATAGTTGTTAACTGTATTATCCTTGGACGTGCGGAAGCCTATGCTTCTAAGAATCCTCCAATTCCTTCATTCTTTGATGGAATAGGTATGGGACTTGGATTCACAATTGCTATCACAATCCTTGGAGCAATAAGAGAGCTTATCGGTGGCGGTACAATTTTCTCAGATGGTACTAACGCATTATTTGATCTCTCAACAATCGGTTACACACCAGCAAGTATCTTTATCCTTGCACCAGGAGCGTTCTTTGTTCTTGCATTCATGATTGCTATTATGAACAGAATTAAGAGAAAGAAAGGCATGAAGCCTGCAGAAGTTCCTGACTACACAGAAGAGATAGAAGAAGCTAAGGCTGAGGCTAAGAATAACTAAGGGAGGTAAATATGGGATATTTTTCACAGTTATTATTGATAGCTGTAAGTACAGCAATTGTCAATAATGTAGTTTTAAGCCAGTTCCTCGGTTTGTGTCCTTTCCTTGGAGTTTCTAAGAAGATAAACACAGCAGCAGGAATGGGTGGCGCTGTTATCGGCGTTATCACTATTTCATCAGCTGTCTGCAGTCTTATATATGACTGTATACTTACACCGCTTAAGCTTACATATCTGAATACAATTGTATTCATCCTTGTAATTGCGGCACTTGTTCAGTTTGTTGAAATGTTTTTAAAGAAGACATCACCATCTCTTTATGAAGCACTTGGTGTATACCTTCCACTTATTACAACTAACTGTGCAGTACTTGGTATTGCACTTACTAACGTACAGAACTATAACACAGCGGCAGGACTTAATATTGGTCAGAAGCTTTTAGATTCTGTAGTCAGTGGATTAGGAACAGCTGTTGGTTTTACAATAGCAATCATAATCATGGCTGGTATACGTGAAAGAAACGAATTCAATGATGTTCCGGAAAGCTTTAAGGGAATGCCTATTGTATTACTTACTGCAGGACTTATGGCTATCGCATTCTTTGGATTTTCAGGTATTATTTAAGAGGAGGACGACAAGATGTCAGGTATAATTATTGCTGCAGTTGTTGTAAGCTGCACTGGTCTTCTTCTCGGACTTTTCCTCGGAGTAATGGGTAAGAAGTTCTATGTTGAAGTAGATCAGAAAGAGATAGATGTAAGAGCAGAGCTTCCTGGAAACAACTGTGGTGGTTGTGGATATGCAGGATGTGATGCACTTGCTAAGGCAATTGCCGCAGGAGAAGCTCCAGCTAACGCATGTCCAGTTGGTGGCGCACCGGTTGCAGCAAAGATTGGTGCAATCATGGGTGAGGAAGTTGGAGAATCAGTAAGAATGACAGCATTTGTTAAATGTGCTGGTGACTGCGACAAAGCAAAAGAAAATTATGTGTACTCAGGTGCAATGGATTGTACAGCAATGAACGTCGTTCCTAACGGCGGTTCTAAGGCATGTACATACGGATGTATGGGATATGGTTCATGTGTTAAGGCATGTCCTTTTGATGCAATTCATATTGTTAATGGTATTGCTGTAGTAGATAAGGGCAAATGTAAAGCATGTGGTAAATGTGTTGCTGTATGTCCAAGACACCTTATTGAAATCATACCATACAAGAGTAACTATACAGTTAACTGTTCATCTAACGATAAGGGTAAAGATGTTATGTCAGCATGCTCTGTTGGATGTATTGGATGTATGTTATGTACAAAGCAGTGTGAGTTTGGTGCTATTACAGTAGAAAACAATATTGCACATATTGATTATTCAAAGTGTACAGGTTGTGGAAAGTGTGCTGAGAAGTGCCCTAAGAAGATAATACATCTTCATTGATAATTTAATCACAATAAGTTATAATAAGAAACTGCCGTAGGCTTATGCTTATGGCAGTTTCCTAGTTTAAGAAAAGAGAAGATACACCTATGGCAGAGATGAAATCGAAGTTACAAGATTTTTATAAAAGACTTGATTCCAGAAAATCAACATATTTTCTGGCTTATTCAGTTATTTTTGCAATCCTTGCTATAGGTGTGTTTTCTTTTTATTTTTTCACTGGAAAGACATTCATATGGGAGGTTGATGGCTGGGAACAGCATTATAAGTCACTCATATATTATTCACAGTATTTAAGGGATTTCTTTAAAAATATATTTATCAATCATCAGTTTGTAATACCACAGTGGGATTTTGCAATAGGTGAGGGAAGTGATGTTATAGGAACATTTCACTATTATGTGATAGGCGATCCATTTACATTTTTATGTTTTCTGTTTCCAGCAAAGTACATGTATATATTCTATGAAGCAATGATTCTTTTAAGAATATATCTGTCAGGTATAGCATTTTCAATGCTGTGTTTTTATACAGGACATAAGAAAAGATATGTCCTTCCAGGAGCAGTAGCTTATGCATTCTGCTACTGGGCAATATACAATGCGGTAAGACATCCGTTCTTTCTTAACCCGCTTCTGTATTATCCGCTGCTTATATTGGGTGTCGAGAAGATAATCAGAGAGAAGAAAATGTGGCTCTTTACAATAACAGTAGCTGTTGCTGCAATGAGTAATTTTTATTTCTTCTACATGCTTGTGTTCACAACAATTATATATGTAATTGTAAGATTCATATTCTGTTATGGAAAGAATGTAAAAATGTGGGGCAAAGGAATATTAAGACTTGCAGTTTCATCGGTTACAGGACTGTGTATGGCGGCAATAGTGTTTCTGCCTGTGCTTCACGTTTTCTTAAGTGACAGCAGATTTAATACACCTAATAAAATGGGACTGGTATATCCTTTTTCATACTATGCAAAGCTTCCGGGACTTTTTATCGTTGAGGGTGATAATTTCTGGACATGCATGGGATTTGCAGTGCCGGTGTTACTTGCAGTGCTTTTAATGTTTAAGAGCAGACGTAAGTACACAATGCTTAAGACTTATTTTATTATAAGTGCTGTGATGATATGTATACCGTTCTTCGGACAGGCAATGAACGGATTTTCATATATGTGTAACAGGTGGATATATTCATTTGCATTATTATGTGCATATATACTTGTGTGCATGATGCCGCGTCTTATAACACTGGAAAGAAAAGAAATCCGCTTTATTGGAATTGCACTTACAATATATTTTGTAGTATGTATGTGCGTAAAGTATTCAAGAAATGGCAAGCTTATAAGTGCAGTTGCAATTGGAGTAATATTGCTAATTGGACTTAGCATAAAGAATGTTAATGAATATAACAGATGCATGATGGTGACAGTAGCGGTTATGCTGGCGGCATTAGCTAATGGTATATGGAAAAATGCTTCATTTGGGGAAAATTATGCGGCACAGTGCATAAGCGTTAAAATGGCACAGGAAGATGTGTTTGGAAGCGAGAAGGAGCTTATAAGTAAAGATGCTGAAGATACAGATTTTATCAGATATTCAGGCTCTGGACTTTCGTACAATATGAACTGCATAACAGGAATATCATCCTCTAATCTGTACTGGACACTTACTAATCCGTATGTATCGAAGTTCAGATATGATTGTGCAATCAGGCTTGATACGCTGCTTCCGCACAAATACACAGGCTATGATGACAGGTCATCTCTTATAACATTGTCATCTGCCTCAAAGTATCTGGTAAGTAAGACCGGCGGACTTGTTCCATATGGATTTGCTTATGAATCAGAAAATGATGATTATGTAATGTATAATAACGACAATGCACTTCCGTTAGGATTTACTTATGACAAGGCTGTTAATAAGAATGAATGGGAGGGCTTAAGTGCAGTTGATAAGCAGAAAGCAATGCTTCAGGCTGTTGTTATTGACAGGAGTGGGAAGGATACCAGGGAGGCGCTTCCTGACAGGGTATCTGTTAAAGATTTAAGTTATGACAGCCAGATTAAAGATTATACAATGAATTATGATGCCAAAGAGGTACAGTGTACTGACAATACATTTGCAGTAACTAAGGCAGGTGCCAGGGTAACATTTAACTTTACAGGCAGTGGCGCAGGTGAGACTTACTTTAATATTAATGGGCTTGATTATGAAGGCGCAGCACAGTTCCAGCTGTATTTTGGAAAGAAAAAGTTTGACCCATTAGACTTATACTCTAAGGCAGACTGGAAAGAGCTTTCACATAATGAAAAGAAGAAGATATTTAAGAATTTCATATATTGGACACAGTCTACAAGCAGTGTTAAGCTTGGGATTACGACTGATACAGGAGTAACCAAGTCAATGAATTACTTTACATCTGATTACAGCTATTATAGTAACCAGCATGATTTCAGTGTGAATATGGGCTATTCGGAAGAAAATGTGACATCAGTTACAGTGACTTTCCAGAAGATTGGTGTGTATTCTTATGATGATATACAGATTGTATGCCAGCCAATGGACAGTTACACTGACGAGATTAATACACTTAAAGAAAATGTATTAACAGATGTAGAGCTTGGAAATAATAAGGTTACAGGACAGATAACACTTGACCGTAATAAATATCTGTGTCTTACAATCCCTTATTCAAAGGGCTGGAAGGTATATGTAGACGGGGAAAGACAAAAGCTATATAATGCTAATGGTCAGTATATGGCTGTATATCTTACGGGTGGAACGCATAATGTAACACTTAAGTATTCTACGCCGCTTCTTAAAGAGGGAGCGTTGGTGTCACTTGCAGGTGTGGCCATCTTTGCCATGCAGCTTGTAATTAATAAGAGAAAGAAGAGGGAATAATAATGTACAGAGAAGTTGCGAAACTTATTATATATGGTAATCATGAGGACACTATTCTTATGAAAATGTCCGATATTTTCAAAAAATTTGACAGGGATGAGGAGACTCCTGACAAGCTTATAAGTGATATATATGAGCAGATTAAGAGAATATTGGAGGTTGCCACAGATTATGGCTTTGATAAGAATTTATGGCATAATTATCTTACATTCTATCTTATAACTAATGAGAATCCATTCAGCCTTACATGTGAAAAGGTAGGTGCTAATGATGGAAGCGTTAATGAATTTGCTAAGAACGACTTCAAGGTGTTTATGAATCTGTTTAATTATGATTTCAGACCTATTGAGGCTGCACTTGGAATTAACTGTTTTTCACTTATATCTGATTACAAGGCAATTGTTAAGAAAGAGCTTATGTACAATAAGAATGTAAGTGAGAAGGTACAGGCTTTAAGCCTTAAGCTTGAGACAGCAAAGGACGAGAATGAGTTCTTTAATTATGTTACTGATTTCTATAAAGCATATGGTGTAGGAATGTTCGGGCTTAATAAGGCATTCAGGGTAATAGGCGGTGATAATGGCGTTACATTTACACCAATTAACAATATGGATAAGGTTATGTTAGATGACCTTATAGGTTATGAAATCCAGAAGAAGAAGCTTGTGGAGAATACAGAGGCATTTGTTCAGGGAAGAAAAGCTAATAATGCGCTTCTTTTCGGTGACAGCGGAACAGGTAAGTCAACTTCTATCAAGGCTATTGTCAATGAATATTATGACCAGGGTCTTAGAATGATAGAGATATACAAACATCAGTTCAAGGATTTATCTAATGTTATAGCAAGCATTAAGAACAGAAATTACAAGTTCATAATATATATGGATGATTTATCTTTCGAGGAATTCGAGATTGAATACAAGTTCTTGAAGGCTGTAATTGAAGGCGGTGTTGAGACTAAGCCTGATAATATTCTTATCTATGCAACATCTAACAGAAGACATCTTATCAAGGAAACATGGAATGACAGAAATGATATGGAAAGCAATAACGGTCTTCACAGATCTGATACTATTGAGGAGAAGCTTTCATTAGTGAACAGATTTGGATGCCAGATAAGCTACTCTAAGCCATCACAGAAAGAATTCTTTGATATTGTTATTGGCCTTGCAAGGAAGAATAATGTTAAGATGACAGATGAAGAGCTTATGGCAGAGGCTAACAAGTGGGAACTTTCACATGGTGGAATATCAGGAAGAACAGCACAGCAGTTTATCAATTACTGTCTTGGGGGTAGAGAATGATTTCATACATTAAAGGTGAGCTTGCCGAAATCCTGCCAGATGTAATCGTTGTGGAAGCCAATGGAATCGGATATAATATATATGTTCCGGGTTCAGTTCTTGGTGAGCTTCCATCAGTTGGCAGTGAGGTTAAGATATATACATATATGAATGTCAAGGAAGATGAATGTAGTCTGTTCGGATTCCTTACAAGAGATGATTTAAGCATGTTTAAAATGCTTATCTGTGTCAATGGTATTGGCCCTAAGGCAGCGCTTGGTGCATTATCTAATATCACAGCAGATGATTTAAGATTTGCAGTTCTTGCTGATGATGTGGCAGCAATCAAGGCACTTCCTGGTATCGGACCTAAGACAGCACAGAAGATTATAATTGAGCTTAAGGATAAGTTAAAGCTTGATGAAGTATTTGAATCAGCACTTTCTAAGAATAAAAAGGCAGACAATAACAGTAATGTAAGTAATGTCATGATGATAAGAAATGACGCTGTTGAGGCACTTGTATCACTTGGATATTCAAGCAAAGATGCACTTGTTGCTGTCAAGGAAGTGGAAGATATAGAGAATAAGGATTCTGAGACGGTTCTTAAGGAAGCGTTAAAGAAGCTGGCTAAATTCTAGAGCAGAATAGTATTTGAGAAATGAGGGGCTATATGGAAAAGAGGATTATATCAACACAGATAACTGAAGAAGATTATGGTATTGAGAATTCCTTAAGACCATTATCTCTTGATGACTATGTTGGACAGAATAAGGTTAAGAGTAATCTTAAAGTATATATTGAGGCAGCAAAGGAAAGAGGAGAGGCACTTGACCATGTGCTTTTCTATGGACCTCCGGGACTTGGAAAGACAACTCTGGCAGGGATTATTGCTAATGAAATGGGGGTTAATATCAAGGTTACATCCGGTCCTGCAATCGAGAAGCCGGGAGATATGGCAGCTATACTTAACAACTTGAGTGAGGGTGATATTCTCTTTGTTGATGAGATTCACAGACTTAACAGACAGGTTGAAGAAGTGCTGTATCCGGCAATGGAGGATTATAAGATTGATATTATGATCGGAAAGGGTGCAACAGCAAGGTCTATAAGACTTGATCTGCCACAGTTCACTCTGATAGGTGCAACAACAAGAGCAGGACTTTTATCAGCACCTTTAAGAGACAGATTCGGTGTAGTAAGCCATATGGAATTCTATACCGTTCCGGAGCTTGAGAAAATCATTATCCGTTCAGCCAATGTGCTTAATGTTGATATTGACTCAGACGGAGCACATGAGCTTGCAAGAAGATCCAGAGGAACACCGAGACTTGCCAACAGACTTTTAAAGAGAGTGCGAGATTTTGCACAGGTTAAATATAACGGACATATCAATAAGGATGTTGCTGATTATGCACTTAATCTGTTAGATGTTGACAGAGATGGATTGGACCGTAACGATCGTGTTATACTTACTACAATAGTTGATAAGTTTGATGGCGGGCCTGTCGGTATTGAGACACTGGCAGCTTCAATAGGCGAGGATTCAGGAACTCTTGAAGATGTTTATGAGCCATATCTTATACAGAACGGGTATATTAACAGAACTCCAAGAGGAAGAGTTGCAACTAAAGCAGCTTATGATAATCTTGGTAGGCCATTCAAACAAAAATAACATAAAATATTCTAAAGAATGTGTTTTATGAGTTGAATAGTAAGTGTATTTATTATATACTTAATATGTTTATTTCTACATATATGGAGGGGACTTATGTCATCAAAGAATACAGCAGAAGTAATTCTTGGAGGTAAGGTAATCAAGCTTGGTGGATATGAAAGCGAGGAGTATCTTCAGAGAGTTGCATCATACATTAATAACAAGATAACTGAATTTAATAAAGAAGAGAGTTACAGACGAATGTCAGCAGAGCTCAGAACTGATATGATGTATCTTAATATTGCAGATGATTACTTCAAGGCTAAGAAGATGGCAGACAGTCTTTCATTAGATATTGAGAACAAGGATAAGGAAATATACGACCTTAAGCATGAGCTTATTGCAGCACAGATTAAGGCAGAAAGTTCAGCAAAAGAGATTAAGGAATTAAAGAGTGAGATTAACAAGTATCAGAAGAATATTGTCAAGTTAGAGACAGAACTGAATGACTCTAAGAAGTGATTTACATAAGATTATCTGGTATTAATAATAACGGCTGTTGCAAATGCATTTGCAGCAGCCATTTAATTTAAAGGCGGTTACAACTATGAATGTTGATAAGAGAAAAACACAGGTGGAGGTTTTAGCACCAGCAGGTTCACTTGATATTATGAAAGCTGTTGTGGCGGCAGGGGCAGATGCCGTATACCTGGGAGGCAATATGTTTGGAGCAAGGGCATTTGCCAATAATTTTAATGATGAAGAGCTTATCTGTGCTATTGAATATGCACATTTATTCGGTAGAAAGGTTTATCTGACAGTTAATACTCTTCTTAAGTCAAGAGAGATAGAGAACAGTCTTATAGAATATCTTATACCATTCTATGAGGCAGGTCTTGATGCAGTGATTGTACAGGATATGGGTGTGTTTAACCTCATAAGAAAGCACTTTCCGGATATGGATATACATGCCAGTACCCAGATGACACAGACCGGAGTGTATGGCAGCAGGCTTTTAAAGGAACTTGGTGCAACAAGAATAGTCACTTCAAGAGAGATGAATCTGCAGGAAATAAAGCAGCTTCATGAGAGATTAGATGTGGAGATAGAAAGCTTTGTGCATGGAGCATTATGTTACTGTTATTCGGGACAATGCCTGCTTTCAAGCTTTAACGGAGGAAGAAGCGGCAACAGGGGAAGGTGTGCCCAGCCGTGCAGGATGCCTTATGATGTGTATGATAACGGCGAAAAGATTAATAACAGAAACAACAGTTACGCATTAAGCCCTAAGGATATGTGTGCATTACAGATACTTCCTGATGTTATAGAAAGTGGAGTGTATTCTCTGAAAATTGAAGGCCGTATGAAGAATGTCACATATGCGGCTATGGTAACGCATATTTACCGTAAATATGTTGATATGTATCTTGAGAGGGGACGAAAAGGCTTCAAGGTAGATAAGAAGGATATTGATGACCTTTCAGATATATATAACAGAGGTGCATTTACTACAGGCTATTATGACAGCGTCAAGGGAAAGAAGATGATGTCACTGGGGCGTCCTAACCATATGGGAACGGAGTGCCTTAAGGTAGTATCTAACAAGGCAGGAAGAATTACATTTAAGGCATTAAAGAATGTGAACAGAGGCGATGTCTTTGAGATTGATAAAGAGCATTCATTTGAGAGCGGAGCTGATGTGGCAGCAGGACAGACCTTGGTTGTTAATCTTCCTAAGAAATACCCGCTGTATGAGGGAAGAATTGTCAACAGAATGAATAATGCTAAGATTAAGGCATATGTAGCGGACAATTATGTCGGAATAACACCTAAGCTTCATGTAGATATGAGGCTTGTTGTAAGAAAGAATGAAAATATATCACTTACAGTAATGTATGATGGAATTGAAAAGACATGTACAGGAGAGATAGTTACCGAAGCACAGAGCCGTCCGGCCTCAGAGGAGGAACTGGTTAAGAATTTAAAGAAAACCGGCGATACATGTTTTGTGGTGGAAGATGCAGAAGTGCAGCTTGATGATGGTGTGTTTGTGCCTGTCGGCTGGATTAAAGAATTAAGAAGAAATGTACTTGAACAGCTTGAGACACATTTAAAGCACAGTCTTGTAAGAACTTATAATAAGCCTGAATGTGCAGAGCCTGACGACAAGAAAGAAGCTGATGATAATAATTATCAGGTAAGAAAAGCTGCATACCTTCATGATATAGCGCAGGTAAAGAAAGCAGCATCAGTTTCAGGGGTTGAAAGCATTTATCTTGATTATAAGATGTTTTATATGAATGATGAGAATTCATTAAAAGAGGCTGTAAAGCACTGTCAGTCACATGGAATATATGTATATATGTTCCTTCCACATATTCTTAAGGCAGAGAAATATGATAAGTTTAAGTGCTTGTGTGAGAAGGCTTCTGACTGTGGCATAGACAGGTTTGTATGCCGTAATATTGAGCAGATTGGTTTTCTTGGAAGTGACAACTGGAAGAAATTATCTGACAAGGTGCATATTATTACAGACAGCAGCATATATATATTTAATACATTTGCAAAAGATGAATTAAGAAGGCTGTGCAGCAATGCCGGGGTTATTCTTGACAGAATGACACTGCCACTTGAACTTACAGATAAGGAGATGAAGCCTGTAATTGGAAGTGACACTGAACTTGTTGTATATGGGAATGTGCCTCTTATGGTATCTGAACAGTGTGTGAGAAGAACTTACGGAAAATGTGACGGATGCTGGGGCAGCATTAATATTACAGGGCCGAAGGGCAGCTCTTATACAGTGGAAAGTATGTGTGAATTCTGTTATTCTGTAATGAATGGAGAAAAACTCAATCTTACAAAAGAAAATCCCGAAGAATGCGGGGTGTGTGTAATTCGTTATGAATTTGACGAAAGTGAAGCAGATGATATACAATTAGTTATGACTGATGGAGTGAGTGGTGGTACTACAGGACATTTTCATCAGGCAATCGACTAAGATTAAGTGACTTGAATAAAGGAGATTGCTATGCAGTCAGTTTTTATTGAACTTACAAAATACATATTTGCTTTTCTGATGGCGTTTTATGTTCTTTCTGCTTACAGAGGAGCAATAATCCATAAGGAAGAAAAGAGAAAAGGAATATATATCCAGCAGTATATTATAATATTTGCGATACATTTCCTTGGATATTATGTGTTGTATCTTATGAAGGGTGAGACTAGATATATAGGCTTTTATTTTGTGCAGCTTATATATCTTATAGTATTCATTGCGTTTTATTACATATTGTATCCAAAGGCTTCAAGGCTTCTTGTTAATAATATGTGTATGCTGATGTCAGTTGGATTTATCATGATAGCAAGGCTTAATTTTGACAAATGTGTTAAACAGTTTGTTATTGCTGTGCTTGGAACGGTTATTATGTTTCTTGTTCCATGGCTTATCAAATCAGTTAAGAGTTTCAGAAACTTTGGATGGATATATTGCATTTCGGGACTTGTGCTTTTGTGTGCTGTTTTATTAGGAAATAAGGTGTATGGAGCCAATCTTACATTAAGCATAGGAGCATTTTCTGTACAGCCGGCAGAGTTTGTTAAGATTTTGTATGTTATGTTTGTTGCTTCAATGTTTAATAAATCAACAACATTTAAACAGACATGTATTGTTACAGTATTTGCAGCACTTCATGTTATTATACTTGTGCTTTCAACGGACCTTGGTGCGGCACTTATATTTTTTGTAGTATATATCGCAATGCTTTATATAGCAACAAGGAAGCTTTCATATGCCGGGGCAGGGCTGCTTGCCGGAGCGGGTGCATCTGTTATTGCATATAAGCTTTTTGCACATGTGAGGGCGAGAGTTATTGTATGGCGTAATCCGTGGGAATATATTGATACTAGCGGATATCAGATATGTCAGTCTCTTTTTGCAATTGGTATGGGATCGTGGTTTGGATATGGATTATGTCAGGGTATGCCTGATAAGATACCTGTAGCAGAGAAAGATTTTATGTTTTCTGCTATATCTGAAGAATTTGGACTCATATTTTCAATAGCTCTATTCTTAGTGTGCCTTAATAATCTTATTCTTATGATGAATATAGCTTCAAGATGTAAGACACTTTTTTATCGTCTTGTAGCTGTAGGACTTGGGGTTACATATGGGGTTCAGGTGTTCTTAACTGTGGGAGGTGCAATTAAGTTTATACCGATGACAGGTGTTACACTTCCTTTTGTAAGTTACGGTGGAAGCTCTATATTAAGCTCGCTTATAATGTTTGCTCTTATTAATGGAATGTACAATATGAGACAGGATGAAGGTGACAGGAAAGATGGCAGAAAACAAAAAACAGGACAGACGAAGAAAAAAACAAAACATACAAAGTGATATAGTTGATAATGAAAAGAAGAATCTGCGAAATAAAGAGACTAATATAATTGCATTCTTTTTTGTAGGACTTTTTCTTGCAACTATTGTGTATCTGTGTATATTTAATGTAAAAGATGCAGGAACAATTGTGAATAATCCTTACAATAAAAGAGTAGACAATCAGGAAAGCAAGGTTGTAAGAGGTGATATATTAGCAGATGACGGAGATGTACTTGCAACAACGCTTACGGATGAGGATGGCAATGAAACACGTTATTATCCTTATGATAATCTGTTCTGTCATTCGGTTGGATTTACTTCTCTTACAGGGATGAAGACAGGAATAGAACAGTCTCAGAATTATTTTCTTTTAAGTGAGACAGATAATGTGCTTGATCAGATTGGTAATGACCTGTCTGGAGGAAAAGCAAAGGGGCATAATGTTACAACAACACTTAATGTTGAACTTACTAAAGCGGCATATAAAGCACTTGGTAATAATAAAGGTGCAGTTATAGCGATGGAACCTGCTACGGGTAAGATTCTTGCAATGGTATCGAATCCATCATTTGATGCAAATGCAGTAAATACCGATTATGATGAGTGGATTACTTACGATAGTGCGGATTCGGTGCTTTTAAACAGGGCAACGCAAGGGCTATATCCACCTGGTTCAACATTCAAGATAATTACTGCTCTTGCATATATAAGGCAGAATCAGAATGATTATTATAATTATTCATATAATTGTGATGGACAGGCATATATATCTGGTGGAACTACTATTGCATGCTTTGATCATACGGCACATGGATATCAGGATTTAAGAAAAGCATTTGCTAATTCCTGTAATTCTGCATTTTCTACGATTGGAGCAGGACTTAATAAGACATCTTTCATGAATCTGTGCAGTACATTATTATTTAATTCTAATCTTCCTGTAGGGTTTGAGTATTCTAAGAGTACAATGGCTGTAACACAGGATTCTTCGATAAGTGAGATGCAGGAGACCGGTATCGGTCAGGGAAGGACGATGATGACACCGCTGCACAATATGATGATAGCGGCTAGTGTTGCTAATGATGGCGTTATGATGACTCCTTATATTGTTGACAGTATAAGTGACAGTGAGGGAAGAACGGTTGTTAAGAATAAGCCAGCAGAGGCAGGAACTGTGATGTCAGCAGAAGAGGCAGAATACCTTACAGAATGCATGAGAGAGGTAATAACTTCTGGTACAGGAAATTCTATGAAATATTCATCATATGAAGCAGCAGGAAAGACCGGTTCGGCACAGTATGATGACTCTGACAGATATCATAGCTGGTTTACGGGCTTTGCACCTTATGATAATCCCCAGATAGCAGTATGTGTGATTCTGGAAGGGGGTTATTCTGGTGTGTCAAGTGCACAGGTAGTAGCAAAAGCTGTGTTTGATACATATTTTGGCTATTGATATTGAAGTCGTGAGAATGTATAATATTGTTTAGTGATTAATTGCATGATTATGAGGAATGATGATGAATACTGTTAACTATATCACTCCGTCAGATGGTGACATATATCTTGTTAATAACCAGACATATGTTAATTCTGGTGGGACTGATTTTGATAAAATATATAATAATATTACTGTGGATGATTCTCTTGAGAATATCTTTGCCGGAGCAGCAAAAGAATTTGGAATCAATGAGAATTTTCTTAAAGCTGTAGCACAGGCAGAATCAGGGTTTGATCCGGATGCTGTATCGTATTGCGGAGCACAGGGAATAATGCAGCTTATGCCATATACGGCAGAAAGCTATGGTGTTACGGATCCTTTTGATGCCAGACAGAATGTATATGCCGGTGCACAGATGTTATCAGAGCTGTTAGACAGTTATGATGGTAATGCTACGCTTGCTCTTGCAGCATATAATGCTGGCAGTGGTTCAGTACAGAAGTATGGAGGAGTGCCTCCGTATGATGAAACACTTAATTATATCAGTAAGATTAATGATATATTAGGTGGTGTACTTGCTAACGACTCAACAACCGTTGATGGTGCATATGCTACAGATTTTACTTCAGCTTCTGATGTGAATGCTCCTGATACAATTACAGGGAATTATGCCAGTAAACATACAGCGACTGAAAGGACAGGAAGCAGTTATAAGGAACAGGATAACAGTTCGCTTATAAGTTATGAGGAGTATCTGTATGTATGTGAAACATATAAGGATATCCTTGCTAAATTATTTTCGGCAATATCTGCAGATAAAGGTGACAATTTAGCGGCAGAATTGTATAATATAGTCACAGGAACCAGTTCTGAAAGAATTGGGGTAACAGGAACGGATATTATTAATAATAACAGTGATGAACAGCAGTACATAAAGACTGGGAAATATTATGGACAGATAGAGGCAAATGCTCAGTTTATTAACAGAATGCCTTATGATAATGTATATAAGAATGATCCACAGTCAGTATATCAGGCACAGGCATCTATGATAAGTCCACTTGTTATTAAGCTTTTGGAACAGTAATCCGGACTAACAGGAAAGAGGGGAATGATATGAGTGGTAGCCGAATTAAAGTGACATTGTACAACAGAACATTTAAAGAGATTGATATGTCAGATTTTACAAGAATAACAGAAGGAATTTTTTCTAACAGAGATGATATTGTAGAGGTTGCATTTCCAGAAGGGGTAGAGGTAATAGCACCTAATGCTTTTGAAAACTGCAGGAGACTTGAGAAAGTTGAGTTTCCAAAGTCCCTTAAATCAATTGAAAATGAAGCGTTCATTAATTGCCTTAGTCTTAAAGAAGCGGACTATGGAAAGAATGTAACAGTTGCACCTGATGCATTTAAGGGGTGTATTAATTTATAATTTCATTAATTGATAAGAAGCCTTTAGTGGCTTCTTATTTTTTGCAGACATATCATACTAAAAACTTGACAAATATTTCTGCATAATATAGGATTTCTTACAGTGGCCTGACTATGCGTTGGTGCTGTATACGTGGGCTTGCGAAAGATTTTTAGAAATTCAGCACAGAAACGAGGAAGATAATGAGTAAGAAAAAGACATTTGTTACACTTGAACAGCTTAAGGAAATCGACAAAACATATCCGACTCCTTATCATCTCTATGATGAGAAGGGAATCAGAGAGAACGCTAAGAGATTAAAGGAAGCATTCTCATGGAATAAAGGTTATAGAGAGTATTTTGCTGTGAAGGCTACTCCTAATCCATATATTTTAAAGATATTAAAGGATTATGGCTGCGGTGTTGACTGTGCATCTATGGCAGAGCTTATGATGGGCTATGCGCTTGATTATAAGCCGGAAGAGATTATGTTCTCATCTAATGATACTCCAGCAGAAGAGTATGCATATGCTAATGAGATAGGTGCTACTATCAATCTTGATGATATTACTCATATTGAGTTTCTTGATAAGATATTAGACGGTAAGTTTCCTGAAACAATGAGCTGCCGTTACAATCCGGGCGGATATTTCCAGCTTGGAACATCTATTATGGATAATCCAGGTGATGCCAAATATGGTATGACACATGACCAGATTATTGAAGCATTTAAGATATTAAAGAGCAAGGGGGTTAAGCATTTTGGTATCCATTCATTCCTTGCAAGTAATACAGTATCTAATGAATATTATCCAACACTTGCTAAGATTTTATTCGAGCTTGCAGTTGAGTTAAGAGACAAAACAGGTGCAGATATTAAATTTGTAAATCTTTCAGGCGGTGTTGGTGTTGCTTACAAGCCAGATCAGGAGCCTAACGATATTGCAGTTATCGGTGAAGGAGTACACAAGGTATATGATGAGGTTCTTGGTGCGGCCGGAATGGGTGATGTTGCAATCTATACAGAGCTTGGAAGATTTATGCTTGCTCCATATGGCTGTCTTGTAACTAAGGCAATTCATGAGAAGCATATCTATAAGGAATACATCGGAGTTGATGCATGTGCATCTAACCTTATGCGTCCGGCAATCTATGGTGCATATCATCATATTACTGTTGCGGGTAAAGAGGATGCACCTTGCGACCACAAGTATGATGTCACAGGTTCTTTATGTGAGAACAGTGATAAGTTCGCAATTGACAGAATGCTTCCTAAGATTGATATGGGCGATTATCTTATTATCCATGATACAGGAGCACATGGTTTTTCTATGGGATACCAGTATAATGGAAAGTTAAGATCAGCAGAGCTTCTTCTTAAGGAAGATGGCAGTGTTCAGATGATCAGACGAGCAGAGACAATAAAGGATTACTATGCTACATTTGATTTCTGTGATGCGTTGGATAAGTTGAATTTAAAATAAACGAGGTTTGATATATTGAAGAATTTAGGTTATATAGCAGGCGAAATTACAAAGGGAAAGAATCTTTCAGAAAATCTTTTAAAGTATGGTAATGGAATGTGTTCCATGTATAATGGGCTTGGATTTATCAAAATGTCCATGAATTATTATACTGTACTTGATATTGCAAGAGATTTACAGAATGATAAAGACCTTCTTAACATGATTAACAGACTTAATGAGCTTGTGGAGCGTTTTGTGGAGAATGATGAATGTGATGATTATGAGGCATTCAACGAACTCAATTCATTCCGTGAACAGATTATTGAGATTATGGAAGTTATAACAGCTTATGTTGACAGATTAAGAATATATGAACATGTACTTAACAGAGTTGAGTACAGATTTAACGAGTGTGAATTGGATTACGACTACTATAATACCTATATGACTAATGAGATTATGCATTATATATTGTCTGATAAGGATAATGTTGTTATTAATGGCAAGATTTCGGAGATAGTAGGACAGCTTCCTGTAAGAATGTTAAAGGACAGATTCTTTGAGCATATCAGAGATGCATTTACACTGTATCATGGTGCTGGAAAGGATTCGATAGATGATTTCTATTACACTTTAAGCACAAGTGCGATGCTCTCAGGTGAGGCGGGATTTGATAAGTTCCCGGATGTCTATGATATATATAACACACTTGCAGGGGCTGACTACAGAAATATTGATAAAGACGAATATGTAAGACTTAAAAGCGCGCTTGATATTGCAACTGAGAAGATGACAGATTATGCAGATGTATATGTGCTTCTTACACAGGTTGTTAATGATGCACTCACCATAGTTCTTACCAGAAGAAATACACTGGACAGAATAGAAGAGATAGAGAATGCTAAGAATGTTTTAAGTAAGACGAGAAATGCTTATGTTACAGGTGAAAGATTTGAAGATATTTCAGAAGATTTTGCTGCATTTGAAGGAAAACAGGAAAGAATTCTTGAGGCAGTATCATCTGGTGATTATGCAATAGAATACAGCCTTGCTAACTTTGTGGATGAGCTTAAGGAATATGAGCTTTTATCTGCATATAATGCTTTGTCTAAAACACTTAAGTTACAGTCAGGCAGTGATTTTGTTAAACTTGAATCAGAGGTATTTGCTGAGATTCCTGATAATTCTTATGCTGATGAGACGGCAGAAAAGCTTATTAAGGAACTTGACGACAGTTTTAAAAACATGAATGTAATGGTTAAGAGAGCTGTTATGGCATCAGTGCTTTCAAGTCTTCCGGTATTCTTTAACAATACGGAAGAGATACAGGCTTATATTAATAATTCTCTTATGCAGTGCAATGATGATGCAGAGCAGAAGGCAGTTGTTGAGATTATTAAGACGATGATAAGTGATAACTAATGCAAATGTGCTGATGTGCATATGAGAAGTTTAAGTTTTTTGGGGGATGTTAAGTTGAAGTGGTATAGATATCTTTATCTTGGGGATAACGCAAGAAAAGCAAAATACAAAACATTTGGTCTTATCAGAAAGAACAGATTTACCATAGATACTTATATTGTTGCAATTTCTGTCAATCCTGATAATATTCTTGATGTTTATTCAGCTAATATGCTGAAACAGCCACATTTTAAGAATAAATCATACAGAGATAAAGTGTATGTTGTAGGACTTGCGAAGGGCAGGGATGAGGCACTTGAACTGGTAAGATGCATAGTTGACGACACATATTCCCATACAGGAGGCGTTGATGTCGCTGGTTATCTTAGGTTTGGCACAGAATTAAGGAAGGGCAGCTGACATGCTGCTGGAAAGGTGGGGCTATGCTGCATGTTTTATTGCTTATACTTAAGATAACAGGCATAGTTATCGCGTGTATTTTAGGACTTGTAATAATTGTTGTGGCAGCAGTTCTTTTTGTGCCGGTAAGATATAAGGCTGATGCTGATTATCATGGTAAGTTCAAGGCACATGCGAAATTGTCATGGCTTGGAATATTAAGGGTGCTTGTTTCGTATGATGAAGAACTTGCAATTAAAGCCAAGGCACTTTTTATTACAATTTACAGTAATAATCAAAAAAAAGAAAAAACTTCAAAACATAGGACATCAAAGAAGAAAAAAACAAAACACTCAGAAGAAAATATTTTTTCTGTAAACGACGATGAAGCCAAGAAGCTTACGGAAAATGAGAAAAAACCACAGATTAAGATGGCTGAGGTTGTGAGTGACACTAAAGAAGATACACAGGCTGTTAAGAAAAATGTGGAAGATATTAAAGAGTCTGCAGAGAGTCTTAAAGAGACTGTATCAGAAGATGAATCTAAGACCACACAGAATAAGAACTTCTTTGATAAAGTTAAGGATAAATGCTTTGTAATATATACAAAGATTAAAGAGATAATAAACCTTGTAAAGGATACAGTAAAAAAGGTTTCCGGAGCGGCTGACAAGCTTAAAGAAAAAGTGAAGAAGGCAAAAGAATTTGTGACAGATGAGGATAATAAGGCATTTTTTCATTTTTTTGTGGAACAGTTAAAGAAACTTATTAAGGTTATTAGACCTAAGAAATACAGAATTAATGCAAGACTTGGATTTGAAGACCCGGCGACAATGGGCAAAGTGCTTGCTTATATATCAATCTTTTATGGTATGTCAGGAGTTGACCTTTCTTTAGAACCGGCATTTGGTGAGAATATTAAAGAGGGCAGTATATTCCTGAAAGGAAATATACGTATATTTTCAGTGCTTGTGATAGCGTTAAGAGTGTATAGAAATGAACAGTTTAAAAAGTTTATTTCCAGATAGAGAAGGTTATGTTATAATGTTAACAGTACTTCGCAAAACAAGGAGGTCAAAATCCCTCTCCTCATCATAGGATTCGGATTTTGCTTCGCAAAACAAGGAGGGATTTTATGGCAGAGAATAATTTTGATTCAACAGTTGCATCACTTTTTAAGGGGATGGATGCGTTTATATCAGCTAAGACTGTTGTTGGTGATGCGGTTACGGTTAAGGATACAATTATCCTTCCGCTTGTTGATGTTTCGTTTGGAGTTGGAGCAGGAGCATTTGCAGGGGATAAGAAGAATAATGCCGGTGGTGGAATGACCGGAAAGGTTACACCGAGCGCGGTTTTAGTTATTCAGAATGGTGCAACCAAGCTTGTTAATATTAAGAATCAGGATACTGTAACTAAGATTCTTGATATGATTCCTGATGTTATTGACAAATTCAAGGGTAAGGATGAAAAGGTTGTAACTGATGCAGATATTGATGAAGCTATTGAAGATGCAGCAGAGTAGTTTTTCATAAACATATGTAATGTGCATATTATATAACATACTTATTAAGGAAGTATATATATGTGCAGACTGCTTGGATTTATATTCTTCTGGATTGCTGTTGGAATGATAATAACACTGTTTATAATGGATAATGTATTCTTGTGCGTATGCATAATAATTACATTGATTGTTGTGGGTTATAACATGTTCTGCCAGTAATCAGAACAATATGTTGTGCTTTTGAGAGAATTTTGAAGAAAATTCTTGAAAAATGTGTTGCAAAATATTTTTTTATCTGATACAATAATTTCTGTTGTGGGTAAATTACCCAATACCGGTAAGGAGGTGTTATTGAAATGGCTAAGTGTGCAATTTGCGAAAAAGGTCCTCACTTTGGTAATGCAGTGAGTCATTCTCATAGAAGATCTAATAAAGTTTGGAATGCTAATGTTAAGTCTGTTAAAGTAAAGGTTAACGGAAATGCTAAGAAGATGTATGTTTGTACTTCATGCTTACGTTCTGGTTTAGTTGAGCGTGCATAATCTATGAGCTTTAAAGTTAATACCAGTATATTAAGGTGAATTGCGCAAAACGCGATTCACTTTATTTTTTGGACATTCATTTGATAATCAAAGTTTAATAAAGAATTCGAAAATGTGTTTATTTTTCTGTAGAAAGATAGTATAATATTTGTGCTATTTATATACATATTTTTATGTAAAGTTTGACTGCGCGAAACTTGCATCCGTATTACGGGTGTTAACAAATACAAGCCGCAGTATTGGAGGACTATCTATGAAGGGAACTTTGGAGAATAAACTTGGAAAAGTTTCGATTGATTCGGAAGTTATTGCACAGTACGCAGGTTCTACAGCAGTTGAGTGCTTTGGAATTGTGGGTATGGCTGCTGTCAGCATGAAAGACGGACTTGTTAAGCTTCTTAAAGGAGACAGCCTTACAAGAGGAATCAGTGTGGTTATAGATGAGAATAATCTTATTGAGATTGATTTTCATGTTATTATATCTTATGGTGTAAGCATTGCTGCAGTAGCAGATAATCTTATTGAGAATGTTAAGTATAAAGTGTCAGAATTTACCGGCCTTGAGATTAAGAAAATCAACATATATGTTGAAGGCGTAAGAGTAATTGATTAATTGAAATATTGTTATAATGCTTAATTGCAGAATGGAGGATAATCGTGGCAACTAATACAATAGATGCAGCACTTGTGCAGAAGATGTTTCTTGCAGGAGCTAAAAACCTTGAGTCTAAGAAAGAATGGATTAATGACCTTAATGTTTTCCCTGTTCCAGATGGTGATACAGGTACTAACATGACTCTTACTATTATGTCAGCAGCTAAGGAAGTAAGTTCTATTGCTAACCCTAATATGGAGAATCTTTCTAAGGCTATATCATCAGGCTCGTTAAGAGGTGCAAGAGGTAACTCAGGCGTTATCTTATCACAGCTCTTAAGAGGCTTTACTAAAGAGATGAAGGGCGTAACTGAAATTACTGTTGAGACACTTGCACTTGCAACAAGCAGAGCTACAGAGACAGCATATAAGGCAGTTATGAAGCCAAAGGAAGGAACAATCCTTACAGTTGCTAAGGGTATTTCTGATAAGGCTGCTGAGATTGCATCACAGACAGATGATATTGAAGAGGCTATGCGTATAATTATTGAACATGCTGAATATGTACTTTCTAAGACACCTGATATGCTTCCTGTCCTTAAAGAAGCGGGAGTTGTGGATTCAGGCGGACAGGGACTTGTTGTTGTTCTTAAGGGAATGTATGATGCACTTACAGGAAAGGTTACAGATTTTTCTATAACAGAGAGTAAGCCATCCACTGAGCAGACAGTTCCAGGCTCGGGAAAGGGAGCTGCTGTAGAGAATGTAGATATAAAGTTCGGTTATTGCACCGAGTTCATAATTATGCTTGATAAGGAATTTGATGAGAAGACTGAAGCAGACTTCAAAGCATTCCTTACATCAATAGGTGATTCTATAGTATGTGTTGCTCTTGATGATATTGTTAAGGTTCATGTGCATACTAACCATCCAGGTCAGGCATTTGAGAAGGCCTTGGAATATGGTCAGCTTACTAAGATGAAGGTCGATAATATGCGAGAGGAGCATAACCAGAAGGTTGTTGCACAGTCAGAACTGCAGGCGGCAGCAGCTAAGCAGGCTATGGAGAAAAATTCTGAAGCTGAACAGAAAAAAGCTGAGCCAGCTAAGGATTTTGGATTTATCACAATTGCACCGGGAAGCGGAATCGCAGAGATTTTTAAGGGACTTGGTGTTGATGAAGTTATTGAAGGCGGCCAGACAATGAACCCTTCGACAGAGGATATCCTTAATGCAGCAGATAAGATTAATGCCAAGACAATATATGTTCTTCCTAATAACAGCAATATTATTCTTGCAGCTAACCAGGCAGCATCAATTGTTGAAGACAAGGAACTTATTGTTATCCCTACTAAGACAGTACCACAGGGAATTACAGCTATGATTAACTTTGAGACAACACGCAGTGCTAAGGATAATGGTGATGCGATGACAGACAGTCTTTCAACAGTTAAGTCTGGACAGCTTACTTATGCTGTAAGAGATACATCAATTGACGGCAAGGAGATTAAGAAGAATAATTATCTTGGATTAGGTGATAAGGGACTTGCTGCAGTTGGTACTGATATGGATGAGACTCTTCTTGAGATGATTGAGTCAATGATGTCGGATGAAGTTGAACTTATAAGTGTTTACTATGGAGCTGATGTTGAAGAAGCTGCTGCCGAGGCAGTTGTTTCTAAGATTGAAGAAAAGTTCCCTGATGTAGATGTTGAACTTCAGTTTGGTGGACAGCCGGTTTATTATTATATTGTATCTGTTGAGTAAGAATTATGAATATAACAGAATTAAAGGGAATCGGCGCTAAGACAGCTGAGAATTTTAACAGGCTTTCGGTATACACAGTATCGGATCTCGTGGGGTTATACCCACGGGATTACGATGTATACCATGAGCCTGTTTTTGTTAAAGATATAAGCCATGAATCAGAGCATACAGAGGTAGCTGTTGAAGGACAGGTATGCAAAAGCCCGGATATATATGGGAGCGGCAGGCTTAAGATATTAACTGTGACTATAAAGGATTATAATGGCGACTCCATAAAATGCAGCTGGTATAATATGCCATTTTTAAAGAATACATTAAGGCTTGGAACAAGATATGTATTCAGGGGAAGGCTGGTTAATAAAAGAGGCTGGTTATTAGAACAGCCGAAAATGTATACACTTGCCCAGTACAAGGAACTTCAGGGAACTCTGCAGCCAATATATCCTCTGACTAAAGGTCTTACTAACAATGCTGTTACTAAGGCAGTTGCACAGGCACTTGAAAAATACAGCGCGGGACTTGAAAAGGAATATATACCTGATTATATAAGAAAGAGATATTCGCTTGCTGAGCATAATTTCAGTGTTGTTAATATACATTTTCCTAAGACAATGGAAGAATATGTTCAGGCGAGACACAGACTTGCGTTTGAAGAGTTTTTTTTATTCACGCTAGCAACTCTTTCGTTAAAGAGTGCAAATGAACACATACCGAACAGCTATGTAATACCAGAAAGCAAAGAAAAGGATCAATTCCTTGAAAGCCTGTCATATTCACTTACTAATGCACAGTTAAGGACTGTGTCAGAGGTTGCACAAGATATGTCAGGTGAACACCTGTGCAGCCGTCTGATACAGGGGGATGTAGGCTCAGGAAAGACAGTTGTTGCAACAATTGCACTTATCAATACGGTTATTGCAGGATATCAGGGAGCATTGATGGCGCCAACAGAGGTTCTTGCAAGACAGCATTATGAATCGTTTGTTAAAGGCTTTGAAAAAGCGGGACTTGATATCAGAGTTGAACTTCTTGTTGGTTCAATGACAGCGAAACAGAAAAAGGAAGCATATGCAAGGATTGCAGATGGAACTGCCGGAATAATAGTAGGAACGCATGCGTTGATACAGGAAAAGGTTGAATATAAAGAACTGGCACTTGTTATAACAGATGAGCAGCACAGATTCGGAGTAAACCAGCGCCGTGACTTTTCACAGAAAGGGAAAAGCCCGCATATTCTTGTAATGAGTGCAACGCCAATACCAAGAACTCTGGCAATTATACTGTACGGTGACCTTGATATATCAATAATTGATGAGATGCCTGCGAACAGACTTCCTATAAAGAATTGTGTTGTGGATGAAAGCTACAGACAGAAGGCGTATGCATTTATACACAAGCAGGTTGCTTCCGGCAGACAATGCTATGTAATATGTCCAATGGTTGAGGACAGTGAGGCTGTAGAGGCTGAAAATGTTGTTGATTACACGGCAATGCTTAAGAAAGAACTTCCGGATATAAGGATAGAATATCTTCATGGCAAGATGCGTCCATCGTTAAAGAATGAGGTGATGGAAAGATTTGCAGCACATGAAACGGATGTGCTGGTATCAACTACAGTTATCGAGGTTGGTGTAAATGTGCCTAACAGCACTGTTATGATGGTAGAGAATTCGGAAAGATTTGGGCTTGCACAGCTTCATCAGTTAAGAGGCCGTGTTGGGCGAGGAGAATATCAGTCATATTGTATATTTGTTACAGGCAATAAGTCAGAGAAGATAAGAAAAAGACTGGAAATTCTTAATAAATCCAACGATGGATTCAAGATAGCTGAGGAAGATTTAAGATTGCGTGGACCGGGAGATTTCTTCGGGGTAAGGCAGAGCGGTGATTTTGATTTCGGAATAGCAGATGTATTTACTGATGCAAAGACATTAAAGGAAGCGTCAGATGCAGCGAAAGATATGCTAAAGAAAGATCCTGAGTTAAAGCTTGAGAATAATGTATATCTAAAGCAGAAGGTTGCAGAGTATACGATTAAATGTTTAGAAAAGATTAATCTGTAAAGGAGATGTATGCACATGAGACAGATGGAATTCACAATGAGCAGACCTAATCTTGTCAAGCCAGGAGATGAGGTAGATATTACGGAGGGGAAGCTTCCTAGCAGCTATTATTATACGATAGAGCCGGCAGTTGCAATGTCAGGAAACTATTCAACACCTGACAGGTTAAAGTCAAGACATGGAATTGTTAAAGAGGTTGGAGAGACAAGCAGGGGTTATTATGTGCTTGCGGAATTTGATGAATAATTGCGACTATTCGGAATTAAGCAAAATTACAATTAAATGCAGAATAAAAATTATGCTTTTCACATATATTTTTTACAAGTATATGCGGAAGGCATAATTTTTTATGTACCGCTTTAATTACAGGGAGGAAAGTATGTCAGACAGAAAGGAAAATATAAACTTTAATCTGTACGAGGATATAAAGAAACGCACTAATGGGGAGATATATCTTGGTGTGGTAGGTCCTGTACGGACAGGAAAGTCGACATTTGTAAAAAGATTTATGGATCTATGTGTAATTCCTGAGATTGCAGATGCTAACGAGAAACAACGCACAATCGACGAACTGCCACAGAGTAGTGCTGGAAGTACGATTATGACTACTGAACCTAAGTTTATACCTGGTGAGAGTGCAGCAATCTGCATGGCTGATGATATTAAGATTAAAGTGCGTGCAATTGACTGTGTTGGATTTATGGTTGATGGCGCAATGGGAGCAGAGGAGAATGGCAAAGAGAGAATGGTTAATACTCCATGGTCAAAAGATCCGGTTCCATTTTCAATGGCAGCACAGATTGGTACTGAAAAGGTGATAGAGGAGCATTCTACTATTGGAATCGTTATTACAACAGATGGCTCATTTACAGGAATAGAACGGGATAATTATGTCAATGCGGAGCAGATGGCTATAGATAAGCTGAAAAAGATTTCAAAACCGTTTGTTGTGATATTAAACTGTGTGAAGCCATATGCTAAAGAATCTGTGCAGCTTGCAGAAGCTATGAAAGAAAAATATGGTGTAAATGTCTATGCTCTTAATTGTGACCAGCTAAGAAAAGAAGATGTTGACAGGGTTATATCAGGTGTGCTTAAAGAATTTCCGGTATCACAGCTTGATTTTTATGCCCCTGCATGGGTTGAAGTACTTGAGTCATCACACTGGCTTAAGATGCATATAGTAGATGCGGCACTTTCAATTCTTGATAATATAAATGTTATGAAAGATGCGTATCTTGAGTTGAATAATACATGCGAATACATAGAAAAGATTGATGTGAAAAATGTTGATATGTCAACAGGAAGGGTTGAAATTGAATTTAAGCTTTCGAAAGATTTGTATTATAAAATATTAAGTGAACTTACAGGAACGCAGATTAATAACGAGCATGAGCTTATAGATATGATAAAATCTCTTTCTGACAAGAAGAATGAACTAGGAAGCTTTGGTGATGCAATAAGTGAGGTTAATCTTAATGGTTTCGGAGTTGTTACTCCTTCGAAAGAAAATATACAACTTGATGAACCGGTAGTGATTAAGAATGGCAATAAATATGGAGTTAAGATAAAAGCTAAAGTTCCGTCTATCAACCTGCTTAAGACGGAAATAATGGTTGAAATTGCCCCGATTGTTGGAAACAGGAATCAGGCAGAAGATCTGATTGAATATATCAAAGGAAATATGAAAGATAATCCGGATGGAATCTGGGATACCAATATATTTGGAAAGACGATAGAACAGATTGTATCAGACGGAATATATGAAAAAACACATAATATGACAACTGAGAGCATGGGAAAGATTGGCGATACAATTGAAAAAGTAATGAATGAGAATTCAGGACTTGTGTGTCTTATTGTGTAAAAAATACTTTATTTAACTGAAAAGTTATGATAATATAAATTCAATTATAATTGAACGACAAGAGGTTTGCAATGGAAAAGAAAGGAACTGGAGCTGAACATGTAAGTTACAGACATAATGTGTTCAGAAACAAAATGCTTGGCTTTGAGAAAATATTATTTATCATAATGGTATCGGTTAATATCTTATATATTATAGTGTCGTTTGCTGATAAGAATCTGCCGGCTATAATGACAGAAGATATAATAAGATTAATATCCGTTACGGTGGTCCAGATTATAAGCTACTGCTCATTCAGAATGATTAATTCCAGAGATAATTTTTCTAATGAAACTAAAAACAGGATGTGTTGTATTTCACTGGTAGGGCTGTTTGCTGCTGAGGAACTTTTATTTTATTTTTGTGAGCCCTTGTGGGTTGGAACAGCAGTAGTAATGGTGATAAGTTCATTCTTTAATGACAGAAAGACCATTTTTGTTATATATGCTACATCAATAGTTGTATGGATTGCATCAGCATTTATGTATAATTACGGTGCCACCAGTGCAGGGAAGGCACTTGATGTAAGAGATTTTGCAGCTACATTTTTACTGATAAGCTGTGTACTTGCAATATCGGTTATATTGTATAATTTCAATAAGCTGCAGGTGGAAGATGTTGTTGAATATTATGATGGCGAGAAAAAGCTTCAGGAGAAGCTTTCAACAGATTATCTGACACAGCTTCATACAAGGTTTTCTATATATGAGAACATCAAGCAGGCAATGCATGATTATTACTTTTCAGGGAAAGATGTATGTGTTGCGATGCTTGACATTGATTTCTTTAAGAAAGTTAATGACACATATGGTCATGACAAAGGTGATATGGTATTAAGAACATTATCGCGGGTTATAAGCCAGTACACTGATGATACGATTCATGCAGGCAGATACGGAGGAGAGGAGTTTCTGATTCTTTTTTCGGGATATACCAGAAAGCAGGCAGGAAAGATACTGGAAGGAATGCTTACTAATTTTAGAAATCAGGAGTATGATTTCTTGCCTGAAGATGTTATAATAACATTCAGTGCTGGCTTTACATATCTTGATAATAAAAATATGGATGTGGAAGGCTTCATAAAATGTGCAGATGAGGCACTTTATTATTCTAAAGAGCATGGAAGAAACCAGATAACATACTATAATGACCTGAGATTACGAGACATGCAGGTTAACAGATAACCAAGGAGGATTTATATAAGATGAACAAGAAAGTTGAAGATTATGTGAGAAGTATACCGGATTTCCCGGAGCCAGGGATTATATTCAGGGATGTTACAAGTGTTATCCAGAGTCCTGAGGGATTAAAGCTTGCAATAGACGGTCTTACAGATCTTATAGGTGATACAGAATTTGATGTTGTAGTAGGACCAGAATCAAGAGGGTTTATATTTGGTGTTCCTGTTGCATATAATACCGGTAAGGGATTTGTTCCTGTAAGAAAGAAGGGAAAACTTCCGTGTGAGACTATATCAGCAGATTATGAACTTGAATATGGTACAGCTACTATAGAGATGCATAAGGATGCGATAACTCCTGGACAGAAGGTTGTTATTGTTGATGATCTTATTGCTACAGGCGGAACTACAGAAGCTATTATCAAGCTTGTAGAAGAGCTTGGAGGAGAAGTTGTTAAAGTTCTTTTTCTTATGGAGCTTGAAGGTCTTAAAGGAAGAGATAAGATTGCAGGATATGATGTTGAGTCAGTAATTAAATACCCAGGTAAATAATTATTCGGGCTGCTTTATTATATAAAGCAGCCTTTTTAAGATTGATAACAGGAGGCAGATATGGGGACACCACATAATGAAGCACAGGCAGGAGATATAGCAAAGACAGTTCTTATGCCGGGAGATCCTTTAAGGGCAAAATATATAGCAGATAATTATCTTACAGATGTAAGCTGCTTTAATACGGTCCGCAATATGTCAGGATTCACAGGAATTTATAACGGATGCAGGGTATCTGTTATGGGAAGTGGCATGGGAATGCCTTCAATGGGAATATATTCATATGAATTATATAATGTATATGATGTGGATAATATTATAAGAATTGGTTCAGCGGGAGCATTTGATGATGACCTTAATCTTATGGATATTGTACTTGGAATGGGCTCATGCACTGATTCTAATTTTGCGGCACAGTACAATCTTCCAGGCACATATGCACCAATAGCTGACTTTACGCTTTTAAAGACAGCATATGATGTTGCACAAGAAAAACGCTTTCCGGTTAAAGTGGGTAATGTACTGGCATCAGATGTGTTTTATAATGATGATGCAACAGTTAACGACCGATGGAAGAAGATGGGGGTGCTTGCGGTTGACATGGAGTCAGCAGCATTGTATATGACTGCTGCCAGATGCAGAAAACATGCACTTACTATTCTTACAATAAGTGACCATCTCTACAGGGGTGAGAAGCTGTCAGCACAGGAGAGACAGACAGGATTTACTAAAATGATGGAGACAGCTCTTGAAACTGCAGTCAGATTGCAGAATAACAGGCAGATGGAGGTTTTATGACAGATACAGATTTAGAGATTATTGTTTTTGTACTGCTGGCTGTTGCAATCGGCGTGTATGTATGTGTAAGCAGCAGTATTAAGCGGAAGAAGGCTGCAGAGAATGCCATAAAGAAAGCGTGGGGCAAACGTGCTGTATACAAGGGAACAGATGAGAGTTTTGAATATATATCGCATTATGCCAAAGGTAATCCGAGTGAATCTATGATTGATGATATAACATGGAATGATCTTGGCATGGATGAAGTATTTAAATGTATTAATAATACTAATTCATCTGTTGGACAGGAATATCTATATAAGATGTTAAGAGAACCGGTTGCAGATGCAGAAAAGCTTCACGAACTGGACAGGCTTGCAGATGAATTCACAGCTAATGAAAAAGAAAGAATCACAATTCAGAAGATATTTATGAATATGGGAAAAAGCCGTAAGATTGCAGTTACAGATTATATCGGTTATATAATGGATATAGAGCAGGGAAGTAATATTGTGCATTATCTTGCGTGGGCATTTCTTATAGCTTCAATTCTTGTTACGGTTCTTGTAACTCCGGTGCTTGGGATATGGCTTATAATTGCATCGGTAGCATTTTCAATAATTACTTATTACAAGTATAAGGCTAAGATTGAGAATTATTTCAAATGTATTAATGTTATTGTGAAAATGGCATCGGCATCTGAAGATATATGTGAAAGCAATATAAGTTTTCTTGAACCAGAGTGTAACAGGCTTAAAGAGATATTAAAGAGCTTTTCTAAAGTAACAAAAGGCTCATGGATGATTGAGTCAGGCAATGTTGATGGTTCAATCGGAGAGGTTGTACTTGATTATCTAAGAATGATAACGCACATGGATATTGTGAAGTTTAATAAGATGACAAAGCTTATAACTGCCAAAAATGAGGATGCATATAACCTTGTAGATACACTTGGATTCATAGAGACATCAATTGCTGTTGCATCATTCAGGGAAAGCCTGCCGTTTTACTGTAAGCCTGAATTTGAGGAAAATACTAATAACCTTAGTGTGAAAGAAGTGTATCATCCGCTTATAGATAATCCTGTGTGCAACTCAATAACAACTAAAGGAAATGTTCTTCTTACAGGTTCTAATGCTTCAGGTAAATCAACATTTTTAAAGACAATAGCAATCAACAGTATTCTGGCACAGACTATAGGAACAAGTCTTTCCAAAGAATACATTGCTCCGGTATATAGGATATATTCTTCAATGGCATTAAGGGATGACCTTGCTAATTCGGACAGTTACTATATTGTTGAGATTAAGTCATTAAAGAGAATTCTTGATGCGGTTGATAAAACAGGAAGACCAGTTCTGTGTTTTATTGATGAGGTGCTTCGTGGAACTAACACTGTTGAGAGAATTGCAGCATCATCAGAGATATTAAAGAATCTTAATACAGGCAGGGCATTGTGCTTTGCGGCAACACATGATATTGAGCTTACAACAATACTTAAGGACTGTTACAGCAACTATCATTTCCAGGAGGAAGTTACTGAGGATGAGGTTAAGTTTGATTATAAGCTGTATGCCGGACCTGCAACAACAAGGAATGCAATCAAGCTTCTTAATGTTATAGGGTATGATAAGAATATAATTAAGGGAGCAGAACAGCGTGCAATGCATTTCCTGACAGATGGGAACTGGAAATCTTGATAAATGTTGTTTCTTGTGATATTATAAATTATTGCGAAGGCTTTTATTATAATTCGTGGAGGTAATAATATGGTTGGGTTAGTCGGCGTACTCGTGGGCGAGATAGCTTACGAAGCGGTAAGATTTGTTATAATGCTTGCGTTACTGGTACTTGCAGTATTCGTAGGTGGTAAACTCCGAAAGGCAACAGATGCCAAGAAGGCAGCTAAGATGGCTGCATCGGAGAATAAAGAGAAAGAGATTACTGAATAATCAGGAGGAAGTTAAAGTGCAGTACAGAGGTGTGAATGAATTAAGAAGATTATACCTTGATTTCTTTGAGAGCAAGGGACATTTGAAGATGAAGAGCTTTTCTTTAGTACCACATAATGATAACAGTCTGCTTATCATTAATTCAGGTATGGCTCCGCTTAAGCCATATTTTACAGGACAGGAGATTCCACCAAGAAGAAGAGTTACAACTTGTCAGAAGTGTATAAGAACGGGCGATATAGAGAATGTAGGTAAGACAGCAAGACATGGTACATTCTTCGAGATGCTTGGCAACTTCTCATTTGGTGATTATTTTAAGGACGAAGCTATTCACTGGTCATGGGAGTTCTTAACAGAGGCTGTAGGACTTGATCCAGACAGATTATACCCTTCTATATATCAGGATGATGATGAAGCATTTAATATATGGAATAAGGAAATCGGTATTGCACCTGAAAGAATATTCAGATTTGGTAAGGAAGATAACTTCTGGGAGCATGGCGCTGGTCCTTGCGGTCCATGTTCTGAGATATATTATGACCGTGGTGAGAAATATGGCTGTGGTAAGCCAGGCTGTACAGTAGGCTGTGACTGTGACAGATATATGGAAGTATGGAACAATGTATTCTCTCAGTTTAACAATGACGGACATGGCAATTACACAGACCTTATCCAGAAGAACATTGATACAGGTATGGGACTTGAAAGACTTGCAGTTGTTGTTCAGGATGTTGATTCTATATTTGATGTTGATACATTACAGGCACTTCGCAACAAGGTTTGTGAGATGGCTGGAGTTAAGTATAAGGAAGATGAGAAGCAGGATGTCTCTATCCGTGTTATCACAGACCATATCCGTTCAGTAACATTTATGGTAAGTGATGGAATTATGCCATCTAACGAAGGAAGAGGATATGTCTTAAGAAGACTTTTAAGAAGAGCTGCAAGACATGGAAGACTTCTAGGTATTGAAGAAAAGTTCTTATCTAAGCTTTGTGAAACTGTAATTGAAGGCTCTAAGGACGGTTATCCTGAATTAGAGGAAAAGAGAACATTTATTACTAAGGTTATCTCTGAAGAAGAAGATAAGTTTAATAAGACTATCGACCAGGGATTAAGCATCCTTAATGATATGGAAGCTGAACTTGCTTCTAAGGGTGAAAAAGTATTATCAGGAGCAGACGCATTTAAGCTCTATGATACTTACGGATTCCCTATTGATCTTACTAAGGAAATCCTTGAAGAGAAGAATATTACAATTGATGAAGCTGGATTTAATGCAGCTATGGAAGAGCAGAGAGTTAAGGCAAGAAATGCCCGTAAGGTAACTAACTATATGGGTGCAGACGCAACTGTATATGATGAGATTGATCCTGCTATAGCAAGCACGTTTGTCGGATATGACAAGCTTACTAATGAATCTGAGATTACAGTTCTTACAACAGAGGAAGAAGTTGTTGACGCTTTATCTGAGGGTGATAAGGGAACTGTTATTGTAGATGAGACTGTATTCTATGCTACTATGGGTGGTCAGGAAGGCGATAAGGGTGTTATTAAGACATCTGAAGGAGAATTCGCTGTTGAGACTACTATCAAGTTAAAGGGTGGCAAGATTGGTCATGTCGGAACTATGATTAAGGGTATGATGAAGGTTGGAGATACTGCAACAATGGAAGTTTCCCCTGCTTACAGAGCAGATACATGCAAGAACCACAGTGCAACACATCTTCTTCAGAAGGCTTTAAGAATTGTTCTTGGTGATCATGTTGAGCAGAAGGGTTCATACGTTGATCCTGACAGATTAAGATTTGACTTTACACATTTCCAGAGCATGACTAAGGAAGAGATTGCTAAGGTTGAAGATATTGTTAATGAAAAGATTGCAGAGGCTATTCCTGTTGTTACTGATGTAATGACAATTGAGGAAGCTAAGAAGACAGGAGCTATGGCACTTTTCGGTGAGAAGTACGGCGAGAAGGTAAGAGTAGTTGCTATGGGAGACTTCTCTAAGGAATTCTGTGGCGGTACTCATGTTGCTAATACAGCTAATATCAGACTTTTCAAGATTGTATCTGAGACAGGTGTTGCTGCAGGTGTAAGAAGAATTGAGGCTCTTACAGATAAGGGTGTTATGAAATACTACGCTGAACTTGAGAAGACTATTGAAGAGGCAGCTAAGGCAGCCAAGGCAGAGCCCGTACAGCTTGTTAAGAAGATTGCAGCTATGAATGATGAGATTAAATCTCTTATGAGCGAGAATGAGAAGCTTAAGGCCGAGCTTGCTAATAATGCACTTGGAGATACAGCAGGAGATATCAAGGAAGTTAACGGAGTTAAGTATATCGCAACTAAGGTTGACGGCGTTGATATGAATGAATTAAGAAACCTTGGTGATAAGTTAAAGGGTGAGATTGGTTCAGGAGTTGTTGTTATCGTCAGCGCACAGGGTGCTGATAAGGTAAGCGTTATTGCGATGGCAACAGACGATGTTATTGCCAAGGGTGCTCATGCTGGTAACCTTATCAAGGCTCTTGCGCCTATTGTTGGCGGTGGCGGTGGCGGCCGTCCTAATATGGCTCAGGCTGGTGGTAAGAACCCTGCCGGTATTGATGAGCTTATTGCTAAAGTACCTGATACAATTCTTGCACAGATTGGATAATTGGGGCTTGACGATTTGCAAAAATGTGATATAATGTTTTTTGTGCGATTAGTAAATACCCTATTTATGTAGTTTGGCGCACAATTTGCAACAGAAGGGTGGTCAGGAAGTAGTATGTCAAATGTCATCGTTAAAGAAAACGAGTCTTTAGATAGCGCATTACGCAGATTCAAGAGAAACTGTGCTAAGGCAGGCATTCAGCAGGAAATTCGTAAGAGAGAACATTACGAGAAGCCAAGCGTAAGACGTAAGAAGAAGTCAGAAGCAGCTAGAAAACGTAAGTTCAACTAATAATTAATATTTTTGACATGAGAGAGCGGTGCTTAGGCATCGCTCTTTTTGGATTTTATTGTGATTTTTAGATAAAATGGTTTATAAATAAAATACATTGTACATAATATAAATAGGAAATCGGTAAGATTTCAACAAACACGCTTCACAATGTGCGATAAAGAAACATTGTTTTAAGAGCTAATGTTTTGATTACATTAGCTCTTTTACATAAAGGTGGATAATTAAACAAAACGGAATGTACTATATTAAAGATGAATTTAAGCAGCTTGTTCGCAGTCTTGGAGGCAAATGGAATGATAAGAAGCTGCTATTATCATCTTGGAAGAACTACAAGTAAATCAATCTTTTTCATTTCTGATGCTATTCCAATAACTGATAAATATATTTTATCAGAACATCTCGCATCTAATGACACGCCTTATATAATAAAAAATCCGGTTTTGCTGGAAAGTCTCAATTATAAACTTAACAGGATACTTAATTTTGAAGCAACAAATCACAACTATTTCAGACAACATATAACGGATATTAAAGAGAGTCTTATTAAAGAATTAGAAATAGGAAATATAATGACAGACTAAAATCATACTTTAAAGGATAACAGCATAGAATATAAAAAGATTTTGGAAGTCTGCTTATATGGTCGATTTTATCAGCAGCGGTATAAGGCTCGGACAGATGTGTGATCTTAGCAGAGATGTTGTTGCAGGACTTCCTGTTATATCAATGCTGGGTGACTGCGAGGTTTTTATAGAGAATTACAGGGGGATACTTGAGTATTCAAGCGAATATCTTAAGGTTTCTACGAGGATAGGCAATATAAGGGTAAGCGGGAGCAATCTTGTGATATACCATATGAATCAGGACGAAATCCTTCTTAGGGGACGCATTGGCAAAGTTTCTCTAAAAGGAGAGGCTGATGAAAAGGATACATAATTATATTGTTATTGAAATATCCGGATGGGAGCGGGAAAGGTTCGTTAATCTGTGCTGCAGGCGCGGGATTACATTATATAACTGCCAGTGTGTGAAAGAGACAATAAGAGCGAGAATAACAAGACAGGATTATTTCAAGACTAAGGAATTGCGAAGAAAATGTCATGTTCATATTAAAGTTTTAAAGAAACATGATATAGAGTTTCTTTTTGCTAGATACAGAAGAAATTATTCGATAATTGCTGGCTTTGCCACTGCATTTGTATTGATGTTCATTGCCAGCAGATTCGTGTGGAGTATTGAATTTGACGGAAATTACATATATACAGATGATTCAATGCGTAGGTTTCTTAAAGAGCATGGCATCAGCACAGGTGATAAAGTTAAGGATATAGATACAGAAAATATCGAGAAGGCAATTAAAAATGAACTGTCGCAGGTTACATGGGTTAATGTACGGATTGAGGGAAATATTCTGAAAGTCAGCATTGATGAATCTAAAGCTGATGAGCTACACAGCACCACTAATGATGGTAATATAATATCAGGATATTCCGGTGTTATTGAATACATTATAACCAGAAGCGGAACACCGAAGGTCACTGTTGGTGACGAGGTATCAGAAGGCGACATACTTGTTGAGAATACATTGTATGTTCCTGATGATTACGAGGAGAATATACAGCAATTCCAGACGCAGGCTCAGGCGGATATTCTGATAAGAACGCAGTTATCATGGGATAAGGAGATAAATGCGGTATATGCCGATAAAATATATACTGGACGAAAGATGACGACATATGCCATAAGCATAGATAAATATGAAATTTCTCTCGGTTTTCCACGACATTTAAAAGAGTATGACAAGGTTGTTAATGAGGGGAATATAAAGATTGGTAATCTGATTGCACTTCCTGTATCTGTACAGAAGATTATTCTTAATGAGTATAAGGAAAATGAGGCTGAGTACAGTGAGGAGGAAGCAGCGGCTATTCTTAATGAAAAAGCTGAGAGATTTATAAAACATTTGAAAGAAAATGAAGTGCAAATAAATGATTATCATGTTAATATAGAAAGAAGCGGGGATAAGTATATTGCACATGCTGATATTGATGCAACTGTTCCTGCGGATTTTGATGTTAGAAAGGTGGAGACATCTGATGAGTGAGGTAGAGAGTCTTATTAATATACCGGTAGAACACTGCTCCAATATATTTGGACAGTTTGATGAATATGCGAAGGTTATAGAGAAAACACTTAAGGTTACGATTATTGTAAGAGACAGCTCTGTGAAGGTTATAGGTGCAGAGGCAGCAGTGCAGAGAGCATCAGGAGTACTTAATTATCTGTATGAGCTGTCTAAGAGAGGCAACCAGATTACAAGACAGAATGTTGATTATTCTATTGCACAGTCATTTGAAGAAAAGGCTGATTCACTGATTGAGATTGATTCTGATACAGTGTGCAGGACGATTGCAGGAAGGCCTATCAAACCTAAGACATTCGGACAGAAGGAATATGTTGATGCAATAAGGGATAAGATGATTGTGTTTGGTGTAGGACCTGCGGGAACAGGTAAGACATATCTTGCAATGGCGATGGCTATTAATGCATTTAAGAATAATGAGGTCAACAAGATTATTCTTACGAGACCGGCGATTGAGGCTGGTGAAAAGCTTGGATTCCTGCCGGGAGATTTGCAGAGTAAGGTTGATCCGTATCTCAGACCTCTGTATGATGCACTTTTCCAGATTATGGGTGCAGAGAGCTTTAATGCCAATATGGAAAAAGGTCTTATCGAGGTTGCACCGCTTGCATATATGAGAGGCCGTACACTTGACAATGCATTTATTATTCTTGATGAGGCACAGAATACAACACCTGCACAGATGAAGATGTTTCTTACACGAATCGGATTCGGTTCAAAGGTTGTTGTTACAGGTGATATGACACAGAAGGATCTGCCAAGGGATACCGTGTCAGGCCTTGAGGTTGCGACTAAGGTTTTATCCAAGGTTGAAGAGATAGCATTTATAAAGCTTACGAATAAAGATGTTGTAAGGCATCCTCTTGTACAGAAGATTGTCAAGGCATATGAGGATTACGAGGAGAATCAGGCTAAGGCTGCCAAGAGAAGAGAAGCAAGAAAGGGAAGTCAGACAGGAAGGAGAAAAGATTGATATGACTATTAATATAGAGTACGAAGCCGAGGAAAAGCTTGACTTAGATTATGAGAAGATAATTACTGATGTTGTCAATGAGGCGGTTGATTATGAAAAATGTCCTTATGAAGCAGAGGTTAATGTAACAATTGTTGACAGTGAATCTATCCACGAGATTAATAAGGAATACAGAAATATTGATTCTCCGACAGATGTACTTTCATTTCCGGGAGTTAATTATGTTACACCTTCGGATTTTGATGCAATTGAGGACGAGTTAGAAAACAATGCTGAGGATTATTTCAATCCTGATACAGGAGAGCTTCTTCTTGGAGATATTGTTCTGTGCGTTCAGAAGATTAAGGAACAGGCAGACAAGTATGGTCATTCTGAAAAAAGGGAGTTGGCATTTCTTACAGCACACAGTATGATGCACCTTTTTGGTTATGACCACATGACACCAGAAGAAAGTGCAGTTATGGAAGCAAAGCAGAATGAAGTACTTGAAAGACTTGGAATTACCCGTTAAGAGGTGACATATATGACAGATAATGAACTTGTTGCTAAAGCTAAAGAGGCACTTGAGTACTCATATTCACCGTATTCGCATTTTGCAGTTGGTGCAGCACTTTTAAGTACTGATGGACAGGTATTTACAGGCTGTAATATTGAGAATTCTTCTTTCGGGGCTACTAACTGTGCAGAAAGAACTGCAATATTTAAGGCGGTCAGTGAGGGTGTAAAGGATTTTAAGGCGATTGCTATTGTGTGTTCAGGAGACCAGCCTGCCTATCCGTGTGGAATATGCAGACAGGTCATGTCCGAATTTTTCAATCCTGATACAAGAATTATTATTGAAGAAAGCAGCGGGCTTAAGACTTATACAATGAGTGAAATTCTGCCAGACAGCTTTTCGTTATAGTATAATTTTGCTTATAAATGTTAATACTTCCCAGTAAGGATAACTTACAGGAGGGAGTATTGATGAATAAGAAATCATTCTGGCTTTATGTTGTGATTATGACTATGGCTGTAGTAGCTGTAGTACTTGCAATATTTATACTTGTGGTAACAGATAATAAGAAGCCTTCTAATCAGCATTTTAAAGAAGAGGTAAGCTCGCAGGTGACTAAAGTAACTGAAAGTGAAGAGTACCAGTATGTGCTTAAGTACGAAAGAGATACTTTAAGAATATACAGAAATATTGTGAACGAAGGACGCGAAGTGTTCTATGATTATGCAGATATTAATATGGATTCACTTCCAGATGATATAAGAGAAAGACTGACTAAAGGGATATATTTTGAAGGAGAAGCACAGCTGTATGATTTTCTGCAGACATATAGCAGCTAGAAAGGATATACATTTACATGGTTAAGATTATTTCGGACAGTACAAGTGATTTGACTAAGGAACTTATAGACAAGCTTGATATATCGGTTATTCCGCTTCACATTCTGCTAGGCAATGATGAATACAGGGATGGAATTGATATTACGCCAGATAAGATATATGAATGGGCAGATGAGAATAAGACAACACCTAAGACATCGGCGGTGTCTATTGATGATACAATAGAGATGTTTAAATGTGTTCTAGAAGAGGATAGGGATATTGTCGCATTTGCAATATCAGAGGATATGTCAACTACAGCTAATGTGTTCAGACTTGCGGCAAGAGAGCTTGAGGCAGAGGACAGGATTCATGTAATTGACTCTGAGAATCTGTCTACAGGAATAGGACATCTTGTTGTCGAGGCTGCTGTTATGGCAGGAAAAGGCATGTCTGCAGCTGACATTGAGAAGAATATATTAGAATTAAGACCGAGAGTCAGGGCAAGCTTTGTTGTCGATACGCTTACTTACCTTCACAGAGGAGGAAGATGCAGCGGACTGGCTGCCATGGCTGGCGGTGTACTTAAACTTCATCCAAGAATTGAAGTTAATAATGGAAAGATGAATCCTGGAAAGAAGTACAGAGGACGCATGAAGAATGTTGTCCTGGATTATGTTAAGGATATGGAAGAAGACCTTAAGAAGGCTAAGAAAGACCGTGTATTCATTACACACTCTGGCTGTGATAAAGAGATAGTTGATGAAGTAAAGAATTATCTTAAACAGCTTGATGTATTTGATGAAATATATGAAACAAGGGCAGGCGGCGTTATATCTTCACATTGTGGTCCGGGAACATTAGGAGTTCTTTTTATTGCAGGTGAGTAATTTTAGGAGAAATGTATGGCTAAATTTACGAAAAAAGCGATAATGGACTGTTTTCTTAATATGCTAAAGCGTAAGAATATTGACAGGGTAACGGTTACAGATATATGTGAGGAATGTGGAATTAACAGGAATACATTTTATTATTATTTCAGCGATATATATGATGTGCTTGACAGTGTTCTTATAGAAGAGACAGAAAAGAATATTGATATTACGGAAGATGCAACTTTTTATGAGACATATAGTAAGGCAGCTTCTGTTATTATTGAGTATCGTGCGGCAGTTATTCATGTGTATAATTCCAGAAACAGGGATATTATTGAGAAATATCTGCATAATACAACAGAATATCTTGTAGGACTTTTTGTTAAGAAATATTCTAAAGACCATAAGCTTACAGAAGATGACAGAGAGTATATAACATGCTTTTACAGCTATTCTATTGTTGGAATTGTGTCAAGATGGATTGGTGAAGGAATGCCGCCATATGATAAAGATCTTATTAAGCGTTTTTCTGAATCATTTGATGCAACGATTGATACAATGATTAATCTGTGTGAAGCTAATAATTAGTTATTAAAAACAGACAAAACATGTAAAGTGTTCGATTTTGGGACAAAGTACATGCTTTGCCTGTTTTTTTATTTAGAGAAAAAATGTATGCTAAATACAATAAAAACGGCAAAAATAAATAAGAAAGCATAGAAAGGTGGAAAAGATTATGAGCAAAAAGGCGTTAAAACTAGGAGCAGCTTCTATTCTTGCACTGGGGGCAGGTGCGGCAGTTGTATCAAAAAAGAACAAAAGGGATGAACAGAGGAAAGCGACTAAAGACATTCAGGAAAGAGCACATAAGGAGTTTCGCAATACTGAAAGAGGAAAATATACTAAGAATAGTAAGGGAATATACTATTCTAATGGTAATTATGAAGCATTTGCAAGACCGGAAAAACCGGAAGGAGTTGATGATAAATCAGCTTATATTGTAGGAAGCGGTCTTGGTGCATTAGCTGCTGCGTGTTTTCTTGTAAGAGACGGACAGATGAAGGGTGAGAATATTCACATACTTGAGGCTATGGATATTGCAGGCGGTGCATGTGATGGAATTAATGATCCTACAAGAGGTTATGTAATGCGTGGCGGACGAGAAATGGAGAATCATTTCGAGTGCCTATGGGATCTGTTCAGAAGTATTCCGTCGATTGAGACTCCGGGAGTTTCTGTACTTGATGAATATTACTGGCTTAACAAGCATGATCCTAATTATTCTCTTTGCAGGGCAACTATAAACAGAGGTGAAGATGCACATACAGATGGCAAATTTAATTTAAGCCAGAAGGGTTGTATGGAAATAATGAAGCTGTTCTTCACTAAAGATGAGGATTTGTATGATAAGACGATTGAAGATTTCTTCGATAAGGAAGTTTTTGATTCGGATTTCTGGCTGTACTGGCGTACAATGTTTGCATTTGAAAACTGGCATAGTGCACTGGAAATGAAGCTCTATATCCAGAGATTTATCCATCATATAGGCGGACTTCCTGATTTCTCAGCATTGAAGTTTACCAAGTATAACCAATATGAATCACTTATCCTGCCTATGCAGAAATACCTTGAAGATGCAGGCGTTGATTTCAGGTTTAACACAAGAGTTGATAATGTAATATTTGATTTCAGGGACGGAAAGAAGATTGCAAAAACTATTGAGTGTACTGTAAAAGGTGAGATTAAGACAATTGATCTTACTGAGAATGATTTGGTGTTTGTTACTAATGGAAGCTGTACAGAAGGTACTATATACGGCGACCATACACATGCCCCTGTTGGTAATGCAGAAGTAAGAACAAGCGGCTGTTGGAGTCTTTGGAAGAATATTGCAGCACAGGACAGTTCATTTGGACACCCAGAGAAGTTCTGCGGTGATATATCGAAGTCTAACTGGGAGTCTGCAACTGTTACAACAAGCAATGAAAGGATTATATCTTACATTAAGAATATATGTAAAAGGGATCCAAGAACTGGAAGAGTTGTTACTGGCGGTATTGTAAGCTGTAAGGATTCAAGCTGGCTTTTAAGCTGGACAATTAACAGACAGGGACAGTTTAAGGGACAGAAGAAGGATGAGGTGTGTGTATGGGTATACAGCCTGTTTACTGATGTTGACGGAGATTATATCAAGAAGCCTATGAAAGAGTGTACAGGTGAGGAGATTACAGCAGAATGGCTGTATCATCTTGGTGTTCCTGTTGAAGAAATTGATGAGCTGGCCAAGAATCACTGTAACACTACACCGACAATGATGCCTTTTATTACTGCATTTTTCATGCCGAGAAGAAAAGGCGACAGACCTGACGTTATTCCTGATGGCTGCGTTAACTTTGCATTCCTTGGACAGTTTGCTGAGACTCCGAGAGATACAATATTTACGACAGAGTATTCAGTCAGAACTGCAATGGAGGCTGTATATGGACTGCTAGGTGTTGACAGAGGTGTTCCTGAGGTTTGGGGCAGTGTATATGATGTAAGAGACCTGCTTGATTCATCAGTTAAGCTTATGGACGGCAAATCACCATTAGAGATTGATTTAGGACCTCTTAACGGAATTAAGAAAGTGATTCTTAAGAAGATAAAAGGAACGGTTATTGAAAAAGTGCTAAAAGACCATGATGTAATTAAAGATTATATGAAATATTAGTTGAAATATGTTGAAACATTAAGGGATACCAGTTAAACTTATGGCTGGCATCCCTTTTTGCGTGGAAATAATACATCAGGAGCAGATAAAATTGAAAAAGATAACTATAATAACTTTATTATTAATAACTGCATTGGCTGTGCATGGATGTGGGAATAAGAAAAATGTTTCTGATAACGAAACGGTTAAAGAAACTGCTTCGTTGGTGATACAGCAGGAAACAGTCAGGTTAAGTACACAGGAGACAACGACAGAACAGATAACAGAATCGGAAACTGCATTGGAAGAGACAAAGACATCTGCGGGTGTTGAGATTGCAGATTATTCGCAGATTTCTGATGAGACAGCACCACAGACAGTAGAGCTAGACAATAACAGCTTTGCAGCCGGTTATTCAGCAGCCTCACAGTATTCACAGCTTGTAATTGTCCAGTCGCATGGTACCATGGCAACAGTTACGATGCATGAACTGCAGGATGGTGTATGGACTGAGATTTTAAGAACGGATGGATTTGTAGGTTCTAAGGGAGTAGGTGAGGCGAGTGAATATACATCTGCTACGCCGCAAGGTACATTTCCATTGTATTTTGCATTTGGAATTAATCCAGATCCAGGAACTAAAGTTCCTTATCTTCAGGTTGATGAGTATGATTACTGGGTAGGAGATTCATCATCACCTTTATATAATCAGTATGCCAGGGCTGATTCAGATGTAGATTGGGATAAGAGTGAATCAGAAAGGATAATTGATTATCCGTCAGCTTATGGATACTGTCTGTTTATTGGATATAACATAGAGGGGACTCCACATATGGGAAGCTGTTACTTTCTGCATTGCTCTAACGGAAGACCAACAGCTGGATGTGTATCAGTATCAGAATCAGATATGGCATTCATATTAAGAAATATTGGTGAAGACTGCGGGATAGTGCTTGAATAATCACTATCCCAAAGCTATATCAAGAACCATCATAAGCGCAAAGCCGATAGCAGCACCTATTGTTCCTATGTTGCTGTGTTTGCCGCTCTGTGATTCAGGTATGAGTTCTTCGATTACAACGTACATCATTGCACCTGCTGCAAATGAAAGCAGATAAGGAAGAACAGGGGCGATGACCCCAGCAATAAGGATTGTGATAAACCCTCCAACAGGTTCTACAATTCCAGACAGCACTCCGCATACAAATGCTTTTTTCTTGCTCATGCCTTCACCGCGCAGCGGCATGGATATAATAGCACCCTCTGGAAAATTCTGTATTGCTATGCCTATTGCCAGTGCCATGGCAGCAGCAGCGGTTATTCCGGAATCCTTCATCATTGCACCTGCAAATGCAACACCGACGGACATTCCTTCTGGTATGTTATGCAGTGTTACAGCAAAAAGCATCATAGTAGTTTTTGATATATGGGCAGTCTTAATGCCTTCCTGGTTCTTGCTTTCAATGTGCATATGCGGAATAACTGTATCAAGAAGCAGAAGAAAGAATATTCCTGCAAGAAAACCGACCAGCGCAGCCAGCCATTCGGGTGAGTTGTTCCCTTTACACATATCTATAGATGGTATAAGCAAAGACCATACCGAAGCGGCAATCATAACTCCTGCCGCAAATCCTAAAAGCAATTTTTCAAACTTTGGGGCAATCCGTTTCTTTAAGAAGAACACCATTGCTGAACCGAGCGATGTTCCAAGAAAAGGAATTGCTAATATTATGAATTCAGACATAAAAGCTCCTTTCCATGTAAGTTAGTTAAAACTAACATGATTATTATAGCATTGAAACAGATATATTACAAATATTTTATTGCAAAGTAGTTATTTACTGCTTGAAAGTTATCTGTAGCGACTTTTTAAAAAATAAGTTTCTTATAGCGACTTTTTGTGATAGAATGTTTCTATATTGGTTGGAGGTATCAGGAGTGGAAAATGCAGTTGATAAGGGGAGCGGCTTTTTGTTTCATCTGAACAGGCATGTGGCAGGTAGTGAAACTGACAAGCATAAGCATGATTATGCGGAACTTTTATATGTGTCAGATGGAAGTCTTACGCAGCATGTGTGCGGTAAAGATATTGATATGCGCACGGGTGATGTGTGCCTTATTAATTCTGGATGTATGCATTATGAAAGTTTTGAAGAAGATACATTTGTAATAAGACTTGAAATATCAGATATGATTATTGATGCTCTGATAAGTAATTCTATGGCAGATGAACAGGCGGTGGATTATATTAAGGAACTGCGAAAAGTATTAAAGAACAGTGAAAGTATACATTTTGCTTCTAAAGATAATTATGATAACCAGTTAAAAGATATGCTGACGGCTCTTATAAGTGAGTGTGGTGTGGCGGATATGGCGTCTGCATATATATGTCAGGGACTTATGCTTAGGATTCTGTGGCGGCTTGGTACAGTATATGAGTATGCACAGTCAAGATACATAAGAAAGAAAATTAACTGGCTTTTACATCAGGAAATCACAGATTATATTGAAGATAATATGAAAGATGTTACAATAGATATGCTTGTTGAGAGATTCGGGTATCAGGAGGATTATTTTAACAGATTCCTGAAAGCACAGACAGGCATGACTTTCACGGAATATCTGCAGGATTGCAGATTGAACAAATCGGCCATTCTCTTAAAAGAAGATTCAATGGATGTTGATGAGATTATAAAGAAAGTCGGATATAGAAACAAAGGATATTTTTACAGGATATTTACTGAGAAATACAACATGACACCTGCAAAATTCAGAAAATATATTAAAGAAAAGGAGTTTACGATATGAGTGATATATATAACAATCCGGTACAGAGAGGATTCTTTCCAGATCCTTCGGTAGTAAGAGTTGGAGATGACTATTATATGGCTAATTCAACATTCCAGTATTTTCCTGCAATTGCAATCAGCCATTCGAAGGATATGATTCACTGGCATGTAATCGGACATGCTATTACAGATTCGGAGGAACTTGATTTAAGAGATATAAAGGATTCACATGGAATATGGGCGCCTGATATTAATTATGTTGATGGTAAATTCATTATTATGGCAACATTAAGGCTTAATGGAGATGGCAAAAGAGATAATAATGTGTTAAGACGCCAGCTTGTTGTTACATCAGATAAGCCAGAAGGACCTTATTCAAAGCCTGCGTGGCTTGAGGTTGATAATATTGATCCGTCTTTATTTGTTGATGATGACGGGAAGAAGTATCTTCTTATAAGTCCGGGAATCAATCTTTTACCATTAAGTGATGACTGCACTAAGGTTACGGGCGAAAGTGTGTGTGTATGGCCGGGAACTGGAGAGAGATGCCCGGAAGGACCACACATTTTTAAGAAGGGTGAGTATTATTATGCAATGCTTGCAGAAGGTGGTACAGGCTATGGACATGGAATCAATGTTGCCCGTTCAAAGAATCTGTATGGGCCATATGAGGAATCGCCATACAATCCTGTATTAAGACAGTTTAATTCTGATGCACCAATACAGAGAACAGGTCATGGCAATATATTATCGGCACAGGACGGAAGCTGGTGGTGCTATTATCTGTGTGGAAGACCTAATCAGGGCAACTATACAACAATAGGAAGAGAGACAGCACTTGACCCTGTTACATGGCTTTCGGATGACTGGTTTGTGATTAACGACAGAAAAGGACCAAGTCTTACACAGAAAGCACCTGAATTGCCAGAATACACATTTGAAAAATGGACAAGGGATGATTTTGATGATGATACTCTTAATCTTAACTGGGAGTTTGTAAGAAATCCTGTTAAGGGTAATTATTCTCTTACGGAAAGAAAAGGAAGTTTAAGGCTCTGGACAATGGATGGAACTCTTAATGAGATAAGGGCTAAGAATACTCTTGTAAGAAGAGAACAGGAATTATCGTATACGGCACATACAAAGGTTGACTTCTATCCTGAAAAGGACGGAGAACAGGCAGGTCTTACCTGTTATTACAGTACTGCGACTTATGTAAGATTGTCATTGTGTTATGAGAATGGAAGAAAATTGCAGCTTGTGATTAACAGAAACCATGGCGAGGAACTTATCTCACAGGTGGACAATATAAAGGAGCAGAGCATATACTTAAAGGTTGTAGTTGATAAACTGACAAGAAGCTTTTTCTACAGCTATGATGGTGAACAATGGGAACTTGCAGGAGTGCTTGAAAACTGTATATATCTGTGTGATGAGGGTGTGCCTGATGACAGAAAGAGGCACACTGGAACGCTTGTTGGAATATATGCCAATAATGGCGGCTGTGGAAGCAGAATTCCGGCAGATTTTGATTATTTTGAATATGAGGATTAGATTTTTATGAGTTTTGATTGTGTGGTTATAGGCGGAGGCGCAGCCGGAATGATGGCTGCCATACAATGTAAAGAGAATAATATGCAGACTGTGATTATAGAACACACAGCAAAGCTTGGAACTAAGATTTTAAAGACAGGCAATGGCAAATGTAATTTTTCTAATACATTTATGACTAAGGAAATGTACCAGAACAATAATGCGGATTATGCGATGGGCATTATTAACAGGTTTAATGTTGATGATACAATACATTTTTTTGAGAATTTAAGTGTATATAAGAAGGAGCGTAACGGCTATCTGTATCCGAGGTCAGAGATGGCGGCATCTGTGGCGCTGGCTCTTACAGGAAGGATACAGGCTCTTGATATTCCGGTTTTCTTTGAAACATCTGTTAAAAGAATTGACAATGCAGGCAGTGAATATGTGTTACAGCTTGAAGGAGCGAAGACTAATACAATTAAGACTAAGACAGTGATATTTGCATGCGGTTCGGCGGCTTCACCGTCTTCTGGTTCTGATGGAAGCGGTTATAAGCTTGTTAAGAAGCTTGGAGTTAAGCTTGTTAAGCCTCTTCCGGCACTTACGGCACTTGAATCTGACAAGAAGAATATGAAACTTGCTACAGGTGTAAGAGCATATGGTAATGTTAAGATTATGGCAGCAGGCAGAGAGGTTTCTCAGGATACTGGCGAGATTCAGTTTACTGATTATGGAATATCAGGAATCCCTGTTTTTCAGGTGAGCCGTTTTGCTGTCAGGGCGCTGGAAGAAGGTCAGAAGGTTGAAGCTTTAGTTGATGTGGCAGCAGATATCAGTGAAGAAGAACTTGTATCAATGATAAAATGTGCGGTGGGTACAAGAAAACAACAGTCAGTAAGTGAAAGCCTTTCGGGAATATTTAATAAAAAGCTTGTGATGATGATATGTAAGGATATAGGAATTGAGGGTAATTCCTCGGCTTCTGATATAGATGACGACATATGCCAGAAACTTGCCAGACATATGAAATCCCTCCGCTACCATATAACAGGATACAAGAGCAATGATTATGCACAGGTATGCCAGGGTGGTGTTGATGTATCAGAACTGAATGAGAATCTTGAATCGATTGATAACCCTGGAATATTCTTTGCAGGGGAGCTTGTGGATATAGACGGTAAATGTGGTGGTTATAACCTTCAGTGGGCATGGAGCAGTGGTGTGGTTGCTGCAAAGTCAGCGTTTGATTATTGTAACAGACAGGAATAAGAATTATGGAAAAGAAATGTATTAAGATTAGCAATCTAAAGATATCTCCTGATAAAGATACGACATTTTTAGAAGGAGTTATAAGAAAAGAATTAAGACTTGGAAAAGATGCACAGATTGATTATGAAATAGTTAAAAGGTCACTTGACTGCAGACACAAGCCTCAGGTTATGTATATTTACAGTGTCGAAGTGTATAAGGTGGTGCGTTCTGGCAGGGAAGAAAAGCTTGAGAATATAATTAAGAAATCAGGCTGTAAAAATGCTGTTATGTCTAAGAGAGTTATCTATAAGTTTCCTGTTGCTGCGACAGAAACTGTTGATGAAGATAAAAGACCTGTAGTTATCGGATTTGGACCGGCAGGAATATTCTGCGCTCTTGAGCTTGCTAAAGCGGGGCTTAGACCTGTTGTATATGAGCGTGGGCAGGACGTTGATACAAGAACCAAGAAGGTAGCGCGGTTCTGGGAGATGGGTGAGCTTGATACAGAGTGCAATGTGCAGTTTGGCGAAGGCGGAGCAGGTACATTTTCAGATGGAAAGCTTAATACACAGATTTCAGATACATTTGGAAGAATAAGATATGTACTGCAAAGTTTTGTCGGATTCGGTGCATCAGAAGAGATTCTGTACGCCAATAAGCCTCATATAGGAACGGATGTGCTTGCAGTTGTTATTAAGAACATAAGAAAGCATATTATTGAACTTGGCGGAGAGGTTAATTTCGGCTCCTGCCTTAAAAAAATCGAGGTTAAAGATGGAAAAGTGTGTGGCGTTGTAATTGCTGACAAAGATGGTGAACACATAAGAAGATGCAGTAAAGTGTGCCTTGCAATAGGCCACAGTTCAAGAGATACATTTGAATATCTTAACAATGAGAACATAGCTATGGAGCCGAAGCCTTTTGCAGTTGGAGTAAGAATAGAACATCCCCAGGAAATGATTAATTATAATGCTTATGCAGATGCTGCATATGAGCTTCCGGCTGCTGATTATAAAGTCACTTACAAGACAAAGAATACAGATAAAGAACGAGGCGTGTATTCGTTCTGTATGTGCCCTGGTGGTTATGTTGTTAACGCTTCATCAGAAAACGGCAGAACATGTGTTAATGGAATGAGTTATTCAGGCCGTGATTCCCGAAATGCTAATTCAGCAATAATTGTTACAGTCGGGCCGGACGATTTCGGATATGGAGTGCTTGATGGAATAAAATTCCAGAGACAGCTGGAAGCAAACGCTTATGCTGAGGGAAATGGAAAAGTTCCGGTACAGTTATTTGGCGATTTTGAGGAAAATATTCAAACAGCAGAATTGGGAGAAGTTGAGCCTTGTATAAAGGGTGAATATACATTAGCTAATCTTAGGAATGTATTACCTTCTTATGTGGCGGATTCGATTGTTGAAGGTGTGCATGGCTTTTCAAGATTTATACATGACTTTGACCGGAAAGATGCGGTACTTTCGGGTGTTGAGAGCAGAACATCAAGTCCTGTAAGAATAACAAGAAATGATGAACTTATGAGTACCTCAGTATGTGGATTGTATCCGTGCGGTGAAGGTGCAGGGTATGCAGGCGGCATAACATCTGCTGCGGTTGATGGTGTCAAGGTTGCGGAACATATGGCAGTAACAGCTGCCTGTATGGGATAATATGGACTTTTTGATAAAAATATAGTAAAATAGACCAGCATTTGATTTTTTTACTGGAGATATTAAAATATGGGGAATTATAGAGAGTTTATAAAAGATAAGAAAAGAATTGTTATAAAGATAGGTTCATCTTCACTTATGCATGAGCAGACTGGCAGATTGGATCTTTTAAAGATTGAAAAGCTGGTAAGGATTCTTATTGATATTAAGAATTCAGGAAAAGATGTTGTTTTAGTTTCTTCTGGTGCAATAGCTGTCGGAAGGGCTGTTATAGGACTTTGTGACAGACCTACAGAACTTCCTGTAAAACAGGCATGTGCATCCATAGGACAGGCTAAGTTAATGATGGTTTACCAGAAGATATTTGCAGAATATGGTGCAGTTGCATCACAGGTTCTTCTTACCAAGAACACGATAGTTAATGATGTTAACAGAACTAACGCACAGAATACATTTAACGAAATCTTAAAGCTTGGTGCAGTGCCAATCGTTAATGAGAATGATACCGTATCAACTTATGAGATTGAACAGCTGCAGGCTTTTGGAGACAATGACAGACTTTCAGCAATTGTTGCTTCAATTATCGGAGCGGACCTTCTTATTCTGTTATCTGATATTGATGGTCTGTATACAGATGATCCAAACACTAATCCTAATGCAAAATTTGTTGAAACTGTATACGAGATTGATGAGAAGCTTATGGGAATGGGTAAAGATTCATCCGGCAGTAATATGGGGACTGGCGGAATGACAACCAAGCTTATTGCAGGAAAGATTGCAACACTGTCGGGGGCGGATATGATTATTACTAATGGTAATGATGTTGACAATATTATCAGGGTTATGGCAGGAGAGAATGTTGGAACATTGTTCTTAGACCACAGAGCATCTGATTTTGACCTGATGTCTCTTATAGATTAAGGCTGATTGAAGATTACTTGGACGACAACGGGAGGTCATACATGGATATTAAGCTGATGAGGAATTCGGAGAAGGGAATATTCTATTCTATTAATGACAGGCTTTTAATGCAGATAACAGATGATAATTATCAGTATCAGGGTCTTCAGGGAAAGAAATATTTTATTCTGAATGCAGCAACTAATGAAAAATTTGAAGTGGCATCGCAGATTAAGAAGTATAATTTCTGTAAGGTGAAATATGCATGCCTTGAAAGAAATTATATGTTCTTCACATCACTGGAATCAGTGACTGAAAGCCGTACACTTCTTACTGTATACAGGTTTATGTTCGATACTAATGAGAATGAGGCAGTATTCAGTATGGAGATAGATAATACCGATATATCTGATGGATTGAGATATTATATATTTGTTATGGATTCTAATTATTTTTTTGTTGAAAAGCTTGAAAAGAAAGGAAAACTGATAGATATATTTCTCTATGATATTAATTCTGAAACAGATAATGACATGAGTGATACATTTGTGAAAAATACAGGCATATATAAGGTGCTTCCAATAGGTGGAAACAATTGTGTCATAAAATTCGGAGCAGACAGACTTGTATCAGATGGAACAGGCGGTGAAGAAAAAATAGCTGTACTTAATGCTAAACAGTTTGTTTCTGAGATATCGTTTAATGGTCAGATGATAACTATGGAAGAACTTGATGTGTCAGATGAATCGACTACATTTCCATATATAAAAGCAGGTTCTGGAAAGATTATTTATTCGAAATATAATTTTAATAGTCAGTCAGAAGAAATCATTATATATGATGCTATAACAAAGGTTAAGCAGGTAAGACTTAATAATAATGTTGAACATGCAATGGATTTAAGTTTTACTTATATTATCAATGATATCCCATATTTACTTAAAAAAGTGGATAAAAGCACATGCTTTGTTAATCTTAATACACAGAAGCCAGAATACAGGCTTCATTCTGATATGAAATTCAGATATATGAAGAATGATATTGTTGTTATAACACGTATGAGACATCGGTTTTTCTTTATTAAGAAAGCTTCTGAATATATTGAAGCATATAGAATTTTGGATCTTCATCATCCTGTGCTTTCTACAAAGGCTGTGTATAACAGTTGTGCAGAAAGCGGAGATGATTTGATTATATTTACTAATTAGTGACAGAGGTTTGTATGGTTACAGAGAAAACATTAGAAAGAATTAACGAGCTTTATCATAAATCTAAAGCAGAGGGACTTACAGATGCAGAACTTGCTGAACAGAAGCAGTTAAGAGCTGATTATGTTAAAGCTTTCAGAGAAAACTTAAGAGGACAGTTAGAATCTATTAAGATTAAGAATCCTGATGGTTCTTTAATAGATGTCAAGGCAAGACATGATGAGAAGATGAAAAGACTGGCAGAGGAACAGGCAGAGAAAGGCAACTAGATGGATAAGAATGAAGTGCGTCAGCTTATTATGAACCGCAGACATGAATTGTCAGATGAAGATATTGAAATGCAGAGTGGACTTATAATTGACAGATTGAAAAAATCGGACATATATAAGACATCGGAAAATGTATTTCTGTATATGAGCTATAACAGGGAAGTTGATACATATATGCTTCTTTCGCAGTGCTTTATGGATGGCAAGAAAGTATATGCTCCAAAAGTTTTATCAAAGACACAGATGGAGTTTTATTGCTTATCTGATGAGAATGATCTTGTAAGTGGTTATATGGGAATTATGGAACCGTCTGACATCTGCGATAAAGCTAAGATCAGAGATGGACTTTTTATTATGCCGGGGCTTGCGTTTGATTATGATTTTCACAGAATAGGTTATGGCGGAGGCTTTTATGACAGATATCTATCGGAAGATAATACATTTATAAAAGCGGCACTTGCTTTTGATTTCCAGCTTTTAGAGACTATTCCTTATGAGGAACATGATTTAAAACCGGATTATATTATTACACAGACACAGTTTATAAGGAGGGAGAATTGATGGAATCACTTGAACAGATTGGAATTAAGGCTAAGAAGGCATCAAGATATCTTGCTAAGCTTGGAATAGATGAGAAGAATAAGGCACTTGAAGCGGTTGCTGATGCACTTACAGCTAATGCAGAGAGTATAATTGCAGCCAATGAAAAAGACCTTGTTAATGCCAAAGCCAACGGAATGAAGCCTGCTCTTATTGACAGACTTACGCTTGATGTTAAGAGAATCAATGCAATGGCAGATGGAATAAGAGTTCTTACAGGTCTTGAAGATCCGGTTGGCGAAGTAACAGGCATGAAGAAAAGACCTAATGGACTTGTTATCGGAACGAAGAGAGTACCTCTTGGCGTTGTTGCAATTATATATGAGTCAAGACCTAATGTTACTGCTGATGCATTCGGACTTACTTTCAAGTCTGGCAATGCCTGCATCTTAAGAGGTGGAAGTGATTCTATTAATTCTAATATTGCTATTGCAGATGTTATTGCAAATGCACTTTCTGACAACGGAATTAATCCTGATGTTATTAATCTTATAAAAGATACAGACAGAGCACTTGTTAATCAGCTTATGAAGATGAATGATTACATTGATGTAATTATTCCAAGAGGTGGGGCAGGGCTTATTAAGAATGTTGTCAACAACAGTACAGTACCTGTAATTGAAACTGGTACAGGGAACTGTCATGTATATGTTGATGAATATGCTGATATTGATATGGCTGTCAAAGTTATATATAATGCCAAGACTTCAAGAATTGGAGTATGTAATGCGTGTGAATCACTGGTTATTCACAAGGCTGTTGCAAAGCAGGCAATTCCACTTATTGTAAATGCACTTAAAGAAAAGAATGTTGAAGTGCGTGGTGATGAATATGCAATGCAGTGTGATTCAAGAATTGTTCCGGCAAGTGATGATGACTGGGGAATGGAATATCTTGATTATATTATATCTGTTAAGACTGTTGACTCTGTTGACGAAGCAATAGAACATATTAATACATATAACACAGGCCATTCAGAGTCAATAATTACTAAAGATTACAATAATGCCAACAGATTTCTTGATGAAATAGATGCTGCATGTGTATATGTAAATGCTTCCACAAGATTTTCTGATGGATTTGAATTCGGATTCGGTGCTGAGATTGGAATAAGCACACAGAAGCTTCATGCAAGAGGTCCTATGGGGCTTAAAGCACTTACAACTACTAAGTATGTTATATACGGAGAGGGGCAGATAAGACAGTAAGATGTTTTATAAGTATGGGGTGTTTTTATGATTAGAAGAGATTTTGATTTAGAAGAAATGAAGTATTTTCTTCATCTTGTCGGACAGAGTACAGATGATTATCTTTATATACTGGATTTAACTAATGATAAAGCTGTTTATTCAAAATCAATAACTAATGTGTTTGCACTTGATTCAGAGGAATTTTCCAATGCTATGCAGGAATTGGTTAAAGTTGTTCATCCGGACGATATTGATATGCTGATGAATGATATAAAGGATGGAATGAATGGAAGAAAGAGCAGTCATAATTTAGAGTATAGATGGAAAACTGTGGATGGAGAATATGTTGCAATAAATTGTAGAGGACAGTATATAATAAGCCATGGAGCTATTTACCTTATCGGAAGAATATCGGAGATTGGGAAACAGAGCAGATTTGATAATAATACAGGGCTTTACAGGGAAATTGTTCTTGAAAATGTATATAATGAATATGCTAAAACCAGAAATGCATCAGGTTTTCTTATGCTTGTTGGTGTAGATAATTTTAAAGAAATTAATGAAAAATATGGTGCAAAAACAGGTGATGAAGTTTTGAATATTCTTACTGATTCAATAAAGAAATATATTGACACACCACTTAGAATATTCAGAATGCCTGGTGATGAATGTGCCATATTTATGCCGTATTCCATGGAAAATGATATTAATCAGGCTAAGATTCTCTATAAGAGAATAAGAAATCGTATTGACAGAGCAATTGAAATAAGAAAGTATGATATATTTTTTACAATATCAGCAGGGGTTGCTGAATTTGATACAGAGAAAGACAGTTTTAATGAGTTGTTAAAAAATGCCAAATTTGCTCTTCATGCTGCCAAACTCAATGGTAAGAACCAATGTGAAATATTTGTTGAAACTGAGTATACAGAGTATATAGAAAAACTTAGTGTTCAGGATGAATTACGCAGATGTATAAGTGAAGGTTTTGAAGGATTTGAGTTATATTTTCAGCCAATATATAATACCGACGATGACAGTTTGTCAGGAGCAGAGGCTCTTATAAGATGGAATAGCAGAAAATATGGATTTATAGGTCCTAACACATTCATACCGCTTCTAGAGGACAGTGCACTTATTATTCCACTTGGAAGATGGATAATTAATACTGCTGCTAAGGCATGCAACAGATGGATTACCAGTATTCCGGATTTTGTTATGCATATTAATCTGTCTTTTGTACAGATTGTCAAAAGTAATATAGTTAAAGATGTATTAGAGAATATCGAAAGATACAGTGCAGCTAATAATCATTATGTATTTGAAATAACAGAAACTATAGAGATGGACCAGATACCAGCTGTTCAGAACGTATTTAAAGAATTTGTAAAGAATGAATTCAGATTCGCAATTGATGATTTTGGAACAGGATATTCAAATTATGGATATATGCGTGACAGAACATTTGATATAGTTAAAGTTGACAGGTCTTTTGTAACTGATATAGATAAACTTAAAGATAATTATCTTATGGTAAGTTTTATAATTAAGATGGCACATGAGATGGGATTGCATGTGTGTATTGAGGGTGTTGAAACAAAGGAAGAACTTTCATGTGTTAAGAGACTTGGTGCAGATTATATTCAGGGATACTATTATGGTAAACCGGTATGCCTGCAGGATTTTGAAGAACAGCACTTGAAAAGATTTGTATTAGGATAAGTATAGAATGGAGAATTGTAGATAATGCAGGAAGTTAATAACACCAGTGCACTTGAAGAACAGCTTTATTATATTGGAGAATGTAAGAAGTTCCTGGAAAAGAAAACAAAAGAAATAGGCAGACCGTTATATGCATGTGTACACACATTTGGCTGCCAGATGAATGCCAGGGATTCTGAGAAGCTTCTCGGGGTACTTAAAGAGATTGGATATCTTGAGACAGAGGATGAGGATAAGTCAGATTTTGTTATATATAATACATGTACTGTAAGAGAGAATGCTAATCTCAAGGTTTATGGACGTCTCGGACATCTTAAGAATGTCAAAAGAAAAAATCCACACATGCTTATTGCAATGTGTGGTTGTATGATGCAGGAGCCTGATGTGGTCGAGAAGATAAGAGATTCTTATAAGTTTGTTGATATTGTTTTTGGTACATTTAATATATATGCAATGGCAAAGCTTATATATAACAGAATTACATCAGGAAGCCAGGTTATTGATATCTGGGAAAAGACAAAGGATATTGTTGAGGAACTTCCTACAGAAAGAAAGTTCCCGTTCAAATCAGGTGTTAATATTATGTACGGCTGTAATAATTTCTGTACTTACTGTATCGTGCCTTATGTACGAGGAAGAGAGATAAGCCGTGAGCCTAAGGATATCATTATGGAGATTGAAAGGCTTGTAAAGGATGGTGTCAAGGAAGTTATGCTTCTTGGACAAAATGTTGATTCTTATGGAAAGACACTTGACAATCCTGTATCATTTGCGCAGCTTCTAAGAGAGATTGATAAGATAGAGGGACTTGAAAGAATCAGATTCATGACACCTCATCCTAAGGATATTGAGGAAGAGACTCTTGAAGTTATAAGAGATTCCAAGAAAATATGTAATCATATACATTTTCCACTTCAGTCAGGAAGCTCAAGACTTCTTAAGCTGATGAACAGAAAGTATACTAAAGAGCATTACTTAGAGCAGGTTGAGATGATAAGAAGAATACTGCCCGATGTTTCTATTACAACTGATATTATTGTTGGGTTTCCAGGAGAGACAGAGGAAGATTTCGAGGATACTATTGATGTTGTAAAGAAAGCAAAGTTTGATAGTGCATATACATTTATTTATTCAAAAAGAACGGGTACGCCTGCTGCCAGAATGGAAAATCAGGTGCCTGAGGATGTTGTTAAGGACAGATTTAACAGACTGCTTGCAACTGTCAATGAAGTATCACATGAACATATCAGAAGATATGAAGGCATGGATATGAAGGTGCTTGTTGAGGGTAAAGATGACCATGAAGAAGGCTTTGTTACAGGCAGAATGACTAACAATATTCTTGTACATTTTGCAGGAGATGAATCACTTATCGGACAGATTGCGACAGTACATCTTGACGAATGCAAGGGATTTTACTATATGGGAAGACTTATAGAGAATTAATCAGGGAGTAATATAATGGCAGAGTATTCACCAATGATGCAGCATTATCTTGCTACTAAAGCAGAGTACAAGGACTGCATACTTTTTTACAGACTTGGAGATTTCTATGAAATGTTTTTTGATGACGCATTAGTTGTCTCTAAGGAACTGGAACTTACATTAACAGGAAAAGACTGTGGACAGGAGGAACGTGCGCCTATGTGCGGCGTTCCTTTTCATGCGGCAGAAACTTATATTAACAGGCTTGTTTCTAATGGACACAAGGTCGCAATATGCGAGCAGATGGAAGACCCTAAGCAGGCAAAAGGCATTGTCAAAAGAGAGGTTATAAAGGTTGTAACACCGGGAACTAACTTAAACAGTCAGGCACTTGATGAAACTAAGAATAATTATCTTATGAGTATTGTTTATCTTGGAGATGTGCTTGGTGTTGCTATTGCAGATTATTCAACAGGTGACTTCTTTGTAACTGAGATTGAGACAGGTGCGGAGCTTATTGATGAAATTAATAAGTTTGTTCCGTCAGAGATAATACTTAATGAGTATTTTGCAATGAGCGGAATAGACCTTACATTTATATCAGAGAAGCTTTCCATATCAGTGTCAACACTTGAAAACTGGTACTTTGATGATGATTCCTGCAAGGCAAAGTTAAAAGAACATTTTCATGTAAATATGCTGGACGGACTTGGAATCAAGGATTATCCGGTAGGAATTGATGCTGCGGGAGCACTTCTTATATATCTTACCCAGACACAGAAAAGTGACATGTCTCATATAACAAGCATTGTGCCTTACACAACAGGTAAATATATGCTTATAGACAGTTCATCAAGACGAAATCTTGAGCTTGTTGAGACTATGCGTGAAAAGCAGAAAAAAGGCTCGCTTTTGTGGGTACTTGATAAGACCAAGACTGCAATGGGTGCAAGAGCGTTAAGAAATCTCGTGCTGCAGCCACTTATTAACAGAGATGAGATCATAAGAAGACAGGATGCGATAGAGGAGCTTTCTGATAATGCAATTGACAGGGAAGAGATTCGTGAATATCTTGGCCCTATATATGACCTTGAGCGAATCATGACTAAGATTAGTTGTAAGTCGGCTAATCCAAGAGATTTAATTGCATTTAAGAATTCCCTGGAGATGATACCTCACATTAAGAATCAGATAGGACATTTTAAGTGTTATGTATTCAGACAGTGCTTTGAGCAGATGGACGACTTAAAAGACTTATATAATCTTGTTGACACTGCAATTATAGATGATCCTCCGATTACAATGCGTGATGGCGGAATGATAAAGGACGGCTTTTCAGCAGAGGCTGATGAGCTTCGTAATGCCAAGATTAAAGGAAAAGAATGGCTTGCAGAGCTTGAAAGCAGGGAGAAAGAAAAGACAGGAATTAAGAATCTCAAAGTTAAGTATAACAAGGTATTCGGATATTACCTGGAGGTTACTAATTCATTTAAAAACCTTGTTCCTGCTGAATGGGTACGAAAGCAGACTCTTACCGGTTCTGAAAGATACACTACAGATGAGTTAAAGCATCTTGAAGATATTATTCTTGGCGCAGAGGATAAGCTGTACTCACTCGAATATGATTTATTCTGTGAAGTCAGGGAGCGCATAGCGGCAGAGGTTGTAAGAATACAGAACACTGCCAAGGCTGTTGCAATGATTGATGTGTATGCTTCACTTTCTGTTGTTGCAACACAGAATAATTTCGTAAGACCTAAGATTAATGAAAAAGGTATTATAGATATTAAGAACGGCAGACACCCTGTAGTTGAGAAGATGATTTCTAATGATATGTTCATTGCCAATGATACTTATCTTGACAATGGAATGAACAGAATTTCAATTATCACAGGTCCTAATATGGCTGGTAAATCTACATATATGAGACAGACGGCACTTATTGTGCTTATGGCACAGACAGGCTCTTTCGTTCCAGCTGATTCAGCAAATATATGTATTGTTGACCGTATATTTACACGAGTCGGAGCATCTGATGACTTAGCTTCCGGGCAGTCAACTTTCATGGTTGAGATGACAGAGGTTGCCAATATCTTAAGAAATGCAACTCCTAAGAGTCTTATAATTCTTGATGAAATAGGAAGAGGAACAAGCACATTTGACGGATTGAGTATTGCATGGGCTGTTGTTGAGTATATTGCCAATACTAAATACTTAGGAGCCAAGACACTTTTTGCAACACATTATCATGAACTTACTGAATTAGAAGGAACTCTTGACGGAGTTAATAATTACTGTATTGCTGTCAAGGAAAACGGTGATGATATTGTTTTCTTAAGAAAGATTGTAAAAGGCGGTGCTGATAAGAGTTATGGTATTCAGGTTGCGAAGCTTGCAGGAGTACCTGATGTGGTTCTTAACAGGGCTAAGGAGCTTGTTGTGGACTTAAGTGATGCTGATATATCACAGAAAGCTAAGGATATTGCACAGTATTCAAAGAAACTTGACAAGATGAATGACAAGTACAGAAAGGTTAATGACCTTGAAGTTAAGCAGATGTCTCTTTTTGATACTGTTAAGGATGATGATATAGTAACTGATATAATGAATCTTGATATAAGCAATATGACACCTATTGATGCACTGAATACGCTTTATAAGCTGCAGGGAAAAGCTAAGAACCGCTGGTAAAACAAGGAGACTAAATCCTCTGCTCCTGCAAGGGCAGTCGCATTTTGTTTCACAAAACAGGGAGGATTGTATGTCAATAACACTTTTAGACCAGAATACGATTAATAAGATTGCTGCAGGAGAGGTCGTCGAAAGACCTTCTTCTGTAGTTAAAGAACTTGTTGAAAATGCTATAGATGCCGGAGCAACTGCGATTACAGTTGAGATAAAGGAAGGTGGAATTTCATTTATCAGGGTTACTGATAATGGAAGTGGTATCAATAAAGATGAGATTGAGATAGCATTTAAGAGACATGCAACAAGTAAAATTAAATCAATTGAAGATCTTATGGCTGTTTCGTCTCTGGGCTTCAGAGGTGAGGCGCTAGCGAGTATAGCTGCTGTATCACAGGTTGAACTTATTACCAAGACTGCTGACAGTCTGAGTGGTGTGCGTTATACAATTGATGGCGGAGTACCAGGTGAAGTGGCAGAAATAGGCGCTCCGGAGGGAACTACATTTATTGTAAGAAATCTTTTCTATAATACTCCTGTTAGAAGAAAGTTCTTAAAGACAGCGACTACCGAGGGAGGATATATTGGTTCGCTTGTGGAATATCTGGCACTTTCGCATCCTGATATTTCGTTCAGGTTCATAAGTAATAACCAGAATAAGCTGCATACATCGGGTAATATGAATCTTAAAGATATAATATATAATGTGTATGGCAGGGATATAACTAATAATCTGTATGAAATCAGCGGCAAGTCGCAGGATATTGAGGCTTCTGGTTTTATTGGCAAGCCTATGGTTGTCCGCGGAAACAGGACATATGAGAATTATTATATCAACGGCAGATATATCAAAAGCAGTATTATAACTAAGGCTATAGAGGATGCCTATAAGGGATTTATAATGCCACATAATTATCCGTTCAGCGCGATACATTTTAAGATTAATCCTGCAATTATTGATGTAAATGTGCATCCAACCAAGATGGAACTTCGTTTTTCAAACAATGAATATATATATAATTTTGTATATGATACATGTTTAAAAGCCCTTAATTCAAAGGAGCTTATAGCAGAAGTTTCTGTGCCTGACCCTGTTGCAGTTAAAATGCAGGAAGCACCTGTTGTAAAAAACGTTATGCCAGATATTAAGCTGCCAGAGAAAAATGTTTTGGATAGTATGCCATATAAGACAGAAACAAAACCAACAGAATCTTCAAAAGCAGAAACTAAGCCGAGAAGACTTCCGGAGCCATTTGAAATTAAGGGTTCTCTGCAGATGGTTAAAGAAGATAAAGTAAGATATGAAGCTGTGACAAAATCTGAACCACCAAAGCAGATGAACCTTTTTGAGAATAAGCTCCTTGATGAGAACAGCCGTAACAAATACAGAATCATAGGGCAGTTGTTTGATACTTACTGGCTTATTGAATTTGAAGATAAGTTCTATATGATGGATCAGCACGCAGCGCACGAGAAGGTGCTTTATGAAAGAACGATGAATAAGCTTCATGATAAGACAATTGGAACTCAGATGATTCTTCCACCTATTGTACTGTCACTTAACATGCATGAGGAAGAAATATACAAGACTAATCAGGATATATTTAAAAGATTAGGGTATGAGATTGAAGAGTTTGGCGGCAATGAATATAAGGTTACAGGAATTCCTGCCGGACTTCCTAAGATGGATTACAAACAGCTCCTTATTGATGTTCTGGATGGACTTTCTGAAGAAAGTGCCAGCAAAGATCCTGATATTATTACTGAAAAGGTTGCAAGTATGTCATGTAAAGCGGCTGTAAAGGGCAATAACAGACTGTCATTTAATGAGGCATTTGAACTGATGGACGAGCTTATGAAGGCAGAGAATCCATATAACTGTCCACACGGCAGACCAACACTTATTATGATGAGCAGATATGAGATAGAAAAGAAATTTAAACGAATAGTATAGGGGCTGATATGAAAAAAGAACCTTTAATAATACTTACAGGACCGACAGCAGTTGGAAAAACAGAACTTTCCATAGAGCTTGCAAAGGCGGTAAATGGTGAGATAATAAGTGCTGATTCCATGCAGGTATACAGATATATGGATATCGGGACTGCCAAGATAACAAAAGAAGAGATGCAGGGGGTTAAGCATTATCTTGTTAATGAGATTGAGCCGACAGATGGCTTTGATGTGGCAAGATTCAAGACTATGGCTGTAGATGCAATACAAAAAATCCGTGAGAATGGACATATTCCTGTAGTTGTCGGCGGTACGGGATTTTATATTCAGGCACTTTTATATGATTCTACATTTGAAGATGATGAAAGTGATTATAAATACAGGGATTACCTTCAGGGGATTGCTGATACAAGGGGTGCAGAGGTGCTTCACGATATGTTAAAGGAAGCTGACCCTGAATCCGCAGAGGCAATTCATGCTAATAATGTCAAAAGAGTTATCCGCGCACTTGAATTTTATAAGACGACTGGCAGGAAGATATCAGAACATAATAATGAGCAGAGAGCTAAAGAGTCACCTTATAATTTTTGTTACTTTGTTCTTAATGATAAAAGAGAAATTTTATATGACAGAATAAACAGGCGTGTTGATAAAATGTTTGACAATGGACTGCTTAATGAGGTAAAACATTTGTCGGACATGGGGCTTGTAAAGGACGATGTTGCCATGCAGGGAATCGGATATAAAGAGGTGTTCGATTATCTTGAGGGCAGATGTGACGAGGCAGGTCTTAGAGAGATGATTAAGCAGGATACAAGACATTTTGCAAAAAGACAGCTTACATGGTTTCGGAGAGAGCCGTTGGTTACATGGGTGGATTTTTCCCAGATACGAAGAGAAGATGCACTTTCGTATATGCTTGAACAACTAAAAGAAAAGGAAATTATTTAATTATGAGAGAAATGTATAAAAATATGGGAATCTGTGATGAGGTGTATGATTATTGCGACAATATAATTAAGTCGCTTCATGACAGATTTGAAGAGATAGATAAGAATGCAGAATATAACCAGATGAAGGTTATAAAGGCGATGCAGGATAATAAGGTTGCTGAGATGCATTTATCAGGAACAACAGGTTATGGTTATAATGATGACGGTAGAGATACTCTTGAGAAAATATATTCAGATATATTTAAGACAGAGGATGCACTTGTAAGACCACAGATTATCTGCGGAACTCATGCGTTAAATGTAGCTTTATCATCTAACTTAAGACCAGGTGATGAGCTTTTATCACCGGTTGGGAAGCCGTATGATACAATGGATGAGATTATCGGTATCAGACCTTCTAAGGGAAGTCTTGCAGAATATGGAATTACATACGCACAGGTTGACCTGCTGCCAGATGGTGATTTTGATTATGAGGGTATTAAGAATGCAATCAATGAAAGAACAAAGCTTGTAACAATCCAGCGTTCCAAGGGATATGCTTCAAGACCAACACTTTCAGTTGAAAGAATTGGCGAGCTTATAAGTTTTATCAAAAGTATCAAGCCAGATGTTATATGCATGGTTGATAACTGCTACGGTGAATTTGTTGAAAGAATTGAGCCTTCAGAGGTTGGCGCTGATATGATAGTCGGTTCACTTATAAAGAATCCTGGTGGCGGACTTGCTCCATGCGGCGGCTATATCGCAGGAAAGAAAGAATGTGTTGAACAGGCAGCTTACAGATTATCTTCACCGGGGCTTGGAAAAGAAGTCGGTGCAACACTCGGTGTAAACCAGAGCTTTTATCAGGGACTTTTCTTATCACCTGTAGTTGTTGCAGGTGCACTTAAAGGTGCTATATTTGCTGCAAATGTATACGAAAAGGCAGGTTTTGTAGTAAGACCTGATGGAAGTGAGCCAAGATATGATATTATTCAGGCAGTTGAACTTGGAAGTGCAGACGGGCTTCTTGCTTTCTGTAAAGGAATTCAGGCTGCAGCACCTGTTGACAGCTTTGTTACACCAGAACCATGGCCGATGCCAGGATACGATTCAGACGTTATAATGGCTGCCGGAGCCTTCGTTCAAGGCTCATCAATAGAGCTTTCTGCTGATGGTCCGTTAAAAGAACCTTATTCGGTATTCTTCCAGGGGGGACTTACATGGTATCATGCCAAACTTGGAATTATGATGAGTGTTCAGAAAATGTTTGAAAAAGACCTTATAAAGCTTTGATTGAATTAATATTTGTGTTATAATGTGTTGGAGTATGGATTTTTCCGTACTCCAATTTATGGTTAAAGGATGAAAATCTATGAGTAATATTTCTAAATATAAGAACGGCTGGCTTTTATGGCTATTCATTCTGATAGGCATTGTGCTTGGCGGTCTTATTGCAGAACTTACTGCCAGTGTGCATGCACTTAGCTGGCTGTCTTATGGACAGAGTTTCGGGCTTGACAATCCGCTGGTATTAAATCTGGGAGTACTTGTAATAACATTTGCACTCCAGATTAAGATTACTATTGCCAGTATAATAGGAGTTATACTCGCAATTATTATTTACAGATTTATTTAATCTGACTGCTGTTTAATTTATGGTCTATGAGAATATAATAACAGGTGTAGAGGAAGAAAAACTGCTTCCTTACGAAAAATGTCTTGAGTATGGTGCATCATCACTTGATAATGCTGAACTTCTGGCAGCGATTATAAGAACAGGAACCAATGGTTTAAGTTCTATCCAGCTTGCAGAGAAGTTACTGGAGAATGCCGGCAATCTTAACGGTCTTTATGGTATGTCCGTTTCAGAACTTATGCAGATTAAGGGTATAGGAAAGGCAAAGGCTGTCCAGATATGCTGCATTCTTGAACTTTCAAGAAGAATTGCAAAGCAGAAGGCTAGAGAAAGACTTGACTTTTCGAATGCTGAAACTATTGCAGAATATTATATGGAAGATATGAGACATCTAAAGAGAGAACATCTGGTTCTTGTAATGCTTGATAACAGATGCCGCCTTATTAGAGATAAGGTGATGTCTGTTGGAACTTCTACTGGTTCAATGGTTTCTGTAAGGGAAATATTTAAGGAGGCACTTGACAGCAGGGCAGCTTCGATAGTTATCCTGCATAATCATCCATCAGGCAATCCATCTCCTAGCAGAGAGGATATGAAGGTTACTAAGAATATTATGGAAGCCGGCAGAATTATTGGTGTTGAGCTGTTAGATCATATTGTTATAGGAGATAATTCTTATTTCAGTTTTAAACAAATGCAATACATTAATTAACAATTAAGAAAGGAATTAAGACATGGGTAATGCATACGGAATTGATATAGGCACAAGTAATTTTAAAATGTGCTGCAGTGATAAGGATAAGATACTTAATGAAAAGAATATTATAGCTATAGCTAATAAAACAGAGATTTTAGCTTTTGGAGATGAAGCATATGAAATGTATGAGAAAGCTCCAGAGCATATTGAGGTTTCTTTCCCGGTTAAGTTTGGTGTGATAGCTGATATTGAGAATATGCAGACACTTCTTTTTAACTTCTTTAATAAGATTAATGAAGGAAAGAAGATTACCGGATCAGATTTCTATATTGCTGTACCAACAGATGTAACAGAAGTAGAGAAGAGAGCTTTTTATGAATTAGTTGTTGATTCAAAAGTAAAGGCAAAGAATGTTTATGTAGTTGATAAACCTGTTGCAGACGCTATAGGTGCAGGCCTTGATGTAACTAAGTCTAAGGGTATTATGATTGTTAATATCGGAGCAGAGACAACTGAGATTTCAGTTCTTTCTTTAGGCGGAATTGTTATAAGCAAGGCTGTTAAGATTGGTGGTAATAAGCTTGATGACTGTATTATAAGTAATGTAAGAAAGGCTTATAATCTTGTTATAGGAAGTAAAACTGCTGAAAATTTAAAGAAGCAGTTAGGAAGTGCAGTTCCTGTTTCAGAAACATTTGCACCTGGCTTTGGAAGAAATGTTTTATCAGGTCTTCCTGTAAGTGTTGATATTTCTTCCGATGTTGTATATCAGGCTATAATTGATTCATTACATTCTATTATGGATGCTATTAAGGTTATACTTGAAAGAACTCCGCCGGAACTTGCAGCTGACATAATCAAGGATGGTGTTTATTTTACAGGAGGAACTGCACAGATTAACAATCTTGAAAAGTTTATCAAAGATGAAACTAATCTTAATGTCAATATTGTTGAACATCCTGCAGAGAGTGTTGTAAGAGGTCTTATGGGAGTTGTATCTAATCCGGAATTTGCTAAGGTTGCATATACTCCTACAGAGAAAAATTTTGATTAAAAGGCAGGTTTTAAGATGAGAAAGAATATTTCTTCACTTATGACTTCGAAGAATATTCTCATTGCACTTACGGTTTTGTGCTGTTTCTTTATTGGTACGAGCTTTTTTACAGATACGCTTACCAAGCCTCTTAAAAAGTGCGTTTCAATGGTTGTAGTTCCGGTACAGAAGGGTATGAACAATATTGGATTCTGGGTTTATGATAAATACCAGACACTTCAGGAGATATCAGTTGTTCTTGATGAGAATAAGAAGCTTCAGAGTCAGGTTGATGATCTTACAGAAGAGAATAACCAGTTAAAACAGGATTCTTATGAACTTAACAGACTTCGTGATTTATATGAGCTAGACCAGCAGTATGCAGGTTATTCGAAAGTTGGAGCCAGAGTTATTGAAGTTACTACAGATAACTGGCATTCGTCATTCAAGATTGACAAAGGAACTGACGATGGTCTTAAAGTTAATATGAATGTTATTGCCAGCGGAGGGCTGGTAGGAATTATTTCTGAAACAGGAAGTAATTATTCTATTGTTAAGACAATTACAGAGAATAACAGCAATGTAAGTGGAATGCTTATAGATACTAATGAAACATGTATTGTTCAGGGAGATGTTGAACTGATGGATACAGGCATGATACGCGTATCACATTTTAAAAGTGATGTTGTTGTCAGAAATGGCGATAAAGTTGTTACTTCTAATATTAGTGATAGGTATCTGCAAGGAATTCTGATTGGGTATATTAAGGATGTTAAGCTGGATTCTAATAATCTTACCCAGTCAGGATATATTGTTCCTGCTGTGAATTTTAATAATTTACAGGAGGTTCTGGTTATAACACAGCTTAAAGAATAAGTGTTTAGGACAATTTATTATGAAAAGAAAGATAACAGAATTAATTATTATATTGTTTTTCTATATCATGCAGGTTTCTGCAGCAAGAGTAATATCAATTGCTAATATTTCACCAAACTGGCTTATTATTATGCCTGTATTTTTTGGCTTCTTCTGTGGTAAGAATGATGGAATGTTTGCAGGATTTTTTGCTGGAATTATGTATGATTTGTTCTATTCCGGTTTGTTCGGATTTACAGCACTTATTTTTATTTACATAGGATATTTTTCGGGATTTTTTTATCAGAAGTACGAGGTAAGGGAAGTCCTTATCCCTCTTGCACTTGTGATTACAGCTGATTTTGGATATGGATTCATATCATATATTGGTAATTTTCTGCTTCAAAACAGACTTAATGTTGGATTTTTTATGTCACGCTTTATACTGCCGGAGGTTGTTTATACAGCTCTTGTTTCGTTACTGATATATCATCCGATACATTATTTTTGTGTTATAACGGAGCAAGGAAAAGAGAGAAAGAAGAAGGGTAAAATTGATGAAGGAAGTATTTGAGTACATTATAAGTCTTCTTAAATCCAGAATTTTTCCTATGATTCTTGTATTTATTGTTCTGATTTCTGTTCTTGTTCACAGATTGTTTGTTCTTCAGATAATAAATGGAGATTCATATGTCGAAGACTTATCAAGTTCTATACAGAAAGATATGAGTGTTGCGGCTGCAAGAGGCCGTATATATGACCGTAATGGTGTACTTCTTGCATATAATGATTTGTCATATGCAGTCAAGATAAGCGACTCTGGAAGATATTCAGATAATGCAACTAAGAATGCAACTATTAATAATTCTATAAACAAAACATTACAGATTATCGAAGATCATGGAGATACATATTCTAATGATTTTCCAATTATTTATAATAACGGACAGTTTTCTTATAATGTTGAAGGAACATCTCTTTTAAGATTTTTAAGGGATTCATATGGAACTGAATCAATTTCAGCGTTGACTGATGAACAGAAAGCTACTTCAGCTGAGAATATGTTTAAATATCTTTGTGAGAGATACAGCATTAATTATGAAGAATTTGGAATAGAACATTCATTGATGATGGTAAATCTTCGAAGATATATGGCAGCCAATTCGTATAACAGATATCTTACATTTATTATTGCAAATGAGGTATCTGATGAGACAGTTGCGGCAATATTAGAAAATAGTGATGACCTTGTCGGTGTCACAGTTGAAGAACAGTATATCAGAAGATATGTTGACAGCGTATATTGTTCACAGATACTTGGCTATACAGGAACTGTATCTAATGCAGAGCTTGAAGAACTTGGTGAAGGATATGAAAGCAATGACATTGTAGGTAAATCCGGTATTGAAAAAAGCATGGAAAGTGAGTTATCTGGTGTTAAAGGTGAAAAGTCTGTATATGTTGATACTGTAGGAAGAATTACAGAAGTACTCGATGAGGAAGCACCACAGGCAGGACATGATGTATATCTTACTATTGATATTAATCTTCAGAAGGCAATATATCATGCAATAGAAGATGAAGTAACTAATATTTTTATGCAGTACTTTACGCCTGGAAGCAATAAAATAACTTATAATAGTTCAGGTGATGTTGATACTATATATATAACTGCTCAGGAAGCTTATTTTGCACTTATAGATAATAATCTTGTTTCTTTAAAAGGGATTCAGGAACAGAATACATCTAATGAAGCTGATATATACAGCCAGTTTGAAGCTAAGAAAGCTGAAACACTTTCGTGGCTTAGGGAAGAACTTACATCTGGTAATACAGCTTATGGAAAGCTTTCAGAAGAACAAAAGCTGTATATATGGTATATATATGATCTTTTAAGAAGTGAGAATATATTCAGTCTTGCTAATGTTGATACAAGTGACAGTGTTTATTATGACTGGATATATGGCGATTCAACGAGCCTTTCGCAGCTTCTTACGTATGGAATATCAAAGAACTGGATTAATATGTCATCTCTTACATCTGAAAAGTATACAAGTCTTCAGGAATCATATGATGTACTTGTTGATTATGTTATATCAGCACTTGATACAGATACTGCATTTTTTAAGAAAATGTATAAATATATGATTAATGCAGGCAGCATATCAGGAAGACAGGTATGTATGTTATTATATGAGCAGGGTGTACTTGATATGAATGCAGATGATTCGAAATATCAGTCTCTCGCATCAGGAAGCATGGGGGCATATGAGTTTATGTCATATGTTATCTCTAATAAGATTATTACTGTTGGACAGCTTGCACTTAAGCCATGTTCAGGTTCTGCGGTTGTAACTAATCCGGATAATGGTGATGTTCTGGCTCTTGTTTCTTATCCAAGCTATGATAATAATAAATTATCAGGAACAGTTGATGCAAAGTATTACAGTTCACTTGTTAATGATAATGCAAGTCCTCTTCTTAACAGGGCAACGCAGTCTTTTATAGCCCCAGGTTCTACTTATAAGCCATGTACAATTATTGCAGGTATTGATAGTGGGATAATTTCTTCATCTACAACATTTAACTGCTCTGGAGTGTTTGATAAGGTTACACCATCCCCTAGATGTTGGCAGAAATGGGGACATGGAAGTGAGACACCTGTAACTGCCATAAGAGATTCATGTAATGTTTATATGTATAATGTTGGATACAATCTTGCATGTAGCAAGAATGGTTCGTATAATAGCACTTATGGTACTAACATATTAAAGAAGTATTCTGATATGCTTGGTCTTTCAACAAAGACCGGTATAGAGATAGAAGAGGGTACTCCGGGAGCATCTTCACAGAATGCCATTGCTTCAGCAATTGGACAGGGTAACCACAGATACAGCACACTTAATCTTGCAAGATATGTAACTACTCTTGCAACCTCAGGTACATGCTATAACCTTACACTTATTGATAAGATTACTGATTATGATGGCAATGTTATTAAGGAAAACCATGCTGAGGTTAATAATCAGGTGGAGCTGAGTTCTGATATATGGAATACCATTCATACAGGAATGAATCTTGCTGCTGGAACGAATACAGCATTTTTACCATTAAAGATGTCAATTGCAGCTAAGACTGGTACTGCACAGGAAAGAACAACAGATCCTGACCATGCTACATTAATATCATATGCGCCATATGATAATCCACAATACTGTATGGCAGTGCGTATTCAGAATGGTTATGCTTCAGGTAATGCTGTAACACTAGGTTCAGAGATTTACAAAATGCTTTTTAATATTAATGATTAATATTGTTTAATGATTTACTAAAGAAATAACTAATATGAGATGAGAGGTGAATGTTTTGGATAATTCGGTAATGATCAAAGGAAGTAATAGTGGAATTACAGTATTTCTTGATAGTGAAATGGCTTTTGAGGATTTATTAAAAAGTGTTTCTGAAAAGTTCAAGAGTGCGTCAAAGTTTTTTAATAATGCTAATATGGCGATTTCTTTTGATGGAAGAGATTTATCTGCTGAAGAGGAAAAAAGAATTCTCAATGTGATATCAGATGTATCTGAGCTTAATATTGTATGTGTTCTTGATGAAAATAACAATATGAAGGAAATATATGAAGATGCTGTTAAGAAAGCTATTGCAAGTGTTGATGTATCAGAGCCGGTTGTACAGCCTGTAAATGATATGGTATCTGATCCTAAAACAGCGTGTATGTTTTATAAAGGAACGCTTCGCTCAGGTCAGGTATTTGAATCTGACGGAAGCGTTGTGGTATTAGGAGATGTCAATCCTGGAGGCAAGGTTGTTGCAAAAGGCAGCGTTATTGTACTTGGAAGTCTTAAGGGCAATATATTTGCAGGTGTAGATGGTAATGAGAATGCATTTGTTGTTGCACTTGAGATGAGTCCTATGCAGATTAAGATAGGCGAAATAATTGCCAGAAGCTCAGATGCAGGAACCAAGATAACAAAAGGCAGAAATAAAACTAAAGTTATTGAACCAAAGATTGCCTATGTATATGATCAGAATATTTATATTGAAGATTTAGAGCAGAATGCTTTAGATGACATATGTTTAGATTAATTTGTTATATTTTTAAAAAATAGTTGATTTAAGAATAAAAATCTCGCATAATTAATATATTGCGATTTATTAAGAATTATTAATGGAGGTTTAATATGAGTGAAGTTATAGTTGTAACATCAGGAAAGGGCGGAGTAGGTAAGACTACAACCACAGCTAATATTGGTACGGGCCTTGCTAAACTTGGAAAGAAGGTCGTTATGATTGACACAGATACAGGCCTTAGAAATCTTGATGTTGTATTAGGACTCGAAAACCGTATTGTATATAATCTTGTTGATGTCGTTGAAGGTAACTGCCGATTAAAGCAGGCTATGATTGCTGACAAGAGATGTCCTAATCTGTTTCTTTTACCAACAGCACAGACAAGAGATAAGTCAGCTGTGACACCTGAACAGATGATTAAGGTTATTGATGAAATTAAGAATGATCCTGAAGGATTTGACTACATAATTCTTGATTGTCCTGCAGGGATTGAGCAGGGATTCCAGAATGCAATTGCTGGTGCAGACAGAGCTTTAGTTGTTACTACACCAGAGGTTTCTGCTATCAGGGACGCTGACAGAATTGTAGGACTCCTTGACGCTCACGGACTTCAGAATCATGAAGATTTAATTGTAAACAGAATCAGAATGGATATGGTAAACAGAGGCGAGATGATGTCTATTGATGATGTTAATGATATTTTACAGCTTAATGTTATTGGAGCTGTTCCAGATGATGAAAATATCGTTGTGGCAACTAATAAGGGACAGCCACTTGTAGGAGATGATTCTCTCGCAGGACAGGCATACATGAATATCTGCCGTAGAATTACCGGTGAGGAGATTCCATTCCTTGATCTTAATGGTAAGGGAGGTTTCTTTAAGAAGCTTTCTTCACTTTTTAAGAGTGATAAGAAGAATTAATATGTATTATAATAAGTCACATATGGCTTATTCAGGGAGGGATTAAATATGGGATTACTTGATTTATTTAAGAAAAAAGGTTCAAGTGATGTAGCTAAGGACAGATTAAAGCTTTTGCTTGTTTCTGACAGAGCTAACTGTTCACCAGAGGTTATGGAAATGATTAAGAATGATATTATTAAAGTCATTTCAAAGTATATGGAAATTGATACAGATGGTCTTGATATTCAGATTACATCAACGGAATCTGATACTAACAATGGTTCTGTACCAGCAATTTTCGCTAATATTCCAATTAAGGATATGAGAAACAGCGAAAAGTAATAAGGGTTTTATTATGTTAAAAAAATATAAATTGCGTTCATACAACTTTATATTGGTATTTATTCTGATTGTAACATCAGTATTTGCTCTTGCTGTGGTTAATAGTGCCAACAGTGCATATACAGTAAAGCAGGGGGCAGGTATTGCAATATCGTTTATAATAATGATTATTGTTTCATTTATTGATTATAATTGGATATTAAAGTATTACTGGATATGGTATGCAATAGTTACTATTATGCTTATAGGTGTTCTTACAGTGTTTGGACATGGTTCACATGGAGCTACCAGATGGTTTAAGATAGGACCGGTACAGTTGCAGCCATCTGAATTTTTAAAGCTGGCACTTATTTTGTTAGTTGCAAAACTTGTTGCAGCAAATAAAGAAAAGCTTAATTCAATTAAGTTTCTCTTATTAATAGCATGTCTTACATTGTTTCCTATATTACTAGTTGCATTACAGCCTAATCTTTCAACAGCAATACTTTTGACACTTATTGTCATTGCTATGCTTTATTGTTCAGGAGTAAGCTATAAGATTTTTGGTATTGCAATTCTTGTTGCAATACCGGTTTTATCAGCATTTCTGATATATGTTGTATCAGTTGAACACCCAATCCTTATAGAGGATTATCAAAGAAAACGAATTGTTGATTTTATTGAAGGTAAGTCAGAAGAAGTTGATATGAATGATGCAGGAACATATCAGCAGGCATATGCTGTTCAGGCTATTGGTTCTGGTCAGCTTTATGGTAAAGGTCTTAATAATAATGATACTTCTTCTTTAAAGAATGCCGGATATATTGCAGAAGCCCAGAATGACTTTATATTTGCAGTAATAGGTGAAGAATTAGGCTTTACCGGAAGTTGTATTACAATTTTTTTATTGTTTCTGATTGTTCTGGAGTGTATAATAGTAGCTGTGAGAGCAAGGAATTTTGAAGGAAGGCTGATATGTTGTGGTGTAGCAATATATATTGGATTTCAGACATTTATTAATATAGGTGTTGTTTCATGGATACTTCCTAATACTGGAGTTCCATTACCTTTCTTTAGTTGTGGTATCACATCTTTACTTACATTATTCATAGCTATGGGCATTGTACTCAATGTAAGTCTGCAAAGAAATGTTGAAAGAGATGATGATATGTTTGCAGATGATTTCAGAGGATAGCTTTTATACATTTTAATTTATACATTAGGGGGAAGCTTAAATGAACATTGGTTTAATAGCACATGATTCTAAGAAAAAATTAATGCAGAATTTCTGTATAGCATATAAGGGTATTCTTAATAAGAATCAGCTTTTTGCTACAGGTACAACAGGGAGGCTTATTGAAGAAGTTACTAATTTATCGATACATAAGTTTCTTGCCGGACATCTTGGTGGTGACCAGCAGTTATGTGCACAGATTGAACATAACCAGATAGATCTTGTTATTTTTCTTAGAGAGGCAGAGAATCCTTTAGCACATGAACCGGATTCTGATAATATATGCAAACTTTGCGATATGTATAATATTCCATTGGCCACTAATCTTGCAACAGCAGAATTGCTTGTTAAATCTCTTGAGAGAGGCGATATGGAATGGCGTGAAATTTATCAGTAGAATAATTAAAATAATAAAAGGTGATATTCTGCCACATAATAGTGGAAGAGTATCATCTTTTATTTATTGTCAATCTTTTCTTAACTTGACAATGTTTCTTGCAGAACGCTTGTTTTCTTCTACAATCTCTGCATAATGCTTCCGTGTAGTATTAACATCTTTATGTCCTAAAACATCAGCAACAAGATATATATCCTGGCTTTCCTGATATAGATTAGTACCATAAGTACTTCGAAGCTTATGCGGGGTAATATGCTTTACAGTTGTAACAGTCTGGGCATATTTCTTAACAAGAAGTTCAACGGATCGCACACATAGACGCTTCTTTTTGGCTGATATGAATAGCGCATTCTCATGTCCTTCATCAGGCGTTAAATTCTTTCTTTCTTCAAGATAATTAAGAAGTGCTTCACGGACTTCGTCACCAAAGTATACAAAGCTTTCAGAGCCACCTTTTCTTATAACTCTGATTCTGTCATTATCAAAATCTACATCATTAATATCTAATCCAACACATTCTGATACACGGATACCAGTTCCGAGCATAAGTGTAAGGAGAGCCAGATCACGCGTCTTAAGCTTTTCATGGCTTTGGAGCTGTGTTTTGGTAAGTTTATTGCCAGATTCCACATTATCAAGAAATTCAGCTACCTCATTAGGCTCCATTCTTATAATAGCTTTTTCATGAATTTTAGGCATATCAACCTTTATAGTCGGATTCAAACTGATTATTTCATAACGGCAGTAATATTCATAAAAACGTCTTAGAGCACATAATTTACGCTTGGCAGCACTTTCTGAGTTCGTTATATCACGACCGTTCTTCTTATATAACTTTACATGTCGTAAGTATCTGGTTATATCTGTACCATCTATTTTTTCTAAATCCTGTGGTTTAAAGTCTTTCATTGCATATGAACTGAACTTAGGTATGCATTCAATGAGAAATTCAAAAAAACCTTTAATATCCATTGCATAGGCAACTTTAGTTCTTGGCTGCTTATTAAATTCAAGACTATCAAAATACTGTGTACAGAAATCCGGTAATATATCAAGTAATTCATTAAGCTTTTTCTTGTACTTGATGTTTTGTTGTTCTGTGTATGTTTTTTCAGCCATTAAGAATACCTCCATATATAAAAAATACTAATCACTTCGTTAAACCTGACTTTAGCGAAGTGATTACTGCATGGATAATTATACTCTGCAATCTCTTATTTTGCAACTAATTTCCCCTGATAGAGCTTCTTAGTGACTATATTGATGTGAAATGCTTTCTGGTATAATTTAATTTTGTTAAGTTCATTATCAGTTATAATTGATATACACGTTCCTGTGTTCCCATTACGTCCACAGCGTCCACATCTGTGAATATATTCCTTATTGTCCTCAGGAAGGTTTACATTAATTACTGTATCAATATTATCAATCTGAAGTCCTCTGGCTGCTATATCTGTTGCAATAAGGAGCTGAATCTTTCCACTTCTGAAATTCTCTATTGCAGCTTTCTTGGCTGAATTATCTTTATTACCGGCAATTGAAGCTACATTGTAATGATGATATTCAAGCTTCTGAAGGGATTCTTCCAGATCATACTTGGAATTAACAAATATAATTGCTTTCTCTGGTTTAACAGCTTTAATAATCTTTCTTAAAGTTTCAATTCGTTCCCTTCTGTCAGAAATAACGCTTATATGCTTGATTGTAGAAGGAATCTGACTTGTATTACCAGAATTACTGTTAATATCAATGAATATTGGTTTGAAACACAAAGTATTAGTTCTTGTCTTCTTATCTACGCTTGCAGAGAATAAAAGAACCTGTGTGAACTTCATTAAAGACTTTCTAATTGCTTCTACATCCTGAATAAATGTCTTATCAAAGAGCTTGTCTGCCTCATCTAGAACAAGAGTCTTAACCTCATGTACTTTAATCTTCTTGTTACTTATAAGCTGATGTATGCGGTTAGGTGTTCCGATAATTATTGCAGGCTTATTAGATTTAATAGAATCAATCTGTCTTGATATATTCACATCTCCTATTAATGCAACAGATGAAAATGTATTATCCATATGTGCAAAGATATCTTTAAGCGTATTATTGACCTGTATTGCAAGCTCTGCTGTTGGAACAAGAACAACGGCCTGAATATTATGAGTATTACTCTTTAATCTGTTAATAATCGGGATAAGATATGCAAGTGTCTTACCTGTTCCGGTTGATGAACAAGCTATAATATCGCGGTTGTCCATTATATGCTTATACGTCTGACGCTGTATTTCGGTCATATCGACGATTTTATTATCTGAAAGATAATCTGATACACCCTGAGAGATAGTCTCTATATCGCTAAATTTCATAGTTAATCTCCTTATAAATAAATTATTAAATATTAAGTTATATCTACAGCCATTTTGCTATCAATAAATTTTAACAAAAATGCAGTGAAAAGTCCAATATTAAGTAGCTTTTCACTGCATGCGGGAAATGTATATGCAATTAGATATTATCTTATCTCAGTTGAATAATAATATATTACAAGATTCTTACCTGAATGGATTGTGTCAGATGATAAATCATTCATCTGCATTATATTGTTAATATATGAAGCTGTATCTTCATCCCCATTATTATATCTGTCAGCAAGTGACCATAATGTATCATTATCTTCTACAGATACTGTTGTGTAATACTTATATGTTCGTGTTCTGTTCGAGTCATCAGAAGCCTTGACAATAATGCCTCCAATAGAAACGGCAAATATAAGAATTGAACATATAATAACCATTCTTAATGACTTGACAGTCATCTGTCTGTTTCTTCTGCGTCTGTCGCTTCTTTTCTTAGCTGTTGCTCTTCTATATGTGTATTCTGAATTATTCATATGTAAAACCTCCAATCAAACAAGTGTTCTGCTGTTATGAGTTGATTATATAATCAGAACATGCGTTTGTCAATAAAAATCGAACAAATTTTCCGAACATTTTTTCAGAAATTATGTTTGCACATAATGTATAAATGTGGTAAAATTATTTAAAAGAATTTAATGGAGGTTCGTAATATGGCATATGGCAGAATAACTCAGAAACAGTCTGAGATTCTTGAATATATTAAATCACAGATTCTTAACAAAGGATATCCACCATCAGTAAGGGATATATGTCAGGCAGTTAATCTTAAGTCTACATCATCTGTTCACGCACATCTTGAGTCTTTGGAGAAGAATGGATATATAAGAAGAGACCCGACTAAGTCGCGTACAATAGAGATAATTGATGATAACTTTAATCTTTCAAGGAGAGAGGTTGTTAATATTCCGTTATTAGGTCAGGTTGCCGCAGGACAGCCACTTCTTGCCGTTGAGAATATAACAGAGTACTTTCCTATTCCATCTGAATACATGCCAGGTGGAGAGGTATTCATGTTAAAGGTCAAGGGTGACAGCATGATTAATATGGGAATCTACGAAGGCGATCAGATAATAGTAAGAAAGCAGAATACAGCTTCTAATGGAGAAGTAATTGTTGCACTAGTAGATGATTCAGCAACAGTCAAGCGTTTTTACAAGGAGAACGGACACATAAGACTCCAGCCAGAGAACGATTTCATGGACCCAATCATCGTAGATGACTGCGAGATATTAGGAAAAGTAATAGGTCTCATCAGACTAGGCATAGATTAATTTTAATCCCTATGAAAATCCAGCCATAGATATATAAGAAATTCGATAACCAGCCTTGAGAGCTTGGTGAGCTGCCAAAGCAGCAAAACAAGCTCTCAAGGCGTCCGGATTTAAATATATCTATAGCTGGATATATTTTTATATTATCACCAATTAACAACCTGTAATACATTGCAGTGCAGCCTCCCGTGAGAATACGAAGCCGGAGGTATATAGATAATCAGAACCGTTTGAGGACGCCGGCACTTGGTAAGCTGCTGCAGGCAGCGAACCTAGTACCGCTGCGTCCGAGACCGAGCGAAAGCGGGTTCTGATTATTTATATACCTCCGGCAGAGTTCCCTCCCGGGAAGCCACTTAAGCAGTATTTACAGGCTGTTAATATCAACCTCTTTACCATCACGCCATATACGTTCAATATTATAGAACGCTCTGTCATCCTCAGAGAATACATGAACAATAACATCCTTGTAATCAAGAAGAATCCATGAAGCTGTATTATAACCCTCAACCTTAGGATCATCGAAGCCAGCCTTGAACATTTCTTCTTCTACATTATCTACCATAGCCTGAATCTGGTTAGTATTGCTACCACTAGCAATAACGAAATAATCTGCAATAACAGATACATTGCTGATATCAATAACTCTGATATCTTCAGCCTTCTTATCCTGTAAGGCATCTATGATAACCTTTAACATATCCTTAGAATCTGCCATATCTTAATTCTCTCTTTCTTTAATAATCCCTTTGTAGTATTCGTAGGTATCAACGGTCTGTGTATCAATATTACGACCAGTTTTTCTTATATACGAAAGGGTGTCGTCTAATATTACATAAGCCGCCATATCAATATCAGTGAATGCCATATGTCTTATGTCATCAAGATTGGCAGCTTTATTTCTGTATGGTTCAATATAATCTGCAATGAATACAATCTTTTCTAATAAAGTCATTGCAGGCTTTCCTGTTGTATGCCACTGGATGGCAGAACATATTTCATCATCTTCAACATTGTACTTGTGTGCTGCATAATATGCACCAAGCTTTGAATGAAGCAGATAAGGACTTTCAAACTCAATATCTGATATTGGAAGTCCAAATTGTTCACATTCAGCAATCTTTACATCATCAGGAACACATTTTGCACAATCATGAAGAAGACCTGCAATATACGCTTTGTTCATATCTGCACCATGACACATGGCAAGACAGGCACTTGTATTAGCAACACCAAGTGTATGCTGGTATCGCATGTTGTCTGTACGGAGTGCGTCTTTTACATGTGTTCTTAATTGTTCAATATATTTGTTATCCATAATAAAACCTCTTAAACATAAAGTTTTCTGGACTTTATATACTCTTCTACTTCTTCTCCGACATCTTCTTTTACTGACAGACCCATTGCAACCTTCTTTCGTATATCAGTTGAACTGTAAGGAAGTTCCGGAACATCAATAAAATCAATAACCGCACCATATTTATCAGCAAGAAAATGTTTCTGATCTATAAGTACACTGGCTGAATTATTGTCTCTGTTAGCACATAAAAGATGACAATGGCTGCATATATACTCAGGATGATACCAGTCCTGAATATAAAGAAGCGAATCTGCACCTATTATAAAATATATTTTCTTATATGAATCATATATCTGTGCAAGTGTATCGGCTGTGTAGGTATTACCGGGACGGTCAGTTTCAATCGTAGAAAGTGACATGTAATCAAAAGGTTTAATTGCAAGCTTTACCATATTACAACGGTCAGTTGCACTTACAATGGGAGAATTATCTTTATAAGCAGGTGTGCCTGAAGGCATGAATAATATTTCATCTATATCAGACTGCTCGTAGGCACATCTGGCAATACCTGTGTGTCCTTTGTGGATTGGATTAAATGTCCCACCCATAATACCTATTATTTTGTCTGAATTAATCATGGTAAAATGATTTTTTTGTTGTCCTTAGATTCCTTGTAAAGAACGATTTTCTTTCCAATAACCTGAACAACCTGTGAGCGTGTTCTTTCTGCAACCATCTGTGCGATTTCTCTAGGGTCATCGGCACAGTTATTAAGAACACTTATTTTGATAAGTTCTCTTGCCTCAAGAGCTTCTGCAATAGCTGCAGTGTTCTCAGGAGTAAGACTGTTCTTTCCAAACTGGAATATTGGATCCATTGTCATTGCAAGACCCTTTAAATAAGCTCTCTGTTTGCTTGTCATATATTCTCTCCTATTAATTATGCTTTATAGTAATCAAACTCAAGGTAATCACCAACGATAACTGTATCGCCTTCCTCAATTCCAAGCTTCTCAAGTTCATCAAGAACACCCGAGCGCTTCATGAATTTCTGGAAGAAATCAAATCCCTTTTCAGATTCAAGGTTAGTATAACCAAGCATTTTATCAATCTTTGGTCCGTTGACAACGTATACGCCATCTTCGTTAATAGAAACTTCAAAGCTTTCGTTAGGATTATCCATAAGCTCGTCGTAGTCAAATTCTTTTTCAAATAATACAGGTTCGTCCTTGAAGTTATCAAGCAGTGTTCTGACTGCGTATAACAGCTCTTTAACGCCCTGTCCTGTAACAGCTGATATAGGATATACCTTAATACCTTCCGGCTCAAATGCATCTCTTATAGCCTGTACAGGGTCACTGCCATCATCATATATAACATCAATCTTATTAGCTGCTATAACCTGTGGTCTTTCAAGAAGCTTAGGATTATAATTCTCAAGCTCTTTGTTAATAGCCTTAATATCAGCTATAGGATCACGGCCTTCAGTTGAAGCTGCATCAACAATATGAATAATGACTTTAGTTCTCTCAATATGACGTAAGAACTGGTGTCCAAGACCAACACCTTCTGATGCACCCTCAATAAGACCAGGAATATCAGCAATAACGAAACCTTTACCACCATCAAGATCAACAACACCAAGGTTAGGATTAAGTGTTGTGAAATGATAATTGGCAATCTTAGGTCTTGCATTAGTTACTCTTGATAAAAATGTTGATTTACCAACATTAGGGAATCCTACAAGACCAACATCAGCAATAACCTTAAGTTCAAGACGAACCCATAATTCCTGCGCATCCTGTCCAGGCTGTGCATACTGTGGAGCCTGCATGGTAGATGTAGCATAGTTCATGTTACCTTTACCACCACGGCCACCTTTAAGAATAGTTTCCTGAAGGTTATCTCCAGACATATCTGCAATAACTTTACCGGATTCATCATCATATATAACAGTTCCTTCAGGCACTTTAATTATAAGGTCTTCACCATCTTTACCTGTGCATCTTCTCTTGCCGCCTTCTTCGCCGCTTTCAGCAATATATTTGCTGTTATGTCTGAAATCACCGAGTGTATTAAGCCCTTTATCGACCATAAAAATAATATCTCCGCCATGACCGCCATTGCCGCCATCAGGACCGCCAGCAGGAACATAAAGCTCTCTACGGAAGCTTACATGACCATCTCCACCCTTGCCGGATTTAATAAAAATGCGGACTCTGTCTGCAAACATAACCTTTCCTCCATTCTATATTTAAATTATGTTAACTGTTTAGAATTAACATTTACAAATTAAGAAAAAAGCTCCAAATCCGAAGACTTGGAGCTAAAAAACAAATTAGTCGTTTGAAACAACAGGATAAACAGAAACCTGCTTTCTATCCTTGCCCTTTCTTTCGAACTTAACAGTTCCATCAACAAGTGCGAATAATGTATCATCGCCACCACGACCAACATTAACACCTGGATGAATCTTTGTTCCACGCTGTCTGTAAAGAATATTACCAGCTAAAACAAACTGTCCGTCAGCTCTCTTAGCGCCTAATCTCTTAGACTCTGAATCTCTACCATTCTTTGTAGAACCTACACCCTTTTTATGAGCGAATAACTGAAGATTCATATTTAACATAAGGTTACACCTCCTTAACACTAATTGATAAGTATTTCGGATTATCCTCAGCCACAGAACTAACACCTAATTCATATGACTTAAGTAAAATCGAAGTTTCCGGACTAACAGGCATAGCCATCTTAAAGATAACAATTCCTTCATCCTCATTAACTGACACATCAAACTTATCATCGGTAAAAGCCTCTATCGAATTAATAGTGTTGATTGTCAGAACTGAAATAGCAGAACATATAATATCACTGCCGGATTCAGCATATCCTGCATGACCTGCAGAATAAAAACCTGTGATCTCTTTTTCAGAGTTCTTAAAAAAAGTTATATGAGTCATGAATAACACACCTCACAAACATCCATACAAAAATTAAGCATTAATCTTTTCAATCTTAACTTCTGTGTAAGCCTGTCTATGACCATTCTTCTTGTGATATCCAGTCTTTCTCTTGTACTTGTAAACGATAACCTTCTTATCTCTGCCTTCGCCTACAACGCTAGCTGTAACTGTAGCACCGGCAACTGTTGGCTCACCAACCTTAGCCTCGCCGTTGTTTACAAAAAGAACCTGATCAAATGTAACAGTGTCACCAGCATTAACTGCAAGCTTCTCAACTCTGATAGTATCGCCTTCAGAAACTGTGTACTGCTTACCACCTGTTGCTATAATTGCGTACATATGGTATCCTCCTTAATTAAATACTCGCCAGTTTTGGGGAATCCGACATACATCAGATACACTTATACCCTAACTGAGCGGCACACAAAATATATAATATACATTCAGTTACTATTTGTCAAATGTTTTTTAGAAATATTTTAAAAATTTTCAGATAATCCATAAGCCGGCAATTCCACATATAATTCCTACTGCGAATCCGGCAACAACATCTCTTACAAAATGTACTCCTGCAAGCACTCTGCTTGCTGCCATAATTGCTACAAGCATAAGCATTATAATCCCTACTGGAACAGAAACATAAAGCCAGCACATCGCAATAATTGTAATGGAAAAAACATGTCTGCTTGGCATTGATTCCCCTTTAGTATCTTTAACGAACAAGGGCTTTATATTGTATTTTTCATAGGGTCTTTTCGCATCAATACATTTTCTTATAACTGATACAAGAATAAATGATGTAAAAGGTGTCAGAATAAGCTTGGATGTAAGTAAAAATTTATCGGTTTCAACAACTATACCGCTGTTTCTTAACATAATCGGAGTTATCTCAGAAAAGAAAGTCCCTCGTAAACTCATTATTATAAGAAAAATGTATGCAAATGCGATAAAATAAGCCATATATTTGTATATGAATTTAAGAATTGCATAAGCTGGCTTACAATTAAGAAACCATTCTGATATCTTTCTATATCTTCTTTCGTATGCAGGAATCTCCTGTGAAATATTTACTTCAGTATTATCCATAAATCCTCCATGCATTTTCAGGCTTTATTAAGACTTTCAGACAGACTTTTTCCAATTTTCTTTCGTGTAATCTCAACAAGACCAAGCTTGGTGATGTCAACGATTGTAGTGCTTACTATATCCTTTTTTGCCAGAGATTTCAAATGTTCCATCAAAATATCGCAATTTCTCTGATTCATATTAATAAAATCAACGATAATAATTCCCGAGAGATTTCTTATTTTAATCTGCTGGCACAGCTTGTCTGCGGCTTCAAGATTAGTTTTTAATGCAGAAGCCTCGATTGCTTCCATGCTCTTTGCCTTAGTTACATTCTTACCAGAATTAACATCAATGACAGAAAGTGCTTCAGTCTGTTCGATAATAAGATATCCACCTGATTTTAACCAGACCTTCTTGGAAAGAGCGGTATCTATCTCTTTTTCTATAGAATAGAGCTTGTATAAAGGCCATAATTCATCGTTATACATACGGATACTTATATTACTGCTACGAGGCAGATATGTTTCTAATTCATTAAATATAGCCGGAATATCTGTGATAATCTCAACACTGTCTTTTCCAGACAGATGAACAATTTCCTCAATATATGCAGGTCTGTCTTTATGTACAAGTGTATAGAACTTTGAAAAAACAGCTTTTCGGAGCATATCAGTGTATTCGTCACACAATGCATTTACATCTTTAATAATGTCATTAGTATCAGCATCAGCACAGCCGCTTCTTAATATTATTCCGAAATTTGAAAGATAATCACAGCCTGTTTTTTCTATGGCTTCCTGCTGCTTCTGAATGAGAATGTCAGCAACACGTTTTTTTATCTCTGTGATTGTTTCATTAGATTTTATCTTTTTTGAAATGTGAACACCTTTTACATCGTTGGAAACAACTGAATAATTGCCGGTAAGCTCTATCTTTGAAGATACCTTTGCAGGTTTGGTTTTAAGCGGCTCAGTTATAACTTTTACGAGAATTCTGTCGCCCTGACATATTGCAGGATTGTTTTTCTCATTAAAAAATATTGGTGCTTTGTTGTCTGGTATAGAGTAATAACATTTCTGCTTATCCTCTATCTCAATAAATGCAGCGTTAATATTCTTAACTACATTTTCAACTCTTCCAACATATATGTTACCAACAACACTGCCACTATCTAAAGGCTTAAGATAGTGGCAGGTATTATCAGAAGTATATATGCAGCAGAAGATTTTATTGTTAATATCTGTGATTATATATTTATATTCCATAAATTATCTGTTCCATGTTTTAATATTTCTATAGAAGCATGTTCTGTTTCCGGTGTGGCATGCAGCACCAACCTGACGAACCTTTGCAAGAATAGTATCATTGTCACAGTCGATGTCAAGAGAACCAACATACTGGAAATGACCTGATGTAAGACCTTTAACCCAGAGCTCCTGACGGCTTCGGCTATAATAAGTCATGATTCCTGTCTCTAAAGTCTTATTGAAGGCTTCCTCATTCATGTAAGCAAGCATAAGGACTTCACCATTGACATAATCCTGTACAACAACAGGAATAAGACCATTGGCGTCAAGCTTTAAATCCTTAAACGAAATATCAGCCTTAAGCATTGCTGATGCCTTGCTGTAAGATGCTCCGGATTCAAAAAGATTTACAGCCGCCTTAAGGTCAATACGTTTTTCATAGATTGCCTTACCGATAATTGCACCATGGATACCGGCATCATTAATATGTGTAAGGTCATCCATGCAGCTCATGCCGCCTGATGCAATAATATCAATGCCTGTTTTATCAGAAAGAATCTTAGTCTGTTCAACATTAGGACCGGCAAGCATACCGTCCTTTGATATATCAGTGTACACAATTGTCTGTACACCGATATCCTTCATTGCAAGTGCGAGTGAAAGAGCAGTCTTATCACTGACCTTCTCCCAGCCCTCGATGGCCACAAGACCATCCTTTGCATCAACACCTACAACAATATGTTCAGCACCGAATCTGTCAATGGCAGCCTTAATAAAATCAGGATTCTCAACAGCCTTAGTACCGATAATAACTCTGTATACGCCGAGATCAAGAACCTCCTGAATGTTTTCAAGAGTACGGATTCCACCGCCCATCTGTACAGGAACATTAACGCTTGAACATATCTTTTTAATAGTTTCTGCATTAACACCGTGTCCTTTCAAAGCACCATCAAGGTCAACAGTATGTATAAACTGTGCTCCTGCCTCTTCAAAGCCTTTAGCGATCTCGTAAGGTCTTTCAGAATATACAGTAACTTCATTAAAAAGTCCCTTCTTTAAGCGGACACACTGCCCGTTTTTAACATCAATTGCTGGATATAATCGCATATATGTAACTCCTTAAGTATATTTAGAGACTTCCCTTAGTAGAGAGAATTGTCTTGATTCTTGTATCTTTAACAGTTGCCTCATCCAATGCCTTTGCAAATGCTTTGAACATGCCTTCAATAATGTGATGATCGTTCTCACCTGCAATCTTTCTTATATGAAGATTCATGCCTGCACTGTAGGATATTGCATAGAAGAATTCTTTAACCATCTGTGTATCAAAGTATCCGACGCTGTCTGCTGTAAATGTAGACTCAAAACCAAGATACGGTCTTCCTGAAAGGTCTATGGCACACATGATAAGTGTTTCATCCATAGGAAGAATAATGTCGCCATATCTTCTTATAGACATCTTATCTCCTATAGCTTCTTTGATAGCTTCACCAAGTACAATTCCGACATCTTCGATAGTATGGTGGCAGTCAACTATTAGGTCACCAGTTACTTTTAACTTAAGGTCAAAAAGACCATGCTTTGCAAAGCTTTTTAACATATGGTCGAAAAAACCGATTCCTGTATCGACCTCTGCTTCTCCCGAACCATCAATTCTTAAAAATAAAGCAATATCAGTTTCACTTGTTTTTCTTTTTACAGTTGCCTGTCTGATTTCAGATACAGCCATATAATCCCCGTTTCCGCGCCAGTGCGCTAATTAATTTTCAAATCTTACCTTAATTGAATTAGCATGAGCTGTAAGATGCTCTGCTGTAGCAAATTTCTCAATATCTGTGTGGATAGCTTCAAGAGCATTTCTAGAGTATGAAATAATGCTTGATTTCTTAATGAAGTCATCAACACTTAAAGGTGAGAAGAACTTAGCTGTTCCGTTAGTAGGAAGAACGTGGTTAGGACCTGCAAAGTAATCACCAAGAGGCTCTGAACTGTATTCTCCAAGGAAGATAGCACCTGCGTTCTTAACCTTAGTCATAACATCAAAAGGATTCTTTGTAACGATTTCCATATGTTCTGATGCAATCTCGTTAGCAACATCTACAGCCTCATCAATATCCTTAGCAACAAGAATATATCCGTAATTATCAAGTGATTTCTGGATAATTTCCTTTCTTGATAATTCAGCTACAAACTTATCAACCTCTGCAGATACCTTATGTGCAAGGTCTTCACTTGTAGTTACAAGAATTGCAGATGCCATCTCATCATGTTCAGCCTGTGATAAAAGATCTGCTGCAACATAACGAGGATTAGCAGTCTCATCGGCAATTACAAGAATCTCACTAGGACCAGCAACAGAATCAATGCTTACATAACCAAATACGGCCTTTTTAGCAAGGGCAACATATATGTTACCAGGTCCACATATCTTATCAACCTTAGGAATTGATTTTGTACCATATGCCATAGCTGCAACAGCCTGTGCTCCGCCAGCTTTATATATAACATCAACTCCAGCCTCTTTAGCTGCAACAAGTGTTGTAGGATATACCTTTCCTTCTTTATCAGGTGGAGTACACATTATAATCTGCTCAACACCTGCAACCTTTGCTGGAAGAACATTCATAAGAACTGATGAAGGATAGGCAGCCTTTCCTCCTGGTACATACACACCGACTCTTGCAAGTGCAGTAACCTTCTGGCCTAATATAGTTCCGTCAGGCTTAGAATCAAACCAGCTGTACTGTTTCTGCTTCTCATGGAAAGAACGAATATTAACGATAGCCTTTCTTATAACCTCAATAAGTTCAGGGTCAACTAAAGAGTATGCTTCTTCAATCTCTGCCTCTGTTACGACAATATTGTCAGCATTGATATCAGCCTTATCAAAATTCTTAGTATATTCAAATAAAGCCTCATCGCCCTTTGTCTTGATATTAAGAAGAATCTCAGCAACTGCCGATTCGAACTTTCCATAGCTGTTAGGACTTCTCTTTAAAAGATTCTCTAAAATATTATTCTTACTTTCATCTGTTAATTCAACGATACGCATTATATTTCCTCCTTTTTTTGCGAAGCAAAATCCGAACTCCATAGTGAGGAGAGGAATTTTCCTCCTTGTTATATTCCCTGTGTTTCTATATATTTCTTGACATCATTAATAAGCTTGTTAATTCGCTCCTGCTCCATCTTCATGCTTACCTGGTTTACGACCATTCGTGCAGAAAGAGGACACACCTCTTCGAGCACTTCAAGACCATTTTCTCTTAAAGTTGCACCTGTCTCAACGATATCAACGATAACCTCTGCAAGACCTACAATAGGTGCTAACTCGACAGAACCGTTAAGCTTGATAATCTCTACAGTCTGATGCTTTATATTATTAAAATAATCCTTTGCAATGTTAGGATACTTAGAAGCAACTCTTATAAGCTCATGATGCTGTAACTTTTCTCTTGCTGATTCAGGACCACATACACACATTCTGCATTTGCCCATCTGAAGGTCATATACTTCATAAAGACTTCTTCCTTCTTCAAGAATTGTATCTTTACCTACAATACCGATATCGGCCGCACCATATTCTACATATGTAGGAACATCAGATGGCTTTGATAAAAAGAAACGGAATCCTAATTCTTCATTAGTGAAGATAAGCTTTCTTGTCTTTTCATCCTTCATCTCTTCACAAGGAATACCAATCTGTTCAAATATCTCCATTGCCTTCTTTGCAAGACGGCCTTTTGCTAATGCAATAGTTATATATCTCATTAAAATGTACCTCCTACAAGGCTTTTTACAGTTGCTCTTTCATTTTTTCCTGATTCATCAATAACTCTTATTGTTGAATCAGAAACGTATTCATCATCAATAAATGCTACATTTACTAATGAAGATTCTTTAGCATATTCAATATATTGAGAATCAGACTTGCTGTCTTTATATTCAATCATGCAGACATTAACACCAGTGCTTCTTAATTTCTTAGATACATTTATAGCATCACCAAGCCTGTCAGCATTGTATACAAGAAGTGTTCCATTAGCGTCGTGTGGGATATGGATATTCTGTCTGTTAAGTGCAGCTATAAGTCTGTCAATCGTGATAGAGAAACCAATAGATGCCTTGTCACAGCCAAACTGACCGAGCAGCTTGTCATAACGTCCGCCATTCACAACAGGCTCCCCTGTTCCAAATGTATATGCATGGAATATAATTCCAGTATAGTATGCATGCTCAGATAAATCTCCTAAATCAAAAGAGATATATTTATCGTAATTGTTATTCTTAAGAAGCTCATATAACTCCTCAAGTCTGTTAACAGCCTGTATGCACTCTTCTTCATCTGTTAAAGATTTAGCCTTTTCAAGCACCTCTGTACCACCAAATAACTGAGGAAGTTCAAGCAATGCTTTGGCAACTGCATCATCAATATTAAGACTATCTAAGAGTTCTTCAACACCGAAGTAATTCTTATCCTTGATAAGTCTTAATAATTCTTCTGCAGAATCTCCTGTAATGCCAGCTTTATGTAAAAGACCATTAAAGAAAGCAACGTTACCAAGCTCAACCTGAAACTCTGTAAGACCTGCTGATAACATGCAGTCAATAACCATAGAGATAATCTCATAATCTGCTGCCAGAGAGTTATCATTGATAAGCTCTGCACCAAGCATTGTATTTTCTTTAAGTCTTCCCTGATAATACTTGCTTACATTGATAAATGTATTGCCAAGATAACAGAGCTTGACTGGAAGAACTCTGTCTTCAAAATATTTTGCTGTAGCTCTTGCTATAGATGGTGTCATATCCGGTCTTAATACTAAAGTGTTTCCGTATCTGTCAAAAAGCTTGAACATTTCATTAGACGGTACACTTCCACGTTCTTTATTGAATACATCAAAGAATTCAATAGAAGGTGTCTGTATATCATTATATCCATATGATGCACAGACATCATGAAGACGATTCTCAATGACCTTCTTTTCTGCACATTCTGTACTGTATATATCGCGCACACCCTCTGGTGTATGTAGTAAATCTTTCTTCATAAATGTATATCCTTTCGTTATATTGAATGCTTTAATGCGTTGAAGTGATACTATGCTAACACACTAAATTTGTATGAATTATACATAAATATGTAGTTATTGTCAACAAACTATTTATCAGAATCTTCGATTTCTCCGTGCAGGAACTCCTTATAGATTATATATCTGTTGCCTCCTTTAGAACGTGCCATATTAATTGCTTTTTGGATTTTTTTCTTAATAAGGTCTAAATCCTTTCCATTATCAGGATATCTTCCTATGCCAATAGAAAATTCTATATTATATGATGAATCAATAAATTTACAATGCCATGAAATCTGGGTCCTTATATGCTCCAAAAATGCACGCAATTTAACTTCTTTATTGATGTTTTTAATAGCAATAATGTACTTAAAATCATTCAGACGACCTAATACACCACGGTCATCAATTGCTTTTAATATGGTATCTTCAATTACATATGTTATTCTGTGGCATTCGTCATCAGTATGTGTAGCCTTAAACTGCTCAATATTGTCAACTTCAAGATATATAAGCGAAAGCTGGCAGTTATTATCGGATTCTATGTTTTTTATACAGAATTCTTTTATAGCAGGTTCAGGCTGCATAATTAGTAAATTTCTATTTTCAGCAGTTTCATTTTTAAATGCTTTAATCTGCTGCTGTAATTTTTTATTAAGCTCACGGATAACTAAAACATCAGATATATGTAATTCAAGGTATTCAGATGAATCAGTATTAGGTATAACTTTCTTTTCTATATCAACAATTACCCATCGGTATGAATTATCTATTCTTCGCATCCGTATACACATGGATTTCTTGATTTCAGGTCTTAAACTGTTGGCAACATCAATAAAATCGTCAATGTCAACCTGATGAATAGCATCCATAATTGAATAATGTTTTGACATTCCAAGGAACAGATACATAGGCTCATTTGCAGTTACTATTGAGAAATTTCTGTCAACTACAGCATATCCATTAGTAAGTTCATATTCATCAATATAATTATTATAGTTATTATAAGCATTATGATTATCACTAATCATCTAACCCCCTGCCTTTCTATCGTAATTCTATATCCTTCTGGATTGTTTCCAGATAATGAACAGGAATTCCCTGATTTGCATATATACGGAAATTCTGATTTATTTCTTTATATGTGAAGCTTTTCCGACCACCATTTTCACTTCTTTCCCAAAAACTAATTATATCAGAAAATGGTACATAATAGAACTCATCTCTTGAAGAAAAATATATAATTATGAAGGAGATTCCGTCCTGCTTCTCAAATTCACGCATGAATTCAATCTGATGTTCATGGATGTTCTGAATTGGAAATGTATCCGTTGCACATTCTTTTGCATCAAAACATACAGGAATTCCCTGAACAACACCAATATAGTCAACCGTACTTTTCTGGTCAAAATATGCCAGTGTAATATGTCTTGTGCTTTGGTCTATATTAATTGGTTTTATAGGAGTTGGAATCTTTTGGACAAGTGCAAGATGTGAAGTCCTGTATTTTTCATTAGACATATTAATAAGGTCTTCTAATGTAGAGCCTCTAAGTCCTCTTGAATTCCAGGTCGGCATAACTGTTCTCCTTTCATGACATTTTTAAAAGAATCAGGTATTGCAGCGTATATATGAATGTCCATATCCGGAATATCTAATTCATATGAATGAAGCATCTGGTCTTTTACTTTGTATTGTCTGTTAAATGCGTCATTAACAGATTGTGAGCCGTATTTATAATCACCTATAAGAGGATGTCCAATACTTGCAAGATGAGCTCTTATCTGATGGCTTCGTCCTGTAAGAAGATGAATCTTTAGCAGAGTCACATTGCCATTAGAACATACCGGAATATACTCTGTCTCAATCGGAAGTGAATCTTTAGTTTCAGTCCTGCTTATAGTTACTTTGTTAGTTTTGTTATCCTTATACAGATATCCTTTTATTAAAGCACGCTTATCAACGTTTCCCTTTACAATGCACAGATAGTACTTTCCAAGGGTTCTCTGTTTAAATGCTTCCGATAACTGCTGTAATCCTTTAGTAGTCTTTCCAGCTGCTACAATTCCGCTTGTATTACGGTCTAATCTGTTGCATATGCCCGGCTTGAATGACGCTAAATCACCGGCGTTAAGTTCTCCCTTATGTATAAGGTGTGCGATTAAATATTCAACAAGTGACACATCTTCAGGCTTTGCCTTCTGTGAAAGCATGCCAGAAGGCTTATTAACAAATATAACATCAGAATTCTCATAGATTATATCAAGTGGCCTGTATATTCTGTTGTAGTAGTCGTCATTAACTGTTCTGTTATTATCGGCTGAGAATTTTTCAAATGTCTCATCAGAAAAGAAAATCTTGATTATATCACCACATTTTAACTTTTCATCACCTGTTGCTTTGGAATTATTGAGTGTAATATTCTTTTTTCTCAGCATTTTGTAAAGAAAGCTCTTAGGGGCGTTGGATAAATAACGCTCAAGACAGCGCATCATCTTCTGACCTGCGAGCTTTTCATCAATGTTAATTTCTTTCATATAATACCTGCTTAATTACATGCTCATTCTTAGTAATGCGTCTGTTATATACTTTTTTCTGTCAAGGCTGTTTTCCTTGCTCACATCAAAATTCAAGGCTGCATTCTTAACTTTTTCAAGATATGTATCCTTATCCTTATAAAGAAGGACAGCACATGTAAGCTTCTCATTCTTCAAGAACTCCTTAACACTTGTCTCGAAAAGGTTCTTGTCAGCTTTAGCAGCACTTGTATAGGCAAGTATCTGGTTATCACTGATAACTGCTGCCATAATACCAACAGGCTTCTGCTTATTGGATACAACAAGGTCATAGACGCTGTTTAATTCGCCTTTACGTTCTTCAATAGCACTCTTTAATTCTTCGTCACAGTTCTTATGTGGAATAAGAACAAAGTATGATACTGCGAATTTGGCAGCAGGCAGAACAAGTACAACAGCAAGCATTGTAAGGTAGTTATTCTTTGATTTCCATATTATGAAACCAATGATAAATATTACGAGTACAACAGCAAATGCAATAATTGTTTTAATCATATTGCGGCTTTTTTTATAGGCAAGATAACCGAACTCACCTTTTTCTACTTTTTTCATTACTTCTGCTCCTTATTTTTCTAGGTGGAATAAGACATTTTGGACCAAATCCAATCAGGTCATTTCTGTTGTTGGCAAGAAGGGCTTCTTTTACAAGGTCATAATTCTCTGGCTTCCTGTACTGGATAAGCGCTCTCTGCATCTCCTTTTCATGATGAGATACAGGTGTATATACCTTTTCCATTGTTCTTGGGTCATAGCCTGTGTAATACATACATGTTGAAAGCGTTGAAGGCGTAGGATAGAAATCCTGTACCTGTTCTGGCATATAACCTAAGTCACGAACATATTCAGCAAGCTCAATAGCCTCTTTCATGGTTGAACCAGGGTGGCTTGACATAAGATATGGCACAACAAACTGTTCTTTTCCTGTCTTATCGTTAATTCTTTTATAACGTTTTATGAAGCTGTCATATACTGCTCTCGAAGGCTTACCCATTCTCGATAATACTTTATCTGATATATGTTCAGGTGCAACACGCAGCTGACCGCTTATATGATTCTCACACAATTCTCTTAAAAATGTATCATCAGAATCTTCCATGCAATAGTCAAATCGTATACCTGACCTTATAAACACTTTTTTGACAGATGGAATCTTACGAAGCTTTCTTAAAAGGCTTATATAATCCTTGTGCTCTACGACAAGATTCTTACACGGCTTAGGGAAAAGGCACTGTTTATTGACACATGCACCTTTACTTAACTGCTTGTCACAGGCTGTTCTTCTGAAATTAGCCGTAGGACCACCGACATCATGTATATATCCCTTAAAATCAGGGTCATGTGTCATCAATTCGGCTTCTTCTATTATATTTTCATGGCTTCTTGTCTGTATGATACGTCCCTGATGGAAGGTAAGTGCACAGAATGAACACCCGCCGAAACAGCCTCTGTTGCTTGTAAGAGAGAATTTTATCTCTGATAATGCAGGAATACCACCCATTTTTTTATATACTGGGTGATAATCTCTCATATAAGGCAGTGAATATACATCATCCATCTCCATCTGTGTAAGTGGCATTGCAGGCGGATTCTGTACGACATACATTTTTTCCTTAACCTTCTCAACAAGAATCCTGGCACTGAAAGCGTCAGTATTAATGTACTGTGTATAGAAGCTTTCAGCATATTTCTTCTTATCAGCTGCAATCTCATCGTAGCTTGGAAGTTCTATATAATCATCATATATATGATCAAGGCTTTTAGCTTTGTATACAGTACCTCTTATGTATGTGATATCTTTAACATCAATTCCGGCTTCAAGCGCCTCTGCTATCTCTACAATAGAATGTTCTCCCATTCCATAGGATATAATATCTGCACCTGAATCAATAAGAATTGAATGTTTCATCTTATCAGACCAGTAATCATAGTGCGACATTCTTCTTAATGAAGCCTCAATGCCACCAATAATTATAGGTGTTTTCTTATATGTCTGTCTTATAAGATTACAATATACAATAGTTGCATAATCAGGACGCATGCCCATTTTGCCGCCTGGCGAATATGCGTCATTCTTTCTGCGTTTTTTATTAACTGTATAATGATTAACCATTGAATCCATATTGCCGGCAGAAACAAGAAATCCTAATCTTGGTTCTCCAAGGATTGCAATTGATTCTTTCTTTTTCCAGTCAGGTTGTGCGATAATGCCAACCTTATAACCACGGCTTTCTAATATTCTTGTTATAATAGCCATTCCGAAAGAGGAATGGTCAACATAGGCATCTCCGCATATATACACGAAGTCACACTGCTGCCAGCCTCTTTTTTTCATATCTTCTCTGCTAATTGGAAGAAAATCCTTAATCATGGAATTCTCCTTATCTTTTAATCTGGTTTTGTTGTAATAGTGATATCTCTTCTTTGGTAAGTGTTCTGTATTCACCTGTTTTAAGGCTTTCATCAAGTGATAATGCACCAAATGTTATACGTTTAAGGAACAGAACCTCTGAACCTATGGCAGTAAACATTCTCTTCACCTGATGAAACTTACCCTCATGTATTGTTACATGAATCTCAGAATAATCCTTATCAGAATTATAGCTTAATACCTTTAATATGGCAGGAAGTGCTGTCAGCTCTTCATCAACGAATAGTCCATCAGCAAACTGCTTAACTTCCATATCACTTATCTTACCTTTAACTTTGGCATAATAAGTCTTATCAACATGCTTTTTAGGTGATAGCAGATCATGTGCCATAGCACCATCATTCGTAATTATAAGAAGCCCTTCGGTGTCCTTATCAAGTCTTCCTACCGGAAAAAGGTCTTTTCTGTTATTAGTTTTAATAAGGTCAATCACTGTTGTACATGTATTGTCATCAGTTGCCGAAACAACACCGGCAGGCTTGTTAAGCATAAAATACTCATATTCATGATAGCCCACAGCATTACCATCTACATTTACAGAATCACCATCTGTATTAATCTTTGATTCAGGCTTTGTCACAATATTGTCATTAACAGTGACTCTCTTTTTTCTTATCAGTTCTTTAACTTCACTGCGTGTACCAACCTGCATGTCTGCAAGATATTTATCAAGTCTTATAAGCATTTACATCCATCTCCAGCCTGCAAGATATTTATTTTTTAACTGTCCGTTAGCGTTCTTGCCCCATCCAAGTGGATAGCCATCAACACATACAAGTGTCCAGCCAGATTTGACATTAAAATCATCAATATCGATAGTCTCTCCTTTAAGATATCTGATTACTCTGTCATCTGAAACAGGAAGGTCAAGACAGTTATTAAACTGATCCTTAGTAAGTGCCATTGCAAATGCCTGACTCGGTTCAAAACGGTTCTTCTTAAGTTCACCTAGCAGCAGACCATTTCTTATAATTCTTAAACCGCGTTCCTCTGCCATATAAGGAGATGTAAGAAAGACCCTTGTATCTCTTATATTGATATAAGCAGGGTCATATTCAAATGTGGTGCTGTCCATGAACTCCTTTAATTCATCAGGAAGCTTTGTCTTTCCTGATACAGGTCTTTTAGAAGATGTATAATCTTCACCGTCTTTCTCAAATAATGCCACAAAATGTCCTTCTCCAGGCATCTTATGAGGAAATATTCTGACAGCCTTCTCAAGATGATATCCTTCATCAGTATCAAAGCCGTGTGAGAAGCCTTCATATGGCTTGATATCTATAAGGTGCATATCAGGTCTGTTGGTAAGAAGATGTATTACTGAATCTTCATCCTCCAGCTTTGAAAACGTGCATGTAGAATATAATAATTTACCGCCCGGTTTTAACATGTCAGCACCGGCAAGAATGATATTCCTCTGAATCTGCGAATAGAACTCCGGACCGTTCTTTTCCCATGCTTTGATAAGCTTATTGTCTTTTCTGAACATTCCTTCACCTGAGCATGGAGCATCAATAAGTACTTTATCAAAGAATCCTGAGAATCTTGAAGCTATACCCACAGGGTCTTCATTAAGGACGCACAGATTAGGAACACCGAATACTTCAACATTCTTAAGAAGTGCTTTGGCACGCGAATTGCTTATATCATTGGTTATAAGTAGTCCTGTTTTGTTTAATTTGGCTGCAAGCTCTGTTGATTTGCCACCGGGAGCTGCACACATATCAAATACAACATCGCCTTCCTCAATCGGAAGAACATTGGCAGGTGTCATGGCACTAGGCTCCTGAATATAATATAAGCCTGCAAAATAATATGGGTGTTTAGCAGGCTTGTCATCTTCTGAATAATAGAATCCATTCTCAATCCAAGGAACAGGTTCTAACTTAAACGGACATATCTTAAGGAAATCCTCTGTTGAAATTTTAAGGTTATTGACACGCAGTCCATATAATCTCTTATCATTAAAGCTTTCTATATAGCTGTCATATTCATCACCTAACATCATTTTCATTGATTCTGTATATTTCTCTGGTAAATTCACTTTGTATACCTCAATTCTGTATAGTTTCTGTAATGAGTTACTGCACTGACTGTGCCCGGTAATCCTCAGCAATTATATCCAACTGGCGTGAAAATCTTGAAAGTTCATTAACATCGCCTTTTTCAAATATTTCATAGAATTCATCCTGGATTTTTATAACAACCTGCTTATTGGCAACCTTGTACAGATTCTGGATTGTACTTAATATATCTGAAACAATATTTGCCTTAACCATAAAGTAGGTCTGGGAATTAATAATTTCATCATGGATAGATGACATTTCGTTATCAAGTGTTATAAGTGCATCTGATGCCGCATTTAATCTTTCTTTCACATGTGCAGGAATTTCACCATTATATTTGTATTGCAGTGAATGTTCAATAATTGCCCAGAAATTCATGCCAAGAGTTCTTATCTGAATTTCCACGGGTATAATAGTAGTTCCTTTCACTGTCTCAACTTCATAATGAACTATAAGATGATAACTTCTATAACCACTCTCTTTAATATTTTTAATATAATCTTTCTCACTTATTACAGTCATGTCTTTTCGTTTCTTGATAAGTTTCACAACTGTATATATATCTTCCGTAAACTGACATATAAGTCTTATGCCTGCAATATCAAAAAGTTTTTCCTGAATTTTATCAATTTCAATCCCTCTGCGCTGCGCTTTTTCTATTATACTAGAAATACTTTTTACACGTCCTAAAACCTGTTCTATGGGTGAATAGACACCTGCCTGACGGTATTCTTTAATTATATGGTTGAATTTTATCTGAAGTTCTTCCACCGCAAGATCATAAGGTGTAAGAATTTCCTTCCACATCTGAATTTCCATTGTAGTCTCCATTTCAGCTTTTATTGCATAATTATATTTCATTATAACACATAAAAACATATTTTTGAGAATATTATTAAATATCTATTATTAAAGAGGCTGTATGATAAGCATAATACTTATTCTTTTATTTGTGTTTTCGGTATTATCGGTTCCTGTGTGTCACGGAGTGATTTCCGGACTATATCTTTATGGCATGAAAATATTTCCGGGATTATTTATATCTTTTATTCTCACTAATATTCTTGTAAGAATTCTGCAGCAAAAAAATATTAATAATCCATGGATACTTGTAATAACAGGTCTTATGACAGGCTTTCCAAACGGAGCCTATATCTGCTCATGGTACAATAAAAATAATCCTGAAAACAGACTCGGGGACATGCTTGCCGGCATAATCAATATTCCCAGTCCGGCATTTCTTATAAGCTATGTATATATTAATATCCTCGAAAAATGTATCAGTCTGCCAATGTTTCTTGCACTGACATATACACCGGTAATATTATGTTCATATATGGCAATTCTGCTTTTTAGGGATAAAGATAATAAAAAAAACAATGCTCCACATATAAAAAATGACAAAAAACTGATATTCCATTTCTTTGAAGAAGCTGTAGACAGTTCAATTAATACTGCTCTGAAGTTGGGAGCTTACGTTATTATTTTCTCTGTCATTGTAAATATTATAATGCATTTTTCACAAAGCAATACCGCTGGTTTGTTAATATCATATTTATTTGAAATATCAAACGGTCTTGCCATAATTAAAAATGCCGGAATTCCTATGAATATAACAGTATTATTAACAGTATTACTTGATGCATTTGGCGGGGTATGCATTATTATGCAGACAAAAAGCATATGCAGCAGTTATATAAGCATAAAAAAATACATATATCAGAAACTTGTACTGTGTATAGTAACACTTGCAATGACTTATCTGCTGATATATGTATTAAATATACTATAAGATTATTAATTGTTATTCATTATTGTCTGTATCTGTGGAATCCAAATCTTCCGAATTGTTTTGCACAGTTTCTTCAGTTTCTCCTTCTTCAATACCACTAAGCTCATTCCTATTATTATTGACAACAGATAATACATTTTCTAGACCTGATAATAACGAATCATATTTTTCTTTATTATCCTTAATTGAATGTTCAATAATATACTGAAGTTTTGCAAGCATATCATCTGTGTACTGCATTGCACCATACCTTATGCTGTTTGCTTCCTCTGTTGCATTATCCAGGATAGCCTGTGCCTGTGCTGTAGCCTGTTCAATAAGCTCATTAGCCTGTGCATAAGCTCTCTGCATAATTTCATGCTCATTAATAAGTTCTTCAGTCTGAACCTGTGCTGCATTAATAATAGCATCAGCCTGTTCCTTGGCATCTGCAAGAATAGCATCTTTATTGCTTAAAATCTTCTGATATTTCTTAACTTCATCAGGAGTTTTTAATCTTAATTCTGTAAGCATATCCTCTAACTGCTCTTTATTAACAATAATCTTAACATTGGATAATGGATAATATTTACAGGTATCAATATAACTTTCAATATCACTTATTAACTGCTCAATTCTGCTCATCGTTTTACTCCTTTAATAGTATTTTGATTATTTTGTGATTCCATACTTCTCATAGACTCTGTCTATAATCTCTTCCGGAACGAACTTTTTAATATCTCCGCCATACATAGCCATCTCTTTAACGATGCTGGAACTTAAATATGCATACTTCAGGCTTGTTGTAAGAAATACCGTATCAATCCCAGGAGCCGCAACTCTGTTAGTCTGCGACATTGCAAGCTCATATTCAAAATCAGTGACAGCTCTTAATCCCCTTATTATTACAGAAACGTTATGTTCTGCAGCAAAATCCACCAGTAATCCACTGAAGCTTAATACTTCAACATTAGGCAGATCCTTTGTCACTTCTCTTAACATATTAACACGCTCTTCCACTGAAAACAATGGTGTTTTGGTACTGTTATTTAAAACGCCAACTATCAGATGATCAACAAGACTTGCTGAACGCCTGATTATATCCAAATGTCCTAATGTCACCGGGTCAAAACTCCCTGGATAAATCGCTTTTTTCACAGTTATTCACTCTCCTTTAATCGTATAAAAATATGCTTATTAGTTTTATAATTCTTAACCTTTACAGTCTCAAATCCACATTCATCAATATAATCCAAAGGCACATTAAGAGCCTCCTCAATTACAATAATTGTATATCTGTCTACAATATCCGAATGTGATAATGCAAGTAATACATCATATTCATAGTCTTTTCCATAAGGTGGATCCATAAATATAATATCAAATACTCCGCTGCCTGATAATCTGTTTATTGCAGACAAAACATCCTGTTCCATTACAACAGCCTTAGGGGAAAGTTTTGTAAATGTAAGATTATCTTTAATAACAGCTATTGCCTGTCTTGCATTTTCTACAAGAACAGCTTCTTTTGCACCACGGCTTAACGCCTCAATACCTATCGCACCACTTCCTGAATATAAATCAAGAAACCTGCATCCTGCAATATCTGATTGTAACATATTGAACAATGTTTCTTTAATTCTGTCAGTAGTTGGTCTTGTGTTGTCACCTTCAGCAGCCTTTAAAGGCATACTTCTGGCAATTCCAGCTATTACTCTCATAAATATCAGTTCCTTTATATTTTATTCAAAAAAATTCTTTAATTCTGCACGAGAATTAATCTGCAGTTTATTAAATATAACTTTCATATTGGACTTTACAGTACTCTCAGCAATAAAGAGCTGTTCAGCAATTTCTTTATTAGAAAATCTCTGTGCTGCAAGCTTTGCAACATCTGACTCACGTACAGTAAGTCCATAATCTGCTAGGGCATGTCCAGCTTTTTTTATTGATTTAACCCCTTTTTCATAACCCTTTGAAATCTTTATAACATTTCTGATAAAGCCTTGATTATCATGACCTACAACAGTTTCTGCCATAAGCTCAGATATGCTGCTGTAATTATGTACAAAAGGCATATATATTCTGTCTGGTTCAGCAAGCTTTATGGCCTCTTTAAGAAACTTATGGGCTTTAATTGTCTCACCTGTTTCTTTATTCGCAATTGCAAGATATATATATGTATATATCTGTGGAAGGATATAAGAAAAAAGATTGTTAAGTCCTAAAAGCTGACCGCTTATACCAAGAAAATGATGATACTCACGATTAAGTATAAGATATTTTCCAAACACAATGTTAACAAAACTAAGAGAGAAGAAATTAACGGAATCTTCAATCTTTTTCTGGTCTTTAATCCATGCAGCAATTTTATCCTGCTGTTCTATATCAGAATACATACATGCATGGCATATATCCGAAAGCTTTTCAAGCGATTTGGATTTTCGGGTATCCCTTCTTGCCACAGCTTCAATTTTGTGCATATTTTCCTTATACTGATCATTAAATCCTCTGTAGAGTGCTATATTTGCAAGAATATAATATGCAGCAATGTATATAGCATACTGATTACGGCTGTCTGCCATATATATTGCTTTCTGACAGAGAATCTCAGCTCCGTCAAGGTCACCTCTGTTATATAAAACATCAGCACGCATCAGAGCTTCAAAACCTTTTCCATGACCATTCGTTATTCTGTAATAATCAGGAGCACACTGTTCAAGCGTTTCAAGTTCCTTATCAAGTGCTCCAGACTTTCTGTGATATAGCATCATAATTGAAGGGCATTCATAATTAAATGGAAAGCCATCGGCAATTATATTTACAGGTGATTTAGAAATAGAAAGAATAATATTAAAACCTTCTCTCATCTTTCCAAAATCATTATATTCTGTAAAAGCCTTTATAAACTGTATCTCCGCCATGTAAGAATTCTTCTTGTTGTCACTTAAAACTGAATCCTTACAGATATCTGATGTTATATCCGTAAGAAGAGTTTCAACCATATGCTTCTCATTAAACATAAGCAGTGAGAAACATATAATCAAAGAAAATTCATAATGTCCCTCTTTTTCTATATCCCAGTAGTGATTGGCAATGTCCGTAAATACATCTTTATTCTGCTTAATTACATAAGGATATATATCTATAAAATCAATATTATGCTGATATATTTTCCTATATTCCTTTGAGTGGCTGTAAAGCTTCATCGCTTCAAAGTAATTACCATCATCAAGATTCGTATCAGCAGCTCTGAGTGTAATCTTAGTAACTTCATCAACAGGCATTTCGTCAAGAACCTGAAGAATGAATCCGTCAAACATAGGATTAAAGCTGTACCTTCTTGTATGCTCATCATAATTAATTAACGGAATTGAATTAAGAAGTTTAAGACACATTTTTTCTTCTAAAAAAGTCTGCTTCATGCACTGGTTAAGATTAAAGCTTAAAAATACGCTCATGGTAGCAAGAAATTGTCTTTCATCATCAGATAACTCCAGCCACACATTATTTTCAATAAATGTATACGCTTTATCAAGCACAGTCTTATCTGCATCGGTATGTTTATTCTTATAGGCTTCCATGTATAGATGTACTACATATGGCCATCCCAGAGTTTTATTAAATATATCTTTAGAAGTTTCTTTATCAAGAATAATTTCATTAAGCCTGAAATAATCTTCAATATCTTCCTGTGAAAATGCAAAATCTTTTTTTGTGATTCCCAACGCATCATCCTTAGTTATAAGATTAATAATACTCTGATTAGTTAATTTTTTTAATATAAATGCATATCTCAATCCTACTGCGGTTGATAAATATGATGCAGCAAATATTCTGCACATATTGTCATCAAATATATTATCAAAGTTATCAATCACAAGCAGAGCAGAGAATTTCTCTGAATTCATAATAGATAAAAGATTAATAACTTCATTAATAGTATAATCCGAATCAGGAAATCCAATTTTCTTAAAAGCTGCAGCCAATGTATTATCAAACATTTTGACAGCATTGCAGAAATTATCCCAAAAAATCTCTCTGGAACTTTCTGCATCTATCCATAAAACAGTATACCCTGGGTAATTCTTAAAAAAAGTTCTTATTACTTTGGATTTACCATATCCTGTAGGCGCATAAATAAAGCTGTATCTATACATCTCAAATCTTGAAAGTTTGTCTTTAAGACTGCCCGAAATGTATGCTCTGTTCGATAGATTTTTAATATGAACCATCAGTTTTCCCCCTCTGTTAATACAGACTGATTACTTCCATTCAGAATTATCAATCTCTATTTTTTTATCTCTTAACATAAGTTCCTTAACAGCTTCAGCAGCAGGTTTGTCTTCAAAAAGCACCTTATTAACCTGCTCTACAATCGGCATCTCAATATTATATTTCTTAGAAAGTTCTAACGCTGCCTTTGCAGAGAACACACCTTCTACTACCATCTGCACTTCTTTCATAGCCTCGTCTTTGGTGTATCCTTTACCTATGAGAATTCCTGCACGTCTGTTACGGCTGTGCATACTTGCACAGGTAACGATTAAGTCACCAATGCCTGAAAGACCAGCAAAAGTATGAGGATTGGCTCCCATCGCAACACCAAGTCTTGTTATCTCAGCATTACCTCTTGTTATAAGAGCAGCTTTAGTATTATCACCATAACCAAGCCCATCTGCAATACCTGCGGCAAGCGCGATAACATTCTTTAATGCGCCACCTATACATATTCCCAGCATATCCGGACTTGTATATACCCTGAATACATCGCTCATAAAAATATTCTGTAAATATTCAGCTGTTGCCTTTTCATGTGCACCTATGACACATGTTGTAGGAATGCCACGGCTTACCTCTTCAGCATGGCTTGGTCCTGATAAAACTGCAACCTTGGCACAAGGAATCTCCTCTTCTACAATCTGGCAGAGTGTTAATAAAGTATGTTCCTCAACCCCTTTTGCCACATTTACAATAATCTGTCCTTCCTTTACGAAAGGTGCAATCATCTTTGCAGTAGAACGTGTATAAGGAGATGCAACCGCAAGTACAAGTACATCTGCACTGCCAATTACATTCTCTGTATCTCCTGAAACAGTAATACTGTCAGGAATCTTTACACCAGGAAGGCATCTTTTATGTTCTCTTTCAGTCTGAAGCATAGCAACTTCATCCTTTAATACTGACCATACTGTTACATTGTGTCCGTTGTTATTAAGAAGTAAAGCAAGACCTAAGCCCCAGCTTCCTGCTCCTAAAACACTTACATTTGCCATAATTATACTCCAATCTGCGCATAAGCGCATCAAAAATTAATTCTTTTTTTCACCGATTTTCCGTTCTGTTCCATGAACCAGTCTTACAATATTACTGCGGTGTCTGATAAATGCAAGTGCTGCAAGAGCGAAAACAATAACAGTGCCTTCAACAAGGTCTGTTCCATTTAATGGAAGCCAGCCTAAGAATCCCCATATAAGAAATTCAACAAAAAACATTGCCATACCTATAAGTGAGGCCAGTGAAACATAACGGCTTATCCTGGCTACAAGTGCAAAAAAGAAAATACCAAAAACTGTAAACATAAAACAGTACTTAGGAAAAAGCATAAGACTTATAACAACACCTGAAGATGCTGCTATTCCCTTTCCCCCCTTAAACTTAAGGTAGAACGGAAAATTATGTCCAAGCACAATTCCAAGGCCACAATACAGAAACAGAAGCATTTCCGGAATTGCAGTATGTGGTACTATAAGAAAATGTATCAATATATCAGCAATTACAGCTTTAAATGCATCTAACAGATAAGTTGCAATTCCAGCTTTCTTGCCAAGAGTTCTCATAACATTAGTAGTTCCCGCATTGCCACTGCCATAATCCCTGATGTCAATCTTATTGAACTTTCCCATCCAGTATCCTGCCTGAATGAGTGCTCCGGCAAAATATCCATATATAAGAACACCTATTTTAAATAACATTACTCTTTCTCCTTACGTTCTCTGTTGATGAATCTGATAGATGTACCTCTGAATCCAAATGATTCTCTTATTCTGTTTTCTATATATCTTGTATAAGAAAAATGTGTGAGTGCTACATCATTAACAAACATTACAAATGTCGGTGGTTTTACCGAAACCTGAGTCATGTAATAGATTTTAAGTCTCTTACCCTTATCTGAAGGTGGCTGCTTCATTGCAACTGCTTCTGTAAGAATTTCATTAAGCACACCGGTAGGAATACGCATAGTCTGTGCATCAACAATGTGATCAACTAATTCATATATTTTATTAAGTCTCTGACCTGTCTTGGCAGAAACAAATATAATCTCAGCATATGACATAAATGCAAGAGTATCTTTAATCTTATTCGTAAACTCATAGATAGTCTTGTCATTCTTCTCTATGTCATCCCATTTGTTAACAGCAATAATAATACCCTTGCCTCTTTCATGCGCTATTCCGGCTATCTTGGCATCCTGCTCTGTAACACCTTCCGTAGCATCAATAACAAGAATTGCAATATCAGCTCTTTCAACTGCTGCAACAGTTCTTATGATACTGAAACGCTCCAGATCTTCTTTAATCTTGCTCTTACGGCGTAGTCCCGCTGTATCAATAAATACATATTCTTTGCCATTATACTTGATAGCTGTGTCAATAGCATCTCTTGTTGTACCGGCAATATCAGATACAATAACTCTGTTCTTGCCTACAAGCTTATTAATGATTGATGACTTACCAACATTAGGCTTACCTATTATAGCTACCTTAGGTCTGTCATCTTCTTCATCAGTATCTGAACCTTCTGGGAAATGACTCACCACTTCATCAAGCACTTCACCAAAACCTAACTTATTAACGGCTGATATAGGAAATGGTTCTCCAATTCCAAGATTATAGAATTCATATACATCAGGCATCATCTTTTCAAAGCTGTCTACTTTATTGACAACAAGAATAACAGGCTTGTGTGAACGTCTTAACATATCAGCAACCTTAGAATCTGAATCTACAAGCCCCTGCTTAACATCAGTCATAAATATAATTACATCCGCAGTTTCAATGGCAATTTCAGCCTGTTCGCGCATCTGTGAAAGAATAATATCACCTGTATCCGGCTCTATACCACCTGTATCTATAAGTGTGAAATTGTGGTTTAGCCAGCTTACCTCGGCATAGATTCTGTCTCTTGTAACACCCGGTGTATCTTTAACTATTGAAATCTGTTGTCCGCACAGACTGTTGAATAATGTTGATTTACCAACATTAGGTCTTCCGACAACAGCAACTATTGGTTTACTCATAATTCCTCCTTGCTCTTATAGCAAATTTACAAAAAATTAATACACGCAATCTATAATATAATATCAGTTTAATTGCTTTTTGTAAAGCACTGTGATATCATACAAAATATTGATTTTAAGCACTTTAGGAGGTGTTTTTGTGAAATTTTCCCGCAAAAAATTAACATTTATTCCGGTATTGGTTCTTATATCGGCAATTATTTTTCCATCTTTTACTGCACTGGCAGCAGATGCATCTTATAAGTTCTCTGCAATTGATTTAAAATTAAAAGTTCCTGAGGAACTGATATGCTTTACGCAGACAACAACAGGCAATAATGCATATCTTAAGGATATTGGCGCACAGGATTCCAATGAAGTACAGAACTCAATGAAAGCATCTAATATATATCTCGAAGCATTTTCAAAAGACATTTCTTATGAAATTGCTATTGTCGGAATGAAAGCAGGCTCATCACTTTCCAACCTTGATGAACTGGATGAGAATCAGTTAAGCGGCATGTTCCTGCAGTATATTGACTCAGAGAATGCCAAACAGGAAGATGGCCTGACAGAGACAATGACAGGCAAAGCTATAGATATAATTAACGACCGTCCATATTTCAGGACAGAGGTTACATCTGTATCAGACGAAAAGCAGACAATTTATACAAGAAAATACTACACTGTAGCACGCGGTTATATATATATGTATTCTCTTCAGTCGAAGGATAATGAAATCACTGATGAGATGACTAATGACATCAGATACATAATCAATTCAGCCCAGTATACAGATGTGAAGAAATCCATATTTGAAAACGGTGTGTTTACAGAGACTTTATCGACAATACTTACAGCAGCTATTCCTATTGCTATACTTGCAGCAATATATCTGCTTATAACCAGAGTTGGCAGAAAAAGCCGGGCAAAGCTTTCTTCTGAGGAAGCTGAATTAAGAGCCAGATACAAACAGGAACACAACAAAAAATAAAAAAAGCCAGAACAGATTATCAACAAAATATCTGTTCTGGCTTTTTATATTATCTGCATATACTCATGAATCCACACAAAACGCCACGTTTTCCATGCGAAGCCCTGTGCGAAAAGAGCCAGTCACTGTTACAGCTTGTGCATATATCAGATATACCTATGTTATCAGGTTTTATTCCGGCATGAATCATATTAAAATAATTAGCCGCCTGAAGATTAAGCTGGTATTTATCTCCTGTCGTATGATAAAGTATCATACCGATTTCATTCTGGCTGTAAGCACTTCTGAACTTTTCTGCAACTGCTTCATCAACCTCATAACAGTCCTGACATATTGATGGTCCTATGAATGCATGAATATCCTCTGGCTTTGACCCATAAGTTCTGTTCATAAGCTGTACCGTTTCATGTGTTATATCTGCAACCGTTCCACGCCATCCTGAATGTGATGCACCTATGCATCTGTTTACAGGATCAATAAAATATACAGGTACACAGTCTGCAAAATATGTAATAAGACACAGACCGGGTTTATTAGTTACAAGTCCGTCAACATTATCAAAATTTCTTGCTCTTGTAAGTCCCATTCCTGCCATATTATAATCAACAGCAATCACATTGGTAGTGTGTGTCTGTTTTGTACAAACACAGTTTTCAGGCTTAATATTCATTGTATCAAGAAACAGTTCATAATTCTTATATACATTTTCATAATCATCGCCCCTGTCAAAAGAAAAATTCATGCTTGAATATATCCCTTTGCTCACTCCGCCATCTCTTGTAGAAAAATGAAGAGTGACCCAGTCAAATTCATCAAATGGTGTAAATTCAATATAAGGAATTCCATTCTTCCGTGATATTCTTGTGGAATTATTAACCACAGCTCCTTTTAATCCTTTATAAAGTTTTCCTGTATCAATATACTTAATATTCATGATTATAATCCTTATTAAAATGCATTTTTAATATGCGTTACTGTTTCTCCATCTATTCCTATGACATCAAAACGGCATGGTATATCGCAGCTTTTATATCTAGTTGTCATATAGAATTGTGCAACCCGCCTTATTATCTGCTGCTTTCTGTAATTTACAGCTTCGACTGCATATCCGTATTTGTTATTACTTCTGTATTTAACCTCAACAAATACAATATAATTATCTTTCTTTGCGATAATATCTATCTCACCTGTTTTATTGCGGAAATTCCGTTCAAGAACAGTATACCCATTATCAACAAGATATCTGGCAGCAAGCTGTTCTTTATCTGCTCCGGCAGCTCTTTTATTAACAGTCATTATTTACCCACTTTCCCTTTAATCTTGTCGCATTCATCTACAAATACAAGAATTTCTGCAACTACGGTATATAGTTCCGGAGGAATCATTTCTCCTATTTCAAGTTTTGATAAAGTATCAGCAAGCTTGGAATCCTCATATATAGGAACATCAGCCTCTCCGGCCTTTTCAATAATTGATTCAGCAATATATCCACGTCCTGTTGCAAGTATCTTTGGTGCCTGTTCCCCCGGAGTATATTCAAGTGCAACTGCTATTTTGGGCTTATCATCATTATTCTTTTTCTCCATATGCTGCTCCTTCTTTAGATAAAGCTGTCATGCTTTTGCATCGAATATGTATTGTCCACCTGTAGCTGGTCTTGCCTCTGCTTCTATAAAATCCTTAACAAAATCAAGACGGTCAGAAGAATCAGCTGCCACCTTCATTTCAAAATGTGTATTATATCCAAGTTTTTCAAGCCTGGCATTAAGCCTGTCTATATGCTGATACACAAAATCAAGCAGTTCTTCTGTCTCGAGAACAAAATTAGTTGAAACATTGTTACCGCCAGACAGATTAACATATATATCCATTGATTTAAGATTATCCATATCCAGATGAAGCATTGCACTTATATTATCTGTTTTTCTGGCAAGATTCTTTTTATTAGTGAATACATACAGTTCCCCATTACCTTCACTTTTCGAAAATTTAACCGGCATCTGAAAATATGTCATATTCTTATTAAGATCATTCATGAAATCAATATTACTTTTTATATCAGAAAGACTCTTCGAAAGTTCAGGCGCTGAATTGCCTGCTGATTTCAGTGAATTTTCAATATTCTCTACATTTTTTCTTATACGCTTATAATATGAGCTTACAGCTTCCTCCCCTTCCTGTATATCCTTAGGAGTAAGCTTCATTGTATCATTAATTACAGCATGAAGAATCTGTCTGAAGCTTCCTGAATTGATAATTTTCTGAAAATCATCAGAATTAAGACTATTATTTTCAGCAAGCTGGTTAATAAGTTCCTTCACAGAAGTTTCTGAGATATCATTATTAAGTTTCACTCCTGAATCAGACAGCATATTATTTAATTCATCAATTGTCTGCTGCGATAGGACATCGCAGGCGGATGATGAGTTTACAGTTTCCCCATCAAGCCCCTCATACATGCCTGTAATAACATTTTTGAAATCCATAATATCCTGATTGTTCTTTAACAGATCATTAACTATACCATTCTCCATATCTGACAAAAGATTCTCAATATGTCCGTTAAACTGACCATACATCTGGAACTCACGGATATTCTGTTCATTGACAGGAATCTCAAGTCTCATTAGATTGGCAACGGTATTAAGTGAGGCTTCGGGAAATTTCATGGAATATTTAACCATATTTCCTAATGTCTGTGCATCAACCGGCATGCCCAGTCCTAAAAGTTCTTTGACAATATTAATATTATCATCCGTAGCTCCAAGTCCTGCAGCCTCCAATGCTTTATCAATAAGAACTGCCTGCTGTTCATTAGCTAAAACCGGTTTGATTGAAATTTTATTATCAGAGTTATCCTCCACCATAAAAGTCACATTCTGTCCGATATTAATTAAAGCACCCTGCATAAGCTTAGCCTGAATCTGTGCTCCATTGTTCATTGTAATATATGCATTATCACCATTTAACTGGCTGACATACCCTGTAAACGTGTCACCTGACATAAGAGAATTTAATATTTTCATGCCAGCAGCCTGTACAGCATTATTGCTTCCAGATGATTCATGTGATACATTTTCCGACACATTAACATCTGTGGTCTGGCTGCCTGATGATATATTATTTTTGAAAAAATCGGACATATTAATATTCATATACGTTCACCTATATAAAATTCTTAATAAATGTTCTTCTGTGTATAGGACATGGACCGTACTCTTTTATTGCTTCAATATGAACTTTAGTTCCATAACCTTTGTGCCTGGCAAATCCATATTCCGGATACAAAGAATCATATTCGGTCATAAGTCTGTCCCTTGTTACTTTCGCAAGAATACTTGCAGATGCAATTGACAGACTCTTGGCATCACCTTTAATAATCGGAATCTGTTTAACATCAATTCCCGGAATTGTAACTGCATCATTAAGAAGTATATCGGGTTTTACAGATAATTTATTAACTGCTTCGTGCATTGCTTCATAAGTTGCCTGCAATATATTAATCTCATCAATCCTTTCAGGAGATACAATTCCGATTCCATATGAAAGTGCTTCTTCTTTTATAACATCAAAAAGCTCATCTCTTTTTTTCTCACTTAATTTCTTGGAATCATTTACATAGAGAATCCTTTTTCCTTTAGGAAGAATTACTGCGCCTGCAACAACAGGACCTGCAAGCGGTCCTCTTCCAGCTTCATCTATTCCACATATATAAGAAAATGTATCATACATTTCTTCATATTCACGCATAGCTTCAATACGCTGTTTCTCAGCCTCCAGCTTTGCTGCTTTTTTAAGTTCACGTTCTTCTTTAAGTGTCATAGCTTTCCTTTCCGGTATCTTAATTAAGGTCTTTCAAGTGAGATTGTACCAATCTTTCCTTCTCTGAAATCATCAAGAATACATGCAGCACATTTTTCATAATCAATATCTGAACCTTTCTTAATACAGCCACGTTTTCTGGCAATATGTTCCATAATACAGAGTGCAGCAGCATTTTCAGGATTCATCATTGTTTCAGTATCAACATTATCAAATATATCTTCTGTTATATCATAACGGCTATAAAGCTGCGGCTGATAATTCTTCCTAAGAAACTTTATAGTTTCTAATGCAAGCTCCTCAATATTAAGAATCTGGTCATTAATTGAACCAATCATTGCAAGTCTTTCACCGACATTCCTGTCTTCTATCTTAGGCCAGAGTATACCCGGTGTGTCAAGCAGCTCAACACTTCCATTAATTCTTATCCATTGCTTTCCTTTTGTAACACCCGGCTTATTACCTGTCTTGGCACTCTTTCTTCCGGTGAATGAATTAATAAATGTTGATTTACCAACATTAGGTATTCCAACAATCATAGCTTTGATGGAACGGTTCTTAATTCCTCTTGCTCTGTCTCTTTCAATCTTAGCAGAACATGCAACAGTTATAAGATTATTAACTGCACGGTTGCTTACATTGAGTCTTGAGTTAAGCTTGAGGCAGTAAAAACCTTTATCTTTAAAATATGTTATCCATTCATCCGTTACTGTGTCATCTGCAAGGTCCGATTTATTCAATAATACAATACGTGCCTTATTTTTAGCCAGCTTATCAATATCCGGATTACGGCTGCTTAACGGTATTCTTGCATCCACAATCTCAATAACAAGATCAACAAGCTTTATATCTTCTTCCATCATTCTTCTGGCCTTAGTCATATGACCAGGATACCAGTTAATGGCTCTTTTCTTCTCTTCCATATATATCTCCATTATTTAACAAAACCAAATGAATCAAACGGTTCTATTACCATCCATACTTTTCCTACAACATTCTTACGTTTAACCATTCCAACACTGGCAAAACGGCTATCCTCACTATTATTACGATTATCTCCAAGTACAAAGTACTCATCATCGGCAAGTTTATAAGGATTGGCAGCTACACCTGGAGTAAGTATTGTCGTATCAACATAATCATCAAGCTGTACATCATTAATATATACCCTGCCATCCTTTATCTGGACTGTTTCCCCTGGAAGTCCAACTACTCTCTTTATGTATATCTTAGAGGAATCAACAGAATCCTGTTCAAAAGCTATACAGTCAAATCGCTTAGGTCCATTAAATGCATATGATATTCTGTTTATAAGAACAGTGTTATCATTAGACAGCGTTTCCTCCATAGAATTACCAACAACTGTAGAACGGCAGCATATGAATGTAACCAGAACATAAGCAAGTACTATTACAATACATACATCTGCTACATATTTGCATATATTAAGCAATGTAGTATTTTCCTGATATCTTCTCTGAAAAAATCTCATAATATTCCGACCTTTCCTGTCGCTTATATATAAGTAAAGGGACATTTTTTCAAATGTCCCTTACCGTGAATAACAAAATTATCTAACTAATTCCTTAACCTTAGCAGCCTTACCTGTTCTCTGTCTTAAGTAGTTAAGCTTAGCTCTTCTAGCCTTACCGCGTCTTACAACTTCAACCTTCTCAACGATAGGTGAATGTAATGGCCATGTCTTCTCAACGCCAACGCCGTTAGAAATCTTTCTTACTGTAAATGTAGCTCTAACGCCAGTTCCCTGCTTCTTTAATACTGTTCCCTCGAAAACCTGGATTCTTTCACGGTTTCCTTCCTTAATCTTAGCTGATACTCTTACAGTATCACCAACTCTGAACTCAGGAGCCTGAGCCTTAAGCTGAGCATCTTCGATGTTCTTAATAATTGTATTCATGTGTGACCTCCTTAATATTATGATGTTCTTAATACAGGTTCTGTAACAGAGGACCATCCCTTTTTCTCACAACTTATTTAGATTATCATAATCAAGCAAATAATGCAAGACTAAAAATACATTTTCTTTATTATTTATTAATATCCAGAAGCCCTGGTAAGATATGGACTGTTATAGTCTTCTTATCAAGGTCATGATTTAATATACACTGGTCAATAACCGGTATTAAATAGCTTTCGCCATTATCTGCCTCTACTTCATATACATTGTTGGCGCCTGTTTCTAATACATCTTTCAGTACGCCCAAATGCTTTCCTTCATCTGTTATAACATCAAGTCCGATAAGATCGCATATAAAATACTCTCCCGGCTCAAGTTTAACAGCATCTTCTCTTGAAACGAGCAAGTCACATTTTGTGTATTTCTCTATATCATTGATGTCATCAAACTCTTTAAACTTAAGTATTACGAACTGCTTAAAGAATTTAACTGAAGATACAGTGACAGCTACCTGTTCTCTTTTTCCATCGATAACACATTTCTTAAGTTTCTTAAAACGAAGAGGATCATCTGTTGTAGGAAAAACCTTAACTTCACCTCTGATTCCGTGGGTCGATGTTATGACCCCTACCCTTAACATATCTTCCACTTAAATTCTCCATTCTGGCATAAATGTATATATAAATAACAAAACAGACAGCCCCGAAAGGCTGCCTTAGACAGTAGTGTTTGCTTAATTATCTATTTCAACAATCACTTTCTTGTCGCTCTTAGAAGCTGCAGCTGAAACAACTGCTCTTATTGACTTGGCAATTCTACCAGACTTGCCGATAACCTTGCCCATATCCGAAGGAGCAACCTTAAGATTGACTACAAGAGCCTTATCTTTTTCAGTTTCTGTTACTACAACCTCATCCGGATTATCAACTAGTGCCTTAGCGATAATTTCCACTAATTCTTTCATAGTCAATTACACCTCCACTAGTCTTATTTTTCGATACCAGCCATCTTGAAAAGCTTTCCAACAACCTCTGTAGGCTGAGCTCCGTTTGATAACCACTTCTTAGCAGCCTCAGCATCAATGCTTAACTTGCATGGATCGTAATTAGGATCATAAGTACCGATTTCATCGATGAATCTACCATTTCTTGGAGATCTTGAGTCTGCTACGATAATTCTATAGAAAGGATTTTTCTTCTCACCTAATCTCTTTAATCTAATCTTTACTGCCATTACATTCACCTCCTGTATTATTCTTAAAAATTAATCTATGTTAAAAAGGTAACTTGAAACGTCCCTTTTTAGCACCTTTCATCATTCCCGGCATCTGCTTCATCATCTTCTTCATCTGTTCGAACTGTTTTACAAGTCTGTTAACATCAGCAATATCAACACCTGCACCTCTTGCAATTCTGTTCTTCCTTGAAGGATTAAGTATGTCCGGATTACTTCTTTCTGCCTTAGTCATTGAATATATGATAGATTCGGTTCTTCTCATATTCTTCTCTGCTTCATCATCATCGATTGAAACATTCTTCATCTGACCTGACAGTCCTGGCATCATGCTCATAATTGAACTGATACCACCCATATTCTTAATCTGTCCCATATACTCAAGAAAGTCATTAAAATCAAATTCTGCTTTCTTAAGCTTTTCTTCCATAGCTTTTGCCTTGTCAGCGTCAAGCTGTGCTTCAGCCTTCTCAATAAGGGTAAGGACATCCCCCATACCAAGTATTCTTGATGCCATACGGTCTGGATAAAACTGTTCAAGATCTGAAAGCTTTTCCCCCATACCAACATAAAGAATTGGCTTTCCGGTAACTGCCTTAATTGAAAGTGCAGCACCACCTCTTGTATCACCATCTAACTTAGTAAGGATAACTCCGTCAATGCCAACCTTCTCGTTAAATGATGAAGCAACATTAACAGCATCCTGACCTGTCATGGAGTCAACTACAAGAATTGTCTGGTCAACTGATACATTAGCTTTAATCTCTATAAGCTCATTCATCATGTCTTCATCAACATGAAGTCGTCCTGCTGTATCAAGAATAACTGTATTAAAATCATTATTCTTAGCATGGGCTATAGCAGCTTTGGCAATATCAACAGGCTTATGGTTAGTTCCCATAGAGAATACTTCAACGCCCTGTTTATTACCATTAATAGTAAGCTGTTCAATGGCTGCTGGTCTGTATACATCACAGGCAACTAAAAGAGGTTTTCTTCCCTTCGCCTTGAACTTACCAGCAAGCTTTGCTGTAGTAGTTGTCTTACCAGCACCCTGAAGACCTGCCATCATGATAACAGTAATCTCAGAGCCAGGTTTCAAGGCAATCTCAGTTGTCTCAGATCCCATAAGAGATACCATCTCTTCATTAACAATCTTGATAACCATCTGACCAGGTGTAAGACTTGACATAACATCCTGACCAATTGCTCTTTCTTCTACAGACTTGATAAACTGCTTAACGACCTTAAAGTTAACATCAGCTTCAAGCAGGGCAAGCTTAACTTCCTTAAGAGCAGCCTTAACATCAGCTTCTGATAAACGACCCTTACCACGAAGATTTTTAAAAATATTCTGCAATTTCTCTGATAAACTATCGAATGCCATAATATCTCTCCTTAAAATTCTTCAAGAATCTCATTGGATAACTTCTTGATTTCATGAATATCAGATATATCCTGACTTTCCATGTAATCATCAACTAAAGAATCAATCTTAGATACCTTGTCCTTGGTTTCAAGGAACTTCTGTATAAGATGAAGCTTAGCCTCATATCCATCAAGTGTCTTCGTAACTCTCTTAATCAGATCATGTACTCCCTGCCTTGATATACCATATTCATCGGCAATCTCGCTGAGAGATAAATCATTGTAGATAGCATCTTCATATATCTTCTTCTGGTGGTCGTTAAGTAACTCTCCATAAAAATCATATAAAAGATTCTGTTCAACAATTCTTTCCATAATACCTGCCACAAACTTAAATATTACATAAGCCATGATTGACTCATAAACCTTGAGTATAATATCAGATATCAAAAAAAGTGTCAAGCATTTTTACTTGACACTTTTAAAAAATTTATTAAATCAGCTTTCAAGCTTCTTTTCACGCTCATTAGGAGGATATTCCATTTCATATTCTTCGCTTAAATTCTCCATTCCGTTAATCTGTAGTCTCTTAAACACCCATTTCTTAATAAGATGATATATAACTGCAAATATAGGAACACCTAAAAGCATCCCTGCAAATCCCCATATATCACCAAAGAGGAGTATTGCAAACAATACCCAGAAACTTGAGATTCCTGTAGTATTACCAAGAATTTTAGGCCCGATAATATTACCGTCAATCTGCTGTAATATAAAATTAAATATTACAAAGAACAGGCACTGTGCAGGATTGACAATAAGACATAATAAAGCTCCAATAAACCATGCTATGTACCAGCCAAAGAAAGGAATAACATTAAATATTCCAACAATGAATGCAATAAGAATCTCACTCATCATCTCTTTGCCAGGATTACATATTGTAAATATCTTAAGTGATATAAAACATATAAGTGCTATTACAAGAGCATCAAGGATTTTGCCATTAACAAAGCCGCTGAACACCTTATCAGTATACTTAATCTCTTCCATAACGCTGGCAGCACGTTCTTTCTTGAATATACTATAGACAACCATCTCTCCCTGCTTTGCAAGCTTTTTTCTTGCTGTAAGAAGATACGCTGCAACAATGAATCCGATAAGAACATTAAAAAGTACAACAATGATATTAACTACACCGGTTGAAACACCGGAAGCAATTCCCTGTGCATATCCAAGAAACTCGTTACCAAGCCAGTCGTTAATAAATGTATATGTTTTATCGATAATATTCTCTGAATATTTCATAAGAGTTTCATTTTCGTTAAGAAACTTCTGTACAAAATCAATAACTTTATTGACATTATCAGGAATAATCTGAATAAGACGTACAACACTATTTACAAGATTAGGAATAATAACAATAATCATAAAATATATGAACAGAATTGCTATAAGAAGCCCTGTAAACACACTAAGATTATTGGACAGGCTTTTCTTTTTCTTCTCATTCTTAATAAACTTAAATACCTTATTATATATATTATCGAAGAAATTACATATTGGACATATTACATATGCTAATACCCCGCCAATTATAAAAGGCATAAGAGTTTTGCATATATGTGAAAATGCTTTGTGGATAGCATCAATTCTGAACAATGCAAAAAAAAGCAATAGGGACAGCGCAGCTGCCCCAAATAATGCCATTGTAACTCCTGCATATCTTTTGAAAGAATATTTCTTCATAGATTTCCCTCTGCAGATAGTGATTAAATGTTTACCTTAACAATTCTAGGTCTTAAACCTGCTGCTTCAAGCTTGTCAACAATCTCATCCTTATGTTCATGTCCGAAAGCTTCAATAGTAATTCTAAGCTCAACAGTTGCTTTTCTGTTAATGCTTACAAACTGGTTATGCTCAAGCTTGATTACATTACCGTTAGCTTCTGCAATAATAGAAGCTACTCTTACAAGTTCACCTGGCTTATCTGGAAGAAGTACAGAAACAGTGAAGATTCTGCTTCTCTGTACAAGTCCCTGCTGAACAACAGATGACATTGTAATAACATCCATATTACCACCAGAAAGAATTGAAACAATCTTCTTATCCTTAACATCAAGCTGCTTTAATGCTGCAACTGTAAGAAGACCTGAATTCTCAACAATCATCTTATGATTCTCTACCATATCAAGGAATGCAACTATTAAATCTTCATCAGGAACTGTAATAATATCATCAAGATTCTTCTGAAGGTATGGGAATAACTTGCTTCCTGGAGTCTTAACAGCTGTACCGTCTGCAATTGTACTTACAGTAGGAAGAGTAACAACCTTTCCAGCCTTAAGAGATTCCTGAAGACAGTTAGCACCGGCAGGCTCAACACCAATAACCTTGATATTAGGATTAAGGAGTTTTGCAAGTGTAGATACACCTGTTGCAAGTCCGCCACCACCAATAGGAACAAGAATATAATCAACAGTTGGAAGCTCTTTAATAATCTCCATTGCGATAGAACCCTGACCTGTTGCAACATCTAAATCATCAAATGGGTGAACAAATGTAAGTCCTTTCTCCTTGGCAAGCTTCATTGCATATTCGCATGCTTCATCATAAACATTACCGTAAAGAATAACCTCTGCACCGTATCCCTTAGTTCTGTTTACCTTGATAAGTGGTGTTGTTGTAGGCATAACTACTGTTGCCTTAACCCCATATTTCTTAGCTGCAAATGCAACACCCTGTGCATGATTTCCAGCAGAAGCTGTAATAAGTCCCTTCTGTCTTGCTTCCTCTGACATCGTACTAATCTTGTAATATGCACCTCTTACCTTATAAGCACCTGTGTACTGCATATTCTCTGGCTTAAGGTATACTCTGTTACCAGTCTGGCTGCTGAAATACTCACTATATACCAGATTAGTAGGAAGTGTTGCTTCCTTAACCTTCTCGGCAGCTTCCTCGAAACTTTTCAATGATAATTCTTCCATTACACTTAATCTCCCATCTTAATTCATTAACTTATCAATCTTCATCAGAGCCGTTATCTACATCGAATAATGCATTAACAAATGTGTCTGAATCAAACTTCTGTAAATCTTCGACTTTCTCACCAACTCCAATATATTTAACAGGAATACCAAATTCTGCCTGTATAGCAACGGCAATTCCCCCTTTGGCAGTTCCATCCATCTTAGTAAGAATAATACCTGTGATATTAGTTACATCATTAAACTCTCTAAGCTGAGAAAGGGCGTTCTGACCAGTTGTTGCGTCAAGAACGATAAGATTTTCCCTGTATGCATCAGAATACTCTCTTTCTATAACTCTGTCAATCTTACGAAGCTCTTCCATAAGATTCTTCTTATTCTGAAGACGTCCAGCTGTATCACATAAAAGAACATCTGCCTTTCTTGCTTTACATGCAGCGATTGAATCATATATAACGGCAGCTGGATCAGAACCCTCACTCTGTGCAATAATATCAGCACCAGTTCTGTTAGACCATTCTGTAAGCTGCTCTATAGCCGCAGCTCTGAAAGTATCGGCTGCAGCCATAATAACCTTCTTGTTCTGTGCTTTAAGAAGACCGGCAAGCTTGCCTACAGATGTAGTTTTTCCTACACCATTAACGCCGATAAGCATAACAATGGATTGGCGGTTTTCAAATTCATATGCATTCTCGCCGAGATTCATCTTTTCCTTAATACTGTCAATAAGAAGCTGCTTGCAGTCAGCAGGATTCTTAATCTTATTCTCTTTAACCTTATTCTTAAGGTCGTCAAGAATCTCTTCAGTTGCAACAACACCTATATCACCCATAATAAGGGTTTCTTCAAGCTCATCATAGAAATCGTCATCAATTGACGAAAATCCTGAGAAAACAGAATCAATTCCGGAAACAATATTATCTCTGGTCTTGGTTAAACCTTCTTTTAATTTACTAAAAAATCCCATATTTACTCCTTCTTCTTGTCAAGGTCATTAGCTATAAGATCTACTGAAACAAGTGCAGATACACCCTTTTCCTGCATAGTTATACCATACAGTCTGTCAGCTGCAGCCATTGTTCCTCGTCTGTGAGTGATAACAATAAACTGTGTATGCTTTGTAAGCTTGTGAAGATAATTAGCATATCTTCCTACATTAGAATCATCAAGTGCGGCCTCAATTTCATCAAGCAGACAGAATGGTGAAGGTTTAAGGTTCTGGATTGCAAAAAGAAGTGCGATTGCAGTAAGTGCCTTTTCACCACCGGATAACTGCATCATGTTCTGAAGCTTCTTTCCTGGCGGCTGTGAAATAATAACAATTCCTGCCTCAAGGATATCTTCACCTTCAACAAGCTCTATTGTGCCTCGTCCACCACCGAACAATTCCTTGAATACCTTATCGAATTCAACCTTAATTTCCTCAAACTTCTCTTTAAACTGAATTCTCATACCATTATCAAGCTCATCAATAACCAGTACAAGAGCCTCTTCAGCCTTAATCATATCATCATGCTGTGTCTTTAAGAAGTTGTATCGTTCGCTTACTTCCTTATATTCTTCAATTGCATTGACATTAACGACACCAAGCTTTTTAATATTGGCTTTGAGAATATTAATCTGCTTCTTAATATCAGATATATCAGTAAGCTCTTCACTTCTTAATTCAGCAGCATAGCTGTATGTAAGCTCATATTCATTCCACATGTAATCTACTATAGAGTCATTCTCTTCCTCTAACTTTTCCTGCTGGTTATGCAGACGCATGCTTTCTTTTTCAAGAAGAACAATCTGTTCATTAATCTTTTCACGTTTATCAAAGAATGTCTTATGGCTTGCATTAATAATATCTCTATCCTTGCGGAGAGCTGTAATCTTAGTATTGCAGTCTTCTATCTGATTCTTAGCTTTATGAATATCACTTCTTAACTTTTCAATCTGTGCATTCTTATCTACAACTTCTGATGATATAGATTCTTTTCTCTGTCTTATATCAGCTTCTTCTAAGACAAGAGCCTCGATTTCAGTATTAATTCTTGTGATATTTTCCTGAATAAATGCTGTTTTCTGCTCTACCGAACTGAATCTTATCTTAAGATTCTCAATATCGTCATTAGCCTTATCAAGTTCAGCCTTCTTAACTTCAAGCTGTTTGTTAAGATTCTCAATTTCTTTTCTTGAGCTTTCATTCTGTATCTCAAGCGCACTAAGACTGCCGCTTACCTGATTCTTATTAGCATCAATCTCTTTAATCTGTCTGTCAATTTCAGTAGTCTCAGCTTTATCTTTATCATATACAATCTTAATCTCAGATAATTTCTGTTTCGCCTGGTTAAGATTCATCTGTTCTGTATTAACAGCTAAAGATGCCTCTCTGTTAGCCTTATTATCTGCATCAATAAGTTCTCTTACAGATGCAATCTTAGCTCTGTTATCTGCAATCTTTGCTTTAAGTTCAGTTGATGATTTGCTGAGTTCTGATACAGATTTTTTAAGTTCTTCAATCTCTCTTCTCCTGCCAAGAAGATTGCTAGAATTCTTAAATGCACCACCTGTCATTGAACCGCCCGGATTGAGCTGTTCACCCTCAAGGGTTACAATCCTTAAGCTATACTTGTATTTCTTGGCAATAAGGAGCGCATTATCAATATTATCAACGACAAGAATCCTTCCAAGAAGATACTTGGCTAAGTTCTCATATTCAAAAGAAACTCTTACAAGATTGCTTGCAATTCCTATAACACCATTTTCCTTAATACAAGGCTCTTTTTCAAGAGTATTTCTTCCTGATATTGCATTGAGTGGTAAAAATGTAGCTCGTCCAAGCTTATTCTGCTTAAGATATGTAATCAGCTCCTTAGCAGTAGATTCCTTATCAGTAACAATATTCTGTATTGTTCCGCCTAATGCTGTCTCAATAGCTGTTTCATACTTTCTTTCAACCTTTACAATATCTGCAATAACACCAAGAATTCCAGGATTGCTGTCCTTTAATTCCATAATCTTACGGATACTGTTGCCATAACCGTCATATCTTTCAGTAATGTTAACGAGAGATTCAAGTCTTGATTTTTCTCTGTGATAATTCTGTACAATCTTATCATGCTGTGCATTAAGGTCAGCATTTTCATTCTTAATAGCCGTAACTTTATCATTATTGGCTGCAATTCTTTCTGCTATTTCCAAAGCATTTTTCTGTGCAGCTTCTAATCTTACACTGATATCATTAATCTTAACATTCTGTTCAGCTTCATCACTCTTGTCTTTAATAAGACGGCTGTTAAGCTCAGCTTTTCTTATGTTGAGCTGTTCAAGCATAGTTGTGAACTTCTGGTTTTCAGCATTAATAGATGACTTGGCATTAAGTCTGTCGTAGATATCATTCTGACGGCTCTCAATCTGATCTGAAACTCCATCAATATCCTGCTTTATAACATCAGCAGCATCCTGTTTAGCCTTAAGATTATTCTCGAACTCTTCTACAGAAGTTGAAAGCTCTTCAAGCTGTTTCGCAAAATCATCCACATTTGTCTGCTTTGCAGCTTTATCTTTATCAATAGCTGCAATTCTGTCACTGTAATGCTTTTCATTATCAGTGAATCTGTTAATCTGCTCTGTGATAACATTAATCTCACCGTTAAGTCTCTGGCTTTCAAGCTCAGTGTTTGATAAAAGTGAATTAACATTCTCAATGTCAGAATTAACCTTAGATAACTGTTCCTCTGCCTCTTCATATTCAGCCTTGGTACTCTCATACTCAGCTCTTGAATTAGCAAGGTCGTTATCAGCAATGCCAATCTTTCCTGTCAGTTCTTCAAGATCTTTGCTTATCCTGTCTGATTCCAAAAGAAATGCATTAACATCATATTTCTTTAAATCAGCTTTATAGTCAAGATATTCCTTGGCCTTTTCAGACTGGACCTGTAATGGTCCGACCTGTTTTTCAAGCTCTGATAAAATATCATTAACACGGACAAGATTAGCCCGCTCATTTTCAAGTTTCTTGATTGCAGTAGCTTTTCTTCTCTTGAACTTAACAATTCCAGCGGCTTCATCAAAAAGCTCTCGCCTTTCATCAGGCTTTCCAGAAAGAATCTTATCAATCTGTCCCTGTCCGATAATAGAATATCCTTCCTTACCAATACCGGTATCATAAAACATTTCTGTTACATCTTTTAATCGGCATGAGTTACCATTGATAAGATATTCACTCTCACCTGAACGGTATACTCTTCTTGATACTGTAACTTCATCGTAATCAACCGGAAGTGCATGGTCGCTGTTATCAAGTGTTATAGATACAAATGCGAAACCAACCGGCTTTCTGTTCTCAGTTCCTGCAAATATAACGTCTTCCATCTTAGAACCACGAAGCTGCTTGGCACTCTGTTCGCCTAAAACCCAGCGCACAGCATCTGCGACATTACTTTTACCTGAACCATTAGGCCCTACAATACCTGTAATACCATTATGAAAATCAAATACTATCTTATTAGCAAATGACTTAAATCCCTGTACTTCTATACTTTTTAAATACATAACCCCTCACTTATTATTTCTTATCAGAGTTGATATCGTAGCCTTTATTCTTAAGCTCGATAAGTGCAGCATATGCTGCATTCTGAGATGCTGATTTCTTAGTGTGGCCTGTTCCTTTAATATTAAAAAGCCCGTCAACTACAGCAGCTACAACGAATTGTTTGTTATGTTCAGGACCTTCTTCACCGATGAATTCATAATCAACTTCTTTTCCAAGTCCCTGAATAACTTCCTGTAATATAGTCTTGCTATCAAAAAAGAGTTTCTTATTGTCAAGGTCATTAAGAATGAACTTATTAACAAATTCTTTTGCATTAGCAAAACCACCATCAAGATAGATGGCTCCTATAACAGCTTCACAGGCATCTGATACGATAGAATCCCTGCTTCTTCCTCCGGTGAGCTCTTCTCCTTTACCGAGTCTTATAAATGTATCAAGCTTTATAGCTCTTGCACATAAAGCAAGTGTAGGCTCACAAACAATGCTGGCACGAAGTCTTGTCATCTTTCCTTCAGCCATCTCAGAGTGATTCTTATATATATAATCACTTGATGAAAGTTCAAGAACAGCATCACCTAAAAATTCCATTCTTTCATTATCACAGCAATTTCCTTTTTTCTGCTCATTGGCATAAGAACTGTGAGTAAGAGCAACTTCCAGCAGACTTATATCTTTGAAATCATAACCAATAGTCTGCATAAACACAGATAAATTTTTATTATGCATAATACACCTTTCTGCGAACTTTTGAAAACAAGAGCATAAGGAACAAATTATGCAAGAATATTTGCTCCTTATGCTCTTAGTTTTCATCACAATCTGTATGGTTTATTTATTAGTTGCGTTCTGAATCTGAACAACCGCATCATTAACTGTTACAATTGATTCAGCTGCATCATCAGGAATCTGGATATCGAATTCATCTTCAATTCCCATGATAATCTGAAATACATCTAATGAATCTGCTCCAAGATCATCAACAAATGTTGTCTCTGGAGTAATCTTTGATTTATCAATGTTAAGTACATCTGCAATAATATTCTGTAACTTCTCGAATTCCATAATATCTATCCTTTCAATCTTTAATTATGCTGCTCTGGAATCTGACCGAGCGCCTCAATAATTTTATCATTTATATTCATTTTTGTAAATGTTACACACTGAATTAATGAATTCTTAACCTCTTTAGCTTTGGCATTGCCATGAGTCTTTACAACAAGACCGTTAAGACCGATAAGAGGAGCTCCTCCATGTTCTGAAGCATCCATTGACTTGAGCTGTGTCTTTAATGCTTTCTTAATAAGAAGTGCTCCAATCTTAGTCTTTAAAGATGACATCATAACACCCTTAATCTTGCCAAGTATCATCTTGGCTTCACCTTCGTAAAGCTTTAAGATACAGTTCCCAACAAATGCATCGCATACAATGATGTCTGCATAGCTGTTAGGAATCTCTCTTGCTTCAATACTTCCTATAAAGTTAATGTTAGGACACTCTTTAAGCATTGGATATGTTTCTTTGACAAGTGAATTTCCCTTTTCTTCCTCAAGTCCGACATTGACAATTGCAACTCTTGGATTCTTAATTCCAACAACATTCTCCATGTATATAGAACCCATAACAGCCCACTGTACAAGCATAGTTGCTCTTGCATCTACATTAGCACCACTGTCAACAAGCAGTGAAACACCATCCTTAGTAGGGATAAGTGCTGCCATTGGTGGTCTGTCAACTCCACGAAGTCTTCCAACGATAGTCTGACCACCAACAAGGATTGCTCCTGAGCTTCCGGCAGATACGAATGCATCAGCTTCTTTATTCTTAACCATATACATTGCTTTAACAAGAGATGACTCTTTCTTTCTTCTTATAGCCATAACAGGAGGTTCACCTGTTTCAATTACATCATCTGCATTAACAATCTCTATTCTTGATGAATCATACTGCTGTCCATTAAGACATTCTTTAATCTTATCTTCCTTACCTACAAGATATACAAAGCAGTCCTTATCAGCAGCAATAGCCTGTACTGCTCCTTTGACAATCTCTGCTGGTGCATTATCTCCACCCATAGCGTCAAGTGCGATTTTTACCATAAATTAAACTCCATTTCATATTAATCATTAAAATACTATTGTAAAATATACTACGAATATCAAATTAACGCAACCTTAAGCATTTTTAAATAAATCATTAAGATATTCAGTAATCTGAACTCTGATATCATCATAATCAGACGGATGCATCATATAACCATATGCAACGATAGAATCCTTGTCGTAATATATATTAAGATTAAACCACCACGCAACATCAGAAGTTATTGAATCATCTGTTTTATTATAACCTTTATAAGTGGCTATATTAATTTCATGCAAAAGATAATAGAAAAATCCATTGGCATTATTATCAGATATCACTTTTGTTCCATTTACATGGGCATTCTGTCCGCTGACAGACAGCTGCCAGCTTCCATCCGCATTCTGCTTAAGATTATAACTTAAAGATAACACATTATCAGCATAATCATTGTATGTAAAACTAAGACCTTTGCCATAAGCATCATCTATCTGTGCCTGAGTCTCCTGGGTTTCGGTTGAATCTGCAGTAATACTTTTTGCACCGCATCCCTGTAATGGGATAATACATAATTCTAATATAAACATAAATGCGAGTATTTTATTCACTTTCATAATTAAAAGCCTTCCCTTTATCAAAATCCCACATAGTATAACACATTTCTTTATAAAACAAAACAAGCTGCCCCAGACGGGACAGCCTATCAAAATTCATGTTAGTAATTAGTCAACAGAGATGATTTCTTTCTTGTTATAAGAACCACAAGACTTGCATACTCTATGAGGCATCATTAAAGCGCCACACTTTGAGCACTTTACAAGATTTGGAGCAGCCATCTTCCAGTTTGCTCTTCTCTTATCTCTTCTTGCCTTTGAAGATTTATTCTTTGGACAAATTGACATATGTTACACCTCCTTAAAATTCTTTAAAATATCTTTGAAAACAGACATTCTTGGATCCAGGGACTCTCGGTCACAGCCACACTCTGAGACATTCAGGTTGTGTCCGCATATAGAACATAGCCCCTTGCAATCAGGGGTACATAATGTCTTACCCGGCATGGATATCAGTATTTCGCCGAAAACTAATCTGTCCACGTCGAGTTCGTATCCACCAATATAGTCTTTTTCTTCCTTTGCTTCTTCCCCGGCAGCATTGTCTGAGAAATCAACGATTTCATCAACACTGTACTCTACTTTCGTAGGAACAGACTCTAAACATCTGTCACATGGAATATCAAGAACAACAAAGCTCTCAGCTTTAATCTCAAGCTTATTCTTACCAATTCTGGTAATGCTTAATTCAAACTCTGGCTTCTCAAGTATACTATACTTAGCGATTCCAGTGTCAAAGCTTTCTGATTCAATTGAAACCTTTTCTATTCTTTCATCCTGTGAACCGGATAAAAGCTCTCTTAAATCAATTAGCATAATTGTCTCCAATTCATACTATTATGCACAGGAAAAGCATGCGCTAATCCACACCTTGTCAATTATACGCATGCTCCCTGTCTTTGTCAACAACAAATTCACTTAAATTCAATATTTTTCGCGAATATGTCAATTATTTTACTAATGCTAATGTTTCTCTTGCGATTGCAAGCTCTTCATTAGTAGGAATTACGCAAAGCTTAACCTTAGATTCTGGTGTAGAGATAATTCCTTCTACTCCACAAGCCTTCTCGCTTGCAGCTTCATCAAGTTCAACACCAAGGTATCCAAGATATTTAGCTACCATTGGACGAAGCCATGCAGCATTCTCACCAACACCAGCTGTAAATGTAATGGCATCAACACCGTTCATAGCTGCTGTGTAAGCACCAATATACTTAGCTACTCTGTAAGCATAAGCTTCAAGTGTAACCTTAGCAATTTCGTTACCGTCGTTAGCTGCAGCATTAAGATCTCTGAAATCACTTGAGATTCCGCCTGACATACCAAGTACACCAGACTTCTTGTTAAGGATATTGAGCATCTCGCTTATTGTAAGGTTCTCATGGTTGCATAAGAACTCTAAGATAGCCGGATCAAGGTCACCAGAACGTGTTCCCATGATAAGTCCTTCAAGTGGAGTAAGACCCATAGAAGTATCTACACACTTACCACCAACAGAAGCTGAGATTGAAGCACCGTTACCAAGGTGGCATACGATAACCTTAGCTGTCTTAGGATCAAGGTTAGCAAACTTGATTGTCTCTTTAGAAACAAAGCTGTGGCTTGTTCCGTGGAAACCATATCTTCTTACGCCGTACTTCTCATAGTATTCACGAGGAATAGCATATAGGTAAGCCTTTGGCTCCATTGTTCCACCAAATGCTGTATCCCATACAGCTACATTTGGCTTGCCTGGCATAGCTGCCTCAACGGCTTCAATACCGATAAGGTTAGCTGGGTTATGTAAAGGACCAAGGTCGAAGCACTCTCTTACAACCTTCTTAACATCTTCTGTTACAAGACAAGACTCGATATACTTCTCACCTGCGTGAAGTACTCTGTGTCCTACTGCTGCAATCTCATCTGTAGACTTGATTACGCCGTGCTCAGCATCCTGAAGAGCATCAAGAACAAGCTTAACTGCAATGTTGTGATCCTTCATAGGTGTTTCAACAACATACTTATCCTTTCCTGTTGGCTTGTGTGTAAGAACAGAACCTTCAATACCGATTCTTTCTACAAGACCTTTTGCGATTACGCTCTCATCATCCATGTTAATAAGCTGATACTTAAGAGATGAGCTTCCACAGTTTAATACTAAAATATTCATTACAAAAATTCTCCTTAAAAATGTTAATTATGCATTCTGAGCCTGAACAGCTGTCATAGCTACTACACCAACGATATCGTCAGCGAAGCATCCTCTTGAAAGATCGTTAACTGGCATAGAAAGTCCCTGAAGAACAGGACCATAAGCTCCAGCCTTAGCAAGTCTCTGAACAAGCTTATAACCGATGTTACCAGCTTCAAGGTTAGGGAATACAAGTGTATTAGCCTTACCAGCTACCGGGCTCTCAGGTGCCTTAAGTGCAGCAACTTCTGGAACTAAAGCAGCATCTAACTGAAGCTCACCATCAACAGTGATATCTGGGTACTTCTCTTTTGCAATCTTAACAGCATCAGCAACCATAGTTACTCTGTCATGCTTAGCACTTCCGTATGAAGAGAAGCTAAGCATAGCAACCTTAGCGTCCTTTCCTACAAAGCTCTTGAATGAATCTGAAGAAAGCTTAGCAACCTCAGCAAGCTTCTCTGAATCATAATCTGGGCTTACAGCACAGTCAGCGAATACAAAAAGACCGTTTTCACCGAATTCGCAGTCTGGAACTTCCATAAGGAAGAAGCCTGAAACTGAGCTGATACCTGGCTTAGTCTTTAATAACTGAAGAGCTGGACGGATTGTGTTACCTGTTGAGTGGCATGCACCAGATACTGCTCCATCAGCATCTCCACATTTACACATAAGGCATGCATAGTACATGTAATCCTTCTCCATCTGTTCCTTAGCCATCTCAGGTGTAACACCCTTCTTGCTTCTTAACTCAACGAATTTATCAATATACTTCTGCTTATTAGGATCGTTAAATGGATCTACGATTGTGGCGCCAGAAATGTCATAGCCCTTACCATACTTCTCGATCTCTTCAGGAGTACCAATGATAACTAAATTAGCAATGCCTTCCTTTAAAATCTTCTCAGCAGCTTCATAAGTTCTCTTATCCATAGACTCTGGTAAAACGATAGTCTTCTTGTCTGCCTTTGCTCTTTCTTTAATTGTGTCAATAAATGCCATGATTAATGACTCCTCCTTATAAAAAAGTAAATTTTCAGTAAACATACTGAACTCTGACAAAAATTATATACCAATTTTTAGTCGAAAACAAGGTCGTCTGGCACTTAAAAATGTTTTAAAAACGATACATTGACTAAATTCAGCAATATTTTTGACATAAATGTACGATTTCAGTAAAATATAATAAAAACATAAAGGAGACACTACATGAAAGCATGCGGAATTGTTGCAGAATATAACCCATTACACACAGGACATGTATATCAGATGAATAAAGCAAAACAGATTTCGCAGGCTGACTGTATTATCGTTGTTATGAGCGGCAATTTTGTGCAGCGTGGTGAACCGGCAGTAATTGATAAGTATGCAAGAACAAGTGCTGCATTAAAAGCTGGTGCTGATATCGTTGTTGAACTACCTGTATACTACGCATTATCAAGTGCAGAGAATTTTGCAAAAGGTGCAGTTCTTACACTTAATGCAATGAAAGCCGCTTCAATCTGTTTTGGTGCTGAAACTGATAATGCAGATTGTCTGGCAAAGATAAGCCGTACTATAATATCAGAATCGCCTGAATATAAGGCAATTCTTAACAAAGCTCTTGCAGAGGGACTCTCATACCCTGCGGCAAGACAGACTGCTCTTCTGGAATATCTGCCAGAATGTAAGGACATAATTACAGGTTCTAATAACATTCTTGCAATTGAATATATAAAAGCAATTCTTTACAACAACCTTAACATGACATATTATCCGGTGCTTCGTGAAGGTGCTGGCTACAATGACGACACAGATACCGCTGAGTATGCAAGTGCATTTGGAATAAGAAAAATGCTTATGTCAGATGAACATGACAGATTAAAAACATACCTTACTGCCGGTATGTATGAAGAAATCAGCAATTCTAAGAACTGTCCTTTATTTCCTGATGATTTCAGCAATATATTTAATTACAAAATGCTTTTTCTTAAACAGCAATGCAATATTAATCATACAGACTTTGCTGAAAAACTTGCTGAATATGAAGATATCAGTCCGGACATTGCAAACAGGTTTGTAGCTGCATTTACAGGAAGAGACACTATCACAGAATTCGCAATGAAAGTTAAATCAAAGAATATAGTATATTCAAGAATATGCCGCTGTATCATGCATATAATTCTTGAAACAAGAAAATCTATGTCCGATTCATACAATAATATACCATATATAAGATTATTAGGTTTTAATAAAACCGGACAACAGTATCTTGGAAGCATCAAGAAAGAACTTGATGTACCTTTCATTACCAAGGCTGCTGATTATAAAAATGAACTTATATTTGACCTTGCATGTTCTGATATATATGCACAGGCTGTATATGAAAAGTATGGGTATGTAATGAAGAATGAATTACAACAGAATATAATAAGAATATAAAAAACACCGGCTGAACCAATCATATGATTCAGCCGGTGTTTTTTATCTTAATTCTTAATTAGTTCTTAAAGCTGTGGATTGGTGCAGGAATTCTTCCTACTCTGTTCACGAATGCAGAACAGTCAAATTTATTAACAGGCATAATAGGTGCATAACCTAAGAGTCCGCCAAATTCTACTGTCTCTCCAACGCCCTTTCCTACAACAGGAATAACTCTTACAGCTGTTGTCTTCTGGTTTACCATGCCAATAGCTGCTTCATCAGCAATAATTCCTGAAATTGTTGTTGCAGGTGTGTCACCTGGAATAGCTATCATATCAAGACCAACTGAGCATACACATGTCATAGCTTCAAGCTTTTCGATTGTAAGTGAACCTTCATTAACAGCGTCAATCATTCCCTGATCTTCTGATACAGGAATGAACGCTCCACTAAGTCCGCCTACATAAGAAGATGCCATAACACCGCCCTTCTTAACCTGATCATTAAGCATTGCAAGTGCAGCTGTAGTACCAGGTGCTCCTGCTCTCTCAAGTCCGATTTCTTCAAGAATCTCTGCTACTGAATCTCCAACAGCAGGAGTTGGTGCAAGTGAAAGGTCAATAATGCCAAAAGGTACACCGAGTCTCTTAGAAGCCTCCTGTGCAACAAGCTGTCCAACTCTTGTAATCTTAAATGCTGTCTTCTTGATAGTTTCGCAAAGAACCTCAAAGCTCTTTCCTCTTACACTCTCAAGTGCGTATTTAACAACACCAGGACCACTGACACCAACATTTATAATTGCATCATCTTCTGTCACACCGTGGAATGCACCAGCCATGAAAGGATTATCATCAGGGGCATTACATAACACAACAAGCTTGGCACATCCTAAAGAATCTTTATCCTTAGTAAGTTCTGCTGTCTCTTTAATTATCTCGCCCATAAGTCTTACTGCATCCATGTTAATACCAGTCTTTGTTGAACCGACATTAACAGAACTGCATATAAGCTCTGTCTGTGCAAGTGCCTGTGGAATTGATCTTATTAAAAGTTCATCACTCTTAGTCATTCCTTTTGATACAACTGCTGAATAACCACCAATGAAATTAACACCAACAGTATGAGCCGCTTTATCAAGAGTTTTCGCAATAGTAACATAATCCTCAGGTGTCTTACATGCAGAAGAACCAACAAGAGAAATAGGTGTAATTGATATTCTCTTATTAACAATAGGAACACCGAATTCCTTTGCAATCTCTTCTCCGGTTGAAACTAAATCCTTAGCAAGAGTTGTGATTTTGTTATATATTTTCTCATTTACCTCAGCTAAATCAGGACCAGCACAGTCAAGAAGATTAATACCCATAGTAATAGTTCTTACATCAAGGTTCTCTTTCTCGACCATTTTGTTAGTCTCTGTAACTTCCATAATATTAATCATAGTATTTAAGTCTCCTCACTTTCTTAGATACGGTGCATCATGTCAAATATTTCTTCACGCTGGCATTTAATTACAACACCAATATCTTCGCCAAGCTTATTAAGATCTTCATTAACATTGTCAAAATTCTTTGTAGAACCAGACATATCAACAATCATCATCATATTAAAATATCCTGAAACAATAGTCTGTGAGATATCAAGGATATTAACCTTTGTATCAGCAAGATAAGTACATACTCTGGCAATAATACCAACAGTATCTTTTCCTACAACAGTAATTACACATTTTTTCATAGCTTTCCTCTTTCTGCACCTTGTAAGCGCCTGTTATATTTCGCAAATACCTGATAAAACATCACGCTTTGCAACCTCTATATCAAAATCCGAAGATTTGAATGAGTTATCTGACATATCAATTTCTAATTTCACTGTCTCATAAGCAAGTTTATCATAGTTATTCTCTTTGCTTAAATGACCAAGATATATTTTCTTAAGCTTATCATGAAGCAGGGAATTGACAAGCTGTCCGGATGTCTCATTAGAGAGATGTCCTTTATTACCTAATATTCTTTTCTTAAGATAAAAAGGATAAGGACCAACCTGTAACATATTGATATCATGATTAGCCTCAACAAGCATAATATCAGATTCTGTCAGATTATCAACCACATAATCATCAAAATACCCTAAATCAGTTACAACCGATGCTTTTTTTATGCCATCTGCACATTTTTGAGTAAATGTATACGCAACCGGTTCGTTAGCATCATGTGATATACGAAATGGGTGGACTGTTACATCTCCAATTGAAATATCTTCATCCGCATTTATCTTATTAAATATGCCATCCGGAATATTCCCAAGTGATGAAATCTGTTCTATCCCCTCTATTGTACCAGGCGTTGAATAGATTGGAATCCCATCTTTTCTCGATATAACACCAAGCCCTTTTGTATGGTCAATATGTTCATGTGTTACAAATATTGCATCAATATCTTTAAGACTTAAACCCGCCGTATTAAGTCCTTCTTCAATTCTTTTCCTGCTTATTCCGGCATCAAAAAGAACATGTGTGTCCTCCGTACCAAGGTAGATGCAGTTCCCACTGCTTCCGCTGGCAATCGGCATCATTCTCATAATTATTTATCCTCCCAGCGAAGCTCTATAACATCACCATCATTAAGTGGCGATGAATAATCAGCATCATTTCCGTTATGTAAGAATACAAGATTTCCCCTTACCATTGTAAGATCAAATGGATAGAACTGGAACAGGTCTACAACTATATAATCAGGCTTGCCTGATAAAACAACGCTCTGACCATTAACCGTAATAGTTATATCCAGCGGTTGTATAACTGGTTCTTCTGCTACCTTATCATCAGTTTTTTCTGATTCCTGCAGCTTTTCTGATGCCATAATATTCTCATTATATTCCTCTAATGAAGAAGTTCTTACCGTAAAGTTCTCATATACTTTAGTATTCTTATCTGCTGGCTCATTATTAACAGTTACATTGAGTGTCTTATAATCCAAGTCAAGAAACTCAAAAAGCTGTGCAACTGTATAGAAGTTCTCCATACGGATTTTGTCGCCGTCATTAATATCATAGAACTCTGACTTTAATTCTCCATTAACATATGCAAATCTTGGGCAGACTATAGTTTTATCATTTACTATAAATGTTATCTGGGAATTAAACTCTTCAAGCTGTCCTATTGTTATGCTTGCAGGTTCTCCCACTGTAGATTCCGTTACAACTATTATATCATTCTGTTCAATCGGAGTATGAAGATTAGCCGGTCTTCCATTAAGCGTAACAACTGCGCCTTCCCCGGCACTTCCCCTTACAAGTCTTGACTTTCCATTAACAGTAAAGTTAATCTCTGCCCCTCTTCTTGGGAAAAGCTTTTCATTAGGGAAGCCAATCTGCATGACAGCATCTACAACTGTAAGATTACTTGTATCATAGAGCTTTATTCGTTCTTTATTAACAGTAACAAATACAAAATTGTTCTTTTGCGTATAATAATTAGTGCATATACCGACAGGCGTTACATATAATGAATCCTTCTTGAAATTGTCAACCTGAAAATCAACTGCAGTTAGAACCTCTTCACCTCTTACCGCAACTCTCTGGTGCGGTATTCCAAGACAATCGGCAACTCTTTCTGTATAACCTGGTATCTTGCCACCACCGCCAACAACAAACACAGCATTTACAGGCTTACCGCCATTAAGCTCAATAATCTTTTCCGCAACATCCTTTGCCATCGCATTCACAACATCAGCTGCTGCATTTCTTATTTCAAGTGCATCTACCTTCTGCGTAATACCCATGATATCTTTAAATGTTACAAGTCCTTTTTTCTTAGTACTTGCAGACATTTTAATCTTTTCAGCAGTATTAAAATCAACAAGGTAAGTTTTTGCGATACACTCTGTTATCTCATCACCTGCGCAAGGTATCATGCCATAAGCAATTATACAGCCATCCTTTGTAAGACAGATATCTGATGTTCCTGCACCTACATCAACAAGCCCTATGTTAAGGAGCCTGTACTGCTCAGGAATTGCTATATTCATGGCTGCTATAGGCTCTAATGTAAGACTTGCAACATTAAGTCCGGCATATTCAACAGCTTCATAAAGTCCATCAACTACCTCTTCCGGCAAAAATGTAGCAATAAGTTCAACTGAAATCTTAGAAGCCTTATGTCCCTCAAGATTATTAATATCATAACCGTTAAGCTGATATCTTATAGGGGTGTTTCCGACACAATAAAATCTTGCTTTATCTTCTTTTTCGTTAATCTTATTATGTGCATTCTCAACTGCCAGAAGATTAAGTGAATAGATATGTTCCTGTGTAACCCGTGTTTCTTCTTCAAATTCATACTCAGCAGACGAATTAACAGTTTTAAGAACTCGTCCGGCAGCAGCAATGCATACATCTGAAAGTTCCCTTTCTAGCTGATTCTCAAGAGAATTCTTAACTTTTCTGATTGTATCGCCAACTTTATAGATATCATGAATCTGACCATCAAGCATTGCTCTGGTTTCATGCTTCTGCTCAGCCATTGCAATAACCTTAAAACGATTCCTTTCCATGTATCCCACAACACCGACAATACTTCTTGTTCCTATATCAAGACCAAAAACAAGGGTCTCATTTCTTGACTGTGTATTATCCATACCATACCTCTAGAATAAACAAATTATGTATAATGTATCATATTCCAAGTATAATCTCAAGCTGGGCGCGTGTTTTTTCAATATCTGCGCCATTATTAATCACTTTATCTGCATGCTTTCTGAACTCAGCATCAGATAGCTGACTTTTAAATATGTCTGATATCTTTTCATCAGAATAGCCTCTTGAAGCAGCAAGTCTTTTTCTTCTCTCATCTTCCGAAACATATATATACCATATCTCATCCATGAATATATCATAGTGATCTTCAATAAGCAGTGCCGCCTCAACAAAACAGTAATCAACATCACCTGCTATCTTATGATTATTAATCTGATTAATAATCTCTTGTTTTACAAGAGGATGAATTATGCTGTTAAGAACGATTCTCTTATTAGGGTTCTTAAATATAATATCTGCGAGAAGAGGTCTGTTTATCTCTCCATCTTCTCCTACAATCTGCTCCCCGAATATATCAACGACCTTTTTAAATCCAATATTACCTGAGTGGTATATATTTCTTGCAACAAGGTCTGCCTGTATAATGTCGCAGGAACACATTTCTTTAAGGAGTGCAAGAACAGAAGATTTTCCTGCTCCTACACCACCTGTGATTCCAATAACTTTCATTAGTGTGCCTCCAGCCAGTCTTTTCCTTCCTTTAAATCTACCTCAAGAGGAACTTTAAGGCTTACTGCATTCTTCATTCCATCAAGCATAATCTGCTTTACAGTTTCAACCTCATCCTCTGCCGTCTCAACAAGAAGCTCATCATGAACCTGCAATATAAGTCTTGACCTGAGATTATGCTCCTTAAGTGCATTATATACATTAATCATTGCCAGCTTTATAATATCAGCTGCAGTTCCCTGAATCGGTGCATTCATGGCAACTCTCTCTCCAAAAGAACGCTGCATGAAATTAGAAGATTTAATCTCTGGAATTTCTCTTCTTCTATTGTACATTGTAAGTGAATATCCTTTTTCTTTGGCATCACTTACGAGTCCGTCAATAAATGTCTTGATAGTCGGATAGCTTGCAAAATATCTTTCAATATACTCTTTAGCTTCTCTTCTTGAAATACTAAGATCCTGACTTAATCCAAATGAACTCATTCCATAGATAATGCCGAAATTAACTGCCTTGGCATTTCTTCTCTGTTCATCAGTAACCTCATCGAGCGGTACGCCAAAGACCTGTGCCGCCGTTGCTCTGTGGATATCTGCTGATGAATTATACGCCTCAATGAGCTTCTCATCCCCTGACATATGAGCAAGAATTCTTAACTCTATCTGAGAGTAGTCGGCATCCAAGAATACAAAGCCATTCTTTGGAACAAATACCTTTCTTATAGCCTTACCCATCTCCATTCTTATAGGAATATTCTGAAGATTAGGCTCTGTACTGCTTATTCTTCCAGTAGCAGTTATTGTCTGGTTAAATGTACCATGAATTCTTCCATCTTCTGCTATATACTGTGTAAGTCCGTCAGCATAAGTTGATTTAAGCTTTGCTAACTGTCTGTATTCAAGAATCTTACTTACAACCGGATAATCAGGTGCAAGCTTTTCAAGTACGTCTGCAGCTGTTGAATAGCCACTCTTTGTCTTCTTTCCATTAGGCATTCCAAGCTTTTCAAAAAGTATTACACCAAGCTGCTTCGGTGAATTGATATTGAACTCTTCGCCTGCTGCTTCATATATCTCTTTCTCAAGAACCAAAATCTTAGTACCAAGTACCTTTGAATAATCAACAAGTGCCTGTTTATCAACACTTATACCCTGCTGCTGCATTTCAAAAAGAACAAATATAAGAGGCATTTCTATAGTTTCAAAAAGCTCATACATATTCTCTCTCTTTAACTGTTCTGTAATTTTATCAGCACATTTGTAATAAGCATATGATGAAAGACATGCATACTTAATAAGATTATCTTCTGATTCATTTACTGCCTTCTTAAATGACAATTTACCCAGGAGTTCTGTTTTCGAAGGAAATGTTAATGATAAAAACTCTCTTCCAAGACTTTCATAATCATAACTTTCATTACTTGGATGAAGCAGATATGCCGCAATTGCAGTATCAATAAATGCTTTTTCTGAAACAAGCGGATAGCCATTTATCTTGTCTTTTTCAAATATATCAAGGTAATCTTTAATATTGGCAGATGCTATATTTCTGTTGGAAGCCGCTCTTACAACATCTGACAGACGGTCTGCAAGATAGCTCTCTGTAACAAAGCCTGATACCGGAATATAATATATTTCTGTATCTGATAGTGTTATTCCAACTGCAGTGAGTTCACTTTCTCTTACAATAGAAAGTCCGATTTTTTCAATTCCGCCTGCTATATCCACCGCTTTGTTAAATACATTTTCAACCTCAGCAAAATCAGATATTTTCTTGAAATATTCATAACATTCAGGGTCTTTAGCAATTATATCTGTATTTTCAAACTTCTTTAACATATTTTTAAAATTATATTTCTTAAAAAGTTCATATGAATTCTCATTAAAGAAATCACCTGCTTTAGAATCTTCAACTTTATAATCAATCGGAACATCAATTTTAATCTCTGACAAGAATCTGCTCATCTTAATCTGCTCAACATTCTCAGTTATTGATGTTTTAGCTTTAGGCGGCTTCAACTCCTCTAGATGTTCAAAAACATTATCAAGACTATGATATTTCTGAATAATAGCCGACGCTGTCTTAGGTCCAACTCCAGGTGCTCCCGGTATATTATCAGATGTATCGCCCATAAGGGCTTTAACATCTATAAATTCATGAGGAGTAACTCCATACAGATTAAATACATCTGATGGATAATAATCTTCAACCTCTGTTACACCTTTCTTTGTCTTTGGTATTCTTATCTTAATATGCTCATCTGCCAGCTGAAGCAAGTCTCTGTCACCTGAAACAATTGATACATCTATTCCTTTAGCAGCACTTTCCTTCGCAATTGTACCTAGAATATCATCAGCTTCGTATCCCTCCTGCTCGACAACTGTAATATTCATTGCTTTAAGCAGCTCCTTCATAAGAGGAACCTGCTGCTTTAGTTCTGGCTGCATAGGCTTTCTTGTTCCTTTATATCCATCAAATGCCTTATGTCTGAATGTCGGTGCAGATAAATCAAATGCAACCGTAATATAGTCAGGCTTTTCTTCATCAAGAAATTTAAATAAAATATTAAGAAAGCCATACATGGCATTGGTATGTATGCCTTCTGCATTAGTAAGGTCAGGAACTCCGTAAAATGCCCTATTTAATATGCTGTGTCCATCTATTAATATAAGTTTTTCACCCATAACAATCTCCCATCTTTAAAAGAATTTAATAATGATAAGAAGCAATGCTGTAAGAACCATAACTGTAGAAACAAAAATATATCTTACCCTGGTAAAATGAGTCCATTGTCTTAAAAACAAACATTTAGCCTCACTGTCCTTAAGTTTCTGCTCAACCAGCCCTGTAAAATCAAATGCATCTAAATATGCACTATATCTGCTGTTCTCTGTTCTTTTCTCATTATCATCTTCTAATCCATATAAAATTATATAATATATCTCCATCTCTTCACGACAGTCTGCACAGTTAAGAATATGATTGGTAAATGCTTCTTCATCTTTAAGTGACAGATTGCCATGTTCAAAGCTTTCTATCCTGCTCTGGATTTCCTTACAGTTATCCATAAACGCCTCCATAAAAGGATTATAATACAATAATAAAATAATATTCGAAATTTATTATGTACGCAAGTATTCTTTACTTGATTTTTAAGATTTATTATGATAAACTATCAAAGTCGCGCAGGTGTGGCGGAATGGCAGACGCAGCAGACTCAAAATCTGCCGGTGGTAACATCGTGCGGGTTCAAGTCCCGCCACCTGCATTAAAAAAGGAAGTTGCTTTTATCGCAGCTTCCTTTTTCTTTTATAGAAAATCACCGTTAAATACAAAACTGTCACTTAATTAAAGGGAATTATAAAGTTCTTCATACTTTCTAGCTGAACTGTTCCATGAGAAGTCTGTCTTCATTCCCCTGTCAACAATCTTATTCCACTCTCTCTTATGATTGTAATATACATCCTTAGCATAATTAACAATACCAAGCATCTCGTGTGCATTATAATTAGCAAAAGAAAATCCTGTTCCCTTACCTTCATATTCGTTATATGGTTCTACAGTATCCTTAAGGCCACCTGTTTCTCTTACTATAGGAACTGTTCCATATCTAAGGCTCATTAGCTGTGAAAGACCGCAAGGTTCGAATAATGACGGCATAAGAAATGCATCACAGGCTGCATATACCTTATGTGACATATCTTCTGAATAATATATATTAGCTGATACTCTGTCATTATATTTCCAGTCATAATGTCTGAACATATTCTCATATCTCTCTTCACCGGTACCAAGAACAACAAACTGTACATCTTCTGCACAAAGCTGATCCATAACATATGCTACAAGATCAAGTCCCTTCTGATCTGTAAGTCTCGATACAAGCCCAATCATAAACTTACCCTTATCCTCTGTGAGTCCAAGTTCCTTCTGAAGTGCAACCTTGTTCTTCCACTTTTCTTTTCTAAAGGTTACCTGATTATAGTTGTTGTAAATTCTCTTATCTGTCTCTGGGTTATATTCATCATAATCAATACCATTAACAATACCAGATAAAACATTAGATCTTGCTCTCATAAGGCCATCAAGATTCTCACCATAAAACGGTGTCTTTATCTCTTCTGCATAAGTTTCACTTACAGTTGTAACCCTGTCAGCATATACAATACCACCTTTTAAGTAATTAGCATCATCATAGGCTTCAAGCTTATCTGATGTAAAATATTCATCTGGAAGTCCTGTAATATCCTTAACTTTCTTAAGATCCCATATGCCCTGGAACTTAAGATTATGTATAGTCATAATAGACTTGATACCCTGATAAAACTCTCCCTGAGAGAATCTTTCCTTAAGATATACAGGAATAAGACCTGTCTGCCAGTCATTACAATGAATTATGTCTGGTCTGAAGCCAAGCACAGGAAGAGCTGAAAGTGCAGCCTTGCTAAAGAATGCAAACTTCTCAATATCCTCATGAATCCAGCTGTATGGCTTATTACCACCAAAATAGAATTCATTATCAATAAAGTAAAATGTTACACCATTCCACTCTAATTCAAAAACACCTACATACTGTGTTCTCCATGCAAGATCTATGTAAAAATGTGTCTTATAAACCATCTTTTCACGATACTCCCAAGGTATACATGTATACTTAGGTATCATTACCCTTACATCAAACTTAGTCTTGTCAAAATACTTAGGAAGTGAACCTGCAACGTCAGCAAGTCCGCCTGTCTTAATAAATGGTACAGCTTCTGATGCAATCAACAATACATTTTTCATACATTAGTCCTCATTTCTTCTTAATTATAATCCCATACTCTTCATGCATTTATAAAAAAATAAGTGCAGTCCTTGTAAAACTGCACTCATTATATCACATATATTATAATATTACCAGTAACGTCTTATAGCAATTACACTCATACCTATTGAATTAACACCAACAAGCCTTACTGAACCGCCTGGAACATTAGCATGAATCATCTGTCCCCCACCTACATATAATCCAACATGTCCCGGATAACATATAACATCGCCAGGCTGTGCATTGGCAAGTCCGTTAACCGCTGTACCACCATATGCCTGGGCACTTGATGATCTTGAAATACTAATTCCATACTGTCTGAACAGATAAGAAGTAAATCCTGAGCAGTCAAAACCTGATGGTGAACTTCCACCGCTTACATATGGAACTCCAAGAAGTGAATATGCAAGTGAAACAACACCACTTGCTACAGATGAATCACCCTTTGCCGGTGTAACTGTTGTATTAATCTGCTGGTTCTGTTTCGCCGCTGCTGCCTGACGTTCCTGTTCTCTCTTAGCCGCAACTTCTGCCGCTTTCTTAACAGCTGATTCAAGCTGGCTGTTTACATCATCAGCCTTAGCCTGTGTTTCCTGAATAGTACTATAAAGCAATGCCTGCTTCTCAGTAAGCTGTGTCTGCGCTTCATCAAGTTCCTGCTTATCACTTTCAAGTTTTTCCTTGAGTTCCTTGATTTCACTAGCTGTCTGAGCCATTTCATCAAGCTTGTTTCTGTCATAATTATAAACTTCCTGCATATACACTGCTTTATTAAGCATTGTACTCATGTCTGATGAAGTAAGGAAAACTTCAGCTAATGATACAGACTGGTCTTCATACATATACTTGATACGAAGCTTCATATCCTCATATTGCGCTGACTGAATCTTCTCTGCCTCTTCAAGTTTTACATTAGCTGCATCTATTTCATCAGATTTATTAGCCATCTTAAGTTCCAGATCATCCATCTGTTGTAACAGATAAGCCCACTGATCCTGAAGATTATCCAATTCCTGTTGTGTCTGTTGCTTCTGCTGCTTTAACTTATCAACGTCATCTGCAAATACAGCAAATACTGTGGATACAGTTAATGTAGATGATAATAACACGGCTGCAAAACCTTTAAATATTCTCTTACGCATATATAACCTCAACTAAAATAATTATTACAAAATTGTTAAAAATCGTTTACGATTTTGTAATTATAATATAAACGCTGCTATTTATCAAGGCTTTACAATTAAATATACATGAAAAATATGTGAACATTTTTATATTAAATATTATCTAATATTGTACTGCAGACGGATTTTATCCGAAATCAATGCGATGAATTCTGAATTAGTTGGCTTTCCTTTTCCACAGTTAATAGTATACCCAAACAGATCATTCAGTGTATCTGTATTACCACGATTCCATGCAACTTCAATTGCATGCCTTATAGCTCTCTCTACCCTGCTGGGTGTAGTTTCGTATTTTCTTGCAATAGTTGGATAAAGTACTTTTGTAACACTGTTTATAATTTCTGCATCCTTTACTGATAAAGTAATTGAATCCCTAAGATACTGATAACCTTTAATATGTGCCGGAATCCCGATATCATGAATTATATTTGTTATATCTGTCTCAAGATTTCTGTCTGTAATAGAAACCGGTTCTCTTGGCACTGTTTTAACATTTACTTTGTTATGCTGATTTCTTATGTATCGTATTCTGTTAACCAGCACCTCGTTGTCAAATGGTTTCATTATGTAATATGCTGCTCCCATATTAAATGCATCCTCAGTTACACTGTCTCTGCCTATAGCGCTTATTACAATAAAGTCTGGCTTTGAATCTAACGTTTTGTCTGCCCTTACTTTTTCCATAACAGTAATTCCATCTATCCCAGGCATTATAAGATCAAGTAAAACAACATCCGGCTGACTCTCATGAATCATTTTCACGGTATCTGCACCATTATCAGCCGTTCCAACAATTCTCATGTCATCTTCCTCATCAATTACACTCCTTAATGCCTCCAGAATACTCTGATTATCATCTGCGATAGCTATTTTAGTCCTCTCCATACATTCAAGCCCTTTCATAATGTGAAAATTAAATAATCCGACATTTTTCAACTTCACAATAGTTAGTATAGTTTTTACAGCAGCAGTCTGCAAGCACTTTTTATCGCAAGATATCGCAGCATTCGACAAAATTCGACACAGTTTTTGTTTATTAAATCAAACCATCAATAATAATGAATAAAATAACCAGAGGCAGGATATATTTAAGATAAAACTTAAAAATCTTAGGCATGCCGATACCCTTTCCTGTATTAACTTCATTCATATAATTATCATATCCCCAGCCAAGCTTAGTCGTACAGAATAGAAGTATAACAAGGCTTCCTATAGGAAGAATAAGACTGCTTACAAGAAAATCTTCCAGATCAAGCACATTAGTTCCAGCGCCAAGCGGTGTAAATCCGCTTAATACATTGAACCCAAGAATGCATGGGATACTCATGATAATTATAATAAACAGGTTAATTACACCTGCTTTCTTACGGTTCCATCCAAAAGCTTCCATATTGCATGCAATAATATTCTCCAGAACAGCAATAACTGTGGATAATGCCGCAAATGTCATAAAAAGGAAAAACATTGCGCCCCAGAATCTTCCACCTGACATATGTTCGAACACCTTTGGAAGTGTGACAAATATAAGGCTTGGACCACTGTCTGTTGGTATATTATATGACATACAGGCTGGAAATATGATAACTCCTGACATAATTGCAACAAATGTGTCAAGTAATGTAATCTGTATTCCCTCTCCTACAAGCGCGCGTTCTTTTCCGATATAGCTTCCAAATATCATCATTGAGCCCATTCCAACACTTAAAGTAAAGAATGCCTGCCTCATTGCCTCAATAATAATATTTCCAAGACCAGCCTCTTCAATCTTATCCATATCAGGAATAAGAAAATATTGCATTCCCTTTGCGGCACCATCAAGCGTAAGACTGTGGATAGCAAGAACAACAATAAGTCCAAGAAGAATAAGCATCATATATTTTGTAATCTTCTCAACACCATTCTGGAGTCCCATACTGCAGACAATAACCGCAATAAGAACTATCACTGCCATCCACACAAACATTATCCATGGATTAGCAATTACATCAGCAAACATCTGTGAACTGTCAGTATTTTTAGTAATATCACCAGTTACATACTTAATAAAATATCCTAACATCCATCCTGAAACAGTAGTATAGAAGAACAAAAGTATATAATTACCTATCATTCCAAGATATCCATGAATATGCCACTTCTGTCCAGGTCGCTCCAGTTCATGATATGCCCTTATTATACTGCTTTTAGAAGCTCTTCCCATTGCAAGTTCCATTGATAGTACAGGAATTCCAAACATAAGAAGGAATAACATATATAATAAAACAAATATTCCACCTCCATTATTGCCTGCAACATATGGAAAACGCCATACATTTCCAATTCCGATTGCGCAGCCTGCACTTATAAGTATGAATCCAAGTCTGCTGCCAAATTTCTCTCTTTCCATCGTATCATAATCCTTTTCTTAATTAGTTTCTTTTTCGTCTTTATCCAGCATTCTATCAATAAATATACCATATCCGCAAGTGGAATCATCAACAAATACATGTGTGACAGCCCCAATTATCTTTCCATTCTGAATAATCGGACTCCCACTCATCCCCTGAACAATTCCATTAGTCAGCTTGAGAAGCTCTCCTGATGTCACTTTAAATGTTATATTCTTAGAATCGCCATACTTTAAATCTGTTATATCAATTTCATAATCATGAAAACTGCCATTGTTATAAAACCTTACATATGCTGTTCCTTTTGAAGCTTCATATGACCCGGCTGCTTTCATCAATTCAGGCGAATACTCCTTATATAAAGAGTACGCATTTTCACCGTATATGCCTTTATCAGTATTACGCCTTATACTTCCTATGTTGTCCTCTCTATAATCAATAGTACCAAGAAGCTCTCCCGGCTCTCCATTTTTTCCAGGTACAATAGACAGAATCCTTGTTCTGTATATCATGCCATCTTTTATATCAAGTACCTTCCCTGTTTCGTTATCTGATATTCCATGTCCTAATGCGGCAAATGTGCCATCTTCACACACATAAGTAACAGTTCCAACACCCTGTGTATCATCTTTAACCCAGATTCCAATTTTGTATTCTCCTGCAACATTTTTCACAGGTATAATCTGCTCTTCAATTTCCTGACCATCCCGCCTGACAGTTATGTCCATACTATTTCCCGCCGATTCTGACACCGCCTGTAAAAGCTGTTCTTTCGTATCTGTCTGAGAACCATTAACTTTAATTATATAATCACCTTTATTAATCTTTCCTTTGGCAGGAACAACATTCTGCCCATCATATGTGCATATTGTTTCTGTATTAACAACATATACTCCATTACATTTAAGATATATTCCGACCTGAAAACCACCAGAATAAATGTATTTTTCATCGACCACCTCCATATGTGTCCTTGCGACAGGAAGCAGTCCGAAAAGTTTATAATCCACATAATACTTACCGGTATCTCCTGACTGGATTGTAACCTGTTTTCCAAAATCAATATTATCGGCACATATGTTATTACTACTGTCATATACAGTTCCGACAACAGGTATGTCCATTGAAAATACAGCCTTATCCTGCTTATATATATATAGCTTATCTGGAATCTTATTCTTAATTGAATTACAGTATATATCAGCTCCAAAACATATGCAAAATACCAGAAACGCGGCATAAATTAACCCTTTTTTAAAATTCTTCATATCAATCCACCATCCTTCTAAGATTAGTATTGACCAATGAAATACTTTTAAAAAAGGGTATTACTGTAAATTTAGTTAAAATGTATTTAATTATCTTTTGACGTCTGTGCCATATTCTTAAGTTCCTTTGCATTAGACACAACTGCATCTGTAATACTTGAACCACCAAGCATTCTTGCTAATTCACCTATGCTTTCATCATATGAAAGCTTTGTTATGTTACTTATTGTCCTGTTATCTTTAGTAGACTTCTCAATAACATAATGATTATCAGCCATTGCAGCAATCTGGGGCAGATGGGTAATGCATATTATCTGATGGGTTTTTGAGAGTGTATTTAACTTCTCTGCAACAAGCTGTGCCGTCTTTCCGCTGATTCCTGCATCAATCTCATCAAATATCAGTGTTTTGGATACATCTGTCTCTGCCATTACACTTTTAATAGCAAGCATGATTCTTGACAATTCTCCACCTGATGCAATCTTTGCAAGAGGCTTCATATCTTCACCCGGATTAGTTGATATCATAAACCTGACATTGTCAGTTCCGGTTGAATCAGGATTTTTCTCTTCAAATTCAGCTTCAAATCTTACATCAAGAAAATTAAGCTGTTTTAAGGCATTTATTATATCCTGCGAAAAATTTAGTGCTGTTTTCTTCCTCTGGCTGCTTAAAAGAGAAGCCGCATTCATAAGTTTTTTATAAGCTCTATCATATTCAGCTTTTCTTGCAGCAACAACTTCATCATAATTCTCATATTCAGATAACTTCTGTTTCTTATCATCAAGAACAGATAATATATCTTCAATCGACTTGCCATATTTCATCTTAAGAGAATTAATCATATCAAGTCTTTCTTCAAGTGTATTGAATTCAGACTGGTCAAATGTAAAATCATCCATATAAGATGAAAGGTTATGAGCCACATCTGATATAAGATTCTCAATATCAGCTAGAATATCACAGTCATCTTTCAAAGATTCATCATATTCGCTTGCAGCTATCATATTCTTTAATGCAGCTCCTGCCATATCACTAAGATTATTGTCACCTTCTGAAAGCAGCATCGACACCTCAGAAAGATTTCCTGCAATCTTCTGAAAGTTACTCATTCTCCGGTAATCAGCTTCAATCTGTTCATCTTCTCCAGGTTTTAAAGCAGCTGATTCAAGCTCATTGATTTCATATTGAAGAAAAGCCATCTCTTTAATCCTTGATTCATCATCACCAGAAAGACTTTCATATGCTTTTTTGCATATAGTATATTCCTTATAGCATTCTTTATACGAATCAAGAAGTGGATTAATACTGTTATCATAATCATCAATTACAGACAAATGATTACTCTCATCCATAAGAAGCTGGTTATCATGCTGTCCGTGAATATCAATCAGTTCATGTGCAAGAACTCTTGTCTGGGCTGATGTAAAAGACTGTCCGTTAACCTTAATCTGCGAACGATTTGCCATGATTTTCCTCGAAATAACAAGTTCACCGTCATCACATGATATAACCCCCAGTTCTTTGATTCGTTCAATCTTATCTTCTGGTATTGCAAATGTTATCTCTGAAAGTCCATATTCACATCCTGACCTTATAAAGTCAGGTGATGTCTTGCTTCCTAATGCAGCATTAATAGAACCAAGAATAATAGATTTACCTGCACCAGTTTCACCAGAAAGTATATTAAGTCCTTCATCAAAATCAATATTTTCTTCTTCTATTAACGCAAGATTCTTAACATGTAAATTAACTAACATACCCTGCCTTTCAATTCTGTCTATTAATTATTCTTAATAAGTTTCTTAATCTTGTTCATAACAAGCAAAGTATCATCAACTGTCCTTACTGCACACATGATAGTATCATCTCCTGCAATAGAACCGACAATCTCATTCCATTCCAGCGCATCAATAGCAGCACATACAGCCATTGCCATACCTGGTGCTGTCTTAATCACAAGAATATTCTGTGCCATATCCATTGATACAAAGCCTTCTTTAAGAACTGTTAAAAACTTATCACTTGCAACAGGTTTGTCCTTTGTAAGTGTTGCATACCTTGTTCTCTTGCCATCCACAGAAACCTTTGACAGATTAAGTTCTCTTATATCTCTTGAAACAGTAGCCTGCGTAACATTATAGCCTTCATCGTTCAGAATCTTTGCCAGCTCCTCCTGTGTTCCAACTTCGTATCTGTCAATTACTTCTAATATCTTTTTATGTCTGTCTGTTTTCATAATTATCCCCAACTACATTTTGTTCCTTATTCTCTCTAAGAATGAAATTCTGCTTGTCTTGACAAATCTTGATATACGCTCTGACTGCGTAATAACAATTCTGTCTCCCGTTACAACTTCACAGAAGCTTTCTCCATCAAATGTGGCAACTCTTGCGCTGTCATTCTTAAGAGAACCCGTCATTCTTCCTGATGAGCTTTTATTATCCTTCATCTCAATCATAATCTCATCATCGGCAGCAAATATAATACTTCTCTGATTAAGTGAATGCGGACATATAGGTGTCACCATTATAAGTCTTGCTGTCGGCTGTATTATAGGTCCTCCTGCTGACAGACTGTACGCTGTCGATCCTGTTGCGGTCGAAACAATTACCCCGTCAGCCGAATATGTATTAAGATACTCGCCATTGACATATATATCAAAATCAATAATTCTTAAAGCACCATTTCTGTTAATTACAACATCATTAAGTGCCATATCAGAAAAAATGCGTTCTTCACCGCGATATATACATCCATCAAGCATCATGCGTCTGTCAATCTCATAATCGTCTCTAAGAAGACTCTCTAATGTCTCCTCAAAGCTTGACATATCTGTGTCTGTAAGATAACCAAGAGTCCCGATGTTAACGCCTATAAAAGGAATATCCTTCTCAGACAACTCCCTTGATGCCTGAATAAGTGTACCATCACCTCCAAGAACAATAACACATTCAGTATTATCAGGAACCAGTCTTACATCACTGTATGAACCTGTTTTATTAAATGCCTTTTCCTGTTCTATCTGGCATACACATTCAGCTCCTTTTGAGCGTAAAAAATGTGCAATCTTTCTTGTATTAACACCATCAGGATCTTTAAACCTGTTAGTAACAATATAAAAATATTTCATGCTGAACCTCATTTAGTATACGAAAAGAATTAAATATATATTACAATACTTCGTGAGCTTTTTCAACTACATTTTCTACAATAAATGGAATTTCCTTTATCTGTGGTTCTGCAATTTTCTGCAAATGCAGCAGATACTCAATATTCCCCTCAGGTCCCTTAACAGGACTGAACTCAAGATTAAGGATTTCAAATCCTATTGACATTGCATAATCAATAACCTTATTGATTACTTCTATATGCACATCTTTATCTCTTACAACGCCATGCTTTCCTACCTTCTCACGTCCTGCCTCAAACTGCGGCTTGATAAGACACACTATCTGGCCATCATCTGTAAGAAGATTTCTTACTGGAGTAAGTACCTTAGTAAGTGAGATAAATGATACATCTATACTTGAAAACTGTATTCTGTCCGCAACATCATCAGGGGTTACATAACGGATATTAGTTTTTTCCATGCATACAACTCTCTCATCATTGCGCAACTTCCAGTCAAGCTGTCCATGTCCTACATCGACAGCATAGACTTTAATTGCACCGTTCTGAAGCATGCAGTCAGTGAATCCACCCGTTGATGAACCTACATCCATACATATCTTGCCTTCAAGCGTCACATCAAAATTCTGCATAGCTTTCTCAAGCTTAAGACCACCACGGCTGACATACTTAAGAGTTGTTCCGCGGACCTCTATCACTGCAGTATCAGGAAATGACTGACCTGCCTTGTCTTCCTTCTGTCCGTCAACATATACATTACCGGACATAATAATAGCTTTTGCCTTCTCTCTTGAAGTCGCAAGCCCTTTATTAACTAATAAAACATCTAATCTTTCTTTACTCATTACTCTTATCCTTATTCAATACATTTGCCCATCTGTTAAGCACCTTCGCAATAATACTGTCTCTGTCAACACCTGATTCCCGTCGCAGAATATCAACATTGCCATGTTCAACATAATCATCCGGCAGTGCAATATTAAGTACATCTATGTCATTGCATGTATCATCATAATATTGACAGACCGCTTCACCAAAGCCACCTGACAAAACATTTTCTTCCATAGTAACTATAAGTCTGTGCGACTCTGATAATCTGTCTAGCATATCGGTATCAACCGGCTTAATAAAACGCTCATTGACAACAGTTATATTATATCCCTTTTCTTTAAGTTTATCTCTGACTGCCAGTGCCGTAATAAGCATATTGCCTGCTGCAACAAGTGCAATATCAGACTCTTCAATAATCATCTCGGCTTTTCCGTACCGGATTGGTGCATTATGCTCTTCAAGACCATCATACGCCTGACCTCTTGGATATCTTATTGCAATCGGAGAATTAAAGTTAAGCAGAGCGAATTCAAGCATTTCTGAAAGTTCACTGCCATTCTTAGGTGCCATAACAGTCATGTTTGGAATTGAAGTCAGAAATGAAAGGTCGAATATACCCTGATGTGTCTCACCATCACTTCCAACAAGCCCTGCCCTGTCAATTGCAAATACCACATGAAGATGCTGGATACATACATCGTGAAGTATCTGGTCATAAGCTCTTTGTAAAAATGAAGAATACACAGCAAATACAGGTTTAAGACCACCTGCTGCCATTCCAGCCGAAAACGTAACAGCATGCTCTTCTGCGATTCCGACATCAAAGAATCTGTCAGGAAACCACTTGGAGAATTTATTAAGTCCTGTTCCATCAGGCATTGCTGCAGTAACTGCAACAATTGACTTATCCTTTTTGGCAAGCTGGCATATTTTTTCCGAAAACACATCAGAATAAGTCGGCTTATCAGATGATTTCAATTCTTTTCCTGTTACAATATCAAATGGTCCTATTCCATGAAACTTAGCCGGATTACGCTCTGCAGGTTTATATCCATGTCCTTTATGTGTTACAACATGGATGATAACTGCACCGTTAATTCGTTTAGCAACATGAAACACCTTAATAAGCTTCTCAATATCATGTCCATTAACCGGGCCAAGATAAGATATTCCCATACATTCAAACATTTGTCCTGGAAGTATTATCTGCTTAAGATTACTCTTGGTTTTCTTGATTCTTTCTACAATATGATCTCCACCCGGAAGCTTATACAGAGTATTAGCCACATTCTCCTTAAGGTCATAATATGAATCTGATGACCTGATATTACTAAGCATATGTGGTACACCGCCAACATTCTTGGCTATTGACATAGTATTATCATTTAGCACAATAATAAAATTAGTCTTAAGTGAAGAAGCATTATTAAGTGCCTCATAGGCCATTCCACCTGTAAGTGCACCATCACCTATAACAGATACGACACTATAATGTTCATTCTTTAAATCTCTTGCTTTAACAAGTCCTAATCCCGCAGATATCGATGTTGAGCTGTGTCCTGTATCAAATGCATCAAAATGGCTTTCATTTCTTTTAGGGAAGCCACTCATTCCGCCAAACTTTCTTAACTGGTCAAACTGATTCTTTCTTCCGGTAAGAATCTTATGCGTATAAGACTGATGTCCTACATCCCATATCAGCTTATCCTGTGGAAGATTAAAAGCCAGATGGAGTGCCATCGTAAGCTCTACAACGCCAAGATTAGATGCAAGATGTCCACCTGTCTTACTAATCTTTTCTATAAGAAATCTCCGGATTTCATCTGCAAGCTGATTATATTCAATTGGAGATAATTGTTTTATATCATTTGGTTTATTTATCTTTTCAAGAATCATAACACACCTGCTTTATTTGTTTCTGTGTATAAGGTTAAGAACAATTTCCTCTAAAAATTCATTCTTTCCCACGCTCTTTATTATATCTAAAGCTTCATCAGACATAGATTGTACATCTTCCTTGGCTTTTTCCATTCCGTATAAAGTAACATATGTTGTTTTATTATTCTTTTCATCAGAAAATACAGGTTTACCAAGTTCCTGAAGCGAACTTGTCACATCAAGTATATCATCCCTTATCTGGAATGCAAATCCTATAAGTGATGCTGCCCTGCATAACCGGTCAGCCGATTTCTCATCACAGCCGGCAAGATATGCTCCTGCAAGAAATGCAGCTTCAATCAATGCTCCCGTCTTTAATCTGAATATAAAATCAAGCTGTTCATCAGATAATGCCTTTCCAGTAAGTTCAACATCAACAGCCTGTCCACCGACCATTCCTTTTATTCCGGCTTTTCTTGCAATAACTTCCATTGCTTTAGCTTTCGCCGTCATATCTCCTTCACCTGATATAAGTGCTTCAGCCATAATCTCATATGCCAGATTAAGAAGTCCGTCTCCTGCAAGTATTCCGAAATCTTCACCAAATACTTTATGTGTTGTAAGTCTTCCTCTTCTGTAATCATCGTTATCCATTGCTGGAAGATCATCATGTACAAGAGAATATGAATGAATACATTCCAAAGCAGCCATAAATGGATAGACAACCTGACAGTCATCACCTCCACACAGCTTATACACCTCAAGCATAAGCATTGGTCTTACTCTTTTGCCACCTGCATTGACGCTGTAATTCATAGCTTCTCTTATTTTTTTATCAAGTCCTGTCTCATCAGGAAGATATCTTGATATTAAATCATTAATAAATTCTACTTCCTGTTCCAATTCATTCTTAAAATCACTCATCGTCCTGTTCTCCATCATCATTCAAAACTATGATTTGTTTCTCAACCTTGTCAAGCTGGTTATTACAGCTTTCGACAAGCTTCATCCCCTCCTGATACATTTTAAATGATGCATCAAGTGTTGTGTCTGATTTTTCCATCTGTGCAATTATTTCTTCAAGTCTTTCAAATGACTGTTCTAATGTTTTTGCCATGCTTCCCCTACCTCAATAACCTTAGATCTGATGCTTCCATCTTTAAGATAAACTGTAATCTCGTCATCTTCCGACACCTGCCTGGCTGATACAATTCTATTACCTTCAGAATTCTCAATGTAACCATAGCCCATATCAAGCTTTCTTAAAGGACTTAAGCCCTCAAGTTTCGAAGCATACAGACGAAGTCTGTTTCTATTTTCAGCCGCACATCTTTTTATTAACATGTTCAGCTTATCTTCCATATTCATAAGCCGCTGCCTTTTATCATATATCTGATTGACAGGGTTAAGATATTCCATCTGTAGCTTTAATCTTTCCAGATAGTCTCTTTTTGCAGACAACGAATACATCATCTGCTGCTTTAATCGTCTTTCATATTCATATATCCTGTTCTCAACAGCCGCTACCTCTGTAACAGCAAGCTCTGCCGCAGCAGAAGGTGTGGGTGCTCTCATATCAGCTACAAAATCAGTAAGTGTGAAATCTGTCTCATGTCCTACTGCTGATATTACTGGTGTTGAAGCGTTAAACACAGCCTCTACAACCTCAGGTTCATTAAAAGCCCATAAATCTTCTATTGAACCGCCGCCTCGTCCTACTATAATACAGTCAAGCCCCATCTTATCAAGTCTGGTAATTCCGCTTACAATTGACTGCTTTGCATGTTCTCCCTGAACATATGCAGGATAAAGTACAATCTGGATATAAGGGTTACGCCTTTTGGAAATGTTCATAATATCCTGAACTGCTGCACCTGTCTTAGATGTAACAACACCTAATTTTTTCGTAAATGCAGGAAGTGGTCTTTTATATTCTTTAGCAAAATATCCCATATCCTCATAATATTGTTTTAGCTGTTCAAATTTCTGGTACAGTTCTCCAATACCTTCCTGCTGCACAGTATTAGCATATAACTGGTATTTACCCGCTGCATCAAACACATCAACTCTTCCTGATACAACAACTGACATTCCATCCTTTAACTTAAATGCAAGCTTTGCTGCCTGACTTGCAAACATAATGACAGAAAGTGCTGCATCTGCGTCCTTTAAAGTAAAATAAATATGACCGGAGGTATGATACTTGCAATTAGATATCTCCCCCTTAACAGAAACCGAGTTAAGCAGAAAATCCTGCTTAAACATATTCTTAATATAGGAATTTACCTGCTTTACAGTATATACTCCAGCCATATATCCTCACTTTACATGCAAAAAACTGCATTACTCTTTAATTAACTTGCCTAATACACCATTAACAAAAGCTGCTGTGCTGTCAGCCGAGCCATACTTCTTGGCAAGCTCAACAGCTTCATTGAGTGCTACATTAGTAGGAATATCCTCATCATAAAGCATCTCATACACAGCAAGTCTCATAATAGAAAGTTCTGTCTTTCCTAGACGGCTTGTTGGCCATCCCTCAGATACAGAATCGATTTTCTCATCAAGCTCAGGTATAAGCTCTGCTATTGCTAATGTCTTATCCTTGATGTAATTATATTCTTCTTCCTTAAGATGTGAAGCATCTACCATATCTGCATCTGCAAAATACAGATTAATCTGCTCTTCATACTCATCTTTGTTATCGATAAAAGGAGCTCTGAATAATAACTTAAAAATATGCTCCCTCATTGTAGATCTTGTCATCTTTTAACTCCTGAATTTAATTTTCTACATTAACACTGGCAACCTTAATGTTGACCTCTGTAACTGAAAGTCCTGTCATTGTCTCTATTGCAGACTTAACCTTATCCTGAACCTTAGCTGAAACAGCTGGTATCTGTGTTCCATACTTAAGATTAAGTGTTATATCTACAAGGACACTTGACTCTTCAACTGTTACCTTAACACCCTTAGAAAGATTCTTCATTCCAAGCTTGCTTACGATTTCACTAGTGATATTACCGCCAAGGCTGTCAACACCTTCAACCTCTGTAGCAGCAAGACCAGCAATAATAGCTACAACTTCATCAGCCACCTTAACTTCGCCAATATTAACATTCTCATGTATAGAATAAGTTGTACCTCTATCTTCAAACTCTTTTGTCATAACCGTCCTCCATATATTCATATTTAACTCAAAGTTAAAAAGATTATAACATAAACACTAATTATTGCAAATATTTATTGTTATCTTATCCGCAGCAAAGCCAGTTTTTCTTTTAATTATATCTTCAATCTGTGCTTTATCTGTATCTGAAAGCTCTGATACATTAATAACAGCATCCACATTGGTATCAGATACTGTAACTACCGATGAATCAAAGCCTTTAGCTGATAACAAAAGTTCTATTGCCGTTTCTTTATCAGCATTGTTCTCAAGCTTTGCAAGCTGTTCAACTGCTGCTTTCTTGGCATCCTCAGCAATACCTGCATCATCAGCTATGCTTTTCAGATTCTCTATGCTTGAAGCTCTGACCTGTTCCCTGTTTAACTTAGCAGCTGCAACAGCCTCTGACTTAGCTCCTGCTGATGTAAGTATAACAGTTCCCGGCTCATCTGTAAAATCTGTGTCAGCAGCCTCAGCCTCATTGCTATCTGTTGTCACATTGTCAGCTGCAACCGCAGCCGCCTTTTCTTTATCTTTAACTTTAATTATATTATCAAGGTCACCCGCATAATTAATATACCCGGCAGCAGCTATCATTATAGCAAGTGCCGTAATTATAATATGATTCTTTTTTACTCTTTTCAAAACTGCCTCCAAAATAATTATTCCGACATTTTCATCACTTTAATTTTATGTACAGGAACACCTAAAAGGCCATTTATCGCATCTGTGATATAAGCAACCAGATTTTTATCATCACCTCCCTCACACACTACTAATACACCTGTAACCTCTTTTGTATCATTTGTTTTTACCAAGACCTTTACTTTACCTACTCCATCCGTATTTTCAAGCATCTGCTGTAGTTCTTCCCCAAGATTTTTTTCATAATCTTCTGACCCTGTGGATATAACCGGACCTGTTGTATAACTTTTTGCAGATGAACTTTTAGTTGGCATTGCAATCACCATCATAAGTATCCCTGCCAGTATTACTATAAATATTTTGTCTTTCCTTGTTTTATTCAGTAATCCTGTAAAAAATGCTTCATTTTTACCACCATTATCCACTTACGCCTGCCTCCCTGATATCTATCTGTTCTACAGATATTTCATACCTGTCAGATATATCTGTTCTTAATCTGTCAATATTGTCATTGCCTGCAATGCCGTTTCCTTTAACATATACATTTATCATACTGACCGCCGTCATGTCTGATGTGAAGCTGCATTTTACAGAAACAGTTTCCAGACCGTAAGAAGCTGCAGTGCTATTGATATCTTCACTTATAATTTTTTCAGCCATTTTCTTGTCTGAAGTATTATATAAAGCCTGTGAGACATTATCGTTCTCCTTAGAATATGTTTTAAATCCATTACTTATACCATCCGTAATCTCACTTATATCTGCATTCTTAATATTAAGCAGCGGAATTATTATCGCCATTACAAGTATCAGTTTCATTACAAATGCTATGAATTCCTTATACTTTGGTGGCACAAGCTTTAATGCAATCTCTCCTGTAATTTCAAGAATAAATATTGTTTTAAACCAGTTAATAAGACCTGTCATTGCACATTACCACATTTAAACATATAGATTAATATTAGTTGCAAAGCATATAATTGCCATTGTTAGGCACATAAGAACAACTGTGACAGCAATCATATATATCATATTTTCAAGACTTCCTGACAGAACAAGAACAGCTTTGACTATACGGCTGTCTGCCACAGGTTCTAATACTGCTCCAAGAATCTGATATAACAATGCCATGACAACAAGCTTAAGAAGAGGAATTCCTATTATTACAGCCATAACAATAACCGCAGCCACACCAATAGAATTCTTGACAAGCACAGCAGACCCTGCAATTGTCTTAGATACAGTCTGTGCACTGTTTCCAATGCCAGGAATCATAGAAACAGCTTTGAATAAAACGGACATTTTAAGTGAATCGCTTAATGGAAGTATCAGACTTTTTATTCCGTTAAGTCCCAGAAAAAACATAAGCATTCCTTTTACTGACAATTTTATAATTTTTGTTATAAGCTGGCACATTTTGTTGAACTTATCTTTTTCACTGAATGTATCAAACATGCCTAATATCATATATACATAATTACATCTCATAAGAACATTTTTCACAAGGACATTAACTATGTACATAAGAAAAAGAATTATCTCATAATATGCTGCAGCACTTGATGCCCCACACGAATATGCAACTGCCGGAAAAAACACCGGGCAGAGTGCCTTGTATATATCAACCGACATCTGAACACATTCATAGCCTGTCCTTGCTGCATTAATAAACACCGCAACTATCAGCGTCATAAGAATGAATGATATAAAAAGCATCGCTGAATCAGATGCATTTTTATCAAGCACAGTAAGAAACATTGCGCATATAGATAAAAGTAATATCTGTATCAGAACTGTTCTGTTAGAAATAATTGCCTCGGTAACTGTTTCGGTAAAGTTAAAGCCTATATCCGTATCCGAACTGGCAACCGACCTGACAAGTTCTTTAAAAGATGCCCCCTTCCAGCCATAATCATCAAGCGTACTGTCTATTTCACTATAATCAGCTTCATCTGTCAGTGAATCATAATTAACTGTATCCTCATCCTGTGCATATATATATGTTTTCTGTATGATGAGCGCCGCCAGAAACACTATCATAAAGGCAATTATTTTCTTAGTCAGACAATTCCCTCTGAAACCATTTCAAAAAGTGTTACTATAACCGGTATGCATAAGCCTGCAACAGAAATTCTGGCGTATATTTCCATAGCTGACGCAAGTGCTGCAAATCCATTTTCTTTACATATATTTGATGATATTTCTGTTACATACGATATACCTATGACTTTGACTATCAGCTTTATATATTCCTGATTAATACCGGCAGTAAACATATTGATTCTTGTGTACACGGATATAAGCCCGTTAAATACAAGCATTGCTGTTCCTACACACAGAACAACTGACACAAAAGTCCCCATTGAAGAGCCTGTACTTTTCAAAACCAGAGCAAGAATCACACCTGTAACTGCACACACCGAAAGCGACAACACATTAATATGTACCACCCCCTATCACAATTCAAAAAGCTTTTTCATGGTAGTAAACAATTCAAGTATATAAGGTAATATCCAGTATATGACAATAAGAAGCCCTGCCAGTGCAGTAAGCGCTGCCTGGTCATCTCTTCCATTATGCTTTAATATCTGGTTAAGTATTGAAACAACTATGCCTACCGCTGCAATTTTGAATATTATGCTTACCTCCATACTTCACCTCCGATTCATATAAGTACAATCACAAGTATAAGTCCTGCTGATATTCCTGTAACGATATAAGCCTTCATCTTTCCTGCCGCATTAGTCTTAACCACATCAAGTTCCTCATTAAGTTCACACACAACAGATTGTATAAGTTTTATCTGACTATCCTTGTCAATAAATGTGCTTATAGAACCTGCCTCTTTTATAATCTCCAGCTGTCTTTTGCCAAGTATTCCTGCAAATGCTTTATCAGCAGCCTCGTTCCATATCAATGCAAATGTGTCAATGTCCGATTTATTCAATGCTTCATATATGTATCCGGTGAAATTCCTGACATATGAACACATGTCAAAATCTCCAAGGCGTTCAAATATCTGCGTCATATCTATAAGTGAATATCCAATATGATTATTCATAACGGAAAGCATTCTTACCATGTCTTTTAATATTATTATCCTGTTCTTTAATCTCTGGCTGTATGAAAGACCATACATAAAACAGCCTGAAAGTATTAATATCCCGCCTATATATCCAGACATTTTCCTGCCTCCCCACATTTTTCCAATATTACAGCTCTCTTAAATCCATTTTCCCCGAAAAGACCTGCAAGTCTTTCATCTGTATCATATATACCGCTTCCATGTGCAGTTCCAATTACAACGCAGCCACTTTTAATGCAGTATTTTACAGCTTTAATATCATCTTCCCCACCAATCTCATCCATTGCTACAACCTGAGGACTAAGCGAGCGAACAGCCATATATACTCCTGTAAGTTTATTACAGCCATCTAAAACATCTGTCCTATAGCCAATATCATTACATGGAACTCCGTTCACACAGGCCGCTATTTCACATCGTTCGTCAATTAAAGTTACATTTTTTCTATATTTATCAGCTAACTGTCTTATAATGTCTCTAAGCAGTGTTGTTTTTCCAAAACCCGGCGGTGATATTATAATAGTGTGCTTTAACCCGTCTTTTAAAAGCTCATCCATTATATTATCAGCACAGCCCTTCATCTGTTTAGCAATTCTTATACACAGGAATGTCACATGTAAGAAATTCTTTACCCTGCCATTCTCCCATATAACCTGTCCGCCAAGTCCTATTCTGTGTCCGCCTTTGATTGTCAGAAATCCATTTGCCATGCAGGATTCATATGCATAAGATGAATATTTAGTTGCTATTGACAGTATTCTTGTTATCATATGTTCATCTACAGGTCTTGTTCCCATATGTTCGCCATTATCACATATGGCAGCAGGCAGTCTTCCTATACGCAGGCGTATTTCCCTGACATGCTGTAATCCTGCATATATTCCAATATCTTTAATTAATTCATCCGGAAGGATTTTATAGAGTGATTCGTCATACAAAAACAAGCCCCTTCACTATTGTTTTTCACAATATATGAAAGGGCTGTCCGTTTTATTCTACTGACTTTAAAGATTCGACCATAGGAAGCTTCTTTAACTTTCCATACATGGCCAGATTAACTACAACTGAGAAAATCAGTGTTATAAGATATGAATATATATATGATACCGGCTTAATGGCATATCCAAACATTATTGCATCCATCTCTACAGTAAGCATTATGTATATATGAAGAAGTCTTCCTAAGAACAGTCCGAACACTCCACCGATTAGTGTCAGGAATATATTCTCACGATACACATACATGCCCACCTCCGGGTCAAAGAAACCAAGAACCTTAATTGTTGCAATTTCTCTTCTTCTCTCTGATATATTAACATTTGTAAGATTATATAACACAACGAATGCCAGCAGACCCGCTGATATTATAAGTACCCATGTTACCAGATCAAGCGACTGAATCATATTCTCGAATCTTGTCACATTGGCATTAAGGAAGCTCACCCCCTTAATATAATCTCTTGAAAGATATTCATCGCCCATGTAGCTTTCTGTTTCATTAACATCACCGCTAATATTAATAAGAACTCTGTTATGTTCAGGAATATTTCCAAAAAGTTCATTGTAATATTCTGTACTTATATATACATAATGATTAACATACATTTCTGTAATGCCTGATACAACAGCTTCTGCATGCTTTCCGGCAGATGATGTTACTGTAATCTTATCGCCTTTCTTTACTCCTAAATCTTTAGAGAGCTTTTCAGTGATAACAACGCCTGAATCTCCAAGAACCACATCATTATGCTTTCTTCTTGTTCTTAATGTCACATAATCTTTAAATGCATTCTTATCGTCAACTATGACATATTCTGCTGTCTCTGTATCTTCACTGCTCTTAACATCATCAGAATAACCACAGTTTAATAGAAAATCATCAATGTGTCCGTCTGCTGACAGGTCACCTTCAAGAGTATCCACATCCTCTTGTGTAACCCCATCTGTAAATGTGGCAACACTGTCATAATGTATAAGCTCACCGTACTGGTTATGTATAAGGCTTTCAATACTGTTCTTAATGCCAAAGCCTGCTGTCATAAGTGCCGTGCAGCCTGCTATTCCTACAACAGTCATAAGAAATCTCTTCTTATACAGGAACAGATTACGCATAGTAACCTTCATTGTGAATGACATATGTTTCCATATAAATGTAATATGCTCAAGAAGGATTTTCTTACCGCTCTTAGGTGCTTTCGGACGCATAAGCTCTGAAGGAACCTCTTCTAACTCACTGTAGCATGAAAAAATGGCTGCTATAACCGTTACTAAAATCATGCTAGTAATGGCTATAATTGAAAGAAGTATGTGGCTGTCGTACACTATTGGCGGAAGCTGGTATATTATATTCCAAGAATCATATATTACAAGCGGAAACAGCTTAAGACCTATGATACAGCCTGCTATTCCTCCAGTAACCGAAGCAATTAATGCATATGCTATGTATTTGAACGCTATCACCTTTTTACTGTATCCTAGTGCTTTATATGTTCCTATAAGTCCCCTGTCCTCTGCTACCATTCTTGTCATTGTTGTAAGACAGACAAGAGCAGCTACAACTATAAAGAATATTGGAAACACCGTGGCAATGGCTTTCATCCTGTCTGCACTGGATTCATAATCTTTAAAAGAATACTGTTCCTGTCTTGTAAGCTCATACCATTTCCAGTCGCCGCTGTCACCATATTTAGATTCAAATTCTTCCTTAGCCTGCGTCTCAATGCTGCTGAAATCATAATCAGCAAGTGCTTTCTCATATGCTGGCTGTATATATGGCTCAATAATAGCTGAAACATCCATTCCGACAAAATAATTACTGTACTGTTCTGTAAGTGATTCAACAACATGGTCGTATATAACTGCTTTGGCAGCCTCTTTTGCTTCATTTACTGAAGTTTCATATACATCCTGTATATCATCTTTTCTTACATTAATTCTGCTTTGTGAAATATTATCTATTCTGTCTGCTGTCTCTTTAATGAGGTCTTTATATTCAGTTCCATATGTATCAAGTTCTTTTGCTCCATCTACAGTAACAAACATCTCATTGAAATAATCGGACATAAATTCATCTTCTGTAATATACATAAGATAATTAATCCTGCCGCTGCCTACATTAGTAGTTCCAAGGTCATAAGACACATAATAAGGGGTGTATACTGTTCCTACAACCGTATACTCTGAATCTTTAAGACTGTCATTAATATCATCCTGTGTTCCAGATGAAAGCTTAATTGTATCTCCTATAGAAAAGTTATCCCTGGTATCTTCATATCTTACAACACATTCTCCGTTCTTTTCAGGCAGACGCCCTTCTTTAATTCTTAACTGGTTGATATAATCTTTATTGTCTCTGTCAGTATTAGCAGGTACTGACATTATATGTACTGCTGTCTCTATGCTGTCTTTCCTGATAACTGCATCCTGTGAATATGCAGGATACACTCCATTAACACCATCAACTGCTCTTATAGCTTTAATATCATCTTCATTAAAACCTATTGATGATAAAAGTCTTAAATCACTCATATTATACTCATCATAATAGTGATCCGTTGAATTCTTCATATCATTAGAAGATGCTGTTACTCCTGCAAAAAATGCTACTCCAATAGCAACAATTGCAAATATAGCTATAAATCTTCCAAATGTCCTCTTAATCTCACGAAAGAGATCTTTCCATACTGATTTTCCCATATTGAACAATCCTCCATAGTATTACCAGTCTATCTCGTCTACTGAAACAGGATTATCATTAATAACAACACTGTCAACGATACCATTCTTTATCTTAATAACTTTATCTCCCATTGCTGAAATTGCCTGATTATGTGTTATAACAACAACAGTAATTCCATTCTTCTTACACATATCACTTAAAAGCTTAAGAATATTTTTTCCTGTATTAATATCAAGTGCTCCTGTAGGTTCATCGCATAAAAGCATCTTAGGATTCTTTGCAAGTGCTCTTGCAATAGCAACTCTCTGCTGTTCACCACCTGATAACTGAGACGGAAAATTTCCCATTCTGTCAGATAATCCCACAGCTTCTATTGTCTTAACAATATCAAGAGGCTCTTTGCATATCTGCGTTGCCAGCTCAACATTTTCTTTGACAGTAAGATTCTGTACAAGATTATAGAACTGGAATACGAATCCGATATCATATCTTCTGTATGCTGTAAGCTGTCTTGAATTATACTTATCAATTCTTTTTCCATCTACAGTTATTTCCCCGGTAGTACATGTATCCATTCCTCCAAGAATGTTAAGAATAGTACTTTTTCCTGCACCACTGGGTCCTAATACAACAGCAAATTCACCTTTATCAATCTTAAAATCCACTCCATTCAGTGCTCTTATCTTTACATCACCCATTTTGTATATTTTCTTTACATTTTTAAATTCTATATATGCCATAGTTATCTCCTTTTTTATTCCAGACGGTATTAAATCACGTATTAATATATATATAATAATACCTTATAGCACTCATAATTTCAAAGCATTTTAATATAATCATAGAAAGATATTTTATTAAATTTCTATGAAATCATTTAAAAACTTTTTATTAATTATACCAGTATTATCGTTGTTGGTTTGTTGCATATTCTGTCCCATAACAACTCAGGCAGCAGGCCTTTATTCAAAATACTCTGTTCTTATTGATGCTGATTCAGGCAGAATACTTTCTGGAAGCAATGAAACAACGGCTGTAAGCATGGCAAGCACAACTAAAATCATGACTCTTATTATTGCTTTGGAAAACTGTGACAAGAATTTTGTCGTAACAACTTCCTCCTACGCAGCTTCCATGCCTGATGTACAGCTTAACGCCGTAACTGGTGAGCAATTCATAATTAACGACCTATACTACTCTCTTATGCTTGAATCACATAATGATTCAGCTGTAATAATTGCTGAAAATACTGCTTATTACTTACTATGTAAAAATCCTTCTTTAAGGTCTGAAACTCCATTTATCAATAATTATAATTACGATTCCTCATTTCTTTCTGAGATTAACCATGAACAAAGTGAAATACTTGTACATATATTTACCGGCCTTATGAATGAAAAAGCGGATGATATTCTTTTATCAGACACATATTACATAACACCTAATGGTCTTGATGCCGAGGATAATTATAGTTTTCATCATACAACAGCATATGACCTTGCAAAAACCATGGCATATTGTATTAATAATGAGGATTTTTTATATATAACACAGACTGTTTCTAAAACAATTTCAGACACAACAGGCAGATACCATTACCAGCTTAACAACAAAAACAATCTTTTAAATCCTGATGAAGGTATTATCTCTGGAAAAACAGGTTTCACTAACAAAGCCGGATACTGCTATGTATGTGCATACAAAGACAAAGACCGGACACTGTGTATTGCCCTGCTTGCATGTGGCTGGCCACCAAATAAGAATTACAAATGGAGTGATGCCCGTTATCTTATAGCCCTTGGAAAGCAATACAGCCGACATAAATATTTTAATAATGAATACACATTTTACGTTCCTGTATCCAAAGGAAAAAATAGTTTCTGTGAGCTTATACCTGACTGTTCAATAGAATTTCTTGTCTGTGAAGATGATTCTGTAACTATACAGGCAGATATTCCTGAAGTGCTTTCTGCACCTGTCAATTCGTCACAAATATATGGATCAATTAATATATATGTAAACAATGAACCAATCCGCAGCATCAGTCTTAAAGCAAAGCAGAGTATTCCCAAAAAAGTTCATGTACTCGACATAATCAATAAAATATTTCAATAAACATTTTAATCATTCTGATTTATCCTAATTATTCTAATTAATTATAAAAAAAAGAATGACATAAAAATAATTGTGGTATATAATATGAACATTGATTTTAAACTAGTTATATAATATGGAGACAACAACTATGAATAAAGTATATAAAGTATTCCCAGGTGGCAAATTCAAAGTTCTTACTTTCAGTTATGATGATGGTAAAATTGAGGACAGACGTCTTGTAAAGCTTTTTAACAAATTTAATCTTAAAGCAACCTTTAATCTTAATACAGGTATTATTGACCCTGCCATAAGAATTCCTCAGGAGGAATGGCCTGAGCTTTATAAAGGACATGATATTGCTGTCCATACATTTACACATCCTACAATGATCAGACTTAACAATTATAATGCCCTTAGAGAAATTCTCGATGATAAGGATAATCTTGAAAAAATATTTAAACGTCCAATATATGGTCTTGCATATCCTAATGGTTCTTACGATAACCGTATAATTGATATTGCTAAATCAGTCGGCATCAAATATGCAAGAGTTACTAATGATAAATACGCTGCCACTAAAGCTGCAGAAGCCTATGCTGCTAATGCCGAGGGTCCTATACTTATAGGGGATGAGAACGGATTCTCTATGCCTGAAGACTATATGTGCTGGGTTCCAACATGTCATCACAATCATAACCTTATTGATTTTGGCAAGAAGTTCATGTCACTTACTAAAAAGCAGTATCTTTACATGATGTATGTCTGGGGACACAGCTTTGAATTTGAAAGAAACAATAATTGGGAAATCATTGAGGAATTCTGTGAAATGATTGCCAACCGTGATGATATCTGGTATGCAACCAATTCTGATATCGTTGAATACAATGAATTGTTTGACAGGCTTGAATTCTTTGCTGATAACGAATATGTTCATAACCCTTCTGTTAAACCAGTATGGATTGCAGTAAATAATAACACTATTGTTGAAGTAAAAGGCGGCGAAACAGTTAAATTATAATAACGCATTATTAAAGGCGGCTCACCCTTACAGGTTTGCCGCCCTATTTTTATTCATGCTTAAGATTCTTAAATGCATTCCTTAATGTAATTGGATTGCCATATCTTAATGTTCCCATTCTGTATATCTTAGAACCTAATATTCCAACTGCTATTGTGCTTACAATAAGAATAACAAACGATACAGCTATCTCAGCAAAACTCACATTTCCAAGTGCCACTCTTGCAAACATTGCACTGTATGAGCTTATTGGCAGGAATGAAAGAACCTTCATAAGAATTCCATCTACATTATTAAGCTGGGATAATCCGATAAAATATACAATCATAATAACAAACTGTACACTTCCGGCACTTTTGTTAATATCCTCTGTCTTAGACACAAGCGCTCCCATTGCACCATATATGAATACATAGAACAGCAACCCTCCAAGTCCGAAGAATGCAAATGTTATAAGCACATCTGAAGGAATATTAAATATTTTATCAAATAATCCCCCCCATGAGTCTCTGTTAATCTTATAGCTTCCAAGTATTACTGCAAATATAATTCCAACCTGTAAAAGTGCAGCAGATGTACCTGCCAGTACCTTTCCAAAGAAAAGGCTGTTAGTATCAGCACTGGTTACAAGAAGTTCAATTGTTCTGTTTGATTTCTCTTGTGTTACAGAAGTTGCTACCATTACTCCATACAGAATAATAACCATAAACACAATAATTATAAGTGCATAACAATACCAGTAATTACTCATCATGTCTTTTCCAAGCACAGTAGTCTCGGAATTGATAACCGGATTAAAAGCATTTTCAATCTCTGCCATATCCAGATTATTCTCCTTACAATAGTTATACTGGCTTAGCAGCTGCATTGCATATGTAAATCTCTGCGTCATATCATCAAACATATCACTATTATTAACGACATATTCAAAATCTGTTGCATTCTTTACAACAAAACCGGCAATGACATTTTCATCATTTTCAATCTTATCTACAAGTGCATCTCTTGACGAAACATTTTCAATCTTCACATCATTTAATACACCTTCTACAATTCCCGTTCCCGCAAATATGTCTTTTTCATCACAGATTATGATAACATCAGTAATCTCCGTATTATCAGCGGTATCATCAGTATCATCTTTATTAATTCCAAGAATTCCTGACATATCAAATACACTTGGAAGAAACAGTATCACTGCAGCAAGAACAGCTATAACAATTGTAGAAATCATAAAGCTTTTATTCTTGATATAATTCATAATCTCATACTGGAATATTACTCCGAACTTCTTCATTATCTGTCACCCCCTACAGCTTTTACAAATATATCATTAAGCGATGGTCTGTAGCTGTCAAATGATGCTATCTCTATATCAGCATTCATAATTTCTTTAATAAGTGCATTTCCAGAAAGCTCATGAATATTCTTTACTATAACACCATCTTTATGTATTCCGGTTACAGATAATGTATCCGCACAGCTTGTCTTTAACTTTTCTGCCAGTTCTTCTGCTCCCATTCCAACAGCCGATATTATAAGCTGATTCTTTCCATATTCAGCCTTAATATCTGCAATATCACCTGATAATGCAATCTCACCGTTATTAATTATTGCTATATCCTCACAGAACTCCTCCACATAGCTCATCTGATGACTTGAGAATATAACTATTCTTCCTTCTTCTATCAATTCTGTTACAACATCCTGTAATATCTTAGAATTAACCGGGTCAAGTCCACTGAATGGCTCATCTAATATAACAATCTCAGGCTCACAGACAAGTGTTGATGCAAGCTGGACCTTCTGCTGGTTACCTTTGCTGAGTGTCTCTAACTTCACATCTGTATACTGTGATACCTGAAGTCTTTTAAGCCATTTATCGGTATTCTTCTTAGCTTCAGCTTTAGATAAGCCTCTTAACCTGCCAAGATACACAAGCTGTTCTGATACTTTTTTCTTAGGATATAATCCTCTCTCTTCCGGCAGATATCCTATCAAATGCTCATTTGGATTAAACTTTTTACCATCAAGAAATATTTCTCCTGAATTAGCATGAAATACATCCATAATAATTCTTATAGTTGTAGTCTTTCCTGCACCATTACGTCCAAGAAGACCTAGTGCCTTGCCGCCTTCCACATCAAATGAAATACCGTGAAGGACTTCTTTCTCGCCAAATGACTTGGTAAGATTTTTTACTTCAAGTTTCATTAAATTAATCTCCCCTCATATATTGTGAAATCTTTGATAATTGTATCACATGTATATAAATTTTGATAGTCAAATTTATATTAATATTTTACATATCGGCTGATAATGGTATACTATATTCTATAAATTCAGAAAGGAATCTGTTAAAATGAAGAAAAAGCATTTATTATTAAGCATAACCCTGTTATGTATTTTATTCAGCATGACTTCCTGTGGACAAAAGGCTTCCAGTAATTCATCATCGGATGATACCCAGAATCTGTTATCCGGAAAACACCATGTTGCCATTGAAGTCAACAGCTATGGAACAATTGAGGCAGAACTTGACGCAGACACAGCGCCGGTTACTGTTACTAATTTTATTAATCTTGCTAATTCAGGATTCTATAATGGTCTGACTTTTCATCGTGTAATTGATGGATTTATGATTCAGGGCGGCGACCCTAATGGTGACGGAACCGGTGGCTCTTCTGAGAAAATCAAAGGAGAATTCAAGTCAAATGGCGTCCAAAATAATATAAGTCATGTAAGAGGTACTATATCTATGGCACGTTCTTCTGCAAATAATTCTGCAAGTTCTCAGTTTTTCATTATGCAAAAAGACACTCCTAGCCTTGACGGACAATACGCAGCTTTCGGAACAGTCACAAGCGGCATGGACATTATCGATAAGATATGCAAAGACTGCACTGATACTAACCAGAATGGTGTGATTACAGATAAAAGTAAGCAGCCCGTTATTAGTACTGTGAGGGTTGTGGATTAACGAATAACCGCATCGTCTTATGACGGTGCGGTTATTATATTAAAACATATTCTATTTATCAAAATCATAACTATTCTCATATATATCTAAAACCTGAGTCACAAAAGCAGCTTGATTCTTGCTTTCTTCTGTACCAGTATTAACCTGATACCCATACGTCATGTAATCATAAAAGTTTCTTGGAGTGATTGGTCCAAGCTTGTACTCATCCCTAATCAGATTAATACCATCTGAATAATCCCTTACTAACGCCTCAAATGCTTTCTGAGGGTCTTTAAATACCGCTTTTCCATTTTCATCTGCCCCAATTGCAAATTCTTCTCCATGTTCAAGAAAATCCTTAACATTAACACTGCCTGTCTTATAACTGGCTACATATTCCTTTACATATGGATGTGCAACCTTAGGTGGCTTTGTTTTACAACCTGTCATTGCAACAAAACAAATAATAGCTGTTCCAAGTATCAACGCTTTCTTCATGCAAATCCCCCCTTTGCAACTGCATTTTAAAAAGTTACAAATATATATATATAATATAGCATATATATGGATATATTTCAACATGTAATATTTCGCACTGGTGCACGGGCTTGGGAAATAAAGTCCACTTTTTTAACAAATAGTTCCATCATCAATACTTTACATTCAGTCTGTGACTATACCCAACCATTCTCTTTGAGAATTCATCCAACTGCTGCTTATATTTTATGTATGTTTTTTCATTAATTACTGCAGTGTTGTGATACTTTTCAATTAATTCTGATGAATCTTTGAATGCCTTAATAGCGAGATCCTTATAATTATTCTCAAGATTTATCTGGATTTCATTCAATGATGTTTCTATTTCTTTCTTTGTTGTATTTCTCTTAAATAATGACATTGTGTTCTCCATTCCTGCGATATTTTCCACTATCTCCTCACACTTGATTTTAGCATTGATTGTAATAATTACAAGTAGTGTTTTTATAGGTTGAGCAGGATTGTTTCGTGTTGCTATCCTATAAATTCATAAATATATCTTGTTTAATAGGTATTTTACAATTGGTAATTAGTCTAAAAAGCGGAATTCATGCGTAGTATTCCTATAAGGATTAATTTTAATATAATTTGATAGGCAAATTGTAAAACTATCATTGTAGACTTTCTTGTTTTCTGCCTATAAGAAGATAAAAAATACGACTACTTATAGGTATCACGTTCGAATATTGAATTTAATTATCATGAATCATGTCTGTCTTGGTTAAATATGAAGGTTTTTTAGGCCTCCACATATATTAGAATTCCTCTGTGCCGGAACGGACGCCTACAATCGCTTCGCTCTTGAGGCTGGGAATTGGTGGACGGAACAGGTGCATCCCACTACTTTCGCGCAGTGCCGTGTCCTGACCGCAGGTCAGGACACACGCGCTGTCGCGCTCTATGCGAATAACAAAAGAACCAGAGTTACAAGTAAACTTGCACTCTGGTTCTTCTATCATTCGCGCACTGCGCTTGTAGTTCGCGGTGTATGTACAACTTGGTTTTCAACCAAGTTGTACGCGCATTCTATGCGCTATAGATAACAAAAAGGGCTTGAGCACAAGTAAACTTGTCTCAAGCCCTTTATTGTTATCTGCACCGCTAATCTATGTCCGCGATTACTGTGGCTGCTTGCCGATGTATGCAAGGATACCACCATCTACATAGAGGATGTGTCCGTTAACTGCATCTGATGCTTCTGAAGCAAGGAATACAGCTGGACCAGCTAATTCTTCTGGCTTTAACCATCTCTCTGCTGGTGTCTTTGCAACGATGAATGAGTCGAATGGATGTCTTGATCCATCTGGCTGTCTCTCTCTTAATGGAGCTGTCTGAGGTGTCTCGATGTAACCAGGTCCAATACCATTACACTGGATATTGTACTTACCATACTCAGAACAGATATTTCTTGTAAGCATCTTAAGACCACCCTTAGCAGCAGCGTAAGCTGATACTGTCTCACGGCCTAATTCTGACATCATTGAGCAGATGTTGATAATCTTACCATGTCCTCTTTCGATCATTGAAGGAATTACTGCCTTTGATACGATGAATGGTGCGTTAAGATCTACATCGATAACCTGTCTGAACTCAGCAGCTGTCATCTCGCACATAGGAATTCTCTTAATGATACCAGCGTTGTTTACAAGGATATCGATTGGTCCAACTTCCTTTGTGATCTTCTCTACAGTAGCGTTAACAGCTTCTTCGTTAGTAACGTCGCAAACATATCCGTGAGCGTCGATACCAGCTTCCTTATAAGCTGCTAATCCCTTATCTACTAATTCCTGTTTAATATCGTTGAAAACGATTTTTGCACCAGCCTTAGCCATACCACTAGCGATAGCGAAGCCGATACCATATGATGCACCAGTTACAAATGCAATCTTACCTTCAAGTGAAAAATTAACTGACATTTTAATTCTCCTTTTCCTAATAATAATTTATAAATGAAACCCTCTACAGGTTACATTCCTTAGTAAAATATGTACTGACGGATTACTTTAAATCCTTCATGTCTACCCAGTCCATATCATCGAAATCCTGGTTTTCTCCAGCCATTCCCCAGATAAATGCATATGCATGTGTAGCTGATGCTGAATGAATTGACCAGCTTGGTGAAATAACTGCTTCTTCGCTTCTCATGATGATATGACGAGTTTCTGTTGGCTCACCCATGTAGTGAACAACGATATCTTCTTCTGGAATCTCGAAGTAGAAATAAACTTCCATTCGTCTGTCATGTGTATGACATGGCATTGTATTCCATACGCTTCCTGGCTCAAGAGTTGTGATACCCATCTCTAACTGGCATGTCTCAACCTGACCTGGTAAAATATACTTTCTGTTAAGACGCTTATTACATCCTTCAACTGAACCAAGCTGAAGCTTGAACTCATCCTTGATATCCTTTTCTGGATCAATGAATACAGTAGGATATGTCTTATGTGCTGGTGTTGAGTTAAAGTAGAACTTAGCTGGCTTAGAAGAATCCTCACTCTTGAACTTAATCTCCTTAGAACCCATACCAATATAAAGACCATCTCTATATTTAAACTTATATTCTGTACCATCAACGATAACTGAACCGTTGCCACCTACATTAAAGATACCCATCTCACGTCTCTCAAGGAAATATGCTGCCTTAAGCTCAGAACCTGCCTCAAGTGTAAGTTCCTTATTAACCGGCATACATCCGCCTACGATAATACGATCAATCTGGCTGTAAACAAGCTTGAAATCATCAGCTGGGAAAAGATTCTGGATAAGAAAATCATTTCTCAGTCTTTCTGTATCATAACCCTTTACATCTCTTGCGTTAGCACCCTGTCTTACTTCCATCGTAACTCTCCTTTTCAATTCACAAACCTAGGGCAAAGCCCCGTTTGGTATTTATAATACCACAAAATTCAATTATTTACAACTATTAACCAACTATTCCCTTTATAAGTACATTTTTTTCGACATATTCCTGTGAAAATGTATACGCATCCTTAATCATTGTTTCTGCTTCTTTAGTCTTTTCTGCATTATCACAGTAAATTCTTGCAATCACATCACCTTTGCTGACTTTGTCGCCTATTTTCTTAGAAAGCACAACTCCAACTGATAAATCAATCACATCGTCCTTGGCTGCCCTTCCGCCTCCAAGAATCATTGAAGATTTTCCTATCAGCTCAGACTGGATTGACTGGATGTATCCATCGCTATCTGCACACACCTCTGTTATTGTATCAGATATCTTTAACTTATCTGTGTTATATACTGCGTCAGGGTCTCCCCCCTGGGCTTTAACGAACTCTGCCATCTTGTCCAAAGCACTTCCGTCACTTATTACTCTCTCCAATTCTTTTCTTACGGTTTCTTTATCAAGGTCATCTCTTGCAGCAAGCACCATATATGTTCCAAGATTAATGACAAGCTTAGTTAAATCCTCTGGTCCTTCACCTTTTAAAGTATTGATAGCCTCAATAACTTCAAGTGCATTGCCGACTGCATATCCTAACGGCTGGTCCATATCAGTAATAAGTGCTGTTACATTTCTTCCAGCCCCCTTTCCAATACGAACCATCTCCTTAGCAAGACTTACAGCATCAGCCTCATTTTTCATAAATGCACCGCTTCCTGTCTTGACATCAAGAACAATCGCATCAGCACCAGAAGCCAGCTTCTTGCTCATAATACTGCTTGCAATAAGCGAAATATTCTCGACCGTTGCTGTAACATCCCTTAGTGCATATATCTTCTTATCTGCAGGTGCAAGATTACCTGTCTGCCCTGTTATTGCAATTCCTATATCGTTAACCTGCTTAACAAATGCTTTCTCAGACAGAGAAGTGTTAAATCCCGGAATACTTTCCAGTTTATCAATCGTGCCTCCTGTATGTCCAAGTCCTCTTCCACTCATCTTTGCAACTTTGCCGCCAAGTGCTGCAACCATAGGTGCAAGAACAAGCGAAGTCTTATCTCCAACGCCACCTGTACTGTGCTTGTCTACTTTAATTCCATTAATATCCGACAAATCCAGCTTGTCTCCGCTGTTTTCCATTGCAAGCGTCAGGTTAAGAGTCTCATCATAATCCATATTTCTGAAATATATTGCCATAAGAAGTGCAGAAGCCTGATAATCAGGTATATCCCCCCTGACATAGCCATTAACAAAGAACTCTATCTCTTCTTTAGTAAGCTTTCCACCATCTCTTTTCTTCTCTATAATATCAACCATTCTCATAATGCAGACCTCCTACATAATCTTATTAAGAAAACTCTTTCCTATCTTAACCGGTTCTGTGCCAAAAATCTCAGCCAGTGTCTGTGCTATATCAGCATAAGTGTCACCTGTTCCAAGATTAACGCCATGTTTTAAGCATTTTCCATATACAAGCAGTGGAACATATTCCCTTGTATGGTCAGTTCCCTTATAGGTTGGGTCACAACCATGGTCAGCCGTAATAACAAGCATATCTGTGTCTTTCAAAGTGTCTAACACCTGTGAAAGCCTTTCATCAAATTCTTCAAGACCTCTGGCATATCCTTTATAATCTCTTCTATGTCCCCATGTTGAATCAAACTCAACCAGATTAGTATATATAATTCCTTTATTATTCTGCTTCATGTAATCAAGTGTTACATCCATTCCATCCTGATTGTCATTAGTGTGCTTAGACTCTGTAAGGCCCACACCAGCAAATATATCATGAATCTTACCGACTCCGATTACATCAAACCCTTTATCACGGACTCTGCACAATATATTATCCTCACTTGGCTTTAGTGAGAAATCCCTTCTGTTAGGTGTTCTCTTATAATTGCCATTCTCCCCGACAAAAGGTCTTGCAATAACTCTTGCTACAGCATTCTTTCCTGTAAGAATGTGTCTTGCTGTTTCACACATTTCATAAAGTTTCTCAACCGGAATAACATCTTCATGGCATGCAATCTGAAAAACCGAATCGCCAGATGTATATACAATCGGTTTTCCTGTTGCTACATGCTCATCACCAAGTTCAGCAATTATCTGTGTTCCTGAAGCTGGCATATTGCATAGTATACCTGGCACACCTGTTTTTCTGATAAATTCATCAATAATATCCTGCGGAAATCCGTCTGGATACACAGGAAACGGATTCGGAGAATATATTCCAGCCATCTCCCAATGCCCAATTGTTGTATCTTTTCCGGCAGATATTTCTGCAAGTTTTCCAAAACACCCAATAGGATTATCACAACGTTCAAGGTTATGTGCACCGTCAATATTGCCAATTCCAAGCTTTACCATATTAGGAATATTAAGACCTCCATTAGCCCCTGCAGTATGTCCCAATGTATCTGCACCTTCATCACCGAACTTAGCTGCATCCCTGGCCTCACCAATTCCAACACTATCCAAAACTATCCATATAATTCTGTTAACATTCATAGCCACGCCTCCCGACAATCTTTAATATATTGTACCACAAAGAGTACTTTCTGTATTATTATTTTGCATTTTTGAAAACAAATGTTATAATCACATAGACATTATGTTTTTTATGCAAATGTAATTAATTGAATATACATTTTTAAGGAGAAAATTATATGAGTTTTGAGTTCGTCACAAAGCTTCCTACACCTACTGAAATCAAAGAACAGTACCCTGTACCGGAAGAAATAAAAGCATTAAAAGCTGAAAGAGATGCTGAAATTGCTGATGTTATCACTGGCAAATCAGACAAACTTCTTGCTATTATCGGACCTTGCTCAGCAGATAATGAAACTGCTGTTCTTGATTACACATCAAGACTTGTTAAGGTTCAGGAGAAGATTAAAGACAAAGTTATTATTATTCCAAGAGTTTACACTAACAAACCAAGAACGACAGGCGTAGGTTACAAGGGAATGCTTCACCAGCCAGACCCTGAAAAGAAGCCTGATCTTCTTGCCGGTCTTGTTGCAATCAGAAAAATGCATATTGATGTAATGAAAGAGACACATCTTAGTCCTGCTGATGAAATGCTTTATCCTGAAAACTACTGGTATCTTTCAGATGTTCTTTCATATGTTGCCGTTGGTGCAAGATCAGTTGAAAACCAGCAGCACAGACTTGTATGTTCAGGAATTGATGTTCCAGCCGGAATGAAGAATCCTACAAGTGGAGATTTTTCAGTTATGTTAAATTCTGTAGTTGCTGCCCAGTCTAAGCAGACATTTATATACAGAAACTGGGAAGTTAATACACCAGGCAACCCTCTTACACACACAATATTAAGAGGTGCTGTAAATAAACACGGTCAGACCATTCCTAACTATCACTATGAAGATTTGATAAGACTTTATAACATGTATGCTGCAAGAGATCTTGAGAACCCTGCTGTTATTGTAGATGCTAACCACAGCAATTCAGGTAAGCAGTATCTTGAGCAGATCCGTATTGTCAAGGAAGTTCTTCATAGCTGCCATCACTCTGCTGATGTTAAGAAGCTTGTTAAGGGTGTTATGATTGAAAGTTATATTGAGCCGGGTAACCAGAAGGTTGGCGACGGTGTTTATGGAAAATCAATCACAGACGCATGCCTCGGATGGGCTGAATCTGAAAAGCTTTTATACGATATTGCAGACCTTGTTTAAAAACATTTTCATTATGTCGGGATTAATGTAGCTTTCTGTAAATGTTCCGATTAATGTAAGTAACAATGACATACTCACAATGATGACCGTTCTTCTTAAAGTGTCAATTCTGTTAAGAAAATAATGACACATAAGCAGAACGGTCATTATATATAACAGATAATGTGGAAACAACCAGACAAGAACCATAACTACTCCCCCTGCTCCATGGAACATAACAGCCTTTGTCATACATATTCCAAGACAGAACCCGTTATACAGACACAGCCAGTATACATACAATTTTCTGAATGGAGTAATCATCAATACTGCCAATGTTATGAATCTCCTTAATCTGTAAGCAAGCACCTCCTGCCATACATCTGCATATGCAACATTAGAATTAATGTATACAATCAGATATTCAGTTGAAAACACATCACCATAACGCCACATTTTTATAAAGCATGTACCAAGTATAATTCCCGCAATAATTAATGCAGCAAATCTTACATTCTTAATTACCCACAATAAAAAAGCCTTCATATATATCCATCAAAATGTACTTTGAATCAATATATGAAGACTTTGTCTTAATTATTCTTTTTACGGTTAAGCAAGGCATCATAAGCAAGAACTGCTGAAATTGTCTTGGAATCCTGTATCGTTCCTGCAAATATCATGTCTTTAAGTTCATCCAGTGTGTATTTTTCTACATCTATGAATTCATCTTCATCAAGATGCTGACTTGTTTTTACAAGATCTGTTGCAAGATATACATCTACCACTTCATTGCAGAACGCAACTGCAGTAACAACTGATACAAGCTTGGTAAGATTATCTGACCTGTATCCGGTCTCTTCTTCAAGTTCTCTTGCTGCCGCATTAATTGTCGGCTCATCCCAGCCATTAAGACCACCTGCAGGAATCTCAATCGTCTCTCTGTCAAGTGCGTCTCTGTACTGTCTTACCATGAGAAGACGTCCATCATCTAACACTGGAACAACAGCTGCCGCTCCTCTGTGGTCAATATAATCCCATTCTGCCCTATGTCCGTCGGGAGTCTCTATAACATCTGTATATATATCAAGTATTGAACCCTTATATTTAAGAATTCTATCCACTCTTTTAATATGTTCTTTCATATTCAGCCTTTCTATATAAAAATGTTACTTAATGCTTGTACATTTGTCATAGCAGGCGTCAGTTGCTTTGATAAGTGCATTTCTGAAACCATTCTCTTCAAGTGCAGAAACAGCCTGAATTGTTGTTCCACCAGGCGAACACACTTTATCTTTAAGTACTGCCGGGTGTTCTCCTGACTCAAGCACCATCTTTGCCGAACCAAGGACAGTCTGGGCAACCATCTTATATGCATCATCTCTCTTAATGCCATACTTTACAACACTATCAGCAAGAGCTTCAATGAACATATATACATAAGCAGGTGAACTGCCACTTGCACATACTACTCCATCCATAAGCTTTTCATCAACGTAAACAACCTTACCAAATGAAGTAAAGAATTTATCTATAACATCTCTTTCATCAAATGAATAATCAGATGCATTATATGATACTCCTGTCATTCCTTCCCCGATAAGTGCAGGTGTATTAGGCATTGCTCTTACAACTCTTATATTGCTTCCAAGAGCACTCTTTATAGACGCAATGGTAATTCCCGGTGCTATTGATATAATAACGCTTTCTTCTGTTACCACATTTACAATATTCTTAAGTACTGTTGGATACATCTGTGGTTTTACTGCAAGCACAATATACTTGGCATTGTTGCCACATTCAGCATTACTTTCTGCAAATCGTACGCCTGTCTCAGATGATATTCTTTCGCATTTTTCCCTGTCTGGTGATGAAAATATAATATCTGATGGTGAAAATGCCGCTAAAGCACCTTTAAGCATTGCATATCCCATGTTACCCATTCCAATAAAACCAATCTTAGCCATATGTATATCCTCCCAACTATATCATGATATATAACATCTGATTATTATATACCCGGTTATTAAATAAGCTTGCTTATAAAAAGCAAGCTTATATTAATTATATTCATTTAATTATTTGTTTTCAAGTAACTTTTCTACACTTACAAGCTTAACACAGAGAACAAAAAGATCAGCAGCCTGCTTCATCTCTTCTGGAGTTGGGAATGATGGGGCAATTCTTATATTAGAGTCCTTAGGGTCCTTTCCATAAGGGAATGTTGCACCAGCACCTGTAAGCTTAACACCTGCTTCTTTACATTTTGCAACTATTGCCTTGGCACATCCGTCCATAGCTTCAAATGATATGAAGTATCCACCCTTAGGCTCTGTCCATGAACCAATTCCAAGTCCACCAAGTTCTTCTTCAAGAACACTTTCTACAGCCTCAAACTTTGGTCTCATGAACTCAGCATGCTTTCTCATATGTTCCTTAAGTCCGTTAATATCCTTAAAGAATCTCACATGTCTTAACTGGTTAAGCTTATCATGTCCGATTGTCTGGATTGTAAGCTGCTTCTTGATATCTGCAATATTATTAGCAGATGTAGCAAGTGCTGCAATACCTGAACCTGGGAAGCTCACCTTAGAAGTTGAAGCAAACTCAAATACCATATCAGGGTTACCAGCTTTCTCACATTCACTGATGATATCAGCTATCTCATCCTTATTGTCATCATATAAATCATGGATAACATAAGCGTTATCCCAGAAAATTCTGAAATCCTCAGCAGCTGGCTTAAGTGCAGCCATTCTCTTAACTGTTTCTTCAGAATATGTATATCCCTGAGGATTAGAATACTTTGGAACGCACCAGATACCCTTTACAGAAGCATCCTTGCTTACATACTCTTCTACCATACCCATATCTGGACCAGACTCTGACATTGGAATGTTAATCATCTCAATTCCAAATCTTTCTGTGATTGCAAAATGTCTGTCATATCCAGGAACTGGACATAAGAACTTAACCTTATCAAGCTTGCACCATGGAGTATTACCAAGAATACCATGTGTGTATGCTCTCGAAATCTGGTCATACATAATATTAAGACTTGCGTTTCCATACACAATAACATGATCTGGTGTTGTTCCCATCATATCTGCCATAAGCTTCTTTGCTTCTGGAATACCATCTAAAACACCATAATTTCTGCAATCTGTTCCATCTAAAGCCTTAAGGTCTGATGAACTATTGATTGTATCAAGAAGTCCTAATGAAACATCAAGCTGCTTAGCTGATGGCTTACCTCTTGACATATCTAACGCAAGCCCCTTTGCCTTAGCTTCTGCATACTCTTTGTTCAAGCTTTCCTTTAAAACTAAAAGCTCTTCTTTACTCATATCATTGTACTGCATAATCTTCCTCCTAATCAGCATATAATCAACATGCTCTATTCTACAATGTATATTTCATAATTGCAAATATTTTTAAAAATAACTTAATATTTTAAAACATCTCTTTAAAATGCTTAATTATATTAAGTGTGTTAAAATCAAAAAAGGCTGTCACATAACGAATTAACATTATGTAACAGCCTTGGTTTATGTTAGTTTACTTTGCGTAATCTACAGCTCTTGATTCTCTGACAATACTAACCTTGATCTGACCAGGATATTCCATCTGATCCTCAATCTGCTTAGAAATGTCACGAGCCATGATTACCATATCTGAATCACTAACGACTTCAGGAACTACCATAACACGAACCTCTCTACCTGCTTGAATGGCAAAGGATTTCTCAACTCCCTTGAACGAGTTGGTAATATCTTCTAATTGTTTCAGTCTGTTTGTATAAGTTTCTAACGTTTCTCTTCTTGCACCAGGTCTTGCAGCTGAAATTGTATCAGCAGCCTGTACAAGACAAGCAATTAAGCTTTCTGGCTCAACGTCTCCATGATGTGCTTCTACTGCATTAATAACAAGAGCTGATTCTTTATATCTTCTACAAAGATCAACACCTAACTGAATATGTGAGCCTTCCATCTCGTGGTCAACAGCTTTACCAATATCATGTAATAAACCAGCACGCTTAGCCATCTTAACATCAAGTCCTAACTCTCCAGCCAAGAGACCTGTAAGCTGTGCTACTTCAATAGAATGCTTTAAAACATTCTGTCCATAACTTGTTCTGAATCTTAACTTACCTAAGAGTCTTACAAGCTCTGGATGGATACCATGTACACCAACCTCAAGGGTTGCAGCTTCACCTTCTTCTTTAATTAATGTCTCGACTTCTTTCTGGGCTTTCTCAACCATCTCCTCAATTCTTGCCGGATGAATTCTTCCATCAAGTATGAGCTTCTCAAGAGCGATTCTTGCAACCTCTCTTCTTACCGGATCAAAGCCCGACAAAACTACAGCCTCAGGTGTATCATCAATGATAAGTTCAACACCTGTAAGTGTTTCAAGAGTTCTGATATTTCTACCCTCTCTACCAATAATACGGCCTTTCATTTCGTCATTAGGAAGCTGAACTACTGATATTGTTGTCTCAGCCACATGGTCTGCGGCGCATCTCTGAATTGCATTAACAACAATCTCCTTAGCCTTCTTGTCTGCCTCCTCTTTCGCTCTGCTTTCTAATGTCTTAATCATTACAGCAGTATCATGTTTAACTTCGTCTTCAACAGTCTTTAATAGATATTCTTTTGCCTGTTCGGAGGTCAATCCTGAGATTCGTTCAAGTTCCTGCTGTCTCTTCTTCTCAAGTTCTTCAACCTTTTGCTTCTGTTTACCAAGTTCTTCTTCTTTCCTGGTAATGTTAGAGTCGCGTTTCTCTACAGCCTCAATCTTTCTGTCAAGTGTCTCTTCTTTTGAAAGAACTCTCTTTTCATACTTGCTTATCTCAGCTCGTCTTTCCTTAGTTTCCTTCTCAAGTTCGTTCTTAGTCTTTAAAGACTCTTCCTTGACTTCCAAAAGAGCTTCCTTTTTCTTGGTTTCAGCTGTCTTAAGAGCTTCATCTATTATCTCTCTTGCTTTCTCATTGGCATTACCGATTGTTGCATCGTTACGCTTGTTGATTGCATTAGACGAGATAAACCAAGTAATAGGAGCGACTATCACTAAAGTAGCAATAATTGCGATTACTATTGGAATCAACGCAGGAGCACCTCCTTATTTAGTTTTCATTGTACCAAAAATACAACAATCTAATATTATACTCAATTGTCGATTATGTCAAGGAAAAGCCCCTTAGAATCCAATGCTTTATTAATAATATCCGTACTGAATCCTTTACGATATAATGCAGCTTTGACCTTCTGAATCTCTTTATAATCAGTATTCGCAAAATCAATATGCTTTCTTTCAACAAACAACTTTGCCTGTTCTAATTCTATATCACAGTTATCCGCATAAAATTCGTCACAAATCCTGCTGATAATGTCTGCATCAACGCCTTTCTGCTTTAACTTAAGTTCAATCTGTCTTCTTGGCTTATTACCTGCCTTAAAATTAACATAATTCTCTGCAAAACGCTCATCATTAATATATCCAAACCTGGTTACATACTCTAATGCATAATCTATACACGTATCAGGATAATATCCATCTCTAAGCTTGTCCTCCAAACCTTTTCTTGTATAATCCTTATTCTTAAGCAATGCCATCGCTCTTACCGTTGCACGCTTAGATAACACATCATCTATCAGAGAATCATACGCTTCTTTCCTGACAGACTCTCCATCCTTAATTCCAAACTTTCTTAATTCTGCCGCATATAAAGCAAATGCAGGCTCATAATTAATATATACAAGCCTGCGTTTCTTAGTAAGTTCTTTAATGGATGTGACAATAAGTTCAATATTATCTTCCATAACCCACCTTAATATTACTCTTCTGTATCTGCTTTCTTCTTAGCCTTAGTCTGCTTAGCATCATCAGATGCTTCTGCTTCCTTAACACCGTCCACAATTCCGTAGTGTTCTCTTACTCTTCTGTCAACTTCTTCTCTTATCTCTGGATTATCAAGAAGGAACTGCTTAGCGTTCTCTCGTCCCTGTCCAATCTTATTGCCCTCATATGAGAACCATGCTCCACTCTTCTGGATAATACCTGCATTAGAAGCAAGATCAACAAGATCTCCTTCTGTAGATATACCTTTTCCAAAAAGAATATCAAACTCTGCTTCTCTGAATGGAGGGGCAACCTTATTCTTAACAATCTTGACTCTGGTTCTGTTACCAATAACCTCACCATTCTGCTTAAGTGTCTCAATCTTTCTTACATCAAGTCTTACAGAAGAATAGAACTTAAGTGCACGACCACCTGTGGTTGTCTCTGGATTGCCAAACATAACACCAACCTTTTCACGAAGCTGGTTGATAAATATAACAACGCAATTATTCTTGCTTACAACAGGTGTGAGCTTTCTTAATGCCTGCGACATAAGTCTTGCCTGAAGACCTACATGTGAATCGCCCATATCACCATCAATCTCTGCTTTAGGAACAAGAGCTGCAACTGAATCGACAATTACAATATCGACTGCACCAGATCTTACCATAGTCTCTGTAATCTCAAGTGCCTGCTCGCCACTGTCAGGCTGCGAAATATATAAATTATCAATATCAACACCAATATTCTTAGCATATACAGGATCCAGAGCATGCTCTGCATCAATAAAACCTGCAATACCGCCTCTCTTCTGTACTTCAGCAACCATATGAAGTGCAACTGTTGTCTTACCACTTGATTCAGGTCCATATATCTCTACAACTCTTCCTTTAGGAACTCCACCGATTCCCAAAGCGATATCAAGACTTAAAGAACCTGTAGGAATACATTCAACATTAAGATTAGCTGTTGATTCCCCAAGCTTCATTACAGAGCCCTTACCAAACTGTTTCTCAATATTAGAAATTGCCGCATCAAGGGCTTTCATCTTATCTTCATTAACCATACCTTAAACTCTCCTTTTGAACATGTGTTCGTTTTCTAAATAATATCTTATTATGTCTGCATTGTCAAGAACCTTTCGAACATTTATTCGTTATGTTTGTTTGTATACTGGAATAGTAAAAATATATCATATTATATATATTTTGTAAACGCCTATTTTATATTATTATATGTTGATATAATATTTTATACATAAGTTCAGCAACATTTTTTTAACTTGCAGTACCTGTCGAATGATAGTTGCATCAATTCATCGTAATATTTAATCCGATATCGTTATAAAACCCACTAAAAGCAATATTTTCCTTGCTTTGTAGGTCTTTTTCTACATTTCTGCTTGACAAAAGATGATTCTGAAGGATAAAGACCAGTCAAGTCCATTTTTGTGTGTAAATTCATCTTTCAGCTATATTAAATATGTTTA
>JAHYZV010000010.1 GCA_019424245.1 Clostridiales bacterium
CGTGAGATGCACTTGAAGTTCAATTGTGATAGTTCTTAGACTTTTCCTTAACTACTCAGCTATCCACAGACACGGATGTCTGTGGAAGTGAGATATGGGACACGGATGTCCCGTATCGAACGGTAGCGGCAGTAGTCACAACCTATAAGAAAAGTCTTAGAAATATCCAATTGAAGCTTCTGGCATCGATGATGTATGTGCAGCACCGATTTTCAATTATATTATGTCGTCAGTTCGCCAACCGAATGTTTGCTAAACATCAATATTGCAGGTTTTCTTCATACTCAGGATAGTCCGACATATGCTCATATCCGGCTGGCTGGACATAGTATGAATAGCTTCCACTGTTATCGTCATCATAATATCTTATTTCAATAACTGGTTTAGTTGAATCGAAATTCTTCTCAAAAGGATTCTCTAGCTCTTTAAGTATAGCCTTAGCAAGTTCTTTATTATTGAAATTATTATAAATTAAAGAACTATATTCTGTAGAATCAAGAGAATATACACTTACATACATCGAATAAGCTGCGTTTGAAGATGTATTTGAAAGTGCGCTTGAAGCTGCGTTTGAAGCTGTATTTGTATGTGCTTTTGAAGATGCATTTGATGCTTCATTACTATCATTTATTATATTTGTGAGTGCATTTTTCATCCGGTTAAAGGTTTGTGGATTATTGTCTGCACATGTCTTATTGGCAGCGTTGTAGTATGCATTTACAGATTCAGGCATGAGACTTGACAGGTAGAAGCTTGCTGAATACGTTGTTCCATTTCGTGAAAATACTGCTGTGACATATGATACGTCACCACCGCTATGGTTAGAGGTCTGGCTTACTAGCTGGTACCAGTCTGAAAATGGCATGCTTTTTATTTCTTTTAACATTATATTATATATATCACGTGTTTTATCTTCAGATATATAATCTGAAAAGGTGATATTAGCATCCTCGTATGAAGGAAGATTCTTATATTCTGAACAGAAATCCTCGTTTTTAGTGAGTGCACTGGCAAGCTTATTAACATCACTTTCCTTTAAAAATACCTTGCGGTATCTGCCTAAAATTCCATCTTTAAAGTATACTTCATATGTTACATAGTTCACAGAAGAACGTGTGTAATAAGGCAGTTCATTAAAATTATCAAGCTGTTCAGCGTTATCGTTGTATATATCAGCTATAAGCTTTATAGTGTTTTTGTCGTTTATTTTTATGTTTTTAATAACATTTTCAAAATAATCAGGATATTCAGACCTGTAATACCGGTTCTCGACAGATAATGTGATGTAATCTATGTTATCTGCGTTAGCACGGTAGGAAGTCATGTTGTTGATTCCGGCATTTAATAGAAATCCACATATAATAGCGAGCACATAAGCAACGATTATAGATGGGACTGCGTTTAATACACGATGAAGCTTTTTGCTTGATATGAGTTCGTATACTATGACGACTATGGCAGCTATTATAAATGCGATTATTGTATACATATAAGGTGAGGTGCCATATGAGTAATCTTCTTTTGACATCTGCACGTACACAAATGTTCCGAAAATACTTATAGTAAAGCCTATTACACATCGTATGGCAAACTGTAGCTTCCAGCTAAGGGCAGGCTTTCCAGCAGTTTCACTTTTTCTTATAGTAAATAATGCACATGCTATGACAGCATATATGATTGCAAGTATAAGAGTATATGTGTTTGATACACCAGAAAGCAACATGTTAGATAAGTAGTCTGATGAAAAATACGCAGGCTCAAATATTGACAGGAACTGTCCAGTCAGCATGTTATATGAGTTGTCAAGCAAAGGCATAAAATGAGTTGATGATGCAGCTGCATATATGTTGCTGACTGTTGAATTCACAAGAATAAGTATGAATCTTGGCAGGAATATAATAATTCCCGACAGACATATATTACTGAATATATTTCCTGTGACAGAGCAGGCAAGTGCAATAGCAGCAGAGCATAAAAGTGCACATAAGAATTCTGCTGCATATACGTGAAAGGTTGTAGAATAATCTACAATAAAATATTTACTGAATATGTGATAACATATAAAACCAGTTACATATGTTGAAAGCATTATTATAATCTGCCATGCTGTTATAGCAGCGAATCTTGAAAGAAAAAGATTCTGCCTTTTATATGATAATGAATGGTAGAAATCACTTGTACTTCTTTTGTTTAGAAAAAACCATGCATAAAGGCAGAGTATAGGTGTGATAAGTGCAATGACAATAAGCAGATAGGATGCCGATGATACAGGTGATACGATAGATGTGTAGTCAAAGCTGTTATTTGCTATAGCTACGCCTGAAGCCACAGCATTTTTATTTGCCTTAATCATGTTATTTATGTAGATACCATCCATGATTATAGGAAGGGCAGTTATGCAGATCATAATAGCTGTTGATATAATACCTATTATTTTAAGCTGCAGGAATGACTGCCAGAATAGTTTGACACTGAATATATTTCTGTTATTAAGTTTGTTATTCATTATAACCTCCATTTCTATGTGTAATATAAATCACATTAATATAAGCTTGGATATTGATTTTATTTATTTGTTGTTTATTTCTACTTCAAGAGCATCATTGAATTCATAACCAAGAGATTCCATCTCATATGTGAATACTTCTTCAAGAGTGAGTGGTAGTACATCCAATATAACAGGATTCATGCCACGAAGGTAATGTATAGTTTCTTCCCGGTCACCATTAACAATCATGTTTGCAACCGAACCCTGCTGACGGTATCTTGTTATGTTAAGTCCTTCAAACTTTGACTTCCCGAATATGTCCTTAAATGCAATCTGTACTTTGAATTGTGATGTTTTAAGCTCAAGTACATCGCTGTCAAGTACAAGCCCGCCCTTGTGAAGAAGTGCAAGATGATCACATATGTCTTCAAGTTCACGAAGAGAGTGTGAGGTTACTATAACAGTTGCATTATATTCTGCTACATCGTTGCATATAAGCTTCTTAACAAGGTTACGCATAACTGGATCAAGTCCATCAAAGGTTTCATCAAAAAACATATATTTAGCTCTTGTTGAAAGTGCAAGAATAATAGCTGCCTGCCTTTTCATACCTTTGGAAAAATTGGCTATTGGTTTCTTTGGATTAAGCTCAAAAAGTTCAGTTAGCTTTAGATATCGATCCCAGTCAAAGCTGTTGTATATTGAACTGTATAGATTAGCCATTTTGTTAATAGTTGCACCTGGCAGAAAAAATAATTCATCTGCAACAAATACAATGTTTTCTTTTACTTTTGGATTTTCATATATAGGTGCATTATCAATGTATGCACATCCTTTATCTGGTTTATATATGCCAGACAATACTCTTAAAAATGTTGATTTACCAGCACCGTTGGAGCCGACCATGCCATATATGCATCCATCGCTTATGCTGCAGGTTATGTTATCGAGAGCGGTAAAATCCTCGAATGTTTTGTGAATACCTTCTGCTTTTATCATTGAAAAACCTCCTCTTAATTATTATATTTTCATTTTGTTTTGGAATTATAGGTCCTTAAATACTTCATCAACAGCTTCCATAATCTCAGATTTAGTTATTCCGGCAAGAGCCAGTTCCTTGATAGCCTGCTTGAATTCCGGCATCTTTTCCCTTGAACTGGTTCCAAGAATATTAAGAGCTTGAGAAGATACGAAAGAGCCTTTTCCAGGTACTGTTATGATAAGCTTCATTCTGTCAAGCTCTGTATAGGCTTTCTGTATTGTGTTTGGGTTGATGGAAAGACTTACCGACAGACTTCTTACCGATGGCATCTTATCGCCGCTGTTTAAAAGACCAGTCAGGATCTGTTCTTCAACCTGATTAATAAGCTGTTCATATACAGGCACTCGCGACATGACATCTATAACGAACATAGTGCTATCAATCCTCCTTATGTAGTTTTATCAAATGCATTGATTGTACTAACTGTATTATCTTAAGTAGTACAGTTGGTACATTGAATATATTACATATTATTTATAATGTCAAGATGAAAAATAAAATTATTAGTTATACTTATGAAAAATAAAATTATTAGTCAGACGAATATGTCGTATAACTTTGACTTAAAATAAATATATGGTAAAATATACAACGATAGTCACATCATTTTATCATTGAATAAAATAAGAAACCAGGGAGGTATATGATGAGCGAAGCATGTTCACATGATTGTTCAAGCTGTGGTTCAGATTGCACAGAAAGAGCAGTGCCACAGAATACAAGAAATGATAATAATAAAAATATAAAGAAGGTTATAGCTGTTGTCAGTGGTAAAGGTGGAGTTGGTAAGTCACTTGTTACTTCCTTACTTGCAGTTAAGTCACGCAGGGAGGGACTTAAAACAGCAGTACTTGATGCTGATATAACAGGACCTTCTATACCTAAGTCGTTCGGACTTTCAGGTAAGGCTACCTGCAATGAAACAGGAACAGTAATCTATCCACCAGAAACTAAAACAGGAATCAAGACGATGTCTCTTAATTATCTTCTTGATAATGAAACAGATCCGGTTATATGGAGAGGACCAGTTATAGCAAGTGCTGTAAAGCAGTTCTGGGAAGATGTTGATTGGGAGGATATAGACTGTATGTTTATAGACTGTCCTCCAGGAACAGGGGATGTACCACTTACAGTATTCCAGACACTTCCTGTAGATGGAATTGTTGTTGTAACATCGCCTCAGGATCTTGTATCCATGATAGTTGAAAAAGCAGTTAATATGGCAAAGATGATGGATATTCCAGTACTTGGAATAGTAGAAAATATGTCATATTTCAAGTGCCCTGACTGTGGCGATATACACTATATTTATGGTAAGAGCAATATAGATGAAACTGCCAGGGAGCTTGGAATTAAGACAGTTGCAAAGATGCCTATAGACCCAGAGGTTGCTAAGCACATTGATGCGGGCAGGGCAGAGGAACTTGATACAGCTGCACTTGACAGTGTGTTTGAAGCTATTAAAAACTGTTGATCATGTAATTCAGTCTGCATTAGATGAAAAGTAAAAACAGCCTGAATTATAAGTAGAAAGCATAGATATTGGTAAAATTGCAGTCAGAAATGAGGCTTAATATGAAGCATGTGATTATGTTTAAAGGTGGAGTAGAAACACTTGAATTTTTTTCAGTAGAGATATCCAGATACCTGCCAGAGGATGAATATGATGTGTTCTGGTATGACCTTTTTATGTCTGAAAGCAGTTTTGTCCATTTGCTTGAAATTTACAATACACATAAAGATGAAGAGTTTGTTGTACTTACATTTAATTTTGAAGGACTTGAGGGAGAAACAGGACTGTATCAGAAGCTTAACTGGAATTTCTGGGATTATTCAGGAATAAAGGTTGTTAATATAGTTGTAGATCATCCGCTGTATTACCACAAATATCTTGCAGGCAGACCAAAGAATTATGTGCAGATAGATATTGATAAAGTTCATATGGAATATATGAACAGGTTCTATCCGGATGTTAAAACTCTGTTTATGGCATCTGCGGGAACAGAAGTTAATAAAGACAGAAAAGCATATGAAAAAGGTGTATATATACCTGTTAAAGACAGACCGATGGACATTATATTTACAGGAAATTATACACCAAAGCATATATTAAGAAAGCAGATAGATAATCTTGAACAGGATTATATAGATTTCTATGAGAAAGTGTTATCAGATATTATAAATCATCCAAATATGACGATAGATGAGGCTGCCGAGAAACATTTAAGAGAAGAATTCAATGATCTGACAGATGAGCAGCTGTGCAATTGTATGCCAGGTATGATGTATGCTGACCTTAATGTACGGTTCCACTACAGAGAGCTTGCTATAAGGGCACTGGTGGATTCCGGACTTAAGGTCAACACATATGGAGAAGGATATAACTATATAGTATGTGAGCATCCTGAAAATATCATACAGCATGGAAGTGCAAATTCCCAGCAGTGCCTGGATAATATAAGCCAGGCTAAGATTTCATTAAATGTTATGCCTTGGTTTAAGAAAGGGGCACATGACAGGGTGTTTAACAGTTGTCTTAACGGTGCAGTGTGTCTTACAGACTCATCTTCATATCTTGATGAAATATTTACAGATGGCAAAGATATATTGTTTTATGATTTGAATATGTTAAAAGATTATGAAATGTCAGGATATGATTATAAGGTTATAGAACCAATGATAAAACGGGTCAGGGAATTGCTTATGGATGACACAGCTCTGCAGAGTATTGCAGACAATGCATATGAGTTATGCAGGGTGGAGCATACATGGGAGAATGTTACATATAGTCTTATGAATCAGGGGATATTGTAAAGCAGATGATTAAATGTCACGAAATATGTTCTTGACGAAAAAAGTTCTGAAAAGATGAAAATGTTTATAAATTAGGGTTTGACGCGGCTATGATAATATGATATACTGATATATACATGCGGATGTGGCGGAACTGGCAGACGCGCTAGATTTAGGTTCTAGTATCGTACGATGTGCAGGTTCGATTCCTGTCATCCGCATTAATTTATATTTGCTATTATAAAAAGTGGGAAGACATGTCCTGGATTTAAGGATGTGTCTTCCTGTTTTTTTTGTGAAAGTTTTTTTGTGAAAAATACTTTACATATATTGTAAAAAGTAGTATATATAAAAGTATCAAAAAGCTACTTTTACAAAGGCGGTGAAAATATGTCGGATAATAAGTATAATCCTGGAGAGTTAAGAAAGAATAAAGATGGTCTTACGGAGAAAGAGTTCCTGGCACAGTATAATCCGGGACATTATGAAAGACCAAGTGTTACAGTGGATATGCTGCTTTTTGGCATGAGCAGTGACCTTAAAGGACTTAAGCTGCTTCTCATAAAGAGAAACAATCATCCGTATATCGGCTGCTATGCACTTCCAGGAGGTTTTGTTGGTATAAAGGAGTCAGCATATACAGCGGCATGCAGGGAGTTAGAGGAAGAAACCGGGCTTAAGGATATATATATGGAGCAGTTATATACTATGAGCCAGCCTGACAGGGATCCAAGAATGAGGGTTATAGATATTGCGTATATGACACTTATACCTGTAGATACAATGAAGCCGCAGGCAGGGGATGATGCCAGTGAAGCATTATGGTTTGATATAACATTTGATAATAAGCTGCTTACTTTCAGTAACAGTGAGAAGAATATTAACATAGCCTATTCACTTAAGGAAAAGATATTTAATAACGGAAGATTAAAGGTTAAGAATTATATTCCTGAGCTTATCAGTGAGGAAGCACTTGCTTTCGACCATGCACAGATTGTTCTTGAAGGACTTATGAGATTAAGAAATAAGACAGAGTATTCTGACATAGTATTTAATCTTATGCCACAGGAATTCACGCTTCCAGACCTTCAGAGAGTATATGAGATCATACTTGGCAGAAAGCTTTATAAGACGAATTTTAAAAGAAATGTTGATAATAAAATAAAATCACTAAACAGAAAAGGCGTTTCCATAACTGGCAACAAGGCTTCGGAGTTGTATGAGTATGTTCCTGACTAAAATGAAAAGGATTAGGCGCACCACATACATTGTAAGAGAGGGATGTGCGCAGAAAAGAGGAAAATTATGAGATTACATCCAATAATAACAAGTTTATTAGAAACAGATATGTATAAGTTCAGTATGGGACAGGCGATATATCATCAGTTCTCAGATTATAAGACAACATGGACATTCAAGTGCCGTAATAAGGACGTGCATTTCACAGAGGAAATGGTTGAAGAGATAAGAGAGCAGATAAAGCATTTTTGTACCTTGAGATTTACAGAGGATGAGCTTGATTACCTTGAAAATGTAAAGTGGATGAAGGGCAGTTATGTAGACTTTTTAAGATTATGGCAGGCAAGATATGCAGATTTTAAGATAACTACGGATGCAGAATGTGGACTTAGTATCGAAACGTTTGGTACATGGCTTAACACATCAATGTACGAGATACCAACACTTGCTATCGTAAATGAAGTGTACTTCAGAATGGCTTACGATTATAATGAACTTCTTGACAGCTTTAAGGAGAGACTATCGGCTAAAGTGGCAGCACTTGAAGCAGATGCCGCTGTTGAAACAGAAGGAAAAGAAACTGTATACAGATTAGGAAGCTTTAGCGAGTTCGGACTTAGAAGACGATTATCAGCTGAGGCACAGGAGCTTGCCGTTAAGGCTTTGTCAGAGGCTGACTATAAAGGCAATTCATTATTTGTAGGAACAAGTAATGTTTATCTTGCAAAGAAATATAATCTCACGCCAGTAGGTACTATGGCACATGAGTGGATTATGTGTACGGGACAGGGCAATCACAAGCACAATCCGGCATATTCTAACTGGTATGCACTTGATGCATGGGTAAGGGAATATGGCATACTTAATGGTATAGCGCTTACAGATGCAATAACAACAGACTGCTTTTTAAAGGATTTCCAGCTCACATATGCAACACTTTTTGGTGGCGTAAGACATGACAGTGGCGATCCTTATGCATGGGGTGAGAAAATGCTTAAGCATTATGAGAGTCTTGGAATAGATGCAAGAAATAAAACTCTGTTATTTAGTGACAGTCTTGATTTTGACAGGGCTGACAAGCTGTATAGATATTTTAATGGCAGGGCAAAGGTAGCATTTGGAATAGGAACGTATATCAGTAATGATACGAAGGTTCCAGCACTTAATATTGTTATGAAAACGACAAAGTGTAACGGAATGGATGTTGCTAAGATATCAGATAACCCTGGCAAGGGTATGTGTAAGAATCCTGAATACGTTGAATATCTGCAAAGATGTATAGACTGGAGAATGAACAACGACAGATAAATAAAAGAATAATCCGCAGGCATGAAAGCAGGGGCTTTTGATAAGAACATCAAAAGCTCCTGCTTTTTAAAAACACATAAGAATATAAAATAAATCAAATAAATATATTGACATGTTAGAACTAACATGTTAGTATGTTATCAATAAAGAAATGCTGTAACAGTAATAATATAATTGTTATGGCTGCCACAGTTAATGGGTAACATAAAAGGTGGATGACTATTTTATATTTAAGGAGGATTTTTTATTATGGATATGACATTAAGATGGTATGGACCAGGATATGACAGTGTAACACTTAAGCAGATAAGACAGATTCCGGGGGTTAAGAATGTTATTACAACACTTTTTGGCAAGCAGGCAGGGGAGTTATGGCTGCCAGAAGAGATTGCAGAGCTTAAGAGGGTAGTTGAAGCAGAAGGCTTAGGAATAGCAGGTATAGAGTCAGTTAATGTTTCAGATGACATTAAGATTGGTACAGCTAAGAGAGATGAGCATATTGATAATTACATCAAGACATTACAGGCACTTGGTGAAGCAGATATTCATATGGTATGTTATAATTTCATGCCGGTATTTGACTGGACACGTTCTGAGCTTGCAAGAGTAAGAGAGGATGGTTCAACAGTTCTTGCTTATAATCAGGATACAGTAGATATGATTGATCCAGAACACATGAAGGAATCAGTGGCAAAGATGTCTAACGGTTTTGTTATGCCAGGCTGGGAGCCAGAAAGACTTGATCATCTTAAAGAACTTTTTGAGATGTATAAGGATGTGGATGCTGATAAGCTTTTTAATAATCTTGTATATTTCCTTGAAGCTATCGGACCTGTATGTGAGAAGTATGATATAAAGATGGGTATCCATCCGGATGATCCAGCATGGCCTATATTCGGACTTCCAAGAATCATGACAGGTAAGGATTCTGTTACAAAGCTTCTTGATGCAGTTGATAAGCCTTATAATGGCATCACACTTTGTACAGGCTCATTTGGTTCTAACCAGAATAACGACATCTGTGAGATTATTAAAGCCTGCAGAGGAAGAATACCTTTCGCACATGTAAGAAATCTTAAGTATAATTCTCCAAGAGATTTTGAAGAGGCTGCACATTTATCAACAGATGGCTCTATGGATATGTATAAGATCATGAAGACCTTACATGATACAGGTTTTGATGGTGTGATCAGACCAGATCACGGAAGAATGATATGGGATGAGGTAGCTATGCCAGGCTATGGTCTTTATGACAGAGCATTAGGCGCAACATATCTTAATGGCTTATGGGAAGCTATTGTTAAGTCAGAAAGATAATATTGTCTGCAGCTTATATATCAGTTGATTAATATATGCCCATAAGCGGGGCTGGAATGGAGATTAGTGTGAAAAATAAGATTTTTCACACGCAGGAATGGAGGATTATTATGAAACTTTCAATAGAAGGTATTAAAGATAAAAAAGAATGGGAAAAGGCAGGAATAAAGCTTCCATCATATGATGTTGAGAAAGTTGCCACAGCAACAAAGGAAGCACCAGTATGGGTTCACTTTGGAATAGGTAATATTTTCAGGATTTTTATAGGCGGGATAGCAGATTCACTGCTTGAGCAGGGATTATCAGATAAAGGAATCACTTGTGTTGAAACATTTGATTATGATGTGGTTGATAAGATATACACACCATTTGACAATCTTGTTATGGCTGTTACATTAAAGGAAGATGGAAGTACAGATAAGAAGGTGCTTGGTTCGCTTACAGAGGCTGTTAAGGCACAGTCAGCAGTAGAAACAGACTGGTCAAGATTAAAGACAATATTTGCAAGTCCTAAGCTTCAGATGGTTTCATTTACAATAACAGAAAAGGGATATGCGCTTCATGATGCAAAGGGAGATTTTTTCCCATTCATAAAGAGTGATATTGATAATGGACCTGATAAGGCATCATCTGCTATGGCAGTTGTAGCTGCTCTTTTATTAGAAAGATTTAATACATGCAAGGCGCCTTTAGCTGTTGTATCTATGGATAACTGTTCACACAATGGTGAAAAGTTAAGAAACTCAGTAACAGAAATGGTAAGTGAATGGGCAAAGAAAGGCTTTGTTGGGGAAGATTTTGTTAAATATGTCAACGATGAGAATACGATATCATTCCCATGGTCTATGATAGATAAGATTACTCCAAGACCAGCAGATTCAGTTGCAAAGGCGTTGGAGGATGCTGGCGTTGAAGATATGGCACCAGTTATTACATCTAAGAGAACTTATATAGCTCCTTTTGTTAATGCAGAGGGACCACAGTATCTTGTTATAGAGGACAGATTCCCTAATGGAAGACCACAGCTTGAAAAAGCGGGGGTTTATATGACAGACAGGGATACTGTTAACAAGGTAGAAAGAATGAAGGTTACTACATGTCTTAATCCGTTACACACAGCACTTGCAGTATATGGCTGTGTATTAGGCTATGACCTTATAGCTGATGAGATGAAAGATAAAGAGCTTTCAGAGCTTGTAAGAAGGATAGGTCTGGTTGAGGGAATGCCAGTTGTTACTAATCCGGGAATTATAGATCCTGTAAAGTTTGCGGACGAGGTTATTAATGTCCGTATACCTAATCCATTTATGCCGGATACTCCTCAAAGAATTGCGACAGATACATCACAGAAGGTCGGAATAAGATATGGAGAAACAATCAAGGCATATGTAGCTAAAGATGGAAGTGCAAAGTCACTTACAGCTATTCCGCTTGCTATTGCCGGCTGGTGCAGATATCTTCTTGGAGTAGATGATGATGGTGCTGCTTTTGAGTTGTCACCAGATCCTATGGCTGTTGAATTAAAAGAACAGATTAAAGGTATTATATGGGGTGAGCCATCATCTTACACAGGCCAGTTGAAGAATTTGTTGTCAAATGTTAATATATTTGGTATAAATTTATACGAAGCAGGAATCGGTGATAAGGTTGAAGAGATATTTGTAGAAGAAATATCAGGAAAAGGTGCAGTAAGAGAAACACTTAAGAAGTATCTTTAATATATAAATACGTTGCCGTTCAGAGCTTGGAACTTATCTGTTATACAAGCTCTGGGCGGTATTTTGTTATATGATGTAAAAAACGGCTATATCTGCGGTTATATATATCATCATAAGGATTATTTTCTGAAAAAGGAACAGTTATATCAATATACAGAAAGGTTGTACAGCTATGGAGAAATCATTAAACGAAGAAACATATGAAAAATTAAAATACGATATAATGAATTTTAAGCTGCTTCCGGGAGATTCCATAAGTGCCCAGAAGATTGCTTTAAGATATGATGTATCAAGAACACCTGCAAGAGAGGCAATAGTTAATCTTGAAAAAGAGGGACTTTTAAAAATAATACCACAGTCTGGAACATATGTAGCCTGTATTAACTGTAAGCGTTCGGAGCAGGAATGGTTTGTCAGAAAAAGTCTTGAGATTGGAATGGTGGATGCAATATTTGAAAATGCCAGCGATGACATGCTTGATAAGATGACACAGCTTAATAACCGTCTTATTAACTATAAAGAAGAAGTGGAAAATATTCCAAGAATAGAGATAGATAATGAATTTCATAAGTTGATATACGAATGTTCCGGTGAAAAGCTTGCCATGAATATAATTCAGACACAGATGAGCCATTATAACAGGATAAGGTATCTTGCGGAATTAAATAAAAGCATAAGCGCAAAGACCAATGATGAACATGAAATGCTTATAGAAGCAATAAAAAATAAAGATAAGAGAATGTATCTTCGTGTTATAAAGGCACATATAAGCAGAATATTTAATGAACTTGATAAGCTTAAGGGAATATATCCAGAATATTTTGAAAAAAATTGAAGTAGATGAAAGAAATTCCACATATATCTGTATGTTTTCGTATTATTATATTAAAAATGACTGACGTAATATATTATCATTACGTCAGCCTTTTTTGATTTATAGCTTATTTGTGTTGTATCATTTCGCGGTATTGCGTAGGAGTCATGTTTTTAAGCTTTTTAAAAAGCTTGGTAAAGTAGTTCACATCGTTGATGCCACATTGTGCGGCAATATCCTGAATGGCTGACTGTGTTGTGTTGAGCAGATATATTGCATGATCGATTCTTTTATTGTTTACGAAGTTCGTCAGAGTCACTCCGGTTTCTTTTTTAAAGAGCGTTGATAAATAACTGCTGTTTAACATAAACTCTTCTGATAAAGCGTTAAGGCTTAAATCAGCTGTGAGATTGAAGGATATATAGTTGATTACATTCTGTATAGGCTTGCTATATGTCCGTAATGAGTGTGACTGGACAAGAAGACAGTATTTTCTTGTTATTTCATTTTCTAATACTTCAAGCTGTGCGATTGATGTGCAGTCTTCAATTTTAATTGCAAATTTGCGCGATATTTCATCCAGATGTACCGGATGTATATATGCAGTCTGTGCAGCTTTACGGCAGATTGTATTTAGTATAATCATAAAGTTCTTTCTGTCACGTATAGAGTCAGATAAGCGTGGTTTTATATCAGCAGAGTTAAGACGTTCCATATTTTCAATTGATCTGTAATCTCCATGTGCTATACATTCCATAAGAAATGCTTCATTTTTATAGCGGGTTTCCAGAGCTTCGACAGATTTTTTTGTAGGCTCAGGTGCCTCTTCTTTATACATATATTGGGTTGAATTTTTATTGAGTACATGTTTTTTTTCAATAGTATAATTATTACCCCAAAGCTTGCTGCAAAGACAGCTTATAATAGCTGTAATACAGCGTTCATCAGCAAATACTGGCAGAGCAGAGTAGTAAAGCTGCATAAACTCATTATACTGCGTAGGGACTGAATTGTAAGAACATAAGTCAAATATTCTCTGGTTAGTGAACCGTTCAAATGAAAATGGACCTGCTATGAATATTTTTGTGCTGTCTGGAAGCTTAATATGTATATATTCACATGAAAAGCTGTCATGTATAAATAATGCAGCATTATCCCTGTTATAGGAGCTGATGAACTGGCTGAAGTTTTCTTCATTATTCTTATAAGCATTCTGGGTGAAAATGTTATTTCTAAGTCCACCATCAATCTGACTATCCCATATGTAAGGAGCGTCAATAATGTAGGATGGAATTTTTATTTGTGATAAAAGCTCAATTGTATAATCTAAATATATTTTATATTCCATGTATATCCCCCAAAGCTATGTATTTGCATTGCATTATCAAAGTCGGGGGATTTTGACCCCGATATCATATTATAACATAAATTGTATAAAATATTATCTATTAATTATTATTTGTAAAATAATTTTTAAATTATGATATGTGTATGAAACGTAAATTTAATGTCTACAACAATTATAAATTAATAACTAACATGTCACAATACAAATACTAACATGTCAATATAGGCATAACTGACATGTTAGTATAATTTAAATATAAAAGGGTATAATTTTTAGTATAAAAATTATACAGGTAAAAATTGTACGATAAATACTAAATATAGTAATAACAGAAAATGTATAAAAAAGTTATTATAAGACCATAGAAAACAAGCACACAAAGGGGTGCAAACAAATATTTAAAGACGGTCTTTAAAAGAATTCAACGCAAAAATATAAGGTGTACATATTGCATATAAGAATGTGTATGTACTGAAATGGAGGATATACAATGAAAGAAACTAATGGAAAGGTAAAACCTTTCGGTATAAAGGATAAGCTGGGCTATATGTTTGGCGATTTTGGTAATGATTTTACGTTTTTGTTATCGGCAATGTTTTTACTTAAATTCTACACAGACGTTATGGGAGTTTCAGCAGCACTTGTAGGACTTATGATGATGGCAGCAAGATTCGTTGATGCCATAACAGATGTAACAATGGGACAGATTGTTGATAGAAGCAGACCTGGTAAGAAAGGTAAGTTCGCTCCTTGGATAAGACGTATGTGTGGTCCGGTTGCAGTTGCTTCATTTCTGATGTATGCAACATATTTTAAGGGAATGCCAATGGGATTTAAGATATTCTGGATGTTCTTCACATATCTTCTCTGGGGAAGCGTATGTTACACAGGAGTTAATATTCCTTATGGTTCAATGGCATCTGCAATTTCAGATAACCCAACAGACAGAACATCACTTTCTAACTGGAGAACAATTGGGGCAACACTTGCACAGACAGCTATAGGTGTTATATTACCACTTGTAGTATATTATACAGATGCAGCCGGTAATTCAGTATTATCTGGTGAAAAGATGATGATTGGAGCATTAATCTGTTCAATAGGCGCAGTTATATGTTATATGCTCTGCTATCATATGACAACAGAAAGAGTTAAGGTAGAACAGAATACACAGAAGTTCTCATTTAAGGAACTTATTAAGCAGCTTATTCATAATAAGTCATTAATAGGAATTATAGTATGTGCATTAGTATTCTTACTTGCACAGTTATCATTAAGTAACATGAATGCTTATGTATATCCTAATTACTTTGGTAATATAAAGGCTATGTCTATAGCAAGTCTTGCAGGAACAGTTGTTATACTTGCACTTTCAACATTTATAGTAAAGCTTGCTTCAAAGATAGGTAAAAAAGAATTATCTATGATAGGATGCTTTATAAGTGCAGCTTCCTTCATACTATTATTCATAATTCATACACACAATGTATGGGTATGGGTAGGATTAATAATCGTAGCTACAATAGGAACTTCAATGTTTAATATGGTTATATGGGCTATGATTACAGATGTAATTGATGAGTCAGAGGTTCAGACAGGAGTCCGTCAGGATGGAACAATTTATTCAGTATATTCATTTGCAAGAAAGCTTGGACAGGCTTGTTCATCAGGTTTATCAGGAGCGCTTCTTTCAATAATAGGATATACTTCAGTAACAGCCTTTGATCCAAAGGTAGTAGATGGAATATATAATATTACCTGCCTTGTACCAGCAGGAGGAATGATATTACTTTTACTTGCTTTATGTTTCTTATATCCTCTTAATAAGAAGAGAGTTGAAGAGAATGCAGAGAAGCTTAGAATCAAGCGAAATGAAAAATAAAATTATTATACAAATTATTATACAAAATTTTAAAATTACAGGAGGAATCAATTATGTTATATCCAATTTTAACAGAATCAAGATTATTAAGTGACTTAAGTGGAGTATGGGATTTTAAGTTAGACAATGGCAATGGCTTTGATGAGAAATGGTATGAAGCACCATTAAAGGATGCAGATACTATGCCAGTTCCAGCTTCATACAACGATTTAAAGGAAGGAGCTGATTTCAGGGATCATTACGGATGGGTATTCTATCAGAGAAACATTTCAGTTCCATCATATGTAAAGAGCCAGAGAATCGTATTAAGATGTGCAGCAGTAACACATTATGCAAAGATTTATCTCAATGGTAATTTAATATGTGAGCATAAGGGTGGCTTCCTTCCATTTGAGGTTGAGTTGAATGATGTGTTAGAGGATGGTGATAATCTTCTTACAATCGCAGTTAATAATGTTATTGATTATACAACTCTTCCGGTTGGTGGTAAGGCTAACATGATGAGCGGTCTTATGGGCGGAATAGGTGCAGGAGCATCTGAAAAGCCTCAGAACAATCCTAACTTTGACTTCTTTAACTACTGCGGCATCACAAGACCAGTTAAGATATATACAACACCTAAGACTTATATCAATGATATAACAGTAACATCAGATATTGACTTTGGAAAAGAAACACCATCAGCAGTACTTAACTATGATGTTGATATTGAGGGTGTTGATAAGGATAGCACAGCTTGTAAGATTGAGGTGTTTGATGCTGAAGGTAAAAAAGTTGCAGAGGCAGCAGGAACACAGGGAAAGATTGAACTTGAGAATGTAAAGCTTTGGCAGCCATTAAACTCTTATCTTTACCAGATAAAGGTTACAGCAGGAGAAGATGTATATACTCTTCCATATGGTGTAAGAAGTGTAAGAGTAGATGGAGTTAAGTTCCTTATAAATGAAAAGCCATTCTACTTTAAGGGCTATGGAAAGCATGAGGATACATTCCCTAACGGACGAGGAATTAATCTTCCTATGAACACAAAGGATATATCTATTATGAAGTGGCAGCATGCTAACAGCTTCAGAACAAGCCATTATCCATACAGTGAAGAGATGATGAGATTATGTGATGAGGAAGGTATCGTTGTTATTGATGAAACAACAGCAGTAGGTGTTAATCTTCAGTTTGGCGGCGGTGCTAACTTTGGTGGAGAAAGAATCGGTACATTTGATAAAGAACATGGCGTTCAGACACAGGAGCATCATAAGGATGTTATAAAAGACCTTATTTCAAGAGATAAGAACCATGCCTGTGTTGTTATGTGGAGTATTGCCAATGAACCTGATTCAGCAGCAGAGGGAGCATATGATTACTTTAAACCACTCTACGACCTTGCAAGAGAGCTTGATCCACAGAAACGTCCTTGTACATTAGTAAGTGTTCAGGGAACAACTGCTGATACTGATTGCTCTTCTAAATTAAGCGATGTTATATGTCTTAACCGTTATTATGGCTGGTATTTTGGTGGACCAGACCTTGAAATCTCTGAAAAAGGACTTCGCAAGGAACTTTCAGACTGGGGCAAGCTTGGAAAGCCAGTAATGTTTACAGAATATGGTGCAGATACTGTCAGCGGACTTCACGATACAACATCTGTTATGTATACAGAGGAATATCAGGTTGAGTATTATGAGATGAACAATAAGGTATTTGATGAATTCGAATTCGTAGTTGGTGAGCAGGCATGGAACTTTGCAGATTTTGCTACAAGCCAGAGCTTACTCAGAGTACAGGGTAACAAGAAGGGCTTATTCACAAGGGATAGAAAGCCTAAGATGGTAGCACACTACTTCCGTAACAGATGGAGTGAAATTCCAGAATTCGGTTACAAGAAATAAGCATGTATAGGCAGAATACATTTGTGCCTGTATAATATGATGTAAGTGTGATACTCACATCATAAAATAAAACAAGCATACTAAGTGATTAGTATAAAAACTTTCCAATATTATAGTAACAACAAACAGGAGATATGCGGGATGACTGCATATCTTCTGTTTGTATATATAATGAATATATAAGATGTATATAATGAGCAATAGTAATAATTGTAATTAAGGCAATTATTATGTTAAAATGATGTAATCTTCCCAATATGGGGCTGTCGCTTTAACGATTGAAAATCGTGATATGCTCCCTTCTAGGTAGACAAGTGAAATAATAAAAACTTGTCACTTAGGAGGGAGCATTGTCATGACCAAAGGAAGAAAAACCACTTTTGAAGAACGGGTTGAAATAGTACAGTATTGTATCGCACATGATCGTAATTATGCCCAAACAGCAGAACAATACCAGGTGTCCTATCAACAGGCTCGTAATTATATAGTCAAATATGAAGCTGGTGGAGTGGAAGCTTTAAGAGATAACCGTGGCAAACGAAAACGTCCCGATGCAATGAGTGAATTAGAAAAGCTGCGTGCTGAAGTTAAAATTTTAAAAACAGAGAAATTCCTAAAAGTGAGCAAAAGAATAGGCTTATTGCTGACGAGATAGAAAAGATTCATACAGACTCACCGGATAAAGGCTATCGAAGAATCAGAGATGATTTGGAACGATATCATGGTATTGATGTAAACGATAAACGTGTACTACGCATTTGCCGTAAACTTAATATAAAATCAACTGTCAAGTATTCTAACAACGGATGCACAAGACAGGCTGCAAACCCTCAGTATATAGCTGAAAACATACTTAATCGGGAGTTCACTGCCAAAGCACCAAATGAAAAATGGCTCACTGATGTGACAGAATTCCATTATTATATTGGAATGGAAAAGCATAAAGTTTATCTAAGTGCAATACTGGATCTATATGATAGACGGATTGTTTCGTATGTTATTCGTGATAAGAACAACAATGCTTTGGTGTTTGATACGGTAGACAATGCTTTACTTAGAAATCCTGGTGCACAGCCACTGTTTCACAGTGACAGGGGATTCCAATATACGAACAGGACATTTCATACAAAACTTGTAAATGCTGGAATAACACAAAGCATGTCGCGAGTTGCTAAATGTATCGACAATGGACCAATGGAAAAACATGAAATTTACTTGCAAGCTGCATAAAAACTGCCAGCAGATAAATTTCTGCTGGCAGGAAAAATTTATATTATTTCACTTGTCTACCTAGAAGGGAGCATATTACATTCTTAGTGCGACAGCCCCTTTGTGGTAATAGGGTAATTAATAATTTATATTTCACATGCTACATCATATGCTGATTTAATAGCATGCTCAATATTACTTGGACGTTCTCCAGCACAATCACCAATATAGTGAAGTGGAAGAGGACAATCAGAAAGCTCTGGAAGGTTCTTTCTTGCACCAACAGCCATTACAACAAAGTCTGAAGCAATTTCTTCTGTTGATGTATTGTCGTCTATTGTTTTTTCAACAACTACAGAATTATCTTTGATTTCTGATAATTTTGCAGATGTTACTATTTGAACATTATAATGCTCTAATTCCCTCATTAGAGTAGGTAAAATAGTGTTACTTTCTTCTTTTGCAATCTGGTCCATCATTTCAATAATTGTAACCTTACATCCGCGTGAAGCCAGATATTCAGCGGTTTCAACACCTACAAGACCACCACCGATTACAGAAACATTACCGAATACGATTTCTTTCTTGGCAAGCACATCCCATGCACTTGTAACAGTTGGAAGATCTTTGCCAGGAACAGGGATTATTGCATTGTTTGCACCTGTTGCCACAATTACTTCATCGAATGAATTATAATCCTGTGATGTGAATTCCTGACCAAGTCTGAAAGTAACATCTAATTCAGGAAGTACATTTGTATAATAATTAATGCTTCTCATCATTTCTTCTTTTCTTGGAGGTACACTAGCAATAAGTAACTGACCACCAATCTGAAGTGATTTCTCAAATATAGTTACATGATGTCCTCTTAATGCGGAAACACGTGCAGCTTCAAGTCCAGCAATACCAGCACCAATAATTGCTATATTCTTTGTTGATGCTGCAGGAGTAATCTGACGAGATCCTTCGTAACCATTTTCAGCATTAAGTACACAACTTAAGAAAGCACGATTCTGAATATTATCTGTACATCCTTTATTACACATCATACATGTTCTGACATTACAGCAATGTCCATCTGCACATTTGTTTGCAAAGTCAGGGTCTGTGAGAAGAGAACGACCTAATCCAATGATATCAGCAGAACCATTTGCAATAACTGCTTCAGCAGCTTCTGGTGTAACGATACGGCCTACTACAGATACAGGAATAGATACAAACTCTTTGATTTTTTTAGAATAAGAAACCATAAATCCGTATGGCTGTGTTCCCATGGCAGGGATTGTATCACCCATATTTCCAGTATGGTTAGCCTGTGCAACATGTAATGTGTCAACACCGCAAGCTTCTAATTCTTTAGCAAAAATGCAAGCTTCATCAAGTGGAAGACCACCTTTTCCTCTAAAACTATTTTCTCCAAGAGGAGTAACTATAGGAAGCTTGTAGTCGATAACCATGTCAGGTACGATTGTTTTTAATCTTTTTACAAGTGTTAATGCAAAACGTGTACGATTAGCCAGGTCACCGCCATATTCATCAGTTCTATGATTTAAAATAGGAGAGCAAAGAGAACCAACAAGACGGTCTCCATGTACTTCAATACAATCAACACCAGCTTCGTGTGCTAAGATAGCACAGTTTTCCATATGCTTTATTATTTCATCAAGTTCTTCTGCAGTAACTTCATTTACAAAGTGCTGCATATCATGGTGAAGTTTAGCTCTTGCTTCCTGCATTTTGCCATGATGAAACAAATCGTTTAAAGCTTTAACATTGTAGTCAGGATGGAATAACTGAATTCCAAGTTTTGCGCCATTTTCATGACATGCGTCAGCAAGTCTTTTGAAGCTTTGAACCTGCTCAGGTGAATAAAGCTTTGGTGTAGGAGAGAATGTTGGAAGTGGTGCAACATCTCCAATTACTATATATCCGACACCGCCTTTTGCGAGACGCTCGTAAAAACGAAAACTTTGTTCTCCAATTGAACCATCTTTTTCCTCATATCCTGTTGTAAGTGGTGGGAACATAATACGGTTTTTAAACTCAATATTTCCAACTTTTATAGACTCTAATAATTTCATTGTTCATACTTCCTTTCAAATTGAATATACTATTTAAGTGGTGTTAAAAACTCTAACATTAATTTGTCTAATTCTGCTCTTGCAAAAGCACTGGCAAAATTGTGATTAGCGCCTTCAATTGTTTTATAATTGCATTTTCCATTGTAAAGTGACTCATATCTATGGCATGTTGCATCATCTACCAAATCATCTGCAGTTCCTCTTATAAGGAGGACTGGTCCGTTGTATCCTTCTGCTGACGAGAATGGCTCATAATTAAATAAATCATAATTAAAAGATGTTGGGAAAGTGAGTCCTTCAATATCGGCCTTGGTGATCCCCTTAGCTTCCATGGCTTCAGCACGATCCTTACATCCAAACCACATTCCAGCACCTGGACACATAAGCATGAGAGCATAAGGATTAACAATAGGAGCGGCAGTAGCAGCTGCGTATCCTCCCATACTCTGACCAGATAAGATAATCTTATCTGGATTGGCAAAATCTTGTGTTTTAGTCCAGTTTATAATATCCTCGATATCGTGTAGGATACCTGTAAAGGTCATGTCCTCGAATTCACCATCACTTTCACCATTTCCGTATAAATCAAAACGGACACTGGCAAATCCATGTTCAGCTAATAATCTGGCTGTGTGCGTATAAATACTTTTGTAACCGCTTTTATTCCCTGTAAAGCCATGTACATTTACAATAGCAGGAAATCTTGTGCCATCTTCTGGAATGTTAACTATTCCGCGTAAGATGTGTCCATCACGGTTTGTGATTTCTACTTGTTTTGTCATTTTAAAATACCTCAATTTCTAATTTTATTCTGCAGTAGTAGCATTTCGCTTGTCAGCTAAATCCTGTAACATTTCAGCTGTTTTCTCTTTTGTAAGAGGGTAGATAAATTTTAATACCAGAACAGCTAATAAATATCCTACAACATATAAACCTGTATATGTTTTCCAAAGATGTCCTGAGAATGCTTCATTCTGGACAGCTTCATTAACCTGGAATCCAGCAATTGCAAGTGCAAAACTACTCATACTTCCTGATACAGCATTAGCAAGTTTACGGAAGAATGTATATGCCGAATATACAATTCCTTCATTACGTTTTCCTGTCTGAAGTTCTTGATAATCAATTGCATCATTTACAAGTGCCCAAACTAATACTTGGAAACCACTTACTCCAAGATAGCAGATTCCGTTGATGATAATAAAGTGCATAGGATTTTCAAGTGGGAAGAAGAATAAAATAGCATAAACAACAACTGAGAAAGTTGCACTGTACATAATCCATTCTTTCTTTCCAAATTTCTTAGCAACAAATTTTGTGCCTACGAATGCAATAAGTGACCAGAGTACACTTAACATACCTGAAACTGCCATGATGGCAACATTTCCAAAATAATCGCGGAATAAATAAGTATTTAATCCGTTAACCATACCTGCTCCAACAATACCAATAAAGCTTGATAACATAACTCCGAGTAATGCTTTGTTTTTAGTAATATCTTTAATTACCTGGAAGTAGTTAAACTTTTCTTTTTTCTCAACAACTGGCTCTGTAATAATACGCTCTTTACACCAATGAGATGTAAACATAAGACAGATTAATCCAATAACTGCACAGATTGCTGACATAATAAGGAAATGGCTAGGTACTGGCTGGTTATCTTTATATAAGAATAATGGTCCAGCAATAACGATAACTGTCATAAAAATTGTACCGCCAAGACTTCTGAAACGAGAAAGGTCAGTACGTTGGTTAACATCATCAGTCATTACACTTGAAAGACTACCAAATGGAACGTTGACACATGTGTACATAATTTCGTAAACAATATATGTAATAAACATATAAGCAATACGTGCACCATAAGCGAAATTGCTTACGTTAACAAATCCTAATATACAGAGTACTGCAGTTGGAAAAGCAAAGAATTTAATCCAAGGAATAAATTTTCCTTTTCCTTTGTTTTTGTGGCTATCAACAAGTGCACCAATTAAAGGGTCATTTATAGCATCCCAAAACTTTGTAACAAGCATAAGGATTCCTACGTGTACTGGATTAACTTTTAATACCAGTGTATAAAAAATAGCAAGATACATGGCACGGAACTGCTCAGTACAGCAACATCCCAAATCGCCAAGAGTGTAACCAATTTTGTCCTTCATGGAAAAAGGTCTTGTTTCTTTCATGATAATTTACCTCCAAACATTTATATTGTTTTAGTAGCTACAATCTTATTATATTGGGGTTATGCTGATATCCATATACAAATATTGCTTGCAAACTACGAAAAATTGATATATTGTATATTTTGACGAAATTAACAAAAAATACAATAGGAAAGTGTACAAAATAGACATATGAAAAATCAAGGCTACAAAATGGAATATTTGAAAATATTGGATAGTACCCAGCGAAGCTTTGGGCAAAAGAAGAGCTATACAATTGTATTTATAGCTGGTGGGATAGGGTATATGCACCAGGAGGACGATAATATTGTATGTACTATGGAGGATTTGATATTTATTAAGCCAGGTAATAAAGTAAAGCTTGAATATCGTAAAAATAAGTATCCTCTTGAAGTTTATGTTCTTTATATAGGTGGAGAACTTTTAAGGAAATTGTCAGATGAAGAAACAAGACTTGATGAAGCGTTTGATTTTGTTCCGTATCAAGTTAAGATTGTTCATTCTGAGATTGAATCGGCTATGCTTATAAAGAATATATCAAAAAAGCTCTATTCGATGAATAATGAGCCGCCTAAATTTGCCCACTCATTATACGAGAAAAGCCTATTAACTATGATTCTTGTACTTGCACTTCGCTCATCTGTTCAGGATGATGTACAGATCAAGACGAATAAGAAAAAACACGTTGTAATGGATGATATTTTTATTTATATCAGAGAACATTTGACAGAAGATATCTCGTTGGAGCGCTTGGAAAATGAATTTTATATAAGCCGTTATCATATAGTAAGAGAGTTTAAAAAATTGACAGGTGAGACACCTCATTCATACATTGTAAAGAGCAAACTTGATTTATGCCGCCATTATATAGAGCAGGGGAAAAGTATTCATGAGGTATATGAGCTTGGTGGATTTGGAGGGTATAATCATTTTTTTAGAGCATTTAAGAAAGAATATGGTGTTACTCCAATGCAATATTACAAAGATTTAAAGATTGACAGGAATGAAAAGTAATGATTGTGTTTGTAGAATAAAGCAAATAATGGGCTGTCGCTTTAACGATTTCTTAGTGTGAACTGCCCCATGAGGGTTTAGACCTTTTGACCATGGTATCATAAGATAGTATTTTGATTAAAATATAGTGAGAGGTAACAGAGTATGCAGTATAAACTTTATAATGACGATTTTGATATAATAATTGATTCAAAAGGATGTGAGATAATATCTGTAGTAAGAAAGCAGGATTCAAAGCAGTATATATGGAACGGCAATCCGGATGCATGGAAAAGACATACACCAGTTCTTTTTCCACTTGTAGGAAGATATAAGAATGATACTTCTGTATATAAAGGAAAAGAGTATCATATGACACAGCATGGCTTTGCAAGAGATTCTGAATTCACATTGGTTCATAAGGAAGATAATGTGATAATAATGAGTCTTACATCAAGTGAAGCAACAAAGCAAAAGTATCCTTTTGATTTTGAACTGATGATAACTCATAGACTTAGTGGAAATAATATAAGCACAATATGGGAAGTAAAGAATACTGGTGATGATGTTATGTATTTTAGTATAGGTGGACATCCGGCATTTGTATGTGGTGATAATGCTATAGGAGCACAGTTAAGGTTTGGCACTGATAATGATAATGTGGCTTACAAGCTGTTATCAGAGGATGGACTTCTTATGCCAGAGGAACATTATCTCACGCTTGTAAACAACAATGTTACAATCACAAAGGAGTTTTTTGATAAAGATGCTCTTATTGTTGAAAACAGTGGGATTAAGAAAGTAAGCTTAAGTAAGGATTGTGAACCAGTTGTAGAAGTTATGTTTAATGCTCCTGTTTTCGGACTATGGTCAGCAGCAGGAAAAGGAGTACCTTTCGTGTGTATAGAACCATGGTACGGAAGAACAGATGCCATAGATTCAGACGGCAGTCTTGATGCCAGAGAATGGGGCAACGAGCTGGCAGGAGGTGAAACATTTACAGGGGGATATAGATGTAAGTTTCTATAATGTATATTTAATGATACCAGGGTCAAAAGGTCTAAACCCACATGAGCTTGCCAAATAGTTATAATAAGCAATCAATCCCCAATCTGCCGTCCAGTTCCATCCATATGGAAGTTCTCACGGATGATAAGCTGTGATACTGGAACAATCTCATATCCTTGTTCTTCAAGGCTTGTGAGTACTGTATCAAGGGCTTCGGCAGTGAATTTCGCACCATTATGCATAAGAATTATAGAACCGTTACCAAGAGCTTTATGTCTGGTGACGGTTTTTATTATGCTGTCAACGCCGTAGTCTTTCCAGTCAAGGGAGTCTACATCCCACTGCACAGGATAGTGGTTACAGCCGTATACGGTGTTGATAAGCAGTGAATTATAGTCACCATAAGGTGGTCTGAATAGAAAGCAGTCATATCCTGTAAGTTCTTTGATTTTATTATCAACTGCGGTTATTTCTTCTTTCTGTTCAGAGGCATTCAGTTTGCTCATTTCCTTATGATTCTCGCTATGATTGCCGAGGTCGTGACCTCTGTTATATATTTCTTTAACCATATCAGGATATGTAGAAACCCAGCCGCCTGTCATAAAAAATGTTGTCTTGACATTGTGCTTATCAAGAATATCAAGCAGCTTTATCGTATCATCAGCACCCCAGGCGGCATCGAATGATATAGATATCTTTTTTTCATCAGTCTGTATACAGTATATAGGAAGTGCTTTCTTGCCAGCGACACAGTTTCCTTTGATAGAACCCCCATTAATACCATCCGAACCAGAGTTATAACTAGAATTAGAACCAGAATCCGAACCAGAATCCGAGTAAACAGCTTTTTTAGAACTGGCAGCAGTGTCTTTAGGGTTAAAGCTTGCGTAGATAAAAAAAGCAAAGGCAAGCATGAGAAGTATGGAAGATAAGAGTACAGACAGCTTAAGGTGAGTTATATTTTTAATATTGCTGACAGCATTGCTGCTGTTTTTGCGATTGATTATATTCATAAGGTTTCTCCGTTATATAAAATGACATATATAATTGGTATAATATATGCACATATAATGGATAATAATTACTTAATAATATTAGTTTTTTTAGAAAGTATGTATACAAGTAAATGTATTCTGTAGTATATTTATATTAGTATGTGTGTGTACAGCAGGAAAGGATGGTTACTATATGAAATATACTAAGCAGGATATATTTAGAATGGTAGAGGAAGAAGATGTTGAGTTTATCAGACTTCAGTTCACGGATATGTTTGGAGTGCTAAAGAATGTGGCTATTACTTCAAGCCAGCTTGGCAAAGCACTGGATAACAAATGTATGTTTGATGGTTCTTCAGTAGAGGGCTTCGTAAGAATAGAAGAGTCTGATATGTATCTGTATCCCGATTATGATACATTTGAAATATTTCCATGGAGACCACAACAGGGAAAGGTTGCAAGACTTATATGCGATGTATATACACCAAATGGTAAGCCATTCGAGGGTGATCCAAGATGGATACTTAAGAAAGTGATTAATGAAGCTAAGGATATGGGATATATATTCGAGGTTGGACCGGAATGTGAGTTTTTCCTTTTCCATACAGATGATAATGGACTTCCAACAACACTTTCCCATGAAAAGGCAGGTTATTTTGATTTAGGACCTACAGACCTTGGAGAGAATGTAAGACGTGATATGGTTCTTACTCTTGAAGATATGGGATTTGAGATAGAGGCTTCCCATCATGAGGTTGCACCAGCGCAGCATGAGATAGATTTCAGATATGATGAAGCTTTAAAGACAGCAGATAATATTATGACATTCAAGCTTACAGTAAAGACTATTGCTAAAAGACATGGGTTGCATGCAACATTTATGCCTAAGCCAAAGTATGGTATTAACGGCTCTGGAATGCATGTTAATATGTCTCTTGCTACAGAGGATGGAAAGAATATATTTGCAGATGATAGTGATAAGCTTGGATTATCAGAGGATGCATATCATTTCATAGCGGGTGTCATGAAGCACGCAAAGGGTATGACAGCTATTACTAATCCACTTGTTAACTCATATAAGAGACTTGTGCCAGGTTATGAAGCACCTGTATATATAGCATGGTCATCAACTAACAGAAGTCCACTTATAAGAATACCAGCATCAAGAGGAAATGGAACAAGAGTGGAGCTTAGAAACCCTGATCCTTCGGCTAATCCATACCTTGTACTTGCTACATGTCTTGCGGCAGGTCTTGATGGTATTAAGAATAAGTTAGAGGTTCCAGCCAGTGTTGACTGCAATATATTTGAGATGACAGAAGAGGAAAGAAAAGCGGCAGGAATAGAAATACTGCCAGATAATCTTTATGATGCAATAAAGTATCTTAATGAGGATAAGTTTATATGTGGTGTTCTTGGAGAGCATATTACAACAAAGTATACGCAAGCTAAGCTAAAGGAATGGGATGATTACAAGACTCAGGTTACACAGTGGGAGCTTGATGAATATCTTTATAAGTTTTAATATACGAGGTTAGAATATGTCTACATTGATTGTTGCATTTCCGAAGATAGAGGAGGCAAGGGCTGTAAGAAGTCTCCTGGTTCGTAAGGGATATGATGTGGCAGTTCCTTGTACAAGTGGGGCACAGGTTATCAATCAGGCAGATGCATTGTCTGACGGCATCATTATAAGTGGTTATAAGCTTTCAGATAATATGATTTATTCAGAATTATGCGAATATAAACCTAAAAGCTTTGAACTGCTGCTCGTTGCATCACAGAATCTGTGGGAGGACTGTCAGGATAGCAATGTTGTATGTGTAGCTATGCCTATCAAGGTAAATGATCTGTTATCTACCATAGAGATTATGCTGCAGTCTCAGATAAGAAAAAGAAGAAAGGCCCGTACAACACCAAGGCAGAGAAGCCCCAAAGAACAGAAAATAATTGATAACGCAAAGCATCTGCTTATGGAAAAAAATAATATGACAGAGCAGGATGCGTTCAGGTATATCCAGAAGTGTAGTATGGATAGCGGCAATACTATGGTTGAGTCAGCAACGATGGTGTTAAGTATATATGCAGATGTGTAGGGACAGAAGAGTAGTTAAGGTATATATCAGTAAGGCTTTGAATACCTCCTGAGACTGACACTACAGCAGAATATAGAAATATTATATTAGGTGTGAGAAGAATTATACTCAATAGGATAATCATTTTCACATAAAGAAATGGAGATTGATATGAAGTTTACAAAGATGCAGGGTGCAGGCAATGATTATGTATATGTGGATTGCACTAAGTTACCTCTGGCAAACCCATCAGAGGTGGCTGTAAGGGTAAGTGACAGACATTTTGGAATAGGTTCTGATGGACTTATACTTATAAAGCCATCTGATAAGGCAGACTTTTTTATGGAGATGTATAATGCAGATGGTTCACAGGGACAGATGTGTGGAAATGGAATAAGATGTGTAGGAAAGTACGTATATGACAATGGCCTTACAGATAAGACAACAGTCAATGTAGAGACATTGGCAGGTATTAAGATACTTAAGTTAAATGTCGGAGATGATGGCAAGGTAGCTTCTGTAGTAGTTAATATGGGTAAACCGGAACTTGAGGCTTCAAAGGTACCTGTAGATGTTAATGCTTTAGTAGAATATAAGGCAGCTTACAGGAATACATATAAGAATGATGCCAAACTGTGTCCGCTTGCTGTTAAAGCACTTGATAATGTGGAAAATGCAGTTATTAATGAAGCAATACTGGTGGATGGCAAATCATATGATATAACAGGTGTATCTATGGGCAACCCACATGATATTGTATATCTTGATAACGATATAGATATAACAAAATTCGATATAGAAAAGGTTGGACCATACTTTGAGAATCATAAGGCATTTCCAGAAAGAATCAATACAGAGTTCGTACAGGTATTAGACAGAAAGACTCTTAACATGAGAGTGTGGGAGAGAGGTTCTGGTGAGACATTCGCATGTGGAACAGGAACATGCGCGACAGTTGTTGCTACAGTTCTTAATGGTATGTGTGACAGTAAGGATGTAACAGTTCACCTTCTAGGAGGAGACCTTAAGATAACATGGGATGAAGAAAGCGGGGATGTATATATGGAAGGTCCGGCAGCTACCGTGTTTACAGGAGAGATTGAATTATAGTTAAATAAAATGATACACTTCAGATACTGGCAGAATAATGGTCTGTAAAGGAGAAAGAGATATGATGACAGATATGAATATGAACGAATTCCTTAATGTGCTTTCATCAAAGGAACCAGTTCCAGGAGGAGGCGGTGCATGTGGTTATGTTGCAGCAGTTGGCATGTCACTTGGTAACATGGTTCTTGCACTTACAACAGGAAAGAAAAAATATGCCGAATATCAGGATGAAATTGAAAAGCTTATAGTACGTGCAAATGACCTGACTAAAGAACTGGCAGAATGTATGGATAAGGATGCCAAAGCCTTTAAGCCTTTATCGGAGGCGTATGGTCTTCCTAAAGATACTGATGAGCAGTTAAAGTATCGTGAAGAGGTTATGGAAAAAGCGCTTATAGCAGCAAGTGAAGCACCACTTTCCATGATGGAGGTTATAGTTGAAGCTATTGGACTTATAGACAGGATATCTGTTATTGGCAGCAGATTAGCTATAAGTGATGCGGGAGTAGGTGTACAGATGTGTAAGGCAGCACTCAACGGAGCTTCACTTAATGTATACATAAACACAAAACTTATGAAGGACACTGATGTGGCAGATGATATGAATACCAGGGCAGATGAACTTATCATCAGAGGTAATCAGATGGCAGATGAGGTGTATGACAGAGTTATGGATTGTGTGAGATAGCCAGACATATTGTTTTCCTGCGCCATTAACGAACGAACAGCCATGCGAAGCAGGGCGAGATAGCGCACAGCGCGGGTTCGTGAGTGTATGGGTTGAGAAAGAGTAAATTAAGATATAATGAGCGCAAAAGAAAAGGATGCGGCTGCGCAGCAGACATATACTTTTCTTGCGCCATTAACGAACGAACAGCCATGCGAAGCAGGGCGAGATAGCGCGTAGCGCGGGTTCGTGAGTGTACGGATTGAGAAAGAGTAAATTAAGATATTATCACAACAAAATAACAAATATGGAGATAAATAATATGGAGATATTAAAAGGACTTCCAGTAGCTAATGCCATTAATGAAAAGCTTATGGAACAAGTTAAAAGTATAGAAGGTCCACTTCCACACCTTGCTATTATAAGGGTTGGTGAAAGACCAGATGACTGCTCATATGAAAGAGGAGCTGTTAAAAAGATGAATAAGGTAGGAGTCAGATGTACAACATATACATTTGATGCTGATATAGATAATGAGACTTTTCAGGCTGAGTTCGATAAGATTAACGAGAATCCTGACATAGATGGTATTCTTATGTTAAGACCACTTCCAAAGCAGCTTGGTGAAAAGCAGATTGAAAACAAAATAGATCCAAGAAAAGATCTTGATGGTATATCACCTCTTAACTTAGCTAAGGTATATGCTGGTGATGAGAGTGGATATGCACCATGTACAGCAGAGGCAGTCATTGAGATGTTGGATTATGCTGGTATTGATATAAAGGGTAAAAGGGTAACAGTTGTAGGAAGAAGTCTTGTTATAGGAAAACCTGTTTCTATGCTTCTTATGAAGCGCAATGCAACAGTTACAGTATGTCATACAAAGACAGTTGACATGGAAGGTACATGTAAGAACGCTGAGATACTTGTTGCGGCAGCAGGTTCTGCACGCATGATTAAGAAGGATTATGTAGCTGAGGGTGCCATTGTAGTTGATGTTGGCATTAATGTAGATGAGGAAGGAAATCTGTGTGGAGATGTTGATTTTGACACTATCACAGATATTGCAGCAATTGCAACACCTGTTCCAGGTGGAGTTGGTTCAGTTACTACATCTGTGCTTGCAAAGCATCTTGTTAAGGCAGCTATGGCACGTTAGTTGTATGTATGAGTTGTGCAGAATATAGCGATGAATATTGTGCAGAATATCATACGGAATATATGTATGTCGAATATACAAAAGTTAATATTGGAGGTTTTGTTTTGAAAGAAAGAGAAACGTTTGGATCGCGACTAGGTTTCATCCTTGTGTCAGCCGGGTGCGCAGTAGGGCTTGGCAATGTATGGAAGTTTCCATACATATGTGGAATTAACGGAGGAGCAGCATTTGTACTGATATATCTTGTGTTCCTTGCTATTCTAGGTTTTCCTATTGTGTGTGCTGAGTTTACGGTAGGACGAGGAAGTGGAAAGGGTGCAGCCAGAGCATATGAGGTACTAGAGAAAAAAGGCAGCAAGTGGCATTATTTTAAGTGGGTATCAGTAGTTGGAAGTTATATTCTTATGGCTTTCTATACTATGGTAGCCGGATGGATGCTTTATTATGCATTCAAGGAAGCAAGCGGTGCGCTTACAAGTGTCAGCTCAGAGCAGATAACCGCGGAGTTTGGCAATATGTTAGGTAATCCTGGAGTCATGATTGTATGGATGATGATAGCGATATTGTTGTCCTTTGGTGTATGTGCACTTGGACTGGAAAAGGGTATTGAAAAGATAACAAAGGTAATGATGACATGTCTTATAGTGCTTATTATTGTTCTTGCGATACATTCGCTTGTTTTACCAGGTGCATCTGAGGGTGTTAAGTTTTATCTTGTTCCTAATCTTGATACTATTAAGGCAAGAGGTATAGGCCCTGTTATATTTGATGCCATGACACATGCATTTTTTACACTTAGTGTAGGTATTGGTGCTATGGAGATCTTCGGAAGCTACATGAAGAAGGATAGAACCATAGGTGGCGAAGCTGTCAGCATAGTAGTACTTGATACATTCGTTGCACTTATGGCTGGGTTTATTATTATACCAGCATGTTTTTCATTTGGCGTACAGCCTGATGCAGGTCCTTCACTGCTTTTTAAGACACTGCCGAATGTGTTTAACAGCATGGCTGGTGGAAGAGTATGGGGAACAGCATTCTTTATATTTATGTCGTTTGCGGCGCTTTCAACGGTTATAGCTGTATTCGAGAATATTATTTCGTTTTACATAGACCTTAAGGGGTATTCAAGAAAAAATGTCGTGTTGTGGAATATTGTGTTTATGTCATTGCTTTCACTTCCAGCAGTATTAGGTTTTAATGTGCTTTCAGGTTTTGAACCACTTGGTCCAGGAACTGGTATTATGGATCTTGAAGACTTCCTTGTATCGTATAATCTTCTTCCACTTGGAAGTATGATATTCGTGTTATTCTGTACAAAGAAGAATGGCTGGGGCTGGGAAGGCTTCAGACAGGAAGCTAATACAGGTAAGGGCATAAAGTTCCCTGAATGTTTCAGATTCTATATGAGTTATATACTTCCGGCGATTATTGTAATTGTATATCTTAAGGGATATTACGATACATTCGCAAAGCTTGGAACATCATATCTTGTAGGATGGATGATATTCGCATGCATATTGTTATGTGCGATATTTGGTATTGCTAATTATAAGAAAAAATAGATTGTAAAAAGATGTCGGATTAAGTTATTAAACCCCGGTCACAGATGCTTAGTGCATATGTGGCTGGGGTTTAACAATTTTTAATACGATAATATTTATAATCTGTATATTAAGAGTATTTTTCAAGCTCTTTTATATAAGATGAGCTGTTTGTTGATGAAGTATATACCTGATTGTTTAAAAAGTAATCCAGAGCAGCTCTTCTACATTCCTCGATATGAGTTCTCATGGCAGCCTCAGCTTCAGCATATTTATCGTTAATCAGCAAGTTAAGGATTTCCATATGTTCATGCTTGGCATCATGTATATGAGCCTGATTCTGTTTACTTGAAATTATTATCCTTGTATTTTCCTCAAAAACGCGCTGCATCATGTCAATTATATATTTGTTTCCACAATGTTCAATAATAAAAAGATGCATAGCAGTATCAAGGCGGAAGCTGTTATGTATATCTGTAACAGGTTCTTCGAACTTTTGACAGAATAGGGTAAGCCCTTCCTTAGGAAGATGGGGAGCAGCAAGCTTAAGAGCTATTGGTTCGATTTCTAGTCGTGTCTGGAAAACCTGTATTACATCATTGAAAGTTATATTAGTAACGTATATACCTTTTTTAGGCAGAATCTGGACAAAGCCTTCCATTTCAAGCTTGCTTATGGCTTCTCTTATTGGTGTACGGCTGAGATTAAGATCAGCAGCAAGTTGTGCTTCGTTAATAAGAGATCCAGGTGGGTATACACAATCAACCATTCTTTCTTTTAGCGTGAGGTATGTTTGTTCTTTTAATCCCTTTTTGGACATATTTTCTGTATTTGCCATAATAATTCTCCGTTTCTACGTAGATTTTTCTCTATTCATGTTTTACGTTTAATATAAATGCATGTTAGAGAATGATAATGTGTTAAAATACACATTATTGTTTTATAATGTATCGCGTTTAATAACTGATGTATACATCTATTATATTACACTAATATAAGCTGATTAGCAACAGATAAATTGTTAAAACATTTAGAAAAAAGCTGGTGAGGTAGCTAAAGAATTGATGTGTATCTAAAAAATAATGTTTATTTTTATGGATTTTAATATAATTCGAAAAGGACACTTATATGAAATTACATGTAAAATCAAAACAATGTATTGGCGAAAATGCACAAAAATATAATGAAAAAATTATAGAAAATTAAGCATTGCGCAAACTTAAATAACTGTTGTATACTACAGTTACACAAGAGGTATGCAAATAATGCAAGTAATAATAAGCGCGCATATTATGAAAGCATGGATTTAGCATTTCTTAATCAATGACAGATTTGTATAAAAGTATTTAGTACAGATCCAATAGCGTGTAAATATAATCAATCATACGCTATAAGATTAAAAGGAAATTGTAGGAGGACAATCATATGGATATGATAATCATTCTCGTAGGACTTGCATTGTTACTAGTCCTTACATTAAAGAAAGTGCCGGTTGTATATGCAGCGGCAATCAGTGTTATATTTATAGCACTTTTCAGCAGACTTCCAGTTGTATCAACTATGACAGGTGATTATATGACTGGATTTGCAAACTTTGTTAAATCATCATGGCTTATGCTGTTGTTAGGTGCCATTCTTTCAAAGGTCATGGATATTACAGGAGCAGCAAGGTCAATAGCTTCATTTATTATTGGTAAGCTTGGTGTTAAGTTTGCCATACCAGCTATCGTAATCGCTGGTGGACTTTTAACTTATGGTGGTGTATCTGCCATGGTTTCATGTTTTGCCCTTTATCCAATCACACTTGCGGTATTCAGGGAAGCTGATATGCCAAGAAAACTTATACCTGCAACAATTGGTGCTGGTATATTCACATGGGTAACGATGTTACCGGGTAATCCTCAGGTGCAGAATATTATTCCATCATCATTTCTTCCAACTAATGCTATGGCAGCTCCAGTAGTTGGTGTTGTATGTGGTGTTTTTACACTTGCACTTATTCTGGTTTATCTTATGTGGGAGTCAAACCGAGCAAGGAAAAATGGAGAAGGTTTTATTGTTGATGAAGAAACATCTAAAGTTCTTGCAAAGACAGATGAGATGGAAGCAAATGGAAAGCTGCCTAATGTAGTTCTTGCTATTCTTCCTATCGTATGTGTAGCAGTTGTACTGAATGTATTAAAGCAGGATATATCAGTTGCACTTTTATCGGGAATTGTTCTTTGCTGTATATTATTCTTTAAGAATATTACAGGAGTACAGAAGCTGCTTACAGATGCAGTCAGCAGTGCAGCAGTTACAACTATCAATGCATCAGCTATAGTAGCCATAGGTTCAGTGGTTAAAGCAGCACCAGGATTTAACCAGATTGTTAATGGAATTCTTAACTTTAGTACATCAGGTGGTAATCCACTTATTATATTTGGTATTGCTACTACATTATTATGTGGACTTAATGCATCAGGTATGGGAGGACTTTCAACAACACTTTCAGTACTTGCAGAACCATTTATGGCTATGGGAGTTAATCCAGCTATAATGCACAGAATAGGTGTTATTGCATCTGTAGGTCTTGACAGTCTTCCTCATAGCGGCGGTATCGTTGCAGTCCTTGCTATATCAGGAGTTTCATACAAGGAAGGCTATAAATATTTATTCGTAGTAACAGTTGTTATTACATTACTTGCACTCGCACTTGCCTTAGTACTTGGCAACATTATGTATCCTATAGCAGCTTAAAGTGTTATAAAATATCAGTAAAAAACTATAAACATATCAGCAGAAAGGAATAAAGAATTATGAAAGAAGAGTATATTAAGAAAGAAACAACATCATTTAAGGAATTAGTAAAAAACGAGCAGATCTTTGCACCATGTGTATGGGACTGTAGAACTGCAAGAGCAGCGGAACTCACGGGCTTTAAGGCACTTATGTTAAGTGGTGGACAGCTTGCAGAAAGTGTTGCAGGTCTTCCGGATATTGGTCTTATAACAGCAGATGACCTTGTACAGTCAACAGAAAGAATATGTAACTATTCATCACTTCCACTTATAGTAGATGCAGATGATGGATTCGGAGATACTCCACTTACTACATACAGACTTATAAAAAGACTTATAAATGCAGGAGCAAAAGGCTGTACTATCGATGATACAACAGGCATCAGAGGCTGGAACAGATGGGGTTTTGCAATGATGAACGGATATAAGGATGGAGATATCAAGCATGAAGTTGTTTCAAGAGAAAAATGGCTTGCAAAAGTTGCAGCAAGTCTTGAGGCTGCAAAGGGAACAGATTTCTTAGTTATAGCACGTACAGAATGTAAGCTTGAATATGGTATAGATGAGGCTATTGAAAGATGTAAGGCTGCTGAGGCTATGGCAAAGGATATGGGTGTTGATGTTATGACACTTATTATTGGTCTTAAGACTATAGAGGAAGCTGAAAAGGTAAGTAAGGAAGTTAAGGGCTGGAAGATGTGGCCGGATGTTATGAGTAAGAATGGCAAGGCAGATATTAACCTTGATGATGTTATTCCTTATGGATTTAACTTTGTAACATGCCACGTATTTGAGAAAGCATCTATGTTTGGTATGTATGTATATGGTAAGGAAACTTTAAAAGACCGCAATACTGTATTCCATGATGAACACGATATGGGTGGCATGCCAAAAGAAGATATGCCAAAGTGGATTGACATGGGGCTTAACTACTATATTGGAATAGAAGAAGAATTCAATGATATGGCTAAGAAATATAATAAATAATATTCCCCCAATAGATACAGTAAATTAATAAGGTGTATAAGTGTATTGATAAAAATATAGTAAGAAAATACTGTCAGAGCAGATGTCTATGCTATGTAATGTTGATTATATAAACATGAGTCTGCACTGACAGGAAAGGAGATATGTATGGTTCGTAAAAGAGATGATAAAATATATGATAAAAAACCGAGTCCCTTCAATGGAACTGGAGAAATACTTGTAAGAAGTCTTCTTAATGGAGAGGATGAGATGTATAAAACAGGCAGAGTATTTGGACATACAACAGTATATCCAGGTTCTGCTATAGGATACCATATCCATAATGGTGAGTCAGAAACCTATTATATATTAAGCGGTACAGCAAAGTATAATGATAATGGTGTTATAAAGACAGTTACAGCTGGAGATGTTACATTTACAGGTTCAGGTGAAGGTCATGGAATAGAGGCGATAGGTAACGAGCCTGTTGAGATGATTGCTCTTATCTTATATGATAAAAGATAAGAAGGTTTGATTAATATGCTGATAACTTCAAGGCTTATCAGAAGATTTGCCCATAATACAGAACCCTCCATAATATAAACCCTGATATATGTTGATTTAAGGTTCTGTGAAGTTATTAAACCCTGCTATAGTTGATTAGTTGTAATCACTATAGCAGGGTTTTTTAGTATATGCTTTTAATATATTGCCTTTAGTATATTGTTATCAGTTTATTATAGTATCAGTAAACAGTACATAAGTGCTATATTGAAAATAAGCATAATGCGTGAAATAATTGACAGTATACAATTAACCAGCAATAAATCTCATAAGAAGTTCAACTATGAATACAGCAGCACAGCTAAACATAGCAACCTGAAAAAGACTTTTTCCCATCCAGGCAAGTACAACAGCTATCACAAATGCAATAGCGGCGGATATAACACTGTTTGTAGATTCAAGTATGGCAGGAAACGTCATAACTGCCAGTGTTACATAAGGTACATAATACAGGAAAGACTTGATGGTTGTATTCTTGATTTCTTTTCTGATAAGTGTAAGCGGCAGTGTTCGGATAAGGTATGTTACAGCTGCCATTATAAGTATGTATATATAAGTATTATGTAAAAGCATTTATTTTAGCTCCTTTAGTTTTAACATTCGTTTTCTTTAACAGGAAACAATACAGCAGCCGCTAGTGAAATAACTACTGTAAGAATAATAATACGTGTTCCAGATGATATCAAACTGACAATAGGTGCATAAGAGAATATGCAGCTTATAATCATAGATATAGCAACAACGCAAGCTACAATTTTGTTCTTTCTTGCTGGTGGAATGATGATAGCAATAAACATTCCATATAGTCCGACACTTAGCGCACTTACGATGCTTGCTGGAAGTATGTTTCCAAAAAGTACACCAAAGTAGGTTCCAAGTACCCAGGCTGGGGATGCAACAAGCACCATACCATACATATAGGCTGGATTAAACTTTTCAGGAACAGATACACATAATCCAAATATTTCATCAGTAACAAAAAGTCCCATGATCAGTCTGTGAAAAAAAGGCATTTTGTTGTCAAGCTTCTGGCTTAACGCACACGACATAAGAAAGTATCGTGCATTGATTATAAGCTCCATGACAGCTATTTCTGTATATGTGGCGAGTGCGGCTATAAGCGTGAATCCGGCGAATTCTCCAGCAGATGCGTGGCAGGTTATACTTGCCAGGGCAGCCTGCAGTGCTGTTAATCCAGCATTTTTGGCAGCAATACCAAGAGTGAAGGATACAGCCAGATATCCAAGGGCTATTGGCATACCATTGTGTATGCCTTTTTTCAGCCAGTATGATGTAGAAGTATTCATAAAGTTCTCCATTTCTATCTATTAGTAGAAAATATATCATTTGCTAAGAATATATAGTTATTCTAATAAGATGTATTTTAAAATAGATTTTTAAGACAGTTTCTTAATATTACACCATATAAAATAAAGTGTCAAAAAATACAAAAATCCCTGACAAAAGTATAAAAATTCTTTACTTCATTAGTTTTGAACAGCACTATATATTGACAATTATTTATCAAACTTAAATAAAAATCAAAAATAATATTTGCATAAAGTATTTCAAAAACAACGCTGGATTGTTAAAAGTGCATAAAAAATAACATATAAATTTATAGAATTTTGATAATTGATTATATACCGGTATACTGGTATACTGCAAGTGTCAAAAACAAAGACAAAAAGTTAACAAACATTTTAAAACACAATCAATAACAAAGTTTAAGGAGGAAAAATATTATGAATACAACATTTGATTTAGGAAACGGATTAAAGGTGATCGATCTTACAAAGCCATTAGACCCAAAGACAGAGTCGAGAAGGTGCCATCTTATCAGATATAATACAGGTGGACCAATCCCTGATTTCCATACAGCTATGGATCTTACAAGCCACCTTGGAACACATTGTGAGTGTCCTTATCATCATGATGATAACTGGCCATCAGTTGCAGAGCTTCCACTTACAACATTTATGGGAAGAGCAATATATGTAGATTTCAAGGAAACACTTCCTCATAGAAAGCACATCAGTGCAGCAGACCTTGATAAGGCAACAGAGGGCTGGGTTAAGGAAGGAGATATTCTTATCATAGATTCTTCTTATAAGATTGATCCATTCACACCTGATACTAATACAGATAAGGATCAGAGATTATTAGTTAATGGTGAAACAGCACAGTGGTGTGTAGACCACAAGATTAAGTGTGTAGGCTTTGGTGATGGAGTTTCAATTGAGAATTGCAACGAAGATGTTAAGCCTTTCCACGATATCTGTATGGCAGAAAACATAGTATTCCTTGAAGTATTAAAGAATCTTGATAAGCTTTCACAGGATACATTCTTCATGTCATATTCACCACTTCCAATCTATGGATTAGATTCATGCCCTATCAGAGCATATGCAATCGAAGGACTTGCTGAATTTACAAGATAATATACAAAAGCGTTACGGTTGATAATCAGCCGGTAAGTCTGTAAAAGCTGATGACTATGATTATATAGAGGAAACTGATGACTGTGATTATTATAGAGGCTTTTAAACAGGTGATAATATTACCGGCTGGATTTCAAAGTATGCTATATATAAAGTATATTGTATAATAAGAAGTATTACGGTTCAGAAATGGAGGATTAGTGTGAAAAATAAGATTTTTCACACGCAAGATTTGTACTTCGCACAAACTTGAGATGCGCAAAGAAGCAGCGCAAGAATGGAGGATTACTATGAAGATAGCAGTACTTGGAGCTGGTGCTATGGGTTCTATATATGGAGGCCATCTTTCAATAAACAATGATGTTTATATGATAGATAAGAAGGAAGAACTTGTTGAAAAGATTAATGCAGATGGATTGAAGCTATATGAGAATGATAAAGATGTCATATATCATCCAAAGGCATTGCTTAGCAGCGAAGGAATAGGTGAGGTTGATCTTGTTATTATATTTGTCAAGGCATTATATTCAAGAGCAGCTCTTATGGAAAATAAGGCTATAATCGGTGATAATACTTATGTTTTAACTCTTCAGAATGGTGCCGGACATGAAGATATTATTGAAGAGTTTGTTCCTAAGGAAAGAATTATTATAGGAACAACAGAAGATAATGGAGCTATTCTTGATAACGGATATGTAAGAAGAGGCGGCAAGGGTAAGACTAACATTGGCATGCTTGTTGAAGATAAAAACAGTATGCTTGATAAAGTAAAGGAATGTTTTGATGGATGTGGTTTTGATACACACATTTACAGTAACATACAGCAGCTTATATGGGATAAGCTTTTTACGAATGTCTCACTTAGTGCATTAACAGGAGTGCTTCAGGTGCCTATCGGCTTCATCGCAGAGGATAAATATGCCTGGAATATGACAGTTACACTTATAAAAGAAGCAATGCAGGTAGCAAAGGCTATGGGACTTGAGTTTGATGAAGATGAGATGATTGAGAGAGTAAGAAATACATCTATCAACTCGCCAGAAGGAAGGACTTCTATATATGCAGACTTAAAGGCAGGAAGGCTTACAGAGGTTAATACAATAAGTGGTGCAGTTGTGAAGGCAGGAGACAGACTTGGAATTCCGGTTCCTTCGCATAAAATGATAGTTAATATGGTTCACGCCATGGAAGATAAGAGCAGAAATAATGTCCAGTAAATAAGTATTTAAAGAGTCATTACTGGATTAAATACTGAATTAAATACGAAATGTCTGCAGGTGAAAGGCAGACGGAAGGGAGTAAAAAATGATATTTTCATCAATCCACACAAAGGATGATTATTCTAATTATCCAAAGGCAGTACAGAGAGCTATAGAATATTTAAAGAGCAATGATTTTACTAAAATGCAAACAGGTGTATATGAAATAGAAGGTAAACTGTTATATGCACAGGTATTCGATGCTATGACAGAACCAGTAAGTGATAGAAAACCAGAGGTTCACGAAAAGTACTTAGATGTCCAGTTCCTTGTAACAGGAAGAGAAAAGTTAGGTTTTACACCAGATACAGGAAATTATGAGGTGGATGAAAGATTCGATGAAAGAGATCTTATATTCTACAAGAAGGTAGAAAATGAAGGCTTTATCACCTCAACGCCAGGATGTTTCTGTGTATTCTTTCCAACAGATGTACACAGACCACAGGTTGCAGATGGAGAACCTATGGAAGTAAGAAAGGTTGTAGTCAAGGTAAGCTTAGAGCTTTTAAAGTAATCAGGCAGATGCATAAGAGCAAAGCTGTCAGTTGTTTATCAGGGTTTATGACTGATGGTTGAAATGTATCAGATATGGAGGAATTTATGGGCAGGAAAATAATAGCATTAGTATTATGCATAACAGTGCTGGCCAGTCTTACACTTACAGGATGTTCAACTGACAGTGCAGACGGTCAGGAAGTAAAGATTATAAGAGTAGCATTTAACCAGAATGAGAATCATCCACAGTATAAAGCTATGAAGGAACTTGGTGAAAAGTTCGAAAAGGCGACTAATGGAAGATACAAGATGACTATATATGCCAATGGTGTACTTGGCGAGCAGGGTTCCATGGCAGAGTTTATAAGAACAGGAGCTCTTGATATGGCTATCGTACCCTGTTCAGTTCCAGAAGGATATGATTCTGATTTTGCTATCGTAGGTGCCCCTTATCTTTATAAGGATATGGATCACTTAAGAAGAGCAACAGAAGCTGGTGTGTTTACAGATCTTTTTAAGTCAACAAGAAAGTATAATTTTGAGGTTCTTACAATATATACAGCTGGTGAGAGAAATATATATGCAGCCAAGCCTATTAACTCAGCAGAGGATCTTAAGGGTATGATCGTCAGAGTTAATGATAGTACAACATATCTTAACATGGTTAAGTATATGGGTGGTACAGGTACAGCAATGTCTCAGTCAGAGGTATATACAGCACTTCAGCAGGGCGTTATAGATGCAGGTGAAAACAGTGAACTTGTATATTCAGATTTCAAGCATTATGAAGTAGCTAAGTATTATTCATATACAAGACATATTGTACATCCAGATGTAGTAGTAGCAAGTACTAACTTCCTTGACAGTTTATCAGCAGAGGATAGAAAGATATTCGACCAGCTTGTCATGGAATCAACAGATTATGAGTTTGATACATTTAAGGATGCTGTAGAAAAGGGCAAGGAAGAAGCAGAAGCCCATGGAGCAATCTTTGTATATCCTGATACTAACGAATTCAGGGAAAAATGTCAGCCATTACTTGATAGTATCGCTAACCAGTCAGATATGACAAAGGATATATATAATAATGTAGAAGCTCTACGTAATCAGGATTAATGAGGAGGTGTACTTATATGAAAATAGTTAAGAATATACTAGATAAGATAACTTCGTATGCAAGCGTATTCATATTTATTATGATGGTGCTTATGGTAACTTACCAGGTAGTTGCAAGATATATCTTCTCTTCACCAAGCAGTGTGACAGAGATTCTTACAAGATATTCATTCGTATGGTTGATAATCATATCTGCAACTTATATGTTTGGACAGAGAGAACATATCAATATAGCAGTTTTAAAGGATAAGCTTCCAGGAAAAGCAAAGACAGTGGTAAACATTATAATTGAGTGTGTAACTATAGTGTTTGCAGGACTTATAATGGTATTCGGCGGCTTCAAGATTACACAGATGAATTTTGTACAGTACGATTCAATATTACATATTCCAACAGGTATTATATATTCTATAATTCCAATATGTGGCGTGATTATTATATTCTACAGCATATATAATATCGGTCTTGAGCTTAAGAAGAAGGCAGAATAGGAGGTAAATATGAGTATAGCATTACAGGTAGCTTTAGTAATGGTTACAATACTGGTAGTACTGCTTGTTATCGGTGCTCCAATCGGTGTAGCCATAGGTATGTCATCAGCAGTTTCAATGATATGTATGATTCCAGCAGATGTTTCTTTCGCAACATCAGCACAGAGAATATTCGCGGGTTCTAACTCGTTTTCACTTATAGCTATTCCATTTTTTATTCTTGCAGGTAACATAATGAATAATGGTGGCATAGCACAGAGACTTGTAAACTGTGCAAAGGTAATTAGTGGACGTATGCCTGGTGCACTTGCACAGTCAAATGTAGTAGCTAATATGTTATTCGGAGCAATCTCAGGCTCAGGTGCAGCAGCAGCCGCTGCCATGGGTGGTACAATCGGACCACTTGAAGAAAAGGAAGGATATGATAAGAACTATAGTACAGCAGTTAACGTAGCATCTGCTCCTGTAGGTATGCTTATCCCACCAAGTAACACTATGATCGTTTATTCAAGCGTTGCAGGCAGTGTTTCTATAGCAGCACTTTTTATGGCAGGTTATATTCCAGGTATTCTCTGGGGTGGTGCAGTTATGGTGCTTGCAGGTATTATGGCTAAGAAACGTGGTTATCAGGCAGAGTCAAGAGTACCGCTTAAGATAGCACTTAAGACCTTCTGGCAGGCAATACCAAGTCTTTTACTTATCGTAATCGTAATCGGAGGTATCCTTGGAGGTATCTTTACAGCAACAGAGGGTTCTGCTATTGCAGTAGTGTATGCAACGGTATTATCACTTATATACAGAGCATTTAAGATTAAGGATATTCCTAGAATTGTCCTTGAAGCAGCTAAGACAACAGGTATTATCACATTCATGATAGGTCTTTCATCTATTATGTCATGGGCTATGGCATTTACAGGAATTCCAGATATGATAGCTAAGGCAATACTTGGTCTTACAACTAACAAGTTCCTTATATTACTTCTTATAAATGTATTATTACTTGTAGTAGGTACATTTATGGATGTAACACCAGCAATACTTATATTTACGCCTATCCTTTTACCAATCTGTAAGTCACTTGGCATGGATGCTATCCACTTTGGTATATTACTATGCTTCAACTTATCTATTGGTACAATAACACCTCCTGTAGGTACAATCCTCTTTACAGGCTGCCGTGTTGGTGGAACGACAATCGAGAGCGTTATAAAGACACTGCTTCCTTACTTCGGAGTAATCCTTATAGCATTGTTACTTGTAACATATATTCCTCAGATATCAATGTTCCTTCCACATATACTTGGTCTTGTATAGTGCTGGATAATGTTTAATGATTATCAGATAAGATTGATTTATTGGACTGGTACAAATGTGAATCACATCACATTTATATAAACTTTTTTCCTAATATAAAACACCATGAAAGTTTAAAGGCTTTCATGGTGTTTTTGTAGTTGGATTGATTTTCATGTAATTGATTATGATGTGTAGATAGTTATATAATATAGTACTTATGTACTAAAAAAAAGACAAATAAAAGATGAAAAAATCTGTAGTTGATATATAAAATAAAAAAAATTTGGTGGTGTAAAAATAGTGCAGGTTGTATTCTTAAATAAAAATATGAGGCATTTTTTTGTGTAAGATTAACATAGAGTATGACATGTATTAGAACAATCAAAAATCTTATTTTTCACACTATCTCTTGTTAATAGTGTACATCATAGTATTTTATGCCGGGAAAGGGAGAAAACATGAAGAAATCAGTAATGAAGAAAGGATGGTTTAAGAGAATATCGGCTGTGATTATGGCTGTTGCTTTAATCTTGTCGGGAATTTCTATACCAGATGGGCTGTTTGCTGTTAAGGCAAAGGCAGCTGAGAGTATGTCTGCTATATGGACATATGCAGATACGAACGATAAAATGTTTGACAGTAATGGGAATAAAGTTACCCAGTTGCAAAAAAATAGTGGAAAACTGCTTAATTCTGATAATAACGAATTAACAGTGGATGCCACATCAGGTAAGTTTGCAAGCAATGGAAGTAATGCATATCAGACTAATGCAGGTACGTTATTTACATTTCCTATAGTTAAGGGAGCTGGCAGATGTACAATTACTTTAAAGTCAGAAAGTACATTAACTGCCTCTGATATTGAATTAGATGGTATGCAGGATACTACTGTACAGGCTAAAGGAAACAAGATATACGAGATAACAGGATATGTGAATAATGGTGCAGAGAATGTAGCACTTAAAGTAGGTGTTAATACATATTTATATTCTATCCAGATAGATTCATCTACAAGTACTGCAACAACATCAGCAGCATTTTCTGATAACAAGCTTAATGATTTTAAGACAAGTACAGATAAAAAGATTTCTGCAGTATGGGATTATAGTACCAATAATACAATGACAGCCGCAGCTAATAATACTACAGCGACTGTGATACAATCAGGTAAAGGAACATATACTAATGCTGATGGTGATGTATTATATATTGATGCATCTAAAGGAAAGTTTTATCCTGATGCATCTAATAAAAGAATCCAGATTAATACTGGCACTAAACTGTATGTTCCAGTTATAGGAGATAAAGCAGTTATAACACTTATAGTTAATAAGAATAATATAAGTGCAGTTGATAATACAAAAGATATACTGTCTTCATACTGGAAGGTGAGTGGAAGAACAGTCAGGAAAGCAGAATGCATATCTAATACAAAATTAGATGGTTCATATAATACAGTTACAATAGAGTGTTATCTTACAGGTGATGAAGGTGATATAGAATTAGAATCAATTTATAATTCTTCAACATATATTCAGTCTGTTTCGGTTGAGTGTATGGAACTTGAAAAGACATCAATCAAAGGAACTATCACATCCTCATCAGCTATTCCTGATGGAACAAGTGTAGTTGCAGTTAATAAGACTACAGGTCTGCAGTATTCTGGTATTATATCAGATAACATGTACTCAGTTGAGGTTCCAGTAGAAGATGAAGAGATGGAATATGAGCTTTCTATAAGTAATCCTGCTTATATTATAACTAATGGCATAACATCAGTAAAGATTAGCAAGGAAGCTTCAAGTCAGGTGACAGCAGATATTACAATCATGAAGCTTTCAACTAAGATGGTAACTGGTAATATAACAGGTATTGCAGATGAATACGATGTGTCACAGCTTGGAGTATCTTTTTTAACAGATGCTGATAAAGAATATGTACCAGAGGTCGTTATGGCAGCTGATAAGAAGTCATATTATGCAAGAGTTGAAGAGGGAGTGACATATAATGTAGTACTCACAGGAGCGGATGATTATGAGATAACATCAGCACATAGTGGAGTAAGCTATACAGAGGATGGAACGTTAGATATAACAGCCGGGCTTAAGCCAACATATGCTGTTACACTTAATCTTCCAGATGAACCGGATCTCACAGGAAAGAATATAATATATACATATACTAACAAAGATAACAGCAGATATACATATAGCTTTGATTCAAAGGATAATATAAGGCTTAGGGAAGGCTCTTATACACTTACTATTGGTGGTGATTTCATAGCACAGCCATATAAGCTTAAGTCAGGAGCAGATATAACAGTTAAATCAGGTGAAGTGACACAGAAAGTTATATTCGAGCAGATAACAAGCTGGTCTTTCGTGTCTGGTTCTGGTGATTATTTTAATAAGACAATACAAAATAATACCGGATATTACAATGGGCTTTATATTGATGCAAGTACAGGAAAGCTGGCTGCAGCTGGTAATAAAGCTCAGTTTAATGGTGGGACGAAGATAGTAGTCCCTGTAACTGGAAGATGTACGGTATCTGTAGAAGCACATAGTGGTGAGTATGCTTTGTATACAATAGGTGGTGAGGCAGCAAGTACAACAACAGCAGTTTCATCTTACAGATATGATTCTAGGGAGGCAGGTACGGTTGAGATAGTATCTACTGCTCAAGGTAATGCTAGTGCCTATATCAAGTCAATATCAGTAGTATACGATGACAGGGAAGTTGAATATGTTGAGCAGCCAAAGATGCCAGTTATAACAGGCAGCACAGATAGTCTTGTAGTACAGCCGGAAGGACAGAGGCTTAAGCTGACACAGACAGGTGGTACACTTTCAGCAGATAAAACTAACATAAGTTCAACAGTAAGTTACTATGGTTTTGAAGAAACAGCAGATATTAATAAATTATCAGCAGATATAATTATTAATTCATGTGGAAACAATTCAAGCAACGGCTTATTCTTTGGTGCTTATGATGGTAGCATGATAGCTACAGCTGGTATAAGAAAGTCAACAGAATTAAAGCAGGTATATTATAAAGGAACAAGTGAACCAGTTGGTGCAGGAAGTGCATTATCAGGAACTGTAGCTGTTGGTACAATGGTGCATTTTGAGATGGTAAAGACAGACGAGGGTCTGGCTATATCTGTTACACCAAAAGGACAGACAGAACAACAGTTAGTGTACAAGTATACAAGTACAGAGCTGTTTAAGACTGATAAAGCTGCTACAGCAGTATCTTATGGTTTTGTATTAGCCGGAGTTGAGGCGACTATTAAGAATATGAAGTATGAAGCCGCTGATGGAAAAGTTCTTTATGACCAGAATAAATGCTACAAGGCAAAAGGAACAGCACCGGAAATAGATACAGTTACAGCTATAGGTTCAGACACAAGAGAATATATAGATGTAAGCTGGACTAATAAAGTAGAGGCAGACGGAGATGGCTTATATGTACTTGAAGTGTCACAGGATAATGGAAGCACATGGAGTAAGGTTGAGTCTGCACTCACAGATACTTCATACAGATATGTATTAAAAGAAGCTGGCGATTACAAGTTCAGGGTAAGCGGAAAGCTTGGTGTTGACGGTGAGATTAATTCATACGTTGAATCAGATAAGGTATATATAAGACCAGCACTTGATAAGCCATTGCTTAGTATATTATCAACAAGTGATAAGATTAATGTTGCATGGGGTAAGGTTAATGAAGCAGATACATATGAGTTGTATCGTTATTCATATGATGAAACAAGTGATAATGCCAAGCTCATAGCAACAATAAGCGAATGTGCTTATGAAGATAGTGATGTTGAAGCAGAGATGCCATATTTTTACTATGTAATAGCATACTCACACATAGATGGCAGGATTGATAATTATAGTAATCCATCAGATTCTGTATGGGCAGTACCAAGTGCAGGACATACAGGAGAATATGCATATGAAGATTCTTCAGCAGGACTTACTATAACAAGAAGATCATACAACACAGTATATGATGGAAAGCTTACACTTGAAGGAGTTGTTGAAAAACAGTCAACAGTTACATTAAAGATTAATGGGACAGTTGTAGATGAAAAGTCTGTAGCTGTAAAGGGCACATTTGCATTTACAGATGTTTTACTTTCAGCAGGAAGAAATGATGTTGAACTGCTTATAAAGGCTAAAGATGGCAGTGTAACCAGGGAAACTTTTAATTATGTATATCTGACTAATTATGATAAAGTGGTAGATTCTGCATATGATGGAACAGATGGAGAGCAAGTTAATGGCATCCCTACATATAAGACAGTTCAGGCAGCTGTAAATTCAGTTGATAAATCTAATACAAAAAGAGTTGTTATCCTTGTTAAGGAAGGCAATTATAATGAACATCTTGTTGTATCATCACCATATATTTCTCTTATAGGAGAGGATAGTGAAAAGACAAGAATATATTATGATGTTAAAGAACTTGCCGGAGGTGACATGGCTAAGCGTTGTGCAGTACGTATTGAAAGCACAGCACACAACTTTACGGCAGAGAATCTTACGTTCGAGAATACATATAACTATCTTGGAGATGGAACTAAGAGCAATGAGTCAGCAGATGCATTAAGCAGTGATGCTGATAATGCTTCTTATATTAATGTAAGAATACTTGGTTATCAGGATACATTATGTGCCAATAAGGGTACACAGTATTACTACAAGTGTTATATAGCAGGTAATGTAGACTTTATATATGGTGGAGAGCCTAGAGCGTTATTTAACGACTGTAAGCTTGTATTCCGATATAATGCCAACAAGAATTCAGGTTATGTATGTGCTCCTAGGACTTCAGCAGATGCAGCTTATGGACTTACATTCTATAAGTGTCAGGTTCTTTCAGAGGATGGATGCTCAGGCAATAAGTATTATCTTGCACGACCTTGGGGTGCAGATGCGTATATAACATGGATAGACTGTTATATGGGAAAAATTCTACGCGCAAATGCAGCTAATCCATATGCAGATATGAGTGGTAATTCAGCCAAGGCTGCAAGATTTTATGAATACGGAAGCTATGGACCAGGATATGCTATTAATGCTAACAGACCACAGATATCTAAGAAAAAGGCAGATGAGATGATTAAGATTAATTATCTTGGATGGGATCCTTATTCAGTATTTAGTGCAGTGGGTATTAACTACGCAGGAAATGTAACAACTAAAGCAGAGCAGAAATATGTTATAACACAGTATATATCAGACACATACAATGAAAATGATGGTGATGATACTGGTCTTTACAAGTATAATGTTGAAGGTTATGCAGCAAGTGCCGGTGTAACTGGTGGTGGTAATCTTCTTGAAGAGTCAAAGAATTATTATAAGGCAGGAAGTGCCGAAGAATTCTTAGATGCAATAAAGAGCGTTAAAGCCAGCGGACGTGCATCAGTTATAGAGCTTACAGCGGATATAGCACTTGGCGATAGAGAAGTTGAGGGGTATTCAGAATATAAGTCATTTATAACTGCACATAAGAATTATCCTATTACACATCCGGATCTTATCAGATCAGGAGTATCTATGTTAAAGCTTGCAGGTATGAGCAATCTTACAATCTATTCTAAGAATGGTGCTAAGATTACACATACATGTATAGATATAACAGGTTCTGACAACATAATTATAAGAAACATTAAGTTTGATGAACTCTGGGAATGGGACGATGAAACAAGTGGTGGATATGACCGTAATGACTGGGATTATATGACTATAGAAAAGGGTAGTTCTAATATATGGATTGACCATTGTACTTTTTATAAGGCATATGATGGTGTTATAGATATCAAGACTCCATCAGCTTATAGTAATATAACAATATCATGGTGTGAATTCCTTCCAGCAAGTGATGGTGGAACATTCTTTGATAATATGATGAATGCTATGAAGGCTAATCCGGATGGATATGCATATTATAAGCATTTGCGTGAATCTGGAATGACACATGAACAGATACGTAATTATGCATATGGACAGAAGAAAACACATCTTCTTGGACAGAGCGATGAGGATACATCATCTAAGAATATAACAGTAACATTTGCTAATAACTACTATAAGGATTCTATGGACAGAATGCCTAGATTAAGATTCGGTACAGCACATGTATATAATTGTATTATGGATGCACAGAATCTTAGGAATTATCGTCTGGATATAGAAAAAACAGCAGGTTCAGAGTATGCACAGAAGATAGTAAGTAATGGTGCTTCATCTAACTGTGGAGCACATATGCTACTTGAGAACTGTTATATGTCAGGTATGACTAATGTACTTATAAGTGGTAATGGAAGCAGTGCAGCCGGATATATCAATGCATTTAATTCTATATATATGCTTGATGGCAAGCAGGCAGATTTAAAGGTAACACTTAACACAGATAAGGCAGGCGAGGTAGCACTTGTTCAGGATAGAGAAGAATTCAAGAATGCACTGCCATATAGTGATTATGTATTATATGCAGCAGACAGCCTGAGTACAGAGGTGCAGCCATATACAGGTGCTGGAAAGTTAAAAGATCTTACAACATTACAGTGGGAAAGAACATCTTATAATGATTCGCCACTTGTGCATAAAGAACATGTATGGAATGATGGAGAAATATCAAAAGATTCTACATGTACTGAAGCAGGTGAAAAGGTATATACATGTAAGGTGTGTGGAGAAACAAAGACAGAAGCAGTAGAAGCCCTTGGACATGATTATAGTGATGAATGGACAGTAGATAAGGAAGCAACCTGTGAAGAAGCAGGAAGCAAGTCACATCACTGTACAAGACCGGGTTGTGATAGCAAGTCAGAAGTAACTGTTATCGAAGCATTAGGTCATGAATGGGGCGAAGGAAAAGAAACAAAAGCACCAACATGTACTGAAGCCGGAGAAAAGACATATACATGTACAAGATGCGATAAAACAAAGACAGAAGCAATCGAAGCATTAGGTCACGCATATAGTGAAGAATGGACAGTAGATAAGGAAGCAACCTGTGAAGAAGCAGGAAGTAAATCACATCACTGTACAAGACCAGGCTGTGACAGTAAGTCAGAGGTAACTGTTATCGAAGCATTAGGCCATGAATGGGGCGAAGGAAAAGAAACAAAAGCACCAACATGTACCGAAGCTGGCGAGAAGACATACACATGTACAAGATGTAATGCAACAAAGACAGAAGCAATCGAAGCATTAGGTCACTCATATAGTGATGAATGGACAGTAGATAAGGAAGCAAGCTGTGAGGAAGCCGGAAGTAAATCACATCACTGTACAAGACCAGGCTGTGATAGCAAGACAGATGTAACAGAAATAGCAGCATTAGGCCATGAGTGGGGCGAAGGAAAAGAAACCAAGGCACCAACATGTACCGAAGCCGGAGAAAAGACATACACATGTACAAGATGTAATGCAACAAAGACAGAAGCAATCGAAGCACTTGGACATGCTTATAGTGAGGAATGGACAGTTGATAAGGAAGCAACCTGTGAGGAAGCAGGAAGTAAGTCACATCACTGTACAAGACCAGGCTGTGATAGCAAGTCAGATGTAACTATTATTGAAGCATTAGGACATGAGTGGAGCGAAGGAAAAGAAACAAAAGCACCAACATGTACCGAAGCCGGAGAAAAGACATACACATGTACAAGATGCGATAAAACAAAGACAGAAGCAATCGAAGCATTAGGTCATGCTTATAGTGAAGAATGGACAGTAGATAAAGAAGCAACCTGTGAGGAAGCAGGAAGTAAGTCACATCACTGTACAAGACCAGGCTGTGATAGCAAGTCAGATGTAACTGTTATCGAAGCATTAGGCCATGAGTGGGGCGAAGGAAAAGAAACAAAAGCACCAACATGTACTGAAGCTGGCGAGAAGACATACACATGTACAAGATGTAGTGCAACAAAGACAGAAGAGGTAGCAGCATTAGGTCACGATTACAGTGACGAATGGACAGTTGATAAGGAAGCTACAACTACAGAAACTGGAAGCAAGTCGCATCATTGCAAAGTATGTGGAGATAAGACAGATGTTACAATAATTCCTATGATTAAGGCAGATGTCAGCATTAATGTTGAAGTTGTAAAGAAAGAAGATACACCAGATACGACTATTGAGGGTTCAAATAATGAAATAATTAACAGTGTTTTTACAGAAGAAGAAATTAAGGCATTCAAGAATGGTGTTAAAGTAGAAGTTACAATAGATATAAACAATATCGAAAATAAAGTGACTGACAGTGATAAGAAATTAATTGATAATAAGCTTAAAGCTGATGAAAAGATAGGTACCATACTTGATATCGTACTTAACAAGAATGTAGATGGTAATAAAAATAGTGTTCATGAATTGAATTCAGCTATAAAACTTAAAGTTGCAATTCCAGAAAATATTATCAATAAGGATGCATCTATAAAAAGAGAGTATAGTGTAATAAGAATTCATAATGGAGAATCAGAAAATATATCTGTTGATTATAATGAAAATGATAATACTATCATATTTGAAACAGACAGATTTTCAACATATGCGATTGTCTACAAGGATATAATAAAGAATACTGAAGATAATAATCAGTCAGCAATCCCTGATAATAACACATCTGTGGATTCGAAAGATAACAGCGTTGCTACATCAGATACAATGCATGCAGCAGGCACAGTGTGGTTATTGTTTGCTATAAGTTCAGGAATGATATGTGTTTTATCACGAAGAAGAAAAAAGAATATATAATGAAAATACAATAAGATAAATATGAAGATATAGGAGCTTAAAAGATGGCGGTTTATTGAAAATGATATGAACTGCCATCTTTTTTAATGCCTTAGTTTCGATATATGATGTCGGGGTCAAAAGCCGGAAATTTCACGTTGATTTAACTGGAAATTTTACGTTGATTTAAGTTGACATATAAATGACCAGATTATAAAATGAAAAAGTTGAATAAGCATGAAAATGCTTATATAAAATTAAAAAGTGAGGTGACGATAATGGACGGGCATGATAGTCCTCAAATAGGAAGCAATGACATAGATTATAAGCCGACAAAGCTATTGTCTGCGTTTCTAAAAGGGACGTGTGCAATAGTCTGTTAAAGTCGCGTGTTTTCTAATCTTTGTCATTGTTCTTTTAACATTTTAATAGTGAAAGGAGAATAATGATGAATAAGATTCTATCTAATGTAGTTATTCATAAGGATTATAGCAAAGATATAGTAAGAATCCTTAAAAGTAACAGATCTGATGAGGTAATCCGTAAAAAATTGTCGAAATATCATGAGAATGATATTGCTGATGCAGTAAAACTGCTTGATAAAGATACCAGAATTCGTCTTTATAAGATTCTTGGTGTTGAGTGGACTGCAGAGGTGTTCTCATATCTGGAGGATACACCAGAGTATATAGAAGAACTGTCTGTGGATGAGGCTGCAGATGTCCTCGAAAAGATGGATGCAGATGATGCTGTAGATATCCTTGATAATGTGTCAGAGGAAGAAAGACAGGCTCTGATATCACATATGGAGAAAGATGCCAAGGAAGATGTATGTCTGATTTATTCATATAATGATGATGAGATTGGTAGTAAGATGACTACTAACTTTATATGTATAAACAACAGGCAGACTATAAAGGGTGCAATGAAAGAGCTTGTATCACAGGCAGAAGAAAACGATAACGTAAATACAATATATGTTGTTGATGACAACAATATATATTATGGAGCAATAGATTTAAAGGATCTTATTGTTGCAAGGGAGTATCAGAAGCTTGAAGATATAATCAGTACATCTTATCCATATGTATATGCTCATGAAAAGATGAGCGAATGTATCGAAGACTTAAAGGATTACAGTGAAGATTCAATTCCAGTATTAAACAAAGATAAAGAAATAATAGGTGTTATCACATCTTCTGATATAGTAGAAGCTGTTGATGAAGAGATGAGTGATGATTATGCAAAGCTTGCTGGTTTAACTGAGGAAAATGACCTTACAGAGGGGCTTTTTGCCAGTATGAAAAAACGACTTCCATGGCTTATATTATTACTTTTTTTAGGCATGGGAGTATCATCAGTAGTAGGTATATTTGAAAATGTAGTATCACAGCTTGCAATTATAGTATGCTTCCAGTCACTTATACTTGATATGGCAGGTAATGTAGGAACACAGTCACTTGCTGTTACAATCAGGGTGCTTATGGATGAAAATATATCAGCTAAACAGAAGTTAGAGTTCGTCTTAAAGGAAATGCGTATAGGCTTTGCTAATGGTCTGTTGTTAGGCTCTATGGCATTCGTATTGCTTGGCATATATATTATGGTTGTAAAAGGCAAGCCATGGCACTACGCATTCGCTATATCAGGCTGTGTTGGAGTATCACTACTGCTGGCTATGCTCATATCCAGCCTTATAGGAGTGCTTACACCTATGTTTTTCCATAAGATAAAGATAGATCCTGCAGTAGCTTCAGGACCACTTATAACAACTATCAATGACCTTGTTGCAGTTGTTACATATTATGGACTGGCTGCAGTTGTGCTTATAGGAATGCTGCATATAACGGGATAATAACCTCTTAAACTAATGCCGTCTATATCGTTAAATGCAATTAAGTTTGTAAATATTTGTAACAGATATGTGAATGATGGTATATAATTAAGAAGAAATTAGAATAGCAGCTATAGAAGCTAGGGAAAGGAAGATTACTATGAGTGATATGTTGGAAATGATTAAGACAAGAAGAAGCGTAAGAAAGTATAAAAGTGACATGGTTCCTGCAGATGTAATAGATAAGATAGTTGAAGCTGGAACATATGCAGCTACAGGCATGAACAGGCAGTCACCTGTTATACTCGCTGTTACTGATAAGGAACTTAGAGATAAGCTTTCTAAGATGAATGCAGCATTTATGGGTAAACCAGAAGACTTTGATCCATTTTATGGTGCACCGGTTGTACTTGTTGTTCTGGCTGATAAGAGTGTGCCTACATACGTATATGATGGTTCTTTAGTTATGGGTAATCTTATGCTTGAAGCACATGCACTTGGCGTAGATAGCTGCTGGATACATAGAGCTAAGGAAGAGTTTGAAAGTGCAGAGGGTAAAGAGATACTTAAATCACATGGCATAGAAGGCGATTATGAAGGAATCGGACATTGTATACTTGGATATGCAGATGGAGATAAGCCACAGTGCAAGCCAAGAAAGGATAACTGGGTGTATAGAGTGTAATGCTGTATAAATCAGTTATATACATATGCCTTGGATACAACAAGGCATATAGAAGGCTGTGAACTAAAGTGAAGATAAATGATAAAGAAGGAGCAAATAAGAATGGTTAAACATGTTATATTGTGGAAATTAAAGGAAGAGCTTACAGATACAGAAAAGGAAGAAGTAAAGAAAGGTATTAAGGAAGGCCTTGAAGGACTTGCAGGTAAGATTCCTGGTCTGGTAGAAGTTAAGGTTAATATTAACGGCTTACCAACATCAACAGTTGATGTTATGCTTGATACAACATTTACAGATGCAGATGCACTTAAGGCATACAGTACTAATCCACTCCATGTTGCTGTAGCAGATGGAAAGGTTCGTCCATATACAGCGGTAAGATCCTGCCTTGATTATGAGGTATAGGATTAATTGTTGAATAAACTTCAGAAATTGAATTATAATAATTTTTTAAAATGGAAAAATAAAGTTATGGATTGACACGATTCATAAGGATATGCTATTATTCAACTATATGAATATATTAAAGACTGGGAAAGAGACTTCTTTTCATGGAACCTGACAGGAAAGTGATGCCACCGACTGAAAGCATACACAGGGAATTGTCAAGAGGAACACTCTGGAGTTGAATATCTGAATTATATCAATGCCCCTGGAATATGTTTATAATGCTGAATGTACGCAGCTGTTATAGACAGGTAAGTGATATATGTAGGTTATTACGTTGTACGCGTTAAGTAATTAAAGAGGAATGAGAAGAAGCCTGAGTGGTTAAGTTATTGATGACAAGTTTCTAGATGACAGCTATTCAGAAGCAGATTTCGTTCAATGCGGGTGGTACCGCGGATAATTATGTATTATTCGTCCCGGAATGCTGGTAAGGCATTCCGGGTTTTTTGCGTGCAGATAACGATTGCCAACTAAGTCACATCGTTACAGCCTTTGCAGGAAGCAGGAGCAATATATTTATCAGCTGCAACAAGACACACATTAACAATATAAAACTATAAGAGAGGAGCTATTAATAAGATGGCAAACATTTACAGAGATGTCACATTACAGAATGTAAGTGAAAACGACATTGGAAAGCAGATGAAGGTATCAGGATGGGTTGAGAATATCCGTGACCACGGTGGAGTTTCATTTATCGATTTAAGAGATATGTACGGAGTATTACAGGTAGTTATCCGTGAACCAGAACTCTTAAAGGGTATCAAGAAGGAAGAGTGTATCAGTATCGATGGTGTTATGGAACAGAGAGATGAGGAAACATATAATCCTAAGATTCCATCAGGAACTATTGAACTTGAAGCTAAGAAGATTACAGTATTAGGACAGGTTTACCAGCAGGTTCCATTTGAAATCCAGACATCTAAGGAAGTAAGAGAAGATGTAAGACTTAAGTACAGATATTTAGACTTAAGAAATCCTAAGGTTAAGGATAATATGGTATTCCGTTCAAAGGTTATATCATTCCTTCGTCAGAAGATGACAGATATGGGCTTCCTTGAAATCCAGACACCTATTCTTTGTGCTTCATCACCAGAAGGCGCTAGAGATTATATCGTTCCATCAAGAAAGTATAAGGGTAAGTTCTATGCACTTCCACAGGCACCACAGCAGTACAAGCAGCTTCTTATGGTATCTGGTTTTGATAAGTATTTCCAGATAGCACCTTGCTTCAGAGATGAAGATGCAAGAGCTGACCGTTCACCAGGAGAGTTCTATCAGTTAGACTTTGAGATGAGCTTTGCTACTCAGGAAGAAGTATTTGCAGTTGGTGAAGAAGTGCTTACAGAAACATTTGCAAAGTTTGCACCAGAAGGTTCAGTTGTAACACAGGCTCCTTATCCAATCATAAGCTATAAGCAGGCTATGCTTGAGTTTGGTTCAGATAAGCCAGACCTTAGAAACCCACTTAGAATTATAGATTTATCCGATTTCTTCAATAAATGTACATTTAAGCCATTCCAGAACAAGACTGTAAGAGCTATCAATGTTCATGCTAAGCTTTCAAAGGGACAGCATGAGAAGCTTCTTAAGTTCGCTACAGGAATCGGTATGGGCGGACTTGGTTACCTTGAGGTTCTTGAAGACCTTTCATATAAGGGACCTATTGATAAGTTTATACCAGATGAGCTTAAGGGCGAGATCAGAGAGCTTGCGGGACTTCAGGCAGGTGATACAATATTCTTTATCGCTGATAAGGAAGATAAAGCTGCATTCTTTGCAGGACAGATTCGTAACGAGCTTGGCGCACGCCTTGATTTAATAGAGAAAAATGCATACAGATTCTGTTATGTAAATGACTTCCCTATGTTTGAAAGAGATCCTGAAACTAAGAAGATTGGTTTTACACACAATCCATTCTCTATGCCACAGGGTGGTCTTGAAGCACTTAATACTATGGATCCGCTTGATATTCTTGCTTACCAGTATGATATCGTATGTAATGGTGTTGAATTATCATCGGGTGCTGTGCGTAACCATGATATGCAGATTATGGTTAAGGCATTTGAAATTGCCGGATATGATGAAGAAGTACTTAAGGCTAAGTTTGGAGCACTTTACAACGCATTCCAGTTCGGTGCACCACCACATGCAGGTATGGCACCAGGTGTTGACCGTATGATTATGCTCCTTAGAAATGAAGAGAATATCCGTGAGGTTATCCCATTCCCAATGAGTGGTACAGCACAGGATCTTATGTGTGGAGCACCTAATGAGGTAACAGAACAGCAGTTAAGAGAGGTTCATATTAAGGTCAGAGATTAATTGAAAAAATCCTTAAACCAAAGATTTTTTCCATACAGGATTTGCGCGTGAGGGCGCAAACCTGTCTGACATGATAGAAAGGATGGTATGTTATGGCTAATGTGATTAGTGATGAAACTATCGAATATGTAGGTATTCTTGCTAAGCTTGAGCTTTCTGAGTCGGAAAAAGAGGATGCCAAGAAGGATATGGCAAGCATGCTTGATTATATAGATAAGCTTGGCGAGCTTGATACAACAGGTGTTGAGCCTATGTCACACGTATTCCCTGTGAATAATGTCATGAGGGAGGATGTTGTTACTAATGGTGACGGAAGCAAGGATACACTTGCCAATGCACCAGAGGCTAATGAATATGGATTTATAGTTCCTAAGACGGTAGAGTAATAATACTGTATTTTATTGTGTTTTACGTCAGGCAGATGATGGCTACTATAACGAAATATATTATGTACGATAACAAAATGCGTTATATACAATAACGAAATATATTATGTACAATAACAAAATATATGCAGGAAAGGAAAAATGCTATGAGTTTATTAGATTGTACAGCCGTTGAACTTGCTGCAAAGATTAAGGCAGGCGAAGTGACAGCGGTAGAAGCTATGCAGGCTGTTGTTGCTCAGATTGAAAAGTCTGAAGACAAGCTTAACTGCTATGTGACATTTGACAAGGAAAAAGCATTACAGGCAGCAGCTAAGGCTGACGAGGATATCAAGGCTGGAAAGCTTACGGGACCTTTAGCTGGTGTACCTTTTGCTATTAAGGATAATATGTGCACAGAAGGCATGCTTACAACATGTTCTTCTAAAATACTTGGTAACTTTGTTCCAACATTTTCTTCTGAAGCAGTTATAAGACTTCAGGAGGCAGGTGCAGTTATTATCGGTAAGACTAATATGGATGAGTTCGCTATGGGCTCAACAACAGAAACAAGTGCATTCGGAGCAACTAAGAATCCAAGAAATACAGAGCACGTTCCTGGTGGTTCGTCAGGTGGTTCAGCTGCAGCAGTTGCAGCAAATGAGTGTTTTGCGGCGCTTGGTTCAGATACAGGTGGTTCTATAAGACAGCCTGCATCTTACTGTGGTGTTGTAGGTATGAAGCCTACTTATGGTACTGTTTCAAGATATGGACTTATAGCTTATGGTTCATCACTTGATCAGATAGGACCATTATGTAAGGATGTAACAGACTGTGCTACTATTATGGAGGTAATAGCAGCAAAGGATGATAAGGATTCTACATCAGTAAAGAGAGAAGATACAGCATTTACAAAGGCTTTAGTAGATGATGTTAAGGGACTTAAGATAGGTATTCCAAGAGACTACTTTGGCGATGGACTTGATCCTGAGGTTAAGGAAGCTGTTATGTCGGCAGCTAAGGTGCTCGAAGAAAAGGGTGCCATAGTTGAAGAATTCGACTTAAGCCTTGTAGAGTATGCTATACCTACCTACTATACAATAGCTGCCGCTGAGGCAAGCTCTAACCTTGAGAGATTCGATGGCGTTAAGTATGGTTACAGGACAAGTGAGTATGAAGGTCTTCACAATATGTATAAGAAGACACGTTCAGAGGGCTTTGGACCTGAGGTTAAGAGAAGAATAATGCTTGGTTCATTCGTACTCAGCTCAGGTTATTATGATGCCTACTATTTAAAAGCATTAAGAGTAAAGGCTCTTATTAAGAAAGCCTTTGATGAAGCATTTGCAAAGTATGATGTAATACTTGGACCTGTTGCACCAACAACTGCGCCTAAGATAGGCTCATCTTTAGCAGACCCTATCAAGATGTATCTTGGTGATATATATACAATATCTGTAAACCTTGCAGGTCTTCCAGGAATAAGTGTACCTTGTGGAAAGGATTCTAATGGACTTCCAATAGGTGTACAGCTTATAGGTGACTGCTTTAAGGAAAATAATATAATCCGTGCTGCATATTCATATGAGCAGGCACGAGGAAGATTTGAATAAGGAGGAGGTCAGGCAATGAAAGATTATGAAGTAGTTATTGGTCTTGAAGTTCACGTTGAGCTTGCTACAAAGACTAAGATATTCTGCGGCTGTTCAACAGCATTTGGTGGAGCACCTAATACACACACATGCCCTGTTTGTACAGGTATGCCAGGCTCTCTTCCAGTTCTTAACAAGAAAGTGGTAGAGTATGCTATGGCAGTTGGTCTTGCAACTAACTGCTCTATAACAAGAGACTGCAAGTTTGATAGAAAGAATTATTTCTATCCTGATAATCCACAGAATTATCAGATATCACAGTTATATCTGCCTATATGCCGTGATGGCCATGTAGACGTAAAGCTTGAAGATGGAACAGAAAAGTCTATAAGAATTCACGAGATTCATATGGAAGAGGATGCAGGTAAGCTTATACACGATGAGTGGGAGGATGTATCCTATGTTGACTATAATCGTTCAGGTGTGCCTCTTATAGAAATCGTATCTGAGCCAGATATGAGAAATGCAGAAGAGGTTATTGCTTATCTTACTAAGTTAAGAAATACTATCCAGTATCTTGGAGCATCTGATTGTAAGCTTCAGGAAGGTTCTATGAGAGCTGATGTCAATCTTTCTGTAAGAGAAAAAGGCAGTACAGAGTTTGGTACAAGAACAGAAACTAAGAATCTTAACTCATTTTCAGCTATCCAGAGAGCTATTGAGGCTGAAACAGCAAGACAGATAGATATAATTGAAGCTGGTGGACAGGTTGTTCAGGAAACAAGAAGATGGAATGATGATAAGGAATATTCATATGCTATGCGTTCTAAAGAGGATGCACAGGATTATAGATATTTCCCTGATCCAGACCTTGTACCAATCCACATAAGCGAAGAATGGCTTGATACTATCAGGGAAGCACAGCCAGAATTTAAGGATGAGAAAATGCTTCGTTATAAGGAAGAGTTCGGAATTCCTGATTATGATATCAATATGATTACTGATTCTAAGAAGCTTGCTGATATATTTGAAGAAACAACAGCCTTATGCAATAAGCCAAAGAAAGTATCTAACTGGCTTATTACAGAGACTATGCGTATTTTAAAGGAAAAGAATATGGATCCTGAGGATATCACATTCTCACCTAAGAGTCTTGCAAGAATTATTGAGCTTGCAGATGAGGGCGCTATTAACAGTAATGTTGCTAAGGAGATATTCGAGAAGATATTTGACGAGGATATTGATCCAGATAAGTATATTGAGGAGAATGGACTTAAGCAGGTTAATGACGAAGGTGCACTTAAGGCAACAGTTGAGAAGGTTATAGCTGATAATCCACAGTCTGTAGCTGATTACAGAGCAGGCAAGGAGAAAGCTATCGGATTCCTTGTAGGCCAGACTATGAAAGCTATGCAGGGTAAGGCTAATCCGGGTATGGTTAATAAGCTGCTTAAAGAGCTTCTTTAGGAAGTTTGTTGTTTAATTGAATATTAGTTGGTGACGAACGGACGACAAATATAAGCTACAGGCAGTCCTGCACACTATGTTCAATGCCAGAAGCTTCAATCGGCTGTCTCTAAGACTTTTCATATAGGTAGTTATAGGTGACGCTACCATTCGGACGCGCCGTCCGTGGCGCGGCCTCATTGCTTCGTACATCCATGTACGAAGCTAGCTGAAAGCGAAAGAAAAGTCTAAGATTCAGCACGATTGAACTTCAAGTGCATTTCACATAGTATGCAGGACTGCCTGTAGCTTATATTTGTCTGTGTT
>JAHYZV010000011.1 GCA_019424245.1 Clostridiales bacterium
GAGCAGCTGATTTGTAATCAGCAGGTTGTTGGTTCGACTCCGACTGTCGGCTTTTTGTTAACAATAATCTTGATAGTTAAGATATCAAGGGGATTGTTAATCTAATTTTATATGGGTGGATTCCCGAGTGGCCAAAGGGGACAGACTGTAAATCTGCTGGCACTGCCTTCGAAGGTTCGAATCCTTCTCCGCCCATTTGATGAATATATTTCATCATTTTGCATATAGTATAATATTGACGCGGGGTAGAGCAGCTCGGAAGCTCGTCGGGCTCATAACCCGAAGGTCACAGGTTCAAATCCTGTCCCCGCTACTCTGCCTAGATAGCTCAGTCGGTAGAGCAGAGGACTGAAAATCCTCGTGTCACTGGTTCGATTCCGGTTCTAGGCACTAGATGTTGTAGGTATTACAGTACGTAATATCTACTTTTTTTTGTTATAATTATATATTTAATCTTGTGGAGATAGTAAATCAAGAGGTCCGTGAAGCAGGAAGTCCATTGGCTTTAGACAATGGGTAGTTCACTGTATTTATATAGGCATGTTATGGAAGGAATAAATAAGTATGAAAGATATTAAAGAAAAAATAAATGAGTGGAAAATATATGAAGAAAATGAACAATATGAACAATATGAAGAAAATGAACTGAAAATGAAACTTCATAATGAAAATGTTTACCAATATGATGATATGCTTGGAAAATTAGAGGCATATAGCAAGGAAAATATAGTTCCCATGCATATGCCAGGTGCTAAACGAAACAGTGAACTTATAGGAAGATATATGGATGACATGCCAGCACCATATGACATAGACATTACTGAGATAGATGGCTTTGATAACATGCATAATGCAGATGGAATGATAAAGAAAGCATTTGAAAAGACAGCGGCATTATATGGAGCTGATGAGAGTCTGTTTTTAGTTAATGGAAGTACGGCAGGTAATATGGCGGCAATATGTGGAGTTACGGATAAAGGGGACAGTATAATAGTGGCAAGAAACTGTCACATTTCCGTCTATAATGCAATTATCCTAAATGAACTGGATGCGAATTATGTTTATCCACAATATGATGACGCGTATGGATACTATAAGGGGATAAGTTTAAGAGAAATAAAGGATACTGTGGAAAAGAATGAGAGTATGGGCAAAGATATTAAGGCAGTAGTTATAACTTCTCCGACATATGAAGGTAACGTTTCAGACATTAAAAATATAGCAGCATATCTTCATGAACATAATATACCGCTTATAGTTGATGAAGCTCATGGAGCACATTTTAAGTTTTCTTGTGAATTTCCACAGACTGCAGTTGAGCAGGGGGCAGATATAGTTATAAACAGTGTACATAAGACACTTCCTTCGCTTACACAGACGGCAGTTATGCATATAAACTATGGATATGTAAATGTTTCTAAGGTGAAAAGATACTGGAATATATATCAGTCAACCAGTCCATCATATATACTTATGGGATCAATAGACAGATGCATGAGCATAATAGAAAAAGATGGTGAATATCTTTTTGAAAATTATATATCAAAGTTAAAAATATTACGCAATAAATTAGGTCAGCTTAAAAATATAAAGCTTATAGATTCAGATGATATATCAAAGATAGTTATTGGCTGTGATAATGCCAAAAAACTATACGATATATTATTAAAGAAGTATGGAATACAGCTTGAAATGTCGTCATTAAAGTATGCAATAGCCATGACATCAATATTTGATTCTGCAGAGTATTATGACAGATTTTATAATGCATTGTGTGAAATAGATAGAAGGTATAATGATATAATATCTGAAAGTAACAGTGTAAATAATAATCAAAATTATGCTGAACGTTACAATATATTTAATAATACTTCATCAATAAAAAAAGCAGATATAAAAGTAAATATAGCTGATTTTAAAAATGAAGCTTTAATGAGTATAGCAAAAGCTTTAAATGAAGGTGATAAAAACGGATATGATAAAATTATGATGAATGACAGCTCTTTGTATGGTAGAATAAGTGCAAAGATGGTATATGTGTATCCACCTGGAATTCCAATTCTTTGTCCTGGTGAGATTATATCTGAAAATGTCGTCAATATAATAAGCAAAGCAATAGATAATGGACTTGAAGTAGTTGGACTTGAAGATAATTTAAAGGATAGCCGCAACGATAAAAACACAAAAAATGAGGGATGTAAAGGAGCATTTGTATGCCTGAAATAGCATTTATAATGGGAAAAAGTTCCAGTGGAAAGGATCATATATTTAAGGCACTTATAGAGGACGAAACACTTGGGTTAAGTACAATAACCATGTATACAACACGCCCTATGAGAGCTGGTGAAACAGATGGGGTTGAGTATTATTTTGTAGATGATAACAAAGTCTGCGAGTTTGAGAAAAATAATAAAATCATTGAAATGAGAAAATATCAGACGGTATACGGAGAGTGGAAATATTTCACAGCAGATGATGGTCAGATAGAGTCTGGAAGTGGAAAGCGTTACATAGTTATTGGAACAATAGAGGCATATAACAAATTCGTGGAGTACTTTGGAAAAGAGTGTATGCTTCCGATATATATTGAAGTAGAAGATGGACTAAGACTGCAGAGGGCTATTAAGAGAGAACAGGAGCAGGATGTTCCACATTACGAGGAAATGTGCAGAAGATTTTTAGCTGACAGCGTTGATTTTTCAGAGGAAAATATAAGAAATGCCGGTATTGTTAAAAGATTCAGTAATAACGGCTCAATTGATGAATGTATATATAATATAAAAGAGGAAATAAAGACAAGATTGTTTTAATGCTGTATTTATGATAATATGTTATATGATTGGAGTTTGCTATGGATATTAAAGTTAATGATATTAAAGCGTCATCTCAGATACAGAGTGTAAAAAGCACAGCAAGTTCAGATGATAGTTTCAAGTTTACATTAATAAGTAATATTGAAGAAAAAGACCTTCAGGAAAAGCTTGGTAATATGATGCAGGAGATTACTGAGCAGGGAGAAAAGATTGCTAAGCATATGGATATTAAAGATATGCGTAAGTACAGAGAACTCGTAAAAGGCTTTTTAAATGAGGTAGTTAACCGTTCGCATAAGTTTTCAAGAGAGAACTTTCTTGACAGAAGAGGCCGTCACAGAGTATATGGCATAGTCAAGCTTGTTGATAAGAATCTTGATGAACTTGCAGGTGAACTTGTTAAAGAAGAAAAGAATCACCTTGAAATCGTTGGAAGGATAGATGATATAAGGGGGCTTCTTCTTGATATCACAGCATAAGCATAGTCATATAAAAAGAAGTAGAAAGATGCAGGAATAAACAAAATGAGTAGTTTTTCAGATATTTATGGATATGAAACAATTAAAGAGCATATGCAGAGTGCCATTAAGCTTGGTAAAGTATCACACGCATATATTATAAATGGCGGACTTGGTTCAGGAAAAAAGATGTTAGCAGGAATATTTGCTAAGACTCTGCAGTGTGAGAATATGGAAGAGACAGTTAATCCATGTAATAAATGTCATTCCTGCATACAGGCAGATTCAGGCAGCCAGCCTGATATTATATGGGTTAAGCATGAGAAACCAACAAGTATTGGTGTTGATGATGTAAGAGACCAGATAATATCTGATATGCAGATTAAGCCATATTCAAGCAGATATAAGATATATATTATAGATGAGGCTGAAAAGCTCACAGTTGCAGCACAGAATGCACTTCTTAAGACTATAGAAGAACCACCGGTCTATGGTATCGTAATATTTCTTACAACCAACGCAGATATATTCCTTCAGACAATATTATCAAGATGTGTAATGCTTGATTTAAGACCTATAAAGGATAGTGTTGTAGAGGAATATCTTAAAAGCAATTATGATATATCAGAATATGAATGCAGGTTTGCAGCGAATTTTGCACAGGGAAAGATAGGACGTGCAAAAACGATTGTAGAAAGTACAGAGTTTGCACATCTTAAGCAGGATGTCATGCATGTTATAAAGAATGCTAAGGAGATGTCATCAGCAGAGATTATGTCTGTAGTTAAAGACATAACGAATTATAAGCTTACAATAGATGATTATCTTGATCTTATGGCTATGTGGTTTAGGGATGTGTTATTGTTTAAGAGTACAAATGATACGAATTATCTTATATTCAGTGATGAAATATCGCTTATTAAGTCACAGGCACAGATTATGTCATATGAGGGCATTCAGGATATACTTAATTCCATAGATAAGGTGAGAATAAGACTCAAAGCTAATGTTAACTTTGATTTATGTATAGAGCTTCTTATTATGGCTATGAAAGAGGCTATGTAGGTATAAGTTAAGATGTAATATATTGGATATGACAATATGAGAATGACAACATTGAAAATGAAATAAAAAGTCATGGATGTGGCTTTTTATGGAAGTTTCAACGCACATCAAATGCAAATAAACTGACTAAAGGTTAGAAGAATAGTGTGAAAAATAAGATTTTTCACACGCAAGATTTGTGCTTACGCACAAACTTGAGATGCGCTGAGAAGCAGCGCAAGAATGGAGATTAAAATGACTAAGGTTGTTGGAGTTAGATTCAGACAGGTGGGAAAGATATATTTCTTTGCACCTGGCAAATACAGTGTTGAGGTTGGCCAGCATGTTATAGTTGAAACAGCGCGTGGTGTTGAGTATGGTTCTGTTGTACTTGGAGAGAGAGAAGTTGAAGACAGTGATGTAGTACAGCCACTCAAAGCGATTATAAGGATAGCTACTCTGGAGGATGATGAAAGAGAAGCAAAGAACAGGGAAAAAGAAAAGGAAGCCTATAAGATATGTCTGGAAAAGATTAAGAAACATAATCTTACTATGAAGCTTATCAAGGTTGAGTATACATTTGATAATAATAAAGTATTGTTCTACTTTACAGCAGATGGAAGAATAGATTTCAGGGAGCTTGTTAAGGATCTTGCATCAGTGTTTAAGACACGTATAGAGTTAAGGCAGATAGGTGTAAGGGATGAAACTAAGATTCTAGGTGGTATAGGTTCATGTGGAAGACCACTGTGCTGTGCAACATATATGCCAGAGTTCGTACCAGTATCTATTAAGATGGCAAAGGAGCAGAATCTCTCACTTAATCCATCTAAAATATCAGGTGTGTGTGGACGACTTATGTGCTGCCTTAAGAATGAGCAGGAAACTTATGAAGAGCTTAACAGCCATCTTCCAAGTGTAGGAGATTATGTAACCACTCCTGAGAAGCTTAAAGGTGAGGTGTCAAGTGTCAATGTATTAAGACAGCTTGTTAAAGTTATAGTAACACTTGATGGCGATGAAAAAGAAATAAGGGAATATCCTGTTTCAGAGCTGCGATTTAAGCCTAAAAGAAAAAACGACAGAATGAACATAGATGATAAAGAGTTAAAAGAGCTTGAAGAGCTTGAGAGAAAGGAAGGAAAAGCCCATATCAATGATGACTGATGTTAAGATAAATGCAGAAGCTTGTATTAATGCAGAATATAAGATTAATGCTAATGAACGAATAGATGATTTATGCAGGGATAATCTTAAGTTAATCCAGAATACAGATGTGTTCTGTTTTGGTATGGATGCTGTTTTATTGTCTACATTTGCAAAAGCAGGAAAGAATGATAAGGTGCTGGATCTTGGTACAGGGAATGGTATAATACCTATACTTATGCAGGCTAAGAATCCTGGTGGTATGTATACAGGACTTGAGATACAGGATATAAGCTTCAATCTTGCAGCAAGAAATGTCAGTTTGAATAACCTTTCTGATCACGTAAATATGGTTCAGGGTGATATTAAGGAAGCTTCACGTATATTTGGTGGGGCTTCTTTTAATGTTGTGACAAGTAATCCACCATATATGAATGAGAATCATGGAATAGTTAATCCTGAAAGTGCAAAGGCCATAGCAAGGCATGAGCTTTTATGTAGTCTTGAAGATGTAGTAAGAGAGGCATCTAAGTGTCTTAAGGTTAAGGGGCATATGTATATGGTGCACAGGCCATCAAGATTAGTAGATATATTTACATCTATGAAGAACAACCACTTAGAGCCTAAACGAATGAGGCTTGTATATCCATATGTGGATAAGCCTGCCAATATGGTGCTTATAGAGGCAGTTAAAGGTGGAAATTCGCAGCTTAAAGTGGAGGAACCACTTATTGTATATAATAAAGACGGAAGTTATACAGCAGAGCTTCTGGATATGTATGGAATGAAAGAATGAATCCTGGATGATTTCGGATATGAATAATCTGGAAGGCTATAAATTAATGAAAGATTATTAAATGAAATCTTATTAAATGTAAGCTATAATATGAAAGGGTGTTTGTATGGATAATAAAGATATATTGGAATCGGAAAAAGGCATAAGCCAGGGTATAGGACAGTTATATTTATGTGCGACACCTATAGGAAATCTTGAGGATATAACATTCAGGGTGTTAAGAATATTAAAAGAGGTTGATGTTATAGCAGCAGAGGATACGAGAAACAGTATAAAGCTGCTTAATCATTTTGAAATAAATACGCCAATGACTAGTTATCATGAGTATAACAAGTATGACAAGGCAAAAACACTAGTTGAGAAAATACTTAAGGGTGAAAATGTGGCCGTTATAACTGATGCAGGAACACCTGGTATATCAGATCCTGGAGAGGAGCTTGTACGACAGGCGCTTGAGGCAGGTATAAAGGTATCAAGTGTGCCCGGGGCAGCAGCTTGTATAACAGCACTTACAATGTCAGGACAGGCTACAAGAAGATTTGCATTTGAAGCATTTCTTCCATCGGACAAAAATGAGAGAAAAGACATACTTTCAGAGCTTGAGTCAGAAACAAGAACAATGATTATATATGAAGCACCTCACAGGCTGTTAAAGACACTTAAGGAGCTTAGCACAGTGCTTGGTGGTGAACGTGCAATAACAGTGTGCAAGGAGCTTACGAAAAGATATGAAAACAGTATGGTGACAACACTTGATGGAGCCTGTGAGTATTATGAAGTGAATGAGCCAAGAGGCGAGTTTGTTCTTGTTATCGCAGGTAAGAGCCGTGATGCGATAAAGCAGGAGGAACAGGATAAGTGGAAGGCTATGTCTGAGATGGAGCATGTACAGATGTATATGAACCAGGGGATGGATAAGAAGGAAGCTATGAAGGCAGCAGCTAAGGACAGAGGTGTATCTAAGAGGGATATATACAATAAGCTGCTTGAAAGTGAATAAAATCATTTTTGTTACAAAAATGTTACAAAACTTATGTAAAATAGGTTGCTTTATTATAATAAATGAGATATAATACGTTTACTTGTGAAATATTTCTAAAAAATATTGTGTAAAAGAAAAATAATTATAAAAGTGTTACAAAAAAGAAAAGGCGTTTTTTTGGTAATGTTATAATAATTATTTAAAGAATTGATTGTTTTAATTGAGGAATTGTTTATATTGTACAGTTTTTTGGAAATGTGAATCAAATATATATCAGGAGGAAGTTATGAAGAAGAAGACTTTTAACAGAGTATTCGCTATGTTTAGCGCAGTACTTATGTTGGTAGGTATGTTCCCTTCTGTTCCAGCGGCTGTTGTTGCAGCTGAAAGTACTGGAAGCGAAGGAACAGCAGTGGCCAAAAAGGCTTATGTCATGGATGCCGCTGACCTTAAAGCTGAGCAGTTTGGCGCAGAAGGCATGGTAACAGAAGATATTAAAGTAGGAACAGATGGTTATTTCACTGTTGCTGCTAAGGGTGGTAAGAACTCATTAAAGACATTGGCTGAAAAGCTTGAATGTAACATGGGTGAATATTCACAGGCGCTTAATCTTGGAGGTGGATTAAATACATCTACAGGACAGGCAGGTATAACATTTACTACAACAGAGCCAGTTAAGGTTATTGCTTATGTTGCAGTAAAGGGTGTTAATGATAAACATTCATTCCAGTATGCCAAAGCAGGAGCTAAGGCGACATCAATTGAGATGGAAAACGATAAAAGTGTTGTTAACAAGATTGAGTTTAATCTTGATGAAGCCGGTCAGTACTGGTTAGGTGGTAACAATGGTGGTAACTTCTTATATGTAGAGGTTCAGAGCCGTTTACCAGAATATACAGTTGATGGTGCAACAGTAGATGCATCAAAGTTTAGTGCTGATGGTAATCTTATAGTTGATGATACATTATCAGGTTTCTTTAATGTATATAAGAATGGTGAAAAGACAAAGTTAGTTACAGGTCAGTCAGTAGCTTATGGTAAGGAAACACTTACAACATCATTAAGATTAGATGGAAGTCCAGAATTCGCAGATGGAAAAGAAAAGTCTATTATCACATTTACAGCAAAGCAGGATTTCAGACTTACATTAGTAGCAGCCCAGAAGGGTTCAGGAGTTCCAGAATTAAAGTATGTTAAGGATGGTGGTGCCACAGTTACACTTGCAGATGCAGTATTTGAAAAGGGTACAGCAGCTAAGTATACAGTAGAGCTTCCAGCTGGTACATATAAGCTTGGTTCTAAGAATGGCCTTGATATATTTGATATGAGTGTTAAGTATATTGAGAAGTATGAAATGAACGCTAATGACTTTGATCTTACTAATGCTGGTGAATCAGGTAAGATTAATATAACAGCTGATACAACTGTAGGAACAGATGGTTATTTTACAATAACTGGAGAACAGAAAAAGAATAACTTAGTTAAGTTATCAAAACCAGCAGAGTATAAGGACACAGTATATAACAACAAGCTTCAGCTTAATAGTGCACTTGATGGAAGCAAGGGGAAGGCAGCAGTAAAGGTAAATGTTGAAAAAACAGCTAAGATTACTGTTGTTGCCGCTGCAAAGGGCACCAGTGCAGAAGGAAAGTCACTTGCTTATACTAAGGTTGGTGATAAAACACAGGTAAGTATAGGAACATTAGGAAAGACAGATGTTATTGATACTTATGTTGTTGAGAATGTAAAGCCAGGCTCATACTATATTGGTGGTTCAAATGGCGTTGACATATACGATATCAAGGTAGAATATGATCCAGAAGAGAATAAGCAGGCAGTTGCATGGGATACAGTAGAAGCTCCTGTTATCAATTCAGTTACAACAGATGCAGATGGAAACTTTGTTGTTAACTTCACATCAGTTATAGATGAACTTAAAGGCGCAGAGAATGTAAAGGTTACTATGCTTGAAGGTGGATATGAAGTATCTACAGTTAATGTTAAGGCACAGACAGATTCAGTTACATTTACACCACTCTGGTCAGGTGATTATACATTCACAGCAGTTGCACAGAGAGTTGGTGCAGCTGATAAGTCAAGTGGTGCATACAGCTATGGTGCATATACACTTGCAGTAAGAAAGCCAGTTATAACATGGGCACAGAATAAGGGTAACGGAAGCGTATATCTTGACTGGGTTAATATTGAAGATGCAGACAGCTACGCAGTAAGCTATAGGGAAGCTGGAAGCACAGGTGATTTTACATATGCTGTTAAAGATCTTAAAGCAAGCCAGGCAGATTACACAGTAACAGGACTTGAGGCTGGTAAGAGCTATGAGTTTAAGATTGAAGCAACAAGAAACAGCGATGGATTCGTTGCTAATGCTGTTGCAACAGTTGAAGTTAAGAAGGATGCAGATCAGAAATGGTATGTAGCCACAGTAGGTTCTGCACAGACAACTAATGCGGTTATTACAGCAGAAGATGGAACAGTAACTAAGTATGATCTTGATTCACAGGAACAGACAGCTAATAAGCAGAACAACGTTGAAGCTTTAGATATTTCTAATACAAACGGAACAATTGAAATTGCTTCACAGACAAGTGGTAAGATATCTGATGATGAAGATGGTTTCTCTTACTACTATACAAAGATTGATCCAGATACAGAAAACTTTAAGTTATCAGCTACATTTACAGTAACAGATACTTCTAAGACACCAGATAACCAGACTGGTTTTGGTGTAGTAGCAGCTGATACACTTGGTATTAACAACTGGGGCAAGGTTGACTATGTACATAAGTATTTCAACTATGCTTCATCTATGGTATATAGCAGCAAGTCAAAAACAGCTTGTATGAGAAATGTAACAGGTTATACATCAGCAGATTCATCTAATAATGATGGTGTTGACAGAGTTGTTACAAAGAAAGACTTTAAGGCAGCTACATCATTTGCAGCAAATTCAACATATGAATTCTCACTTGAGAAGACAGATGAAGGATATACAGCGGTATGCAATGGTGAAGAAATTAAAAATGCAGATAATTCATTCACATCAGTACAGGAAGATGGAACAGTTGTTGTTGGTGTGATGGTAAGTAGAAAGATTGGTGTTAAGATTAGTAACATCAAGTTCACTAAATCAGAGAGTAAGGGTATTACATCTAATGATAAGGGTGACGACAAGATAAAACCAAGCGGAAGAGTATATTCTTCTAATACAGTAGGTGCAGCAAGCTATGAATTTATCTATGTTCCTAACTGTGATGGTACACTTAAAGTAACAGGTCCAGATGGTAAGACAGAAGAAAGAGTATTATCAGCTGGTGATGCTGCAAGAGTAAATGTAGCAGTTAATATTGGTGACAATAAGATATCCTATACATATGCTCCTAAGGCAAGTGATAAGATTACATCTACAGATGAACTTAAGGGTGATGTAACAGTTAAGCGTGCTACATACGGAGAAGAGAATGGTGTACTTATAGTATCACCAGATGGAACAAAAGATGGTGATGCTACAGAGGCTAAGCCACTTAATCTTGCAACAGCAGTACAGTATGCACAGCCAGGACAGACTATCGTTCTTAAGGATGGTACATATAAGGATTTTATATCAATCCAGAGAAGCGTAAGTGGTACAGCAAGCAGAATGATAACTCTTGTAGCTGAAAATACAGGTAAGGCAGTATTTGAAGGCTGTGGTTTATCAATCATTGGTGATTACTGGCACGTATATGGTATCTATGTTAAGGATTCATCAGGCGTAGGTATCCAGATTAGTGGTAACAACAATATCGTTGAAATGTGTACAGTTGAACATGCAGCTAATTCAGGTATCCAGATAAGCCGTTCAGGAAGTGCTGATAACAAGACTGGTATTAAGTATAAGTTATGGCCAACAGATAACCTTGTAAAGAACTGTGAATCTTTTGATAACTGTGATGCTGGACGTAACGATGCAGATGGTTTCGCAGCTAAGCTTACATGTGGTAACGGAAACAGATTCTACGGATGTATTTCACATAACAATATTGATGATGGCTGGGATCTTTATGCTAAGTCAGTATCAGGTGAGATAGGTCTTGTAACTATTGAGAACTGTGTAGCTTACAATAACGGATGGCTTACAACAGATGATATTACAGATCCTAACTATGAATATGGTGAAGGTAACGGATTCAAGCTTGGTGGTGGTTACTTAAAGGGTGGACATGTTCTTAAGAACAGCATCACATTTGATAACCATGCTAAGGGAATCACAAGTAACAGTTGTCCTGATATTAAGATATATGATTGTACATCATACAACAATTCTATTAAGAATAGTGCTTACAATGTAGGTCTTAATACAAAGGATTCAAACAGAAAAGAATGGGTTGTTAAGGGATTAATTTCTTTAAACAATGATAAGAACACTAAACTTGATGATTTAATTCCTTTTGCTCTTCATAGCGAGGATAACTATATCTATAATGGAAGTGCTTCTTATAATAACTTAGGTGTTGAAGCAACTAAAGACTGGTTTGTAAATGTAGATACTTCAGTTCTTCCAACAAGAAATGAAGATGGTACAATCAATATGCATGGTCTTCTTGAGTTAAATGATACAGCACCAGCTAACTCAGGTGCAAGACTTGATGTAACAAGTGCTGAGGCTAAATCAGTTAAGCCAAGTACAGTTGCGTCTGGTAAGGATGATAATAACAAGGGTGATACACCAACAGTTCCAACACAGCCAACAAAACCAGATACACCATCTACAGATGATAAAACAGATAATACTAATAATGGCAATGCTGATGGCAGCACAGGTGATGCAGCAACAGCTCCATCTACTGAATCAGGTGAAGGGGCAACAACAGGTGATACAGCACGTCCAGTAGTATATGCAGTATTAGCTATGATGGCAGCAGGACTTCTATTATCAGTAGTTGTATATGATAACAAGAAGAAAAGAATTTAGTTAATCTTTTCAATTGAAGTTGATTAGAAGCTGATTAAATCAGTGATTTAATAATAAGGTATTTTAATATGAGAAAGTAGTAAGCTTTGCAGTCAGCCGAATATAGGGTTGGCAGAAAAGTTAACAGGATTACAGTATGCAGATGGGGGTCTGTATACTGTGATATACGAGGGAAGTAGTGAAGAACTAAAGATAAACGTGAAAAAAGTTCAGGATAAACATCAAGTCGATGTTTATCCTGAACTTTTTATTTTATGTATAGAAAAAAAGAAGAAACGATATTTAATTGCTGATAGTGTGTTCATTGATAATAGCCCTGATAGTGTTATAAAGATAAGGCTTTAATGTGTCAATATCAGCAGGTTCTTTATAGAGAATAGCACTGTAGCAAGTAGAGCTTATAAGTTCTACTATCATAAAGAGCATTATTTCAGGTTCTTTAAGGTTGAGTCCGGATTCTGACAGCATATCGTAATATACATCTTTGAAGTTAAGATCATCATCAGCAACATTGGTTGTCAGAGCCTCTTTGAATATTCCCCAGGACAGATTCTTTGAAATGAAAGTAAGAAGAGTCTGGTTATCATTGAGAGCATTGATTATATGGTCAGCAATGAATACAATCTGATTAGTAAGTGAGATTGTAAAAGCAGCATTTTTAGCTGTCTCCTCATATATGTGCCTGTTAAGAGCTGTAGCAGCATTCTTGAAAAGTTTGCTTGCCTCATGAGAGATCAGCTTGTTTCTGATGTCATATTTATCTTTAAAGTAAAGGTAAAAGGTTCCTTTGGCTATTCCAGCTTTCTGTGATATCTCAGCAATAGATGTTTTTGATACTCCCTGTGTTGTAAAAAGTTTAAATGCTGTATCTAAAAGAGAAGTTCTTTTTTGTTGTTTATTACTTTCTAGTTTTCCCATACAAAAACCTCATTTCTTAAAGCTGTAACTATTTTAACACGAAAAAAATAAAAAATCTATAAAAAAATGACCTGAAGTCATTTTTAATATTGACTATCAGTCATTTTGTGCTAGAATATCGTTTGTAAAGAAAATGACCATAAGTCATATTTGAGAGTTTTTATCAATATATTTATCTGTGAGAGCTGTTAAGGCTTATTACTAAGGTGGATAAATATATAAGAAGACGTCGCAGACGTAGAAATGAGGCGAATGTATGGAAAAGTTTGGAAAAGTAATTGTTAAGCTTAGAATTCCTATTCTGGTTCTAAGTATCCTGCTTCTTATTCCATCCGCAATTGGATATGTTAATACAAGGGTTAACTATGATATCCTCTATTATCTTCCGGATGAGATTGAGACTATGCAGGGACAGGACATTCTTATGGATGATTTCAATAAGGGTGCCTATGCTATGGTAGTTGTCCAGGATATGGATGCAAAAGCTGCCAATAAGCTTATCAAGAAGGTAGAGAATGTAGAACATGTTGCACAGGTTATTTCTTATACAGGAATAGTTGGTGAGGATGTTCCATCAGAAATGGTACCTTCAAAGTTCAGGAAGTATTTCGAGAATGACAGCACAGATACAACGTTATTTGCTATATTCTTCGATAATACAACTTCAAGTGATGACACTATGAATGCCATAACACAGATAAGAAAAGTAACAGAAGGTCAGGCATTCATAAGCGGTATGTCAGCAGTAGTTACAGATACAAAGAATCTTTCAGAGAAAGAAACTCCACTTTATGTACTTATAGCGGTAGTGCTTGTTTGTATCGTACTTGCTATATTTATGGACTCATTTCTTGTGCCAGTATTCTTTATGCTGAGTATAGGAATGGCAATTGTATACAACCTTGGTTCAAATATCCTTTTGGGAGAGGTTTCATACATAACCAAGGCACTTGCAGCGGTACTTCAGTTAGGTGTTACGCTGGATTATTCAATATTCCTATGGCACAGCTATAAGGAAATGAAGGCACAGTATCCAAATGACCATAAGGAAGCGATGGCAGTTGCCATTGGCAATACACTTACATCAGTTGTCGGATCTTCTATAACAACTGTTGCAGGTTTTATTGCACTTTGTTTTATGAGCTTCACACTTGGTCTTGACCTTGGTATTGTTATGGCAAAGGGCGTTATATTTGGTGTTATCGGATGTGTAACTATACTGCCATCCCTGATTCTTACATTTGACAGGGCATTAGAGAAGACAATGCATAGAGAGGTTATGCCGGGCTTTGATAAGCTTGCTGCATTTATAGTAAATCATTCGTGGGTATTTATTATTATCTTCCTTGCGTTGTTAGGACCTGCTATATATGGACAGAGCCATACATCAGTATATTATGATCTGTCTGATACGCTTCCAGAGGAGCTTGCATGCTCACAGGCTAACAAGAAGCTTGAAGAAAACTTTGATATGAATTCAATATATATGATACTTGCAGATACGAATATGTCTACAGATACGGCAAATGAAATGCTTGATAAGCTTAATGATGTAGACGGTGTACAGTTTGCACTCGGACTTGATACAGCACTTAAGTCAGGTATTCCTCAGGAATTCCTTCCATCTAAGATGGTATCAGAGCTTAAGGGTGAGGATTATCAGATAATGATGATTGCTACTGATTATAAGATAGCATCAGATGATATTAACAATCAGATTAATAAGGTAAATGATATTGTAAAGTCATATGATTCAAAAGCAATGGTTGTTGGTGAAGCTCCTTGTACTAAGGATCTTATAACTATAACAGATAAGGACTTTAAGACAGTTAGTGCAGTATCAATAGTAGCTATATTTGTTATTATACTGTTTGTACTTAAGTCAATATCACTTCCTGTTATACTTGTTGCAGCGATTGAGTTTGCTATATTTGTAAATATGGGTATTCCTTATTTTACACATACACAGATACCATTCATAGCATCCGTTGTTATCGGTACTATACAGCTTGGTGCAACAGTCGATTATGCAATTCTTATGACGACAAGATATAAGAAGGAAAGAAGCCAGGGACTTGCTAAGAAGGAAGCTATACAGACAGCACTTGCAGCATCAATACCATCTATTATCGTTAGTGCACTTGGATTTTTCGCAGCTACATTTGGTGTTGGCTGCATAGCATCAGTTGATATGATAGGTTCATTATGTACATTGATGGCACGAGGCGCGATTATAAGTATGTTTGTTGTTATATTCATACTTCCATCATTGTTCGTATTATGTGATAAGCTCATTATCAATACAAGCTTTGGTTTTAAGCCTAAGAAGAATCAGGATATGTAGCCAGATGAATGAACGGGCAAAGATGTATATGTCGTAACAGATATAAGAATATATCAGGAAGTAAGAAAATGGAGGAATAGTTATGGTTAAGAAGACTTTATTCAAATATAGTTCAGTATTAATGAGTGTTGTTCTTATAGCATCAACGCTTACAGCCTGTGGAACAAACACAGCATATAATCAGGTATCAAGCGAGGTTGCAGTAAGCAGTGAGGCAGCTTCTAATACAGAAAGCATAATATCCAATGCTATTAAAAATGAGTTATCTGTATCAAACACAAGTACATTGAAGACAAATACGCGTGACGAAATGGTATATGTGTTTGGTAAGGCAGATGGAACACAGGATCACGTAACTGTAACAGAAAAGGTGACAGATGCTAATGGTGATACAACAACTAACCAGAGCAGTTCAAGTAAGAGTGCACCTGTATCTATGAAGGTTACTTATAAGTTAAACGGTGTAGAAACAAAGCCAGAGGATATGATTGGCAAAAGTGGTAAGGTTACTATCAGATATGATTACACTAACAATGAGAAGAAGACTATAAAAGTTAATGGAAAGTCACAGACAGCTTATGTTCCATTTACAATGATCACAGGAACTCTTCTTCCAACGGATAAATTCAGTAATGTAGAAGTTACTAACGGCAAGGTCAGCAAGGTTGGTGATAATATAATAGCACTTGGTATGACTATGCCAGGTTTAAAGGATACCTTAAACCTTAAGTTTGATGGTGAAAGCCTTGATATGGATATTCCGGAATACTTTGAAATATCAGCAGATGTTAATGACTTTGAGCTTGATATGTCTATGTCAGTAGCAACTACAAGTGTACTCAACGACGTAGATGTAGATGACTTCTCTCTTGCAAAGCTTGAGGATAAGATGAATGAGCTTCAGTCAGCAGCAGACCAGCTTACAGATGGAACTGTTACTCTTCAGGATGGTACCCAGACACTTGCAGACAGCATCCCAGCACTTACAGATGGTGTTAACCAGCTAAATGATGGTGCAGGAACACTTAAGAATGGTATATACGCTTATACTGATGGTGCAACAGCACTGGCAGCAGGAGCAGGCCAGCTTAAGGATGGTATCACAGCTTATACTGATGGGGCATCTAAGCTTTCAGCAGGAGCAGGCCAGCTTAAGGGTGGTCTTTCAACATATACAGCTGGAGTAGCACAGCTTGCAAAGGGTTCTGATACTCTTACAACAGGTATTGCAGCATATACAACAGGAGCATCTAAGCTTTCAGCAGGAGCAGGAACACTCAAAAAGGGTATTGAAGACTATACAGCTGGAGTAGCACAGCTTGCAGATGGTTCTACACAGCTTAAGGATGGTCTTTCAACATATACAGCTGGTGTAGCAGCTGCAGCATCTGGAACTGCGGATTTAAAGAGTGGTATAAATGCATACACAACAGGAGCTAAGAATCTTGGAAATGGTGCTGCCGCTCTGAAAAAGGGTATCAATGATTATACAGCTGGTGTAACGAAGGCAGCAGATGGAGCTTTACAGGTAAGTAATGGTGTTTCACAGTTAAAGAAAATGCTTACAGATAAAATGGCTGCAGAGCTTAAAAATAATATTACTGCTTATAAAACGAACCAGAATATTACAACTGATGTAGAAAATCTTACTAAAGCAGCTGTTCAGGCAGGTCTTAGTGATATAACAATAGCTGATGATCTTACTGTGCTTGCAAAGACTAGCGAAACTGAAAAGATAGAAGCTAAGATTACTGAAATGTATAATAAATATCTTATAGCATATACCAATAGTGTAGTGAATAATGGTGCAGGCAGCCAGCTGACAGGTTTATATGCAAGTCAGTTAGGTCTTTTAGTAAAGGCTTCCGGTAATCAGGGGGCAGCAAGTGCACTTTCTCAGGTGGCAACACAGCTTTCAGGAAGTACAGGTTCCCTAGAGACGCTTGAAAAAGGAGCAGAAGCTGTAAGTAATGGACTTAACACTCTTAATTCCATGAATAAAACACTTAATGATGGTGCAGAACAGCTTAATGATGGCTTAGTAAAATTAAATAAGAATAATGATAATTTGAATAATGGTATTGCAAGTCTTGATACAGGCGTATCAACTCTTAATAGCAGTAATGAAAAGTTAAATACAGGAGCTTCTCAGTTACAGGCAGGTGTGGTTAAGCTTAATGAAAACAGTAAAGCACTTAATGATGGTGTTGCCCAGATAGATACAGGACTTACAGAACTTAATGGTAATAACAAAGCACTTAATGACGGTGCAGCCCAGATAAATGGGGGACTTGTACAGCTTAATGATAACAATGATACAATCAATGGTGGTATAGACCAGATAGATAGCGGTCTTATAACACTTAATGCAAACAACAGCACACTTAATGGAGGTATTGCCCAGTTATACAACGGCTTCGCAACACTTAATGCAAACAATCCAGCTTTAAGAGATGGTTCATCACAGCTTGCTGATGGTACATCAACACTTAAGTCATCATCAGCAACCTTAGCAGATGGTGTTACACAGCTTAATGATGGTGCTATAACCCTTAAGGATGGCATGGCTGAATTCAACGCCTCTGGTATAAAAGCTATAACAAGTCTTGTAGGAAATGATGCTGATACAGCAGTAGATACAATCAAGGAGGTTATAAAGCTTGGTAAGAATTATAATTCATTCCTTGATAAGAAGGATGGAAAGGAAAGCTCAGTAACATTCATATATAAGACAGCTGAGTTAACTAAATAATCAGGCTTACTTTTCCAAAACTCTCATATATATAATTGCCGGACAGTCCGGCGGAAAGATTAACAATCTTTCAAAAAGGGGATATCGCATTAAGAAAATTAGTGCGGTGTCCCCTTTTTTATTATTAGTCACGTACCCAAACCATCATTTCACCAGTATGTCTGTTATCCCATGCATAATAAGGTATCCAGAGTAAATCTTTATCTTCATATTCAGGATTGGTATTGTCAATATATAAATCATCACTATCGGATTCTTTTATCTTACGTCCAGTAGCGGATATCGTTACTATTCCACCGAGCATATTAGGTCGGTATTCTTCCTTGAATTGTGTTGAAGCAGGCATTTCAATTTCGTGGAGATTATTTCCATTATCCTCTTCTTCAAGACAATAAACTACAGGTCCACGCATTACAGTTATTTTTCCAATGTTCTCACGTACTTTAGGATTGGAACGTACAACACGTGCTGTAATGTCCATATTAAATTCAACAGTATGTGTATTGTTCCAGTTTGCCTCTATGTAAGCATAACCATCATTTAATGTATAATCAGCTGGTTTACCATCAACATTTATAGTATAGTTATGGCACCATGATGGAATGTGTAGTGCAAGCTTCCATATATCATTTCTTGTACTGTCTATATTAAGCTTTATATTACCATCCCATGGATAATTGCTGTGCATGCTTATTTTAGTAGTGTTATCAAATACATTTGCCTGATTGCCTATATACAGATTAACATACAGACTGTTGGAATTCTCTGTATAAATATATGAACCAAGAGATTCAACAAGTCTTGCAAGGTTAGGAGGGCAGCAGGCACAAGAAAACCATGTCTGTCTTTTAACCTTGACATGTCTGAAAGCCTGAATCTTTTCATTCTTTTCTGGATACACCTCCAAAGGATTAACATAGAAGAAGCTCTTGCCATCAAGTGACATGCCGCTTATTGTTCCATTGTATAAAAGTTTCTCCATTACATCGGCATATTCACCCTTTTGTTCCATTTTAAGCATACGGAGTGCAAAGAACACCATAGCTACAGATGCACATGTTTCACCATAAACAAGGTCATTAGGAAGGTCATAATCTATGGTAAATGATTCACCATATGATGAGGAACCAAGAGCACCGGTTATAAACATTTTTTTGTGAACTATATTATCCCATAATTTCTTACAGGTTGTATACAACTCTTCATCGTCAGAAGCTCTTGCAACATCAGCAATGCCTGAATACAGATAAACGGCTCTTACAGCATGTCCAACAGCCTCACCTCTGCCACGTACCAGCTTACCTGCCTGGTAATAATCGAATTTAAAGTAGCTGTCCCTCCATTTCCAGATGTTATTATATTTCTTAATTTCACCATCAAAATAACATGGCTGTTTTCCGCGTTCATTTATAAAATATGCCGCGAGATTTAAGTACTTTTCATCATGTGTAATGTTATACAGGCGCATAAGAGCCATTTCGATTATTTCGTGTCCTGGGTAAGCGTGAAGTTTATCATCCTCTGGTCCAAAGATGGAATCTATGTAGTCAACAAATCTTATCATGGCATCAAGAAGCTTACGCTTTCCGGTTATCTCATAGTAAGCAACAGCCGCTTCAAGCATATGGCCGGCACAATATAATTCATGATTTCCCATAATATTAGTCCATCTTTTATCAAGACCATTGATAGTGTAATATGTGCCAATATAACCATCTGACTGTTGTGTACTTACTATAAGATCGATTGCTTCATCAATCTGTTTCTCAAGGCTGCTATCAGGGTGCCACTTTAGTGAGTATGCAGCAGCCTCTATCCATTTATATAAATCACTGTCCTGAAATACCTTCCCATGGAATTCACCCTGGGATATCCCAGCTGCTATTTTGAAATTTTCAATACAGTGGCTCGGTTCTATATCTGGAATAGCATCATTTAAAGCATTCCATTGGTATGGAAGCATCTGGGTACGCGTTGTTTCCATAATAGGACTAAAGAAACCATCGTTAACCTTGACATCTTTTACAGATTGTGTGTAAAAATCTTTGTTCATAATAAGAACCTCCTTTATTATTAATATGAATTATTGTAAAATAATTTTGATTAATTAGGTGAATAGTAGTTTTTATTACTTATATATATTATATTAATGAGTAAAGCTTGATATCAACTGATAAAACTTATATATGGTGAAAAAAACTTAGATATATAAAGAAGCATAAAATATGTTTTAAATAAGCTTTATATTGAAATATAAACTTAGATATGAAATAGGAGGACAGGACTAACAAAATGAAATATATAGTTTTTTCACAGAATGAGCCACTAACATATTTATCTTGTGGACAGCTGGTACGTGACAGAAATTTTCTGCATCCAAGAAGATGTATAGATTCATATGTACTTATTGTAGTTGTAAGGGGAAGTCTTTATATAGTACAGGATAATACTAAGTATGTAGTTTCAGAGAATCAATATATAATATTAAGAAGCAATACTCTTCATTATGGTTACAATAGTTCAACAGAATATCTTCAATATTATTGGACACATTTTTATGTACCAGAAGGATCATATGTCTGTGATGATGACATGAAAACTTTTGAACATGAAGCTGATGATAATTATATATTACCTGAGTATGGAGATTTAAAATATAGTAAAAGAGTACAGCTTCTGTTTTTACAGCTGTTGGATGAATCATTCAGAAAATCACAGGTTAAGAGTAAGTTTATGGATTACTTTCTAACCTGTCTTTTAATGGAGTTATCAGGTGAATTCAAAGAACAGGAGAATAAAGATATATCAGAAGAAATAAGTAATATTAAAAAATGGATTCACAATAACTATAATCAATCTATTACAGTTGCTAAGATTGCAGAATTGTTTCATTATAATCCAGATTACCTGTCAAATATGTTTAAAAAGACAGCACACATTTCACTAAAGAGATATATTAATGAAGTAAGAATAAATGAAGCTAAGAATATTCTGATATCTACAGAATATTCACTTAAAGAGATAGCATTTCAGTGTGCTTTTAATGATGAAAAATATTTTCTTAAGGTGTTTAAGAAGATAGAGGGAGTATCACCAACAGAATATAAAAAAGCATTTTTTAAGAAAAAGAATGTTTAGAAGCTTTTGAAATATTCTTCCAGTCTTGTAAATGTCTTAGTAAGTGCAATGGCTTCACTTTCGCTTAAGTCTTCTGTGATGTAGTTAATCATATCTTTGTGGAACTTTTTGTGATGATTATATGCAGCAATCCCTTTATCAGTAAGTGATGCATATACAATACGGCGGTCTTTTTCGCCACGTGTTCTGATAACGTATCCTTTTTTAACAAGTCCGTTAATGCCAACTGTAAGCGTACCCATAGTAACACCAAGAGCCTTGGATATGGTACCCATGGTTCTAGGCTCACCTATTCCGATAGCTTCTATAATGTGCATATCGGTCACGGAAATATCCTTGAATTCATCTGTTATTAAAGCTTTTTCTTCTATATTCATAATATCGTTAAACAACGTAACAAGTATAGAATTTAATGATTCGTAAATGTCCATAAAAGCACTCACCTTTATATAAAATTAACGTAAAAAACTAATTACATTATATATTACAATAAGGGTTAATGCAACAAAATACTACACCTCTTTAAACCACTTTTATTTTCTGCTGGTTATAAAATAAGGTGTAGTATTTTGACATAAATTATCTGTTCGTTTTTTAGCTTTTACTGCAAAGGTATAAAGTGTCTGACCTGCATAGGTTTTTCCAACATTTAACTTAATGCTTGCTTTTGCAGGAAGTGTACCAGAATAATTGTATACATTACTTCCAACAAGACCAAGAAGTATAAAAAGAATAATTCCTCCGTGAAATATATATTCAAATGACTTACTGCATGTAATGAGTATTGTGAAAAAAACAGAGAGTAAGCCTGCTAAAATCATCAGAATGTTCTGAAGCCTGCTGCTTAAGAAATGTTTAAGCAGAGGATATAATAAAAAACCTGCTGTACTGACACCAAGTACATAATTCTGGGAAAGCGTGGCTTTTTGTTCTGATACAAGAAGAGAAAGCTCATTCACAAACATATATTCAACACTTAAGAAAATAAATGTAAATAATCCCATTAAAACAATAGCATAGATATGTGGCAGACTGGTTAATGTTTTAATACTGCCACCTTTTACAGTGTCCCTCTGAGGTGAATTCATATGATAATCCTCCATTCTTGCATAAATTATATATTTGAAAGTGTGTTAAGTCAATGCAGGTTACAGTAAGCTAAAAAAATACAGTTTGCATTTTTACCTGCTGCGTAGTATCATTTAATGGAGTATTATTTTTTTGGACAGAGCAATAAATGCAGTTTATTGTTAATGTATATAAAATATTACTTAATATTAGGTTTAATAGTTTAATGATAGATGGAGGCACATATGAAGTTCATAGCAATTGGCGAATTGATGTTAAGATTATCACCACCTAACTATGAGAAGATAGTTACAACCCACAATTTCATCGTTAATTATGGTGGAGCAGAGGCGAATGTAGCGGTTTCCTTAGCTAACCTTGGTGTTGATTCAACATTTTTTACTGTATTACCTAATACAGATCTTGGTAAGTCTTGTATTAACTACCTTAAGGCTAATGATGTACATACTAAGCATATTATTAAGGCTGACGGAAGAATGGGACTTTACTATCTTGAGGAAGGCGTTTCAGTAAGACCTTCACAGGTAATATATGATAGAGGAAGTTCAGCATTTGCTGAATATGATTATAAGGATGTAGACTTTGAGAATATTTTAAAGGATTACGACTGGTTACACTTAAGTGGCATCACACCTGCACTTTCATATAACTGCCGCCGTCTTATAGATAAGGCTATCAAGGCAGCTAAGAAGCTTGGGCTTACAGTAAGCTTTGATCCTAACTTCAGAAGTACATTATGGTCTTTTGAAACTGCAAGGGATGTACTCAGCAGATATCTTCCATATGTAGATGTACTTATTGGTATTGAACCTATTCATGTATATAATGAAGATGGAACAGATGTTAAGGATGGTCTTACTATGGACCCATCATTTGAGGATATGGACAGAGTGTTTAAGGCTATTGATGAGCAGTACCATATGAAGGCAATTGCAAGAACAGTACGTTATGTTCATTCAGGAAGTAATAACTCTCTTAAGGCTTTCTACTATGCTGACGGAAAGACTTATGAAAGCAAGACACTCAACTTTGAGATTGTTGACCGTGTTGGTGGTGGAGATGCATTCTCTTCTGGTCTTATCTATGCTCTTATGCAGAATGACTGGAAGCACGAAGATATCGTCAACTTCGCAGTAGCTTCTTCAGTAATGAAGCACGCTATCCGCGGCGATACTAACATCACAAGCGTTGGCCAGATTAAGAGGCTTATGAATAATGCATCATTTGATGTACAGAGATAATGAACGCGGGTCATTAGTCATACAGAAGGAAGGTCTAAGGAAAATCAAGTACTTGAATAATGATTTTCCCTAGACCTTATTCATATGAGATTAATAACAGATAGATTATGGTTAATATACCGGAGGATATATGAAAAAGATAAAAGAACTTATGCCGGAGGCATATGATTTTAATGGAAAGCTTTCATTAAAACAGGCGATACCACTTGGACTTCAGCACGTTATGGCAATGTTTGTAGGAAATCTTACACCATTGCTTATTATTACAGGAGCCTGTGGTATTGGAGCAGGAAGTGAGTATGCATCTATTCAGGTTGCACTTTTACAGAATGCTATGATTATAGCAGGTATTGTAACGCTTATACAGTTATTTTCAGTAGGACCTGTTGGCGGAAAGGTGCCTATTATTATGGGTACGAGCTCAGGATTTATCGGAGTGTTCAGCAGTATAACAAAGGTTATGGGTGGCGGAATATTAGCCTATGGTGCTATTATGGGTGCTTCCATTATAGGTGGTCTTTTTGAAACTGTGCTTGGTGCATTTATTAAGCCGTTAAGAAGATTTTTCCCATCAGTTGTAACAGGAACGGTTGTGCTTTCTATTGGATTGTCACTTATTTCAGTTGGTATCAATTCATTCGGTGGTGGAAATGGAGCTAAGGACTTTGGCTCACTAGAGAATCTGTTTCTGGCATTTGTTGTGCTTGTTGTTATATTATTTGTTAAGCATTGGACAAAGGGATATCTTAGTTCATCATCTATACTCATTGGAATTATAGTTGGTTATATTGTAGCAGCTATTATGGGCTGTGTGCTTCCACATACAGCAGTTACTGCTGAGGGAGTTGAATATACTAAATCATGGGTACTTAACTGGAATAAGGTTGCAGAAGCTAAGTGGATTGCGATTCCTAAGTTCATGCCAGTTAAGCCAGTGTTTGACTTAAGAGCAATACTTCCTGTGCTTGTGATGTTTGTTGTAACAGCAGTAGAAACCGTTGGTGATATATCAGGTGTTATGGTCGGTGGAGTAGGAAGAGAAGCGACAGATAAAGAGCTTTCAGGCGGAGTTATGTGTGATGGTTTAGGTTCATCGCTTGCAGCACTTTTCGGTGTGCTTCCTAATACATCATTCAGCCAGAATGTTGGTCTTGTTGCAATGACTAAGGTTGTTAACAGAATTGCACTTGCATCTGGTGCTGTATTCCTTATATTATGTGGTCTTATTCCTAAGCTTGGAGCCTTGATATCAATCATGCCACAGTCAGTACTTGGTGGTGCGGCAGTTATGATGTTCTCATCAATTATTGTAAGTGGTATCCAGCTTATCACTAAGGAGCCGCTTGATGCAAGAAGGCTTTCTATTGTATCAGTTGCACTTGGTGTAGGTTATGGTATGGGCGTAAGTCCTGCAATCCTTGCACATACACCACAGGCTGTACAGCTTATGTTTGGTGAGTCAGGCATTGTTCCAGCAGCATTTGTAGCAATCTTACTTAACGTAATTCTTCCTAAGAATAAAGCTGAGGAAACAGTTAAAGAAGTTGTTTCAGAAGAAGCAGCAACAATAAAGGAAAAGGCTGTAACTAAATAAGGTACAGCAATTAGCGAAGATACCGGGAAAGACGAATAAGGTCATCAGGAGTATCAATATCATATAATTCATATTCATCCTGTGCAGGAACTAAAATAACCTGTGCAGGATGTTTTTTTGCAATAAAACCGCCACCCTTGCCCTGTGGAAGTGTAAGAAGCTCATCATAATAGCACGCAGGAAATATTACTGGTGCACCTGCGTTTTCGTTGAAAGCAAGCCGGCATATCTTATTATTATTATTATTGGAATAATCATTATTAGAATAATTATTATTAGAATAATCATTATTGGCATTGCTGGATTTATCTGTGCTGTTACAAGCAAAATAACTGCTGTTGTAGTAAATAAATAAAAGACACAGCAGCTGAAGGCTTGTCTTAGTGATAAGTGGCTGGTCTGATGGAAGAAATAATATTCCCTGGGTGCGGCAGCTTTTCTTGCAGCAGGTTTCCTTTAGAATATGTGAAACACCAAGGTGTACCATATCATTTCTGTAAGGCATATTGTGTTTAATGCAATGTATATGTTCCCGTTCACATATCTGTACAAGCTCATCATGACGGGTTACGGCAAGAGTTTCACAAAAGTCTACGAAACGGCTTATATTTATCGCATTTTCAAATAGAGTGTTGTTGTTGAAGGAGGCTAAAAGCTTATTTGTACCGAATCTTTTTGACATACCGGATGCCATAATAATGCATGAAATAGAGCTGAAGGTATTATCAATATCGATTAAAAGTACATCAGATCTGCTTTTAATACTGTCAAGAAATTCTGTGGATTGTTTTCTGATGACAGAGAATACGCGTGAGTTATCAAGAAGACTTTTAATGTTCTCCTGAAAAGGGATACAGGAGCTTTCCAGATAACCAAGCTCGTCAATAACAAATATACTATCAGCAGATGTCATAAGATGCTTCTTAATGGCAGGACAGGCGCAGTTAATAAAACCATCCTCTACAATGGTCATATTGTTGCCTTTTTTAGGGGAAACAGGAGTGAGTGTACGTGGTCTGCCAATCACATATTCTTTTCCATCATCTATAAGATTGGATTTAATAACAACTTCTGGTGTGTCCGTTCTGCAGCTTATCAGATAATTGAAATTGAAAAAATCAGACATATCCGTAGCGTCTTTAGTCTGGTTTAAAATGCTGTTTAACAGATATGATTTGCCACTTCCCCGGTCTCCGGTAATAAAAAGATGCTTTTTATCTGACATCTTAAAAAATGTAAAGACAGCCAGAGCGTCTAAATAACAATTATCCATAGAATAAGTCACCTCATTTCAGTAAATGCTTTTATAACGTATGTGTGTCCTGTGTGAATAGATATATATCTGTAGTAAAGGTTTATAGTGCCACAACTACACGGTGTGTTTTATGGTGGATATCGGTACATTCAATAACATTAATATTATCATATATAAGAGACAGCTTTTCGTTAATAGTATCAAGGGAGTCTGTATGAGTATTAATGCTGGTAAGTATTGTTCCGGCTTTCATAAGAAATATATTATCGCAGTATTCCAATGCAAGCTCGGGACTATGAATACACATAAGTGCGCATCTTCCATCAGATACAATGCTTCTTATGTGCTGCATAAGCAGATGACGGTTAGAAAAATCAAGTGCACTATCCGGTTCATCAAGAAGCAGCAGAGGTGCAGCTTCTATTATGGTACGTGCCAGAATACATAACTGTTTCTGTCCTTCGCTTAAAGCTAAGAAGTCTGCTTCGTATAAACCCTTAAGTCCAACCATATCAATAGCTTTATCGGCACGTTTTATCATATCTGTGGTGTAGCCTCCAAGTATGTGCATATGAGGATTGAAGCCAAGCAGACATACATCCCTGACGGTCATGCTTATGGTAAGATTGTTTCTTTGTGGAATGTAGCTTATCAGCTGGGCCTTTTTTTTAACAGAGAGGTTTTCAAGCAGGTGTTCATTAAGCTGACATTGTCCGTTGTGTTTTATAAGTCCCATGATGGCCTTAATAAGAGAGGTTTTACCACAGCCGTTATTGCCAATAACAGCATTAAGCTGTCCTGGCATAAGGTCAAAGCTTACGTTATCAACCGCACAGGTGCTGCCATAATATACAGATATTCCGGCAGCGGAAAATGTAGTATTGAATAAATCTGACATCATAACGCCTCCTTTTTATTAGCTCTGATAAGCAGAATGATAAGCAGTGGAGCTCCAAGAAGTGAGGTAAATATACTGACTGGCAGCTCTGATGAGGATACACTTCTTGCCAGTATATCAGCAAGTGTCAGTAAAATAGCTCCTGTGAAGCCACTTGTTATGTATGTAAATATGTCATTACGCTTTGTAAGCAGTCTGGCAATATGAGGTGCAATAAGTCCGATAAAGCTTATAAGCCCTGTAACACATATTATTGATGATACGATAAGAGTAGCAAGCATTAATATAATAAAACGCAGAATTGCTACATTTACACCTAGTGATACAGCTTCCTCTTCGCTTGTAGAGAGAATGAGAACCTGTCGGTATAACAAAGCTATTACAATAAAGCCGGTAAGTGTTGTTAGGAACGGAATAGCAAGGCTGTCCCTTGAAATACCATTAAGGCTTCCCATAATCCAGTATTCGATTGAAGCAAGCTGTTTTTCAGGATCTGCGGCCAGCTTTAGAAACATAAGTATAGTCTGTGCCACAGAATGAATAGCTATACCGGCAAGCACGATAGTATAACTGTTTCTGCCAGGGACAAGATAAGCCGTAAGCAGAGTTATTATGAGGGCTGTAACAGCTCCAATAAAGGCTGATACGGAAATAACAGGGGCAGAAGCTGAAACTACAACTATTGCAAGAGCTGCACCAGCACTTGCACCGGAGGAAACGCCAACGATATCGGGAGAAGCCAGAGGGTTTTTAAATATAAGCTGATATATAAAACCTGATATTGAAAGACCAAAACCGCCTATAACACCCATAAGGGCGCGGGGAAGCCTGAGCCTTTTAAAGACCATAATTGACATAGTATCACCAGACAGTAAGCCCTTTAATGTGAGTGGGTACTGTCCGGTAATGACAGACCATACAAGTATTGCCAGAAGAAGCAGTACCTGTATGGCTGATAAAAGTATAATTTTGTTCCGGTAATTATAAGTGTTTTTGAACATAAATCATCCTTATTTAGCAGGTGTGAATCCATAAAAGCTTTCATAGAATTTAGTTACACATTCTTCATAGAAATCCTTAGTAACCTTTTCTGGATGAAGAACAGAGGCAATATATATGCTTCCTAAGAAGCTTGCTGGTACAGGTGAATCCCAGGCTTCTATATCACCAGGGAGCTTTACAACCTTTTTATTCTTAACAGCATTGCAGTCTGCAAGATTAGCATCATTTATAACGTCATCTACTGAGTAAGTTGCATCGGCAGCTATTATAATGTAATCAGGGTTCCAGGCAAGAAGCTGTTCATATGAAACATTTGCCCAGTAAGTATCTGTAAGCTCAGCGGCTGCATTCTTTCCGCCTGCATTGCTAAGTAATGTGTTCTGATACATCTTGCTTCCGGCTGTTGAAAGAACAGAGCTGTTGCCTGCAAGATATACTAAAGGAGTGCTTTCACCTGCAAGCTTGGCTTTATTATCAGCTAAAAATGTATCGATAGAATTGTTAAGTGCATCAGAGCGTCCGATTGTGTTAGTTATTTTACCAACAAATGTTATACATTCCTTAAGGAGCGTTGCATCCTCAGGATTAACAACAACAGCCTTGATACCAAGACCTTCAAGTGTATCTGCAGCTTTTTTTAACTTCATAGGAAGGAATACAACATCAGGTGCTGCTGCAACACAGGCTTCTGTGTTGAATTCTTTGGCTGTTCCCATATTAGGAAGACTAACGATGGATGGAGCTGCAAGCTTATAGATGTTTCTTGTATTAGCCTTAGCTTCAATTCCTACAAGCTTATCCTTTAATCCAAGTGCAAGGAGAAGACTTGTAGAGATATAGTAAGATGAAGCAATCTTTTCAGGTGCTTTTTCAAAAGTTACTGTTCGTCCAGCCTGGTCGGTAACAGTAAGAGGGTAGCTTGTGCCTATCTCGTTGAATTGGGACATGACATCAAAGGCTGATGTTGAAGCAGCCTGTGTAGTGCTGTCATTTGCAGCAGAACTGCCACATGCTACAGTTGATATAAGCATGAGCACTGCAAGAACTAAAGCGGTTAATCTTTTAAAATTCTTCATAATTATCCTCATTTCTACTTTGTTTTAACACACTCATTTATGTTGAACAGAATATATCTTATAGCAACAGTTAAAAGAAGTGTGCGAATGAATTTTATCAGATTGACAAGGCTTTTACAAGTCAGTATAGTTATATTATAATGTAATTAAGAAATGGTCAGGAAAAAGTTTAAAGGTTGTTTAAGCTGTACAGCGGGACTTTTATTTCTGGCATAAGTATGATCAAAATGAGGAGTTTTTATGCTTAATATACAGAATTATAAGAGAGTAGAAAGTATTGAAGAGGCCTACGAGCTTAACCAGAAGAAGGCTAACAGAATTGTCGGCGGCATGATGTGGATGCGTATGGGTGATAACAGAATCAATACCGCGATTGACATGTCAGGACTGGGACTTGATAAGATTGAAGAGACAGATGAAGAATTTAAGATTGGATGCATGACATCTCTAAGACAGTTAGAAAACCATAAGGGCTTTAATGAGTATACCAATGGCTGCACTAAGGAAGCACTAAGGCATATTGTTGGCGTGCAGTTTAGAAATCTTGCGACAGTTGGTGGAAGCATATATGGAAGATATGGATTTTCTGATGTTCTTACATTATTAATAGGACTTGATTCATACGTTGAATTACATAGGGGAGGAATAGTTTCCCTAAAGGATTATGCAGCTCAAAGCTATGACAGGGATATTATTGTAAGCATTATCGTTAAGAAAAAGCCAGTCAAGATGTTTTATGAGGCAGTAAGAATAACAGAAACAGACCTTCCGGTTCTTACCTGTGCTGGCGTGGGCTTTAGCGGTTCAGGCAAATATAATATATGCATAGGTGCAAGACCGGGAAGAGCTGTTGTTGTTGAAGATAATGAAGGTATTCTTAAGGGCGGAGTAAATGATGAGACTATAGAGAGCTTCGCTAGATATGTAAGGGAAAATGTTTCTACAGAGAGTAATATGCGTGGAAGTGCTGAATACAGAAGCCATCTGGCAGAAGAACTTACTAAGAGAGCATTAATAGCTGTAAATAATTAATAATTAGTTATTGATTATTAATAGCTGCGGTATTATTTATATAGCAATGTTAATGTATAGATTTGTTTATATATCGATTGATTAGTGTATGGATTGGAGAATATATGTTAGTAGATATTAAGTTAAATGGAAAGTTAGTCAAGGCAGATGTGGCCTGCGATATGACTCTTTATGATTTCGTGAGGGAGCATGGCTGTTATAGTGTAAAATGTGGCTGTGAGACTTCTAACTGCGGACTGTGTACGGTATTTCTTAACGATAAACCTGTACTTTCATGTTCGGTTCTTGCTGTAAGAGCGGATAAATGCAGCGTTACAACGCTTGAAGGTTTACAGGAGGAGGCCGCAGAGTTCGTTACATTTATAGCTGATCAGGGAGCAGAGCAGTGTGGCTTCTGTAACCCGGGCTTTGTTATGAATGCTATTGCACTTTTTAGGGAGAATCCTTACCCTGATGAAGATGAGATTAAGGAATTCCTTTCGGGAAATCTGTGCAGATGTTCAGGGTATGAAGGCCAGTTAAGAGGAATCCTGGATTACCTAAAGGTAAAAAAGGCTAAGGAAGCCAGTGTGGAAAATAAAGAAAATATAGCAGAGGAGGTGAAGTAATGAAGTCAGTTAATAAAGCAGTAAGAAAAAAAGATGCAATGGAGCTGCTTCTAGGAAAACCGGTATATACAGATGATATTGCACCAAAGGATTGTCTTGTTGTAAAGCTTCTGCGTTCACCATATGCCAACGCATATGTTAAGAGCATTAATACAGATATTGCAATGAAGGTACCTGGAATAGAGGCAATATATACATATAAGGATGTTGACCAGAATATGAAGCGTTTTACCTGTGCCGGTCAGACGTATCCTGAGCCAAGTCCTTATGACAGGCTTATTCTTGATAAACATGTAAGATTCATAGGTGATCCGGTTGCGATTGTTGCGGGAGTGGATGAGCGCTGTGTTGATAAGGCAATGAAGCTTATTAAGGCAGAGTATGAGGTACTTGAACCAGTACTTGACTTTACTAAGGCAAAGGATAATGAGATACTTGTTCATCCGGAGGATAACTGGGAAGCAATGTGTCCTGTCGGAGCTGATAATAAAAGAAATTTATGTGCACATGATGAGTGCAGTAATGGTGATATAGATAGGGTGCTTGAGAGCTGTGATATTGTAATTGACAGGACATATCATACAAAGGCATGCCAGCAGAGTATGATGGAGACCTTCAGGACATTCTGTACAATCGATACTTATGGAAGACTTCATGTTGTAAGCTCTACACAGATAGTATTTCACTGCAGAAGAATCATATCACACGCACTTGGAATATCTCCATCAAAGATACGTGTTACAAAGCCTAGAATAGGTGGTGGTTTTGGCGCGAAGCAGACATCGGTTTCAGAAATATATCCGGCATTTGTCACATGGAAGACTAAGAAGCCAGCTATGATTATATTCTCAAGGGAAGAGTCATTGTCAGCTTCATCTCCAAGACATGAGATGCAGATGCATGTAAGGCTCGGTGCAACTAAGGATGGTATCGTAAAAGGAATAGATTTATATACCCTGTCTAACACAGGAGCTTATGGGGAGCATGGACCAACGACAGTAGGTCTTTCAGGACACAAGTCAATACCGTTATACGGAAAGGCGGAGGCATTCCGATTTGTAAGTGATGTTGTATACACGAATGTTATGTCAGCAGGGGCATATAGAGGCTATGGTGCCACACAGGGACTTTTTGCCGTTGAATCTGCTGTAAATGAGCTTGCTGATAAGCTTCATATGGATCCTTTTGAAATAAGATTTAAAAACATAGTTAAGGAGGGCGATGTAATGCCTGCTTACTATGGTCAGGTCAATACAAGCTGTGCGCTTGACAGATGCTTAGCAAAGGTTAAAGAGATGATTAAATGGGATGAGAAGTATCCTATGAGAAAGATTTCTGATACGAAGGCACGTTTTGTCGGAATGGGCATGGCTATGCAGGGCTCTGGTATATCAGGTGTGGATGTTGGAAGTGCCACACTTAAGCTTAATGATGAGGGCGTGTATACAATGAATATCGGTGCTGCTGATATGGGAACAGGCTGTGATACAATACTTGCACAGATTGCTGCGGAGGTGCTTGAGTGCAGTACTGATAACATAAGTGTATTCGGTGCTGATACTGATATATCACCTTATGATTCAGGCTCATATGCATCAAGTACAACATACGTTACTGGAAAGGCAGTTGAGAACTGTGCCTTAGAGCTAAGAAGCAGAATCGAAAAGCTTGGGGCTAAGCTTATAGGCTGTGATAAGAGTGAGGTTACATTTGACGGAAGCTGTGTAAGATGTGAGGCTGGAGAGCACAATGGTGCATCGGTAAGTCTTTGTGATATCGCAACAGCTTCAATGTGTGGCAATGATATGGCACTTACTGTTACTAATACACATACATCACCTATTTCCCCACCACCATATATGGTAGGTGCAGCTGAGGTTGAGGTTGACCTTGTTACAGGCGAGAGCAGAGTTGTGGAATATGATGCATGCGTTGACTGTGGAACACCAGTTAATCCTAATCTTGCAAGGGTTCAGGCAGAAGGCGGAATCCTTCAGGGAATTGGTATGGCAATGTCTGAAAATATCACATATTCTGATAAGGGAAAGCTTTATGAGAACTCATTCCTGCAATATAAGATACCATCAAGAATGGATATTGGACATATTAATGTTGAGTTTGAAAGCAGCTTTGAGGATGCTGGACCATTTGGTGCTAAGTCAATAGGAGAGGTTGTAATTAACACTCCACTTCCGGCTGTGACAGATGCGCTAAGCCACGCAGCAGGAAAGAGGTTCTATGAGCTGCCTATAACACCGGAGCAGATTGCTATGGCGAGAGCAGAGAATAATTAGGATTATAACACAGATAAGATAAAAGATAAGATGGCACGATTTATTTCTGGATAAGGGGAATAGTCGTGCTGTTTTTTTGTTTATAAATAAAGTAAAATCTTGAAGAAACGGATAAATTGGGCGAAAATAGTTTTGAAGAAAAGGTCAAATTAAGCAAAAATAATCTTGAAGAAACGGACAAAATGAGTAAAAATAGTTTTGAAGAAAAGGTCAAATTAAGCAAAAAACACTTTGAAGAAATGGACAAAATGAATAAAAATAATCTTGAAGAAATGGTCATAATGAGAGATAAGGGGAAGGAAAACACGAATTAATAAAACTGTTTTATTTAATGCCATTTCTCATAAAGTAGATAACTATTTTACACTATAAAATACAGGAGTAAAAATTATGCCTAATATATTAATTGTAGAGGATGATATAAATATTAATAACCTTCTTTGTGAGGTGCTTGTGAAGGCAGGTTATACGTGTGAACAGGCATTTTCAGGAACAGAGGCAAAGCTGCTTCTTAATATAAAAGAAAAGGATTATACGCTTGTGCTGCTTGACTTAATGCTGCCTGGGGCAAGTGGTGAGGAGGTTTTAAAGGAAATAAGAAAACATGGAAGGCTTCCGGTGATTGTGCTGACTGCAAAGGATAGTATAGATGATAAAATCGGAGTGCTGACAGATGGAGCAGATGATTATATAACAAAGCCCTTTGAGATTAGAGAGGTACTGGCACGTATTCAGGTGCAGCTTCGTCATATAGAGGTGGAAACAAAAGGTGAAGCAGAGGCGGAAACGAAGGTAGAAGCAGAGGCAGAAACAGAAGTAAAAACAAAGGCTGGTATACAAAAAGGACAAGGCAGCGGAAGGCTTGAGTTCAGAGATATGGTGCTTACACGCTCTACCTTTGAGGTAAGTATCGGTGGCAGGGTGCTTCCTAAGATTACAAAACAGGAATTTGCAATACTGGAATTGCTGCTTAAAAACCCGAAGCAGGTGTTTAGCAAGGAGGATATATTCGAATATGCGTGGGATGAGCCATATATGGGTGAAACAAAGACTCTGGATGTGCATATAAGCAATATCAGAAAGAAAATAAAGACCATTACACCTGATGAATATATAGAAACAATATGGGGGATTGGATATCGCCTGCATGAATAATTTACTCTTTTTTTACTATTTATTTGCGATTGATTAGGATTTATTTTTTATGATAATAGCAGTTAAGAAAAGGAGGAAAAAGCTTTGAGTGAATTATTATTGCAGACAAGGAATCTGACTAAGCAGTATGGCAGACACAGGGCGGTTGATGATGTAAATATGCACATTAAAAAGGGTGCGATATATGGCTTTATTGGAAGAAACGGAGCCGGTAAAACGACCTGTCTTAAGATGATTAGCGGACTGTCAACACCGTCTTATGGCGAAATAGAAATGTTTGGGTATAAAGGAAAGGACTTACAAAAGGTACGTTCAAGAGTAGGGTGTCTTATAGAAGCTCCCGGACTTTATGGCAATATGTCGGCATATGACAATCTGAACATTAAATGTAAGCTTACAGGGATTAAGAAAAAAGGATATATAGAAGAACTGTTAAAAACAGTAGGTCTTGATGCTGTTGGAGAAAAGAAAACAAAGCATTATTCGCTTGGAATGAAGCAGCGCTTGGGAATTGCTCTTGCACTTGTAGGCGAGCCTGACCTTCTTATTCTTGATGAGCCGATTAACGGACTTGATCCGCAGGGAATAGTGGAGGTGCGTGAAACTATCCAGAAGCTTGCTAAGGAGCGTGGCATGACAATATGTATTTCAAGTCATATACTGGAGGAATTATCAAAGCTTGCCACAGATTATGGCATTATTCATAATGGATGCCTTGTGCAGGAGCTTACAAGAGAAGAGCTTATGAAAAAATGCAGTGAGCGCATAGAGCTTACACTTGATAATCCTAAGCAGGCTATTGCTGTGCTTGATGATATGGGCTTTAGCAGCTATCAGGTTATAGATAAAGAACATATTCATATATTTGAAAGACTGGGAGAAAGTGCCAGGCTGAACATGGAGCTTGCAAAGGCGGGAATTCCAGTTAAAGGAATATCTATTACAAGTGAAGAACTTGAGAATTATTTCTTAAGGCTTACAGGGGGTGACAATCGTGCTTAATATGATAAAGATGGATGTATACAGAATGTTTCGTACAAAGAGTATGTATGTAATATGGATTATATTGCTGGCATCAGCACTGCTTACCTCATTTCTTTCAAAAATAGATTATGATGCAGTTAATAAGGAATGGGAGAAACAGCAGGCAGTAGAAAGTCAGGCAGATACTGATACTGATATGCAGGCAGCTGATGTGGTAAATGCACAGGACATAGAGGAACAACAGGCAGATGACAGCAACAAGGAACAGCTTTCGCAGCAGAATACAGATAATGTCAATCTTGGTATGAGCGTGGAATTACCTACGGAGCCTGGAAAGAAGGTTACGGTAATGGATGTTTTCTTTTCTAATGCACAGGGAAAGTTTTATGCACTTTTTCTTGTAATATTTGCGGTTATGTTTGCAACAGCAGATATTAAGAGCGGTTATATTAAGAATATTGGTGGACAGGTGTCACAAAGGGGGATGCTTATTGTTTCAAGGGCAGTTGCACTTGCTTTATTTACAGCAATTACCTTTGCAGGGATATTTGTATTTCAGGCAGTAGCGAATATGCTTGCGTTTAAATATGTGATGTGGGGTAACTGGAAGGAGATTATACCTTATTTCTTAACGGAACTTACGCTTCATTATGCATTTGTGTTAATATGTATGGCAATAGCAGTTATAATTAAGAATAATGTCATAAGCATGACATTGTCGGTATGTCTTACCATGAATATAATGAGTATTGTGTATGCCTTTATAGATTATGTAGTTAATAGAAGTGGACTTCATAATTTCAATGTATATAGGTATACAGTAACTGGAAGGATGGCAATGCTTCCTATGAATGCAGGCAGGGAGGATGTTGTTAGTTCAATGTTTGTGGCAGCTGTATTTATTATAATAATGCTGACATTAAGCAGTTATATTTTTCAGAAAAGGGATATATAGAGAATGAGGATTATTATTGGAATATTAGCAGTAATAATTATTATACAGGCATTTATTATGTGGAAATACCAGCGGCAGATTAAGGACATCTGCCGCCAGTTGTCGTTTCTTATGGAACACGACAGTAACAAGCTGATTCAACGTGAAATAGATATGGGGGGAATAGGTGAGCTTTCAGATAAATTGAATGAGCTTCTTGACCTGCGTAAAAAAGAAAGAAATGAGTACAGAAAAAAAGAAGAGCTGATTGCAGATACATATACTAATCTTTCACACGATATAAGGACACCGCTTACATCACTGGATGGGTATTTCCAGCTTATAGAGGAATGTGACAATATAGATGACCAGAGGAGATATCTTGATATAATCAGAGAAAGGCTTAACAGCCTTAATGAAATGCTGGAGGAGCTTTTTACATTCACTAAGCTGAAAAATGATTCATATAAGCTGGAGCTTACGGATTGTTGTATGAACAGAATATTAAAAGAAGCCGTATTTTCTTATTATGATGAATGGAAGAAGCAGGGCATCTGCCCGGATATTAGTATTACTGAGGAAATGCTGTATATATCAGGTAATAAGCAGGGCTTAAGGAGAGTTATACAGAATGTCATAAAAAATGGTCTTGATCATGGGGAAAAGAATATAAGTATCAAGCTTACCCGTGAGGACAATCACGCCGTGCTTAAAATCAGTAATTATACGGAACATCCTGAAAATATTGACTTAAGCCATGTGTTCGAGCGTTTTTATAAAGCAGATGTGGCAAGAGGCAGAGCCTCAACCGGACTGGGTTTATCTATTGCAAAAGAGCTTGTGGAGCGTATGAATGGAGATATAAGTGCAAGAATACAGGGAAATGATTTCATTATTGAGATAAAAGTTTCACTTGTGGTATAATATGTATAGGCTGGAATGGAGGAGGCTAAGTTATGGGGAGATTTGTTAATACGGATAATAGTGCATTTAAAATGGCACTTAATTCTGAAATATATGTAGATAAGTCTGGACTTATCGAGTATACCAACAGAGTGCTTAATACTAATCAGGCATTTATATGTAATAGCCGTCCAAGAAGATTCGGAAAGTCAGTTACAGCAGATATGCTTGTGGCATATTATAGCAAAGGCTGTGATTCAGAAGGGATATTTGACAGACTGCAAATAAGTAAAAGTCCATCATATAAAGAAAATATTAATAAATATGATGTAATACATTTTGATGTACAATGGTGTATGATGGATGCCGGTTCGCCAGATAAAACAGTAAATTATATTAACGAACAGATTATAGCTGAGTTAAAGGAAAACTATCCAGATGTCGACCTTGATTCTGCGAGAACGGCATATGGTGCTATGTCACTTATTAACATGAACAAGGGAATTAAATTTATTGTAATAATAGATGAGTGGGATGTGATTATTCGTGATGAGGCAGCTAATAACGATGTTCAGACACAGTATATTAATTTCTTAAGGGGGATGTTTAAGGGGAGTGAGCCGGCAAAGTTCATACAACTGGCGTATCTTACAGGCATTCTGCCAATAAAGAGAATAAAGACACAGTCAGCACTTAATAATTTTGATGAATATACGATGATAAGTGCAAAGGTTCTGGACAAATATACAGGCTTTACTGAGGATGAAGTTAAATGCCTGTGTGAAAGATTTGGAAGGGATTATGATAAGGTAAAAAGCTGGTATGATGGCTATAAGCTTGGAAACTGCCATATATACAATCCTAAGGCCGTGGTCAATGTTATGCTGTGGGGAGAGTATCGCAGCTACTGGTCGGAAACAGGAACCTATGAGGCTATTATTCCGTTAATTAATATGAACTTTGATGGCCTTAAGACGGCAATAATAGAAATGATAGCAGGAGCTTCGATAAATGTTGATGTTAATTCATTTCAAAATGATATGGTCAGCTTTGCAGGAAAAGATGATGTAATGACGCTGCTTATTCATCTTGGATATCTGGCATATGACAGCAGTTATCAAATGGCATATATACCTAATGAGGAAATTCGTCAGGAATTTATTCTTGCTACTAAAAAAACAGAGTGGAATGAATTAATTGCATTTCAAAAGCAGTCGCAGGTAATAATAGATGCAACTCTTGATAAAGATGCAGATACAGTAGCGGATTGCATTGAAAAAATTCATACAGAATACACATCGGCCATTCAATATAATAATGAGAACTCTTTAAGCTGTGTTTTATCATTAGCTTATTTAAGTGCAATGCAGTATTATTTCAAGCCAGTAAGAGAAATGCCAACAGGCAGAGGCTTTGCAGATATTGTACTATTACCAAAGCCAGAGTATACAGCAGGTTATCCGGCTTTAATTATTGAGCTGAAGTGGAATCAGGATGCAGTCACCGCCATCAATCAGATAAAAGAGAAAAAATACCCAGAGGCTGTTAAGAAATATACAGATAATATATTACTTGTTGGGATTAATTATGATAAAAAAACAAAGAAGCATAGCTGTGTTATAGAAAGGTAAGCTGCGAAGCAGGACGATAAAGCGCGAAGCGCGGGTTCGTGAGTGTATGGGTTGAGAAAGAGTAAATTATGATATAATGAAAAAATAATAAAAATATAATACTGAATATTGACAAAAAAATGTCAAAATGATATAAAATGCAGAAGAAAAAGGGGCTGTTACAAAGGAATTATATACAGAATATGCTGATTCGTTTAATGAATGGGGAATACTACAGATTCAATAATAAAGGGAGACATGCGTATGAAAAATATAAAAGAAATAGGGGATTTTTTTATAAATCTGAATGAATATGTATATGCAACAGATATAGAAACCAATGAAATTGTATATATGAATCATAAAGCATTGAAAGCGTATGGCTTAGAATCAATAGAGGATATAAAAGGCAAGAAGTGTTATGAGGTATTACAAAAAGCTTCTGTTAAATGTGGTATGTGCAACAACAGCAGACTTTTACCAGGAGCCTTTGAGGAATGGCGTTATTATAATCCTGTATTAGATAAATATATGATAATAAAGGATACTCTGGTTGAGGGGGAAGGAAACAGAAAGTACAGGCTGGAAATAGGCATAGATATAAGTGAAGAGCTTGCACAGGATAAGCTTATCCAGAAGTATAGAGAAACAGAAGCATTTGTCAATGAGGGCTTAAGAGAGGCACTTGCAGCAGATACACCTGATGAAACGATAAATATACTTCTTGGGTATATAGGGAAAGCACTTAATGGAGAAAGAACCTATATATTTGAAAAAAATATATATGGCAGAGATGATAATACATATGAGTGGACGGCAGAGGGAGTAAGTCCAGAGAAGGATAATCTTCAGAATGTGCCTCCGGAGGTATGTGCTAACTGGTATAAGTGCTTTGAAAATGGTAGAAATGTCGTGATTAAGGATCTTGAAGAGATAAAAGAGAGTGATCCTCTGCAATATGATAATTTAAAAAGACAGGGTATTCATTCGATAATTGTAATTCCTATATATAACGAAGGAGAAGTTATTGCATTTATGGGAATAGACAATCTGCCACTGCTTACACTCGAATATGCCTTAAGTATACTTGAGATTATGAGTGCTTTTATTATATCGTGTATAAAGCGCAGGAATATGATGAGAAAGCTTGAGGATATGAGCTATAAGGACGCCCTGACCAATATAGGAAACCGTTTTGCTATGAGAGACTGTGTAGATAGTATAGATAAAAAACAGAGTATAGGCGTTGTTTACTGTGATGTTACAGGACTGAAATATGTGAATGATACAATGGGACACGAGGCAGGCGACAGACTTATTCTTAATGCATGTGGATGCCTTACAGACGTGTTTGGAGTGGATGCAGTATTTCGTATAGGTGGAGATGAGTTTCTTGTAATCTGTACACAGATAGATGAGAATACATTAATAAAGCGTATAACAGAGTTAAAAGAACTAATGAATGAGCGTTCTGTAAATATGGCAGCAGGTGTTATCTGGAGTGAGAATGTAATAACAGGCTTTGATGAAATGTTACGTGAGGCAGAGGAGAAAATGTATGCCGATAAAGCGCGATATTATAAGGAAAAAGGAATTGAACGCAGAAAAGGACGGGCATAGCAGGGCTAAAGGAATGCATCATATAACACAATAACAGGTGATTTTGTGATAAATTATAATAAATAATACAGCTTAATTATTGACATTTTAAGATCAATTATATACAATCACATTATCTGCGATGACGAAGACAGTAGATTATGAAAGAAAGCAATAGCGAGCCGGGATGGTGGAAGCCGGTGTGAGTAGAGCATAGTTGAATATCACTTCCAAGCATCCTTGCAGAACTTTGCAGTATAATATTATGGGTAACATTAAGGATAGTATTATATTACGAAAAGTAAGTGAGGACGGTAATCCTACCGTTACAAGGGACGCATATGATGGTATGTCGTAATTGATATAGGTTAAGTTGATTCAGCCCCTGTCGTATTACGGCAGGGGCTTTTTTGCGTGTGTAACGACATTTGTTACAGCACCAATAAAGCAAGCTAACATCGTTACGATTAAGTAAATGATTTGAAAGGAGTAACACAATGGTATACGAGAAAGTTTCATCAGATATGAATTTCGTAGACAGAGAAAAACAGGTTGAAAAGTTCTGGAAGGATAATGATATATTCCAGAAAAGTATTGATAACCGTAAGAAGGGGGAAACATATACATTTTATGATGGACCTCCAACAGCTAATGGTAAGCCACATATAGGACATGTTCTTACAAGAGTTATAAAGGATATGATTCCAAGATATAGAACAATGAAGGGCTATATGGTTCCACGTAAGGCCGGATGGGATACACATGGACTTCCAGTTGAGCTTGAGCTTGAGAAGGAATTAGGTCTTGATGGCAAGGAACAGATTGAAGAGTATGGTCTTGAGCCATTCATCAAGAAATGTAAGGAAAGCGTATGGAAATACAAGGGTATGTGGGAAGATTTCTCATCTACAGTTGGTTTCTGGGCTGATATGGATAATCCATACATCACATATGATGATAACTTCATCGAGTCTGAATGGTGGGCTTTAAAGCAGATATGGGATAAGGGTCTTTTATATAAGGGCTTTAAGATTGTTCCTTACTGCCCACGTTGTGGAACACCACTTTCATCACACGAAGTAGCACAGGGTTACAAGGCTGTTAAAGAGCGTTCAGCAGTAGTACGTTTCAAGTGTGTAGGCGAAGATGCATATTTCCTTGCATGGACAACAACACCTTGGACACTTCCATCTAACGTGGCACTTTGTGTGAACCCAGAAGAAACATATGTAAAGGTTAAGGCAGCAGATGGCTATACTTATTATATGGCAGAAGCACTTCTTGATAAGGTGCTTGGTGGACTTGCAGTTAAGGCCGGTCAGACAGTAGGCGGAAATGTTATCGAAGAAGGCAAGGAAGCTGGAAGCGGCGCAGGCGTTGACTACGAAGTGTTAGAAACTTACAAGGGTAAAGACCTTGAATATAAAGAATATGAGCCATTATACCAGTGTGCGGCAGATGTTGCAGCTAAGCAGCACAAGAAGGGACATTTTGTTACATGTGATGACTATGTAACTATGTCAGATGGTACTGGTATCGTTCATATTGCACCAGCATTTGGTGAAGATGATGCCAAGGTTGGACGTAAATATGACCTTCCATTCGTACAGTTCGTTGACGGAAAGGGTGAACTTACAAAGGAAACACCATATGCAGGACTTTTCGTTAAGAAGGCAGACCCAGAAGTACTTAAAGACCTTGATAAAGAGGGCAAGTTATTTGATGCTCCTAAGTTCGAGCATGATTATCCATTCTGCTGGAGATGTGATACACCACTTATCTACTATGCAAGAGAGTCTTGGTTTATCAAGATGAGTGATCCAGAAGTTAAGGCTAACTTAATAGCTAACAACAAGACAATCAACTGGATTCCGGAAACTATCGGAACTGGACGTTTTGGCGCATGGCTTGAAAATGTTCAGGACTGGGGAATTTCACGTAACAGATACTGGGGTACTCCTCTTAATATCTGGGTATGTGATGATTGTGGAGAAATGTTATCTATCGGAAGCAAGGCAGAATTAAAGGAACATTCTGATAACTGCCCAGATGATATCGAGCTTCACAGACCATATATTGATGCGGTTACTTGTACTTGTCCTAAGTGTAAGGGTAAGATGAAGAGAGTTCCAGAAGTTATCGACTGCTGGTTTGACTCAGGTTCAATGCCATTTGCACAGCACCACTATCCATTTGAGAATAAGGAAGTGTTTGAACAGCAGTTCCCTGCTAAGTTCATTTCAGAAGCCGTTGACCAGACAAGAGGCTGGTTCTATTCACTTCTTGCAATCTCAACACTTCTTTTCAATAAAGCACCTTATGAAAATGTTATCGTACTTGGTCACGTTCAGGATGCAGATGGACAGAAGATGAGTAAGTCAAAGGGAAATGCTGTAGATCCATTTGATGCACTTAAGAAGCATGGTGCAGATGCCATCCGCTGGTATTTCTACGAGAACTCAGCACCATGGCTTCCTAACAGATTCCATGATAAGGCTGTTACAGAAGGACAGAGAAAGTTCATGGGAACTATCTGGAACACATATGCATTCTTTGTACTTTATGCTAATATAGATGAATTTGATGCTACTAAGTACACACTTGAGTATGATAAGCTTCCAGTTATGGACAAATGGATTCTTTCTAAGCTTAATACTCTTGTTAAGACTGTTGATAACAATCTTGCCAACTACAAGATTACAGAAACAGCAAGAGCACTTGAGGACTTTGTAGATGAGCTTTCTAACTGGTATGTAAGAAGATGCCGTGAAAGATTCTGGGCAAAGGGCATGGAGCAGGATAAGATTAATGCTTATATGACTCTTTACACAACACTTGTAACACTTTGCAAGGCAGCAGCACCTATGATTCCTTTCATGACAGAAAGCATTTACAGAAACCTTGTATGCAGCATAGATAAGACAGCTCCTATCAGTATCCACCTCTGCGACTTCCCAGAAGTTAAGGAAGAATGGATTGACAAGGAACTTGAAGATAACATGGAAGATGTATTAAATGCTGTTGTTATCGGAAGAGCATGCCGTAACTCAACTAACATCAAGAACAGACAGCCAATCGGCAAGCTGTACATCAAGGCTGACTGGAAGTTAAACGAATACTTTACAGCTATCATAGCAGATGAGCTTAATGTTAAGGAAGTTGAGTACACAGATGATGTAAGAGCATTTACTTCATATTCATTCAAGCCACAGTTAAAGACACTTGGACCAAAGTATGGCAAGCATCTTAATGCTATCAGAGCAGCACTTTCAACACTTGATGGCAATGCAACTATGGATGAACTTAATACTAAGGGTTCATTTACAATCAATGCTGATGGTGAAGATATCGTTCTTGAGAAGGATGATGTTCTTATTGAGATGACTCAGAAGGAAGGCTTTGTAGCAAGTTCTGACAAGGGTATCACAGTTGTTATGGATACTAACCTTACACCAGAGCTTATCGAGGAAGGCTTCGTAAGAGAAATCGTAAGTAAGATTCAGACTATGCGTAAGGATGCTGGATTTGAGGTTATGGATAAGATTACTGTATATGTAGATGGTAATGACAAGTTAGCAGACCTTATGGTTAAGAATGCAGAGCAGATTAAGAGCGTTGTTCTTGCAAATACTATTGAAACAGGTAAGACAGCAGGATTCACTAAGGATTGGGATATCAATGGTGAGAAGGTTGTGCTTGCGGTTGAGAAGAACTAAAACAGTATCTTAATAATTTATAATATGTAAAGACGAGGAGAAAATCGCAGTTATGCGTATTTTCTCCTCGTTTTTATATAAATAGGTGAGATGAGGTACAATTCACGCCCAAAAATGACAGTTCACGCCAATTGTATTGAAATATTATTAAGGATGAATATACTGAAATTAATAAGAACTATAAAAAATGTTATAGAAGATTATGTTGCATATAAATGATTTATATTAAAAGAATGGAGGTGGTATGAATGAAAAGAAAAATGATGATGTTATTAGCTGTTAGTTTGATTGCAATAGCTGGATGTGGTAAAGGGAATTTACAGAGTGCACCACTGCCAGAATACGCATATCTTTATTATCTTGAATAATAATGATCAATTAATTTTATTAAATTGCAATAAGGGTGCGAATCGTGTATAATTTAACCATCGTGTAACGTGCTTTGTGAATAATGTTAATTAAATCAGACACGATTAGTTAAATCAGGAATAATGATATACATTTGTGGTATATCTATATATTAAGGAGGAGAAGAATACATGGTGACAGGTACAGAAGCATCTTTTAGCAAGGAAGAATTCAAGAAAAAAGTTGTAAGTAATTGTAAATCTCTTTATAGAAAGAATATTGATGAGGCAGATAAGCAGCAGGTGTTCCAGTCAGTTGCGTATGCAGTTAAGGATCTTATCATAGATAAGTGGATAGCTACACATAAGACATATGACAAGGAAGATCCTAAGATTGTATATTATATGTCTATGGAGTTCCTTATGGGACGTGCACTTGGTAATAACATGATTAATCTTACTAAGTATAACGAGATAAAAGAAGCACTTGAGGAGCTTGGACTTGATATTAATGTTATCGAGGATCAGGAGCCAGATGCAGCACTTGGTAACGGTGGACTTGGAAGACTTGCAGCATGTTTCCTTGATTCACTTGCAACTCTTGAATATCCAGCTTACGGATGCGGTATCAGATATAAGTATGGTATGTTCAAACAGGAGATTAAGGACGGATATCAGGTAGAGGTTCCTGATAACTGGTTAAAGGATGGCAATCCATTTGAGATTAAGCGTTCTGAATACAGATATGAAGTCAAGTTTGGTGGGTATGTGCGTTCTTACAGAGATGAAGCAACTGGACGTGATATATTCGTTCAGGAAGACTATCGTTCAGTTATAGCTGTTCCTTATGACCTTCCAGTTATCGGATATGGTAACAACACAGTCAATTCACTTAGAATATGGGATGCAGAGCCAGTTAATACATTTAACTTAAGCTCATTTGACAAGGGCGATTACCAGAAGGCTATAGAGGAAGAGAACCTTGCAAAGAATATTGTAGAAGTTCTTTATCCTAACGATAACCATTATGCAGGTAAGGAATTAAGACTTAAGCAGCAGTATTTCTTCGTATCTGCATCAGTCCAGAGAGCTGTTGAAAGATATAAGAAGATGCACAATGGTGATGTAAAGAAGCTTTATGAGAAGGTTACATTCCAGCTTAATGATACACATCCAACAGTTGCAGTTGCAGAGCTTATGAGAGTTCTTATGGATGAGAATGGTCTTGAATGGGATGAAGCATGGGAGGTTACAACTAAGACAGTTGCATATACTAACCATACTATTATGGCTGAGGCACTTGAGAAGTGGCCTATTGAGCTGTTCTCAAGACTTCTTCCAAGAATCTATCAGATAGTAGAGGAAATCAACAGAAGATTCGTTGAAGATATTAAGGCAAAGTATCCAGGAGACCAGGAAAAGGTCAGAAAGATGGCTGTTATATATGATGGTCAGGTTAAGATGGCTAATCTTGCTATATGTGCCGGATATTCTGTCAATGGTGTTGCAAGACTTCATACAGAAATCTTAGAGAAGCAGGAGCTTAAGGATTTCTATGAGATGATGCCAGAGAAGTTCAACAACAAGACTAATGGTATCACACAGAGAAGATTCCTTCTTCATGCTAATCCACTTCTTGCAGACTGGATTACAGACAAGATTGGTGATGGATGGGTAACAGACCTTAAGCAGCTTGAAAAGATGCTTGTATATGTTAATGATGAAAAGGCAAGACAGGAATTCATGCAGATTAAGCATAAGAATAAAGTAAGACTTGCAAAGTATATCAAGGAGCACAATGGAATAGATGTTAATCCGGATTCTATATTTGATGTACAGGTAAAGAGACTTCACGAATATAAGAGACAGCTTCTTAATATTCTTCATGTTATGTACCTTTACAATGAAATCAAGAAGAATCCTGATATGGATATTGTTCCTAGAACATTTATCTTTGGTGCAAAGGCTGCCGCTGGTTATAAGATTGCAAAGCAGACTATAAAGCTTATTAATAATGTTGCAGATGTGATCAACAATGATGAATCTATTAATGGAAAAATTAAAGTAGTATTTATCGAGAATTACAGAGTATCTAACGCTGAGATAATATTTGCAGCAGCAGATGTATCTGAGCAGATATCTACAGCATCTAAGGAGGCTTCAGGTACAGGTAACATGAAGTTTATGCTTAATGGTGCAATAACACTTGGCACTATGGATGGCGCTAATGTTGAGATAGTCCAGGAGGTTGGAGAGGAGAATGCCGTAATATTCGGTCTTCGTTCTGATGAAGTTATCCGTTATGAGAATGAGGGTGGCTATGATCCTATGGAAATCTTCAACAACGACCAGAATATAAGAGAGGTTCTTATGGAACTTATCAATGGTAAGTATTCTAAGGAAGATCCAGAGATGTTCAGGGATATCTACAACTCACTTCTTAACTCACAGGAGGGAAGAAGAGCAGATACTTACTTCATTCTTAAGGACTTCCGTTCTTATGCAGAAGCACAGGCTAAGATTGATAAGAGATACAGGGATGAGACTGGCTGGGCTAAGACAGTTATGATTAACTCGTTTAAGGCAGGTAAGTTCTCATCAGACAGAACTATTGAAGAGTATGCAACAGAAATCTGGAAGCTTACTAAGACACCAGTTAAGTTAAAGTAAAGGTTGCAAAATATAGAATAATATCTATCCGGTATTCATACATTTTATCTAGGAGGCTAGATAAAGTGTATGAGACTGGATAGATTTTTTTTACCCCGTATTATAATCAGAGGAGTGGGTTTAATCGGGGAAAGAATAGATGAAGCGGCAACAGACAAGCAGTATATAGAATATAAGAAGGCAAGAAGAAGGAACGATACACAAGGGTATGTCATAAGCAGCTGCGAGGCAGGAAATTATGATTACAAGGATTATAATTATTATAAAAGCAGGAGGGGAGAAGATAATAATTCATTAATTACGGGAGAAAGCAGGAAAGGCCGCAGTATAGTCAGGAAATGTATGGAGGTAATGATATTTATCGCCATTTATTTGCTGGTGCCATCGGTTATTACGCTGAAGCTAACAGGTGTTGTTGATACGGCTGTGAGTGAAGAGATAGCTGATGGAAGGACGGTAACAGTGAATTATAAAAATGCATCACAATCTGTAGAGGTTGAGAAGTTTGTTTCAATGGTTCTTGCCGACAGATTGTATATGGGTGATGAGGTTGAACTTCTAAAAGCAGAAAGCATAATGATAAGGACAGATATATACCGTTTAATGGGCGAAAGGATGAACATAGACAGTAGTCAGCTTGGTATGTCGTATATGACATCAGGACAGATGAAGAAAAAGTGGGGAAAGGACTATTTGGATAATTATAACCTTGTAAATGACTGTGTAGCAGCGACAAATGGCATGACAATAAGCTGTAACGGGCAATATATAGAGGCAAGGTATACATACGTAACAGCAGGTTTTACGCTTTCTGGCAAGGATATGTTAGGAGATGATTATTCATATCTTATGGCAGTTGAATGTCCTAAGGATAAAGAAGCAAAAGAATATTTTGTCGTTAAGACTGTTAATAACAAGGATTTTGTTAATGCATTTGAAAAAGCATACGATGGTCTGACACTGGATAAAAAGGGGCTTGATAAGCAGGTACAGGTTGTATCGGTAAGCAGTGATGGATATGTATCTAAGATGCAGGTCGGCAATATGGTGATGACAGGAAGCACATTTGCAAAGATTCTGGGACTTAATTCACCTAATTATAAAATAGAATATATGGATAGTGGCGTAAAGATAACAACAACAGGAGTGGGAGATGGTTTCGGGGTTGGTGTATACACGGCACAGAATATGGCAGAAGGTGGTGCAACTTATGAGGATATTTTAAAAACATTTTATAGTGGGGTGAGTATCGGGACTTAAAGTGGCTGAAAAGAAGATAAAGAAATATATAGCTGTGGAGTGTTTAACGAGAATATATTAGTGAATATATTACAAGAGATTAAGAATCCTTTACGGATATTTTACGTAATAAAACATATAGATTTTAATAATACTCTTTATATTATAAGCAATCTTTGGTTAAGAAACATATTTTATCTCTGCAAAATGCGTATCGCAGGGTGGAAATATTATATTAACCTAAGGTTGCATTTTTATGTTGGAGCCAGCATTTCAGGTTGGGAAATCAGCAACAGAGGCTGGATATGAAATGTCTGATGTCCAGCATAATGTCAATAAGACATAATATCAGGAGGAAGATATGAGAAGAATGAAAAAGGTTGCAGCAGCAACACTTACAGCAATGATGGTAGCAAGTCTGGCTATGGGAACAACAGAAACATGGGCAAGAAGCTCAAAGAGAGCAGCATGGAATAATGCAGCAGCAGAATCAGCAGATGTTGAAATGGAAGTAAAGGATGCCTGTTATACAGAGGATGGAAAAGAAACAGATGCTCATAATGTTAAGTCTAATGTATATGCAAACAGCACAGAATGGGCAGAATGGAAGACTAAGTGGGAGAGCGTAAGAACTAACTTCTGTCAGATAGCATTAACTCCAGGTGAGGATGCAGCTAAGCTTAATGCAGCATGGTATTCAACAACTAAGGATGAAACTCCTAAGATTAAGCTTATGGATGCTTCTGGAAAAGAAATAAAGACATATGAAGGTAAACAGTCAGTTGAAGCTGATGTTGAGACTGTTAAGGATGGAGACAGGACATATACATTATATCCATGTAAGGTTACTGTAACAGGACTTTCAGAGAATACGTCTTACAAGTACCAGTATTATGTAAATGGAGCATGGTCTGAGACATATGACTATAAGACACAGTCAACAGACAGTTTCTCTATAATGTATGTAGGTGATCCACAGATAGGTGCTTCAACTAACCAGCTTGGTAACCAGAATAAAGAATACTATGCAATGAACGATTCATACAACTGGTATCATACACTTAACAATGCTGTTAAAAAGTTCCCGGGCTTAAGCTTTATTATGTCAGCAGGTGACCAGATTAACCAGACTGGTGTATCCAACGATGCTGATAAGCTGGAGCAGCAGATAGAATATGCAGGTTTTCTTAATCCATCTGTACTTAGAAGTCTTCCTGTTGCTACGACAATCGGTAATCATGATTCTAAGTCAGTTAACTATTCTAATCATTTTAATTATCCTAACAAGCAGACAAGTGATGCTAATACAGCATCAAAGACAACTGCAGGTACAGATTATTACTTCACATATGGCAATACGTTATTCATAAGTATTGATACGAACAACTATAATGTTGCTACACATGAAAATGTGATAAAGGAAGCGACAGAAAAGAATCCTTCTGCGAAGTGGAGAATACTTATGTTCCATCAGGATATTTATGGCTCTGGCTATGACCATTCAGATTCAGATGGTATTGTTCTTAGAACACAGCTTACTCCTGTTATAGATAAATATGATATAGATGCAGTTCTTCAGGGACATGATCATACATATTCAAGAACATATCAGATATCATCAGATGGTTCTGACAGCCATGAAAAATATACAAAAGAAAATATGCCATCAACAAATGATAAAGATAAATTCTTTGCATATATTAAGGATAATAACTGCTATAACCTCAAGTCAGGCAAGGAGGATTCAAGCAAGATTGTAGATCCAGAAGGTACTGTATATTTTGAGGCTAATTCAGCAACTGGTAGTAAGTATTATCAGCTTATTGGTACACAGCAGGATTATATAGCAGCAAGATGCCAGAGCTGGAGACCTACATATTCTGTTCTTGATATAACAGATACAACTCTTACAGTAAAGACTTATGATGCAGCATCTAATGAAGAACTTGTAGCAGATGGCGGTGTTAAGACTGCATATACGATTGTAAAGCAGGCAGATAAGACAGCACTTGATACAGAAATAGCAAAGGCAGAAGCTGCATATGATACAGCTAAGAAGGCAGGTAATTATACAGAGGCTTCTTTAAAGACTCTTGAAGATACTATAACAGCAGCAAAGGCTGTTACAGAAAATGCAGAAAGCACAACAACAGATATAGCAAGTGCGGTAACATCATTACAGGATGCAGTTAAGGGACTTGTGACTGTAGAGAATAATGATAACAAGGGCAACACAGAAAATAATAACAATGCAGCAGGAAACAGAACAGAGGATACTGCAGGTACAGGAAATGGAACAGGCACAGAGGATAATGGTGAAGCTGGTCAGGATGCATCTGGTTTTAGAAATTCATCAGCAAATGCGTCTGGTTCAAGCAGCACGGTTAAGACTGGGGATACAGCTAGGGCAGCAGCATGGTACACAGCAGCAGGTCTTTCAATGGCAGGTGCCGCAGGTATTATACTTGTAGAAAGAAAGAAAAAGAAGCTTAACCAGTAAAAATATATGGATTAATATGCTTTAAGAAGGAAAAAGTAAATGTCAGATAAGAAACAAGTGGTTGTAAAAGCAGTGGTTGTTGTGATATGTATTGCAGCATTTATATTTGCGGCAGACAGGCTGAGGGTTACAGATAAAGAACCAATAGTAACAACACTGGGTTATTCATATGAGAATGCCAGAGTAATCGAGGTGGTAGAGGATAATCTGTCACCTGACGGAATAAGGGTCGGATATCAGAGGTTAAAGGTGCAGCTTACATCCGGAGAGTATAAGGGAGAAATAGTAGATGCCACAAGTGCCGAGGGAAACCTGTTCGGAGCAGTATGTAAAAAGGGAGATTCGGTGGTAGTGCATATGAGTGTATCGGGTAGTTCTAAAAATGTCTCCGTATACCCAAAGGATAGAATAGTGGCAGTGGCTGCATTTGTAGGAATATTTTTACTGCTCATATGTATAATAGGTGGAAAGAATGGTGTTAAGTCAGTAGTTGGACTTGTGTTTACGTTCGTGTCAATATTTATGATATACATACCTCTCATATACAGAGGATTTTCTCCATTCTGGGCTGCCGTGATCATTACAATTATAACAACAATAGTTACGATGTATCTTATCAGTGGCTTTACAGTAAAAACAATATGTGCAATAGCCGGAACAGTAACAGGTGTGCTTCTTGCAGGCCTATCAGCATGGTTGTTTGGCAAGGTGGCAGATATAGACGGATATAATGTATCAAACATAGAAACGCTTTCTTATGTAGGGCAGATAACTAATATCCAGATAGGCGGGCTGTTATTTTCAGGAATTCTCATAGCTTCTTTGGGGGCTGTCATGGATGTTGCAATGTCTGTATCATCGGCAATATGTGAAATCCATGACAAAGCCCCACAGCTTGGCTGCCTCGAATTGTTTAAAAGCGGTATGAATGTTGGACGTGATATGATGGGAACTATGTCAAATACGCTTATACTTGCTTTTGTAGGAAGTGCAGTAAGTGAGCTTGTTATTAACTATGCATATAATCTTCCATTCAGACAGATTATTAATTCGTATAATATAGGTATAGAGATTATGCAGGGAGTCTCCGGAAGCATAGGAGTTATACTTACAGTACCGGCTGTTGCTGTTGTAACAGCGTGGCTGCTTACTCATAGACATGGAAATATTGTTGTTTAGCAAACATTCGGTTGGCGAACTGACGACATAATATAATTGAAAATCGGTGCTGCACATACATCATCGATGCCAGAAGCTTCAATTGGATATTTCTAAGACTTTTCATATACGTAATGGTAGTTTCCGCTACCGTTCGATACGGGACATCCGTGTCCCATATCGAACTTCCACAGACATCCGTGTCTGTGGATAGCTGAGTAGTTAAGGAAAAGTCTAAGAACTATCACAATTGAACTTCAAGTGCATCTCACGATGTATGCGCAGCACCGATTTTCACTTATATTATGTCTGATTGTGGCTTGATTTACGAAAAATGAATGTGGATTTAATTGAATATTCAGTATTAAATTATGTCGCAACACAGACAAATATAAGCTACAGGCAGTCCTGCATACTATGCGAAATGCAC
>JAHYZV010000012.1:0-27583 GCA_019424245.1 Clostridiales bacterium
TAGCTTATATTTGTCGTCCGTTCATCACCAACTAATATTCAATTAAACAACAATACATCTATCATGAATATTTTTCCATAATATGAATATAATCATACTATATGTATAAAAATCCGTACAAGCTTATTGCTTAATCAACTAAGGTATGTTATAATTTTAACAATGACATTGTACGGAACAATTTAACATGGGTTATGAATGGAGGGAATCTTATGAACAAATGGGTTTACAGATTTTCAGAAGGAAATGCTTCTATGAGAGCGTTGCTAGGAGGAAAAGGAGCTAATCTGGCGGAGATGACAGGACTTGGTATGCCGATACCACAGGGCTTTACAGTTACAACGGAAGCGTGTACGAATTATTACGATAATGGGCAGAATATATCAGAGGAAATAAAGACACAGATATTCGAAGCACTTGCATGGCTTGAGGAATACAACGGAAAGAAATTCGGGGACAATAGCGATCCGCTGCTTGTTTCTGTAAGATCTGGTGCAAGAGCATCTATGCCGGGCATGATGGATACCATACTTAACCTTGGACTTAATGATGTTGCAGTTGAAGGTTTTGCCGCCAAGACAGGCAATCCACGATTTGCATATGACTCATATAGAAGATTTATCCAGATGTTTTCAGACGTAGTTATGGAAGTATCAAAGTCTGAATTTGAAAAGATTATAGACGAAGTAAAGGCTGCTAAGGGCGTTAAGTATGATACAGAGCTTACAGCAGAGGATATGAAGGAACTTATCACAAGATTTAAGGCTTTCTATAAAGAGTCAAAGGGGGAGGAATTCCCACAAGACCCTAAGGTACAGCTTATGGAGGCTGTAAAGGCGGTATTCCGTTCATGGAATAACCCAAGAGCCATTGTATACAGAAGAATGAACGATATTCCGGGAAGCTGGGGAACAGCAGTTAATGTACAGACAATGGTATTTGGTAATAAGGGTGAGACATCAGGAACTGGTGTTGCATTTACAAGAAATCCATCAACAGGTGCAAAGGGAATATATGGCGAATATCTTATCAATGCACAGGGCGAGGATGTAGTTGCAGGTGTACGTACACCACAGCCTATCACACAGCTTGAAAAGGACCTTCCAGAATGCTATGCACAGTTTATGGACCTTGCCATGAAGCTTGAAAAGCATTATAAAGATATGCAGGATATGGAGTTTACTATTGAAGAAGGAAAGCTTTACTTCTTACAGACACGTAACGGCAAGAGAACAGCACAGGCAGCTATACAGATAGCCTGCGATCTTGTTGATGAGGGTATGATTACTCCACAGGAGGCTGTTATGAGAATAGATGCGAAGTCGCTTGACCAGTTACTTCATCCTATGTTTGATGCAGAGGCACTTAAGAGCGGCGAGGTGATAGGAGAAGCACTTCCAGCATCTCCGGGTGCGGCAGCAGGTAAAGTTGTATTTACAGCCGATGAAGCTAAGGAGCTTGGTAAGGGCGGCAAAGGTGAGAGAGTTATTCTTGTAAGACTTGAAACATCACCTGAAGATATAGAAGGTATGCACGCTGCACAGGGTATACTTACAGTGCGTGGTGGTATGACATCACATGCAGCCGTTGTTGCAAGAGGTATGGGTACATGCTGTGTATCTGGCTGCGGTGCTATCAATATAGATGAAGAAGCAAAGGTATTTACACTAGGTGGATATACATTCAGGGAGGGAGATTACATTTCTCTGGATGGTTCAACAGGTAAGATATATAAAGGTGATATAAAGACAGTTGCAGCAACTATAAGCGGTAACTTTGAGAGACTTATGGGCTGGGCTGATGAATATAGAAAGCTTGGCGTAAGAACTAATGCAGATACTCCGGCAGATACAAAGAAGGCTGTTGAGTTAGGTGCAGAAGGTATAGGACTTTGCAGAACAGAGCATATGTTCTTTGGTGAAGACAGAATACCTAAGTTCAGAAGAATGATTCTTTCTGATACAGTAGAGCAGAGAGTTGAAGCACTTAAGCCGATTGGAGAATTCCAGAAAGCTGACTTTAAGGCTATGTATGAGGCGCTTGAAGGAAGACCAATGACTGTAAGATATCTTGATCCACCTCTTCATGAGTTCGTGCCTACAGATGCAGAAGATATCAAGGCACTTGCAGATGATATGGGACTTACTATTGATGAGGTAAAGGCAAAGTGCGATACACTTCATGAATTTAATCCAATGATGGGACATAGGGGATGCCGTCTTTCAGTAACATATCCAGAAATAGCGAGAATGCAGACGAGAGCGGTTATGGAAGCAGCTATAGAAGTATCAAGGGAAAAAGGGTATACTATTACACCAGAGATTATGATACCTCTTGTTGGAGAAAGAAAAGAGTTGAAGTATGTAAAGGATATTGTTATAGAAGAGGCAGAAGCTGTTAAGAAAGAGATGAACTCTGGTATTAAGTATAAGATAGGTACTATGATAGAGATTCCAAGGGCAGCTCTTCTTGCTAATGAAATAGCAGAAGAAGCAGAATTCTTCTCATTTGGAACCAATGATCTTACACAGATGACATTTGGTTTTTCAAGAGATGATGCTGGAAAGTTCCTTGATTCTTACTATAAGAGCATGATATATGAATCAGACCCATTTGCAAGACTTGACCAGAATGGTGTGGGCCAGCTTGTTAAGATGGCTGTTGAGAAAGGACATAAGACACGCCCAGAACTTAAGTGTGGTATATGTGGAGAACATGGAGGCGATCCATCAAGTATTGAATTCTGTCATAAGGCAGGACTTGATTATGTAAGTTGTTCTCCATTCAGAGTGCCAATAGCAAGGCTTGCAGCAGCACAGGCTGCATTATCTAATCCGGACAGCAGCAAGTCAGATAGTTGTGCTGGAGCAGCAACTGATATCGATATGGAAGAGATAAAAGAGAAAGCTAAGAAGGCGGCAAACGAAGCTGCAAAGGTTGGAAAGGAAGTTGCCAGGGAAGCTTCACGCATAGGAAAGGAAGCTGCTAAAGTCGGAAAAGAAGTAGCTAAAGCCGGAGTTGCCGGAATAAAGGCTGGAGTAGCAGAGGCAAGGAAGGCATATAACGAGAATAAAGAGACTAAATAAAAGTAAATAATGTTTTTTGCAGGCTTTGCAGATGAGAGTTGTTATAGATGTATGGATTGTCAGGATTCATAGCAAAGCAGAAAAGCTGATACAAAGGGGATTAAGTGCACGTCACACTTAATCCCCTTTTATATCAGTTTATAAAAAATCATATCAGATTCATATTTTACTTGATATCCTAGCTCATATTTTACTTCATCTTCTACTTCATATCCAGCAATCCAATCAGCGTAGCTTTATCATTCAGCTTAGGATTTTCAATCACGATTTCAAGCAGATAGTTTAGTGTATCACCAATCTGGGTGCCTTTAAGGCCATACTCTATAAGGTCAAGTCCTGTGATATCCAGATCTTTGATGGAAAAACAGTCGCCGCGCGCAAGTATTTCATCAGCCATAGTTTTTAGATTTATAAGATGATTGTGTCTGCCTGGATTGGTTATAAAGGTTACTTCCTCACTTGCTTTTACAGCAGCAAGTTCATACTTGATAATGGATTCAAATATATCACGTCCACATTTATGGAGTGCTTCTCTGATTGCAGGTTCAGTTTCTTCTACACGGTCTTTTGAATATGTAAGAATTTTTACCACAGTATCAATGGTTTTGTTGTCCATTCTCAGGTGACGGAGTGTATTATATGCATCCTCCGGAGTGCCAGTAGAAAGGCATGCGGCGAGTCTTAAAGCAAAATTCTTTTCTACATATCTGCATGTCAGAAGAATTCTTTTAGACTGCCTTGAAGTAAAACTGTCGTGCAGCTGTGGCAGTATATCCATGAACAGATTAGTGTTTCCGTATAAACGGCAGAAATCAGGATTGTCAGACATGAGTGTTTTCTTAAGCTCAACACATACACGTTCCATGCTTACCTTCTGTATATTTGTGCTTAATTTTTCTATAGCTTTAAAAGTGTTATCATCAATAGAGAATCCAAGCTGTGCAGAAAAACGGATTGCACGCATCATGCGGAGAGCATCCTCTGTAAATCTTTCTACAGGATTTCCAACGCATCTTATTATTTTATTATTGATATCATCTATGCCGCCATATTCGTCAACAAGACCCATTCTGTCATTATATGCCATAGCATTTATGGTAAAGTCTCTTCTGCAAAGGTCATCAGTAAGCCTGTCAGAGAATTCTACAGACGAGGGATGCCTGCCATCCAGATAATCGCCATCAATACGGTATGTAGTAACCTCATAACCTGTTGAATGAAGCATGACGGTTACAGTACCATGTTGTATGCCGGTGTCAATTGTTTTATTGAAGTATGATTTGACTTCTTCTGGCAGGGCATTGGTTGTGATATCCCAGTCGTTTGGAACAACACCCATTATAGTGTCACGTACACATCCGCCAACAGCATATGCCTGATGTCCGTTTTTTTCAATAGTGTTTATTATAAATGAAACATCTTCAGGGAGTTCTATTTTAAAGTTATTCGAAGTGTTAAAGCTGTAAGCCTGTTTCTTAGATATATTTTTGTTCATAAAATCTCCAATCCTGCACTATGCCATAATAAGCTGTTAATTATAAATGCAAAATGATTTTATCAAAAAATATTGGTGACGTCAAAATCCTATGTCGTTTAATATCACAGGAATTTATAAGGACATGCATTTTTAATAAGTTCATATCATATGATAAGTAGGATTAATGGGAGGTTTATGTCTGTGAATGAGAAGTCAGAAAAGGTATTAGAACAGTATGATATAGGAATAAGACGTATGGTAAGGGGACGTGGGGGGATTATAGTGCAGACAGATCAGGGCTATAAGCTTTTCATACAATGTGAAAAAGCGGACAGATACTATGAGAGAGAAAACAAGCTGACACAGGTGCTTGATGGGATTGGATATACGTGTATTGATACTTACATGAGAAATAAAGAGGGGTTAATTATATCTGAGGACGAGGATGGAAGAAAATATATAATGAAGAACTGGTTTGATGCAAAAGAAAGTAATGTAAAAGATGAAAATGATATGTGCATGGCTGTTTCGGCTATGGCATATATGCATGCGGCGTTAAGACAGATAACACCAGATATGTTGTATGTGCAGGATAATGTGTGCGATGAAAGCACGGAGCTTGAAGCATGTCAGAAGGTAAGAAGGATTACAGGCTATACAAAAGAGACAGAGTTAAGAAAAACATATGCAAAACACACAAGGGAGCTGAAAAAGGCATACAATTATCTTAAACAAAAAAAGGGAAAACAGATATTTGAACAAATAGCCTTTAAAAATATTGAAGTCTTTTACGAAGAAGCATGCAGGGCAAATGAACAGCTTATGAGTGAAGCATTTGATGAACGTCTTATGATGGCAGCGCAAAACATGGAGTTGTCACATGGAAGCTATACATATCATAATGTGTTGCTCAATGGTAAGAATACGTATATTGTTAATTTTGACAGATACAAAAATGAATGTCAGATTAATGATCTGTACCAGTTTATAAGAAAGGTGATGGAGAAGTATAACTGGGACAGCAGGATGTTTTACAGGCTTGTTGATGAATATGACAGAATATGTCCATTAAGCGATGAAGAGATGGGGCTGCTCATGGTTTTACTGTCATATCCGGAGAAGTTCTGGAAGATAATCAATCAGTATATAAATGCAAACAAGTCATGGATTCCGGAGAAAAATGTAGAAAAATTAAGGAAGGTCATAGAGCAGAATGGAAGAAAAAGAGAATTGATTGATAAAATATGCTGTGTGTGGTAAAATTCAACCAGATATACTATATTGAGGGTATATTTATTTGAGGAAACAGGCTTTAATCAGGTAGTAAAGATGAATAATATATATACAAAAATAAATAATATGCAAAGACATTCTAACTCTTACAAAAGAACGGTTAAAAGGATGACGGCATTCCTGCTTGTTGTCATTGTTGTTTTATGTGCAGCGGGTTGTAAAAGTACAAAAAGTGGTGGGACAGTTATACCGGGAAGTGCTGTTACACCGGCAAGAAAGCAGGGAAATATATCAGATATTGCTGGTAATAACAAGGATAGGACGCTTGTAGGACTGCTTGTGGCTGTGGATACCAGCCTTAAGAACATGCATTTTGTGGATGTAGAGTCTGGAACAGAATATTCTGTGATATATACAGGAGGAACCGATATTCAGGATGCATATGGAAAGATAAAAGCAGCATCTGTTATGCAGCCAGGTGAGATATATGATGTGTATTGTGATAAGACAGGCAAGGCATTAAAGATATATGGTTCTAAGGATGCATGGGAAAGAAATGATGTATCGGATATTACCTTTGATGAATCAAAGAAAAATATTACTATAGGACAGACAGTTCTTACATATACAGACAATATTTTTATAAGATCTTCGGATAGCCAGATAAGTATGGCACAGATTGTAAAAGAGGATACTCTTACATTGCGCGGAATAGGTGATAAGCTTTATTCCATAGTGGTTGATAACGGACATGGATATATCGAGCTTACAGGCATAGATGCATTTGTAGGAGGATATATAACACTTGGAAGCAATGGATTTAACAAAGTTACAGATAATATGATGGTTACAGCACCTGTTGGAAGCTATGATGTTGAGATACAGAATGGAGATATGAAAGCTGTAAAGAAAGTTACTGTAAGGAAAGATGAAACTACAGCTCTTGATTTTTCTGAATATCAGACACCAGCTACTAAGAAGGGAACTGTCAACTTCCAGGTAACACCTGCGAATGCAGTTATGACGATAGATGGAAGTGAAGTGGATTATTCTAAGCCAGTAAGTCTTAGCTATGGAAGGCATAGTCTTGTATTGCAGGCTAATCATTATACGGCTTATACAGAAACCTTTGTTGTGAATTCGGATTATACGACTAAGGTTATAGATATGACGTCAACAAGCTCATCAGGTACTACGTCAAGTACAGCTAAGACGACAGCAGCTAGTCATACAAGCGGCTATAGTGTAAAGATAACAGCGCCAGAGGGTGCGGCTTTATATGTTGACAGCGTATATATTGGGATTATTCCATGCACGTTTAGTAAGACAAGTGGAAACAGGACGATTACGTTATCGCAGTCAGGATATAATAATGTTAGTTATACAGTGTCGATTCCTGACACAGCAGGAGATATGACTTATGCATTTCCAGCTATGACTAAGGTAGCATCATCAACTGAGCATACGGCAGCAGAACCAACGGCATCGTCATCAAAGTAGATATTTAATTCATGTTTGTAAGACAGGTACTTAAGAGAAGATGCTTAAGGTGAATGTCAGAATTCACTTCTGACATTTATATCATAGATATGTATAGAAAAGAGGTATCAGGTTAATAATGACAAAGAGGATGAATATACCATTTTCACCACCAGATATGACAGAAAGAGAAGTTGAAGCTGTAGGTGAAGTATTAAGATCAGGATGGATAACAACAGGTCCTAAGACTAAAGAGCTTGAAAGACGTATGGCACAATTCACACATACGAAAAGAGGTGCATGCCTTAATTCGGCTACAGCATGCATGGAAACAGCCCTAAGACTATTTGATATAGGACCAGGAGATGAGGTTATTGTTCCGGCATATACTTACACAGCATCTGCAAGTGTAGTATGTCACGTAGGAGCCACACTCAAGCTTATAGATGTAGAGAAGGGAACGTATCACCTTGATTATGATGCACTTGAACATGCAATAACAGATAAGACTAAGGCTGTTATTCCGGTTGATATCGCTGGAGTTATGGTAGATTACGATAGGATAAGAAGCATACTTGAAAGCAAAAAGCATTTATTTAAGCCAGCATCTTTATATCAGGAGGCACTTGGAAGAGTTCTTATACTGGCAGATTCAGCACATGGATATGGAGCCAGCCGTGGTGGACTTATGAGTGGGGAATGTGCAGACTTTACATCATTTTCGTTTCATGCTGTAAAGAATTTTACAACAGGAGAGGGTGGAGGTCTTGTATGGAGAGAACTTCCTGGTGTTGATGATGAAGAAATATATAAAAATATTATGCTTATGTCACTTCATGGACAGTCTAAGGATGCACTTGCAAAAACAAAGCTTGGAGCGTGGGAATATGATATAGTTGCACCACTCTACAAGTGCAACATGACAGATATAGTTGCTTCTATAGGTCTTGTACAGATGGATAGATATCCTGGTCTGCTTGCAAGAAGAAGACAGATAATAGGCATGTATAACGAAGGCATACAGGCGCCTGATATAGAGTATCTACAGCATTATACAGATGAATACACATCGAGTGGACATCTTTATCTTGTTCGCCTTATGGGTAAAGATACACAGGCAAGAAATGATTTTATAACAAAAATGGCAGAAGCAGGCATTGCAACTAATGTACATTTTAAGCCTTTACCTATGCATACAGCATATAAGAAGCTTGGCTTTGATATATCAGATTATCCGGCTTCATATGAAATGTATCATAATGAAGTGACACTTCCTTTGCATACTAATCTTACAGATGAACAGGTTGGTTATGTAATAGAAAACTTTAACAGCATTAAGAAGATGGTATAACAGCACAAGTGAACGGAGAGTAGCTAATATGCAGCTAAGAAGATGGAATGAGCTTCCTGGGGTTATGAGGACCAGGGAAGTCAGAAAATATTACAATATAATAAAAAAAAGACAGATGTCACTTAAGATAAAAAGATTGTTTGATATAGTTGTGGCATCTATTATGCTTATGTTTCTTGCAGTTCCTATGCTCGTCATAGCTGTCTGTATAAAGCTTGATTCGAGAGGACCTGTTTTTTTCAGACAGGAAAGAGTTACACAGTATGGAAGGATATTTTGCATATACAAGTTCCGTACTATGGTTGTTGATGCACCAAAGCTTGGAGCTTCTGTGACAGTAGATAACGATGACAGAATAACAAGGGTTGGAAAAGTTTTAAGAAAGATAAGAGCGGATGAGTTCCCACAGGTGTTTAACATAATCAACGGAGATATGACACTGGTTGGAACAAGACCTGAGGTTCCTGAATATGTAAAAAAATATACAAAAGAAATGTATGCAACATTACTTCTGCCAGCAGGGCTTACATCAAGGACGAGCATAGCTTATAAAGATGAAGATAAGATACTTGCGGGAGCAGCTGACCCGGATGAGGCTTATGTTAAAGAGGTACTTCCTGCCAAGATGAAATATAATCTTGAGGCGCTTAAGAAGTTTGGCTTTGTGGAAGACTGCAGGGTGTTATGGGATACATTCACATCAGTAACAGGAAATGACAGATTATCAGTAACAGGAAGGACAGGAAGTAAAGCTGCTGGAAGAAGCATAAATGTGTAATAAGTGCAGAAAGGGAATAACGTAAGATGGACAAGTTGTTTATAACTATGTGTGTGATTGCATACAATGAGGAAAACAGCATAAACAATATACTTAGCTGCATTAAAGAGCAGGATTATGACCATAAGTCTATGGAGATTGTACTTGTTGATGGTATGTCTTCTGATAAGACAAGGGATATTATGGTTGATTTTGCAAAAAATAATGAAAATGAATTCTACAGGGTAGTAGTTCTTGATAATCCTAAAAGAACACTTCCAAGTGGATGGAATGTAGCGTTAAGGGAGTATAAGGGAGATGCAATCATAAAGGTAGATGCACATGCAGTTATACCACAGGATTTTGTGAGTAAGAATGTAGCAGTTCTTAACACTGGTGAGTATATATGCGGTGGGCAGAGACCTAATATAATAGATGAGCCAACACCCTTCAAGGAAACGTTATTGCTTGCAGAAAGCAGTATGTTTGGTTCAAGCATAGCAGCTTACAGGAATAATCCAGGAAAAACATATGTTAAATCCTTATTCCATGCGGCATACAGAAGAGAAGTGTTTGAAAAGGTTGGCTTTTTTAATGAAGAGCTTGCTAGAACAGAGGATAATGAGATTCATTATCGTATGAGAAAGGCAGGATATAAGCTGTGCTTTGATCCTGATATTATTTCATACCAGTATACAAGGAGCAGTCTTTCATCTATGCTTAAACAGAAGTATGCAAACGGTTTCTGGATAGGAAAGACGAGCAAAGTGTGTCCAGGGTGTCTTAGCATATATCATTTTGTGCCATTTGCGTTTGTAAGTGCTATTATGGCATCTGCGCTCTCTTTAACAGGACTTAAAGTGGCTGATGATGTAAGAATACGGTTATCACGCAGCGGTACAAAGAAAAATGGCAGGAAAAGCATATGGCTGCCTGGGAAAATAAAAAATATTATTACAACACTTACCGTTGTTATGTGGGTATTGTATGGAACATTGGCATGTACTATGGCAGCGGTATCATCAGTTAAAGCAGGTGAAAAGAAAAATATAACAAATATCCTGCTTCCAGTATTATTCCTCATGCTTCATGTAAGTTATGGAGCAGGAACGATTGTGGGACTTATGGATAAGCAGGAAAGAGGTTAGATATGGGAGAGACAAGAAAAGATAAGCTTCAGCTTATTATAAGACGATTTTTTCTTATAATAACTGATATTATCCTCATTAATGGAAGTGTAATACTATCACTTGTAATGAGGTTTAATGTTGATTTTTCAGCGATTGAACCGCAATATATAGATAGCTTTAAGGATACATGGATTCCATTTACAATAATAACACTTATTATATTCTGGTGCTTCAGGATGTATCATAGTCTGTGGCAGTATGCCAGTATAGCTGAGCTGTATAAGATAGTAGAAGCCTGTATAGTTGCAGAAGGCGTTCATATATGCCTTACCGCTGTTACGGGTGAAATGCTTCCAAGAGCCTGTTATTTCATGACTGGCGTATTCCTTGTTGTAGCAATGTGCGCAAGCCGTTTTATGTATAGAATGTTAAGAACTGTTATACAGGAATACAGACATACATCAGAACAGGTAAAGATAATGATAATAGGAGCCGGAGAGGCGGCTAACGTACTCATGAGAGAAATAGCCAACTCAAGATATCTTGATAACTCAAAGGTTGTATGTATCATAGATGATGATGCAAAAAAGGTTGGAAAGTATATAAGAGGAGTAAAGATAGTCGGTAACAGGAATCAGATAAAAGAGTATGCAAGATACTATGATATAGATGAAATAATATTTGCTATTCCATCAGCATCACAGGATACCAAAAGAGAAATACTCAATATATGCAAGGAAACGAACTGTAACTTAAAGATCATACCTGGTGTGTATCAGATGATGGATGGAGAGATTAATGTCCAGGATATCAGAAATGTAGATGTAGATGATCTTTTGGGCAGGGATCCTATCAAGGTAGATGTGGAGTCTATATTAGGATATGTATCTGGAAAGACAGTGCTTGTTACAGGCGGTGGCGGTTCAATCGGTTCGGAGTTATGCAGACAGCTTGTTAAGCATAATCCAAAGTGTCTTATAATATTTGATATATATGAAAACAGTGCTTATGATATCCAGCAGGAATTAAAAATGACTAATCCAGATGCCAATGTAGTCACTCTCATAGGTTCAATAAGAAACAATACAAGACTTGAGTGGCTGTTTTCTCACTATAGACCTGATATTGTATATCATGCAGCAGCACATAAGCATGTACCGCTTATGGAGGGAAGTCCTAATGAGGCCATTAAGAATAATGTTGCAGGTACATGGAACCTGGCACATATGGCTGACAAATATGGGACAAAGCGTTTTGTTATGATAAGTACTGATAAGGCGGTTAATCCGACTAATATTATGGGTGCCACAAAACGTATATGTGAAATGATTATCCAGTATTATAATGGGATATCAAGGACAGAATTCGTTGCAGTAAGATTCGGTAATGTCCTTGGAAGTAATGGTTCGGTTATACCGCTTTTTAAGAAACAGATTGCAGCGGGAGGACCTGTAACTGTCACACATCCTGATATTATAAGATATTTTATGACGATACCTGAGGCGGTATCACTGGTTATCCAGGCAGGTGCCTATGCAAAGGGTGGAGAAATCTTCATACTTGATATGGGTGACCCGGTAAAGATAGATGATCTTGCAAAGAATCTTATCAGACTTTCCGGCTATACTCTTGGTGTTGATATGGAGATTAAGTATACAGGATTACGTCCAGGAGAAAAGTTATATGAGGAGCTTCTGATGGCAGAGGAAGGCATGCAGGATACAGATAATAAGCTCATTCATATAGGCAAACCAATAGAGTTTGAAAAGAAGGATTTTGAGAAAAGGTTAGAAATACTTAAAGAAACAGCATATAGTGAAGATGCAGCAGCAGTTAAGGTGCTTGTTAAGGAATTCGTTCCGACATACAAGCCTAACGGCAACAGGTAGTTAAAAAACAAAGAAACAGTTGCAAAGCAGGAATCGAGGTTCGGTATGAAATATATTATTGATGGAAGATTTTTATATGGACAGGTTCTGGGTGTACAAAGGTATGCAAGAGAAATAACAGCTCAGCTTGATAAAATGATTAAGGACAAGCCATATGATGTTGAAATAGCAGTTCCGCAGATAGATTCAGAAGGAACATCAGCAGAGATTAACAGCTATAAAACGAAGTATGATAATATAAAAATTGTCATACTTAAAGGTGTATCTGGAAGAAAATGGGAACAGCTTACATTTCAGCACTATGTTAACAGACAGAAAGCAAAACCGGTGTATCTGTGTAACGAAGTTTCACTTTTAATGAAAAATGGAATAGTAACAGTTCATGATATAGCATTTAAGACACATCCAGGTTTCTTTACCGAACCGGGTGACTGGCATGAAATACTGTTTAGAAAGCTTATGTATCTTAAAGCGTTTAAGAAAGCTGATGCGATTATGACGGTAAGTCAGTATTCAAAGCGTGAAATTCTTGATAACTACAGCCTGAAGAATACAGATATAGTTGTTGCTGGTAATGGATGGCAGCATTTTAACATAGATAACGTAGATGAAATAATATTTGACAGGTATGCCTCAAGGATAAAGAGAGGCAGGTATTATTTCTACCTTGCATCGCTTGCTCCTAATAAGAATCTTAAATGGATACTTGAAAATGCAAAGATGCATCCTGAGGTTACATATGTTATAGCAGGCCGTTCTCTTGGTGACAGGTCAGGCATAGAAAAGCTGCCTAACGTTGTTTTGATTGGTTATGCAAAAGATGCAGAGGCAAGGGCACTTATGAAATACTGTAAGGCATTTGTTTTTCCATCAACATATGAGGGCTTTGGAATTCCACCTATGGAGGCGTTATGTATGGGTGCCCGTATCATACTGGGGGATATTCCGGTACTGCATGAGATATATGGAGAGTCGGCTTTGTATATTAACTGTAATGACGCAGATGTTAATCTGGATGAGCTGCTTGATAACAGTGATGCTAAAAAAGAAAAGGAAGCAGCAGTTAAGGTGCTTGACACACATTCATGGAAGAAGTCAGCAGCAGGTCTGGCACAGCTTATGGACAGATATGCGGCTGGTATATAGAGTGATAATTAAGTATGGAATCAGAGGAAGGTTATGAAGATAGCGATTGATGCGAGAACACTTGGCAGCAGACCAAGTGGAGTGGGCATGTATCTTAACGATTTTTTAAAACAGCTTATAAAGTATGAGGATATGGAATTCGTTCTTATATCAGATGTGGCTGAAAGCGAATATATTAAATCGTTTCAGAATAAAGGGATAAAGGTATATACGCAGGGCAAAAAGGTTTATAAAAGTGCTGGAGTGTATTCATATTTCGCATTTGTAAAGAAACAGCTTGAGCTTATAAAGCCGGATATATTCTGGGAGGTTAATACGATTATACCGGTGAAGCTTAAGGGTGATTACAGGATAATGATAACTATACATGATATGTTTCCAATAGAATATGTTGAATATTTTGGAAGAGTGTATAACATATATTTTAAGCATAATTTAAAAAAGACATTAAAAAATACGGATATGATTCTGTATAATTCAGAGCAGACAAAACGTACAACAGAGAAGTTCTTTCCCGAAGCTAAAGATATAGATAATGTCAATGCATATATAATATCTAATCCAGTCAGGAAAAAATGGATCAGTACAGACGAAAATTATTTCCTGTATATAGGAAATATGGAAAAAAGAAAAGGCGTTGATCTTCTTATAAATGGATATTTAAAATATAAGGAGCTTGGCGGAAAAAAGAAGCTTATTCTTGGTGGAAAGATGCAGGAGGATGATATCAATACTCTTGTACACGATGCAATGGAAAAAGATAAGGACATAACATATCTTGATTATGTTGCACATAATAAAAAGCTTGAGTTGTATGCTGGAATGTCTGCGTTTGTATTTCCGTCAAAGGCAGAGGGCTTTGGTATGCCAATAATAGAAGTTATGAGATTCAATAAACCAATAATTGCAAGTAATCTTCCTATATTTGATGAGATAACAGATGGAAATATTAATACATTTGATTTATATTGCAGTGCTGATGAACAGATAAAGAATCTTGCACAGATTATGCTCAATTATAATGCAAATGTGGATGAATCAGCTTATGAAGCAGTAGTAAACAGATATTTACCTGAAAGGCTTGGTAAAATAGTGTATGATTTTGTAAATAGATATAGAAATAATAACTAAGACGTGGAGGATAAGCATGAAAGTATTAGTTACCGGAGTATCAGGGCAGCTCGGACATGATGTAATGAATGAATTAGCAAAGAGAGGATATACAGGGGTAGGAAGTGATATAGCAGAAAAGTACAGTGGAGCTGACGATGGGACTGCTGTTGTTAACATGGAATATGTCCAGATGGATATTACTGATGAAAAGGCAGTAGAAGATATTATCACAGAAGTTAATCCGGATGTTATAGTACATTGCGCTGCATGGACAGCTGTAGATATGGCAGAAGATGATGATAAGGTAGAAAAGGTGCGTGCAGTTAATGCAGGTGGAACAAGAAATATAGCAAGGGTAGCTAAGAAGCTTGACTGCAAGATGGTATATATAAGTACAGATTATGTGTTTGATGGCCAGGGTGATAAGCCATGGGAGCCTGACTGCAAGGATTATAAGCCGCTTAATGTGTATGGACAGACTAAGCTTGAGGGAGAACTTGCGGTTTCTGAGCTTTTAGATAAGTACTTTATAGTAAGAATAGCATGGGTGTTTGGTGTTAATGGAAAGAACTTCATAAAGACAATGATTAACGTAGGAAAGACACATGATACAGTAAGAGTTGTATGTGACCAGATAGGAACGCCTACATATACCCTTGACTTATCAGTTCTTTTAGTGGATATGATAGAAACAGATAAGTATGGATATTATCATGCTACTAATGAGGGTGGATATATATCATGGTATGATTTTACCCTTGAAATATATAAGCAGGCAGGACTTAATACAAAGGTTGTTCCTGTAACGACAAAAGAGTATGGGTTATCTAAAGCAGCAAGACCTTTTAATTCAAGACTTGATAAGAGCAAGCTTGCAGCAAATGGCTTTACCCCACTTCCTACATGGCAGGATGCAACAAAAAGATATGTTGCATTGCTTATGAAGGAAGAACAGTAATTAGTAGAATGGAGAATGTATGAAAGAAAAAATGTCTGGAGTATGGAACAGATTAACTACTAAAGAAAACCGTAAACTTGCATGGGATGTATTTATAATTTTGTTTATTTCAAAATTATTCTATATATTTATAGGATGTGTTACTAACTCTGCATTTGGTAATAATGTAACCTTTGCCAAGATGTTTCTTGGGGGAGATGCAGACTGGTATATAAAAATAGCTGAGAAGGGTTATAGCCTTGCCGGCAGTATAAAAACAGGGGATGGACAGGCAAACTGGGCGTTTTTCCCTTTGTTTCCAGTGCTTATAAGATGGTTTAAATATATATTCTTTTTCCTTGACTATAAACAGGCAGGTATAATACTTAGTTCTATATTTACTTATATAACAGGACTTTATCTTGTAAAGACAGTAAGACTATACAAGCCTGGAAGATTAGGATATATAGCAGTGGTGCTTTTATACATGGGACCATACACATTTTATCTGCATTGTGTTTACTCTGAAACCTTGTTTATGATGCTTCTTTCAATATTCTTTTATTATCTGAAAAAGGATGTGGATGGTAAAAGAAATTACTGGATACCAGCATTTGCGGCGATGCTTGCAAGCTGTACAAGGATAGTCGGTGTTATATTAGTGTTTCCGCTTGTGCTTGGGATGTATCGAGATTCATATAGTGGAAAAATAAGCCTTAAAAAGGCTGGCAGTTTTATAAAGGATACCTTATGCACACCTGTAAGAATGCTCCAGATATTTATATGTCCTGCGGGAATATTCGTAAATATGCTGCATCTTTACTGGGTATGTGGTGATGCGTGGGCGTTCAGACATGTGCAGACAGCATGGAGAGAGGATGGCGCAGGATACATAGGTAATATGATATGGGATTTCTTCAACAACATATATGCTGAAAGATACTGGATACCACTAGTAGTTATTCTTGCAATAGTTGTATATGTATATATGCTAAGGAATGGATATTATGAAGAGGTTCTATTTGCTATAATAACTCTTATAATCCCACTGACAGGTGGAGTTATGTCTATGTGTCGTTTTATAGTTGGAAGTTATGTAATATTTATAGGTATATATGATTATCTTGCAGATAAGAAGGATATAAAACTCTGTGCAACAGCTTTAGTTGTTATTATGGAAGCGTTTCTTATATGGTTATGGTTTACAGCAGGTGTTAACGCATTTACAGCCTGATACAGCCGGTAAGTATGACAGAAATGAGGATATATATGAAGAATAAAAAGATAATTAATGTAATATGCTATATTATAACAGCGGCGCTTGCTGTGTTTTACCTTGCAACACTTGTGCTTGGATCAAAAAGGCAGGTATCACAGGAGTATGATCTGTATTATGTTGATGGAAAGCTTTCAAAGTGGCCGGGAGAGCATGGACTTGATTATAACTTTGGAGATATTGATATATATGATATATCAAAGCTTGAGGAGTATAAGAAGCTTCTTGAAGAAGAAAAGCTATATGGAGATCCATCAGGAAGAAATGAACAGGACGATGCAGATAATAATGAGGCCGATAAAGACAGCGTGGAATCTAACAGAGATTCAGCCTTAGATAAGTATTTCCAGAAGATGCTTGCTGCTGAGAACAGTAATTTATCTGACAATATAGATGATAAGGCTGATAAAGCAGGTGATCCTGACACAGCAGATACTGACAGCAGTGAAAAAAGCACAGCATTAAAGTTAAAGATACCATATAGATATTCCAAGGGCTTTTATTCCATTCATACTGGAATATATACAACCAATGGAAATGAAGCAGCGTTATATTACAGATTTAATACAAATGTGCCTTCTGATGTAGTGCTTGATGTATATGGTGCAAGCTATAATACGTCAACAAAGGTGTATGCCAACAATGTGTATATAGGAACAGTTGAAGCATATGATAATACAGATGTGTCAGTTATGTATCATAAGAATGAGTATGGTGACAAGATAAGGGAAGATAAGGTTAATGATAATAAGAATATGTTTACTATTCCAGCAGATGCGATTGGAAGCGATGGTCTTGTTAAGATAACATTTGTTCCGGAAGAGACTGTAAGCATATATAATTATATTAACAGCATAGGAAATGATAATTTTAAAAAATATAAAGGTTTTAGAATAACATCTGTGGAAATGCGATATTAGCCGGGTGATTCAGTATGCTTACAGGCAGCGGCTATGTGTATACACGCAGGGCTATGCATAAAATATATAGAAAATATATAGAAATATAAAAAAAGACTTGCAATGAACTGATATGTGTGGTAAACTTCAAAAAGTTTCGTTGGCAGATATGATTCGTTATGTCTGCCTATGATAAATGGGTGGATTCCCGAGTGGCCAAAGGGGACAGACTGTAAATCTGCTGGCACTGCCTTCGAAGGTTCGAATCCTTCTCCGCCCATTCTACATAGCACAGACTTGCTGGCAGTAAAGCTTAACTTAGGCTGCGCCAAGTACTTGTTATGTATTAAAATATACCAAAGAGCCGGTGTGGCGGAACTGGCAGACGCACAGGACTTAAAATCCTGCGGGACTTATACTCCCATACGGGTTCGATTCCCGTTGCCGGCATTAAGTTAATATACAGCATGTAGAAGAAAATAATATTTCATACCACAGGCTGTATAGGTGATTAAAGACAGACCTCTAAGTAGATTAATACAGAGGTCTGTTTTTTTAATATCTGTGATATATAAGTATGATATGGCAGAAAATATAAAATATATTTTGCAGCTTACATTATACCTGCGTGATAAACTATGGTTGATACAATATATATATTAGTGTACAATTATCAGTATTGTTTATAGGGGGAAGTATATGATTGAACTTGACGGAATGCTGTCTGTTATTATGCCGGCATACAACGAAGAAAAACTTATATATTCAAGTATAATGAAAACTTTGGATATAGTTTCCTCGTTTGTAAAAGATATAGAGATAGTTGCAGTTAATGATGGAAGTAAGGATAACACAAAGTCCGAGATTATAAGGGCACAGAAAGAGGATAAGAGAGTAAGACTGGTGACCTCTGATAAAAACAGGGGAAAGGGTAATGCAATAATAGCAGGAGTATCGCAGGCAAACGGAAAATATATAGCATTCGTAGATGCGGATTTAGAGCTTAACCCATCACAGCTTGAAGGATATCTTAACAAGATGCTTACCGACAATGTGGATGTGGTTATAGGCTGCAAGTTCCATAAGGATTCAAAGCTTAAATATCCATTTAAAAGAAAGGTCATAAGCATGTGCTATTATATAATGCTTCTTTTACTGTTTCATCTGAATGTCAAGGATACACAGACGGGACTTAAGGTGTTTAAGGCAGAGGCTATAAAACCGGTAGGACATCTTATAAGGACATCCGGCTTTGCGTATGACATAGAGCTTCTTGTTGCAGTTCACAGAAGAGGCTTTAAGATAGCACAGATGCCGGTAGAAGTAGTTTTCGTAAGAGAAAAGGATTCAAACAGGATTGGAATAAAAGATTGTATAAGAGCTTTTAACGATACCTGGGCAATATTCTACCGCGTCTACTTTAAACATTACTATGACGATGCCAGGGTCAGAAAGTGAAAAGCCGTTCGTGCTCGCACGAAAAGGCTTTTAACCTTCAGACCCGCCCAAACATGAGAAGGGAGCGATTTGCAGGGCAAATCAGCGGAATTCGAATGTTTGCAGAATTGAGGGAGCAGCGAAGCTGCGGAGCAATTCGAGGGCATCGTCAAAGAAAAAAACAGCCAGGGTCAGAAAGTGAAAAGCCGTTCGTGCTTGCACGGAAAGGCTTTTAACCTTCTGACCCGCCCAAACATGAGAAAGGAGTGAGGTTATGTATGATTATTTAATAGTTGGTGCCGGTCTGTACGGCGCAGTATTTGCAAGACAGGCAGCAGATGCCGGGAAAAAAGTACTTGTAGTAGATAAAAGAGATCACATAGCAGGTAACGTATATACAGAAAAGATAGAAGGAATAAATGTACATAGGTATGGAGCCCATATATTCCACACTAATAATAAAAGGGTATGGGAATATCTTAATAGATTCACAGAATTCAACAGATTCACGAATTCACCTGTGGCTAATTATAATGGTGAACTATATTCACTTCCATTTAACATGTATACATTTAATAAAATGTGGGGCGTTGTTACACCAGATGAAGCACGTAAGATGATAGAAAAACAGAAACAGGCAGCAGGCATAAGTAATCCGCACAATCTTGAAGAACAGGCAATAAGCCTTGTTGGAACAGATATATATGAGAAGCTTATAAAGGGCTATACAATGAAGCAGTGGGGAAGACCTTGCACAGAGCTTCCTGCATTTATTATAAAAAGACTTCCAGTTAGATTTACATTTGATAATAATTATTTTAATGCACTTTATCAGGGTATTCCAATAGGTGGATATACAAGAATGGTTGAAAATATGCTTGATGGAATAGAGGTAAGACTGTCCACAGATTATCTTAAAGAAAAAGAAGAGCTGGATAAGCTTGCATCAAATGTTGTGTATACAGGACCGATAGATGAATATTTTGGCTATAAGCTTGGGACACTTGAGTACAGAAGTGTACGTTTTGAAACAGAAGTGCTGGATATGCCTAACTACCAGGGCAATGCAGCGGTTAATTATACTGATGAAAAGAGTCCTTATACAAGAATAATAGAACACAAATGGTTTGAGTTCGGTAAGGATGAGAATGGAAATGAGCTGCCTAAAACAGTTATAAGCAGGGAGTACAGTTCTGAATGGAAGCCGGGGGATGACCCTTATTATCCTGTCAATGATGAGAAGAACAGTTTGCTTTATGCTGAATATAAGAAGCTTGCAGAAGAACTGGATGGAGTTATATTTGGCGGAAGACTTGGCGAATATAAGTATTATGATATGGATGCTGTTGTGGCAGCGGCACTTGATAAGGCAGAAGAACGTCTGTAAAAGAATAGTAAGACAGAATATATGTTGACAATGGTTTTGTATGTATTTATGAATAATTATTATATCTTTACATAAACTATATCCTAGATTATAAATGCAGCTATGTATAAAAGCATATGCAGCAGATTGGAGAAGGTTTATGACAGCAAATAAAGGAATTAATTGGAAAAGGCTGATATTGGCGTTGGTTGTGAGTCTGGGAGCAGGTGTTATATCCTGGCTTCTTACTGGGAATTCAATGGAGATGTATAAAAATCTTCATAAGCCCATACTCTCGCCACCAGGTCAGCTTTTTCCTGTTGTATGGACAATACTTTTTGTACTTATGGGGATAGCCTCATATATAGTGTGTGAAACAAGGGATGATGAAAGGGCAGAAGCTCTTGTATTATATGGAGTACAGCTTTTTGTGAATATAGGCTGGTCTGTAATATTTTTTAAGTTTAAAGCATTATGGCTGGCTTTTATATGGCTGATGCTTTTGTGGGTGCTTATAATATTTACAATATGGCGTTTCTTTCATGTTAACAGGGTCGCAGCATGGCTTATGGTTCCATATCTGTTATGGGTCACATTTGCCGCATATCTTAATGTTACAATTGCAATAATTAATTAAACACTAATTGAAAAGTGTAAGTGCATGTGCTAAAATATGTTAATTGTAGACTAGAGGTGTATATGGTGAATATCATGTGTAGAATATCTTTTGACCCTGGAATCGCTATAATATGATATAAGGCTGTGGATGATGCTTGATAGACATTATATACAGAATACGAAAAAGAGGAATGAAAAGTGAATAAAGCAAAAGAACTATTAAACAAACTAAAAGAATTCGTTTCACTTCATAAGGTTGTCTGCCTGTCAGCAGCAGGGGTGGTATGTGCAGTGGCTGTTACAGGTATTGTTGTTGCAGTAGTGCTTGGAAATCACTCAAAGGCTGATACAGTGGCTGGTGTAGAAACGGCACAGGAAGAAACTATGCAGACTATAGTTATGGCTACAGTTGAAGAAGTTACAGAGGAAACTACAGCACAGACTGAGTCGGAAGAGGAAACAGAAACAGAGGTGATAGAAACAGATTCATCACTTGAGTTTGAATATGATGGTAAGAAAATAGTCATAAGCGCAGATAAGCCGGTTGAGCTTATACCAGAAGAGGACCTTGCAGATAAGATTAAAGAAGATGACTCGACAACTGAAATAGGCGGCGATGTAGAAGTTGACGAACCTGATTCAGGTAACAGTAAAGTGAACGATACAGCAAAGGATTATGATATTATAGTTGATAATCCTGATAAAACAGTTACAGCAGGCGAGGAATATGCACCACTTGCTGGCGTAAGGATTGATGAGCTTTATAATTCATCAGCACCTATTGGATTTACTATAACAGATGAAGCGGGTAATGTGGTTGCTTCGATGACAGGTGATGAGGTTAAGAATTATGGTGGTAATCCTGAGGATATAAAGGTTACACTTGAGAATGCAGGAAACTACAAGGTTCATTATGAATATACAGCACCAGGCATGACAGTAACAGAAACAGTTCATGGAATTGATGTGTCACACTGGCAGAACGATGCTGGCGGAATTGACTGGGGTGCTGTTGCAGATGCTGGTTATAAGTTTGCCATGATTAAGGTAGCAGGAAGATCTATAGGTGATGATGGTAATCTGTATGAGGACAATTATTTCAGATACAATATAGAGCAGGCAACAGCTAATGGCATCAAGGTAGGAGTATACTTCTTCTCACAGGCATTAAGTGTCCAGGAGGCATATGAAGAGGCATCATATACTCTTAATCTTATAAAGGACTATAACATAACATATCCTGTAGCCTTCGACTGGGAGACATCAAGCGGCTACAGAACATGTGACAGACTTAACAAAGATGAGCTTACAAGCATATGTGAAGCGTTCTGCGATACAGTAAAGAGCCATGGATACCAGCCTATGATATATATGAGTAAGAATGACTGGGTAAATAAGGTTCACACAAACAAACTTACATCAAAGTATAATGTATGGCTTGCATGGTATTTCTATAAGTATTATAACAGTCCAAGTAACAGATTGTATGAAGATGGTGATGAAGTTCCGGATCTTGACTTTGGATATAATATATGGCAGTACACAAGTACAGCAAATATCCCAGGAATTAATGGTGCATGTGATATGAATGTTGCATTTGCTACAACATATAAGTCGGGTGACACTAAAACGAAGGATATAACAATCAGGGTTGAAAAGAAAAAAGGAGAGCCTGAAACTACTGCACCAGACAAGGGCAATACAACAGAAACAACAACCGGTACTACATCAGGAACAACCGGTGCAGCAGAAACGTCAGGAACAACAGCTGCTAACAATGCAGAAACAGCAGCTCCTGTACAGTAAACTGCTAAACAGGTTTCTGTGGTAACGTAAAATATAAGTAATTAATAATAAAAGCTGATTCTTAAAAACGATGGTTAAAGATTCAGCTTTTATTTTATGTTTGTTAGAAGGTTTCGCAGGAAATTCAAAAAGAGTTAACATATTGTTAACAATTAATAAGCCTGACAATGATATAATCAGCTGTAATGCTTTGTAATGAATATAAAACTAACAAATAAAGGAAACGAGGCGTGGTATGAAAAAGTTATGGCCACACATTAGATGCGTAATATTTATATGTGTGCTTGCGGCAGTTATATGTGTATGTGACTATCTGTTTGCAGAAAGTGGATATATAAGGTTCATATTTAACCAGGTTAAAGCTGAAAATGCAGGAACGGATAATGGATATGATACAATAATTCTTGGAGCATCCCATACAAGATGCAGTATAGATACAAGCAGTATAGACGAAAAGCTGGGAGTGAATTCATTTAATATGGGTATTCCTGGTGAAACGGTTGATGATATGTATTATGTTTTAAAGTCTGTATGCAAGGATAATGACGTTAAAAAAATAGTTATAGATGTTGACTATTATTACTGGATGAATGGACAATCACAGAATCATTTTTCAAGGTCGTTTATATATCAGCAGATAAAGGATCCGCAGATTAAAGCAGAATATTTGTGGAAGAACAAGTCTTATCTGGATATAAGAAATGTATTTTCAAGAAGGCTTACATGGAAATGCACTTTGAATAAGGCAAAGACCAATATTGAGTTAAAGAAAACGGAAGAATATAAAAACTATGATATGTCAGCAGGACTTGATAAGGATGGATATTTTGCTACAGCAGGTGGACCTTATATGGGAAAGGGCTTCTGCTATAGATACAGGATAAATGAAGTTCCGGGAAATCCTGAATATACACAGACAATGAAAAGAAATGCCAACAAGGAGCTTGATAAGACTGTTATAGCACAGTTTGAGCAGCTGGTTGAGTATTGCAGGGAAAACAACATACAGATAGTATGTGTAGAATCGCCTATAACACCAGATGCATTCAGGGATGCAGAGGTTGATAAGGCGGTTACGAAACTTAAAGCGCTCTTTGACAGCTATGGAATAGCCTATTATGATTTTAATAAGGCACTTATGTCAGCACTTCCAAGAGATGATTCAGCATATGTGGATGCAGAGGGACATATGTATGGAGAGCTTGCAGAAAGCTATTCGGAGCTTCTTTCGGAGGTTCTTTACGAGGATGCACAGGGAACGCTGGATGAGAGCAGATATTTTTATGATTCATATGAGAGTATGTATAACTCTATGGTACAGGATTATGAGGAGGCCACAGGACTTGAATGGAAGTCATATTAGATTGGTTTCCTATGATATAAAGAATGGAGAGCAGTATGTCTTTTACAACATTTGAATTCTTTCTGTTTGCGCTTATGGCGCTGGTTGTATATTATATCATCCCCAAAAAGGTGCGATGGGTATGGCTGCTTATATTAAGCTACATGTATTATTTTTCATATCATGTTACAACAGTATGGATGATGATACTGACTACAGCTGTTACATATACAGGTGGAATATTACTTGGAAAGCTTAATAGTGAAAAGCCGGATAAGGATGCAGACAGAGAGACAAAGAAAGCATTTAAGAAGGATATAACTAACAAAAAAAAGAAGGTCGTGTTATGTGTGATCCTTCTTTCGTTCGGAGTGCTTGCAGTATGTAAGTACACTAACTTTATGATAGGTAATATCAACGGGATATTATCTGCATTTGGAAGTTCGGAAAGATTAAGTGTTCTTAAGCTTACACTTCCGCTTGGTATATCGTTTTATACATTCCAGTCAGTAAGTTATGTTGTTGATGTATACAGGGGAAAGCATGAGCCACAGAAGAATTTCTTTAAGTATGCGTTGTTTGTATCGTTTTTCCCTCAGCTTCTTCAGGGACCTATCGGCCGATATGAAAGGCTTGGTGAACAGCTGTATGAGGGACATGCCTACGACCTTAAAAATATACAGTTTGGTTTACAGAGAATACTATGGGGCATGCTTAAGAAGATGGTGCTTGCTGACAGGGTAAATGCAGCAGTAACGCTTATATTTAACAACTACTGGAATTATGGGGGCTGGATTAACGTTTTTGGTGTGATTCTTTACAGTATCCAGCTGTATGCAGATTTCTCAGGTGGTATTGATATTACAATTGGTATTGCACAGATGTTTGGCATCACCATGGATGAGAATTTCAGACAGCCATATTTTTCGCGTTCTATAGGTGAATTCTGGAGAAGATGGCATATAACACTTGGTACGTGGATGAAGGATTATATATTCTATCCATTTTCCTTATCAAGATGTATGAATAAGTTCGGCAAATGGTGTAAGAAAACATTTGGAAATAATGTTGGAAAGCTTCTGCCAGTAAGTCTTGCCAATCTGCTTGTGTTTTTTATAGTAGGTATATGGCATGGAGCCGCGTGGAAATATATAATGTATGGCATGTACAATGGTGTTATCATAGCAGCAAGCGGCATGCTTGCACCAGTGTATGCAAGGATACACGAGAGCTTACACATTAATCCTAAAAGCTGGTGGTACCAGGTGTTCTGTATTATAAGAACATTTATACTTGTTAATATAGGTTTTTACTTTGATATGGCGCCGGATCTTCATGCAGCTAATGTCATGCTTTTAGATACAGTGACTAAAGCACATTTGTCACAGATATCCATGGCAACAGTTAAGGCAGTTGGTCTTACAGCACAGGATCTTATCATTGTTGCAGCTGGCTGTATAATTATATTTGCTGTAAGTATTCTTAAGGAAAAGAATATTAAAATAAGAGAGGCGGTAGCATCAAGGAACATTGTACTCAGGTGGTTCATATATATAGTATTTATAATGTTTATACTTATATATGGAAGCACAAGTACTACCTCAGATTTTATATATGCTAATTTCTAGCTATGATATCATCTTATCGTCGTATTCATAGATATCAGTTATTAAGCTGTGGCTATGTGGGAAGGTTTTCTGCATGGTCGCGGCTTTTAATATTTCATGGTGGGATTAGTGATATTTGCCGATGGTGTTAGTGATAGTGACAATTATGTAACAAGGTGTTATAATAACGGGATAGTAAGTAAAAAGTAAGTTATGAGTTTTATTATATTAAAATAGGGAGATATGTATGAATAATAAACAGGATAAAGAGCTTGTTCAGCTTATACAGGATGTTGTAGATGGTAAAGTGCAGAAAAAGGAGTTGTGCAATAAGATATATAAAGAAGTATATGCCCTCTCATATCCAGTATATAAGGATGAAGCAAAGAGTACAACACAGGCTAAAAAAGCTCTTATTCAGGTATGCAGTAAGATAAATGGTATAGATCTGACGAAAAATATTCATAAACAGATTGCAGTTATCGTATCAACATATTTTTTTGTAAATGCAGTAGACGAGAATTCAAAGGAATTAAGTGAAAAAACAGATATTAAAGAATATAAGTTCTCAAAAATACGTGAAGATGAAGAGCTCCTTATGTATATGAAGAAAAAGGCAAATGCATTCAGAAGTCCTTCGGTGTTTGATGAGGAGGATGAAAAGTTAAAATCTTTAGATTCTGTACAGATGGCACTTGTAGAGTTATATGCATATGAGATGCAGTCGGTAGATGCTATTGAGAGAATGACAGATGTTGACAGCTCATATATTGGAAGCTGGATAGCACAGATTAAGTTTATACTGTCAGGAGAGGCAGTTGCTTTAGAAAACACAGCTGATGAAGCTAAGGCAGCTGTTGCAAATGATAATATTTCAGATGAGATATATGAAGATGCATATGAAAATTCAGACGATGATAAAGAACAGGATGATGAATCGGATGATGAGTCAGAAGAATACAGCAATGAATATGATGAGCAGGAGGCTGTAAGCTCTGTATACCAGAAGAGGAACAGACATCATGAAAATGCTGTTACCCTATTTATAAGAAGATTGTTCCCAGCACTTTCATTGCCTGCCAGAATGGCAATGTCATGGATTGCAGGATGTATAGTTGTTATTGCTCTTGTTTCTGTATTGTTTGTATCTGTTATAGCTGGAAAGAATAATAAGAAAAAAGTTAATAAAGATTATGATTATCGTGACATGCAGTATTATACAACAAAACAGCCAACAACAAAGCAGACAGGCACAACAGCTGGCAGCACTACTGCGGGACAGACAGAAGAAGGAAATACGACAGAAAACAATACTGCACAGACTGAAAGAAGAGAGAATACACGGGAAGAAACAGAGAGAGAGACTGTATCAAAGAATAGTGTAAATAATAATCAGGGTGATGATAACACTGATAATGACACTAATAAAGGTAACGACACCAATGAAGGTAACGACACCAATGAAGGTGACGACATTAATAAAGGTGACGACACTAATAAAGGTGATGACACTAATAAAGGCGATGACACTAATAAAGGTGATGACACTAATAAAGGTGATGACACTAATAAAGGCGATGACACTAATAAAGGTGATGACACTAATAAAGGTGACGATACTAATAAAGGTGATG
>JAHYZV010000012.1:27683-52187 GCA_019424245.1 Clostridiales bacterium
ACTAATAAAGGTGATGACACTAATAAAGGTGACGATACTAATAAAGGTGATGACACTAATAAAGGTGATGATAGCAATAAAGGCGATGACACCAACAAAGGCGAAGATGCTATCAGGAATGGCAATACAGAAAACAATAGAGCTTTGTAATATGTAACAGAGTAGTTAAATCATGGACCAATATTTATAATTAATTAGTATATTTTGGGAGGGACATTTATATGAAGTGTGTTATCCTGGCAGGCGGCAGTGGCGATAGTTTATGGCCATTGTCCAGAAAAAATTATCCTAAGCAGTTTATGAATTTTAAAGAAGGACGTTCATTGCTTCAGGAAACGGTTGTGAGAAATATGCCATATTGTGATGAATTTATAATAGTAACTAATGAGGCATATAAAAATATAGTAAATGGACAGATGAAGGCATTCCAGAGTCTAAGGTACAGACTGATTCTTGAGGGAACAGCAAAAGGAACAGCAGCAGCGATTATACTTGGAACTATGTTTGCTAATCCTACAGAATTCGTGCTTATAGTTAATTCAGATAATTTTATAGATGGAGAAGGCTATAAGGATGCCATAATAAGCGCCAAGGATATGGCTAAGTCAGGTGTAATAGCAGCAATTGGTGTGAAACCTGAATACCAGGCAAAGAATCTCGGATATATATTAAGGGATAACTGTGATGTGTGCAGGCTCATACCACAGGTCGATTTTGATAGCTGTTCATCAGAAATATCTGATTGTTACTCTTATGATGAGGGATATCTGTGGAACAGCGGAATGCTTGTATTTCGAGCTGGAGATATGATAAATATCGTAAGAAAAGAGCAGCCTGAGCTTTATGGAACATGCAGAACAGCCAAAAGAAAGGTTCCAGCAATAAGAAGGGCAATCCGTTTTTCAGAGAATATTATGAAGGATATTCCTAGTGGAAGCATAGAATCACTGGTGCTTAAGGATTGTGATAAGCTTAAGGTTGTTGAAGCTGATATAACATGGAAAGATATAGACAACGTATGTGATATAGAACAACAGCATACAGAGGGTAAGCTTGATTATATAATTAAGAATGACTGCAGTAACGTATCAGTTATTAACAATGCGCAAAGAAAGCTTGTAGTAGCTAATGACCTTAGAGATATGGTTGTTGTTAATACAGAGGATGCAGTGTATATATCATCCCAGAAGTCTGCTGATAATATAAAAGAAATAGTAAAAGATAATATGAATCAGTATGAGACATATTTTGATTATAACAGAATATCATACAGGGAATGGGGTATACATGAGCTTCTTAACTATTCAAAGGGCTATAAGGTCAAGAAGGTAACGGTATTTCCAGGTATGATGATGAATCTGCACCAGCATGAGTTAAGAGCAGAATACTGGTCTGTAGTTGAAGGAACTGCGACTATAACGCTGGGAACTGAAACAAAGGATTATCATAAATATGAGAGTGTCTTTGTGCCAGTAGGAACTAAGCACAGGGTAGCTAACAAAACAGATAAGAATGTAGTTATCATAGAGGTAGGAATAGGTGATTCCATACTCGAAAATGATCTTGTAAAGATATATGGATATGAAACAGGTAATAATGAGGGTAACTACGTAAGGTCAGATAGCAGTCCTATAGTAAAGTTAGATCCAGCCTTCAAGGATAACCTGTGGGGTGGAACAAAGATAAGAGATGTCTTTGGAAAGAAATGTGACTATGAGGTTATAGGTGAGAGCTGGGAGCTTTCTGCACATCCAGATGGTCAGAGCCGTATAGCAGATGGCTATTATAAGGGCATGCTTTTTAATGATTATCTGACTATTATAGGAAAAGAGGCACTTGGATGGAAATGCCAGGCGCAGGACAGATTTCCTGTTCTTATCAAGTTTATAGATGCAAAGCAGGCACTTTCTATACAGATTCATCCAGATGATGAATATGCGCTTGAGAATGAAAATGAATATGGAAAGAATGAGATGTGGTATGTGCTTGATGCCGAACCAGGTGCATATCTGTATTGTGGACTGTCAAGGGATTCATCAAGGGAAGAGATAGAAGAACGTATAAAAAACAACACAATAACAGAAATTCTTAACAGGATTGATGTCAAAAAAGGCGATGTTGTTATGGTTAAGGCTGGAACAATACATGCCATAGGTGCTGGTATATTCATATGTGAAATACAGCAGAATTCTAACTGCACATATCGAATGTATGATTATGACAGAAGAGATAAGTTTGGTAATCCACGTGAGCTTCACGTTGCCAAGTCACTTGATGTTGTGAATCCTGTTAAGTATGTAAGAGATAACAAATGCAATGTAATGCTTACACATAATGAACATTATATGGCAAAAAGACTTGTACAATGTAAGTACTTTGAGGTAATTAAATACGAGGTTGAGGACGAGGCGAAAATACCAGTTGATGAGGCATCCTTTGTATCAGTTATAGTAGTTGAGGGAGAAGGAACTATTATGACAGATGATTATGATAAGGAGATGAAGTTTAAGGCTGGTGAGAGCTTCTTTATAAGTGCAGGCAAGAGAAATATCATAGTAAATGGTAAGTCTACCTGTATAGTAACACACGTATAAACATGAATGGAGATATATATGAATAACAGTTCTGATAATAAAGGAAAAAAGATACTGGGTTATCTGTTTCCGGGATTGATAACACTACTTGTTATGTTAATAGTTCTTGTGGTTAAGGGTATATGGCCCTTTGGAAGCAGCAGAATAGACCTTTTTGATAATATGCAGCAGGTTGCACCTTTGTATGCACATCTGTGGGATGCCATGCATGGTGATGCCAGTATATGGTTTGACTGGTATACAGGACTTGGAACGAATGTGTCTATGAGTATGTCAGCATTCTCTATGATAAGCCCATTCAATCTGTTTTTATATCTTTGTCCAAGAGATTATATACTTGAATTTATATCAGTGCTTACTGTTATAAAAACATTTGTCATGTCAGTTACAATGTATGCTTTTATTAATAAAAGATATAACTCACTGTCATATAACATAAAGGCGTTGTTTGCAGTAGCATATGCTTTCTGCGGATATGTTTTGCTGTATGCATCATGCTTCACACCATGGATGGATATAGTTGCACTGTTTCCACTTCTTATGATGGCACTTGATATTATGGAAAAGACAGGAAAGAAGCTTTTTTATATCATCATGGTAGCAGTTATGTTCATAATCAATTATTATCTTGCTGCTATGTCACTTGTATATATTCTCCTCGTTGGCGGTATGTATCTTATATTCATGTGTGATAAGAAGGAAAGATGCAAGAAGGCGTGGAATGTAGGCATTGGCACATTCACAGGAATTGCTCTTTCAGCATTTATGCTTATACCAGTATTTGCACAGCTTTCACAGTCACAAAGAACTGGTAATACAGAGTCGCTTGTAAGCCAGTATTTTTCATGGATATCTAATCCGACCTTCAGAAGCTTCAGCCTCGGTGAGTTTGAGAGAATAATGATGTTTTATGGCATGGGATTATTCTTCGTGATAATATTTACAGGAATCCACAGAAGCATGAAAGCAGTGGGATATAAGAATGATGAAGCTGCAAGAAGATTTAACTGGTATGCCATATCGCTTATAGCTATCGTTATGGTACAGGCAATAGCGGAAGGTACTAACATTATGTGGCATTTCGGCTCATATAATGGTTATACATTAAGAAATGGTTATATTATAGCATTTACACTTATATGTCTTTCCTGTGCATATGCAGATAAGGTGCTGGTAAATGACTGTATTAAGAAAAAGAAGGCTGTTATACAGGCAGTGGTAACTGTTATTATATGTGCAGTTATGGCAGTGATATATGATAAACTTCCAGTGAACTCATATGTAGCAGCATTTGTATTCTTTATTGCGGTATTTGCAGTTATGCTTGTAATACACATTATAGGTGTAACAGTTATGAAGAATGGTTATAAGGTAAGTATTGTCATAAGTCTTGTGACAGTTGAAGTGTTCATAGGAGCATTTGCCATGACAGGACCACCTAAGTTTTACACATATGCGCCATATCAGTATGGTGACTATGTGCAGCTTGCAGTTAATGCAACGAATAATCTTGGTATAAGTTCATCACCTGTAGACAGAGTGACGAATCCTGATTTAAGTATGAATGCGAACTATCCGCTTGTTATGAAGAGAGGTTCACTTTCAAGCTTTACAGCAGCACTTCAGAAGAATACACAGAAAGAAACTGTAAGATGGGGACATTCAAAGTATTTTCTCTGGGCGCTTGATTCAGGCGGAACAGTATTTTCAGATGCACTTATACACGTAACAGAAGCGGTTAATATTAATAAGTTAGACAGTTCATTGTATACATTGGAGAAGGAAGGAACAGAAGATAACGAATATGACCTGTACAAGGCTAATTATCAGCTTCCTTTTGCGATGGTTACAAGCAGCAGGTTAGCATCAATAGATTTTAGCAAAGATTTTACAAAGCTCTCAGAAGTGAGCCAGCAAAACAGCACAGAATCCGGATATAACTGGAACACAACAGCCAGGGACTGGATATATCTTCATAATCTTATGTACAGTGCCTTAAGTGGTGATTCAGATAAGCTTGTAACAGAGTATGGAAAGCTTTCAGGTACAGGAACATACGAGGTAAGTGTAGCACAGACAGCAGATATAAATAAAGCCTCTGATAATACAACACCAGATAAGTCAACACAGACAACGCATGTTGTACAGACCTATAAGGATAAGATAAGTGGAAAAGCAGCAGTGTATATGAGTGTTGCAGATTGTAATATAGGAACATCGGATGCTAATGTTTCTAATCTGTTCAGAAGTCTTACAATAAAAGTTAATGGAAAGCAGATAGATATACCAACTATAGGTAATGTAAGTAATAAGTATTATGCAACTGATTATAATAATGGACTTATATATATTGGTACTTTTGAAAATGAGGATGTTACCGTTGAACTTGATTATGCAAGACCACTTGATAATAATGGTGAGGTGTCAGTTGGAAACTACATATTTACTATGGGTGGTATTGACCTTGATAAACTTGATTCTTTATGTAAGAAGTATGAGAATAGGCAGAGTGAGGTTACATACACAAACAATTCGGTTACTGTAAAGGTTAATGGAAGCAGCACGGATGATTATGTTATGGTTCCTATAATAAAGAGTGATAACTGGACAGTGACAGTGAATGGTGAAAAACGCGAAACTAAAGATATTGCAGGAATGTTTACAGGAGTTTATGTTAATAGTGGCGAAAATGAGATAGTATTTACATTTAAGCCGGCTGCTAAGGATAAAGGATTGCTCATATCTGTTCTTGTACTTATAGCTATGATTGCCATTATGGTTGTTGATCATTATAAGAATATAAGAATACCGGGATGGATGCAGGCATGTGCAAGTGGTGTGTATATGGCTATTATAGTAGTACTTGCAGTGCTTATGTTTGCAGTACCTCTTGTTGCAAGTATAATAGTTAATATAAGATACGTATTGGGGATATAAATGTTTTCAGTATTTATAGAGCACTATAAGAATAATGAAAAGCTCAGACTTTTTACTAAAATAATAGTTGTTTGGTTGTTATCACGCCTTGTAATGTGTGCTATGGTTCCAGTCATGAATCTTGTGGCAGATACACCTCATAACCTGTTGTATTATATGAATCCATGGGATGCAGAATGGTATAAGGAGCTCGCGGAGGAAGGATATAAGCTTCCAAGGTCTTCAGGCATGGCTAACTGGGCTTTTTTTCCTCTGTATCCTATGGTGTGTGCCCTGATTAGGATTATTACAGGTGGATATATAAACACATATGCTATTGGCATGCTGGTGTCTAACATATGCATAATAATTGCAGTATATTATGCTGTTAGATTCGCATGGCTGGAGCTTGATACAGATAAGTATGACAGAGTGGATATAGAAAATATAATCATATTTCTGATGTTTGCAGGACCATGTGCAGTATATTATGGTTCTATGTATACAGAAAGCCTGTTTACTATGTGTGTTGTGCTGTGTTTCTATAACACAAAGAAAAAAAACTATATGATGGCAGGAGTGTCTGCAGCATTTGCAAGTGCAACCAGAATAGTAGGCTGTACATTGATAGTTGTGTTACTTACAGATATGTATGTTTCTATGTATAAGCAGCATAGAGATGAGGAAAGAAGGATTGTGGCAGCTATAAAAGCATTTATAAAAGATGTTATATCTGATGCAGGAAAGCTGTTGGCACTTGCTATATGTCCTTTGGGAATATTTGTTTATATGACATTTTTAAGAGGCTTTTGTGGTGATGCATGGGCTTTTTATCATGTGCAGAAGGCATGGCGGACACAGAAGCTGTTTCCTGTTATCGGAGTACTTATTAAATCATGTACTGGCAGGCTTGGAGAGATGTCAGATGTTAAGCAGATAAACGGAATTATACTTGGCTGGCTGTGTGTTTTTACATTGTTGTTGTATGTGATCATGCTGGTAAGGAAACATTATGCCTGTGGTATATTTGGCATAATTGCACTTATGATACCGCTTACTTCAAGTGTCATGAGTACATTAAGATTCATAGTCGGTTCATTTGTTGTATATATAGGGATTACAGAAGCCCTGCTTTTAACAGGCAGAAATACAAGGCGTGTTATTATGGTACTTCTTGCAGCTGCAGAGGTTATATGTATATCGGCATGGTATTTCTGGGATGGACTGCTTATGTAACGTTAAAGCTGAATAGTAATGTACAAAAACACGCATTGTGTATACTTTGTGAAAATACTTGCGAACTTTACATAAAGGTATTATAATTAACACGCTTTTTAGAATTACTATTATTGTATAAAGTAATCATGTATAAGATGAATGTGACTGCACATTACTTTGCAGATGAATAAGCTACAGAATGTTATAGATATCAGAAGGAGAAAAATATGTTATCAGTAGTTGTACCTACATTTAATGAGGGAAAGAATATTAGAAATCTGGTGACACAGATAAATGATGCACTTAAGGGGATAGATTACGAAATATTGTTTGTAGATGATAGTAAAGATAATACACCAGAGGTTATTATGGAGGTTGCCAAAGACTTCCCACAGGTAAGGATGGAACACAGAACAGGAGAAACTGGTCTTGCGACAGCTGTTCTTCGCGGCTTTGAGCTTGCAAATGGTGATTATATGGCTTGTATGGACGCTGATTTACAGCATCCACCGGTTGTACTTAAATATATGTATAAGGCTATGGAAAGTGGAGCAGATTTTTGTATACCAAGCCGTCTTATACCAGGTGGAGATGATGGTGGACTTAACTGGTACAGAAAGTTCGTATCTGGAACAGCTCGAAAGATAGGACAGTGGATGCTTCCTTGTTTAAGACAGATATCTGACCCTACAAGTGGTCTTTTTATGTTCAGGCGTGAAGTTATAGCACATGCAGACCTTCAGCCTATAGGATGGAAGATTATGGTTGAAGTCCTTGCTATGGGTTCATATAAGAAGGTTATTGAGATACCTTATAAGTTCCAGCAAAGAACAGAGGGAGAATCAAAGCTTTCAGGCAAGGTTACGTTAGAATACCTTAAGCAGCTTAAGGATCTTAGAAAGAGATACAACAAGGCTAACAAGTATGAAGTTGAAATCTGGTCAACAGAGAGGATGATGGCAGAATAATGGGAAAGTATTTTGGCACTGATGGATTTCGTGGAGAAGCTAATGTTACACTTACAGTAGATCATGCATTTAAGGTTGGAAGATTCCTTGGATGGTTTTATGGTAAGGAAAAGGAAGATGGAAAAGCTAAGATTGTTATTGGTAAGGATACAAGAAGAAGCAGCTATATGTTTGAGTATTCTCTTGTTGCAGGACTTACAGCATCAGGAGCAGACGTTTATCTTCTGCATGTAACAACAACACCAAGTGTTGCCTATGTAACAAGAACAGAGGATTTTGATTGCGGTATTATGATATCAGCAAGCCACAATCCTTTCTATGACAATGGTATTAAACTCATCAACAGCAAAGGCGAAAAGATGAGAGAAGATGTTATAGGCGAAATAGAAAAGTATCTTGATGGTGAGATGGGAGATATCCCATATGCCACAAAGGAACAGATAGGCTGTACGGTAGATCATACAGCAGGACGTAACAGATATATGGGATATCTTATGAGTCTTGCCATATATTCCTTTAAGGGAATGCGTATAGGTCTTGATGCATCTAACGGAAGTGCATGGACACTGGCTAAAGCTGTGTTTGATGCACTTGGAGCCAAGACTTATGTTATCAATGCAAGCCCTGATGGAACTAACATCAATGCTAACTGTGGTTCTACACATATTGAAGGCTTATGTGATCTTGTAAAGAGAGAGCATCTTGATGCAGGCTTTGCTTTTGATGGTGATGCTGACAGATGTCTTTGTGTAGATGAGAATGGTGATGTTATAACAGGAGACCATATCCTTTATATATATGGATGTTATATGAAGGAGAGAGGAAAGCTTATAGATAATACTGTTGTAACAACAGTTATGTCGAACTTTGGTCTTTATAAGGCTTTCGATGCTGCAGGTATTGATTATGAAAAGACTAAGGTTGGAGATAAGTATGTATATGAGTGTATGTCACAGAATGGATACCGTCTTGGTGGTGAACAGTCTGGACATATCATATTCAGCAAGTATGCAACAACAGGTGATGGTATCATAACAGCACTTAAGATGATGGAGGTTATGATAGCAAAGAAAAAGTCATTAGCACAGCTTGCAGCACCACTTCACATATATCCACAGGTGCTTAAGAATGTACGTGTATATGATAAGCCTACAGCACAGAACGATGAGGATGTTAAGGCAGCAGTAGACAGAGTGGCAGACACACTTGGTGAGAATGGACGTATACTTGTAAGAGAGAGTGGTACAGAGCCTGTTATAAGAGTTATGGTTGAGGCCGGAACCCATGATGAGTGTGAAAAGTATGTTGATCAGGTTATAGACGTTATTAAGAGTAAAGGCTATGTAGCTGACTGATTATTGAAGCTATAAAAATATTAATAAATATAAGCATAAAGGAATCTCCTTGTTAATAAGATATTATTAGTCTTATTAACAAGGGGATTTTTTTATGTCTCGATTATGTGGATATAATACTAAGGATGCAAAGCAATCTGTGGATAAGTATACATCAAAAGAATATTTCTGTGCTTTAAAAGGATACATATACATATTACCTGCAATATTATGCATCATAGTTTTAAGCATCATGACTATGACTGGCTGCAGTAAGAATGAGTCAAAAGAGCATGAGGTGATTGATTATACAGTAGTAGAGAATGAAGATCTTCCGGCAGAGCTAAAGAAGCTTATAGATAACAAAAAAACAAATACATTAAGAATGACATATACAACGAAAGATTATACATATGTTGTTGCAGGTTTTGGAACCAAGGAAACATCAGGATATAGCATTAAGGTAAATGATGTCTATAAGAGTGGTAACGCTATATATGCTGATTTTACACTTATGGGACCTGCGGAAAATGAGCCTGTTAATGAAGTGCCAACAACTCCATACATAGTATTAAAATATGAAAAAAGGGATGAGACAGTGGTGTTTAGGATGTAGCATGACATATATATTCAGATTTTCTATGATAGATACGGCTGCCTGTAATGTGAATAAGTAAGATTATGGATTAATAAGGAATACAAGGGATAATCAAGGCATAGAATGATAGTAGAATCGAGTGGATCCGCTTTAATAAAGCAGTTCACTGTCAGCAAACATTGATATCAGGAGGTATATGAGTTGGAGCTTAAATATGACAATATTCATGAATATACTATAAAATGCTCTAATACAACGCAGATAACACTGGATGATGATTATAATGTACCAGACAGTAAGACGGATATAGACAGTATAATAAAGGATTTTGGATTGGTTGTGACTGATGGCGTAAGGGTTAATCAGGATAAAGCACAGGTGGAGGGTAATCTGAAATATGCCGTGCTATATATAGGTAAAGGACAGGAGGGAGGCAGACTTATACCGGTAAGACTGGATGGAAGCCTGCATTTTGTGGAGAATGTGAATCTGTCATGTGATGCATCCGATACAGATGTGACATGTAAAGCATACATAGAAGACCTCACAATTAAACCTGTTAACTCAAGAAAGATAAGTGTTAAAGCGATAGTAAGTATCACAGTTACCTGTGAAGAGATTAAAAATGCAAAAGTCGCAGCACAGATATCAGAAGATGAAGGATGTAAGCCGCAGCTTCTTTTCAAGGATTATGAGTATGCACAGATGGATGTCAATATGCGTGACAATCTAAGAATTAAGGAGAGTATGTCATTGCCAAACGGAAAAACAGATATATCAGAGCTTGTATGGGATGATGTTGATGTAAGAAATGTGAGTACGCGGATGACAGAAGATGGGTTAAGCGTAAGCGGAGAACTGAGTGTATTTATAATGTATATTGGAAATGATGCTACGGGCTCTGTTCAATGGTATGAGACAGCAGTTCCATTTACAGGGATAATAGATGTGAGTGGTGCCGACCCTGACAGCATATGTTATGTAGGCTTTAATATGACGGGGAAAAATATCGATGTAAAACCTGATTATGATGGGAATAACAGGGATATAGCAGTAGAACTTGTACTTGATATGGATATCCGCTCATATAAAGACAGTAAAAAGACAGCGTTGTGGGATATATATGTTCCGTTAGGAACAATGAATAAAAAACAGTCAGATGTACATCTTAAGAAGCTTCTTATAAGAAACAATACAAAGTGCAGAGTTTCTGATAACATAAAGCTGGCAGATTATATTAACCTTCTGCAGATAGTGAATGCAACTGCCAGAGTCCAGATAGATGACTATGAATGTGTTCCAGAGGGCATAGAAGTAAGAGGTGCAGTTATGGTAAATGTATGTTACATAACATCTGATGATAATGCACCTATGGGCAGCGTAAATTCTGTTATACCATACACCGGGGTCGTAGCAGTTAAAGAGTATGATAAAGAGAATATAGAATATCAGATAAGACCATGCATAGAACAGCTTACAGCATCTATGGGAAGTAATGCAAAGATAGAGGTGAAGGCAGTAGTATCACTGGATGCCATATGCTTTGAACCGGTAGATTTTCCTACCATAGATGAGTGTGAGTACATACCAACAGATGAAGAGTATTATGCTTCACTGCCTTCCATGGTAGGATATATATCTGATGGCAGATGCAGCATGTGGGATATAGCAAAGAAATATAATACTACCTGTGATGCAATAAGAAGTGACAATGAGAAGGCTGAAAGATTATCTGACAGTGATGTTGTACCATGCGGTACAAGGCTGCTGCTGATAAAAGAGAGCATGCAGGAGCAGAAATAAACAATAAATATAAGCCAGATAAAATATGTATGCACATAAGTAAATGTGTGGCATATTTTATCTGGCTTTATCAGCTTATTGTATTAAGTTATATTATGCTTCTGTGGAATCTGTTTTTTTGGAAGAGAAGTACTTATCAAACTTATCCATAACAGCATTGTAAGTGTTCTTAGATATATCAGGTAGTTCTTTACCCCATGTTTTAGTAGCTTCCTTGAAGCCTTTTTCTACAGCTTTCTTCATAGCTTTCATCTTTTCTTCGTCATCACCAGCAAGAGCCTGTGCAAAATCAAAGATTCTATCTGATGTCTGTTTAACACCCCAGTAGCCATCCTCGGATATATCTTCCTTTGCTTTGGCAATAGTATCAGCATCTGCTGTGAAGTTACCACTCGCAAGCACCTTCCACATATCATCAGCAGTTCCTATAGTTATTCCCTGCTTCTTAAACATATTAGTGACAAGTGACTGAAGCTGTTGTAAGCGGTTATCAGAGTCAGCTTTAAGCTTTGCTATGAGTTCTGGATTAGCAGCCTTGCTTTTTACAGAAGATGCAGATACTTTATCAGATACGTTTGAAGCCTCATATGTGGCAGCAACATCTGTATTCTTAGAAGCTGTTGTATTGTCTATGTCTTTAGCAGCAGTCTTTTTACCAGAGACTGCCTCGTAACCTGTGTAATAAGAATTAACTCCGTTTAATCCCATATTATTCCTCCATTCTAACCATTATTAGTGATTGTGAATTAAATTATGTAAAGAAGGTAACAGCCATCCATGGCTTTTGTTATATTTAATATATCGGCTGGTCTGGCGGAAAATTAATAGCTGCAAATATTATATATTCTCCTGATTTTTCCTATATTTATTTGGCGATATACCTTTGGTTCTGCGGAATGCATCTCCAAAATAGTTGCTGTCGTTAAAGCCACATTCAAAAGCAATTGTGGTTATTGATTTATTCGTGTTAAGAAGCAGTTCGCAAGCGTGTTTTATTCGGACATTAATAATATATTCCTTAAAACCAAAACCAGTTACACTTTTAAATTTTTTAGAAAGATATGAACGGCTCAGGTTGAATTGCTTTGCCATGTCTTCAAGAACAAGCTTTTCGCTGTAGTGGTTGTATATATAAGTGGCAACCTCCTGCATAATCTGGTTGTCTACATCGATTTCTTTTATAACATTTTCCTCATACTGTTTGCATCTTGCGATGAAGAGTATAAGCTCAGCCAGAGCCACACTTACGAAGCCGGGTGATAGAGGATCCTGACCTTCATTTTCAAATATAAGCTTATCAAGAAGCTTTTCTATATAATCCCTTCTTTTTTCAGGTATAGTTATAACACCAGTCTGCATGACATCGGATACAATATCAGTTCCAACGACGTTACTCAGCCAGTCAGTAACAGATGTTTTAAAACTTATAACGATACGTTCGTTGATACCTTTTCCTGTATAATCAGTTTTATGTATGGTTCCAGCTGGGACTATGACAATATCGCCCTTGCTGAACTTATATATATTATGGCTTAGAAATGCCGTACATTCCCCCTTTGCCAGATAGAACAGTTCATGAAATGGATGGGAATGTGGTTCCTTCATCTTACATGCTGAACGTTTAATTTTTTTGATTTCAAAATTCTTTTGCATATCCTGTAACATAGTAGTCCTCATTTCTGCACATAAAATCGAAAACGTACAAATAATCTGTAATTTGCATTAAATATAAATAATAATTAGTAGAAATTACTGCTTTTTATGCTAACATATATATTAGAAAAAATAAAGAGTAAATTACGAAATAATGAGCGCAAAAGAAAAGGAAGCGGCTGCGAAGCAGGACGAAAAAGCGCGCAGCGCGGGCTCGTGAGTGTATGGGAAAGAGAGGCAGAAAACATGGCAAGACCAATAAGTGACAGTAAAAGAGAGATGATTCTTAATGGTAATCTTGTAAGGGCAATACTTACGCTGGCAATACCTGTTATGCTTAACAGTTTTATACAGTCAATGTATAATCTTACGGATACCTTCTGGCTTGGAAAGATAGGAACAACAAGCCAGGCAGCGATAACGCTTGTTTCGCCTTTTCAGAATATACTTATTAATTTCGGAGCTGGCATAACAACAGCGGGTGCGATTCTTATATCACAATATCTTGGTGCAAGGGAAGATAAACAGGCAAATTCTATGGCTAACCATATATGTATAACTTCACTTGGGTTTTCTGTTGTATGTGCATGCATATGCTGGTTATGTTCATCAGGTCTTGTAAGATGGCTTGGAGCGGAAGGTGATATATATAATTATGGACTTACATATTTAAGAATAGTAGTTATGGATTTACCATTCCTTTTTATGATTAATCTGTATTCTGCGGTAAAGCAGGCACAGGGAGATACTGTAAGACCATTACTGCTTAATATACTTGGTGTTTCGATTAATCTCATACTTGATCCACTTTTCTTAGTTGTACTTAAGTGGGGTATAGGTGGTGCAGCATTTGCAACACTTATAGCCAAAATTCCAAGTGCAGTTATAGGAGTAGTTGCCCTTACTGGAAAGAACCAGCTTGTGCGTATTAACTTCAGGGGCTTCAGGTTTGATAAAAGCAAGGTTATGTCTATCTTAAAGATAGGTCTGCCTACAGCTATAGGAGGAAGTACAATGCAGTTTGGTTTCCTTCTTATGACTAAGAATGTCAATGTGTATGGAGCAACTGCGATGACAGCATATGGCATAGGTAACAAGATAAACAGTATCATAACCATGCCGGCTAATGGTATCGGTTCTGCCATATCAACTATCGTTGGTCAGAATATGGGTGCTGGCAATGTAAAAAGGACTGATAAATCATATCATATAGCGCTTAGAATAGGGGCGATATTCCTGTTTGTATGTGGCATGATTCTTTCAAGAAGAGTTATTGCAGAGCCTATGGTCAGATTCTTTACAACTGATGAGCATGTAGTACCACTTGCAACAGATTTCTTATCAATCATGGCAATGTGCTGTTGGACAAATGCGTTTTATAATGTTACACAGGGACTGTTTCAGGGCTGTGGGCATACTATGATAACTATGGCAGTAGATGCAACACGTATCTGGATATTCAGATTCCTAACCTTATGGGTATGCTCCCATGTGCTTGGAATGGGGGTAGAGAGCGTGTGGTATGCGGTTGTAGTAAGTAATGCTACATCGGCTGTAATACTATATATACTTTACTGGACAGGTATCTGGAAGAAGTCAACCATTAAGATTGAAAAAACTAAGAATTCAGATGTTGAAGCTTCAGGTGCTGATGTTAACGAAGCAGTTTGATATATTTATTTAATGCTTACACGATTTTATATCTTTATACATTCCCGAAACTGGCCAATAAGTTCTGGTTCCGGGAATTTTTATACATATTATGACTGGCTTTAAGCAGTGCGTTAAAAAGCAACTGTTTGCAACAATTTATGTATAATTTGGCTCATTGTACTTGCTTTCATACAATATGTTTTATATAATGATATGAGTATGAAAGGTGATTTTGACACTAATACTTGTATAAAAACTGGAGATAAAAGATATGGATTCAATTAGACTTAAGGCGAGAGCCAAGATTAATCTAGGTCTTGATGTATTGGGTAAAAGGGAGAATGGATATCATGATGTCAGAATGGTTATGCAGACTGTTGGAATATATGACAGACTTATAATCACAAAGATTCCTGAAGATGAGATAAGGATTAACATTAATCTTAAGTTTCTTCCTGTTAATGAAAACAATCTGATATACAAGGCTTACAAGCTTATGAAGGATGAGTATGGATTTAGCGGTGGTATAGATGTAGACCTTAACAAGTTCATTCCTATAGCAGCAGGAATGGCAGGTGGAAGTACAGATGCTGCGTCAACGATGTTTGCAATTAACAGACTCTTTGAACTTGGTTTATCCAACGAAGAGCTTATGAAACAGGGGGTTAAGATAGGTGCAGATGTTCCATACTGCATTATGAGAGGAACAGCACTTGCAGAAGGAATAGGAGAGAAGCTTACAAAGCTTTCACCTATGCCACATTGTCATATAGTGGTTGCCAAGCCACCTATCAACGTTTCAACAAAAATGGTGTATGAAAGTCTAGATGCGGGGGCTATAACGAAGCATCCAGATATAGATGCTATTATTGAAGCTATTAACGAAGGAGATGTTAAGAAGGTAGCAGAGCGTATGGGGAATGTGCTTGAGGATGTTACAGTGCCTATGTATCCTGTTATTGCCAAGATTAAAAACGATATGATAAGCCAGGGGGCGTATAATGCCATGATGAGTGGAAGCGGTCCTACAGTGTTTGGCATATTTCCTGATGAGCAGACAGCACTTAAATGCAAAGAATACCTAAAGGCACAGGAGGATGCAAGGCAGGTATATATAACAGAAACATTTTAAGTATAGGGATTGTGTATATTAGAAAATATATGATGTCATACGAAAACCGGAAGTTTACTAATATAGAGATATACATATGGAGGATTAGAAGATGAAAGGCGAATTAAAGATGGATGTTAATGAGTACCTTCCATTAAGAGATGTTGTATTCAATACATTAAGACAGGCTATTCTTACCGGAGAGATGGAGCCTGGTGAAAGGCTTATGGAGATACAGCTTGCTAACAAGCTTGGTGTAAGCCGTACACCTATAAGAGAGGCTATAAGAAAGCTTGAGCTTGAAGGACTTGTTATTATGATACCAAGAAAGGGCGCAGAGGTTGCCCATATAACTGTTAAAGACATGAGGGATGTTCTTGAAGTACGTTCAGCACTTGAGGAGCTTGCAGCAACACTTGCATGTAAAAATGTTACAGCAGAATACATAGAAGAGTTGAAAACAGCTAACAGGGTGTTTGAAGCGGCTATAGTATCAAAGGATGTGGTAGCGATAGTAAATGCTGATGTGGCATTTCATAATATTATATATTCAATGACAGATAACCAGAGGCTTATACAGCTTATCAACAGTCTTAGTGAGCAGATGTACAGATATCGTCTTGAATATGTTAAGGATGCAAGGACCCATTCTATTCTTATAAGTGAGCACAACGATATCATAAAGCAGCTTTCAGATAAAGATGTTGAGAAGGCCAAGGTTATAGTAAGACAGCATGTTAATAACCAGGAAAAGGGTATTATAAGACTTCTTAATATTTAGGTATAATTGATGCGTATATCATAACATAAAGAGTAACGATATCATATGAATCAGTCAGATTGTATGGTATCGTTATTTTTATGGTATTGCTATTTTTATGGAAATTGTAAGAGCTTAGGTATAGATCTCCATTATATGGGAATTATGTATGTGTGAGTAACATTAATGTTAAACGTAAGGCAGCTTATAAGCTGCTATTATTGTTAAAAGCTTATTTAGTACATAAATATTATGGAGGGAATAATGAGTAGTGGAAAATCTGGAGGATATGGGAAAAAGCATATTAATAAAAAATGTGATAAAAACAATAAGGCTGGCTGGGTATTTATCTTAGCCGCGACAATTATGCTTGTAATTGCAGGTGGCAGGTTGTATAGTGACAGTGAGGAAAGACAGCTTCAGAAGGGAATTGCTTCTAATATTATCAGGTTTCATGTAAGGGCAGAAAGTGATTCAAAAGAAGACCAGTGGCTTAAACTGCAGGTCAAAGAGGCAGTGCTGGCTTATATAAGTCCGGTTCTTTCAAAGTCACAGTCAGTTGATGAGTCCAGACAGCTGCTTTATAACGAAAGTGAGAATATAAGGAATGTTGCAGCTGCAACACTTAGGAGTCTTGGAGATGAAAGTGATGTTAACGTGTATTTTGAGAACTGTTATTTTCCTATGAAAACATATGGAGACATGACATTTCCACCCGGAGAATATGAGGCTTTCAGGGTAGATATAGGAGAGGCACAGGGTAAAAACTGGTGGTGTGTCTTATATCCACCTTTATGTTTTGTTGATGCTGTATATGGTGAGGTTCCAGAGGAGTCAAAGGAAGAACTTAAAGGAGTGCTCACAGAGGAAGAATACAGTATGGTATCAGGGGAAAATGTGAAGTTTAGATTTAAGTATCTTAAGATATTTAACAGATTTATAGAGTAATTATTGAGTAATTATTGAGTGATATTGAGTGATTTATTAAGTGATTAATATAGTGGTTAAAAAGCTGTGCAGATTCCGGCAGATGAAAAATACAAATAAAAATGGAGTAAGGAATATATGAAAGATAAGGTGTATATTAAGTTAAAAGGGCTTGCGTTAGAAGAACAGGCAGCAGATGGAAGCATTAAAGAAGAGGCTGATAATATAGAAGTCATAAATGTAGGCAGATATACAAAGCGTGGCGGTAAGGAATATATAAAGTTTGAAGAAGTCTATGATGGTGCAGACCAGAAGTCAGTAAGTCTTATAAAAATATCAGATGACTGTGTTGAAGTAAGCAGAAAGGGTGCTATCACAACATGTATGGAATTCGTAAAAAACAAGAAAACGGTCAGCTGTTATAATACTCCTTATGGAAGTATTAATATCTCTATATTTACAAGTGTCCTCATGATAGAAAGGCAGGAGGATGCAATACATATTTTACTTGAGTATACCATGGAGGTTAATGACCAGCAGATGAATACCAACAGGGTAGAGATAGAGATTACTGACGAAAGAGTAGAGTTGTACGAAGCGTAGAATAATAAAAGAGAATAGTTGCATGAAAATGTCAATCAGAATATAATAGATGAAATGATGGTCAGTGCAAAACATGCGCAGGAATGGAGATTAATATGAAGTCAACATTAAGAAGAACATGGGCAGAGATAGATCTTGATGCTCTTGCTCATAATTATAAGACATTACGAAAAAGAATAGGTGATAATGTTAAGTTTTTAGGGGTAGTAAAGGCAGATGCATATGGTCATGGCTCGGTACAGGTAAGCCGGCTTCTTGAAGAGCTTGGTGCAGATTATCTTGCAGTGAGCAGTATAGATGAGGCTATAGAGTTAAGACACAACGGTATAACAATGCCAATACTTATTCTTGGACATACACCTAAGGAAGAGGTTGGTGAGCTTATAAAGAATAATATAACACAGGCAGTTACATGTAAGGCTAAAGCACTTGAATACAGTGAGGAAGCAGTTAAGTGCGGTGGTATATTAAAGATACACATAAAGGTTGATACAGGTATGTCAAGACTTGGCTATCTGTGTGATGGCGAATACTTTGACAGTGGTGTTGAGGGAATATGTGAGGGGTGCTTACTTCCAGGACTTATGCCTGAAGGAATATTTACGCATTTTGCTGTTTCAGATGAGCCTGGTGATGAATGTAAGGCATATACAAAACATCAGTTTGAATTGTTTACAAGTGTCATAGATGCAGTGGAAAAAAAGCTGGGAAGGAAGTTTGCGATAAGGCACTGTGCTAATACAGGGGCAGTTGCAAGATATCCGGAAACATGGCTGGATATGGTAAGACCGGGTCTTTTGCTGTATGGATATGGTGAATTTGCAAATGAGCTCGACCTTAAGCCAGTGATGTCCCTTAAGACAACAGTAAGCACTATAAAGACGTATCCACAAGGAACAGCCATAAGCTATGGTGGAATATATAAGACAGATAAGAAAACAAGAATAGGCGTTGTTCCTTATGGATATGCTGATGGCTTCTTTAGATGTCTTTCTAACAGATATGAGCTTATGACAAGTGAAGGACTGGCACCACAAAGAGGCAAAATATGCATGGATATGTGCATGATAGATTTAACAGATAAGACAGGAGTAGATGTCGGAAGCGAGGTTGAGATTTTCGGTAAAAAGAATCCTATCGAGAAGATGGCCTGGATGGCGGGAACTATTCCTTATGAGCTGACATGTGCTGTAAGTAAGAGAGTGCCAAGAAAATATATAAAAAATGGTGAAGTAGTGGAACAGGAATTGATGCTGCGTGGTTAATAGCATGAAAAATAGATTTCTGCACTAAAATCATGATTTGTATGCAGCAGTTGATTATAATTAAGAATACATACAGGAGAGTTATTTATGAAACGGATAGCGGCGTTGATGCTTGTTTTTATTATGCTTGTCATGACTGGGTGCAGTGGTACAGGTAAGAATATAAGATTTGGTGCGGCAGATATAGGTGGAGTGTATTATTCGTATGCGAATACATTTTCACAGCTTGCACATGATGATATGAGTGATTATTCATTTGAAACTAAGGCTACAGCAGGATCAGTAGCGAATCTCAGGCTTTTATCCGGAGGCTATATAGATCTTGGAATAGTCCAGGCTGATATGTTAAGTGATGCATATAATGGTAAAGGGACTTTTAAGGACGGAGATTATAAGAAGGGTTATAAAGCCGTGGCAGCATTGTATACAGAAGTCTGCCAGATAATAGTAAGAAGTGCTTCAGGTATCGAAACGATTGATGACCTTGTGGGTAAAACTGTAAGTATAGGTGCGGCAGAGTCCGGAACAGAGAAGAATGCAGAAGAGATACTTAAAGTAAGCGGTATTACAGATGAGCTTGTAAAGGCAGTTAACATGGATTATTCAGAAGCTGTGGATAAGCTGATAGCAGGCGAAATAGATGCTATGTTTATTACATCAGGAATAAGAACAGGCATTATAGAGCAGCTTTCTAAGAAATGTTCTATAGATGTCATAAGTATTGATGAGAAATGTATAGAGAAAATGTTAACCGCATATCCTTTGTATGAGAGATATACAATACCAGCTGATACATATACAGGACAAAGTGAGCCTGTTAATACAATTGGTGTGAGGGCAGTGCTTGTGGCATCAGCTAACCTGTCAGCAGGAGTAACGGAACAGATTACAAACCTTATATTCTCACATAGCATAGATATTAAGAATGCTACATCTCTTGATTCTTTATTTGATGTGAAAGCAGCAGCAGGTGGTATAGATATTCCTTTTCATGCCGGAGCGGCGGCGTATTATAAAAAACAGGGTGTGAGTGTCAGAACAGAATGACAGAATAACAGCCTGCAGCAGATATTTTTAATACGTTAAATGAAATGGAGAGATATATGAAGATTCAGTTAGATATGTATCAGACGATGGCAGTTGCTGTTGCTGTCCTGATGCTTGGAAGTTATTTACGAAAGAAGATAGATATACTTGAGAGATTTTGTATTCCAGCTCCTGTAGTTGGTGGATTTCTGTTTGCTATATTTACATGTATATGTTACGCAACAGGTATTCTTGAATTTGAGTTTGATGATATATTAAAGGAAGTGTGTATGGTATTCTTCTTTACGTCTGTAGGATTTCAGGCGAATCTTAAGGTGCTAAAGAAGGGTGGAAAGTCTTTGATAGTATTTCTTGGGCTTGTGATCGTGCTTATATTTACGCAGAATTTTGTGGCAGTAGGACTTTCAAAATTATTAGGTCTCAACTCACTTATAGGAATGTGTACAGGTTCCATACCTATGGTAGGTGGGCATGGTACAGCAGGTGCATTTGGTCCTGTACTTGAAGATTTTAATGTACAGGGGGCTACAACTATATGTACAGCAGCGGCAACTTTCGGACTTATATTCGGAAGTATTATAGGTGGACCTTTAGGCAAGAGGCTTATAGAGAAGAAGGATCTTTTAAAAACAGCTATTCCAGAGGATGATAGTCTGTTAGTTGAGGATGAGAAGAAGCATGAGCGTCATACACAGATGTATGCGGCAGCGGTATTCCAGCTTATTATAGCGATAGGAATAGGTACAGTATTTTCATGGGCACTTACACAGACAGGAATGACATTTCCTATATATATCGGAGCTATGATAGCAGCAGCACTTATGAGAAATATTGCAGAATATGCAGAAAACGATAAGTTTGTTATACATATGGGGGAGATAAACGACCTCGGTGGTATAGCGCTTTCGCTTTTTCTTGGAATGGCTATGATCACACTTAAGCTGTGGCAGCTTGCATCACTTGCACTTCCACTTGTCATACTTCTTGTGGCACAGGTAGTGTTAATAATACTTTATACATATTTTGTAGTATTTAATGTTATGGGAAGCGATTATGATGCTGCGGTGCTTGTTGCTGGTACATGTGGCTTCGGTATGGGTGCAACACCAAATGCCATGGCCAATATGCAGGCCTTATGTGATAAATATGTTCCATCAGTTAAGGCGTATCTTATCATCCCATTAATAGGAAGTCTTTTCGCAGATTTCCTTAACAGTCTTGTTATTACGTTGTTTATTAATTTACTATAAATGTAAAAGTTAAAACAGTTAAACTGTGGGTATTGGCTGATAGTCATAGCTGTTTTAAATCAGGGGGAACGATATGTTTAATTTTATTAAAAAAATCAGGAATAAAGATAACACTCCTAAAAAAGGTTACAATCTTTCATATGATAATCTGGCGATTCCAGAGATTCATATAAATGGTCAGGATGATGAAAGCCCTGATATGGCAGTGACAAAAGAAACAGAACAGGACACAGAAGGCGTGGATAAAAAGAAAACACATGTCACATATGAAGGAGTAGCAGTTCCAGAAATACATTTTAAGAGTAAAGAATAATGGCTCTTTTTAAAAAATATGTTGTTAATTGAACAATCACGTGGTACAATAACAACCAGTAAAGCAAATAAATAAAAGCTATGACGGAAAGAGTAGTGTATGTGGAGCATACAGAGAGAGCTGCATATGGTGGAAGCAGTTTATGTGACTATTACATGAAAACCATTCCTGAGCTGTGCGTAAAAGAGGCTGAAGGAGGCTTTAAGCTGCTGTATGCTTCGAAGCGTTACCGTATGGTGTACGTTACAGACCATGAAAGTGAAATAATAAGGTGGAACCGTGTGAAAGCACCCTTAGGCAGGCGAAAGTGTACCTACCTATGGGTGCTTTCGTTGTAATAACAGCCAGATGAAGTTGTTATAACAATATATTTAATATTAAAACAACTGTATAAGTATGCTGTTATAGGAATGCTGGCAGAATAGGGAAAGAATTTAAGAAATGATTTATTAGAAGGAGAAAAACAATGGTTAATTTTAAAGAAGATGAACAGTTAAAAACATTAAATCATTCATGTGCACATCTTATGGCACAGGCAATAAAGCATCTTTATCCACAGGCTAAGTTCTGGGTTGGACCAGTAGTTGCAGAAGGCTTTTACTATGATGTAGATCTTGGTGATGATGTTATAAGAGATGAGGATATTCCTAAGATTGAAAAGGAAATGAAGAAGGTTGCAAAGTCTGGCAAGAAGATTATCCGTAAGGAAATCTCTAAAGAAGAGGCTATGGAGATGTTCAAGGATGATGAGTATAAGTTAGACCTTATCTCTAATCTTGAAGATGGAACAATCTCATGTTATGAGCAGGGTGACTTTACAGACCTATGTCGTGGACCTCACGTAGATAATGTTAAGTTATGCCGTAACTTTAAGCTGCTTAGACATTCAGGTGCATACTGGAAGGGTGACAGCAATAATAAGGTTCTTCAAAGAATCTATGGCGTGTGTTTCCCAACACCAGAGGAGCTTGAAGCACACATTCAGGAGCTTGAAGAAGCTAAGGAAAGAGATCACAGAAAGATTGGCAAAGATATGCAGCTTTTCATGGTTGATGACTTAGTCGGACGTGGACTTCCTATGTATCTTCCAAAGGGATATGTTATATGGCAGGAGCTTGAGAATTATATAAAGAATAAAGAAAGAAAGCTTGGCTACCAGCATGTTCTTACACCTTGTGTTGGAACAGTAGATCTTTATAAGACATCAGGTCACTGGGATCACTATAAAGAAAACATGTTCCCAGCGATGCAGGTTGATGATGAAAGCTTTGTGCTAAGACCAATGAACTGTCCTCACCATATGATGATATATGCTAACAGACTTCATTCATATAAGGATCTTCCTATAAGAATCGGTGAGATAGCACATGATTTCAGATATGAATCAAGTGGTACATTAAAGGGTATCGAGAGAGGAAGACATTTCTGTCAGAATGATGCCCATCTTTTCGTAACACCAGAGCAGATTAAGGATGAAATATCAAGTGTAGTTGATCTTATATTCAGCACATACAAGGATTTTGGAATTACTAACTATCGTTGTGTACTTTCACTTCGTGATCCAGAAAACAAGACAAAGTACCATGATGATGATGAAATGTGGAACAAGGCAGAGAATGCATTAAGAGATGTTATGAACAGCCTTGGAATTGAATATACAGAAGAAATAGGTGAGGCAGCATTCTATGGACCTAAGCTTGATGTTAATGTAAAGCCAGCTGTAGGTAACGAGATTACACTTTCAACATGCCAGTTAGACTTCTGTCTTCCAGCCAAGTTTAATCTTTCATATGTAGACAAGGATGGTGAGAAGAAGACACCTGTTGTGCTTCACAGAGCTATACTTGGTTCTCTTGACAGATTTATGGCATATATACTTGAGGAAACAAAGGGTAACCTTCCAACATGGCTTGCACCAGTACAGGTAAGAGTAATGCCTGTTAAGACAGACAATGAAGAAATCATGAATTATGCACACGAAATAGTAGATGCACTTTCTGCAAAGGATGTAAGAGTAGAACTTGATGACAGAGCAGAAAAGCTTGGATATCGTATGCGTGAGGGACAGATCCAGAAGGTTCCATATCTTCTTGTTATTGGCTTTAACGAACAGGAAAACAAGACAGTATCATATAGACTTCATGGTGAGCAGGATACAACAACACTTCCACTTGATGAGTTTGTTGAGAAGATAGATACAGAGATAAAGAATAAGACAAGATAATTGTTGTTTAATTGAATATTAGTTGGTGACGAACGGACGACAAATATAAGCTACAGGCAGTCCTGCACACTATGTTCAATGCCAGAAGCTTCAATCGGCTGTCTCTAAGACTTTTCATATAGGTAGTTATAGGTGACGCTACCATTCGGACGCGCCGTCCATGGCGCGGCCTCATTGCTTCGTACATCCATGTACGAAGCTAGCTGAGAACGAAGGAAAAGTCTAAGATTCAGCACGATTGAACTTCAAGTGCATTTCACATAGTAT
>JAHYZV010000013.1 GCA_019424245.1 Clostridiales bacterium
AGACAGAGGATAAGGACTGGATTAATAACTGGAAGCAGTACTGGCATACATTTACAATAGGAGACTTATTCATTAAACCTACATGGGAGCCGGAGACAGAGGAAATGAAGGGACATGCGGTACTTAGCATTGACCCGGGAACAGCTTTTGGAACAGGTTCACATGAGACTACAAGAATGGTTATAAAGCAGCTTCAGAAGTATGTAAAAGATGGTGATGAGGTGCTGGATGTCGGCTGTGGAAGCGGTATACTTTCAGTAGTTGCATTAAAATATGGTGCAAAGCATGCATTTGGTACAGACCTTGACCCTAATGCAATTATTGCATCAGAGGAAAATGCAGAGCAGAACAATATAGATAAGAAGCAGCTTGAGGTTATTGAGGGTAATATCATTGATGATAAAGCTGTAAAAGATGCCTGCGGCTATGAGTGCTACGACATTGTGTGTGCCAACATCCTTGCAGACGTATTAGAGCCGCTTTCAACATGCATACATGAGCATATGAAGCACGGTGCTTACTTTATTACTTCCGGTATTATAGATACTAAGGAAAATGAAGTGGCAGAGGCATTTAAGAAGAATCCTGAGTTAGAGATAGTTGAGATTAACCATGATGGCGAGTGGGTTAATATCACAGCAAGAAGGAAGTAGTGTATGTATCATTTTTTTGCAGAGCATGAGAATATCCATGATTCATATATAGATATAGTTGGAAGTGATGTTAATCACATTAAGAATGTATTAAGATTCAAAGAAGGCGACAAGCTTCTTATAAGCAGCGGAGATAATGTTGATTATGAATGCAGCATTGCTTCTATGTCAGATGAATATATAAGGGCAGATATACTAAGCAAGGACGAGCAGGGAAAAGAACTGCCTTCAAGAATAATTCTGTTTCAGGGACTGCCTAAGGCTGACAAAATGGAGCTTATAATACAGAAGGCTGTAGAACTCGGAGCATACAGTGTTGTTCCTGTAGCAATGAAAAGAAGCGTTGTAAAACTAGATGCGAAGAAAGCTAAAGCTAAGGTTGAACGCTGGAATGGTATTGCATTAAGTGCAGCCAAGCAAAGCAAGAGAAGTATCCAGCCTGAAGTGACAGAAGTTATGACATTTAAGCAGGCACTTGAATATGCAGGAAAGCTAGATAAGCTTTTACTGCCATATGAGTGCGCAGAAGGCATGGAAAAGACCAGAAAAGTGATTGAAGAAATCGGACATGGAGAATCTGTTGGTATATTCATAGGCCCTGAGGGCGGATTCGACAGGTCAGAGCTTGACGAAGCTGTAAATGCAGGCTGTGAGGTAATTACACTTGGCAAGAGAATATTAAGAACTGAGACAGCGGGAATGATGCTGTTGTCAGTGCTTATGTATAATATGGAAGAATAAGCGGAAAAGAGGCAATATGGAAGCATATCTTGATAATTCTGCTACAACAAAATGTGCAGCAGAGGTAGTAGAAACAGCAGTAAAGGTTATGTCAGAAGATTATGGTAATCCATCATCAAAGCATATGAAGGGCGTTGATGCAGAGAAATATATCCGTGAAGCTAAAGAGGTAATAGCAAAGACTCTTAAGTGTCAGGATAAGGAGATACTCTTTACTTCTGGTGGAACAGAATCTAATAACATGGCAATAATCGGAACAGCAATGGCTAATAAAAGAAAAGGAATGCACTGCATAGTATCATCTGTAGAACATTCATCAGTTAAAGAGCCATTCAATTTCCTTGAAAAAGAAGGCTTCAGAATAACATATCTTCCAGTGGATAAAGACGGAATAGTTGATATAGAGGCTCTAAAGGATGCACTTGATGATGAGACAATACTTGTTTCAGTAATGTATGTTAATAATGAAATTGGTGCAGTTGAACCGATTGAAGAAATCGGGCATATAATTAAAGATTATAATCCTGATATTGTATATCATGTTGATGCGATTCAGGCTTATGGCAAATATAAGATATATCCTAAGAAGCTTGGAATTGATCTGTTATCAGTCAGTGGACATAAGATTCACGGACCTAAGGGGAGCGGATTCTTATTCATTAATGATAAGACAAGAATCAAGCCTATTATATATGGTGGAGGACAGCAGAAGGGCATGCGTTCAGGAACTGAAAATGTTCCCGCTATAGCAGGACTTGCAACTGCCGTAAAGCTTATATATAATAATGACTTTGAAAGCAAGATAGCACATTTGTATGAGTTAAAGGATTACTTCATAGATGAGCTTGAAAAGCTTCCTGATGTGCAGGTAAACAGCAAGAAGGGTACGGATTCAGCACCACAGATTGTAAGTGCAAGCTTTAAGGGAGTAAGGGCAGAAGTGCTTCTTCATTCACTTGAAGATAAAGAAATCTATGTATCATCAGGTTCAGCATGCTCATCTAACAAGCCGGGACTGAGCAACACACTTGTTGCAATCGGACTTGATAAGGACCTGCTTGATTCTACACTTCGGTTCAGCTTCTGCTATGAGACAACAAAGGAAGAACTTGAATACACAATAGAAACACTTAAACAGCTGCTTCCAATGCTTAGGAAGTACACAAGACGATAATTGTGTGAAAATAGATTTTCACACACAAGATTTGTGCTTTGCACAAATCTTGATATGCAAAGGAAAGGCGGAAAACGATGTATAAAGCATTTTTGATAAAGTATGGAGAAATAGGCGTTAAAGGAAAGAACAGATTTATCTTTGAGGACGCCCTTGTAAGACAGATTAAATTCTCACTTAAAGATGTTGAGGGGGAATTTGATGTAAGAAGAGCAGATGGAAGAATCTATGTTAATGCACTTTCAGACTATGATTATGATGAGGTAATTGAGAGCCTTACAAGAGTATTTGGTATAGTTGGAATCTGTCCTGTAGTTCAGATTGAAGATAACGGATTTGATGACCTTGCTAATCAGGTTATCAATTATCTTGATAAGGCATATAAGAATAAGAATCTTACATTCAAGGTTAATGCAAGAAGAACAAGAAAGAATTATCCAATGAACTCAATGGAGATTAATATGGAGCTTGGTGGAAGAATTCTTGATGCATTTCCAGAGATGAAGGTTGATGTGCATAAGCCGGAGGTTCTTTTACAGGTTGAGATAAGAGGAGATGTAATCAATATTTACTCTATCGAGGTTCCGGGTCCTGGCGGAATGCCAATCGGAACAGCAGGAAAGGCTATGCTTTTATTATCAGGCGGTATTGACAGCCCCGTTGCAGGATATATGGTTGCCAAAAGAGGTGTACAGATTGAAGCAACATACTTCCATGCTCCACCATATACAAGTGAAAGAGCAAAGCAGAAAGTAATTGACCTTGCAAAGATTGTATCTAAGTATTCAGGTCCTATTACACTTAATGTTGTTAATTTCACAGATATCCAGATGGCTATATATGAGAAATGTCCACATGATGAGCTTACAATCATTATGAGAAGATATATGATGAAGATTGCTGAAGATTTAGGAAAGATGAGCGGATGTCAGGGACTTGTTACAGGAGAGAGTATCGGACAGGTTGCAAGCCAGACAATGGCAAGTCTTTACTGTACTAACGAAGTGTGTACAATGCCTGTATTCAGACCGGTTATTGGTTTTGACAAGCAGGAAATTATTGATATATCAGAAAAGATTGGCTCATATGAGACATCAATACAGCCATTTGAGGACTGCTGTACAATATTCGTTGCAAAGCACCCGGTAACCAAGCCTAATCTTAATGTTATCAAGCAGCATGAGACTAACCTTGACGGAGTTATTGAGGAGCTTTACAAGACAGCAATTGAGACAACAGAAAAAATCGTAATTGAATAAAATAAAACCGCTTTATCTGTAACAGATAAAGCGGTTTATATGTTCTTACACATCATTACTCAACGATGTATGGCTTTAATACGGCAAGGATTGTATCAATATCATTGTCTGCATGAATGTTCAGGTCAATTGGCTTAGAAAGATCAAGACTGAATATACCCATTATAGACTTGGCATCAATTACATATCTGCCAGAAACAAGATCAAAGTCAACATCGAATTTAGTGATATCGTTGACAAAAGATTTTACTTTGTCGATTGAATTTAATGAAATCTTTACAGTTTTCATTAGAATACCTCCTTAAATGTTTTTCTATAAACTATAATATCTATTTGTTAAACCTATGTCAATAAAGAAATGTAACAAAAATTAACAGGAAATGAGGATTAAATTGAAAAAAGTTGCTATACACAGTCTGGGCTGTAAGGTTAATTCCTATGAGGCAGAATCAATGGAAATAATGCTAAGGGATGAGGGGTATCAGATAGTGCCTTTCAGTGAAGATGTTCAGGCTGATATATATATAATTAATACATGTTCAGTAACTAATATTGCTGACAGAAAATCAAGACAGATGCTGCATAAGGCAAAGAAGATGAATCCGGAGGCAGTTGTTGTTGCTGCTGGCTGTTATGTGCAGGCGGACCCTGACGGAGTTAAAAAGGATGAATGCGTTGATATCATTCTTGGCAATAATATGAAGATAAGTATTGTTGAAGCATTAAATGATTATTTTGGTGGTTCGGATAAAACAAGCTATCTGGTTGATATTAATGACAAGTATCAGGAGTACGAATCGCTTAGGATTAACCAGACAGGGGAACATACAAGAGCGTATATCAAGATTCAGGACGGATGCAACCAGTTCTGTTCTTACTGCATAATACCATACGTAAGAGGCAGGGTAAGAAGCCGTAAGCCTGAAGATATAGTAAATGAGGTTAAGACGCTTGCAGCTACAGGTGTTAAGGAGGTTGTTCTTACAGGAATTCATATATCATCTTATGGAACAGACCTTGAGAATATAAGTCTTATAGAACTTATAGAGGCAATCCATGAGATTGAAGGAATTAAAAGAATACGTTTAGGTTCGCTTGAACCAAGAATAATTACAGAAGAATTTGCAAAAAGGATTGCCGGCTTAGAAAAGATATGTCCACATTTTCACTTATCATTACAGAGTGGATGCGACAGGACATTAAAGGCAATGAACAGAAAATATAATACAGAAGAGTATTATGAGGGCTGCGTAAAGTTAAGAGAAGTGTTTGATAATCCGGCAATAACTACTGATGTAATCGTGGGATTTCCGGGCGAGACAGAGGAAGATTTCCTTGAGACACGCAAGTTCCTTGAGAAAGTACATTTTTACGAAATGCATATATTCAAATATTCAAGAAGAAAGGGAACTGTTGCTGACAAGATGAAGGAGCAGGTAGCAGACACTGTTAAGTCAGAAAGAAGTGCAGTTCTGCTTGCGTTAGAGAAGGCACAGTCACTTGAATACAGAAAGATGTATATCGGAAAAAGGCTCGAAGTTCTTATAGAAGAATTGACAGAAATAGATGGCAGGTCATATTATACAGGATATACAAAGAACTATATAAGAGTGGCAATAGCCGCTGATGAGTTTAACGATAATCCTGTTAATGATATATATGAATGTATGGCTGATAAGCTTATCTGTGACGGGGTTACTATATTAGCGAGGTGTAATTAATGTCAAGAAAGAATACTAAAGGAACAATATTAGCGATAGATATGGGCAATACTAATATAGTTATTGGCTGCGTTGATGATGATAAAGTAATATTTGAGGAAAGGCTGAGTACAGATCTTTCAAAGACAGAGCTGGAGTATGCTATCAGCTTTAAGAATGTTCTTGAAATCTATAATATAAAATCAGAGGATATCAATGGCGCAATTATATCGTCAGTTGTTCCACAGCTTGTTAATGTTATTAAAGCTGCCGTTGAAAAGGTTGTAGATATAGAGCCTCTGGTTGTAGGACCCGGAGTAAAGACGGGGCTTAACATTCTTATGGACCAGCCAAAGCAGGTGGGAAGTGACTTAATAGTTGATGCAGTTGCAGCGACACATGATTATGGCGCACCTGTTATTATAGTTGATATAGGTACAGCAACTACTATAAGCACAGTTGATGAAAATGGTAATTATATAGGTGGTGCAATCCTTCCGGGAGCAGGCGTTTCAATGAATTCACTTTCATCAAGAACGGCGCAGCTTCCAAGAATCAGCTTTGATGCACCTAAAGGATCGGTTGGAAAGAACACGGTTGACTGTATGAAGAGTGGTCTTATATACGGACATGCAGGAAGTATAGATGGAATTATTGACAGAATAATAGATTGCTGCGGATTCGGAAAGAACGGAAAGCCTGCTGCAAAGCTTGTGGCAACAGGGGGGCTTAGTAAGGTTATAATTCCATTCTGCAGAAATAGAATTGAGACTGACCCTGCACTTCTTATAAGAGGCCTGAAATACATTTATGATAAAAATGTCTAGAATAGTGAACGCATAAGCGGGAGGAGATAATATGCTTAAGGGAAAGACAGTTGTTCTTGGAGTAACAGGCAGTATAGCAGCATATAAGATTGCTAATCTTGCTAGTATGCTTGTAAAGAAGCATGCCAATGTGCATGTTATAATGACTGAGAATGCATGTAATTTTATTAATCCGATAACATTTGAGACACTTACAGGAAACAAGTGTTTAGTTGATACATTTGACAGAAACTTCCAGTTTAATGTTGAGCATATCAGCCTTGCAAAGCTGGCTGATATATTCCTTGTAGCACCTGCTTCGGCAGATGTAATAGGAAAGATTGCAAATGGGATAGCAGACGATATGCTGACTACAACAATTATGGCATGCAAATGTCCTAAGCTTATATCACCTGCAATGAACACTAATATGTTTACTAATCCTATAGTACAGGATAATCTTAAGAAATTAGAGCATTATGGATATGAAATTATCCAGCCTGACAGCGGATATCTTGCGTGTGGAGATACAGGTGCGGGAAAGATGCCATCGGAGCAGGTTCTTCTTAATTACATCTTAAGGACAATAGCTAAAGATAAAGATATGGCTGGAATTAAGCTTACAGTTACTGCAGGACCTACAAGAGAGAAGTTAGACCCTGTAAGATTCTTGTCTAATAATTCCACTGGAAAAATGGGATATGCAATTGCTAAGATGGCAATGCTTCGTGGAGCGGATGTAACACTTATATCAGGAAAAGTAAGTCTTGAACCGGTGCCATTTGTTAAGATGGTGGATATTGTTTCAGCAGAGGATATGTATAATGCTGTAATTAAGAGTGCTAAAGACGCAGATATCATAATAAAGGCAGCAGCAGTTGCAGATTACAGACCGTCTGATGTAAGTGATGAAAAGATTAAGAAAAAAGATGGTGATATGTCAATTCCTCTTGAGCGGACTAAAGACATAATAGGCACACTTGGAAGCAATAAAAGAGATGGATTGTTTCTGTGCGGATTCTCAATGGAAACAGAGCATATGCTTGACAATTCCAAGGTGAAGCTTACAAAGAAGAATCTTGATATGATAGTGGCTAATAATGTCAAAGTGGCAGGAGCTGGATTTGGAACAGATACCAATGTGGTTACTGTTATTACTAAAGACGCAGTCGAGGAGCTTCCTATGATGAGTAAGGAAGAGGTTGCAGATGCACTTCTTGACAGAATAATGAAAGCAAGACAATAATAGAAAATAATAAAAACAGGCTGCCGGTGTTATTATAACTGGCAGCCTGTTTTGCTACATATCTTCGCCAAGTGCCTTGATTCTTCCGTAAGTACTTAAAAGATATAAGCCTGAAAGACCTACAAGTGCGTAGATTATACGGTCAACCATAACTGATCTGAATATAAAATGCACAAGATTAAAGTTGAGGAAACCGATAAGTCCCCAGTTAAGCGTTCCTACAATGGCAATTGTAAGAGCAATGTAGTCTATAGGTTTAGAATTCATAAAATGCCTCCTTAAAATAGCGGATTTGGTTTTGAAATTAGTATGGAAAATGTAAGATAAATCATACTGGTAAAATATGGATTTTATTGAGAAAAAGTGTAAACTTGACGACTTTAAACCTTGTATCAGACTGTCTAAAATGCTACAATTACAGTGTTTGTGAATCAGCACAGATAAAGTGCGGAAATAATGAGGTTTATCATGGCGGGAAAGAAAGTAGTCAGATACAGAAGAAAGCCGAAAGCAGCAGCAATTATATTTGGAATAGTGCTGGTATATATTGTGTGCTTTATAGTTATATATGTTTCAAAAGCAAAGGTACAGACATATGAAGTTGAAGTGGGATCATTAATGAATAATGCTTCATTTACAGCGGTTGCCTTAAGACAGGAAGAAGTCTATAATTCTTCATATTCTGGTGATATTAACTATTATCAGCGAGAGGGAACAAGAGTTATGACCGGTGATACAGTGTATACGGTTGATGAGACAGGAAGAGTTTCAGATATACTTGCACAGTATACATCAGGAGATGGCAATGCACTTTCAGATGAGAATCTTACAGTCATTAAGAATACACTTACTAATTACAAGACTGAGTATGCAGACAGTGGATTCAGTGCAGTTTATGATCTCAAGTCAGATCTTAATGCAACTGTACTACAGTCTATTAATGAGAATATTATGGCCAATCTTGATTCAATTGTAGCAAGCACAGGAAGTCAGGACCTTTTTAAGACTGCAAAGTCAGATAAACCGGGGATAGTTGTTTATTCGGTTGATGGTTATGAAGGAGTTACCGAGGAAACAATTGGCAGTGTTGACTTTAAGAAAAAATCATATGATAAGCAGAGTCTTAAGTCAGAAAAGCTTATTACAGCCTCAGATCCTGCATATAAGCTTATTACAAGTGAGAACTGGACACTTATGTTTCCAATTACACAGTCAGATATAGATAAGTATTCTCTTTCATCTAAGGATACATTATCAATTAAGTTTACCAAGGATAATATTACAGGCACATTTCCATTCAAGATAGTTAATGATGGTAAGAACTCATATGGTGAGATAACATTATCAAAATATATGATAAGATATGCTACAGAGAGATTCCTTGATATTGAGATAATTGTGTCAGGAAAGTCAGGAATCAAGGTTCCGGTATCGGCGGTAACCGAGAACGAATTCTATAAGATACCTAAAGAATACCTCATAACTAATGGTGAAAAGGGTGATTATGGATTCCTTGTAGAACAGAGCGATTCAGATGGTAAGCTGAATCAGGTATTTAAGGCTGTTGATATATATAAGTCAAATGATGAGGCTGTGTATATTAAGAAGACAGAACTGGCAGCCGGCACTGGAATAATAAGGATGGATTCAAGTGACAGGTTCGTTGTAGGACCGGTTGAAAAGCTTAGAGGTGTGTATTGTGTTAATACAGGATATACAGTATTTAAGCTTGTAGAAGTAATAGATGGCAATAATGAATATTACATATTAAAACAGTCACTTAGTCATGGTGTGTCAATATATGACAGAATAATTCTGGATGCAGACAAGTATTCAGAGAATGAGATGATATACTAAATGCTTATGTATATCAGATTAATGACATTCAGGAGGCATTATGTTAAAGGATAATCTTATTGAAGTAGAAGAGCATATTAAGAAAGCATGTGAGAAATCAGGAAGAAATCCAGAAGATGTGTGTCTTGTTGCAGTAAGCAAGACCAAGCCCAAGGATATGCTTATGGAAGTATATGACTGTGGAATAAGACAGTTTGGAGAGAATTATGTTCAGGAGATGGTGGACAAGGCAGATACACTTCCTAAGGATATAACATGGCATATGATAGGACATCTGCAGAGAAACAAGGTAAAATATGTTGTAGGACGAGCTGCATTGATTCATTCAGTTGATTCAGAAAGACTTGCCGTTGCAATAAGTGATGAAGCAGTAAAGAAAGGCCTTATACAGGATATTCTTATTGAAGTTAATGTTGCAGGAGAAGAGAACAAGTTCGGTGTAACATGTGAAGAAGCGGAAGAATTTGTGAAGAAAATAGGAGTGCTTCCGGGAATTAAGATAAGAGGATTTATGACAAGTGCACCATTTGTTGAAAATCCTGAAGATAACAGGAAGTATTTTAGAGAATTAAAGCAATTACTGGTTGACATCAATAACAAAAACATAGATAATGTATACATGAATGTTTTGTCCATGGGGATGACTAACGATTATACTGTTGCTGTAGAAGAAGGGGCAACTCATGTAAGGGTTGGAACAGCGATATTTGGAGCCAGGGACTATTCACATTAATATGTTTTGGGGATACTAAAGAAAGTCAGATTATTAGATATAGGAGAGTGTTTATAATGGGAATGTTAGACGGTTTAACTAATATGTTTAAGATGCATGACGATGATGATTTTGATGACGATTACGAAGATTACGATGATGATTTTGGTGATGACTACGATGATGAGAAACCATCAGAAAGAAAGAATCTTTTTGGAAGGAATACCAAGAAAGATACAGTAGCAGACGAAGATGTTTCATATACAGCAGAGAAGCCAAGATTTGCTTCCAAGTCTAAGGTTGTTCCTATGAAGACACAGTCTCCAAGAGGACTTGAAGTTGTTGTAATAAGACCAGAATCTATGGAAGATGCTAAGGAGATAACTGATACACTTCTTACAGGTAAGGCAGTTGTGCTTAACCTTGAAGGAATCCATGTTGAGATAGCACAGAGAATAATAGATTATTCTGCTGGTTCTACATATGCAATAAGGGGTAACCTTCAGAAGATAACTAATTATATTTTCCTGGTGACTCCACCTAATGTAGATATTTCGGGTGATATTCCTGAGATAGTAACAGGAGGAATTGATCTTTCATCATTTAACAAGAATGAAAACAGATTTTAATTGATCTTCACAGCCACCCACATATAATGGGTGGCTGTTTAAGTATAAGGATAAGGGAGAATGTTATGAAGTGTATTAATGTAAAGTGCGAAGGTAAACCAGCATACGATATTGTGATTGAAAGTGGATTCGGGGGACTTTCAGAAGCCTTTAATAAGCTTGAAATAACAGGGAGAAAGTTATGTATTGTGACAGACAGCAATGTAGGTCCTTTATATGCAGAACAGGTAAAGAATGAGCTTGAAAAAACAGGCAATACAGTATATGTGTATACATTTGCAGCAGGAGAAGAGAATAAGACTCTTGACACAGTACAGGATGTATATGAATATCTTATAGAGAATCATTTTGACAGGAATGACTGCCTTGTAGCACTTGGCGGAGGAGTTGTTGGCGACCTTACAGGATTTTCTGCGGCAACATATCTTAGAGGAATTAAATTCATACAGGTTCCTACATCACTTCTTGCGCAGGTTGACTCAAGTATTGGCGGCAAGACAGGCGTTGATTTCAGGGCATATAAGAATATGGTTGGAGCATTCCATCAGCCAAAGCTTGTATATATGAATATGTCAGTGCTTAAGTCACTCAGTAAGAGACTTTTTAATTCTGGATTTGGTGAGATTATTAAGCATGGTCTTATTAAAGACAAGGAATATTACAACTGGCTTAAGGACAATGCAGAAAGCATAAAGGCGCTGGATACAGATGCACTTGAGCATATGATATATGTGAGTTGTAACATCAAGAGAGAGGTTGTTGAGAATGATCCTAAGGAAAAGGGAGAAAGAGCACTGCTTAATTTCGGACATACATTAGGACATGCTATAGAGAAAGAGATGAATTTCTCGCTTTATCATGGGGAATGTGTTGTCCTTGGAATGATAGCTGCACTTAATATATGTGTGGAACTTGGAACAATTACTGGCGAAGAAAGAGATGATGCGCTTAATACATTTGCATTATATGAATTCCCTGACCATGTAACAGGAATTAAGATAGATGATGTTATTGCTGTATCCAAGAATGACAAGAAGATGGATGCCGGAAAGGTTAAGTTCATTCTTCTAAAGTCAGTTGGAGATGCTTATATTGACAGAGATATAACTGATGACCAGATGAGAAGAGCACTTGAAGGTGTTATAAGATAAATGATTAATAACGGAGGCTGAAAGTGAATAATAAAAAGAAAATATTCAATTTGTTATTTTATATTATAGGAATTGTTGTTCTGACTGAATTAGACCAGATTACCAAAGCACTTGCAGAAGCGAGGCTTTTGGGAAAACCGGATTTTAAGATAATAGGCGACGCTTTTGTTTTTTCTTATCTTAGAAATTCAGGTGCAGCATGGGGCATGTTAAGCGGTAAGATTAATCTGTTTCTTGTGTTTACAGTTATAGTTATGCTTATAGTAACTTATGTAATTATTAATCTTCCTGCAACAAGAAAGTATATGCCACTTCTTATAACATGTACATTACTTGTATCTGGTGCAGTAGGAAACTTTATTGACAGGGTAAGATTCGGATATGTAAGGGATTTTATATATTTCAAGCTTATTAATTTTCCGGTATTCAATGTGGCAGACTGCTATGTTACTGTTTCAGTTGCACTGCTTATAATTCTTATTCTTTTTGTCTATAAAGAAGACGATTTCGGATTCTTAAAGTTATCGAAGAAGGGTGATAATAATGAGTGATTCAGTGCAGAATTTAATTGCTGAACCAGAGGATAAGGGGACAAGAATAGATAAATATCTGTCGCGGGAGTTAGAAGATGTGTCAAGGTCACGCATACAGAAGCTGTTAGATGATGGAGATATTACGGTTGATGACAAATGTGTCAAGTCTAACTATAAGCTTAATGGAACGGAACATATCACAATAACAATTCCTGAACTTATTGTGCCACAGATACTTCCGGAAAACATACCTCTGAATATAATATATGAAGATGATGATGTGATACTGATAGATAAACCGAAGGGAATGGTTGTACATCCGGCTGCAGGACATTATACAGGAACAGTTGTCAATGCACTTATGTATCATTGCAGGGATAATCTGTCAGGAATTAATGGCGTTATGCGTCCTGGAATAGTACACAGAATAGATATGAATACCACGGGTGTTATTGTTGCATGTAAGAATGACAAGGCACATAATGATATTGCTGCACAGCTTGCTGTCCATTCAATAACAAGAAAGTATTATTGCATTGTCCATAACCGCTTTAAAGAGGAAGAAGGCACAGTGGATGCACCTATAGGGCGTAATCCAAAGGACCGTAAGATGATGGCGGTTGACAGAAAGAATGGAAAACGTGCTGTTACACATTACCGTGTACTTGAGAATTTTGACAAATACAGTTTTATAGAATGTCAGTTAGAGACAGGCAGAACTCATCAGATAAGAGTACATATGGCAAGTATAGGACATCCGATACTTGGAGATGATGTGTATTGTCATGCCAGGAGTGGATATAAGCTGCAGGGACAGACACTACATGCGGGTGTTCTTGGATTTATACACCCGTCAACAGGTGAATATATGGAGTTCAAAGCACCATTGCCCGAATATTTTGAGAAGCTGCTTAAGGATTTAAGAAATGGAGGTAGCAATTGAGACGCAGGGAATTTATAGATATGATATTGAACAGTATTTCAGATACATTTGATATATACCATAATTACTGGTTTGAAGGTAGAAAGTTTGTTATATATGCTTACAGCTATAATAAGAAAGACAGGTTTTCTACAACAGATGATGCCAAGTTATGGGACTCAAAATGCTATGAGCATCTGTTTTTCATTAATTGTGATACGCTTGGTATGAAAGAGCTTGATGATTTATATGATTTTGCTGTCAATAAGATTGAACCGCATTTTGTACGAGGTGACGGAAAGCTGCCTGCTAAGAATCATATGTATACACACATATCATTTATAATAATTACAAGAAATCAGGTGCTTCCTGATGTCGAGAAAGCACTTCAATCTAAGAATTTTAGCAAGAATTATATGTTTGGTGCAAGAGGCTTTTCTAATATCAGACTGGCTTGCGTTACACCGAGCAGATACAGTGTGATATCTAATAAGGCTGGAACTAAGATAGCAGAATTTCTTACAGAGATACTCTTGCATATAGACCATTATGAAGAGTAATTAATAATTATTAAAGATTAATTTAATTATGCTTAATATGTAGATTTTACCACAGAAATAATGTATAATATATCTAAAGTATTTCGTATACAATTGAAACCAGGAGGTAGGAACTATGGATGAGAGAACAGTTATTACTATCGGACGAGAATTTGGAAGCGGTGGACATGAGATAGGCATGAAACTGGCAGAGAAGCTGGGGATAAAGTGCTACGACAAGGAACTGCTTGAACTTGCAGCTAAGGAGAGTGGACTTTGTGAAGAACTTTTCGCATCTCAGGACGAGAAGCCTACTAACAGTTTCCTTTATTCTCTTGTAATGGATACATATTCACTGGGATATACTAATTCATATGTGGATATGCCTATTAATCACAAGGTTTTCCTTGCACAGTTTGATGCTATCAAGAAACTTGCAGAGAGAGAATCATGTGTTATTGTAGGAAGATGTGCTGATTATGCATTGGAAGATAATCCATATGCAGTAAGTGTATTTATCAAGGCAAGTCTTGATGAGAGAGTACAGAGAATTAAGAGAATCTATGAACTTAATGATTCTAAGGCTGCAGATCTTATCCAGAAGACGGATAAGAGAAGAGCAAGCTATTACAATTACTACTCAAGCAAGAAGTGGGGAGAAGCTAAGAGCTACAATCTCTGTATAGACAGCGGACTTGTAGGAGTAGATGGCGCAATTGATATGATACTTAAGTTTATTGAATTAAAAGAGAAGAACATGGGTAAAGATATTTAATTCACTTTTAATATATACACGGTTGGTAAGTTATGGATTTTAATGGCTATAAGAGAACGAAGAAGTTTGATATTAAGAGATGGTTTAAGGGAACTAATTCAATCGTATACCTTGTTATACTTGTTGTAATGGTTCTGGGACTGCTATTTGTGTTAAGAACTGTTATCAGTATGCATAACAGCAATAAGAATTCTGATAATGTATCACAGGAAGAGACTACTGGTGAAACTGATTCATCAGAGAAGGATACACAGACACAGACAATTGCAAAGAACCAGTCGTATTATATCAGAATAAGCATAGTGAAGCATACGTTGGTTGTTTATCAGCTTGATGACAATAAAGAATTCTCTATTCCTGTTAAGGCTTTTAAAGTGGCTCTAGGACCTAAAGTTGCTCCTGCCAAGACGGCTATATCAGAGAAATCTCTATGGCGTAAGATTACAGATATATATTATGTCAGATACTCTTCAAGACTTGATAATGCTGAGTATCTTAGTACGGCAACTTATTACAGTCAGAGTGATAATAATCTTAATCCAAAGTCATACAATGCTATTGGACAGAATGTATCAGACGGTTCTATTCTTATGACATGTGCCAATGCCAAGTGGATATATGAGAATTGTGGTGCGAAGACAACTGTTGAGATAGTTGAGGATTTTGATATAAGTTCTGATATTAAGGTTGAAGATATAAACAGAATAGCTGATAATGCATATAGAGACCCGACAGATAATGTGAATGGCAGCAGTAATATACAGAATAATAATGTTTCACAATACAATCAGACACAGGCTGAAACAGAAGCTGTCACGAATGATGACAGACCTCAGGAGACTGAGGCACAGACACAGAAGAATGATCCTCGAGAGACACAGACGACAACTGTCAGTCAGCAGGAGACTACTGCCCAGTCATCAGAGGCACAGAAGCCGTATGACAAGACCGTGTCAGAGTAATTTAACAACACATTTATAATAACAATTAATCCCTTTTCGCTTTTTATAAAGCCGAATGTATGCTATAATAGGTACATTCGTGTATTTATGAAAGGAAAAGGGATTATTTTATGTCAAACATTATTATTTTAGCAGCAATTATACTTTACCTGGGAATGGTAGTGTGGATAGGTGTAATCTGTTCTAAGAAGAACAGTGATGTAGGAGACTTCTATCTTGGTGGAAGAAAGTTAGGACCTGTTGTTACTGCAATGAGTGCAGAAGCGTCAGACATGAGCAGTTACCTGCTTATGGGTGTTCCGGGACTGGCATACCTTACAGGTCTTGCTGACGCAACATGGACAGCAATTGGTCTTGCACTTGGTACTTACCTTAACTGGCTTATTGTTGCCAAGAAGATAAGATTATATTCACATGGTTATCAGGCAATAACACTTCCTGATTATTTCTCTAAGAGATTCGGGGATGACAAGCATGTAATTACATTAATATCTGCAGCACTTATTGTAATATTCTTTATACCATATACAGCATCAGGCTTTGCTGCCTGCGGAAAGCTGTTTAACAGCCTGTTAGGCTTTAATTATCATTCAGCAATGATTGTCAGTGCTGTTGTTATCGTACTTTACTGTACTATGGGAGGATTCCTTGCAGCAAGCACATCTGACCTTGTGCAGAGTATTATCATGACATTTGCACTTGCTGTAGTAGTTATATTTGGAATTGTACAGGCTGGTGGAATGGGAGCTGTACTTGATAATGCCAAGTCACTTCCAGGATATCTTGATATGTTCCACACACATATTGCAGAAACTAACAGTTCAGGAGACTATGGATTCTTTAAGATTGTTTCAACACTTGCATGGGGACTCGGATACTTCGGTATGCCACATATCCTTTTAAGATTCATGGCTATTGAAGATGAGAACAAGTTAAAGATTTCAAGAAGAATAGCTACTGTATGGGTATTCATATCACTTATTGTTGCAACCGGAATCGGTGTAATAGGACTTACACTTTCAAAGAATGGTATTATTGATACCCTTACAGGTTCAGAATCAGAGACAATTATTGTTAAGATATCACATTATCTTTCAACATTTAACCCTGTAGCAGCATTTATAGCAGGAATTATCCTTGCAGGTATTCTTGCAGCAACCATGTCAACAGCAGATTCACAGCTTCTTGCAGCTTCATCAGCAATATCACAGAACCTTGCAGTTGAGGTGTTACATATTAATATGTCTAAGAAGACATCGATGCTTGTTGCAAGACTTACAGTTGTTGTTATATCAGTTATATCAATATTCTTTGCACTTGATCCAACAAGCTCAGTATTTAAGATTGTTTCATTTGCATGGGCAGGTTTTGGTGCGGCATTCGGTCCTGTGGTTCTCTGCTCACTTTTCTGGAAGAGAGCCAATAAGTATGGAATTATATCGGGCATGATTGCTGGCGGTGCAATGATATTTATATGGAAATTCGGTATTGCTAAGCTTGGTGGAATATTCGCAGTATATGAGCTTTTACCAGCATTTATATTTGCAACAGTAGTTATTATTGTTGTAAGTCTTGCTACAGGAAAGCCTTCGCAGGAAGTTATGGACAAGTTTGAAGAAGTTAGGAATATGAGCAAATAACTATAGAGAAGGTGCTTTATATATGGGATATACAATCGCAATATGTGATGATGATAAGAATATGGCAGACAAGCTGACAGTTTCATTGAAGAATGAGTTCATGAAAGCAGGCAGGAATGATGTAATCATAGATTACTATGACACAGGCGTGCAGTTACTGGAAACTTTAAAGAATAAAATGTATAAAGCAGTACTCCTGGACATCAACATGGAGCCTATGGATGGATTCTCGGTAGCAGAGGCTATTGGAAAATCAGGATACAGGACTAAGATTATATTCGTTACTTCGCATGAAGATGTTGTATATGATACATTTGATTATACTCCGTTCTATTTTATCAGAAAGTCAAGATATGAGACTTATGTACAGAGAGTCGTTAAGAAGCTAATCGCCATTGATGGTTATGAAAAGACGATTGTTCTTGATGATAAAGATGGAATTATCAATATTAATTCAGGTGATATAACATATGTTCACAGTGAGGACCATTATCTTACAGTACATACGGCTGATGGGAATTCCTATGTAATCAGGAAGAATATGATGGAATTCGGACAGGATATAGCAGGTACGGATATAATAAGGGCTCATAAAAAATATATGATTAATTACAGGTATATTTCAAGAATCAACCAGAGTACTAATGAGGTTATTATGAAAGCTGGAGAAACTCTTAAACTTGGAAGAAGTTATAAAGATACATTTATGAAGGGATATATGCAGTACAGGCACAACAGACAGACATATGAATGATATATTGTTAAATATTGTTAATATCAGAATGGCAATAATGATATGTATAGGAGTAATACTTGTAAGAGAGATATATCTGGTACTGAACGGCTATATCGCTAAAGCAGCGTATGTAGTATCGACACTGGTTGTCATTGTTATAGCGGCTATTACTTATGGCGTGATATATATTGCAGATGCACAATCTTTAATACACAGGACAGGAATATATGAGTTTACTGTCATTATTATATATCTGGCATTGATTGCATTTATGAATACATTTAAGACAATCAGACATGGCAGTTTTACGAAGATAGATATAATTAATATAGCAGCATATGTTTTGGTATTATGTTTTAATATATATCTGTTAATCAGATTAGGAATTTCTGATGGCGGCCATGATGTCATGCTGATTATGAACATTATAGTGTTAAGTCTGGTGCTTGCAATTATATTCTACAGAACGCTTGTAAGGCTCTATCAGGAGAATTACAAGGGACAAGAGGCTGAACATTTAAGAAATGTAATAGAGTCAGGTGAGGATTATCTTAAAAATGTTCAGGCAATGGATAAGCAGGTAAGAACCGTAAGGCATGATATGAATAATCAGCTTCAGGTTATATATGGTCTGCTTTCACAGGAAAGATATGAGGAAGCTAAGGATTTTCTTAAGCAGTACAGTATAAGTCTTGAGAAAACCAAGGGATATATTCATACAGATAATCCGATATTCAATACTGTTATTAATAATAAAATTGAATATGCCAAGAGTGAAGATATCATAATAACGACAGGTCTTCATAAGACATTAAAGCCTATGCATGGCAATGACCTGTACACGATTATGGGAAATGTGCTGGACAATGCAATAGAGGCTGAACTTAAAGAAGATATATGTAACAGGGAAATAGAAATCCGTTCCGTGTGGAATGGTAATGATATGATTATAACTGTAGAGAATTATATATCAAAGTCAGTATTAAATGATAATAAAGAGCTTCATACAAGTAAGCAGGACAAGAAATCACATGGTCTTGGAACTCAGATTATTAAGAAGCTTGTAAAGAAGAATAATGGAACATGTGATTATCATGAAGAAGGTAATATGTTCTGTTGTGAAATAAGATGGTGATAGAGCCGGAACAGTTGGATTAATCTTTCTGTTCCGGCTTTTTGCAACTATACTTATAGTCACCATGGTCGTTCACGACAAAGTTGCTGTCGTTCACGACATTGGTGTTGAAATGATAGATTACAGGGATTATGCTTAATGTATGAAGAGCAGAGACATAAGCAATATACTAATGATTAGGAGGTTTTTATGGTTATTAAGAAATTATTAAAAACAGGAGCATGCTTCGCCGCAATGGCGCTGATTGTTGGAATGTATATTTCACCATCAATAGCAAGGGCATCATATGACAAAGGATATGGATATGGATTTGATTATGATGGTCAAACAAAGTATACAAATGAAGAGAAAAAGGAAACATATTCATCAGTAGGAATGGAGTGTACAGATTCAGAGGATGAATATGCCTATTATGTAGCAAGGGTTTTTGGTGTTGATGGTGATGATGACTTTGATTATTCTCACGGGTATGAGTATACCTTTTATGAAGGTACTTCATACGAGATGTTAAACTGGGTTAAAGAGAATAATTGTCCGAAAGTTAAAGTCAGAGGAATTGGTTACAGGATAGACAGTGAATATGGAACAGTATTTACTGGTTACTGGAGTCCGGATTTATATTAATTAATTATATTGCTTATGTCAGAACAGGAGTAATTATGAAGAGTAATAAGATCACAATTATTTCCAGCTTATTCTTAATGACTGCGTTGTGCGGATGCACAACGCAGTCTGTTGATAAAGCGAAGGAAATAGAAGAAAGTAATACATATGTATACAAATATGAATATGAAACAAATACAGAAGGACAGGCAGAGACGCAGTATCATGAAGAAAAGCCGTCATTTGATGATTTTGAAACAGTAACAAAGGGAACTATAGCATCATTGAGAAATAAAAATGGAAGTCTTAAATTAATTAAAATGAACGAAGTATATGAATGGGGCGGAATGGAGTGTTCGATTACAGAAGCCCACATGACTACGAATGTGGATTATGCAGATGAAATATTAGACGATAATGTATTAGAGCCATGTAAAGAAGAATTAAAGAGCATATATCCGACAGGAAAAAGCAGAGTAGATAAGAATGAAAAAATTGTATGGGTTAGAGTACATATTAAGAATACAGGTACAAAAGATAGGGATTTAAATATGACAACAGATGGAGCAGAAGAAATATCAGAGGGTGATTATAAACCATCAGTGACATGTATATTAATAGATAAAGAATTGTGCTTTCAGGGAGAAACTAATCACAGAGATATAGTAAGAATAAAGGCAGACTGTGAGCAGGATTTATGGTATGCATTAAGTATAGATTATTATGATGAACAAACCAAGTACTATATGTTTGGTTCATTTGGATATATGTTTGATCCAAGTGATTATTCAGGAATTTTAATAGAATTGAATGACATTAAGGATGAAGGCTGATTATGCTAGAACAGGAGTAATTATGAAGGGTAATAAGGTCACAATTATTTCCAGCTTATTCTTGATGACTGCGTTGTGCGGATGCACAACGCAGTCTGTTGATAAAGCGAAGGAAATAGAAGAAAGTAATACATATGTATACAAATATGAATATGAAACAAATACAGAAGGACAGGCAGAGACGCAGTATCATGAAGAAAAGCCGTCATTTGATGATTTTGAAACAGTAACAAAGGGAACTATAGCATCATTGAGAAATAAAAATGGAAGTCTTAAATTAATTAAAATGAACGAAGTATATGAATGGGGCGGAATGGAGTGTTCGATTACAGAAGCCCACATGACTACGAATGTGGATTATGCAGATGAAATATTAGACGATAATGTATTAGAGCCATGTAAAGAAGAATTAAAGAGCATATATCCGACAGGAAAAAGCAGAGTAGATAAGAATGAAAAAATTGTATGGGTTAGAGTACATATTAAGAATACAGGTACAAAAGATAGGGATTTAAATATGACAACAGATGGAGCAGAAGAAATATCAGAGGGTGATTATAAACCATCAGTGACATGTATATTAATAGATAAAGAATTGTGCTTTCAGGGAGAAACTAATCACAGAGATATAGTAAGAATAAAGGCAGACTGTGAGCAGGATTTATGGTATGCATTAAGTATATTTTATTATGATGAACAAACCAAGTACTATATGTATGGTTCATTTGGATATATATTTGATCCAAGTGATTATTCAGGGATTTTAATAGAATTGAATGACATTAAGGATGAAGGCTGATTTATAAAGGGAGGAAGATTAAGATGCATGATTTAAGGATTTTATTACGGATTGAGTTTAAGAGAGCATTTAAAAGTAAAGCATTTTATATATGTCTCGCAATTGGTATAGCATTAGCTGCTGGTTCTTTTATTAATAAAGCCGTACCGCATATGGATGTATTAAAAGGATTCACTGGAAATGCAGCTTCATATCCGTTTTCAGTATATAATTCATGGATGGGTAATTTTGTTGGATATGAGCCGTTTGCAACAGCATATTTATATGTATGCATGCTTTATTCGGCATTGCCTTATTGTGGATTTTTTGTAAGAGACAACAAGAATCAGTACATTTTACAGTATTACAGCCGTATGTCTAAAAATAAAGTGCATGCAGCTAAATTTATAACAACATTTGTTATCGGAGGAATGCTTGTATTTTTACCTGTCTTAATTAATCTGATTGCAACAATGATGTTTATTCCAGCATTACCTCCTATTGAGAATGGTTTATTTATTGGAACAGGAAAATCAATAATGTCTAATCTCTTTTGCGACCACACAATGATTTATGTGCTTATATATATAGTGCAGTTCTTTATATATGGCGGTGCTTTTTCAGTTGTTTCACTTGCGGTTTCATTTACATTTAATAATGTTTTTCTCGTTATTGTGTCGCCATTTGTTGCTTATTATGGTGTCGGAGTTATTTCAACACTTAGTAAGAATTATCTTGGCATAACAAGTTTTAATCCTATGGTATATCTTAGTCCTTCATATCTCCTTCCTAACAAGGCACTTATAGGATTCATACTGGAACCGTTAATTATTATTGGAGTGAGTATGTTGATATTCTTTAGGAAAGGAGCAGAAAATGAAGCGTTGTAAAGTAATTGCATTAATAATATGCAGTGTTGTTGTAGTTATATGTACAGCAATGATTATAAGAATTAATATTCAATTTCCTAAAGCGGAAGATAAGAGTTATACGATTGATAATCCTGCAGATATTGACGGAGTTATTGTTAAACCGCTTAGCTATCAGGTATGTACAATAGATGAATATTCACAAATTTCATCAGAATATTCTAAGGTTAAAGATGAAAAGAAAGATAAATGCAGAATAGTTGTGCTTACAATATCAATAGAGAATACAACTGAAGAAGTGGCAGACTATACTCCAAGTTTTATATTCGTATCAGAGGAACTGAATGCATTTAATGGTGCAATACCGATTGGTTCAGGATCAAGACATTGTACATTGCTGCCTCATGAGACAAAAGAGATGAAACTACGGGCTTATATCGGGGCATCACAGTTAGATCAAAATAATCTTGATAAGCTCGATTCTTCGACAATAACATTAGTATATTCTTTTTATCCATATAGAAGGAAGCTTGTTTTCAGCAGATAGAAACGGGGATTATTATGAAAAAGCTTTTAAAAAATCCATTGTTTTATGTGATGTATTTTATTCCGCAATTAATAATGACACATGCTGTTTCAACATTTAATAAGACTTTTTCCAATGGCCAGACATGTTTTGCAGATTATTATTTACATTTTTATGATTGGGATTCTTATGATTTTTTGTGCATGTATGAAGTGATTTATGTATCATTTTTTATGGTTATGTTGGTTAGACGTGAGTTGATGTCAAACAGAGTTGTATTATATGATTCGACAACAAAATTATGGTCAAATACTATAAAAAGCAGTGCATTGTTTACTATAATTTTTCCGATAATGAATTGTGTCATTATTGGAATTGTGGCAGCTATGAAAAATGCTGTTTTTACATGTAACTGGAGTAAGGCTGGAAGTATGGCTGCGGCTATCATACCTTATTATGAATTACATGAAATAAACACATTTATTGTGGCTGGATTATCAGTATTTCTTGATATTATAAGACTGCAGGTTACATTATTTATTGTATGTATTGCAAGTTGGCTTGTACGAAAGACAATAGTAGTATTTCTGGTTGTATACATTAATATTATTATTGTGAATATACAGCCGCTTCTTGCTTATTGCGATATGAATGTAAAGAGTATCTATAATTACATGATTGTGTCGAAGATGGGGACATATCTAAAGGGAATATCTGTATTTGATAATGTAGTACTGCCTGTTATTATCTGGGCAGTGTGTGTTACAGCCAGTTTTCTTGTGTTCAGATTCTATAGAAAGGACATGCTTAAGAACTAATGAGATGTTTTATTAATGTATTTAAGGCAGACCTGAAAAGGTTCTGGAATATTGCATGGAAATTATACATAGCATTTGCAGTGTATTCTTTAATGCAGGCTTTAATATTCTTTGCTAATATGAACAAATCAATCAATAAGGGGAGGATAGCAGCGGTGTCATTAGGCGACAGCCTTATGGATTTCTTTAAAGGAGCTAAAGAGTTCTATCCCGAAAGAAATCTGGCGATGGATATTCCGGTGCTTGAGATATTTGTCCTTTTATTTTTGCTTTTTATTGTTGCGTATTATATTAATTCGGACAGGAGTGCGTTAAGCAGGAGCATAATGATTGCCTCGCGTTCACCAGTGTACTGGTGGGTCAGTAAATATATTATCGCAGTATTAGCTGCACTTGTATATATGGTTCTGATAATTGTAACATTTGCAGTCAGTGGCTTTGCAGTTCTAGGAAATAAGTTCAGTCTGAGGATGCATTTTACCGCCAGAGAGAACATAAAACTCATACTTGGGAGTGAAGATATAAGCTGCCATACCAATGTTGTTTTACTTGTGGTTCTGTGTACGCTTAGCTTAATTACTGCATGTATTATAATTCTGCTGGTTTCATATGTGTTTAACTCTATATTTGGATTTATTATTAATCTATTGTTATTCATATTCAGCATATGTTATATGAAGTGGTTTGGCTTCTATAATTATATGATGATGTACAGAATCCCACATGTTTATGACAGATGGTATTTTGGAGCGTTATTAATGCTGGGGATAGATGTGGGGATTATGGCTGCTGGAATTATATATTCAAGAAAAAGAGATTTTCTGTAGGAGGAGTAAGTATGTATATTGAATTGAAAAACGTATCTAAGAAAATTAAAGGCATTGATATTCTTGATGATGTCAGCATTAGAATGGAATCTGGAAAGATATATGGTTTCAGGGGAAAGAATGGAAGTGGTAAGACAATGCTTATGCGTGCAATAGCAGGTCTTATCAAGGTTACAGGAACAGTTGATATTGATGGGAAGATATTAGGAAAAGATGAAATGTTTCCGCCAAGCATAGGTATTCTTATAGAGAATCCGTCATTTATAAGTAATTATACTGGGTTTGAGAATCTAAAGACTCTTGCTTCAATCAGAGAAAGAATTGATGATAACAAGATAAGACAGACACTTACTGAGGTTGGGCTTGAACCGGATGATAAGAGAACATTTAAAAAGTATTCATTAGGTATGAAACAAAGACTCGGTATAGCGGCTGCGATAATGGAAGATCCAGATATTATTATTCTTGATGAACCGATTAATGCGCTTGATGATTCAGGAACTGAGCAGGTAAGGCAGATTCTTATGAAACATAAGCAAAGAGGGGCACTCATTATTATTGCATGTCATGATGCTGATGAACTGGAATTCCTGTCAGATGAGATTATTGAGATAGCAGAAGGAAAAATACAACCAAAGAAAGATAAGAAAAGCAATAAGCAGTAAAAAATAAGTTCCTGCAGTATCCAGTGTTTCTGGCACAATGGAAACTGCAGGAACTTTTTGTTAATCTTCGTCGTTAATATCTTTCTGTGCAACAGCAGCAGCTATAACTGATATGATAACCACAGCAGCAATAATAGCAACTGCAACACCTATAATTGGTCCGATGAATAACATAAAACTCATAACATTACACCTCTTCGAACATATTTATTATATCCATTATATATCGGTTTTATAATATGTACAAGCAATTAAGCGTCTTTTTTAGATTCTTTTTCTTCTTTAGCAAGGTTTTTGTTAGCAGTTGAAAGCATAAGCTTGATTCTGTTTAACTGGTTAACTTCGGAAGCACCAGGATCATAATCTACAGCAATTATGTTAGCTTCAGGATATGCTGCACGAAGCTCTTTGATAACTCCCTTTCCTACAATGTGGTTAGGCAGACATGCAAATGGCTGACAGCATACGATATTGCCTACACCATGATGGATAAGCTCAATCATTTCACCGGTAAGAAGCCAGCCTTCACCAGTCTGATTGCCAAGTGATACGAAGTCTTTAGCGTAATTGGCTGTCTCACTAATCTTAGATGGAGCATCGAATCTCTTGCTTTCTGCAAGTGCCTTGGTTCCAGCCTTTCTGAAGGTTTCAAGTATCTTTATAAGTGTACTTGAAAGAATAGCACCCTTCTTAGGTGTCTTTAATAATTCATGCTTATATGTTGAATTCTGCATACAGTAGAGAAGGAATCCCATAAGGTCAGGCATAACAGCCTCAGCACCTTCTGCCTCAAGTAATTCAATAATGTGGTTGTTAGCAGCAGGCATGAACTTAACAAGAATCTCTCCAACAACACCAACTCTAGGCTTCTTGATATCCTTAAGCGGGATATTATCAAAGTCCTTAACAATAGCACGGAGATTCTTATTGAATTCTTTCATATGAACCTTATTTTTAGTAAGCTGTTCAATGCAGACCTTCTTCCATTTTTCATGAAGTGCATTAACTGAACCAGGAACTGCCTCGTAAGGTCTTGTACGGTATACAACATTCATGAATATATCACCATATTCAACAGCCATCATAGCTTTCTTAAGCATTGGTATGTCATAGCTGAAGCCTGGATTAGATTCAAGTCCCTGTGCACTAAGTGAGATTACAGGAACATCTGGAATACCAGCCTTTATAAGTGCTCTTCTGATGAATCCGATATAGTTGGAAGCACGGCATCCACCACCTGTCTGTGACATAATAACAGCAGTTCTTGAAAGGTCGTATTTGCCTGAAAGAAGGGCGTTCATAATCTGTCCGACTACCATAAGTGAAGGGTAGCATGCGTCGTTATTAACATATTTAAGACCTACATCTACTGATGACTTGTTGTCGTTCTCAAGGACTTCAATATTGTAGCCACATGAATTAAGGGCAGGACCTAATATGTCAAAATGTATTGGTGACATCTGAGGGCAGAGAATTGTGTAATTCTTTCTCATATCTTCAGTAAACTGTACTCTGTGGTAGGCAGATGACTGAATCTTTCTCTGGTAGTTCTTCTGTTCACGTACTCTTAAAGCAGCGATTAGTGAACGTACTCTGATTCTTGCAGCACCAAGGTTATTAACCTCATCAATCTTAAGTACTGTATATATCTTTCCAGACTTAGTAAGTATATCGTTGACAGCGTCAGTAGTAACGGCATCAAGACCGCATCCAAATGAATTGAGCTGGATAAGGTCGAGATTATCTACAGTCTTTACATAGTTAGCAGCAGCGTAAAGTCTTGAATGGTACATCCACTGGTCAAGAATGATAAGAGGTCTTTCAACTGTTCCTAAATGTGCAACACTGTCTTCTGTAAGTACAGCAAGTCCGTATGAATTAATAAGTTCAGGAATACCGTGGTTTACTTCAGGGTCAACATGGTAAGGACGGCCGGCAAGTACAATACCACGCTTTCCGGTTTCGTTAAGGTAAGCGATTACTTCTTCACCTTTATTTCTGACATCCTGTCTGCAAGCCATCATTTCATCCCATCCGGCTTTGACAGCAGACTTAATCTCTGCGGCAGGAATGTATGATGAGAATTCCTCAACGAGTCTTTTTGATATCTTCTCCTCACTTTCAAATGACATGAAAGGATTTCTGAAATCTATATTTTCTGACTTAAGTTCTTCTACATTATTCTTAATGTTCTCAGCATATGAAGTAACGATAGGGCAGTTATAATGGTTGTTAGTGCCTTCATATTCGTTGTGTTCATAAGGTACACAAGGATAGAAGATGAATTTAACACCATGCTTAATAAGCCACATGATATGTCCATGTGCGAGCTTTGCAGGATAACACTCTGACTCTGATGGAATTGACTCAATACCTAATTCGTAAAGCTTGTGGCTTGACTGAGGTGAGAGTACAACCCTGTATCCGAGTTTTGTGAAAAATGTATACCAGAACGGATAGTTCTCATACATGTTAAGAACTCTTGGAATACCTACAGTGCCTCTTACAGCCTTTTCTTCAGAGAGAGGCTCATAGTCAAAGAGTCTGTGGAACTTATAATCGAAAAGGTTAGGAAGCTTTTCCTTGTTCTTCTCTTTACCAAGTCCACGTTCACATCTGTTACCTGTAATAAACTGTCTGCCGCCAGAGAATTTATTAATTGTAAGGTGACAGCTGTTAGTACATCCCTTACATCTTGTAAGCTTTGTTTCATATGTAAGAGAGTTAATCTTATCTATAGAAAGCATAGATGATTCTGATATACCGTCATATCTTTCTCTTGCTATAAGAGCAGCACCAAAAGCCCCCATTATACCAGCGATATCAGGTCTGATTGCTTGAACGCCTGTAATCTTCTCAAAACTTCTAAGAACTGCATCGTTGTAGAATGTACCACCCTGAACAACGATATGCTTACCTAAATCATCAGGGTCAGAAATCTTGATAACCTTGTATAAAGCATTTTTAATAACAGAATAAGCAAGTCCGGCAGAGATATCTGCAACTTCAGCACCTTCCTTCTGAGCCTGCTTAACCTTGGAATTCATGAATACTGTACAACGTGTTCCTAAGTCAATAGGGTGGTTCGCAAATAATGCAGCCTTGGCAAAGTCCTGAACTGTGAAGTTGAGGGATTTTGCAAATGTTTCTATGAATGAACCACATCCTGATGAACATGCTTCGTTAAGCTGGACTGAATCTACAGTCTGGTTCTTAATCTTGATACATTTCATATCCTGTCCACCAATATCGATTATACAGTCTACTTCAGGGTCAAAGAAAGCAGCAGCGTAGAAATGTGACACTGTCTCAACTTCTCCCTCATCTAACATAAGAGCCGACTTGATAAGTGCTTCGCCATAACCTGTTGAACATGACTGTACAATCTTGGCTTCTGGTGGAAGCAGCGTATATATCTCTTTAATAGCTTTAATTGTTGTAGCAAGTGGTGAACCGTTATTGCTTGAGTAGAATGAGTAAAGAAGATTACCGTCTTCATCAACTAAAGCAACCTTTGTTGTTGTTGAACCTGCATCAATTCCGAGATAGCAGTTGCCCTTGTAAGATGCGATATCAGCAGTCTTAACATGATGAGAACTGTGACGCTTTGTGAATTCATCATATGCAAACTGGTTCTCAAAAAGAGGTTCCATACGTTCAACCTCGAACTCAAGCTTAATCTTTCCTTTAAGTCTTGCGATAATGTCTTCTACAGGAACACATACATTTTCACTGTAATTCATTGCTGAACCAACAGCAGCAAATAAGTGTGAATGGTCAGGAGCAATGATTTCATCCGGACCTAAGCTTAATGTACGGATAAATGCCTGTCTTAACTCTGATAAGAAATGAAGTGGTCCGCCTAAGAATGCAACATTACCACGGATTGGTTTACCACATGCAAGACCACTTATTGTCTGGTTTACAACAGCCTGGAATATAGATGCAGAAAGGTCTTCCTTAGTTGCACCTTCATTGATAAGAGGCTGGATATCAGTCTTGGCAAATACACCACATCTTGCGGCAATAGGGTATATTGACTTATAGTTCTTGGCATATTCATTAAGTCCCATTGCGTCTGTCTGTAACAGAGTTGCCATCTGGTCAATGAAAGAACCTGTACCGCCGGCACATATTCCGTTCATTCTCTGGTCAATACCGTTAGTAAAGTAGATAATCTTAGCATCCTCACCACCAAGCTCGATTGCAACATCACACTGTGGAGCATAATCCTGAAGGGCAGTAGACACGGCTACTACCTCCTGTGTGAATGGTACTTCTAAATGTTTGGCAAGAGTAAGTCCGCCTGAACCTGTGATAACAGGATATACTTCAAACTCACCAAGTTCTGTCACTGCCTTTTCAAGAAGTGACTGGAGAGTTTCCTGGATATTCGCAAAATGCCTTTCATAATCAGAAAATAAAATATTATTATTATCATCTAAAACAGCGATTTTTACAGTTGTTGATCCAATATCAATACCTAATTTGAATTTCTTCATAACCTAATACAGCTGCAGCTGTCCTCCTTAATATAAATATACAAAAGTTACCAATTACATAGTGACTTTGGCGAAAAAACGCAGAATATGTCATTTTCTATGCAACTCATGCATTATAGAGTAAAATGGAATAAATTTCAATATTAATAGGAAATAATAAAATAGCTTTAATTATTTATTGTAGATATTTTTATTAAAATTTAAGAACTTAAGAGTAAGTTTAATTGACATCATATTGTTTTGTTTATTATAATTTCTTGTATATGATTATGAATTATTAGTCTGTAACATGTGTAAGACTGAAAGGAACATTTTATGAACTGGTTTGCTAAATTTGAGAAAAAATTCTCTAAGTATGCGATTAAGAATCTTATGTTTTATATCATTGTCCTTTATGCAATAGGATTTGTGATGAATACATTTTTTAATGGATTATATGACGCATATTTTTCACTTGATTTTGCTATGATTTTCAAAGGACAGGTATGGAGACTCGTCACATTTATATTACAACCGCCTTCTAACAGCATAATATTTGTGGTATTTGTGCTGTATTTCTACTATCTGATTGGTTCGGTACTTGAAAGAATATGGGGCTCGTTCAGATTTAATGTATACTTCTTCACAGGAGTTATCCTTAATATACTTGCATCACTTATTATCTATCTTATATGGGGATTAAGCTTTAAGTTAAGTACGAATTATATAAACCTTGCGTTGTTCATGGCATTCGCTATGGAGCAGCCGGATATGGAGGTTTTATTATTCTTCATTATCCCAATCAAGATTAAATGGATGGCAATACTTGATGCTGTAATATTCGGAATTACTATAGTATTCGGATATCTTGTGCCTTTTCTTCCAAGAAATGTATGGTACAGCCTGTATGTAGCAGGTTTCCTTGCACCATCAGCAATTATGTGTTATGCCAACGCAACGGCGGCACTTGTGTCAATGCTGAATTTCATAATATTCTTCTTCCTGTACAAGAAAGGCCCTGCAAAGAGCAGTACACAGAGAAACTTCGACAAAGCAATGAGAACAGCAAAGAAAGCACAGCAGAACGCCAGAAAAGACTATTGGCAGCAGAATAGTGGCAACAATCAGGGCAATGGTGGCACATATGGGACAGCATCATCAGATAACAGAACACAACAAAGTCAGGCACAACACGCGAAGCGCGGCGTGCCGAAGCACAGATGTGCAGTATGCGGAAGGACGGAACTTGACGATGAAAATCTCACATTCAGATTCTGTTCAAAATGCGCCGGCAACTACGAATACTGTTCAGACCACTTATATACCCACATCCATGTAACTGGTGATAAACAGTAACCAGCCGGGGTAGAAGTGTAAGCAAAGAGAAACAGGGATGGTGTCAGAATTGAATTTTCTGAGTTGTGTGGGAGTTAAAGCCAGAGTTTGCGAAGCGCAGTTCAAAAAATCGCGTTCAAGCGAAGCGCGTTGATTTTTTGAACAAAAAAGCGAAGCAAAAACTGGCTTTTACTTCCACTAAACGAAGAAACCTGAAAGACTGACACCGTCCCTGTCTCTCTTTGCGTATCCTTCCACCCCCTAAAAAGCTTGTTAAATAAAAAACTTAGTTGATTTGACACGCAAATATGTTATTATATTGTAGGTATGTGTTTGAAAAGATTTTAATTATTTTGGAGGAAACAATGAAAAAGACTAAGATTATTTGCACAATGGGTCCTAATACTAACGACAGAAACCTTATTAAGGATCTTGCGTTAGCAGGAATGGATATTGCAAGATTTAATTTTTCTCATGGTGACCATGAGGAGCAGGCAGGAAGATTTGCCTTAATTAAAAGTGTAAGAGAAGAACTTAATATCCCTATTGCAACTCTTCTTGATACTAAGGGACCTGAGATCAGAACAGGTGCTGTTAAGGATGACAAGAAGGTTACACTTGTTGAGGGACAGAAATATACATTAACAACAAGACAGGTGCCAGCAGATGATAAGATTAATATGGTAACTTATGCAGGTCTTCCAGAAGATGTTACTACAGGTAATATTATTCTTATCGATGATGGTCTTATCGAGCTTAAGGTTGATAAGGTTGAAGGTACAGAGATTGAATGTACAGTAATTAATGGTGGTGATCTTGGTTCTAAGAAGGGTGTTAATGTTCCTAACGTAAGCATCAGACTTCCAGGCATCACAGAGAAAGATAAGGAAGATATCATCTTTGGTGTTGAGCAGGGATTTGATTTTATCGCAGCTTCATTTGTAAGAAATGCAGCATGTATCGAGGAAATTAAGCACCTTCTCTGGGAGCATGGTTCAGATATCCCAGTTATTGCTAAGATTGAGAATGCCGAAGGTATTGCTAATATAGATGAAATCATCAGAGTTGCTGATGGTATCATGGTAGCCCGTGGAGATATGGGTGTTGAGATTCCTGCTGAGGAAGTTCCACACGTTCAGAAGGAAATCATCAAGAAGTGTAATGCTAAGTATAAGCCAGTTATCACAGCTACACAGATGCTTGATTCTATGATCAGAAATCCAAGACCTACAAGAGCTGAGGTTACTGATGTTGCTAACGCTATCTACGACGGAACAGATGTTGTTATGCTTAGTGGTGAGACTGCTAATGGAAAGTACCCATTAGAGGCTGTTAAGATGATGGTTAAGATTGCAGAAAGAACAGAGCAGGAGATTAAGGGACATTCAGTAGAATATTCTAATCTTCACAGCAAGAGAAGCATTTCAAGCGCTGTATGTAATGCTGCAGTTCAGACAGCAGATAACCTTGGAGCTAAGGCTATTATCTGTCCTACAATTTCAGGATTTACAGCAAGACTTACATCTAAGTTAAAGCCAGAAGCTGAGATTATCGGATGCTCTCCATACGATAATGTTCTTAGAAAGATGCAGATTTACTGGGGTGTAAGACCTCTTAAGACTGCTACAGAAGCTTCTACTGATAAGATTATTGAGCATGCATTAGTAGTTTCTGAACATGCTGGATTCGTAGAAGAAGGAGATACAGTAATTGTTTCTGCTGGTATCGCTACATCTTCTGATCCTTCATCTAAGAGAGGACTTACTAACACAATGAGAGTAGTTACAATCTAGTGTTAATTTGATACATTTGTTTCGGAATGAGGCTTGATTTTAATATTCTATTATGTTATAAGTAATACACAATTAATATTACAAAGCGTTGATGGAAACAAGTAGGTTATTACTGAACTTACAGAAAGCAGCCGGTTGATGAGAGGCGCAAGGGTAAGGGTAACTGAATACATTCCGGAGCGGCGAACTGAAAGCATATGCAAGTAGGGGCAGCCGGAGTAGCACACGTTATAGTGCATAAGTCCATGCTGGTGGACTTAATGAGGTGGCAGATGCGAGTCTGTCATGAATAAAGGTGGTAACACGTAAGTTCAGGCTTTCGTCCTTTTAAAGAAGGGCGGAAGCCTTTTTTGTAAGCAATGAGCCATGCAAGCCAGAATGTGCTTGCACAGATTCTGGCTTATATGGCGAATGCCCATAATGAACAACGGAGGTCGCAGACCGGGAGTTGTGAATTATCAAGGCTCGGGAGCAGCAAAGCTGCGGAGAGACTTGGCTTACAAAGTTGCGCGAGTAGCGATAAGAAAAAGAAAAGAGAGGAAACAAAAATGACACTTTATGACGAATTAGTTGCAAGAGGTCTTATTGCACAGGTAACAGATGAAGCACTTATCAAAGACCTTATTAACAATGGAAAGGCTACATTTTACATCGGATTTGATCCAACAGCAGACAGTCTTCATGTAGGACACTTTATGGCACTCTGCCTTATGAAGAGACTCCAGATGGCAGGAAATAAGCCAATCGCACTTATTGGCGGTGGAACAGCTATGATTGGTGATCCATCAGGACGTACAGATATGAGAAAAATGCTTACACCAGAGCAGATTCAGCACAATGTTGACTGCTTCAAGAAGCAGATGGCAAGATTCATTGATTTCTCAGATGACAAGGCATTACTTGTTAATAATGCTGACTGGCTTCTTAATCTTAACTATGTAGAACTTTTAAGAGAGGTTGGAGCATGTTTCTCAGTTAATAACATGTTAAGAGCTGAATGCTACAAGCAGAGAATGGAAAAGGGATTAAGCTTCCTTGAGTTTAACTACATGATTATGCAGTCATACGATTTCTATATGTTATACCAGAAATACGGCTGTAATTTACAGTTTGGTGGTAATGACCAGTGGAGCAACATGTTAGGTGGAACAGAGCTTATCAGAAGAAAGCTTGATAAGGATGCTTCAGCTATGACAATCACACTTCTTCTTAACTCAGAGGGTAAGAAGATGGGTAAGACAGCTTCAGGTGCTGTATGGCTTGATCCGGATAAGACAAGTCCTTACGATTTCTATCAGTACTGGAGAAATGTTGATGATGCAGATGTTCTTAAATGCATCCGTATGCTCACATTCCTTCCACTTGAAGAGATTGATAAGATGGATAGTTGGGAAGGTGCTCAGCTTAACAAGGCTAAGGAGATTCTTGCTTATGAGCTTACAAAGCTTGTTCATGGTGAGGAAGAAGCTAAGAAAGCAGAAGCTACAGCAAAGGCAATCTTTACTGGTGGGGATGCAGCTAACATGCCTACAGCAAAGCTTGAAGCAGACAGCTTTACAGATGATGAAATTGATGCAATTAATCTTGTGTTTGGAGCAGGACTTGCAACAACTAAGTCAGAGGCCAGAAGAACTATCCAGCAGGGTGGTGTTTCTGTAGATGGAGAGAAGGTAGCAGATATAGCAGCTAAGTTCCCTAAGAGTATGTTCGAAGGAGACGGAGTAGTTGTTAAGAAGGGTAAGAAATCTTTCGTTAAAGTATCTGTTAATTAATTGTTTCCCTGAAAAGGAAGGATTATGAAAAAAGATGAGATTACAAGGGTGAGGCTTTTAAGCCTCGCCATTCTTATGGCTCTGAGTCTGTTTATTCTTCTTGTTCCTATAGGAAGTAATGAATTTGGTCAGATAATCAGTAAAATGAATAATAATGCACTCAACATTCCGGAAAGCCAGAATTCAGTATATAATCTGTATTATTATACGGGATTTAATGTTGTATATCAGTTATTTTTCTCACTGACGGTATTATTTACGGCAGTATCACTTACAGGAATTTTTTTAAGAATAGGCAACACGGGTATAATTGCTTCTGTTGCTGCTATATTTAATATGATGACTGGAATATTGCTTTTAATGGCAAGAATATTGGAGTCGTCATCATCAATGCACGCATGGATAGATTCTTTCTATATTGATGGTGTGGTAAAAGGACAGATTGAGACAGCACAACTGATGGATAAAATACCTGCGTTGTATATATTGTTGGTGATTTTGGGAATACTTGAGCTGATGATGGTGAAAAGCTCCGGTATCAGACACATAAAAATGTTTTCTAAAAATAAACAGACTAACGCAGTGGTTTTTCTTATGCCGGCTCTTGTTATATATGTGTGGGAAGGCTTTATAAGAAGGAATATATTGTCAGAAATTATAAAAAATGGTGATTCCCAAAGAATGACAGTTAATGAATATCTTACCGGATATTATATTGGTAATAAAATATTCTTTAACTGGTCATGGATGATAATGCTTTTAATAGCAACCATTCTTTGTATAATTATACAATCAGGTATTATCAAGGGATTAAGCGGCAGGGCAGGAATGTTGGCAGGTATCGGTATTCCTGCACTTGTAACAATAATGCCATCTGTAATATATGCATTTAACCCGCCTGCACTGTTTGGATATATTACGATGGATATATCGTTATGTGACATGACTGATAACGCATTTTACATGTATCTTGTAACTTTCTGCATGTGCATGACGGCTGCATACATACTGATATATCTTGTGATAAGCGGGCTTCTGGATATGAGAAAGCTGGCAGGGATATTTGTTATAAATGTTGTTATAAGTGTAATTCTTATGATTATTGTTTCGGGTAAATCTTCGCTCGCAATCCAGTATATGCCATGGATAGTGGCAGACTGCGCATCAGTTATACTGGCGTTTATATGTGTGGCTGTTAAGCCTGTTAATAAGAAAATGGCTGAGTTATGCGGTGCCTCCAAAAAAGTCTGACTTTTTGGGGCACCGCATGATTAAATTCTGATTCAGCCATTATTTTATAACTGTTTAATATCTTTAATGTCGGTGTCTGCAACCATTGAGTAGTTGGTGTAATACACAACGAATCCCGGTTTAGCACCGGCAGGCTTTTTAACTTCTTTCTTTAATACATAATCGACTTCAACTTTTTCCTGCTCACGGCCTTTAGAGTAATAGGCGGCAAGGCTTGCTGCTTCTTCAAATGTTCTGTCAGGAACTTCCTTTCCATCTGTTTTAAGAAGTACATGAGAGCCTGGCATCTGCTTGGCGTGAAACCACCAGTCATTACCGTTGCCTGTCTTGAAGGTAAGTTCGTCATTCTGTATGTTATTCTTTCCAACGTATATGTCAAATCCATCGCTTGATACAAAATGCATCGGCTTGTTGGCTGTGATTTTGTGCTTTCCTTTAACAGTTCTTTTAATATATCCAGTTTCAATAAGCTCTTCCTTAATATTAGCAAGATCAGCTTCTGTTACTGAAATCTCAATTGCATTGATAATAGATTCAAGGTAACTTATTTCTTCAGTAATCTCCTGAATAAGACGGATTCCGGCTTCATAGGTTCTTTTAAGCTTGTTATATCTTGCAAAATATTTGTTGGCATTCTCAATTGGTGTGAGAGTGTTATCAAGCGGAATCTTAATTGTAGTATTATCGTAGTAATTAAGTGCTTCATATTCCTTAGAACCTGCAGGAATACTGTAAGCGTAGGTTGTAAGAAGTTCGCCGTAGATACGGTATTTGTCTTTTTTCTCAGTGTCCTTTATCTGCTTTTCCTGAATGTCAAGCTTCTTGTATGCTCTTTCAAGATGTGTTGTTACAATTCTTCTTATATCAACAGACTTCTGGTGGATTCGTGTTGCAATCTCTTTCTGTCTGTAATAATCGATAATCAGTCTGCTTATCGAATCATATTCTGTGTGGTTGTCATACATAGAAAGTTTCACAGCGGCAAATTCTGCAGGCACACCGTTGTCAGTTACCATATCGTGGTAGTAGATACCATTTCTTACATCAGACATAAGTGCGTCAAATGCGTTGTATAAAGCATCTTTCATAGGTCCATCAAGGCAGTTGGCAGGGTGTCCGCCATCAACTCCGGCACGGTATGCAAGCTCTTCAGCTATGCATGTGCTTATTCCCGTATAGCTTGAAAGCAGCGCCTTGACAACAGGTACAGGCTTTGTAAATACTGTTTCGTCAAAATGCTTTCTGTCAGCTTCAAGCGGATTAATCTTGTCCGAAGTATTAGGAATGAAATAAGGTCTTCCAGGTAAAACTTCCCTGACTGAGCTTGTCTGTGCTGATATATGCTTGATACTGTCTAATATAGTATTATTGTCGTCACATAATATTATATTGCTGTGCTTACCCATGAATTCTGCGATTATGTGCTTTCTGCACAGGTCACCGAGTTCGTTTAAATGTTCTGCCTCAATATCAATTACACGCTCAAATTTTGGCTGTGTTATAGATATTATTCTTCCGTTGTTCAAATGTTTTCTAAGAAGCATGCAGAAATTCGGTGCAGTAGCAGGGGATGGCTTGTTATCGTCTGTAAGATATGCAAGAGGAAGCGATGCATTTGCAGATAAAACAAGTCTGTACTGACCAGATTGTGTCTTTATTGTAAGCATTATTTCATCGGCTTCAGGCTGTGATATCTTGTAAAGTCTTCCACCGTTAATTGTGTCGTTTAATTCATTAACAATACTGGATATTGTAATACCATCGAATGCCATAATGTCTCCTTTAATTAGTAATATTCATTAATCTTATTGCATTATATTAACATACTTATTGCTGTAAGTCTTGTTATCTTTCACAAAAATTGGTATACTTTCCTAAGCATTATATGCGAATGGAAGGATAGAAACAATGATTAAAAGTATGACAGGCTTTGGCCGGAGTGAAATTGTTAAAGGTAACAGAAAGATTTCAGTTGAGATTAAGTCAGTTAATCACAGATATCTTGAAGCAGGTATCAAGATGCCTAAGAAGCTTAATGTATTCGAGAGCAGAATGAGAGACTTACTTAAGAAGTATGCAACAAGAGGCAAGATTGATATATTTATTAATTATGAGGATGATTCAGAAAGTCAGGTTAATCTTAAGTTCAACCAGAATATAGCTGATGAATATATGGCTATATTTAATAATATGTCCGAAAAATACAATCTTAAAAATGATATGACTGTTGGAGGTCTTGCCAGATTTCCAGAGGTTATCACAATGGATGAAGTGCAGGAAGACGAAGAGGAGTTGTGGCATTTTATAGAGGAAGCTATGAAGGCAGCCCTGGAGCAGTTCGTTAATACAAGAATCCTTGAAGGTGAGAATCTTAAGAAAGATCTTTTAGGAAAGTTAGACCACATGGAGGAACTTGTTGCATTTGTTGAAAAGAGAAGTCCTGAGATTATGAAGGAATACCGCAGCAAGTTAGAGAGTAAGGTTAAAGAACTTCTTGGCGATACAACTATTGATGAGAGCAGAATCGCAACAGAGGTTATTATATACGCAGACAAGATATGTGTTGACGAAGAAACTGTAAGATTAAGAAGCCATATCGAGCATGCAAGAAAATGTCTTAACGAGGAAGGCGGCATTGGAAGAAAGATGGATTTCATTGCACAGGAGATGAACAGAGAGGCTAACACAACTCTTTCTAAGGCTAATGACATTGAGATATCTAATGCAGCTATTGACTTAAAGACTGAGATTGAGAAGGTAAGAGAGCAGATTCAGAACATTGAGTAGGCTTTCAATATATTTTTAATGGGTTTTGATTAAATTTACTTGATTGTTTCGGGCTTGTTAGGTATAATAGCTTGTGCACTTTATGTGCAGAATGAGGTAATTATATGAGCAAAGGACTATTATTAGTTATTTCAGGATTTTCTGGTGCAGGAAAAGGAACTGTTATGAAGCGACTTTTAGAGCTTCATGACGAGTATTCACTTTCTATATCCGCTACAACAAGAAAGCCAAGAGAAGGCGAAGCTGATGGAAGAGAATATTTCTTTAAGACTGTAGAAGAATTCGAGAAGATGATTGCTGAAGATGCTTTAATAGAGCATGCACAGTATGTTGGCAATTATTACGGAACACCTAAGGCATATGTTGAAGAACAGCTTGATAAGGGCAACAATGTTATTCTTGAGATTGAGATACAGGGTGCCATGAATATCAAGAGAATGTTCCCGGATGCAGTGCTTATGTTTATAACACCACCGTCAGCGGCAGAACTTGAAAAGAGACTCCGTGGCAGAGGAACAGAAGATGAGGCGACAATTAAAGCCCGTCTTTCAAGAGCAACAGAGGAAGCAGAAGGTGTTGAGGATTATGATTACATAGTTATCAATGATGAAGTCGATTTATGTGTCGGCCGTATTCATGATATTGTGTTATCTGAGAAGATGAAAGCTAAGTATAATCTTGGACTGATTAATAATATTAAAGAAGAATTAAAGGTTTATTCGAAAGGAGAATAATATAATGATACATCCATCGTATACTGAATTAATGGCTGTAATTAACAGTGAGGTTGAAGAGGGCGAGCAGCCTTTAGTACAGAGCAGATATTCAATTGTTAAGGCAACTGCTAACAGAGCTAAGGAAATCATCGATGCAAGAAGCGTTGAGGAGAAGATTGCCAAGGCAAGAATTGAAGCAAGCAACAAGGAAAAAGAGAAAGAAAAGGACAAGGATAAGGTTGAGGAGAAGAGAATCTCTAAGGAAGATGAGAGAAAGCTTCAGGTTGGAACTCCTCTTGTAAGATGTTCAGAGAAAGACAAGCCATTATCAATCGCAGTTAAAGAATTCTACGAAGGTAAGGTTAAGATTCTTGGAAGTACAGACGAGAATACTTCATTATAATTAACAAAGACTGATGTTAAGGGCAACTGCTTGTATGGGCGGTTGCCCTTTTGTGCGAGTAGTGATGAGAATACAAGCTACGAGAAGCGATGAGGAGTTAAATATTTTATGACGAATAGATATGACGAGAAAGAAAGACGGATTCACTGCGCATTTTCGGAAAAATGTGGTGGTTGTGATTATGCCGGAATGAAATACGACAATGAGCTTGCAGTTAAGCAGAAGTACATTGAAGAACTTTTTGGCGGATATGTAAAAGTTGATGATATTGTTGGAATGTACAGACCAATATATTACCGCAATAAAGTTCATGCAGTTGTGGGACTTGATGATTCCAGAAATGTAATAGCAGGAACTTATGAGGAAAACAGCCACAGAATAGTTGATACATCGGACTGTATGATTGAAGATTCGCAGTGTACAGACATTATTAAGGATATTAAAGAACTAATAGCTTCATTTAAATATCAGCCATATGACGAAGATGCGGGAAAGGGAATGATCCGACACATTCTTTTAAGAAAAGGATTTTCGACAAAGGAGATTATGCTTGTTATTGTTACAGCAGGAGTCGCATTTCCATCAAAGAATAATTTTCTCAAGGTATTATGTGAAAAGCATCCTGAAATCACTACAATTGTGCAGAATATTAACGACAGACGCACAAGCATGGTACTTGGAAAGAGAAATATTGTTCTTAAGGGAAAAGGTTATATCGAGGATGTGTTGTGTGGCTGCAGATTCAGAATAAGCCCGACATCATTCTATCAGATTAACCACCAGCAGACTGAAAAGCTGTACAAAAAGGCAATCCAGCTTGCTGATATATCAAAAAATGACACTGTAATTGATGCATATTGCGGAATTGGTACTATTGGAATAGTAGCATCCAAGAAGGCTGGCAAAGTTATAGGAGTTGAGCTTAATTCAGAAGCTGTATCAGATGCTAAGATAAATGCTTCAATTAACAATATAAAGAATGTCACATTTGTTAATGCTGACGCAGGAGATTTCCTTGTTGAGTATGCGAAAAATGCAAAGGCAGATGTTGTTATCATGGATCCGCCAAGAAGTGGAAGCACACCGGAATTCCTTAATTCTCTTCTTAAGATTAAGCCAGACAGGATTGTGTACATTTCATGCGGACCTGATACACAGGCAAGGGATATAAAGGTGCTGGTTAAGGGTGGATATAAGGTTACGGCATGTCAGCCATTTGATTTGTTTCCTCATACGGAGCATGTGGAGACGGTTGTACTGCTTTCCCACAAAAAGCCAGACGGACATATCAACGTAAAAGTTGAGTTTGGCGAGGGTGAGGGAAAAGTTCCACTTGATAATATTGCTAAAAAAGCGGAAAGCTATAAGCCCAAAGAACGAGTGACCTACAAAATGATAAAGGAGTACATAGAAGCTAAATACGGCTTCAAAGTACATACCGCATATATCGCAGAGGTAAAGAGAGATTTAGGCTTGCCGATGTACGATGCTCCTAATGCGGTAGAAGAATTGAAACAGCCGAGGAAGCATCCGACAGCGGAGAAAGTGGAAGCGATAAGGGATGCGTTGAAGCATTTTGAAGTGATTTAATGAGGATAGGCGTATCATTAGAAATAGTGGTACGCTTATTTTTGTCCCTTTTTGCAGATTTGTCCTTTTCCCTGCTTTCCAATATAATGAAGCTAAAGATGTGGAGGTGTGCTTATGAGAGAGAAATTTAATCATCTATATTTGGATAGCCACGAAAGAAAACTTTTGATACATAGCCTTGTAGAGTTAAAAAATCAGCTCATTCAGCAAGGCAGATATACGGATTGTGTTGACGAGCTTATTTTTAAGGTCATAAATGCACCGACCAAGAGAATGAAAATTGAATATGTCTAAGGCAGATTACAAAGCCGCTTATTCTTATTGATTTTAAGAGTAGGCGGCTTTTT
>JAHYZV010000014.1 GCA_019424245.1 Clostridiales bacterium
CGCCCTGTTTCGTCCCCTTGATTTAATTGAATATTCAGTATTACATTATGCCGTAGCACAGACAAATATAAGCTACAGGCAGTCCTGCATACTATGCGAAATGCACTTGAAGTTTGATTGTGATAGTTCTTAGTCTTTCCCTTAGTCAACCAGCTAGCTTCGTACACGGATGTACGAAGCAGCGAAGCCGCGCCATGGACGGCGCGTCTGAGCGGTAGCGTCAGTTACCATAGTTTACATGGAAAGACTTAGAAATATCCAATCAAAGCTTCTGGCATTGAACATAGTGTGCAGGACTGCCTGTAGCTTATATTTGTCGTCCGTTCGTCACCAACTAATATTCAATCAAACAACTATTTATGCATATCAAACACATATCTTATGAAGTCAGCAGCATTTTCCGGGTGTCTGGCAGATTGTACTATTCCGTAACATGGCTGATCCATGGTGAGGTCTGTTTTGGTGATTTCTGGTGCATTTGATAAATCTATGGCAACGGGAATAGTTTCACCATCACTGTGAGTGTGATATATAATGTATTCAGAAAGCTCATCAAGTTCATCTGTTGAGAACAATTCACGTAGATCATAGAAAAAACAGCTTGTATCAAAACAGAAATGGTCGATATCCTTGTATTCAGACATATATCCGTCAAGGTTATTAGTCTGGGAAAGCACATATATTTTTTCTTTGCTTATCTGTGGATCCTGATCCATGAATTTTTCTTCAAGTGTGTAGCTGTAGTCAATATGAATACGTTCTTTTTTTCCATCAATACCAAGATAGTTAGTAAAGCCGGTTGTAAGAAGATCATCATCTGTATCATAGCCTGTAAGTTTTCCATCACAGACGGCTATATCGCACACTGTATCATAATTGTTTCGTATATATGCATGTATGAATGAGGCTATAACAAGAATTACAGCAATTACGGCGGCTATAATAAGTCTGTAATATTCCCATATGTACTGGAACTTTTCGGATAAGGAAAGCTCCTTGAATTTCTTTTTTTGTTCTTTTATTTCATCATTGATAGAATGTCCTTTTGCCATAAGTCCTCCATTATTATTTCAGGATGTAAATATATGCTTATATTCATGCCTGCCTGTTTAGTGAGGTATGAAGTAAACATTTGTTAGTTTATCATACAAGAACATTAAAAAAAACAGCTTTTATAAACATTTAATTAATATATATGAAAATTTCTTTGATTTTTATACAACATGTAAGTATAATCTGATATAGTCTATTTGTTTTATGTTAAGATATGGGTGCAAAATTGAATTCTGACACTCATCAATGTCACAGGTTCAAAAGTCTTATTCTACAGGAACAAACGGCTTTTGCTCTTCTGACCATTTACATTATATTAAAATTAAAGAAAGGTATATAATGTGAAAAATAAGATTTTTCACACGCAGGATTTGCGCTTCGCACAAACTTGAGATGCGCAAAGAAACAGCGCAAGAATGGAGGATTATTATGAAAGGTTTTGGATTAGATGGCAAGTTGTTTAAAGGAATGACAAAGGCGGGGGATTTTCTTATACTTGCACTTATTACATTTATATTCTGTATTCCTGTTGTAACGATAGGTGCCTCGCTTACGGCAGCGTTTTACTCAGGAATGAAGCTTGTTAAGGATGAAGAGAATTATGTGTTTAAAGACTTTATAAAGTCGTTTAAAGAGAATTTTTTACAGGGACTTATAGTAGAAATAATTCTTGCAGCTGCAGGTTTATTATTGTTTCTTGATATACGTGCGTGTGCTTACTGGGCATTTACAGGAAGCGGCTCTATGATAGGAACTATATTTATGTATGCTATAGTTGGATGTGCTATAGTATGGGCTGGTGTAGTACTTTATGCATTTGCAATGTTATCAAGATATGATGATAAAGCATTGAGAATATTAAAGAATTCACTCATTCTTTGTGTCCATCATCTGCCACAGACGATAGTTATGATGATTGCTACATATGGACTTATGATATTTTCATATCAGTACTTTACAGCATATATTATAACTATTCCACTTGTTTTGTATATTGACTCATTTATATTTACAAGAATATTCAAATCACTTGAGAATACTAACGAGCAGAGAGCCCAGGAAGCAGCAGAAGAGAAGAAAGCGGCGGCTGGGCTGGCAGAAAAAAATGCAGCAGAAAATATATCAGAAAATATAGTAGAAAATATAACAGAAAATACAGTAGAAAATACAGCAGGAATTGAGGAAACAGATTTTACAGGTGATGATTCTGCTGATAAAACTAATGGGATGGATTAAAGCGTGTAAAAGCAGGACTTATGATTAGAAGTATTCATGGCTTTATGTGTGCGTGAAAAACAGATAAATGCATAATAAAAAGATTCACAGTCTGGGTAAGGAACTGTGAATCTTTTTTGTGCGTATAAGCACAGTATTTACAGAATATATTGAGTCAGGGATATTCTGTATGTTCATACGTATATGGGGATTGTCGTATGAATGCTGCAAAAAGCAGCTATATATCTGTATGGTTATGGGATACAGATAGCATAAGTTATATACAAAAAAAGATGCCACTAATCGTACAATTAAAATACGATTAATGCCATCTCCATTGATGCTTTCATGCTGATAAAATTATAATGCATCGTTACCACGTTCGCCGGTACGGATACGGATTGCATCAGAAACCTCATATACGAAAATCTTTCCGTCGCCATATACACCAGTGTTAATCTCTTCTATGATCTGGTCTATAATGTTTTCATATGTTTCATCTGATACAATAGATTCAACTTTTACTTTAGGCAGCAGATTGCCACCAAAATCCACTCCGTTATATACCTGCTTATGTCCCTTCTGACTACCATATCCCATTATATTGGTAATCATAAGGCCATGGGCACCATTGCTGTTAAGTATATTCTTTAAGTCGTCAAGTCGTTCCGGTCTGATGATGATTTCCAGTTTTTTCATAATCTTTATTCCCCTTCCTTTCCGATTGACAAGCTTATTGTAAACATTTTGTTACGATAAAGTCAACCTCTGAGTGTAAAATGTGAATATTCTAAAGCATATTTAAAAATGCTGTTAATAAAGTAAGTAAGTAAGAAGCTTGTTTTATGTATTGATGACCAGGTAAACTTCATATACTTAGTCTGATATTAATCTTCATAAAGCTGTCTGCTTGAGCTGTAAACAGAAAAGCAATAATATATAGCGCATATTCCAACTACCGCTTCAACAAGTATTGAATATAATGTAATAGAAGCTCCAAATGCCATAAAGTGTACAAATATGGCTGCAGAAAGAATAAGCCATGTCATCTGGAAGTTACGTGTGGCAGCAGACTTTTCCTGGATATTTGCCTCCATAATGAGAGCTTCTGTAAAATAGTAAGTATAATATATGGCAAATATAACAGTTATTCCCATAGATATGGACAGCATAGTGCCTGCGGCATCCTGCCAGTTAATAAAGTTTATAACCTGTGCAGCGATTGATGCGATAAGTCCGGCGATTGACACGATACCAGCTTTTTTGAAAAGTGAGTTACGATGCATCATGTGTATAGCACCAAGTACAATCAGAAGAAAACCCACACAATCGTTAGTTATATCAATATTGATATGTCCAAATGTTACATTGAATCTGAGGGAAATAAGAAAAATCCCAATCAGTATGAGTATTATATTTTTTTTGTTCATAATAATATGGTGGCCTTATAAAGCCGCTCCTTTCGATGTTATATATGTCTTATTATACATCAGACATTTATATCATATTTTAGAATAATAATAATTATATATCAACTATGATTAACTGATTTTAGATAAATTTTATTATGTGTTTATTTAATGAAGGTTGAGATAAGAAATAGTCTGTGGTATTATTTCAAAATATGTTGGAATGGGAGGTGTGTATGCTGGTATTTAGTGAGCCACAATTAAAGGATTGTGCCTGGATAAGTAAAAGTGTAAAAGAATCTGGATATATGGGAAGTGATGCATCATTTGCAAATATATATCTGTTAAAATCAAAATATAATACAAAAGTGTCATTTTATAAAGATTTTCTCATAAGATATTATGAGGGATATGGAAGCAGACATGGTTATACATTTCCTCTTGGACATGGAAAAGCAGATAAAGCACTGGAAGCAATAAGACAGGATGCGCTGGAAAATAACAGAAAACTTGAATTTTGTTTTGTGACGGAAGAACAAAAGGAAGTGCTTGATGCTGTGTATGGGAATATACTTGAATATAAAAAAGATGATGGCGACAGCGATTATATATATGGACAGCAGGAGCTGGCAGCATTGTCAGGAAGAGCCTATCATAAAAAGAAAAACCACTTATCAAAGTTTAAAAGAACTTATAATAACATAAGATATAGTGAGATTGGTGCAGGCAATATAGAGGATGCTGTTATAATAGAAGATAACTGGTATAAGGAACATATCAAAGATGAGGATGCTTCAATAAATATGGAGTATTCAGCTATAAAAGAGGCATTACTTCATTTTGATGACCTTGCACTGACAGGTGGAATATTATATGTCAATGATGTTCCAGCTGCTATGACGATAGCTTCCTATATAAATGATGATACAGTTGATATACATTTCGAAAAATGTATTGGCGAATATGCTGCTGCTGGAGGTTATGCAGCCATAAACCAGATGCATGCGGAAGCTTTAAAAAATGTAATGTATATAAACAGAGAGGAAGATATAAATATTCCTGGATTGCGGAAAGCAAAGGAATCATATCATCCTAAAATAATGTTAAAAAAATACAGTGCAGCTGAAAAGTGCTGAATATAGCTGAAAAGTACTGAATATAGCAGCGTATATGGTTATAAATGCAGCGTGCACGGGAATGGAGGATTATAATGCTTTCAAAGGTACTATCAAAAGAGTCATGTGCAAAGTGCAGATTCTGTTGTTCATTTAGAAGATGCAGTCTATGGGAAACACCTCTTTTTCCAAAGGATGAGTGTGAAAAATTATCACATGCCAATGAATATAATGTTATATCAGAGTTCAGAATGTATGATGATTGTGGACAGATGAAGCTTGAACATAAATATAAAACAGATAATCAGGAGGAAGAAGCAGCCTGTGATTATCTTGATGTGCATAAAGGCTGCATATTATCTGATGAGGACAAGCCTTTTGACTGTAAAATATGGCCTCTTAGAATTATGAAAAAGGATGATAAACTGGTTATTGCATTTACACCAACGTGTGCTGCACTTGGAAAAGAACCTTCTGTGGAGCTGAAAGAGCTGGTTTGTGGCAGACTTGGTGACAGCATATACGAATATGCCAGAAGACATCCATTTATAATAAAAGATTATAAAGAAGGATTTCCAGTAATAAGAAGTGAGTGTCTTTCTTAAAATTTCTTTATTATAAGTTTATATGTTTATAAGTTTATAAGTTTTATAAGTTTTATATATTTTAGGCAGTTTCTGGATGACAATGATAATATATTTGGCAGTTTCTAGGTAATAATGGTAATATATTTGGCAATTTGAAATATATATGTAAAAATATGTCGGAATATGGTTAAGTAATGTATGACCCAAACCGATATCATGTATGCGAAAAGCAGTATAGGTAATGAAAGGGGTGCAGTTATATGTTAGTTTCAGGATATGCCCGTTATGGAACATATGATGTCAGCAAAGTTAGTACATACAATGATTCATATAATGATACAGTGTCAGATATGACAGGAACTGCTGGTACATTGCAGGCAGACAAAGAATTAGAAGCAAATGAATCACAGCAGGGCAGTTTATTTACTAATCAGGCACCTAAGCATTCAGAACCAGCTGATTTTATATTTGATTTCAGGAAGGATAGCAGGTTTAATCTTGAAGGTGCAACAAAGGACTATGAGGATATTAATATAGATAAGGCACTTTATGATATGAAGAAAGATACCGTGCTTGATAAATATAAGTTTTTTGTTGATTCCCCTAATCTTGGAACTGATAAAGATGGTACAGTAAGAATAGTCAGAAGATAGTATTTTCCTTTTATGAAATACCATGTTGAAAAAAATCGAAAAAATTTAAAAAAAATTAAAAAAAGTACTTGCATTATTTTAAAACATAGTATATAATTCATTTTGTTGTCACGATATTGGGCTTTCGCCAAGTGGTAAGGCACTGGATTCTGATTCCAGCATTTCGGGGGTTCGAATCCCTCAAGCCCAGCTAACCCTCGCTATTAAGCGAGGGATTTTTTTTGCACAGATACTTAAACAGTAAAATAATAAACGAAGAAGCTATATAAAGATAGAATAGAAAGGAGCCACTCACATGATACAGCTGGGAAAAACACAATGTCTTAATGTTATTAAGAAAACAGATTTTGGTGTATATCTTGGTACAGAAGATGATAAAGTTTTACTTCCTAAAAAGCAGGTGCCAGAAGATATAGAAATAGGTGATGCACTCACCGTATTTATATACAAAGATTCAAGCGACAGACTTATAGCCACAACAAACAAGCCTAAAGTACAACTTGGCGGACTTGCAAGGCTTAAGGTGTGTGAGGTAAGTAATATAGGTGCATTTCTTGACTGGGGATTAGAGAAGAACATACTGCTTCCATATAAAGAACAGACAACACATGTCAACCAGGGAGAGGAATATCTTGTAGCTTTATACATAGACAGAAGTAACAGACTTGCTGCAACGATGAAGGTGAGCAGATATCTTACAACAACAGATAAGTATGTCAAGGACAGTGCTGTAAGCGGCACAGTTATTGGAATAAAGCCAGATCATGGAATATATGTTGCCATAGATGATGCATATTATGGTTTTATAACACGCAATGAAATGTCAGATGATATAAAGATAGGTGATGTTGTTTACGGACGTGTTATAAAGGTAAGAGAGGATGGAAAGCTTACTATAAGTATCCACCAGAAAGCATATCTTCAGATGGATGAAGATTCTGTCAGAATCTATGATGCTCTTGTTAAGAACGGAGGAAGCCTTGGTTTTAATGATAAAGCTGATCCGGAGATTATTAAGAAGCATTTTGATATGAGCAAGAATGCATTCAAGAGAGCTGTAGGAAGACTTTTAAAGCAGGGGAAAGTTATAATAACAGAAGATTCAATTATAATTAATGAGAAAAATAAATAGATATTTCTTGAACAGCCAGGCTGATTGTTATACAATTAGTACTGGTTGTTTTTGTCTGAGTATGTGTTGTATAAAAAACAATAGTCAGACATTTGCGATGGTTTGTTAAAATAATATGAAAGTATAAGAATGGAGGATTATATGCAGAAGGTTATTAGTACAGACAAGGCACCAAGTGCGATTGGACCATATTCGCAGGCTATTGAGGTTAATGGAATGGTATATACATCAGGAGTTATTCCAGTAATACCAGCAACAGGTGAAATAGTAGAAGGCGGGGTTGAAGCACAGGCTGACCAGGCGTTTAAGAATCTTTGCAATCTTGTTGAAGCATCAGGTTCAAAGGTTGAGAATATTGTTAAGACAACAGTTTTTATTAAGGAAATGAATGATTTCGGAAAGATTAACGAAATATATAAGAATTACTTTAAGGAACCATTTCCAGCACGTTCATGTGTAGAAGTTGCAAGACTTCCAAAGGATGTATTACTTGAAGTGGAAGCTATAGCATGGAAGTAAAAAAAATCAACTGGTTTCTACCGTTTTTTCTGGCTGGATATATAGTTCTTAGTACATTATCGGCAGTACAGCTAAGAATGCTTACTGCTGCTGGAATAGCATTTCCACAATGGATTATATATATATTGGGTGAGGCAATCACGATTGTACTGGCACTTTTATATATTTTTGTTATGAAGATAAGCATAAGAAAAGATATGCAGTATAAGTTTATTGGCATGAAAGATATTATTATGTCACTACTTACAGGATATCTTCTTATTCCTATGACGTTGTTTTTAAACAGCCTTACAATGCTTTTTTCTAAGAATTATCTGAATACATCCGTTCAGGGGATGATGGAATATCCATATATAGTGCAGATTATTCTTGTGGCGGTTATTCCTCCACTTGTTGAAGAGTTTGTGTTCAGAGGGATGTTTTATGGGACATATAGAAAGTGCGGAATATTAAAAGCTGCACTTGTAAGTGGAGTTGTATTTGGAATATTTCATATGAATATCAATCAGTTTGCATATGCCTTTGTAGTAGGGATTGTACTTGCATATATGGTTGAGGCAACAGGATCCATATGGGCATCTGTATGTGCACATTTTGCAGTTAACACGTATTCAATAACAGTTGTACAGATATTAAAGCTGTGCAAAATGTACGATGGAGTAATAAACAATACAGCGGTACAGAGTACAGATATTCCTATGACATCAATGCTTTTAAACCTTGTAATGATGTTTGTTATAGCAGCCATATTTATGCTTCTTGCAATATTGTGCATAAAAAATATGGCAAAACGCAATGGAACACTCGATTCTATAAAAGCCAGCTTCAAGCCAGGCTGTAAAACAGATAAAGATGAAAGAGAAAATTCCCAAAGTGATGGAAATGCAGAAAAGCGTATTATAACAGTACCGCTGATAGCAACAATTGCTGCCTGCATAGTGTATATGGTTATGATGGAAATTACAAGATAAAAAGATTGCCATAATATAATGAAAATTACAAGATAAAAAAGATTGCCGTAATTAAGAAAATATACTATAAACGATAGATGAACTTATCCATTAACGTATAGTATAAACAGTTCTTAATACGGCAATCTTTTTGTTTAATGTGCTTAAACCTTTTAAATTAAACTCTGATATCAATATTCTGACCAAGATTAGGAGTTACAGATGCTTCCATCATCTTAGTTAAACCATCTCCGTTAGATTCTAATGTATCAAGAGATTTTTTAAGGACAGCAACCTGTACATCATTGATAACACGTGTAGAGCTAAGATCCATTGATAAACCAGCTACATCCATTATATCCATAAGTAATCCTCATTTCTGCACACATACTTTTAACATATGGCTCTGTATCAGGTGTGCATAGATACAAACCAGTTAGAAGATATATTCTGATTAGATTGTAGCCTGTAGTTTAAAAAAAAGCAAGGCTGAAATAACAGGTCGGATATGATAAATGGTAAATACGTAATTTATGCTGCACTATTGTGATAACAAATACTGATACAAATACAGATAGATTTGTTATAAGTATGTCATGAAAATGGCATAAATACGCATTTTTTTGGTGATGTTAGTGAAGATTTCAGCTGTAATTTTGTGCAAAATATATATTGTGGCAGTAATTATGGTAAAAGTGATAAAAAAGCATTAACTATATTTGGCTAATTACCATATAGCCAAGAAATGCCTGTTAGTGTACAATATGAAATATCAGAAACGCGTATGCGTTCTTTTATATTAGGAGGAAAGTTTTCAATGGCAAGTTTATCACTTAAAAATGTTTGTAAAGTATATCCAAACGGATTCGTAGCTGTTAAGGATTTCAACCTTGAAATCGCAGATCAGGAATTCATCATCTTCGTAGGACCTTCAGGTTGTGGTAAGTCTACAACACTTCGTATGATTGCAGGTCTTGAGGAAATCAGCTCAGGTGAGTTATGGATTGGAGACAAGCTCGTTAACGATGTAGAGCCTAAGGATAGAGATATCGCTATGGTATTCCAGAACTATGCGTTATATCCACATATGTCAGTATATGACAACATGGCATTCGGTCTTAAGTTAAGAAAGGTACCAAAGGCAGAGATAGATAAGTCAGTTCATGAAGCTGCTAAGATTCTTGATATTGAGCATTTACTTGATCGTAAGCCAAAGGCTCTTTCAGGTGGTCAGAGACAGAGAGTTGCTATGGGACGTGCTATCGTTCGTAGCCCTAAGGTATTCCTTATGGATGAGCCTCTTTCAAACCTTGATGCTAAGTTAAGAGTTCAGATGCGTGTTGAGATTTCTAAGTTACATAAGAGATTACAGACAACAATCATTTACGTTACACATGACCAGACAGAAGCTATGACACTTGGTACAAGAATCGTAGTTCTTAAGGATGGTATTATCCAGCAGGTAGATACACCTCAGAACCTTTACAACACACCAAACAACATTTTCGTTGCTGGTTTCATCGGATCACCTCAGATGAACCTTATCGATGCTACAGTAGCTCAGGATGGTTCACAGGTAGCTCTTAAGATGAGTGATGATGTTACTATCAAGCTTCCAGCTGAGAAGAGCAAGAAGCTTATCGATGGTGGTTATGTAGGAAAGACAGTTGTAGTTGGTATCCGTCCAGAAGATGTTAAGGATGATCCAGAATTCATCGCAGCTCATGCAGATTCTAAGTTCGTATCTACAATAAGAGTATATGAATTACTTGGTGCTGAAGTTAACCTTCACTATGAAATTGGTGATGTTACATGTACAGCTAAGGTTAATCCTAGAACAACAGCTCGTCCTGGTGATGAAGTTACATTTGCTATGGATGTTACAAGACTTCATGTATTTGATAAGGAAACAGAGAACGTAATTACACACTAATTACCGATTCTAATTATAATCAATTTATAAAATTTAGAGGAAGTGTATAATTTCTATACATTTCCTCTTTTTTTTTTTGCGATTTTGCTTTACAATACTATAGTAAGTGTCAAATTATAGTTAAACCAATCTTAAGAAGAATATGATGTTAATCTTAAGAAATATAGGGGCATAAGCTTAAGAAAGTTTTTTTACAATATTAAGTGGTATGACAGTAAAAGATTAATGATGGGTTTTAAACTTAAGTGTTGGATGTAGCTTTAAGTAAATCGCAGGTATAGGAATAGGAGTATGATATGATTTCAAATCAGATTTTACAGACAACTGTCGATGGATTAAAAGAAATATCACGAGTTGATTTATGTGTTATTGATGCAGAGGGTAAGGTTGTCGCAAAAACATTTGATAGTGTTGCAGAATGTACAGCTGATGCACTTGTATTTATAGATTCACCAGCAGATAGTCAGGTAGTTAATGGATACCAGTTTTTCAAAGTTGTTGAAGATGGTAATCTTGAATATATAATATTGGCAAAAGGAACAAGTGATGATGTCTTCATGTTAGGTAAGCTTGCAGCATTCCAGATACAGAATCTTCTTGTTGCATATAAAGAAAGATTTGATAAGGATAACTTTATAAAGAATCTTCTTCTTGATAATCTGTTAAGAGTTGATATGTATACAAGAGCTGAAAAGCTTCATATTGAAACGGATGTCAAAAGAGTTGTATATATAATAGAGACAAAGCATGAGAAGGATACTAATGCACTTGAGACAATAAGAACATTATTTGCCTCAAGAACCAGGGATTTCATAACAGCTGTTGACGAAAAGAGTATAATACTTGTCAGAGAAGTTAAGCCGAATGAGACATATGAGGATCTTGATAAGACAGCAGAGGTTGTTATAGATATGCTTAATACTGAAGCTATGAGTTCAGCACATATAGCTTATGGCACTATAGTTAATGATATAAGAGAGGTATCAAGATCATATAAGGAAGCTAATATGGCACTTGATGTAGGAAAGATATTCTACAGTGACAAGAATGTTGTTGCTTATAACAGACTTGGAATAGGCCGCCTTATATATCAGCTGCCACTTCCTTTATGTCAGATGTTTATCAGGGAAATATTTGACGGTAAATCCCCTGATGATCTTGATGATGAAACATTATCAACTATTAATAAATTTTTTGATAACAGTCTTAATGTATCGGAAACATCAAGACAGTTATACATTCATAGAAATACTCTTGTATATAGGCTTGATAAGCTTCAGAAGACAACAGGCCTGGATTTAAGAGTATTTGACGATGCAATAACATTTAAGATTGCACTTATGGTTGTTAAATATATGAAATATATGGAAAGTAAAGATACATATTAGTATATGCAATTATTGATTTAGTAATTGTCAGAATTTACATTTGACACTTAAATCATAAAATAGAAAAGTTATACATACAGTCTGGAGGAATATATACAATGATAATTATGGAAGATGTTACGAAAACGTATTCATCTGGATCAGATGTTCCTGCATTGAATGGAATTAATCTACATATTCAGGAAGGTGAATTCGTATTCATAGTAGGTAAGAGTGGTTCGGGTAAATCTACGCTTATCAAGCTTCTTCTTAAGGAACTTGATCCTACATCAGGAAAAATATATGTTAACAAGAAATATCTAAACAAGCTTACAAGAAAGAAGCTTCCATATCTTAGAAGAGATATAGGTGTTGTATTTCAGGATTTCCGTCTGTTGCCAGACAGAAATATATATGAGAATATAGCATTTGCACAGAAGGTTGTAGAAGCACCTACTAAAAAAATCAAGAGTAATGTTTTAAAGATGCTCTCTATGGTTAATCTTCTTGATAAGTATAAGTCTTATCCAAATGAGTTATCAGGTGGTGAACAGCAGAGAGTTGCTATTGCAAGAGCACTTATAAACAGACCATCTATTCTTTTATGTGATGAGCCTACAGGTAACCTTGACCCCACTAATTCAAACGAAATCATGAAGATTCTTGATGCTGTTAATAAGCAGGGAACAACAGTGCTTGTAGTTACTCATAATATGGAGATTGTTCAGCAGATGAAGAAGAGAACAATTACTATGAGCCAGGGTAAGATTATAAGTGATTTGGAAAAAGGTGGTTATTTCTATGAAGATTAGATCGTTATTTTATCATATTAAGGACGGATTAAAGAACATCTATCGTAATAGATTGTTCTCACTTGCGTCAATAGCAACTATAGCGGCATGTATATTCCTTTTTGGATTATTCTATTCGCTTGTAACAAATTTCCAGTATATGATACATAAGGCTGAGAATGAAGTATGTGTAACAGTATTCTTTGAACAGGGACTGACAGATGCAGAGATTAAGAAGCTTGGTGATACTATAAGCCAGCGGAATGAAGTGTCACGTATCCACTATACATCAGCGGATGAAGCATGGGAGAACTATAAGTCAGAGTATTTTAAGGATTATCCTCAGCTTGCAGAAGGTTTTAAGGATGATAATCCTCTTGCTAATTCATCATCATATGAGATATATCTTAATGATGCGGCAAGCCAGTCAACACTTGTCACATACCTTGAGAATCTTGATGGTATAAGACAGGTAAACAGGTCTGAGGCAACAGCAAGCGGACTTGCAAGTGCAGCAAGACTTGTCAGTTATGTGGCAATAGCTATTATAATTATTCTTCTTGCGGTATCTATATTCCTTATTACAAATACAATTGTAATAGGTATAACAGTCCGTAAGGAAGAAATATCAATTATGAAGTATATAGGTGCAACAGATGCATTCGTTGATGCACCATTCTTCGTAGAAGGTATAACTATAGGTATTATAGGTTCTATCATACCTCTTGTGATACTTAGATTTATCTATGAAAATGTTATTAATTATGTTATGAATAAATTCTCGATACTTCAGAATATTCTTGCATTTATGCCAGTAGATGAGGTGTTCAGGATATTGGTTCCAGTTGGAATCCTTCTTGGTATCGGTATTGGTATATTAGGAAGTTTCTTTGCTGTAAGAAAACATGCTAATGTATAAATGTATAAAGCCGGTACAAATGTATAAAGCTTGTACAAATGTATAAAGCTTATACAAATGTATAAAGCTTATACAAATGTATAAAGTTTATACATTAAATAATTTATAGTAATGTAAGTATGCAGTATTAACGCATATAAAGTGTGTTATAAAAGCATAGGGATAGCATTATGTTGTGTTATATATGTGTAAAATATAGGACTGATGCAAAGTTAAGCTTTAGCAGAAGTCCTATTTTACAAGAATGACATAATGTTTTATGGAGGAGTTGTATGAGGAAAGCGTTGGTAAAAAAGGCGGTTACTCTGTTGCTGCTTCTGACAATAATCGTTCCAGGCTGCTTTGTCAGATATTATGATGTATATGGTGACAATAAGCAGAATCTTGATAATGCTAATAATAAAAAAAGTGATCTTCAGAGTGAATATGATAAAACACAGAAGAAGCTGGACGAACTCAAGTCACAGAGTAACGATATAGAGACATATCTGACACAGCTTGATTCACAGATGTCTGCAATTAACAGTTCACTTGATGAGGTGAATGGTCAGATAGAACAGATAGAAACAGAGATAACGGACACAGAAGAAAAACTTGCTGAGGCTGAAGAGGATGTTGATGAGCAGTACGACTCAATGAAGCTGAGAATACAATATATGTATGAGCACAATGAGGAAACATATTTTGCTTTACTGCTTAACTCAGAAAGCATGGGTGATATGCTTAACAAGGCAGAGTATATAACAAAGATTTCTGAATATGACAGAAAAATGCTTGAAAAGTTCAATGATACAGTAAACTTTATAACTGCTGCTAAAATAAAGCTTGAACAGGATAGGGAAACGCTTGTTGTAAAGCAGGAAGAATTAACAGATAAAAAGTCATCACTGGAGCTTCTTGAATCAACAAAGAAGAACGAAATGGCTTCGTTAAAGAAAAATACACAGCAGCAAAAGGATTATAAGGCTAAGATAGAAGCTGATATTAAAGCCCAGGATAATCTTATTGCAAGCATAGAAGCAAAGATAAAGGCTGAAGAAGCAAATAAAAATAATAACAGCAATAATGGTGGCAGTAACAATAGTGGTAGCACAAAGTATGATGGTGGTGCTTTTAAGTGGCCAACAGTATCAACAAGAATAACATCACCATATGGAGATATGGATGGCAGAACATCTCCTCATCAGGGAATAGATATAGGTGCTGTCAACAGAGGCGTATCAGGAGATCCTATATACGCAGCAGCAGATGGCAAAGTTGTGATATCACAGTTTAGTTCATCAGCTGGTAACTATATTATGCTATATCATGGCGATGGCTTATATACAAGATATCTTCATGCCTCTTCTCTTCTTGTTGGAGTTGGAGAATATGTTAAAAAGGGGCAAAAAATAGCCCTTATGGGCACAACGGGTAATTCAGATGGAGTACATCTTCATTTTGATGTAAGACTTAATGGAGTGGTGGTTAATCCGTGGAATTATCTAAGTAAGTAATATTGTTGTTTAATTGAATATTAGTTGGTGATGAACGGACGACAAATATAAGCTA
>JAHYZV010000015.1 GCA_019424245.1 Clostridiales bacterium
TTATATTATGTCTGGTTGTGGCTTAATTTACGAAAAATGAATGTGTGTTAAATCAGAAGGGAGAGGCATGAAGGGCGGAATTGTGCGTAAAGCGCACAATTCCGCCCTGTTTCGCCCCCCCCCTTTTGATTTAATTGAATATTCAGTATTACATTATGCCGTAACACAGACAAATATAAGCTACAGGCAGTCCTGCATACTATGCGAAATGCACTTGAAGTTTGATTGTGATAGTTCTTAGTCTTTCCCTTAGTCAACCAGCTAGCTTCGTACACGGATGTACGAAGCAGCGAAGCCGCGCCATGGACGGCGCGTCTGAGCGGTAGCGTCAGTTACCATAGTTTACATGGAAAGACTTAGAAATATCCAATCAAAGCTTCTGGCATTGAACATAGTGTGCAGGACTGCCTGTAGCTTATATTTGTCGTCCGTTCGTCACCAACTAATATTCAATTAAACAACAATTATCTAGAATCTTAGATTTCTTTTTGAATAATGATGTTTTCTATTATTAGAAAGCTTCCTGTTGTTGATAATAGTGATAATAATAAGTATCACAGCGACGATACCAGCTATTATCCATATATTTACTTTAAGACACTTCTTAGGAGTGAGCTCTGTGACTTTTATTTCGTTGCTAAGATATGGAAGCTGGCTGTCCTTTACAGCATTGCCCGATGATATAGTAAGAGTTGTTGTGCCTACTACATTATCACCATATTTGTAGTTAAGCTTTGCAGTAAGCTTATCATTACTGTTTGATACATCATAGTCAGTATTTATATCCATAGTAACATCAGATGTACTGCCGTTAGCAGGAATAGTTATAAATGAGGCATTAAGGTTAAAACCAAGCTTGCTTTTGCCAAAAACATCTGATGAATAATAATTATCAGTTGAGAATAATGAGCTTATCTGTGAATTAGAAGTAGTTGATTTCTTAAAGTTACCAAATCCCCAGTCAAAAAGCGCCCTTGTATCTATATATCGTGTTGAATCATCAGGAGATCTGAAAACAACACATATAAGACGCATTCCGTCTTTTTCTGCAAATGTTACAAGAGTCATAAGCGACTCATCAGTAAATCCTGTTTTTCCACCCTTGCAGTATTCATAGTAGAACTCACGGCCTTTAAGCATTTTATGTCTATGCTTTATAGTACGCTGTGCAGACATGTTGGTAGCTGGAATAGTGTATGATGAAGAGGTTGAGTCAATATTGACAAATGAAGCGTTGTTATAGCAGCCTCTTGCTATCATAGCCATATCATAAGCCGTTGTGTAATGGTTGGGATTATATAATCCACTTGGATTAGCAAAGTGAGTGTTTATGGCACCAAGCTCTTTAGCCTTGTTATTCATCATATCAATAAATGCATCTGCCGACCCTGCAACCTGTTCAGCAAGTCCATATGCTATTTCGTTAGCAGAATATAAAAGAAGTCCATATAAAGCCTGTTCGACAGTTATCTGTTCGCCAGCTTTCATACTAAGATTGGCATCCTCGTAAGGATTGACTGAATTAGCAGCTTTGCTTGAAAATGTCATGGTATCATTAAGGTTACAGTTTTCAATGGTAAGAAGTCCAGTCAGGATTTTGGTTGTAGATGCCGGATATGCTTTCCGGTGTGAATCCTTTTCATACAATATTGAACCAGTATCTGCATCTATAAGTATTGCGCTTTCGCAGGTTATTGAAGGGGCATCAGGCCATGCAGCTTTAGGAGCTGTACTGCTATCGGAAGCTGCCGCAGATACATTGGCAGTAACGGAAAATGTAGTAACTGCTATGATAGAAACTGTGGCAATAGTGCCAAGAGTACGTTTTATATATTTTCTAAATGAATTAAACATATTAAATTCCTCATTTCTGTAGATATTAGTTATATAATTATCATGTTACTTAGTACTATAACATATATTTTTTAGTAATTAAACAACTATATTTTGACTTTTGACAGCATTATCATATAGAATGTTATTATAAGAAGCAGGTAAAATAAATAATATAAGAGCCTGAGATGGAGGAAATATGCGTTTAAGAAATGTACCAGGTGCAAGAGAAGTGATGATTGAGAATAAGTATGTGTTCACTGAGCCAGAAGGAATGAAAGGGACATGGAAGGATGTGTTTGGAAACAGTAATCCTGTTCATATAGAGATTGGTATGGGAAAGGGAGTATTTATTACAACACTTGCATCACAGAATCCTGATATTAACTATGTAGGAATAGAAAAATATTCCAGCGTGCTGTTAAGAGCTGTTGAGAAGCAGGATGAGCTGCAGCTTCCTAACTTAAGATTTATCCGTATGGATGCAGAGAATATCAACGAGGTGTTCGGTAAAGATGAGGTTGACAGAATATATCTTAACTTTTCTGATCCATGGCCTAAGGACAGACATGCAAAAAGAAGACTCACATCAAGACAGTTCTTTGCAAGATATGACCTGATGTTAAAAAAGGAAGGCAGAGTTGAGTTTAAGACAGATAATAAAGCATTGTTTGATTTTTCAGTAGAAGAAGTAAAGGAAGCAGGGTGGATGCTTGAAGAGTGCACATATGACCTTCATAATGACACAAGACTTAATGAGGGTAATGTCATGACAGAGTATGAAAAGAAATTCTCCGAGCTGGGAAATTCGATATGCAAGCTTATAGCTGACAGAAAATAGCATATAAACGTATTCATAGTGTAACAAATAAACACACCTTTAATATAATAATCATATGATGTAAGGATTGCGTGAATGGCATGAATTGCGCAAATTGTGCAGCAACATAACAATCCGGATGCATCAGAAACATTATTATATGGAAGGTGTGTTTTATGCGTTGTAACCATTGTAATCGTTGTTTTTCATTAAAACGTCTTAACGAATTCTTTTATTATCATCGCAGTCTGAATCAAAAAATAGTACGATTCAGACACTCCTGGAATGAGATATATAAAATAATAAATTGCAGGTAATGATATCTACATTTTATCAGGTGAATCATAAGGCTGTACCGTAATATTACGTTTCTTTAAGAAATGTTCAATAATAATATTAAGGATATAGCATATAACTGCCATAGTAGGAACACCAAGGAACATACCAAGTACACCAAACATAGCACCACCGACAACTATAGCGAATATAACCCATAAAGGCTTAAGGCCGGTACTATTGCCAAGAATCTTAGGTCCAAGGAAGAGACCGTCAAACTGCTGGATAATAAGTATCATGATCGCGAAAAATATAACCTGCAGAGGGTTGATGATCACTATAATAATGCCGCCAAGAACTCCGCCAATATAAGGTCCAAAGTATGGAATCATATTGGTAATACCTACTATGACACTGATAAGCACTGTGTATGGAAACCTGAATATTGTCATACATATAAAACAGATGATTCCTATTATTAATGAATCGATAGCTTTTCCATACATGAATTTAATGAAAATGTTTGCACTTTCACGACATATTGTTCTTGCGGTGTCAGCCGCCTGTTTAGGAAATACAGCATATAAAAGTCTTTTAAATTGATAAAAGATATTTTTATGGTCTGATATCATGTATACAGAAACCATAACAGAAATAATAAGGTTAATTAAACCTTTTATAATAGCCATAGAAGTGTTTACAACATATGGCAGAATATTAGTCAGTATATCTGTAAGATACGACAATATCTTAGGATATAAAGATGTAAGGTGTTCATTGATAATATTATAATCTATGAAGCCAAGGTCTTTATGATTCTTCTCGAAATCAGTTATAAATATAGTAACATTGTTGTACCATACAGGCAGTTTATCCAGTATATCAGTTATACTTGTGTACAGTTGTGGCAGTATGAATACAAGCAGTACTGCGATTATGCCGATTGCTATAGCATAGGTAACAAGTATAGACAGCCATTTGGCAAGCCTGTCAGATTTCATATGGCACTTTTCCTTAAACAGTCTTCTGTAAAAGAATCTGACAAGAGGATATAGTATAAATGCTATAAATGCACCAACAAGAAAAGGTGCTATAACCTCAATAGCCTGTCCTAAAAGTTTTACTGTGTTGTTGAAGCTTCCTACGATCCTTACAAGAAGGATTGAACCAAGTACGAAAGCCAGCCCATATAGCATAATAGTAAAATACTTGCTGTTAGGCTGAAAACGGTTGTGTTTAATGATGGTATATGCATTATCATCGCTGGTATTATCGTTATTAGCAGTACTATTGTTATTCATAGATATATTGTCATCAGTATTACCGTTGTTATGCATAGATATATTGTCATCAGTATTACCGTTGTTATGCATAGATATATTGTCATCAGTACTACTGTTGTTATTCATAGACATATTGTCATCAGTATTGCTGCTGTTATATACAGACATATATTTACTCCTTGTGTGCTGTTATTGTAAGTGGTTATTGCAAGCGGCGGTTACACCACTTGTATAACATTTTAAAATCTTTATAAATTTTAAAAGCTTTATACATATGATACTCTATATCAATAAGTAAAAAAACCCTTTTTTCGTAAAAAAAGGCTAAAATATGCTGGAAAAAATAAAAAAAGTCGATTGTATCTAAATAAATACAAAAAAAGACTTGATTTTTTCCATAAAAGAATATAATATATCTTTTGTTGTTACGGCAACGAATTATTATATATGCACCGCTAGCTCAGTTGGTAGAGCACCTGACTCTTAATCAGGGTGTCCAGGGTTCGAACCCCTGGCGGTGCACTTGTGAAGTCGTAAGACACAAGTCGCTAAGCTTCACATACATTTTAATATACGCACCGCTAGCTCAGTTGGTAGAGCACCTGACTCTTAATCAGGGTGTCCAGGGTTCGAACCCCTGGCGGTGCATTTAGGAAAGTCTTTTGATTTGATCGATGGAGTCAGGTTGAGGGGCTTTTATTTTTTGCTTTTTATTCAACCTTCTTAAAAATCAATCTTCTAAAACCCCCACTCTTCCTGAAAAATCAATTTGAAAAATCAACTTTCTTTTTCCTTAAATTCCCTAACCTTTTTTCTTTAAATATTTCTCTAAAAATCTTTTTCTTTAAACATTTTTCTTTAAACATTTCTCTAAAAATCTTTTTCTAAAAACATTTCCTCAAAATTACTCTTCTCTTTTTCTGAAATTTCCATGATAAAACACTGTTCTGTAAGAATATTGTAAGGTTAATGATTTATATTAGTATTAAAGAAAAGAATTATGTCATGGCCGAAGAATAAAGGTATACATCGGCATGGTAAACAAAAAAGGGGAACGGCAGTGTGTTCTGCAGGAAAAGAGGTAAGTATGGAGAAAAAGAGGAATAGACAGAAAAGAATTAGTAAAAAAATCAGTAAAAAAAGAAATATTGCTGCAGCATTTATACTGGCTGGCATGATAGCAGTTATAGTTATGGTGGCAGTTGCAGCCAGGACAAAAAATGGGCATATTACAGGATTTATTCAGAGAGCTGATTATATGAAGGGTGAAATAGAAGCTGTAAGCAGTGTGGATGCTGTTTATGATGAAGATACTGTATGGCAGACAGAAGAACAGATGTTATTAAAAGAAAGCATGATTGAACAGACAGAAATATATGAGAAAGAAAATAATGAAAATGCAGAAGAGGAAAAGACTGGTGCAGGAACTGTTAAAGTAGCGGAAAAAGAGGAATCGTTTGAGAGAGAGGAATCATTTGAAAAAGAGAAATCGGATGAAAAAGAGGCACTTAAAGCAGCTGCTGCAAGGAGTAAGTCATATAAGAAGCTGGATGTTAAGTGTGTGCTTCAGAATCCTGAACTGCCAACAGGGTGTGAGATAACAGCATTAACAATAGTACTTAACTATCTTGGTTATGATGTAGACAAGCTTACTCTGGCTGATAACTTCCTTGATAAGGGAAGGGTAGGTGAAACATCACCATACAAAGCATTTGTAGGTAATCCAAGAGATGAGGATGCATGTGGGGCATTTGCACCGGTAATTGTGAATTCTGCAAAAAGATATCTATACAGCGAGAATTCGGATATGAATGTTTATAATGTTACAGGAGCTGATTATAGTGAGCTTGTTGACTATGTAGATAATGGACATCCTGTGTTGGTATGGGAAACAATGTGGATGGCAAAGCCACATATAGCAGCTGAGTGGAATGTTGATGGAGAAACAATAGTGTGGAAATCACATGAGCATGCCATGGTGCTTATTGGTTATACAGCTGATACATATATTATGGCTGATCCGCTAAGAGGTATCTATGAATATGATAAAGAAGTTGTAGAAGAAAGATACAAGGATATGGGAAGACAGGCGATAGTTATATATTAGAATAAATCATCACACAAAGGGGATACTTCCATTATGGAGGTGATTAATGTGTACCCAGAGTATGATGGTGAAGGTTATGATTGTGAAGGTTATGATGGAACAGATATACACAAGTATACATTTCCTCACAGAAAAACTTATGATGTTGAGGCAGATAAAGCTTCTGACAGTGGTCAAGATGTGTATACAGATGAGATGAGATTTAATTCCCTGGCAGATTATGAGGATTTTCTTATATGGGGGACGGATTACCGTGATCAGTATTTCTAAATAATCTAAAAGATTTATTAATCTTTCAGGCATTGATTGACGTGAGTTTTAAATATGTTATATGATAAGCGAAAGCAGTATTTGTTGTGTACAGATATATGCTTTCGTTTTTATGCTGTTATATTTTTATAACAGAAGCCTCAGACTTAACAAGATAGGGAGATAGTGCCAGTGTACGGATATGTTGTAGTAAACAAGCCAGAGCTTAAGATTAAAGAATATGATGTATACCGTTCATATTATTGTGGACTATGTGATGAACTTAAAGAGCGGTATGGGGTTAACGGACAGTTATGCATAAGCTATGATATGACATTTCTTCTTTTGCTTCTTACTGGCTTATACGAGCCGGAAACAAGAAAGTATGAGACAAGATGTATAGCACATCCACTACACAGACATCCAGTCAGCAGGAATGATATATCAGGCTATGTGGCAGATATGAATGTGCTTATGACATATTACAAATGCATAGACGACTGGAATGATGAAAAGAAAGTCACAAGGAAGGTGCTTGCAGATACATTGTCAGGTAAAGTAAAGCGTATAGAGGCAGCATATCCTGAAAAAGCTGATATTATAAAAAAAGCACTGGATAAAATAAGCGGGCTTGAAAAGGCAGGCGAGGGAAATGTCGATATGCCTGCGGAGCAGTTTGGGATTATAATGTCACAGATATTGCTTATGAAAGATGATGAGTGGAAAGATACACTTATCAAGACAGGCGGCGCACTTGGAAGGTTCATATATATATTAGATGCATATGAGGATCTTGAAGAGGATAATAAAAAGGGCAGATATAATGGACTCAGGGCGTATTCACAAAGACCTGATTATGATGCCTTTGTTGAAAATATATTAAAATCACTTATGGCACAGTGTGCAGCAGCCTTTGAGAGGCTTCCTGTTATAGAAAATGCTAATCTTTTACGAAACATAATATATTCAGGAGTATGGACAAGATTCGAGCTGTGCAGGAATAAAAGAGAATTGAAAACAAAAAATGAAAGTCAAAGTGAAAATCCTGGTAAAACATATTAACTAAGCTTAGTTAACTATGGCAGAGGATAGACTATATAACATATATATTGGAGGAATTATGACTGATCCGTATTCAGTATTGGGAGTGTCAAGAGATGCTTCGGACGAAGAAATAAAAAAGGCATACAGAACATTAAGCAGAAAATATCATCCGGATGCCAACATCAATAATCCAAACAAGGATAAGGCTGAGGAAATGTTTAAGACTGTACAGCAGGCATATAACCAGATAATGAAAGAAAAGGAAGGTGGCTATACATCATCCTACAGTCAGAATCGCGGAGGTACAGGAAGTTATGGCTATGATGGTGATTATCAGAATAACAACCAGAATGGCGGTTACGGTAACTTTGGTGGAGATTTCTGGGGATATGGACCATTTGGATTTGGCGGATATTATGGAGGAGGCGGAAATGCCAATGGTGCCTCTGACATGAATGGGAACGACCAGACTACCATACATCTTAGAGCCGCAGCTAACTATATAAACAATGGAAGCTTTGACGAAGCACTTAATGTTCTTAACAGCATGGAGGACAGAGATGCAAGATGGTATTATTACAGTGCCCAGGCCAATGCAGGAAAAGGCAATCAGGCGACTGCCATGGAACATGCAAGGAGGGCTGTTGAACTTGCTCCTGATAATATGCAGTACAGGATGTTCTACCAGCGGATGAACAGCGGTGGTGAGTGGTATACAGGAAGACAGCAGACATATCAGAATCCAGGCAGCAGCATGGGAAGCTGGTGTATGAAACTGATAGTCCTTAATCTTGCCTGCAACTGTTGTCTTGGCGGTGGTGGATTATGCTGCCCTGGAAGATACTACTACTAGGCTGTTTTCCCACTGCTTAAGATAAGAAAACAGAATATCGAACTGGACAGGTCCCATTTCAAGAATGTAACGGTGGAATTCTTTTAAAGAAAAGTTGCTGCCAAGGTCATTCTGGGCCTGTTTTTTTAGTTCTTCAAAGCCTATAAATCCAAGTACATATTTACAGTAGTTGCCAGGATTTGCAATAAGTGCTGTATAAATAGAATGTGCAGTGTCCACATCAGAGTAGCCCCAGTTGCTTAAGAATGAGGAAAGACGGGCCTCATCCCATCCATAGTAGTTGACACCTATATCACCCATGGCATGCAGACAAAGTATTAATGCGTAGTTGCATTTTGCGAGTGTGTTTAGTTCGGGGCTTTCTTTGCCATATTCGTATGAATGTACTTCTATATACGAAGCCCAGCCTTCTACATAGCCGCCTGGTTTTATAAGTGAACGGATAAGACATGGGTTGGTTTTAAGAAAGTACTGTGTCTGATACATATGGCCAGGATAACCCTCATGTGCAAGTGTTGGATATATATAACTGTCTGTTGTGCCAGTTTTGTTGATGTATATGGAGTTGATATCAGGGTTATCAAGCTGTGGCATAAAGTACATGGCAGGACTTGCATAATCACAAAGTGCTTCTGACACGTATTTGATCGAATAGTCAATATCATCAAGGGCAGGATAGTCATCAGACATTTTCTGCTTAAGCTCTTCTATAATATCCTGTGGGTTGGAAGTGCCAAAGGAATAAGAACTGAAAGCATCGGTGAGAGAAGGATTTTTTTGTATGAGCTTTCTCATGACGATCAGATAGTTTCTCATATAGCTTTCAAGAAGGGAAGAGTATTCATCAATAGATTTGCTCCATCCAAGTGTCTGCTCAAGAAGACCTTCAAAGTACCTCTGACCATCAGGATAGCTGCTTATTCCATCTTGATAACGGCATGTTCCTTTTAGCAGGGTAAGACCGTCTCTTAATGCTTCATAGCCCGGTATTACGTGCTTTTGTACAGCTTCTATATTACGTTTTTTATAGTCCTGTCGGTCACTGTCAGATATAAAGTCAAGAGCATCGATGCGTGAATTAAAATCATCTATAAAAAGACGGTTAGTGGAATTCTCCTGTTTTATGGAATCTATAACTGACTGGCATGAGCTTATGACATCCTCAAGTAAGGAGTCTTTGAGAGTGAAGCCCTTGTCTGCACGCAGTCTTTCGTATTCAAGCATATTTTCAAAATAACCATCAACATCACATAGTAATTCAAGATATTCCTCGACATCCTTTTGCTCAAGGAATGAGTATTCAGAAAATACAAGAGGAAGCTCTATCTGTATGCCTATTGTCGGAGTGAGCTGAGAGTCATACAGGTCGAGGTCACTATAACACAGGCGTGATTCAAGATACGAAAGAAGATAATCATAAGTTACAGCCTGGGTTTGTGACAGGGAGTTTTTGTCAAAGGCTTTAAGTTCAGTTATATATTGTGTTATATCAGACGTATCATAAAGAGATTCTGTGTCTATTCTTCCGAGAGTGATATTATAATCGTTAATCCCATAGTTCTCTGGATGTTCAAGTAATGTGTGAAGAGAAAGAGTATCATCGGTAACTATTTCGCGAAATAAGTTATCGGTATATTCGTTAAAGGCGGTATTGCCTGTCTGGCTATAGGAGTATTCCTGTGTTATTGAAGAGTCGTTTTTTTCTGTTATATTGTGTATATCCTGTGTGCTGCAGCCGTAAAGTGATATACTTGCAGCTGACAGGATTAAAGACATTGCAAGACTAATTGTTTTTTTGAATGTTTTAAACATAATAATCCTCCATTCTTGCGCTGCTTCTTTGCGCATCTCAAGTTTGTGCTTCGCACGTTTTTAGGGCGTATCGGGTTTGTGTCAGGTGTGCGCGGACACAAAAATCCCGCATATGAAAATTTAATTTTGACACTCACATCATATTATATGTCAATATAAGTGCTGGAATGTCAAAGGATGATTATTCATATCATAACATTATAAGATGTCGTGGTCAAAAGCCACAGAATTTTAGGGATTTGCATACACAAAATTTAGGGATTTGAATACACAAAATTTAGGGATTTGCAAAACTTGACATATCATCAAAAGTTAACTATCATTAAATGATTGGAAAACCTGTACAAATAATCAGGATTAATTAGAGAAAACAAGGAAAATGGAGGTTATAGATATGCCACAGAGTAAGGGTCCATTTTATATGACAACAGCTATTGCATATACATCAGGCAAGCCACATATTGGCAATACCTATGAGATAGTACTTGCTGACAGTATCGCAAGATTCAGACGTCAGGAGGGATATGATGTGTTCTTCCAGACTGGTACTGATGAGCATGGTCAGAAGATAGAGCTAAAAGCAGAAGAAGCAGGAATCACACCTAAGGAGTTTGTTGATAAGACATCAGCAGAGATTAAGAGAATATGGGATCTTATGAATACATCATATGATAAGTTCATAAGAACAACTGATGATTATCATGAAAAACAGGTACAGAAGATATTCAAGAAGCTATATGATCAGGGAGATATATACAAAGGCTCATATGAAGGTATGTATTGCACACCTTGTGAATCTTTCTGGACAGAGTCACAGCTTGTTGATGGCAAATGCCCGGACTGTGGACGTGAAGTTAAACCAGCAAAGGAAGAAGCTTATTTCTTCAAAATGAGCAAGTATGCAAACAGACTTATTGAGCATATTAACACTCATCCAGAATTCATACAGCCTGTATCAAGAAAGAATGAGATGATGAACAACTTCCTTCTTCCAGGACTTCAGGATCTGTGTGTATCAAGAACATCTTTCAAGTGGGGTATTCCGGTAGATTTCGATCCTAAGCATGTAGTTTATGTATGGCTTGATGCACTTACTAACTATATCACAGGTATTGGATATGATGCAGATGGCAGCTCAAGTGAACAGTACAAGAAGTACTGGCCAGCAGACCTCCATCTTATAGGAAAGGATATTATCAGATTCCATACAATATACTGGCCTATATTCCTTATGGCACTTGGTGAACCACTTCCTAAGCAGGTGTTTGGTCATCCTTGGCTTTTACAGAACGATGGTAAGATGAGTAAGTCAAAGGGAAATGTTATATATGCAGATGACCTTGTAGATATGTTTGGTGTAGATGCTGTAAGATACTTCGTTCTTCATGAAATGCCATTTGAGAATGATGGTGTTATATCATGGGAACTTTTAGTTGAGCGTATGAACTCAGATCTTGCCAATACACTTGGAAATCTTGTTAACAGAACTATCGCCATGTCTAACAAGTATTTTGGTGGTGTTGTTACTAAGACAGGTGCGACAAGTGAGGGCGCAGGTGTTGATGAGAATGGTGCAAGCTTAGACTTTGATGCAGACCTTAAGTCGGTTGTAACAGCTACAAGAGATAAGGTTCAGGATAAGATGTCTACACTTCATGTTGCAGATGCCATGACAGAGGTATTCTCTTTATTCAAGAGATGTAACAAGTATATAGATGAGACTATGCCTTGGGCACTTGCCAAGGATGAGTCTAAGAAAGACAGACTTGAAGAGGTACTTTACAACCTTGTTGAGAGTATTACTATCGGTGCTAATCTTCTTAAGTCATTTATGCCAAACACAACTGAAAGTATATTAAAGCAGCTTTATCCAGATAACCCTGCAGAAGGAGAGAGAGACTTTGATGACCTTGACAAGTTCGGACTTAGAAAGTCAGGAGAAAAGGTTACAGATAAGCCAGAGATTCTCTTTGCAAGACTTGATATAAATGTAGTTATGGAAGAGGTTGAGAAGCTTCAGGAGGCTCAGAGAAAGGCTAACGGAGCTACAGAGTATCCAGTAGTTGAGAAAAAACCAGAGATAACATATGATGATTTCTCAAAGATACAGATTCAGGTTGGAGAAGTACTTAAGTGTGAACCAGTAAAGAAGGCTAAGAAGCTTCTTTGCTCGCAGATACGTGTAGGTGATGAAGTGCGCCAGATAGTATCTGGAATATCACAGTACTATAAGCCAGAAGAGATGGTTGGAAAGAAGGTTGCAGTAGTAACAAACCTTGCACCACGTAAGATATGCGGCGTTGAATCACAGGGTATGATACTTGCAGCCATGGATGATAAGGATAATCTTTCAGTTATGACAGTAGATAAGGATATCGTGGCTGGAAGCGAGATAGGATAATTGTTGTTTAATTGAATATTAGTTGACGAACGGACGATAAATATAAGCTACAGGCAGTCCTGCACACTATGTTCAATGCCAGAAGCTTTGATTTACGCGAGCAACGAGCCAAAGTCATATTCCTGATATGACCTTGGCGACTGCCGCGATAGCCATAATAAACACGCTTTGCGAGTTTATTATGGCTGGATATTTCTAAGTCTTTCCATATAAACTATGGTAACTGACGCTACCGCTCAGACGCGCCGTCCATGGCGCGGCTTCGCTGCTTCGTACATCCGTGTACGAAGCTAGCTGGTTGACTAAGGGAAAGACTAAGAACTATCACAATCAAACTTCAAGTGCATTTCGCATAGTATGCAGGACTGCCTGTAGCTTATATTTGTCTGTGTTACGGCATAATGTAATACTGAATATTCAATTAAATCAAGGGGCGAAACAGGGCGGAATTGTGCGTAAAGCGCTAAATCCTAATATGTAATCTCTATTAATAAAGTAGGAAGTGGAAAAGTGACACAATATGTGAAAAAGCTAATCTGGGTCACATTTTTCTTTCTTTTTCTTGCAGCAAATATGACTCAAATTAGCAATTTTGCAAATAGGGTCATAATATCTATGCTGATTAAGCAGTGAAATATGACCCGGATTGTCAATTTTGCAAATAGGGTCATAATATCTATGCTGATTAAGCAGTGAAATATGACCCGGATTGTCAATTTTGCAAATAGGGTCAAAAAATCCATGCAAATCAAGCAGTGAAATATGACTCAAATTAGCAATTTTGCAAATAGGGTCATAATATCTATGCTGATT
>JAHYZV010000016.1 GCA_019424245.1 Clostridiales bacterium
TTCTTTAAGTTTTTGTCGCTGCCGTATCGCGGCGACTTGATTATAATATCACCACCCCTCACATATGTCAACACTTTTTTTGAAAAAATGTTGTTTTTTTTATTTTATTTTTTATTGTACTATATATAGTTGTTATCAAACATTTAAACCACTATATATAGTATTATGTTTTTACGTATTTTTTTATCACCCATATGTTTTTCTAGTAATGTTTCAAAAAAATATAAAAAAATTTTCTGGAATTCTTCTTTTTTTCTTTTTAAAACATTCGCATTTTTCTTGTTTTTATATTCACTTTATATTTACTTCTTCTTAAACAGACTTCCTATATGTAAAAACCTATACTTTGTATTTATATAATTGTGCAAAATATTTATTCGGACTTTAATATATGTTAACCTGCCTCTACATAACCAAAATATGATACAAAATCAAGCTTACAATTTATTTATAATAGAATAATTAATAAATCTATTTAAAACACGATAAAATGATACGTCAAAAAAATAATAAAATTACATAAAAAATCTCACATCGAAATATAAATTACAAAATCTAAACTAAAAGACCAGATATAGTTCATTGAGATGAAGATTATTTAATATCTAGATTTTTATATAAAGCTCTACGAATATATGAATAGGCAAACATAAGGACATATGTTTAGATAAATCGATGGATAGATGAATAGATACCTGGATTAATAGAGCCATAGATATGATATACAGATATTGAATAAATATAAATATTAGATATATGAATATAAAACATAACGATATAAAGAAAAAAGCTGTAAGTTGTTTCCAACTTACAGCATATACTGTCAACGGAGCAGGAGGGATTTGAACCCTCGCGCCGGTTGCCCGACCTACACCCTTAGCAGGGGCGCCTCTTCAGCCTCTTGAGTACTACTCCAGATTCCATGAATGCGAGCCCTAAACCATTAATGTTTAACTCATAATATGAAATTCTGCGTTACACGCAAGAGATATATTATCAAATTTGTTATAATATGTCAAGCCCATTTTCATATAATATCACATAATATTTCTATATAACATTATATAATATGACGCCGTGTGAAAAATCTTATTTTTCACACTAATACCTTTTAAGCTAATAGCCCACATTTTATTATAATGTACAGTATTCTTTTATAGCTGTTTCATAAAGATTGTTACCATCACTATCAATAACTACAACAACAGGGAAATCTTCTACTTCAAGTTCACGTATTGCCTCTGTTCCAAGATCATCATATGCAATTACTGTAGATTTTTTGATACATTTTGAAAGAATAGCACCTGCACCTCCAACTGCTGCAAAATATACCGCACCATTTCTTACTATTGCATCTATCACAGCCTTGCTTCTTTTTCCTTTTCCAATCATTCCTTTTAGTCCAAGATCAAGAAGGTCTGGTGCATACTTATCCATTCTGCTTGCTGTTGTTGGACCTGCTGAACCTATTGGTCTTCCTTCTCTCGCTGGAGATGGTCCCATATAATATATAATATTATTTTTCATATCTATTGGAAGTGGCTCTCCTGCTGACAGAGCCTCTGCCATTCTTTTATGTGCTGCATCCCTGGCTGTGTATATAGTTCCTGTTATGTATACATAATCTCCTGAATGAAGACTCTTTGCATCTTCGTCACTTATAGGAGCTGCTATGTGTCTGTCCATAATAATCCTCCATTCTTGTGTGAAAAATCTTATTTTTCACACTAAACCTCTTTTCTGCACACATTTTTTGCTCATATCAAATTTGTGTCAAGTGTGCGCAGACACAAATCCCACATGTGAAAAAATTTTCACATCAATCCTGCATGACTGTCATATTAAGATACGACTATTCCTAATTGTAATTCTAACTCTATTTATAATTCTAACTCTATTTATAATCTAAATTATATTTTTTTATAATCAACTATATCTGTCTATGTGCGTGACGGTTGACATGACAGCACATATTAACTGCCACTGGAAGACCTGCTATATGTGTTGGGTATGTTTCTATGTTGATAGCAAGTGCTGTCTGAGTTCCACCAAGTCCTCCTGGTCCTATTCCAAGCTTATTTATTTTTTCAAGCATTTCTTTTTCAAGCTCTCTTACATATGGAACATGAGATTCTTCCTCTACATTTCTTGTAAGTGCCTTTTTCGCAAGAAGTGCACACTTTTCAAATGTTCCACCAATACCAACTCCTATAACCATAGGTGGACATGCGTTAGGACCGGCATCTTTTACAGCTGTCAGTATTGCATCCTTTACACCTTCTATGCCATCAGCTGGTTTTAACATAAATACACGGCTCATGTTCTCGCTGCCAAAGCCCTTAGGTGCAACCGTTATATCCACTTTATCTCCAGGAACTATATTATAGTGAATCACAGCTGGAGTATTGTCCTTAGTATTCTCCCTGATAATAGGGTCATTAACTACTGACTTTCTTAAAAAACCTTCAATATAACCCTGACGCACACCTTCATTTATTGCATCTGTTATATTTCCACCTGTAAAATGCACATCCTGACCAACATTTATGAATACTACAGCCATACCTGTATCCTGGCATATAGGTATCATATCATTGGCTGCTATATCAAGGTTTTCATTTAACTGGTTTAGTACCTGCTTTCCTAATGGTGATTTTTCTGACACAACTGCATTCTTAAACACCTTTTTCATGTCATCTGTAAGAAAATGATTAGCTTCAATACACATTTCCTTTATGTTTTCAGTGACTTTATCCACATTTACCTCTCTCATATCAACCTCCATACGTTAATATCTCTCGTATATACGAACTTTATTGTTCATAATCCATCTTAAAATGCTATACATAGCTATAATCTTTAACACATAAACCCCGGTTACACTTACTCTGTGCAACCGGGGTTTTTAATATTAATCTTCCTGATTATCTTTATTAGCTGCATCAAGCAGTCTGTCTATTGAATCGTCTGCTACATCTGATGTATTGCTATCTGATGTATTTTCATTTACTTTATTCACTCCATCAATATTTTCAGAATCACTTTCTGCATCAAATTCCTCTGTTTCGTTACCATCATCATCTGATGGACTCTTTCTTACCTTGGAAACCGTCGCAACCTTTACATTATCATCAAGATTAATAAGCTTAACACCTGAAGTTATTCTTCCAAGTGTTGAAATATCCCTGCATGCCAGTCTTATAATTATGCCCTCTGTTGTTATAAGCATAACCTCTCTTGTATCATCTACAGCCTTTGCACCTATTACATTACCGGTTTTTTCCGTAATCTTATAGCACTTAACACCTTTTCCTCCACGATGCTGTACTGCATATTCTGATATGTCAGTTTTCTTACCCATACCATTTTCTGAAACAATAAGCATAGTATCGCCCTGTGTATTAAGCTGTACTCCTACAACCTCATCAGTATCCATAAGATTCATGCCTATAACCCCCATTGCGGATCTTCCTGTAGGCCTTACATCTGTTGCCTTGAATCTTATACACATACCTAACTTAGTAACCATCATTACTTCTGTAGTATCATCAGTTAACTTAACCTCTATAAGTTCATCATCATCCCTTAGTGTCATAGCCTGTATGCCATTCTTTCTGATGTTTGCGAATTCCTTACAAGGAGTCTTCTTGACTATACCATTCTTAGTAGCCATAAACAGATAATCATTATCACTTATATCCTCTACCTTCACTGGAACTACAGCTGTTATTGTTTCACCTGGTGCAAGCTGTAAAAGATTAATGATTGCTGTTCCTCTTGATGTTCTTCCTGCTTCTGGTATCTCATATGCCTTAAGCTTATATGCTCTTCCTGTATTCGTAAAGAATGTAAGCACATGATGGGAAGTTGTCATAAAAAGATCTTTAATATAATCCTCTTCAAGTGTCTGCATACCCTTAATTCCCTTGCCACCTCTGTGCTGGCTCTTGAAATTATCAGGTGTCATTCTCTTTACATATCCCATATTAGTACGTGCTATAACACAAGCCTCATCTGGTATAAGGTCTTCCATTGAAAGATCATATTCATCATATCCTATTGAAGTTCTTCTTTCATCACCATACTTGTCTGCTATAAGAGATATCTCTGTCTTTATAACAGTAAGAAGCTTATTCTTATCAGCAAGTATAGCTCTGTATTCCTCAATCTTCTTCTGTAAATCAGCAAGTTCTGCCTCAATCTTACTTCTCTCTAAACCTGTAAGAGCTCTAAGACGCATATCAACTATAGCCTGTGACTGTGCATCTGTAAGATTGAATTCTTTCATAAGACTTTCCTTGGCAGCCTGTACAGTTGAAGATCCTCTTATGATTGATATAACTCTGTCTATATTATCAAGGGCTATTATTAATCCCTCTAATATGTGTGCTCTTTCCTCTGCCTTGTTAAGATCATACTTAGTTCTTCTTGTAACAACATCTTCCTGATGCATAAGATAATACTTAAGCATTTCGTAAAGATTAAGAACCTTTGGCTGATTGTCAACAAGTGCAAGCATTATAACACCAAATGTATCCTGAAGCTGAGTATGCTTATAAAGCTGGTTAAGTATAATATTAGGATTCACATCTCTTCTTAACTCAATAGCTATACGCATACCTTCCCTGTCTGATTCATCACGCAGGTCTGTGATTCCTTCTACTCTCTTATCCCTTACAAGATCAGCAATATTTTCTATAAGCCTTGCCTTGTTAACCATGTAAGGAAGCTCTGTTACAACTATTCTGTTTTTTCCGTTAGGCATAGGTTCAATATTCGTAACAGCTCTGACTCTTATCTTAGCCCTTCCGGTTCTATAAGCCTCTTCAATAGCTGTCTTTCCTATGATCGTACCACCTGTAGGAAAATCAGGACCTTTAACTATCTCAAGTATTTCCTCAAGTGTAGTTTCCCTGTCCTCGTTTATCTTGTTATCTATAATTTTTACAACAGCACCTATGACTTCCCTTAAGTTGTGTGGTGGAATATTAGTTGCCATACCTACCGCTATACCTGATGTACCATTGACAAGCAGATTAGGATATCTTGATGGAAGAACAGTCGGCTCTTTCTCTGTCTCATCAAAGTTAGGTATAAAATCAACAGTATCTTTGTTAAGATCTGCTGTCATCTCCATAGATATTTTACTGAGTCTTGCCTCAGTATATCGCATGGCTGCTGCCCCATCACCATCAACAGAACCAAAGTTACCGTGTCCATCAACAAGTGGATATCGCGTATTGAAGTCCTGGGCAAGCTTTACAAGTGCCTCATAGATAGATGAATCTCCATGAGGATGATATTTACCCATTGTATCACCTACGATACGGGCACACTTTCTATGTGGTTTATCAGGACCATTGTTAAGTTCAACCATAGAATACAGTATTCTTCTTTGAACTGGCTTAAGACCATCTCTTACATCTGGCAATGCTCTTGAAGCGATAACACTCATGGCATAGTCTATGTAATAATCCTTCATAGTCTTTTGCATATCTACTTCCTGAACTTTATCAAAGATATGTTCATCCATTTGATTAATTCCTTTCTTTGCTGCATCACTATATACAGTCTGTATAATATTTTACATTCATTTAGATATCAAGATTTCTTACAAATCTGGCATTATTCTCAATAAATTCACGTCTTGGTTCTACCTTATCTCCCATAAGTGTTGAAAATGTAACATCAAGATCTGCCTCATCATCTTCCTTCATATCTACTCTTAAAAGTACTCTCTTATGTGGATCCATAGTTGTATCCCATAACTGCTCTGCATCCATCTCACCAAGACCCTTATAACGCTGTACCTTGTTGTTCTGGTCTCTTCCGATTTCTGTCATAATCTGATTCAGTTCATCATCACTGTACGCATACCAAACCTTCTTGTTCTTCTCAACCTTGTAAAGAGGTGGCTGTGCAAGGTATACGTGTCCCTGCTTTATAAGCTCTGGCATAAATCTGTAGAAGAATGTAAGAAGAAGTGTTGCAATATGTGCTCCATCAACATCGGCATCAGTCATGATTATTATCTTGTGATATCTTAACTTTTTAATATCAAAATCATCATGAATACCTGTACCAAATGCTGTAATCATAGCTTGTATTTCCTTGTTTCCAAGTATTCTGTCAAGTCTTGCCTTTTCTACATTAAGAATCTTGCCACGAAGTGGAAGAATAGCCTGAGTTGCACGGCTTCTTGCAGTTTTAGCTGAACCACCAGCTGAATCTCCCTCAACGATATAGATTTCACAATTCTCTGGATTCTTGTCTGTACAGTCAGCAAGCTTGCCTGGAAGCGATGTACTCTCAAGTGCTGTCTTTCTTCTTGTAAGATCTCTTGCCTTTCTTGCAGCCTCCCTTGCTCTTTGTGCAAGTAACGATTTCTCACATATAGCCTTTGCTACCGATGGATTCTGTTCAAGAAATATCTGAAGCTGTTCTGATACTATGCTGTCAACTGCACTTCTTGCTATAGTATTACCAAGCTTCTGCTTAGTCTGTCCTTCAAACTGGGGATCCTCTATCTTAACACTTACTATCGCTGTAAGTCCCTCTCTTATATCATCACCAGAAAGACTCTGCTCGCTCTCTTTAAGAATTTTATTCTTTCTTGCGTAGTCATTGAATGTTTTAGTCATCGCATTTCTAAAACCAGCAAGATGTGTTCCACCCTCAGGAGTCTTTATATTGTTAACAAATGAATCTACAACCTCATTAAAACCATCATTATGCTGGAAAGCTACTTCAACCTGTACGTTATCCTTGACACCTTCGCAGTATATTACCTGGCTGTAAAGTGGCTCCTTGCTCTTGTTTATATACTCAACGAATTCTCTTATACCGCCCTCATAATGGAATGTTTCTTCCTTTTCCTGACATTCTCTTAAGTCAGTAAGTATAATCTTTATCCCTTTAGTAAGAAACGCCATCTCTCTTAATCTGTGTTTTAATATATCATACTCAAACACAGTTGTTTCCTGGAATATCTCCTTATCAGGAAGAAATGTTACCTTAGTTCCAGTTTCATCCGCCGGACAATCACCTACTGTCCTTAATTCATAACATACATTTCCTCTTTCATAACGCTGCTCATATATATGTCCATCTCTTTTAACTTCAACTTCCATCCACTCTGATAAAGCATTAACAACAGATGCACCTACACCGTGAAGTCCACCAGATACCTTGTATCCTCCACCACCGAACTTACCACCTGCATGTAACATTGTATACACTACTTCAATGGCAGGCTTTCCGGTTTCGTGATTAATATCTACAGGTACTCCTCTTCCGTTATCTGTTACAGTTATTGAGTTATCCTTATTGATGAATACCTTAATAACATTACAGTATCCTGCAAGTGCCTCATCAACCGCATTATCTACTATTTCATATACAAGATGATGTAATCCTCTTCCAGATGTACTGCCTATATACATACCGGGTCTCTTTCTAACAGCTTCAAGACCCTTTAATATCTGAATCTGATCTCCACCATAATTCTGCTCTGCCATATTACCTCATTTCTGCGGTACCATCACCGCATTGTACGTGACTTACTGTTCCATTAGTTACTTTAAAAACTTTATTAATATTTATTCTGTTATTAATAAATTCATCTAAACCTGTACACGTGATAATCGTCTGTATATCACCTATACTGTTAAGCAGATAATTCTGCCTGTTACTGTCAAGCTCTGACAGCACATCATCCAAAAGAAGAATAGGATTATCTTTAGTAAGCTTCTTTACAAGTTCAATCTCTGACAGCTTAAGTGACAATGCTGTTGTCCTCTGCTGTCCCTGGGATCCATACTTTCTTACATCTTGTCCATTGATATAAAAAACAAGATCATCCTTATGTGGTCCAATTCCTGTACTTTTATACCTTATATCCTTATCTCTTGATGCACTTACCATATCTTCAAGCCTTTCGGCCGTCGTATATGGGGCATACTCAACTACAAGCTTTTCTTTACTTCCTGTAAGATTAGAGTGAATACTGCTTATTATATCATTAAGCTCTTCAACAAACTTAATTCTTCCATCGATTATGCTTCTTCCATAATGCACAAGCTGCATATCCCATATATCAAGAGTTGATAAAAGTTCATCTGTCATGTTAAATGACAATTCTTTTAGCAGCTTATTACGCTGAACCAGCACTTTATTATAATTAACAAGATTGCTTAGATATATCTTATTAAGCTGGCTTAGCTCCATATCCATAAATCTTCTTCTCTCTGAAGGACCATTTTTTATAATATTAAGATCTTCTGGTGAGAAAAGCACTATCTGTATTATACCAAACAGGTCAACTGCCTTTTTGATTGGTATTCCATTTATTGCTATACCTTTGGCTTTGTTTCCCTTAAGATGCATATCGATACGATAGTTTATGTTATTTTTTACCACGTTGGCTTTTATATGTGATTCTGACTCTCCGAATCTTATCATTTCTTTGTCTTTACTGCCACGATGTGACCTTGAGGTGGCACACATATATATAGACTCAAGTATATTAGTCTTTCCCTGTGCATTGTCACCATATATAATATTGACATTTTTATCGAAATTCATATCAAGAATATCATAATTACGATAATTCTTTAAATCTAGAGAATCAATAACCACTGTTTCACCTGCCATAATTTGTTATTGTTCAGAGCCATATATAGCATATCAGCTTGTCTCTGAATATTTTACTTGCTGTTATCAGCGCTTAATAATAAGCTTATTGCCGTTGAATTCTACAACTTCTCCACCAACAAGTTTTTTTCCGCGTTGTTTTTCCACAACTCCATTGACTTTTACAAGTCCACTCTGGATAACTTCCTTAGCTTCCACTCCTGATTCAACGAATCCAACAGCTTTAACAGCCTGACCTAACTTGATGAAGTCATCACCTTTTCTAATAGTTAATTCTTCCATGATAATCCTCATTTCTGATATTTTATCTAAAATCTAAACATATACCTGAACTCATATACAACTTTTTATAATAAATTTAATATTGCCTTATAACTTAACAAACGGCATAATCATAAACATTATATTTAAGCTGTAAAATTAACAGGAAGTATAAGATATATATATGACTGGTTAGCATCTCTTATAAAACAAGGTGCCTTAGGGTTAACAAGATATATATCTACTGTTTCATCGTCAATAACTTTTAATGCATCCATAAGGAACTTAGGGTTAAAGCCAATCATAAGATCCTTACCCTCTTTTTTAATATCTATATTTTCGTTAGACTTTCCCTTTAATGAATTAACATTAACTTCAAGTGAACCATCTGTAATATTAATAATAATTGGTTTCTTTTCGCTCTCAGTAATAAGAAGATTAGCTCTGTCTATAGAATCTATAAATTCTTTTTTATTAATAACAACTTTTGTTTCATAATCACTTGACAACATCTGGCTTATTTTGAAGTATTCACCTTCAATAAGTCTTGAAACTACAATAGTATTATCGAACTCAAATAAAATATGATTATTAGTAAAGTATACATTAACCATATTTTCTGCATCAGTAGATAATATCTTACTTATCTCCTGTAATGTTTTTCCAGGTACTACTACCTTAACATCATCAGCTCTTCCTTCAAGTGCAATGTTTCTTATAGCAATTCTATGTCCATCAAGACCTACAACCTTAAGAGTATTTTCGGATACTTCAAAAAGTTCACCTGTCATCATTTTATTGTTATCGTTAGGTGCTGTAGAGAAAATAGTCTGGTTGATTATTTCCTTAAGTTTAAACTGGGAAATAGTGATCATTTTATCTTTGTCTATTATAGGTAAGTAAGAAAAATCATCTCCAGATTTACCAGCAATGTTAATTTTACTGTTTTCACATGTAATTAAAGATGTATAGTTGGAATCTGTAGTAATAGTTACTTCACTGTCTGGCAGCTTTCTTACTATTTCGGAAAAAAGCTTTGCTTCAATAGCAACCTTACCTTTTTCAAGTATCTCACCATCAACGATAGTTTCAATACCGAGTTCCATATCATTACCTGTAAACTTAATAACATTAGTAGTAGCATCTATTAAGATACATTCAAGAATATTCATAGTGGTACGTACTGGTACCGCTTTCATAACAATACCAACGGCTTTATTAAGTTCACTTTTTGAGAATACAAGTTTCATAATTGTTCAAAACTCCTTTCGGTGTGAGGAAACCTTCCCCAGACACATATATATATAAATATAATTCAGTAGTAGTTATAGTAGGGGCTGTTAATATGTTAAAAACCCCTGCCAATCTAGTAAATATCAGCGTTTGGCAAAAGGATAAGCCAGTTAAAACGGACTGAGTATACTGTTAAAAAAACAAAAATTATGTTGATAAAAAAATCTAAACAAAAATTGAAAAAAAAGTTATAAATTAACATCAACATAAAAAGCACATATTATAAACAGGTTATAACAAATACCATGTGGAAAAATCCACAATCTGTTGATAACTTTGTGGATAACTGTTTATAACACAGTTAATAATTGTTAATAACATCATGAAGGATTGATCTTTTTGATGATAATATCAATAGTATTGCGTACTGATTCGTTCTGGACAACTTCTTTGGCAATCTTTTCAGCTCCGTGGATAACTGTTGTATGATCTCTGTTACCTAAAGCTTTACCTACGGCCTGAAGAGGGGCTGTTGTCATCTGACGGCATAGATACATGGCAATTTGTCTTGGATGTACTATGTTTGCATTACGCTTAGATGATATTATGTCATCGTATTTAACATTAAAGTGATCTGCCACCGTCTGTATAATAAGCTCAGGTGTGATTTCTTTTTTAGAATCAGGAGATATAAGATCTTTTAATGTCTGTTCAGCGAATTCTACAGTAATAGGTGTATGCGATAACTTTGAAAATGCAGATAACTTTGTAAGTGCACCCTCAAGCTCTCTTATACTTGACTTTATATGTGTTGCCACGTAATCCTGTACATCATATGGAATATCAAGTGATGATAATTCGGCTTTTCTTTTTATAATAGCCATCTTAGTTTCGTATGTAGGAATCTGGATATCAACAGGAAGTCCCATCTCGAATCTTGTTCTTAGACGTTCCGAAAGAGTTTCCATTTCCTTAGGTGGCTTATCAGAAGATATAACAATCTGCTTTCTATCCTGATATAAAGAGTTAAAGGTATGGAAGAACTCTTCCTGTGTAGATTCCTTACCTATAATAAACTGTATATCATCAATAAGAAGCACATCAATGTTACGGTAACGGTTTCTGAAAGCAGCATTGCCTTTTTCAGCATTTTCTTTATTACGGATGGCATCTATAAGCTCATTGGTGAAAGTTTCACTTGTTACATACAATACCTTTTTATTAGGATTGTTTTCGATAATAAAATGTGCAATAGCCTGCATAAGATGAGTCTTGCCAAGTCCAACACCACCATATATAAAAAGTGGGTTATATACTTCGCCTGGCGATTCGGCAACAGCTACAGAGGCTGCATGTGCAAGGCTGTTATTGTTACCAACGACAAATGTGTCGAATGTATAATTGGGATTAAGATTAAGGGAAAGATTGTTAGAATTGTTATTATCTTTCTTAGGCTCATCTTTTTTAATCTTTTCTTTTTTAATCTTTTCCTCATGTTCAAGGTCTTCATCGGATATAAGACGAATCGTGTATTTATCATCCATAACCTCACAGACAGTTATTTCAAGAAATTCACGATATTTCTTTTCTATGAGGGATACACCCATACGGCCCTTAGATACTAATAAGGTAATTACGTTATCATCTACTGAATATATCTTAAGGGGTTTAATAAATGTATTAAAGGAAATATCCTGTATGTCGTATTCCTCTTTAAATATTTGAAGGATTCTATCCCAGCTGTTAATTAATTCTTCCATAATAATTGCCTTTCTGGCTGTATTAGAATGATAAAAAAACATTCCTTTATAATCATAAAGCATTTGTGGATTTTTTTCAATAAAATTGTGGATAACTTAAAAAATCTTTAAAAAATTCCGTGTTATACAAAATTGTGTTGATAATATATAAACAAAAAAAACATAGGAAAATAGCGGAAAATAGCAAAAAAACACACATTTAATCACAAAAAAAAGAAAAGTTATGCACAAGTTATGCACATGTTGTGCATAACTCTGTATAAGGTGTGGATAGATGTGAATATGATTGTTTAATTGAATATTAGTTGGTGACGAACGGACGACAAATATAAGCTACAGGC
>JAHYZV010000002.1 GCA_019424245.1 Clostridiales bacterium
TAGAAATCTGAAAAGGAAAAAGTCATAGTGTCCTTGACAAAGGGTACACTTTAATTTTCTCTTTTCAGGATAATATTCATCCAATCTTTACTTTATAATATTTTTTTGCCAGTCAGGAACACCTCTGTTATAAGTATATCTTCTGGCGTTGTTGCTTTAATATTAGTATACTCAGATAATGTCATTTTTACCTTAGTATTCATATATTTTTCAGCAACCATTGCATCATCTGTTATTCCTTTTTTATCAATATCACAATATAACTTATCATATGCTTCTAAAATAAGTTCACTTTCAAAAACCTGCGGTGTCTGTATCTGCCATAAAGTGCTTCTATCTGGTGTATTAACTGCAATTCCTTCAGCATCAACAACCTTAATTGTATCTTTTACCGGAACTGCAGCAACGCATGCATTATATATTTTAACATCATGCATGCATGCATTTATTATACTATCTGTTACACATGGTCTTGCTCCATCATGTATAAACACATAATTTTTATCTTTTTGCCTGCCCTGCTGCGCTTCGTTCACCTTTTCTCTTATACAATTCAATCCTGAATATACAGAATCGTATCTCTCTCTGCCTCCTTCAACTACAGCAATAATCTTTTTATAGCCTTGTGAGCGTATTATTTTTTCCATATACCCAATATAGTCTGCTGATGTAACAACTACTATTCTGTCTATATTATCATTTGCCTCAAATGTTTCTATTGAATAACATATCATCGGAATATCATTCAGCTTAAGAAATTGCTTTGGAATATCACTTTTCATCCTTGAACCTTTTCCACCAGCCAGTATTATTGCATAATTCATTATACATACCTCACTTCATCGTTCTTTAACAGATCTAAATATAGCAGACACAAAACTGTTTCAGCAAAAGGAATCACACTCTTTCTCCAAGCTTAAGATTAGGTATTGCATTAAGATCATATCCATGTCTTGTACCTGATATATATTCATAATATGCTGCAACCCCAATCATCGCTGCATTATCAGTGCAGAATATAGGTGATGGTGAATAAAAAGTAATTGCATTCTTATCGCATTCTTCTTTCAATGTCTTTCTAAGTGCCGAATTAGATGCTACTCCACCTGCCAGTGCAAGCTTATCCATTCCACTTTCTTTCGTGAGACGGATAGCACGTGATACAAGAGCATCAACTACAGCTTTCTGGAACGAAGCTGCAAGATCTGCTTTGTTTACAGTTTCACCCTTCATTTCTGCCGAATTAATATAGTTAAGCACTGCTGATTTTATTCCACTAAACGAAAAGTCGTAAGGTGCATCATCTACATGTGCTCTTGGAAAAACTATAGCTTCAGGATTACCCTCTTTAGCTATCTTATCTATTTTAGGTCCACCAGGATATCCAAGTCCTATAGCTCTTGCCACCTTATCAAAAGCTTCTCCTGCTGCATCATCTCTTGTTCTTCCTATTATTTCAAACTTACCATAATCATTAACTTTAACAAGATGGGTATGTCCACCTGATACAACAAGTGATACAAAAGGCGGCTCAAGTTCTTTGTTTTCTATATAGTTTGCCGCAATATGTCCCTCTATATGATGCACTCCAACAAGAGGCTTGCCTGTTGCAAATGCAATAGCTTTAGCCTCTGCCACACCTACAAGCAATGCACCTACAAGACCTGGACCATAAGTTACACCTATTGCATCTATATCATCAAGTGTAACTCCCGCTTCATCCAAAGCCATTCTTATAACAGGATTTATATTTTCTATATGCTTCCTTGAAGCTATCTCCGGAACAACTCCACCATATTCTGTATGAATAGCAATCTGTGAATTAATAATATTAGATAATATTGTTCTTCCATTCTTTACAACCGCTGCCGCTGTCTCATCACATGAGCTCTCAATAGCCAGTATCAGCACATCTTTTTGTTCTTCCATTTATTCTCCATTCTGCAGACATTAATCATAATATCAATAGATATATACTTACTGCTTTATCATGCCTGCTCTACATATAAAGCCAATCAACTTGTTATTCAGCTTAAATCTACCGAATTAACTAATTCCCAGTATAATATCTTCCATTTGCCTGAATTATCTTTTCTTAAAGTAAACTTAGTACCTGATGTTCTAAGGCTGCTTCCTTCTCGTATATAATACACAAGCTGCAATGATGCATATTCTCTATTATTAAATGTTGTATACTTTGTATCATTAGCACTCTGAAGGCTGAAGCTGCTGATTCGGGCATCGTTATTTCTATATATGCTTATATCTTCTTTTAATGCCATCATGAACTCTTCATCAGTCTGCGTATTTTTAAGTTCATCATCAAACAACAATCTTGCCTGATGTCCAAGCTTTTCAATATCCTCTTCTGATATATCACTATCATAGTACTCTTTCGTTATTCTTGCATAAAGCTTAACAACATCCCTTACAGATTCCGGATAGTTATCACTTATATTTCTTGCTACAAGATATGCAAGCTCGTCATTCTGGACCACCTTGTCTGTAGCATCCTTTTTTAATGGTTTGTTTGCAAGATAATAATAATATCCAATACATAATACCGCACATAATATTACGGCTAATACCATTCTCCAATGTTTTTTCATAGGCTGCTCCTTTTTTCTCACGCTCAATTCAACTTATGTAACCTTATTCTACTCTTCATCTTCAAAATTAAGTGTAACACTCTGCCCATCTTTCGCTGCACGTACATTTTTAAATATATTTTTTATATTCCCTACATAGTCAGCTGGTCTTATAAGTGATGGACTATAATGTGTGAGCCACATTTCCTTAACATCAGCATTTTTAGCAAGCTCTGCTGCCTCATAGAATGTCATATGCTTATATTCTTTCGCCTTTGACTCTTTATCCTTTTCCCCATACATGCCTTCGCATATAAAAAGATCTGAATTCTTTGCATTATCAACTATAGCCTGTACCGGTCTTGTATCCGTACAATAAGTAAGCTTTATACCTTTTCTAGGTGCTCCCATAACCATATCCGGCGTGTATGTAATACCCTCATACTCAATTTCCTGTCCATGCTGCAGCTTATTCCATATACGACATGGTATGCCAAGCTCTTTTGCCTTGTCTGCATTAAACTTTCCTATTCTTGGTATACTTATAGTATATCCATAGCATGTAACCGCATGACTTACACGGAACGCATCTATTTCATATCCTTTTATTGACAAATGTTCCTGCTGCCCATTAAGTTCTATCATATTTATTTCAAAAGGAAGCTCCGGTGCTATCACCCTTAAAGCATTCACCACTCTTGAAAGACCCTTAGGTCCGATAAGTGTAAGCGGCTCTTTTCTGTCTGAATTGCCCATCGTAAGCAGTAATCCCGGCAGCCCGCTTATATGATCTGCATGATAATGCGTAAAGCACACTACATCTATAGGATTATAGCTCCATCCTTTTTCTTTTATCGCTATCTGTGTCCCTTCACCACAATCTATAAGAAGACTACTTCCATTATATCTTGTCATAAGTGAAGTGAGCCATCTGCCTGGTAATGGAAGCATCCCACTTGTTCCTAATAAACATACGTCTAACATATCGGCTCCTTTCTTTTTTTCGTTATTTTACATGTAGTTCATTATATAATTCACATACAGCCTGCCTATAAGCAGCCTCGCATCATAATATCTTTGACATAACAATAGCATCTTCTACAGGTCTTTCATAAAATCTTTTCCTTGTACCTATAGGACTATACCCAAGTTTTTCATAAAGTTTTTTTGCTGCTTCATTGCTTTGTCTGACTTCAAGAAAAAAGATTGTTACTGATTTTTCTTTCGCCCTTCTTTCCATTTCTTTAAGAAGTGCTTCAGCCACACCTTGTCTTCTATATGATGGATGCACAGCAACATTAGTTACATTGCCCTCACCCATAACAGTCCACATACCACAGTATCCTGCTATTTCTCCTGTACGCTCGCATACAAGATATATGTTATCCGGATTACATGCAGCATCTATGAAAGATTTTTCAGACCATGGCAGTGAAAATATTTCATTCTCTATCTTTGACACATAAGGAACATCTCTTTCTTCCATTGTTCTGACATGGTATTCCATAATCCTTTACTCCTATTCTAAGCATTAAACTTTCATTAGTATATTCATGTCTTCATATGCTCATAACTATCTGCTGATTTATTTATTATGTTCTCTTTCAGCCTGTGATGGGCGTAAATAATCCGGCTTCATAAGATCCGAATTAATAGTCTTTCCTTCCTGTGCCATATATATAGCCGCAAGTGCAACACTTGATGCTCTCTGTGTCTTTATATGAGGTTTACTAAAACTATATCTGCACTTAAGATTATCTTTTATATAATCTCCTGCAACATCTATGCCATCTCCGACAAATACCACTTCTTCATCCTGTGCATTAAGTATATCTACCAGTTCCTGATACGATATAAGACATTGTTCATGTATAATTTCAAGCTTTTCTGCATCAAATCTGTATAAACCACTGTAAAGATGCTGTCTTCTTGCATCCATGACAGGGCATATAAGTCTTTTGTCTCCCATAAGATTATAAGCCATAGCCTCAAGCGTAGGTACAGCCACCATAGGTTTATCCTTAGCAAGTGCTATCCCTTTTCCTGTAGCCGCTCCAATCCTTAATCCCGTAAATGAACCCGGACCATCAGACACTGCAACTATATCAATATCTGACACATCTGTTTCTGTCATACGACATATTTCATCTATCATCGGAAGTAATGTCTGCGAGTGTGTTTTCTTGTAATTAATCGTATATTCAGCAATAAGCGTATCCTCTGTCATAATCGCAACAGAAGCCGTAACTGCTGAACTCTCAATAGCTAATACTTTCATTTTGTTACCTCGATTTTCCTATAGTCAAATCCCTTGGATAAATCCTTACTAATCTTAATGTATGTCGCATTTTCAGGCATAATTTCACTTATAAGATTGCCCCATTCAATAAGACACACACCTTCTGAATAGAAGTATTCTTCATATCCTATCTCGTCCATTTCAGTTATATCACCTATTCTGTATACATCAAAATGGTATAATGGAAGCCGTCCATCATGATATTCCTGAACAATAGTAAAAGTAGGGCTGTTAATAGGCTCATTTATACCAAGCCCCTTCGCAAACCCCTGGGTAAATACAGTTTTCCCAACACCAAGATCACCATCAAGACAATAAACATCTCCTGCCCTGGCATTTTTACCCATGTTATATCCTAGTTCATATGTTTCTTTAGAACTACGTGTTTCTGTAATCATATTATCACCCATTTCTGCGGATTACCGTATTGTTTAAGATATTAAGAAAGTCTGTCAGTATTCACCTTTACCTGGAATGGCTTTAAATGCTTCTTTGCAAGTGCTATAAAATCAGCCGCTTTCCCGTTAAAATCCCTTACAGGTATTATATTGGCATTTACTGTTGTCATATAAACGTCAATGTTCCTGCCGTCGAACTTTATCTTGTATATCTTGTCCCATAAAAGAGTCTCTGTTATATCTCCAAGACTTACTGTTATACCAGAATCATCTATCCTGTAATGGACTTTTTCCTTAAATGTAACAACACTCTTCATCTGTCTTCTTGCTCTAAGCTTCATATCAACTGATGGAAATATAAGAAAAAATATTCCAAACACACCAACCATGAGTGTATAAGAGGCATTAACCTTTCCTGCTGATATAACTGCAAGCACTATAAGTATAAGTGCAAGCAGAATCTCTGCCATACCCGATATCGTATGATACTTATGATAGAACTTAAATCTGAGCAGATCTTTCTCTGTAACCTTACTGTCAAACTCGATAACACTATCCATTACCATTATTCCGCCTTTCTGTTTTTCCTAATCTTAGTGCATGAACTTCTCTAAGCCTCTTAAGTTAAGCCCCTGTGGCTTTTTCTTTTTTCTATTCTGATTTCTGTCCTGTCTGTTGTTATCTTTTGTATGCTGCTTATTGCCGCCTTTGTTATTACTTTCTTCCTGGCTGTTTCTTCTTCCTCTGTTAGCTGCTGCCTTTTCGTCAAGAATCATTGATAGTGATATTCTTCCCTTGTTAACATCAACATCTATAACCCTTACATCCACAATATCACCAACACTGACAATATCAAGAGGATGCTCAACTCTTCTTTCTGCACTCATCTGTGATATATGCACAAGTCCATCCTGATGCACCCCTATATCTACAAATGCGCCAAAATCTATTACATTTCTTACTGTACCTTTAAGTATCATACCTGGAGCAAGATCCTTCATATCAAGTACATCTTTTCTTAATATCGGCTTAGGCATCTCATCTCTTGGATCTCTGCCTGGCTTTTCAAGTTCTTTTACTATATCTTCAAGTGTTATTGTACCTATACCAAGCTCATCAGCAAGTCTGCCCATATCTTCTATCTTAGACTTTAGTCCTATAAGCTCACCAGAACTTATGGAATCTATATCATACCCCATAACTTCAAGAAGCTTCTTTGCTGCTTCATAGCTTTCAGGATGCACACTTGTTGCATCAAGCGGATTATCTCCTCCTGATATTCTCATAAATCCTGCACACTGTTCAAAAGCTTTTGGTCCTAGCTTAGCTACCTTAAGCAGCTGTTTTCTGTTAGTAAATCTGCCATTAGTTTCTCTGTAATCTATAATATTTTTCGCAACTGCCTTTGATATTCCAGATATATATTCAAGAAGTGAAGCTGAGGCTGTGTTAAGATCTACACCTACTTTGTTAACACTATCTTCTACAACACCACCAAGTGTCTCACTTAACTTCTTCTGGTTCATATCATGCTGATACTGGCCTACACCTATAGACTTTGGATCTATCTTTACAAGCTCAGCTAACGGATCCTGTACACGTCTTGCTATAGATACTGCACTTCTCTGATTAACATCAAAATCAGGAAACTCCTCTGTTGCAAGCTTACTGGCTGAATATACAGAAGCACCCGCTTCATTGGTTATAACATAATCCACATTCTTAAGCTCATATTCCTTTATCATATCTGAGATAATCTGTTCTGATTCTCTTGATGCTGTTCCGTTACCACATGATATAAGATTAACATTGTACTTCTTAATAAGGTCTGCAACTATTTTCTTAGTTTCATCGACCTTGTTAAATGGTTCTGTTGGATATACAACCTTTGTAGCAAGAACCTTTCCTGTAGCATCTACTATTGCAAGCTTACACCCATTTCTAAATCCTGGATCCCATCCAAGTACAACTTTTCCTGCTATAGGTGGCTGTAAAAGGAGCTGCTCAAGATTCTTGCCAAACACCTTAATAGCCCCATCCTCAGCTGTTTCTGTAAGAGTATTCCTTATCTCTCTTTCAATGGCTGGTGCAATAAGTCTGTCGTATGCATCTGCTATACACTCTTTAAGATATGGTGTTGTATACTCATTGTCGTTTGTTATTATCTGCTTTTCAAGATATATGAGTATTCTTTCTTCTGGTGCTTCAACTTTAATCGTAAGGAACTTTTCATTCTCACCTCTGTTTATTGCAAGAATTCTATGTCCTGGAATAGATGCTATTGCTTCATTGTAATCATAATAATTCTCATATACTGATTCAGCTTCTGCATCCTTTGCTGCTGCTACAAGCTTTCCCTCTTTAAATGTTATATCTCTTATATATGTTCTGTAGTCTGCTACATCTGATATCTGCTCAGCTATAATATCAAGTGCTCCTGCAATAGCTTCCTTTGCACTCTTTACTTCCTTGCCTTCCTCATCTGATACATACTTTTCTGCTTCAACAAGGACATCTTCCTTTGCATCCTGTCCTTTGATATATTCTGCAAGCTGCCCAAGACCTTTTTCCCTGGCTATTGTTGCCCTTGTTCTTCTCTTCTGCTTATATGGTCTGTAAAGATCTTCTACAAGCACCATGGTTTCTGCTTTAAGTATCTGTTCCTTAAGCTCATCTGTAAGCTTACCCTGTTCCTCAATACTTGCAATAACCTGTGTCTTTCTATCTTCAAGATTACGTAAATACTTAAGTCTGTCATCAAGTTCACGAAGCTGTTCATCGTTTAACGCCCCTGTAACCTCTTTTCTATATCTGGCGATGAATGGTATGGTACAGCCTTCATCTATAAGCTTTACAGCCGCATCCACCTGTGATGTTTTTACACTTAATTCTTCTGCAATCTTCTTAATAATATCCATTGTGAAACTCCATTTCTATTATTTTATCAATGTTTAATTATACCAATTGTAAGCTTTATTATCAAGTTACTGTTTTATATGCAATATATAACAAACAATCGCAGCACATACATAAAAAGGCCAGGTAGTATAATCAATCAATACTACCTGGTCATTCATTATTGTTACTTGATATTCTTTTTCATCTTTTCAATCTCATCATCTATGCTTTTTCCATTGGAAAATGTATCTTTATAGCCTTTGTTTTTATCTTTTCCAGATGCCTTTTTCTCTCTGTAAGATGTTCCGCTGCCTGAAAACAGCACCTTTCCAACAAGTCCGGCACCTCCAAATATAAGCACCAATAATAATATCCATTCGTATAATGTCATCACACTAAGATGAATATGTGTTGACATTATAACTGATACTATTATTAAAAGCACGGATAATGCTGTAAATACTTTTGATGCAAAGCAAGCCCCTGTCATAAACATCCATACAATCCCTATAATAAGTGGAATAATAATAAGCCCTGATGAAAATCTTCCTCCACCAAGGAAGAAAAATCCATATCCTGAAAATACTATAACCTTCTGTGAAAATATATACAATCCAACTGCAAGCATAACTACACCTGCTACAAACTGCATAAGCTCATTTTTCGCATCTTTCATAAGCTTCCCCCTTCTTTCTATCCTGCCTGTTATACAGAATATTTCATGTCTTACCAAAACAAAACGCTGCATTAATCCATCGCATTAATCCACTACTTTGATTCTGGCACAAACACTCCATAGATTGTTCTGATTGCATCCTCAAAATATCTGTTTCTTACACCTATGATGATATTAAGCTCACTTGAACCCTGATCGATCATCTTAATATTAATCTTAGATTTAGCAAGTGCTGAGAAGATATTGCCCGCAAGACCTGAGTTATTTCTCATGCTTCTTCCTACAACCGCTATAAGTGCAAGATCTGATTCAAGCTCAATAGAATCCGGATTAACTGCTCTATGAAGCTCTGCAAGAACTTTCTGTTCCTTTTCTACGAATTCATCCTGATGAACAAAAACTGTCATAGTATCTATGCCTGAAGGCATGTGCTCAAAGGAGATTCCATTATCTTCAAATACCTGAAGAACTTTTCTTCCAAATCCTATCTCTGAATTCATCATATCCTTATCGATTGTTATTGATACGAAGCCCTTCTTACCCGCAATACCTGTTATAATGCAGTCAGGTCTGTTACATGTTGTCTCAACAATCATAGTACCTTTATCCTGTGGTGCATTAGTATTACGTATATTTATTGGAATTCCTTCCTTTCTTACTGGGAATATGGCTGATTCGTGAAGAACTGTTGCACCCATGTATGAAAGCTCTCTTAATTCCTTGTATGTTATGACATCTATTGGTCTTGGATTGTCTACTATTCTTGGATCTGCTGCAAGGAAACCTGATACATCAGTCCAGTTCTCATATACATCAGCCTTAATAGCTCTTGCAACAATAGAACCAGTTACATCTGAACCACCTCTTGAAAATGTCTTTACAGCTCCATTAGGCATAGCTCCATAGAAGCCAGGGATAACTGCTGACTCAACATTCGCTAATCTATCTCCCATAACCTTATTAGTCTTTTCACCATCGAATTCACCGTTAGCATCAAAACATATAACACTGGCTGCATCTATAAACTCATAACCGAGATAGTTAGCCATAATTATACCATTAAGGTACTCACCTCTTGAAGCTGCATAATCTGTACCAGCCTTTGCTTCAAAGTTCTTTCTGATTGTCTCAAACTGTTCCTTTAATGAAAGCTTTAAACCAAGACCTTTTATAATCTCGTTATATCTTTCTTCTATAGCCTTAAGCTGCTTATCGAAGTTTTTACCTGCTTCTGCCTCATCATAGCACTTATAAAGCATATCAGTAACCTTCGTATCATCTGAAAATCTCTTTCCTGGAGCTGAAGGAACTACGAATCTTCTGCTTTCTTCTGCTCTTATTATATTTCCAACCTTCTTGAACTGCTCTGCACTCGCAAGTGAACTTCCACCAAACTTAACTACTTTTACCATTACTGTTTTTACCTTTCATAATATTTATTATATTTTACTTAATTCAATGACACTATTACTTTTCTATTAATTAAGCTTTGTATCATCTATTCTGATTCTTGATATAACATTTATCTTAGCTGCTGCCAAAGCAAACTTTTCTTCTGTCATAACGCCTGTTATAAAGCCGTACTCAGCATCAAGACCTTCAGCGTTAACTATCCTAACATCACCAAAAAGCTCTTCAAGCTGTGATTCTTTCACATCCTTTGATACCCTTACAAAGAATCTTCTTTCTTCTTCTGCTGTATCTGCAAGTGTAAGCTTCTCATCGTCCCAGATAACCATAACATTAGTTCCCTTATGCTTAACACAGTCGATTATATCTCCAACTACTGCACTTGCTGTAGGAAGCTTACCTGCACCAGCACCAAAGAACATAACATCTCCAACCATATTTCCGTTAACATATATTCCATTAAGTACTCCGTTAACATTATATAATGGATGTGTCTTATCTATAAGGAATGGTGATGTTATAGCATATACTTTACCATTTTTTCTATAACTTGTTGCTAAAAGCTTGATTACACATCCAAGCTTATCTGCATACTTAAAATCCTCGTTTGATATCTTTGTAATGCCTTCTGTTGTTATCTCTTCAAAGTTAACTGTCTTACCGCCGGCAAGTGATGTAAGAATAGCTATCTTTCTGCATGCATCATATCCTTCTACATCTGCTTCTGGATTACGCTCTGCATATCCAAGCTCCTGTGCTTCCTTTAACACTTCCTGGTATGAACTTCCCTCCCTGCTCATCTTTGTGAGGATATAGTTAGTTGTTCCATTCATAATACCTGTAATCTTAGTTATCTCGTCTGCTGTAAGCGCCTGGTTAAGAGGTCTGATAATAGGAATACCACCACCTACAGATGCTTCAAACATAAAGTTAAGATTTCGTTCCTTTGCCATGGCAAGAAGCTCTGCTCCATGAGCTGCAACAAGTGCCTTGTTAGATGTACACACACTTTTTCCAGCCTCCAGCGCTCTCTTAACAAATGTAAATGCTGGTTCTACACCTCCCATGACTTCCACTACAACATCTATATCATCATCATTTATAATAAGGTCTATATCATGTACTATCTTTTCCTGGATAGGATCTTCTGGGAAATCTCTTAAGTCTAAAACGCTTTTAACCTCTATAGACTGTCCCGCCTTTTTTAATATTGAATCAGCATTCGTGTTAAGTATCTCAACAACTCCTGATCCAACTGTTCCATAACCTAATACCGCTACTTTTGCCATATCATCCTCCATGTAATTTTCACTTTATTTTATAAAATCAAAGTGATGCATCGCTGCTTAAGATTTTAAGGTATCTTACCCCACCAAGCTGCTCTATTTCCTCAATCATCATAGATGCATCTCCGGTCGTTGGAAGGATCTCAACACTCAATGTTAATGATGCAATACCATTAACCGGTATAGTCTGGTGAATCGTAAGTATGTTAGCCTTAAACTCAGCTACCTTGTTAAGCACAACTGATAGAAGTCCTGGTTCATCCTCCATAGACAGGACAAATGTTATTGTCTTACCTTTAGAATTATCTCTGAATGGAAATATATCATCTTTATACTTATAGTAGGAGCTTCTGCTTATCCCTACTTTTTCGGTAGCATCTGCTATAGAGATATTCTTATTTTCTATAAGTCTGTTTGCTTCCGCTACCTTTAAAAGCACTTCAGGCAGGGCTTTCTGCTTAACAACATAATATTTAATATTATCTTTCATTTTAATAATCTCATGCCTTTCCGCATATTTAAAGTATATAAGTATGTCAACGCCTTTTTGTGTATTCCACAGAAAGACAGTTGTACTCAGTACAAAGAATAGTAGCACATGTTCTATATAAAAGCAAGTGTTTTATGTCTGTTTAAACAATAAAAAACCCTCGCACAACGGGAGAGGAATGCGAGGGTTATATATAAAAACAATGTCATAAATACATTGTCTTTATCAATATTAAACTTGTTAGTACTATATAACATTTATGCATGTTGCAAAATAGTACTTTGGTACTATTTGCAACATTATTTTCTTTCACGGTCGAAAACACTGGCCAGATATCTCATCGCATTAAGATGTTCCCAATTCAGCTGGTTTTTCTTCATACGCCATTTCCAGTTATTTCCAAGACTTGAAGGGAAATTCATACGGGCTGAATTATCAAGCTTTAATATGTCCTGAACAGAAAAAATAGTGAGTACTGCAATGCTGGAATATGCTGCCCTAAAAACCATATCAACCATACGGCACTTATCTCTTGTATCCAGATAATCATATGCATATCCCAGTTCACCATCATTTCTTTCATTAAAGTATCCAAGAAGTGTTTCATTATCATGAGTTCCACCATAGCATACACAATTATGTGTATAGTTATATGGAAGATGGGGATTCTTTCTGTCTCCACCAAAAGCGAATTCTAACACTTTCATGCCTGGATAATTATTATATTCAAGCACTTTTTCAACCTCTGGAATACTTACTCCAAGATCTTCAGCTATTATCTTTTTATTACCGATGGATTCATTAACTGCATCCAGAAGCTTCTGTCCTGGTCCCTGTTCATAAGAACCCTGTATTGCATCAGGCATATCATATGGAATCGTATAGTACTTAATAATCCCAAGAAAATGGTCTATTCTTATAACATCATACAATCTTGCTGAATTCTTCATGCGCTTTCTCCACCACAAAAATCCATCAGCTTCCATCTTATCCCAGTCATATAAAGGATTGCCCCATTTCTGTCCTTTATCAGAAAATGCATCAGGTGGTACTCCTGCAACCTTAACAGGTGTAAGATTCTCATCAAGTTGGAACTCCTTCTGTCCGGCCCATACGTCAACACTGTCATATCCCATGTATATAGGAATATCACCTATTATTTCTATTCCCTGTGAGTTGGCATATTTTTTCAGGCTGTCCCACTGTTTATAAAACTCATACTGTATAAAACACCAATATCCTATATCATCTTCAAGTTCTTTTTCATACTTTTCCATAGCCTGCGGACGTCTGAACTTTATGTCTTCGTCCCATTCGCCCCATGATTTCTGGTCAAAATGTTCTTTAAGTGACATAAACAAAGCATAATCCTTAAGCCAGTCTTTGTTATCATTTATGAAATTTTCAAACTTTTTATAAACAGGAAGTCCTTTATCAAGCGTTGACTTTGCTTTAAGGCACTGCTCTTTAAAACGCTCATATGCTTTTCTTAGTATGGTAAATCTTTCCCTATACATTTTTTCGTAACTTACATATCTGTCATCACCAAGATACCCATCATAGTTAACAGGATACCTGTTACTAAGAGCCTCCTCCTCAGATACATTGACCGGAACAAAGCCATCTCCCCAGTCAACTGCAATAACCTCTGACTTAAGAAGCAGTCCATCCTCTATAAGCGTATCAAGGTCTACAAAATATGGATTACCCGCAAATGCTGAATATGGCTGATATGGACTATCTCCATATGTTGTTGGCCCAACTGGCAGAACCTGCCAATACTTATGATTAGTATCTCTTACAAAATCAATGAATTCATAGGCTTCTTTTCCAAGTGTTCCTATTCCATATGGTGATGGAAGAGAACTTATAGCCATAAGTATTCCTGCATTTCTTTTAAAAACATTGCCCCTTCTCATACAATCTCCATTCCGGGTGCTTATAACTGCACTCATTGTGTTATTAGTTATTCTTCATCTGCTCAGTGAATTCCTTAATACCCTGTGCTTCTTCTTCTGATAATATTTTGTTAATATCAAGCAGAATAACAAGTTTATTATCTATACTTGCAACTCTGTCAAGATATTCTGTATTCTCTGTTTTTGCCAGCTTTGGCATAAGTGATATCTTATCTGGCTGAAGTTCACCTATCTCTATGACCTCATCAACCTCAAGTGCGATCTTCATATCTGGAAGATTCACTATCACTGTATTGTCACCTTTAGACTGATCCTCCATATTGAACTTTTCCTTAAGACTCATAACTGGAATAACTTCACCCCTTAAATTCACTATACCACTTATATACTTCATTGAATTAGGAACCGGTACAACATTAACCTGCTTTTCTATTGACTGTACAAGATTGATATCTACTCCAAACTCCTGATCTCCAAGTCTAAATACAACTGGTCTGATATAATCTGCCATAATTGCTCCTTTCTGCTTATATATGTAAGTTATGCTTCTTCTCCTTCTTTCTTACCTGTTGATATCCAGTTAAGATATGCATTAATAAATGGATCTATATTGCCATCAAGAACGCTTGCAGCATTGCCAACATCCTTGTTCGTTCTATGATCTTTAACCATAGTATACGGCTGAAGTACATAACTTCGTATCTGATTACCAAAATTAATATCTTTAACATCACCTCTGATATCTGATGATTTCTGTGCATTTTCTTCCTGCTTCATCATGTAAAGCTTTGCCTTTAACATCTGCATGGCTTTGTCTTTGTTCTGATGCTGCGACCTTTCGTTCTGGCACTGGACAACAATACCTGTAGGAAGATGTGTGATTCTGATAGCAGAAGATGTCTTGTTGATATGCTGTCCACCAGCACCACTTGATCTGTATGTATCTATTCTTAAATCATCATCATTGATCTGGATATCTACGTCTTCATCTATATCTGGCATAACATCACACGAAACAAACGAGGTCTGTCTCTTACCAGCTGCGTTAAATGGCGAAATACGTACAAGTCTGTGAACACCATGCTCTGATTTTAAATGTCCATATGCATTTTCTCCTGATATCTCAACTGTTACAGACTTAACACCAGCTTCATCTCCTTCAAGATAATCTATTATCTGTGTTGTATATCCATGCTTTTCTGCCCATCTTGTATACATACGAAGAAGCATCTGACACCAGTCACAGCTTTCTGTTCCACCTGCTCCTGCATGTAATGTAAGTATTGCATCACAGCTGTCATATTCACCAGAAAGCAATGTTTCTATCCTGATTTCTTCCATCTTTTCCTCAAACGAAGTAACCTCTTGTTCTATCTCTGGAACTAGAGATTCATCGTCAGATTCATCAGCCATCTCTATAAGAACATTAATATCCTCAAGGCCTGACTTTAAAGAATCATAGCCTTCAAACGAATCCTTAAGTCCCTTAAGTTCCTTCATAGCCTTCTGCGACTTATCTGGATCATCCCAGAATCCGGGTGCCTCCATATCGGCTTCAAGCTCTTCTATACGCTTCTGCTTGTTATCAAGGTCAAGCGACTTTTTTATACCTTCCAGCTGCTTATCATAACCTGATATTCTATATCTGAACTGATCTAACTCTACCACAATACACTCCAATCTGTATATATCAACACTACATTATCTATACTTAATATTAGTTCTATATAATCTGCACTTTATTAGCCCGGAAGACACATAAAAAGAGGATATCCCTCTATGTATTCTTCCAATCAATGATACTATCATATCATATAATCGCAGAATTTCATAGTATGATATCCTCTGTCTTTTTAAATCTTTTAAATATATATTCTATGCCTTTCTTCCGCAGCAGTTCTTATACTTCTTGCCACTTCCACATGGGCAGAGATCGTTTGGATATATCTTCTTGTCTGTACGTTTAACAGGTCCCTTTACCGATGGTCCTTCATCCTTGTTTGTACCTGTAACCTTAGCTACCTGTTCTCTTTCTACCTTTTCTTCAACCTGGATATGCATAAGGAGTCTTACTGTATCCTCTGTGATAGCCTGTGTCATCTCATCGAACATATCATAGCCCATCATCTTGTACTGAACAACAGGATCCTTCTGTCCATATGCCTGGAGTCCGATACCCTGCTTAAGCTGATCCATATCATCGATATGATCCATCCACTTTCTATCTATAACCTTAAGAAGTACTACTCGCTCTATCTCTCTGATAGTTTCTGGCTCTGGGAACATAGCTTCCTTATCTTCGTATAACTTAACTGCCTTTTCCTTAAGCACATGAGTAAGTTCATTCTTATTCTTAACATTCTCATCATATACTACTGGTTCAACAGGGATAGTTGGAAGAAGAAGCTCGTTAATCTCATCATAGTTCCACTCATCAGCATTCTTATCATCACTTACGCAGCGATTAACAACACCTTCTACGAAATCTGTAATCATCTTCATGATAGAAGAACGCATGCTCTCTCCATTAAGAACTCTTCTTCTCTCACCATACATGATCTCTCTCTGCTCATTCATAACCTGATCATACTCAAGAAGATGGCATCTGATACCATAGTTGTTAGTTTCTATCTTCTTCTGTGCTGTCTCTATAGCATTGCTTAACAGCTTGTGTTCTATCTGGTCATTCTCGCCTACACCAAGCTTGTTAAATGTATTCATAAGAGTTTCCTGTGCGAACAATCTCATAAGATTATCTTCAAGTGAGATATAGAATCTTGATTCGCCTGGATCACCCTGACGTCCTGCACGGCCTCGTAACTGGTTATCTATACGTCTTGACTCATGTCTTTCTGTACCGATAATCTTAAGTCCGCCTGCCGCTCTTGCTTCATCATCAAGCTTAATATCTGTACCACGACCTGCCATGTTAGTAGCTATAGTAACTGCTCCATGCTTACCTGCCTCAGCAACTATCTGTGCTTCAAGCTCATGATACTTGGCATTAAGCACATTATGAGGTATCCCTCTCTTCTTAAGCATATCACTTAAAAGCTCAGATGTATCAATGTTTATAGTACCAACAAGTACTGGCTGTCCCTTCTCGTGGGATCTTACAACATCCTCAATAACCGCATTGAACTTACCCTTCATGGTCTTAAATACTGCATCATTGTGATCTATTCTGGCAACTGGCTTGTTAGTAGGAACTTCTACAACATCCATGTTATAAATCCCTCTGAATTCTTTCTCTTCTGTAAGGGCTGTACCAGTCATACCTGCCTTCTTATCAAACTTGTTAAAGAAGTTCTGGAATGTGATAGTAGCAAGAGTCTTGCTTTCTCTCTTAACCTTAACATGCTCCTTAGCCTCTATGGCCTGGTGAAGACCATCTGAATAACGGCGTCCTGGCATGATACGTCCTGTAAACTCATCTACGATAAGTACTTCATCATCTTTAACAACATAATCCTTATCCCTGAACATAAGATAATGTGCTCTTAAAGCTAAAGTAACATTATGCTGTATCTCAAGGTTCTCTATATCAGCATAGTTATCTATGTGGAAGAACTGTTCAACCTTGTGGACACCTTCTTCAGTAAGGTTAACAACCTTATCCTTCTCATTAACGATAAAGTCTCCATCTTCCTCTATCTCTTCCTGCATCATAACCTGCATCTTAGTTCTTTCACCATGATATGTACCTTTAACAAGCTGTCTTGCAAGCACATCACACAGTTCATATAACTTAGTAGACTTTCCACTCTGTCCTGAAATAATAAGAGGTGTTCTTGCCTCATCAATAAGCACTGAATCGACCTCATCAATAATACAGTAATGAAGATCTCTAAGTACAAGCTGCTCCTTGTATATAGCCATATTATCACGAAGATAATCAAAACCAAGTTCATTATTAGTAACATATGTAATATCACATGCATATGCTGCTCTTCTTTCATCATCCTTCATATCGTGAAGAACAATACCTACTGAAAGACCAAGGAAGTTATGGATCTGTCCCATCCATTCAGCATCACGCTTTGCAAGATAATCATTAACTGTTACTACAAGTACACCTTTTTCTTCAAGTGCATTAAGATATGCTGGAAGTGTACATACCAAAGTCTTACCTTCACCTGTACGCATCTCTGCGATACGTCCCTGATGAAGAATAATACCACCAATAATCTGCACTCTGTAATGCTCCATACCAAGCACTCTCTTGCCAGCCTCTCTTACTGTTGCATATGCTTCAGGAAGTATATCATCAAGAGTCTCACCCTTAGCTAATCTTTCCTTGAATTCCTTAGTCTTAGCTTTAAGCTGCTCATCTGTTAATTTACCATATTCTTCTCTATAACTTTCTACTTTGTCAGCAATAGGAGCTATCCTTTTTAACTCATGCTGGCTGTGTGTTCCGAATATTTTATGAACTAAACCCATATTACTCTCCATTCCTGCCAGATTCTGGCATTTTCAATTTCTTTGTGCAAATCACAAAATAAGCTGAAATCTTTTAAATTGTATCACTATTTGTATATTTAGGCAATAACAGTTATGTAAGCAATGCCTAAATTTTATTAAAAACATATAAAAAAGATTGTCGCTTTAGCTATATTGTTAAACATAGTCAAAACGACAACCTTGATTAAATCACTTTATAAAATCTTTTATGTACTAGTCAAGCTCTGGTTCAATAAGTCCGTATGTATTGCCTTTTCTCTTGTAGACAACATTAACTTCCTCTGTTTCTGAGTTAAAGAATACATAGAAGTTATGTCCTAAAAGCTCCATCTGGACACATGCTTCCTCAGGGTCCATAGGCTTAATGCCAAATCTCTTTGTTCTGATAATCTTCACATCATCTGTTGGTTCATAATCATTATCTATAAACTCCTTTGCAAATGCTGCTTCATTCTGATGTTTATCGATTATCTTGTTCTTATACTTCTTAAGCTGTCTTTCAATAACTTCCTCAACAAGGTCGATAGATACATACATATCACTGCTGACCTGTTCGCTTCTTATAATGTTACCCTTTACAGGGATTGTAACCTCTATCTTCTGTCTCTCCTTCTCGACACTTAATGTTACATTCACTTCTGTTTCTGGAGCAAAGAATCTATCCAGCTTTCCTAACTTTTCCTCCACTGCTGATCTTAAACCTTCTGTTACATCAATATTTCTTCCTGTAATAATAAAACGCATGATGTCCAACTCCTTCTATCACTTTATTATCGTGTTGCTAACCTTTAAGGATTATATAAGGAATATAGCCAACTAAATGTGCCTCACGATTTTTGATACTGTTATTATAACACAATTTTACATTTAGACAAGTATGTTCACACAATTTACTCTAATTTTATAAAATTATTTTACATTTCACAGTGATTTAATTTTGTCAAGTAAGATTATACATTTTTTTAATATTCCTTTTATTTTCAGTGCTTTTAACAAAACATGTATTCTGTTTAATCTTGTAAATCCACAGACTGTTTTATACACTTTTTTGTGGATATTGTGGATAACTTAGTGTATAAGTCAAAATGTGGTTAAAATCAAGGTGTTTTGATGTGGATAACTTCTTGATTTCTTGTCAATTTGTGTCGAATAACTTTTTAAGATTGTTTCTTTTATGTTTTCATTTGTAAATGATGCACAATATTTAAAAAGTCAAGGTTGTTTTATATATTTTTTTGATATAGAATCTAGGCAGGTGTTAACTATATACTTTTTTATTTTAAACATCTCATAATCAATACTTTAACAAAATATGGTTTGCTGATGATATATTTTATGTATATTATTTTCTCCTGCAATCCATATTTTATATATTAAAAAGACACGGAGGCAGCATGAATTCAAGCTTTTATAACAACAATAATACTATTAACAGATTAAACCTGATTAATTCTGACAATTTTAATTCTGACAATCCCAATTCTGAACGTACAACCATAATCGTTACAGGCGCATCCCGCGGAATAGGAAAGGCTATAGCTACAGCTCTTGCTTCACCTGCTGCTAATATAGTCATAAGCTGTTCTAAAAGCTCAGATGAGTTAAAAGAAACATATGATGCCGTAACAGCCAGGGGAGCTTTATGTACAGCCTATGTCGGCGATATGGGAAGCTTTTCAGATGTCCAGGAAATGTTTGACTTAACTCTTAGCCTCTATGGAAAAACTGATGTACTTATAAACAATGCTGGAATTGCATCTATAGGGCTTTTTCAGGATATGACACCAGATATGTGGAATAACATCATATCCGTAAACCTCAATTCGGTATATAACTGCTGCCACTTTGCAGTTAATGATATGCTTCGCCGTCACTGTGGCAGAATCATCAACATATCATCTGTCTGGGGACTGTATGGTGCAAGCTGTGAGGTTGCATACTCTGCTTCCAAGGGAGCTGTCAATTCATTTACAAAGGCTCTTGCCAAAGAACTGGCACCAAGCCATATACAGGTAAATGCCATAGCCTGTGGTGCCATTGACACGTCTATGAACGGACACTTAAGTAAAGAAGAACTAGATGAACTTGCCTGTGAAATTCCTGCCGGGACACTGGGAAAACCAGAAGGGGTTGCAAGACTTGTCAAACTGATGCTTGAGTCTGATGACTACCTCACAGGACAAGTTATACAATATGATGGTGGATGGATATAAAATAAAGGTATGTATAAAACAATATAACTTTGTTTTATACATACCTTCATTTTATTATAGTTTTATATGCGGCATGCTCCAAACACGCCATCAAACTCGTTGAAATAAGTTTCTTCCAGCTTCTTTAAAAATACTGATGCGTATTTATCACGATATGAAAGTGATACATAAAGATTACCGACTGCCGAATCAATTATCTGTATCTTTATAAGCAGGTTGTTATCTGCTTTCCATGCTCCTGAAGCAACGCATCTGAAATTGTATACAGGAAATACTGATTCTATATTGTATCCAAAGCCGAATTTTATGCTGTGCTTTCCTGTATTGTTAGTATATGTGAGTATGCCATATCTGCTATCTTCATCAACAATCTCAACGCATATATCCTTCATATTACATTCGTTATCATCGCATCTATATGTAATACCATTTATTATATTCTCATATGATGATGTAATGTCTGTAGAAAGTGCGAAAATCTTCCTGCTTTCAAGATATTCCACGTACTGTTTCTTATCCTCCTGTGTTTCAGGCTGGACTGTTGTGCTATCGTCAAGCTTGTTATATATTTCTTCCCAGAATGCATCATATATACACTGTACACCACCCTGGCGTCCCTGTGTATCTGCTGTTGTCACCATATATATATCTTTATCCGGCACATATAACGCAAGCTGGCCTGCCATTCCGTAAAGGGCATAACCACCATTTCTTGTCATCCATATCTTATATCCATATCCCTGCATTTCCTCAATAGTGCCACTCTTGCCATATGGATCACTCTGCTTTGTATGTGCTTTTCTGATATAATCTGCTGGTATAAGCTGCTTTCCGTTCCATGCACCATCCTTTGATATAAGATATATTACTTTAAGCATATCTGATGGACGTGCACATAAACCAGAACCCCCCATAGGTACTCCATATGGGTCATCTATTATAAATGCCTCCTTTGAAAATCCAATCTCATCAAGGAAGCTTTTTCTTAGATACTCTAACAGATTCATTCCTGAAAGCCTTTCTATAAGCGCTCCAAGAACATGTGTAGATGATGTATCATATGAAAACTGCGTACCTGGTGCATGAACTGGTTTTGTTGTAAAAAATGAACCAACCCAGTCAGTCACTCCCTCACCTTTATATGTTGTCTTGTCATGACATGTGCGCATAGTAAGCATATCTTTTATGGTAAGCATACTTGTATATTCATATGCCCCTTCTTTTGGAAGCTTGTCCTTAAAGTAATCAACTATATGGTCATCTAAGGATAATTTTCCCTCTCCATACAGCTTTCCTATGCCGAGTGATACAAGTGTCTTTGTCATAGAGAACATACGATGCAAAGTATCTTTTTCATATGGTGCATAATAAGTTTCCATACATATCTTATCACCTCTCATGATTGTAAGACTATGCATAGGTATATCCTGATTCTCCAGACGTTTTGCAAAGTTCATAAGATTGTGATAGTCTATGTTACATTCCGATGGTGCCACGTGCTTAAATAAATCACTCATAATTACTCTCCTATCCTGCGAAAAATATAATATTTACTATATCCTTTATACTACAGCTTCAATACGAAAGTATCTACTTAAAATTATATTCAATAATAATCTTATTACATATTTTTCACACTGTTTTTCTGTGGTTACGACATTTTACCAATTACATCTAATATATATTTTACCCTGTTTATGTAGCTGTGCTTCTTACTTACAAGTTCATGTCCTTTAGCAGCAATCTGCCTTCGTTTATCTTCGTGTAAAAGATAATACTCGGCTTTTTTACAGCAGTCATACATATCCTCATAATACACAATACTTTCTTCATTTTTAAAATAATCTGTAAGTTCTATCTGATAATTAGTAAGAAGAAAACCTCCTGCACCAAGTATATCCCATACACGCAGTGGTATGCCAGTACGGATATTTCTTATCGTCATATTAAGGTTAATTGATGAATTATTAAACACCTTTGGCATATCATTCATGTAGTCAACAGTCCCTTTAAAATCCACGTTTATAAGTGAAGTATCCTGCTCATCTGAATATAAAGCAACTTTGTTTTTCTTTGCCAGAAGGTTAAGCGTTCTTACACGTTCTATATTGGCAAGCTTAAAGCCAAGAAATGTAGACTCAAAAACCAGCCTTATATCAGAAAACGCCCTCTTATCCTGCCTGAAATCCACAAACTCTGATAACTGCCTTAATATATCCACTGTCAACAGCTCATCAATTATATTATCTCCGTATATATTAAGCTGTGCAAGCATAGCTGCATCAAAATAACCCCTTAAATATGGAGGAAGCTTATCTTTTATATCATCATATGAATTCTTATGATACATACTCCCTACAAATGATATATCAGCACTGAATCGGTCTTTTTCTTCCCTGGTCTGGCTGTTAAGCTGGCTGTTTAGCCTGTCTGTATTCACAGCCAGCGGAAGATAGTATATATTCTTAACTCCCAGCTGCTTTAATTCATAATAAAAAAACTTATCAAATATAAATATATTGTTGCAGCTGTTAAATACAGACTGATGATAAAGCGATATAAGCGGACTATCCACTGTCCATGCCACATATTTTCTTCCTGTCTGTTCACATATATCAGAAACGTGAGGAAAATAATTAAGTGAAAATATCACATCATATTCCCTGAATACATCAGCAAGCATTACATAATCATGTTGTTTTATGCCAGTTATGCTGTCACTTGACAGCGGCTTTTCTTCATACATATCTACTGAATGTCCGAAATATTCAAAAGCCGACTTAACATCTGCCTGATTAAACACCTTCCACTTGTATATAAGAATATTCATAATAATCCCCAGTTCCTTAACCAATAAATAATATGAAGTCAAAGATGAATTTGAATTTAATCAAACAACTTTCCCTACTCTCTTGTTGCAGCTTCAAGTACCTCAAAATAATTCTCAAATGTTTTTGCACAACACTCGTAATCATCTATTATGATGCCATCCACCTTAAGTCCAATAAGTGCAAATGCCATAGCCATTCTATGATCTGAATATGTCTTAACTACACCAGGCTTTACCTTTCCTGGTAAAATCTCAATTCTGTCCCTGCCCTTTTTGATATCTATGCAAAGACTGTTAAGCTCATTAGCAACAGCCTCGATTCTGTCAGATTCCTGAAATCTGATATGTTCGATATTTCTTATGATAGTCGGAGTCTTTGCAAATGGCGCAATAGCTGCCAGCGTCATGGTCTGATCAGAAAAATCATTCATATCAACATCCACGCCATCATATTCACCTTCTGCAGGTCCCGTAACACTTATACCTTCCCGCTCCTCTGTAACTGTACAGCCAAGCTGCTTTAATACATCAAGAAACTTCATATCTCCCTGCATAGATGTTCTTCTTACATTCTTTACAAGGCAATATCCACCTGTAAGAGCCGCTGCTGCATAAAAATAACATGCTGCTGATACATCCGGTTCTATCTGGTATGATCCTGCAACATAACTGTCATCTGCAGGTATCACATATTCAGCGCCCTCATGGTCTACTTCACAGCCAAACTGTCTCATCATATTGGATGTTATTCTTATATATGAGCCATCTGTCTTTTTACTTGTTATATTAATCTTCAAACCACTTTCAAGCATAGGCGCTGTCATCATAAGTGCACTTAAGAACTGTGTGCTTTCACTTATATCTATAGATACCTCCGCCTTTGGCTTTTTACCACCAAAAGCTGCTCCTGTTACTTCTACTGGAAGATGTCCCTTTTTTTCAAGGAACTTAAAATCAGCACCCATATCTGTAAGTGCTTCAAACAACGGAAGCATAGGTCTTTTTTTCATCTGTTCAGATGCTTCTATTGTATATTTTCCATCTGATAGTCCTAGCATAGCTGTAAGAAATCTTGCTGCTGTTCCAGCACTTCCTACATTAATAGTGCCTTCCTTCCTTGGAAGATCTCCGCCATGACCTTCTATGATCACATATTTTTCAACTTCGTTCACCTGGATTATATATCCAAGCGATATAAGACTCGTAAGAAAATATCTTGAATCATCACTAAACAACACTCCGTTAAGCCTGCACTCTCCGTTAGATAATGCTGCCATAAGAAGCGCTCTGTTAGTGATACTTTTAGATCCTGGCACCTCTACAACGCAGTTAATTGGCTTATTTAACTTCCTTACCTTATACTGTGACATCTTGATTATTACCTCTGTTATTATCTTATTAGCAGCTTTATAAATGTTGCAATATATGTAATGATTCATACCTACAAGTATTGTACAAGGCAACACTTATACTGGCTGCTGCTTCTTTCTGCTATAGTATAACACCACTACTGTACAGCTTAACAATAAATATTGCTGTCATATAATTTTCTTATGTTGTAAATATCGGTTCAATTATACTTAATATTTTTAAGTGTAATTGAACATTCGCTTATTATTATTAATGTAACAAAAGTTGTACCACACTGAATATTTCCCTGATACAGCCCTGTTTTTACTATCTATCTTCCATCTTAGGATAGTCTCTGTGCCATCCAACATATTTGTAAGCTGGACGTATAATCTTACCAGCATTAACAAGCTCTTCAAGACGATGTGCACACCAGCCTGATATACGTGAAGTTGCAAACATAGGTGTGAACATTTCTTCTGGTATTCCAAGCATAGAATATACGAAACCACTATAGAAATCCACATTGGCACATACTGGCTTAAACATCTTTCTTTTCTCCATAATAAGCTGTCCAGCCTCTTTTTCTACTGTCTCATAAAGTGCATATTCCTTCTGCATGCCCTTCTCATCTGAAAGCTTCTTTGCGAAATTCTTAAGAATAACCTCTCTTGGATCTGAGTTTGTGTATACAGCATGTCCCATTCCATATATAAGTCCAGCATGGTCAAATGCTTCCTTATCAAGAATCTTGTTAAGATAGCCGCATATCTCTTCTTTGTTATTCCAGTCACTGCAATGTTCCTTAATATCAGCAAACATTTCCTGAACCTTTAAGTTAGCACCACCATGCTTAGGACCCTTAAGAGATGCAATAGAAGCTGCCATAGCTGAATATGTATCTGTACCAGAGGATGTTACAACATGGTTAGTAAATGTTGAGTTGTTACCACCACCATGCTCAGCATGAAGCACAAGACATATATCAAGAACCTCTGCTTCAAGTTCTGTGAACTGTCCATCATCTCTTAACATATAAAGAATATTCTCAGCTGTTGAATAACCTTTCTTAGGATTCTTTATCATAAGAGTTCCATCCAGCTTAAAATGTCTGTAAGACTGATAAGCATATACCGTAAGAAGCGGCATCTTAGCTATAAGCTGAAGTGACTGCCTGAGTACATTAGGAATAGATATATCATCTGGATTCTCATCATATGAATAAAGACTTAATATACTCTTCATAAGAGAGTTCATAAGGTTAGTACTTGTTGCCTTCATGATGACATCACGGATAAATGCCCCTGAAAGCTCCTGAAGATCTGCAAGTATTCTTAAAAAGCTTCCTAACTGCTTTTCTGTAGGAAGGTTACCAAATAAAAGCAGGTATGTAGTTTCCTCAAAACGGAATCTGTCCGTTGTACAGCCTTTTATTATATCCTCAACATTGTAGCCCTGAAAATATAAACGTCCATCTACAGGAATCTTTCTACCATTGACATTCTCGTTACCACAGACATCTGATATCTCTGTAAGACCTGTAAGGACACCATTACCATTACTATCTCTAAGACCTCTTTTAACATCGTATTCTATATATAAATTCTGATCAATAGAGCCAGATCTTTTACACTCCTTAACAAGCTCTTCAAACTCGCTCTTATCAACCGTTGTCAGTTCCATCATTTCCTGATTATTCATTGTAATCCTCCGTTTCTGCACATATATGTATGCCATGATGTATTAATATGCCTGTTGATAGTCATACCTTAACATTATTCTTAAGTATATACATGTACACATAGTATTTATATTCATATACAATAATCACATACTGCATATTTATGCATAGCGCATATTGATTATTATGCACTTTAATTATATCTCTTGTCAATTAATACTTATTTGTCCGTAAAACACTATATTACCCTGTATAAAAACATATCAGTGAAACACTACATTCGCATCTACAAAAGCATCTCCAAAAAAATCTCTGTATACAGTATCCGTTATCTTATCAAGCTGTGATTTATCCTCAATCTCATCGCCTGCATAAAATATCCTGTATTCATTTTCAAAGAAATAGCAGCTTGTGTCACTAAGATTCATTCCATTCTTTCTATAAAAACCTATTCTTTTTAACATATAGTCCCTTGCAGGTCCCTCATCAGCATAATCCGGATTCTCAACTTCAAGTATAAGTAACTTTCCATCATCTTTAGCAAGCTTCTTTAGCTGCTGTAAAAATCCTGAGCCAAGGTGCTTTGAACGCTTATCTTTTACGATTGCAAGATAGTCAAGAAGATATACATCCTGATTTCTGCATTTTATAAAGTATGCATATCCTGCAAGCTCATCATATTTTCTTCCACAGGAATCTTCTCTGTTTTCATACATGCCATAAACAAAATACTGGTCATTCTCTCTTTTTTCAAGCATCTGTTTTAGTGGCTTAACTTCTGATGCTGGAAAATCAGTCACTATATGCTCATTGTATATTTTTTTAATCTCTTCAATATCTAACAATCTTATATTATATTTTTGAGTATTATATGTATCGTTATCCGGAGTATTGTTATTTATATTATTATAGTTCATATTATCCTGCCCTTTCGTAATTAATCATCCGCTAAACTGCTTATTGTTCATCATCTTCGCCTCTTACGGCAAAAACCGCAGCTGCAAGCTCTTTCAGGTCTTTCGCAGTTCCTTCGGTAAAACCATCCTTATTTATAACAAGACAATTATGTGCCGAAACAAAAAGATATATATTATCTTTGTCCTCTGCCCACTTTATAACCTCATCCCACTTGAAGGTATCACTGTCATTCTCTTCATCTGTAACAATAATATCCTCTGAATCTATCTCATATGTGAATGTTATTCCTATCATTTTAGAATATGTATTGTGATATCTTCTTTTGTTACTTTTATCCATTCCTACCATACCTATATACAGGAATATGGCTGCTGCCAATCCATAAAACACAACCATGAACCAGTCAGCCTCTTCTCTTCCCAATACCTGAAATACAAGATATCTTACACATCCCATACCAAACAGTAATCCAAACATATTATAAACTATCTTAAAAAACTTGTATTTGTTATCATCAAAATTAGCAGCATGCATAGCCGCCTCAACATATTCCTTCTGGAATAATGTTTTATTTTTTATCACCATGACTATCTCCATTCCTGTTACACTTTATAACCATATTGCCTGTTACACTTACAGCTATCCTGCTTTGACCACCGGCTTCATATATGATAATATGATATGATACCAGGGTCAAAAGGTCTAAACCCACATGAGCTTGCTCATAGGTGGGTGAAAGACCTTGGGACCCGCCCCGATATGAGCATAAAAGTGGGATGATAATCCCACGATATGCGAATATTGGGGAGAATTGTGGGAGTGCGTAGCACGGAGCAATTCGTAGGTATCAAAGTCGGGGGCTTTTGACCCTGATATTTTATTATTATACTATAAATTCAAAGCATTGTAATGCACAAAATAATATTTTTAGTCTGTGTCCACGCGCATAAGACACGGCTTATCATAAAAACGTGCGCAGAAACGAGGATTAATATGAAAAAACGTACTGCATGTATAACTGGTGCCAGTTCTGGCATCGGATGTGAGATGGCTAAAAAACTCAGTGCTCTTGGATATGATCTTATCCTTGTAGCCCGCAATACAAAGGCTTTAAAAAAGCTTGCTGCATCTCTTGACACTGATTGTGAAATATACACCTGTGACTTATCAGATGGAAAAAGCTGCATAAAGCTTGGAAGAAAACTGTCAAAACGAAGTGACATACACATATTTATAAACAATGCCGGATTCGGTGATATTGGTGATTTTGAAAAAACAAGTATGGCAAAAGATATTTCAATGATAAATGTTAATATACGGGCTATGCATATTCTTACAAAATATATGCTCCGTTCATTTAAGAAGCTGAACCGTGGTTACATCATGAATGTCGCATCAAGTGCCGGACTTCTTCCTGGTGGACCATATATGGCAACCTATTATGCTACAAAAAGCTATGTTACAAGTCTTACAACCTCATTAAATGGAGAACTTAAGGCTGCACATAGCAATGTTCATATATGTATGCTCTGCCCTGGACCTGTTGATACCAACTTTAACAACACAGCAGGTGTGACATTTGCATTGCCAGGAATATCTGCTGAATATTGTGCATCCTATGCACTTTTACAGATGTTTAAAGGCAGGGTTACTATAGTACCTACATTTACAATGAAAGCTGCTGTAATAGCCTCAAAGCTGGCACCACGCGAGTTTGCGGCTGCCATTGCTGCAAAACAGCAGATGAAAAAAAGAAAGGATACACATAACCGATGAAAGTATATATGGCTCCCATGGAAGGATTAACTGATTATATGTTCAGAAATGCATATGATAAGTTCTTTGGTCATAATAAGATTGATAAATATTTTATGCCCTTCATATCTCCTAATAAAAGTGAAAAATTTCTTGCAAAGGAAATGAGGGACATATCAAGAGATAATAATCATATTAACTCTATTCCTCAGGTTATGACTAACAATTCCTCAGATTTTATATGGACTGCCCACATGCTTTATGATGAATTCGGATATGATGAGATCAATCTCAATGCAGGATGCCCATCTGGAACTGTTGTTTCAAAGAACAAGGGAGCTGGCATGCTTATCTGCCTGGATTCTCTTGAACGCATATTATATGAAATACTGTCTGACAGATATATATGTGACAATCATATTAAGGTGTCTGTGAAAACACGTATTGGTGTCGAAACACCTGATACATGGCATGATATACTTGATATTTATAATAAGTTCCAGCTTGAGGAGCTTATCATACACCCAAGAATACGTACTGACTATTACAGAGGTGATATAAACAAAGAGGCTTTCCTGTATGCTATGAAGAAAAGCCGTAATCCTGTATGCTATAATGGCGATATTTTTACAAGGCGTGACTTTATTAATATCATACATGACTACAATCCAGACTGTATAATGGCAGGAAGAGGTCTTGTTGCTGACCCTGGACTTATCAATGTCCTTTTAAGTGACAACCCCGAAACGTATGTAAGAAATCTTGAGGATGACAGGCTTAATATGAAACGTCTGCATGATATGGTATATGAAGAACGTCTTAAAATCATGTCTGGTGATAAACATGCCATACACCGCATGAAAGAAATGTGGTGTTATATGGAATATTCATTCGCTGACTGTAAGAAAGAAGCCAAAGCTATCAAAAAATCCCAGAATATGAGTGTATATAAAGATGCTGTTAATGTATTCTTTACCAACTGCCGGCTTGAAGAGAAGCCATACATATCATTTTCAAAGAAATTCTGATAGCAATACGCATTACAGCTGATGTGGCAGCAGCTTTAAATGCCCATATTAAAAAATTCCATCAATGCCTCTATCATATATGTAGTATCTTTAACTCCTGCTGTTTCATATGCCGAATGCATGGCAAGCTGTGCAAGCCCTATATCTATTGTATTGATAGATACATGTGAGTCAGATATGTTGCCAAGTGTCGAACCACCTGCTATATCTGACCTGTTTGCATATGTCTGATATGGGACAGCAGCCTTTTTGCAGATGCTCTTAAACACTGCAGCTGAAACAGCATCTGTTGCGTACTTCTGGTTCCCGTTATACTTAATAACAATTCCACCATTCATATATGGTCTGTTTGTTGGATCTGCCTTTTCCTGATGATTAGGATGTACTGCGTGTGCATTATCTGCAGATATCATAAAAGATGATGCAAGTGCCATCATATATTCTTCCCTGTTTATATCTGATGCTATGCTTATACGTTCAAGTACATCTGATAAAAAAGTAGAATCTGCACCCTGTTGTGTTGTGCTTCCAACCTCCTCGTTGTTAAATATGCAGCAGACATTAACGCAGGAATCATTTTTTTCCTTTTTCTCTTTTCTGTTAATATAGGCTTCTGTAAATGCCTTTACTGATGAGTATGCACACTGTATATCATCAAGTCTTGGAGCTGAAATAAACTCATCGTTATACCCCCATATAGTACCCTTTTCCCTGTTATAAAGAAAAAGATCTGATGATACATCATATGACTCAAGTTCTTTAATACCTATAAGCTTCTTAATGTATTCGTCAAACTTACCACTGGCAGCTTCATCACCAAACAAAGGAAGCATATCCTTCTGTGCATTAAAGCTGTATCCATCATTAATCTTTCTGTCCATATGAATAGCAAGATTCGGAATAACGACAAGATCCTTGTCTGCATTTACAAGATATTCCATTATATTTCTTCCATCTGTTGCTATAGCACGGCCAGCTATTGAAAGAGGACGGTCAAGCCATGTTGACATAATCATTCCTCCATATTTTTCCACATTAAGACTTACATAATGATTATCTCCTGGCATCTGTGGTTTTTCTTTTATCTTAAAGGATGGTGAATCACTATGACTTGCCACAATATTATATGCCTTATATTTATATTCCGGCATAGTAAAAGCAATTATTGATGAGGCTCCTCTTAAAACATAATAACCCTGTCCTGCTTTAAGCTTCCATTTATCCTTTTCACTTAACTCCTGCATGCCAATATCAGACAGCATACTTCTTATGTTGTCAATAACATGGTATGGACTTGGACTCTTCTCTATGAATTCAATAAGTTCATATGAATCCTTATAATAATCCCTCTTATATTCATCAGCCGCTATACTGCTGCCTTCATGCTCATTCATCATAATAATCTCCATTCTTCCTCTTTTAAAATTATTTTTTTCGTCTTATATATCGTGTTATAAAATAATATGCACTAATGGCAGCTATTGCAATCACTATTATGATAGCTGCCCTTGCTGCCTCACTGATTCCACTAAAAAGCACTCTTCTTCCAAACTTAAAACCAGGCTTTTCTTCCTGTCTGGCATTATCATTAACTCCTTCAACGAGTTCCCCAGACGATACACTGACTGGATTATTTTCCTTTGTTTCTGATATAGCAGAGGCTTCACTGCTCTCATATGGATTATCTACTGTATATAGCTTTCTTTCATAGTTTTCAGGCTTAAGCATCTGTGTATAATCATATATCTCATTTCTTGTAAAATTATCTGTGTTATCCCTTGATGTTGTATACACATTCATTCTTTCTCCTGCTAATGCCCTGCAATATGCCCTTCTGTCTGCATTATCTTCAAAGAATGTTATCATGCCATTAATTGTATTGCCTGCTATATCGGCAACATAGCTTCCTGATACAGGATATAATATATAAAGTCCTGCAATTCCGCCAGAGTGTACATAGCCTCTTTCTGATATATAACCATCTATGTTTACTGTACAGTCCTTAACATCTATATAACCGTCTGCATATATGCCACCCATAAACTGTTCGTCTCTGTCTGTAACATCCGGGTCTGCATCTGTACATACAAGCGTTACATCTGATGTCGTATTTTCTATAAGTCCATTTCCAAAGCCGGCTATGCCTGCTGTTCCCCACATTTTAGAAGCTGAGGTAAGAGCTGCATACGAAGCTTCCACCTTACAGTTACTTATAGTTGTATTGTTCATGTATCCTGCAAGTACAGCTGCAAATATACTTTTTTGTGTCTGTTCCTGCTGTTCTCCAAGCTCTATATATGCTCCTGTTATATTAAGGTTACTTATAACCGCTCCATCTGTTATTCCAAAAAAACCTGCAAAATATGTATCATATTCCTTAAGATTGCCATCATATGTCTTAGCTGTAATATCTGTAACAGTATGTATGTCCATATTGTATAAAGTATGTCCATTACCATCAAATGTACCATTAAAATTCCATGGCTTCCAGCCATCTGCTCCTGCCCTTGACATATCTATGTCAGACATAAGAATATAACTTCCATCTGTGTGCGTAGATGCTTCTAAAAGATCGTTATATGTCTTTATCTGTAATGCCTCACTGCTTTTGCCTGTAACATTTTCCTGTGCTGCATATGCCTTATTCACCATAGATACTGATACACCCGGTATTTTCCCTGATATTCCAGCATTGCATAATACAAATATAGCAGCGGCCACACATACTATTGTTTTCTTTATAAGACTGTCTGCCTTGTTCTTCATCTTTCTTTAATATCCTCCCATTATTCACTTTTGCTTTTCACTTTATAATTGTACTACTTTTCGCAATTCTGTCACTACTTTTTATTCTTTTAGCTTTGTCACTTTTAGCACTATCATTTTTAGCTCTATCATTTTTAGCTCTATCATTTTTACGCTTTCCCTTTAAACTATATCATCATAAAAAAATAATACGAAGAAATGCTTTGTATAAACCAAACACTCCTTCGTACTATTATTTTATTATTCCTGTCCAAGCTTATATTTTTCTTCAAACTCATCTACTGGTATAGGTTTTGAGAAATAATATCCCTGAAACATCTTACATCCCATCATGTTAAGCATATCAAGCTGACTTTTCTTTTCCACACCTTCTGTTATTACCTTCATTCCAAGCTTATTAGCCAGTTCTATTATACTTTCAAGTATATCCTGGCCCTTGACTTCATTCTCTGAGGCACGTAAAAAGCCCATATCAATCTTAAGTACATCTGCACTTATATCCTTCAACATATTAAGCGAAGAATAACCACTTCCAAAATCATCAATCTCTATATCAAATCCATAATCCTGAAGTTTTTTAATAATAAGGATATTCTTATCAAGATCTGACATAAGTGCTGTTTCTGTAATCTCAAGCTTAAGAAGTTTCGGACTTATATCATATTTTTCTACAAGGCTTGTAAATGTTTCATAAACATCTATAAGATAAAAATCTTTTGTAGATATATTAACTGAAATATGATACTTTTCAATACCACGCTTCTTCCATTCACTAAGCTGTTTAGCTGCCTTATTCCACATATATATGTCGAGTCTGTACACAAAGCCGTTTTTCTCTAATGCATCTATAAATATACCTGGCGAAAGTAACCCTCTCTTAGGATGCTGCCATCTTACAAGTGCCTCTGCTCCATATGGATATCCCTCATAGTCAACCTGTGGCTGCAAAAACATAACAAACTCTTCATTATCAAGTGCCCTGTCAAACTCTCCTATGATTTTTCTTTCCTCTAATGACTTTAACATAAGATGTTCTGTGTAGTATGCAACATTAATTTTATATTCATTTCTTATAGTTTCACCGGCAAGGTTTGCTTTATCGCACATAATACTCACACGTTCATTAACATCCTCTATATCATACACTCCCGAAAATATATGCATATGAAACAAACTATTTTTAAAAGCATCCTGTATTCCACTTATAGCCTTATCAATAAGTTTCTCATCAAATCTGACCTTTGGCATACACATGGCAAAACGGTCTCCACGGAGTCTTGCCGCAACAACTTCTTCATCTACAAAGTCTTTAATGTACTCCGCTTGTTTTCTTAGTATTTCATTTCCTTTTTCCACACCAAACAATTCATTGACAAACTTAAAATCTTTTATGTTACTGCATATGATACAATACTTTGTATCTATGTGTTCCTTTATCATCTTAGCAGTTTCTATATAAAACTGTTCTTTGTTTAAAAGACCTGTCAGCATATCATGTGTTGCCCTGTACTTTTCATACTTAAGCAGTTCAACCTCTTCAGTCCTGTCATTAAAAAGAAAATAATCACATACCTGGCTTTTTTTATCATCGTACGTTCTTTTATAGGCTATCTCATAATACCGCTTACCACTATCGCTGTTAATAGAAGTCTCAAACTTCATACTGTCTTTTCTGTTGTCACCTATTTTCTCAAGCCATGCCATGTATTTATGCTCCATGTGTTCATAGTCATAGCCTATATTATACTGCTCTCTTAAAATATCATTACAATAGATACATTTGCCATGAATATCAAAGCATACAATACCACTATTCATATCTTTAATAATAAGCGATAATGTATTCTCTATAAGTTCATTAGGTATATAGCTTAATGTAAGATAATATATGATCATAGACATGAAGCCATATATCAGAGTCGATATATCATATATTGACTGTGACCTTACCGTTGCAAGATCAAGAATAAAACCGACAAATAATGTTATAAATATAACCTCATATCTGAAGCTGTAAAACTTTGATGCCTTTGCTATCATAAATATAAATGATATAAGGATAACTACTATAACAATATAATTATACAAAAAATGCGCACGATAGAAAAATCCATCTTTGACATATTCTATTATTATATCACTGTTAGTTATTTCTGATATCGTAAATACCTTGTGTGTCCATACGTTAGCAATCATAACAAAAGAATCTACTGCTGAAAATAATATCATTACTATCTTTACTGCACGGATTTCTTTAAACAATCCTGTATAATACTGCGTATAATACATAAGCAGAATCACAAGCCAGTCATAACATGCAAGCTCTGCTCCTTTGCAGAGTGTTGTCACCTTAATATCCGGATAAAAAGCATATAACCAGAAAAATATTCCGCATACAAAAGCAACTGTCTCATAATACAGAACAATTTCTGCAAGCTTTCCTTTCTTACCAAATGACTTAACCGCACATATTCCCATAAGAACAATCTCTATTATAATCAGAAGACTATACATAAATTTCATAATGTTCTTCTCCCATTTGTAAAAAATTAAACACGTTTTTTATAATAATTATTATACATATATATGGAAATTTTTGCAATTTTTATTCACTTTAAATTTAATAACGTATCAATTCATTAAATATCTCTATTGCATATCTGTCCGTCATACCAGATATATAATCTATAATTGCCTGGGCATATATAAGTTCTGTTTCAAACAATCCATATATTCTGCGGTTCTTATATTCCTCTTTTAGCCTTCCTTCCAAAGCTTCATCCTGACAGGTATCCGGATATAGCCTTGAATATACATCATTATATATCTCTGATGGAGTATCAGAATATATAAGAAGATGTTTCACAAAATTTTTAATAAGCTGTGGATATGATTTTTTTCTTTTTAAAAGCCTGTATATTGTGTTTACTCCGTCTGTTGAATCATAAGATTCCATAAGTGTATCATATATGCTTCTTATGATTAATGCTGCATAGTTACGATATACATTAAACTTTGGATTCATATATATAGTTTCATAGTTAAACTTCTTAATAGAATTGAGCATTTCGTTGTGTTCATCACTAAGTCTTATTCCTGATTCCGGTGTACTGTTAGCACATATGCTTGTTATAAAATTATGTATTATAACTGTTGTATTTATTGTTTTCACCCCATATGTTCTGGATATTTCCATAAGTTTTTTTATATCTGAATCCTCTATGAACTCCATACGGATGGCATCTTCTATATCCCTTCCCAGATAAGCTATCTTATCTGCTATTTTTACTACACATCCTTCCCATGTATAAGCCTGATATTGTCCTGATATTTTAAATGTATCAAGGTCTATTTTTTCTTTTCTTGGCTTGATTCCGTTTTCATCAACTTCACCACAGTGTGAGATTATTCCATCCCTTACCGCATATGTGAGATTAAGATTCTGGTAATTTTTATTATTATCCTGAAGCAGTTCTATCTTATCTATCATTCTTAAACTGTTTCTCTCGTGCCAGAAGGCATCTAGTCCAAGCTCGTTACGAATATTTGTAAGTTCAACTTCTCCCTCGTGTCCGAATGGAGCGTGTCCAAGATCATGTCCCATAGCAATAGCTCTTGTAAGATCAGTGTTTAAGCCAAGGAATTTTGAGATTGTACAGCTTACCGATTCAACATGTTGTACATGCTCCATACGTGTACATATATGATCATTATCTATATTAAAAAATACCTGTGTTTTATGCTTCAATCTGCGATATGCAAGCGAATGAAGTATACGTGTGTAATCACGCTCATATTCAGAACGTATATCATCCTTGCGCTTATATAATGGTGCCTGCCTTTCTATGTGTCTTTCCCTGTCTGCATTGTTTTCGTTGGATGCATAATCTTTAAATATATTTCTCTCCATACACACCTCCCAATGAACATATTCACTATTTTAAATTTCACGATTATAATGGATAATTTTATATTATGGCTATTCCAAAAATATGTCAAATACATTTTAACAATTAAAATTTATAGATTGTATATAAAATGTGCCAGAGATTAAATGTATAATCTAATCTCTGGCACATAAACTTAAAGTTTAAATATTTTTAATCAAAGCTGCTTTAATTATTCTCATAATTAATGCTTTCATTATCCCTCAATAGCAATTCTTTTTGTAGCTTCAACCTGCTTAGCTTCTTTCTTAGGAATAGAAAGTCTTAGTATACCACTTTCATACTTAGCCTTTATATCTTCCTGTGTAAGAGCATCACCAACATAGAAGCTTCTGCTCATAGCACCTGCATAACGCTCTTTTCTGATGTACTTACCTTCTTTATTCTTCTCTTCCTTATCAAGTCCCTTAGCAGCACTTATTGAAAGATATCCGTTATCAAGCTGTACATTTATTTCATCCTTCTTAAATCCAGGTAAATCAATATCTACTTCATAACCTGAATCTGTTTCCTTAACATCTGTCTTCATCTCATGGCTCGCATGCTTACCATATAAAGCTTTATCAACCTCTGGAAATCCAAAGTCCATCCAATCATCGTTAAATAAGTTTTCTCCAAAAATACTAGGCATTAACATAAGTCATCTCTCCTTTTTAATAAACTATCTGTTCGGCTGAACCTTTCGTTCATTCGGACCTGATATAACAACTCTGTATCAAATCCAAAGGATTACATATTCATCTGAACTATTACCTTATTTTTTGGAACATCAGGTAAAGGATATTAACTATTCAATCTCTTAATTCTTTAACTCCTCTTCCTTTGTTCTGACTATGTTATAGTCTTTATTGTTAGCAATGTAAAGAGGTGAGTGCTAAAGTTTATAATTTGTTAATAATTAAGATGCCAGGGTCAAAATATGAGCATAAAAATGGGATGATAATCTAACAATATGCGAACATTGGATATGAGGCTATGTGCCAGTAGTACATGTTTATACAAGCAGCTTTGTATATGTTAATTTATATACGGCTCTTTGTATATGCTGATTTATATACGGCAGTTCACATCAGCTGCATATTGTGGTATGCTTTTATCAAAATCGTGTTTTTTTGACCAAGACATATATTTCTATTCATCTAGGGATTTGATGTCTGTATGCTGCCAGTCAGGCCAATGACAGCAGATTTTCACATATGGCAGATGGGGGTAATTATGAAAAATATCAAACAAGTGAAAACAGTTATAATATCAATAATTATGGTTATTATAGCATATGGAATTATGCAATATATGGGAATAACCTGCCCTATAAAATATATAACAGGAATATCCTGTGCTGGCTGCGGTATGACACGGGCGTGGATTGCTTTACTTCATTTTGATATTAATACCGCATTTATGTACCATCCACTTTTTTTCCTTCCACCAGTTGCACTTATAATATTCCTGCTAAGAAAAAAGCTTAACAAAAAGCTGTATTATACGCTTTTTGCAATCATTCTTGCCGCATTTATAATTGTATACATATATAGACTATTTAACTGCCACGATGGTATTGTTGTATTCGAGCCACAGAATAACATAATACACCGCATATTTGATAAGATAACAATAAAAAAGCAGCCCGCACTTTTTAACTAATGCGATATGTACCCAAAATCCTGGACACATATTTATAAGTTAGGCGGACATCATGGATGCTTCTCTGTATTTTACTGGAGGCATCCATTTTTTTTGCCTGAATCCTTTTGTTATTATAATAATCAATATATTCATCTATAGCAACTGCAAATTCTTCAAAGGATGCATAGTCTTTTTCGAATCCATAATACATTTCTGTTTTTATTCTTCCAAAGAATGTTTCCATGATGCAGTTATCGTAACAATTCCCTTTTCTAGACATAGATTGAATTATTCCATGTTCCTGTAGCCGTTTTCGAAAATAAACATGTTGATATTGCCATCCTTGGTCTGAATGGAAAATCAAACCTTTTAGTTGATATCCTTTTTCTCTGAGTTCTTTGATAAGCGCTGCTTTTTCGCCTTGAGTAGTGCAGCTTCATAGTTCGACTGCCTTTCGTTTGAATTCGTAACTGTAACGCATAAAAATACCCCTTTCACTGGATGTCCAGTAAAAGGGGGACATATCAAAACAATGTCTATATAATATGTAGTCAAATGTTGCTACCATATGCTGCTTATTATATAGAGTCTGTTTAAGGCGGCGGTTTTTTTATTCTGATATACTCACATTTTCAAACTAAGCTCTGCGCTTCTTTCCTGCTGCAAATATAACTAATCCGCTGGCCAATAATAATCCTGCCATTATAGCTGCAACTCGCATCATAGTATCACCTGTCTGAGGTGTGCTTACATTACTATTACTATTGCTATCGCTGTTAGTATTTTCTGCTGCATCTGTTGCTGTTGTTGTATCCTCAGTGCTGTTGTTAACTGAAGCCTTTACCATAACCTTAACTACTGTCTTGTTACCTGCTTCATCCTCTGCAACAACAACCTGCTGTCCATCACTTACTGTAAGAGTATACTTTCCATCTTCTGCTGTTAATGCCTCTCCGTTCACAGTTACGCTCTTAAGATTAGCATCTTCAACTGTAAATGTTACTGAGTCTGTGTACTCAGCACCATCTTCAATACCACTGATAACTGGCGCTTCCTTGTCTGCATTAAGTGAAATAGCGTCTAATGGAATTCTTGTATATTCTACATATTCCTTACTTGTTGCATATGAAATATAAAGATAATCGCCTATAACAACTGACTTAGGGTAATGGAAACCTAATCTCTTGGCTTTACCTGTATACTTTAACTCTGGGAACTCATCATGAGTACGAAGTACATATGCTGTATCAAATGTCTTGCCATCTGAGCTTAATGTGATTGTCAAAGGCCATCTGCCTTTATTATTAACTGAACATCCAACAAGGTAAGCTGTTCCATCTGGAAGATTACCTGCACTCTGCTTTGCACGGCAGTCCGGCATATTAGTACTTACTGTTTCGCTCCATGTTTCACCCTGGTCCGTACTTATTGCTGCAAGTCTTACAAAAGAGCTTTTCTGGTCTCTGAAAGTCATAACAATAGTTCCATCTTCATTGACAAATAAGCTTGGTTCCATCTCTCTTGAAGTTGTTGCACCTTCGCCCTGTTCCATGCAGGTATACTGTGCCTTAACCCAGTCTTTAGTACCTGATGGGTCATCTGTATATATTGGATATGCAAAAAGTCCTGGCTGGAAATGAGCTGCATTAACTATTCTTCCACTTGCAAGTACATGTGGGTCCTGTTCTATAATACCTTCCATAGGTGTTCCATCTTTCATTAATACCGGCTTCATCTCTGACCAGTGTTCACCATCTGTTGACTCTACATAATATGCAAAACCACCTCTTGGTGTGGTATCTGAATACCATACATTAATATATGATACAAGTGTATCACCACTTACAAACCATCCACCTGATGAACAATATCCATTATCTATTGTAGGAACAAGCACTTTAGGTTCGCTCCATGTAGCTCCATTATCATCACTTACGCTATATGCAACCCACGTATCTTCTGCATCTTCATCCTTTGCTGAACTCTGCCACTGTGTATACAGCTTTCCCTTGAATTCAGTCATAACAACACCATTGCAGTAATGGTCTGTATCATCTGTTGCTGTAAATACTGTAACAGTTTCTGCTCCTTCAATCTTAGAAAGTCCTAAATCTGACTCTGTCTTAGTCTGGTCAAATAAACCATCTGTAACAACAAATGGCTGTTCAGCAGTACCTGGGACTGTACTCTGCTCACCCGCAAATACAGAACCAATGCCTGTATTCATCGAAACAATAAGTGATAACGCACTTATTGCAGCTACTATTGACTTCTTTTTCATAATATTTCTCCTGTAGTTCAATTAATTAAACTAATCTTAAAGTTATAAATGTTAACTAGTTATTTATAAAAACTGTGCACACGTTCTTATCTGTATTGTACTTATTTCAACACATTCAGTTATTAGATATTAACTCTTTAGAGGCATAATGTCAACCATATTGCAATAAGTTTACTAAAAACATTTTATAAAAGTCCCATAGTGCGCCGGCTGCTTTTTATTACGTTTTTATATGTTGCAGATTAATCTACAAAATCTGTATGTCTTGTTATATATTTAAGAAGTCTTACCTGTCCCCATGATGAATATATACCACAGGTTATCAGGCTTAGAAGTGCTATAATAATATACTCTCCAAGAAAGCCCAATCCAGTACCACTAAATACAAGCCTTCTGTTATTAATATTCTGATGCTTAACGTCCCATCTCTGTATCATACATACTGCCCAAGGTGTTGCTATGCCACATGTTACACAGGTAAGAATTCCTCCAAGAACAGCATAACCAATATACTCAAAGCTGTTACCATCAAAGTATGAACTGCTTTCATTAGGAACTACTGCTTCACCATCAATATATGTATGCTTCATCTCCCACTTTCTAAGAGCTACATACATAAAGAAGCTATATATACCACAGGTTACTAATGTCAAAAGCTCCCACACTATCCAATGTCCAAGAAGTGAAGCTCCAGTTCCATCGAAGGTTAATCTTCTGCCATTAATAACTGTATGACTGAGCTTCCAGCTATATATCTTGCATATAATCCATGGTGCTGCTATGCCACATGTCACTACACAGATTAAGGTTCCTAATATAGTATATCCAAATAACTCTGCTCCGCTTCCATCAAAGTATGACATCTCAGGATTAATAACCTCTGTCTTTTCCAAGTCCTTTGTTGTTGGATTCTTAGCCCTATAATCCTCATAATATTTCTTATATACATCAAATGCTCCACTCAGGTTAAATGGTGTATCCATTGGATTAGCTGCAATGGTAATTCTTGCAAGAAGCTCTACTCCTGCAACTACTGAAATAATTCCAAAGAGCCAGCCAAGTACACCTACATGAAATGCTATTCCGATACATGAAATTGCTGAGCATATAACTGCTGCTGGTGCTATCCAGGTATTCACCTTACTCGTATCCTTTGTCTTAAGTGCAACATAAACAAGACCTGCTGCTGCACCGATAGAGCCAGCACAAAAAATAATTCTTAGTAACCCCACCAGGATGTTGCGTATAATATATCCTACTGCAAACCATCCAAAAAACATTGATAATACAACGCCTACAATGCTTGTTACAATAGACATTCCTATTGGAAAGAATGCTGCAACAGGCGCATATCTTTCAATATTGTCTAATGTCAGATACTTTTTCCAGTCAAACTTTTCATTCATCTTTTTCTCTCCCATTTAATTACTTTGTAAAACAATATGTATCATATCTGATATTATACACTTTATCTTTAGTATACTTTAATATTGTTATCCTTGGTATCCTTGTCTTTAGTATATTAGCTTCAGCTATATTTTCTTTGGTATATTAACTTTAAGTGTATTTTTCTTTAGTAATTTTAACTTTAAATGTATTTTCTTTAGTGTATTAAATTAAAATCCCTTTAGCTTTAGTGTATTTTTGTTTTACATTCTAATAATATCAATATATTGAAGATAATGCAATGCTAAATATAAATTTTTTCTTAATTTTATAAACTTTTTTGTTCTTAAAATGCTATTTACATAGTGTATGCCGTGCACGGTGCAGGTAACATTTTGGAAGTAATAACATTTCCAATGTTCATATGTGCAATGGCAATAGTGAATTATAATAAAAATATTGTTAAATAATTGCAAAGTGATATAATAAATATAGTGTATTTGCGTGAAAATTATATACAATTGAATACATAAGAAAGGGGTTTGTAACTATGAAGAAACAAAGGAAACTATCAATCAAAGCCAGGCTTTTAGGAAGTATAATGCCAGTTGTTATTGCTATCGTAGCAGTACTTGTGCTTATTGCTTATCAGGCATCAGCAGGCATAATTGAAGATTATTCACAGAATTTGCTGGAGTCATCGGTAAGTAACCAGTCATCTAAGATAGAAGCCTGGTTAAGTGAGAATCTTGCTTCTTTCCAGATGGCAAAGACCACAATAGAAAATCTTCACCCAGATGATACACAGTTAAAGGCTATTCTTGATGGATATTATAACTATAATGATAATTATCCAGATGGTTTATATGTATCTGACTCTAATGGTAATCTTATAAAGGCAGATAAGTCAACTAAGAAGGAGAGCAATCCTGTACAGAGCACATGGTATAAGGAAGGTCTTACAAGGGTTAATATGGCTGTTGGTTCGGCATATAAGAACGCTGAGGGGGTTAATGTAATTAGTGCTTCAGGTATTCTTAATGACGGAACTGATAATATAAGGGTAATATCAGCAGATATGACACTTGACCGAATTACTATAATTGTTAATTCTTTTATTGATATGGATAATGCAGAGGCATTTCTTGTTGATAAGAATACAGGAGTTATACTTGCTGATAGAGAATCTTCATTAATATCACAGAAGCTTGGTGCTTCTGGACAGAGTGAATATTATCAGAAGGTAGCAGGCCAATTTAATTCAAATGATTATGATTCCGCAACTATTGATGGCAATATGACGGTATTTAAGGAGGTCGATGGTACTGACTGGGTATTAGTATCATATATTCCCAAGAGTATTGTACTTGCAAAGCTTATACGTTTAAGAACTATTATGATAATTGTAGGAATTGTATGTATAATGGTTCTTTGTATTCTTGTTGAAAGAATGACTAATGTGGTAGTTAAGCCAGTAAAGAATATGACTAAAGCTATCACACAGATGGCTTCTGGCGATTTTACTGTATCAGTTAATGTTAAGGGCAATGATGAGATTGCGGTTATGGGACAGAGCATACAGAAGTTTATTCAGGCTATGCGCCAGATGATATCCCAGATTGGTGATGTATCTGTACGATTAAAGGAGCAGGCAGTCTCAAGCAAGAATATATCAGGCGAGATGAATACTGCGGCAGATATACAGTCCAAGTCGATGCATGAACTTAACGATACAGTTGACCAGTTATCAGTGTCAGTTAATGAGATAGCAGAAAATGTTACACAGCTTGCAGGTGTTGCTGCAGAAACTAAGAACGATGGCGACTCAGTTGATATTAAAATGCGTGAGACAGTTGAAGTATCCGAAAAAGGACGAATGGATATGGAACACGTCAGCGAAGCACTTAACAATATTGAGTTATCAATAAGAAGTCTTGAGGAAGCTGTTAATAAAGTTGGCTCGGCTTCTAAGGAAATAGTCGATATTATTAAGCTTATAGGTGATATAGCTGATGAAACTAACCTCTTATCACTTAATGCATCTATTGAAGCAGCAAGAGCAGGAGAAGCAGGAAGAGGCTTTGCAGTTGTTGCTTCTGAGATAGGTTCACTTGCAAAGAACAGTACAGAGTCTGTAGGACACATTACACAGCTTATCACAGAGATTAACAAGCTTGTTGAAGATGCTGTAAGTCAGGCTGGGGACAGTGTTGGAGAGATTGGTGACAGTGCAGTATTAATTCATACAGCAGTAGATACATTTAATACAATATTCAATAATATTAAGGCAACCAATCAACTTATGGCAAATGTTGTTGAGAAGATTGGACATGTTGATGAAGTTGCTACTAATGTTGCCGCTATATGTGAGGAACAGGCTGCAAGCTCAGATGAGATTATGGCAACATCTGAGTCAATGTTAGGACAGGCTGATAATATTTCTAAAAACAGTGGACAGGTGGAAATCTCAGCAGAAGAATTAGCAGCTTCGGCAGAACAGCTTTCTAATCAGGTACAGCAGTTTCATATATAGAGAAGATAAAATGTCCGGAAAAGAGGTTATAGAATGAAGAAAAGGTTATGTTTATTAATATGTCTGGTAATGCTTGTATTAGGTGTTGCCGGCTGTGGCACTGGTACTAATACATCTTCAACAGGCAGTAAGGGCAGTGTAAAAATGTTAATGACGCTGGCACAGGCTGATACATTTAGAACACAGTTAGTTAATAAAGCAAAAGAAACAGCACAGGAAAATAATACACAGCTTGATATATTAGATGCCAATAATTCAATTGAAAAGCAGGTTGAGCATATTAAGAAAGCCGTTTCAGAGAATTATGATGTAATTCTTTGTAATATGGTAGATAAGGATACTTCATTAGAGCTTGAAGCTCTCGCAGGAGATATTCCTATTGTATTCTTTAATGTATCACCAGATGAATCAAGACTTAAAGCTGGCAAATATATGTATGTTGGCTCAGATGAGTACACCGCAGGACAGTTTCAGGCAGAATATGTGCTTGATAAGTTAAAATCATCATCAGAAATTAATGTTGCTATAATTAAAGGACCATCAAGCCATTCAGCAACTAAGGGAAGAACTAAAGCTGTTAAAGAGATACTTAACGCTTCTGGAAAGAAGATTAATTATGTATTTGAAGACCACGCTGACTGGGAACAGTCAAAAGCAGAGGAAATGTTTAATATATTCTTAAAGACTAACCAGAAATGTGATGTTGTTATATGTAACAATGATACTATGGCACTTGGTATAGTAGATGCGTGCCGTAAGGCAGGGAAGGGTAATATATTAATTCTTGGTATCGATGCGACAATCGATGGCTGTAAGGCAATAGAAGCAGGAACAATGTCATTTACAGTATACCAGTCTGCTGACGGACAGGGAAAGAGGCTTATAGAAGCAGCTATTGCACTCGGAACAAGAAGCAGTACGAGTGGCATTGAAGGAATATCAGATGACGGCTTATATGTATGGGTACCATTTGAGAAGGTAGATTCAACTAATGTATCAAAGTATAAGTAGTAAAAGTAATAATCAATAAGTAATAAGAGTAATAAGTGATAAAAAATATAAGTGATAAAAGTAATAAGTGATAAACCGGGGGATTTGCTGGTTATAATTTATAGTTGATATAATAAAATGCGTGGCATAGTTAATATCTATGGCACGCATTTCATATATTCTTTATAATTATTCTTGATAAATTTTCTAATTCCCCTTAATTCACGTTCATTTAATTGACATTACTTTTCAATGGTCATATCTGCATTATCCGCTACATCTTTTACGCTAAGCTGCATCATATATCTTAACCTCCCTGATTGGCTTTAAGAATGTTTCTGTATCATAATATAACATATCGAGTATTGGAATTAAGTCAATGTATTCTTCTACTTCAGACATTTCCTTATACTTTGCCATCACAACCAGGTATCCGTTATCCCACTCAATGATTTTCGTATATTTCTCCAATTTATCAGAAGTGACAAAACGAATTCTTTGATTATCATATTCAAAAATCGTATATTTCCCATCATTAGTCAAAACCGCATAATCTTTCATTTAAATCACTCCAATCCACTAATCCTTCTTTACACTATATTATAATAATATCACAGTTTTCAAAAAAACACCCAAGAACAAAAAGTCCTTAGGTGTAACATACTTTTCTGAAACATTCTGAGACGTTCTAAATTGTGATAATTCTTTTTCAAAAAATTTATTATCGTTTTGAGAGCGTGAAAAGCCCATATATTGGGGATTTGTGTCTGGTAGTGTTACATATCTGTTGTATGCGTAACACTACCTACTCATTCCCAGAACTGCTCATAACTTTAACAAAGAAAGGACAATCATTATGAAAAAATACTTTGCTTACTACAACCAATACAAAAACGGAATTGATATTGCTTTTGATGACAATGTGCTTCTGTTTATCTCATGTGCTGAAGCTGAAAAGAATCTCCATACTACACCTAACTCTCAAAGGCTTATTGATAACCTTGCGATTGATGAGCCTCTTAAATATGCTGCATTGGCTCTTGATTATGAGTTGCAGGATTGGGCTGATGCTATGGATGAGGATTGGAGTTAATATTCTTCTGCAAGTATATTAATTGTTTGGGTATGCTAACATTATTAAAATCAACTATGTTTTTATTCAATATTAACACCTGTACCACTAATAGAAACCGCTATCATATTAGCAGCAATAGAAAATATATCATATTTTATTCCTATGATGGCATTTACTTCATGTAAAACAGCTTGTCGTTTTATTTTTGCAAGCACAATATTTTTAGTTTTTTCAATTTTATCAGAAAATCATCTGATTCTTGTCCTAGAAAATCAGAAAAGCTAGCTGAAACTTCTGATAGTATTCCCGTTCCCATAACAGCTGAGGCTGAAAGAATAGATTTATATTCTATTATTTTATGTCCTTCAAAATTATATCCAGAAGTTATTATTATTTTGCTATATCCTCATCCGTAATACAAGTTGGTAATTCTTCTATTTCATTACTTATTTTTTTATCTGCAATTTGAATATATTGATTTAAAACTAATCTAATCTCTGACTCAGCATATTCTTTAACTTTATATTTTAAAAAGTATTCTTTACTGCTTTTTACGACATTTTCATTATCATTATGAAGATTTCTTCTGTTTTCCGAACATGTATTACATAATTCAAATTTCTTATTTTTAAAAGTTATGACAGTTGAATTATCAAACATACCTATCAAATTTCCACATATAGGACACTTTTTCATAAATTACTCTCCTCTTATAAAATTCTTTTTTATATAATACACTATACAACAAATGCTGAAATTCTTCTTATCGATTACATATTATCATCATTGACTTGATTACAACCATTTTCAAAACTTTTTTATTTCACATTTACTAAATTTGCTCCCAACTGCAAATTTAGTAGTTTTTCAAATACTGCAAACAAAAATTGAATCCAATATTAATCATAGTAGTAAATGATCTACACGTGGCAATGGTATCTTTTTTTCTCCGTATGTTATATTAATTATACATGCCTTTTTAGTAGTACCAGAAATATGTAAAAAGTCCAATCCTGCTCCTATTGACATTTGATATTTTCCAAATAAAATATATCTATCATGCATACCCGTACAAATATAAATACTTATATTCCACTGTGTAAAATAAATGTCTTGAAACATGTTTATTATCATATTTTCATCATACTCATCTAAGCATTCACTATATATTTCAACTGCTGTATCATTTTGTATTACTGGAAAATAATATTTTTTTAAAACATCAATTCCTTTTTTCGTCAAAATATATTTGTCTATAATTTGTATCACATTTTCATTTTCAAATAAATGTCCAAACCATCTAGCATAACTTTCACACTTTTCTCCCACATCAACATAATAATTAACAATTGGAAACGAATATCTAAATAATGAATTAACTTTCTTTTCAACAATATCTTTACTACTTATTAATTTAATTTTATTTATTGTAAAATCTTTGAACTCCTCATCCTCTGCAACCAATACCCGCATCGGATTTTGTTCTACCAATCTAATAAGTTCATCTTTTGCCGAAATTTCACTGTTTGTTTTGTAATAAACGTATGATTCATCATTATAAATAAGTGCATCTAGAAATGACTCAACTATATCTGAATTTTCCTCTCCTGCCATTTCTAAATAATAATTAATAATTTTATCAGATAAAATAAGTTTATGCTGTTTTATAATCTCTAAAATAAACGTCTTATCATTATATGGTAGATACACTAATTTGAAAATTGAAAACCCCACTCCTAAATTCAATTTGTACATATTTTCACCTAATTATCTTATAAATTTTTAAGTAATTCCATTGACAACTCATGTGCCTTATCAAAGAAACCAGAAGGCCATTTTTTTTGAAATTTTCCATTTGGTAATATTTTCATTTCCTCCACATGTGCAATACCTTGCTTATCTTTATCAACATAATATATTTTTATCATTTCATTTGTGAACATATTATTTTTATCAGCTATTAATACCTGTAATTTTCTAATTAAATGTTCACTATGTGTTTCTATTACAATTCTTTTTCCATTATTACTTTCCAAAACACAATTAACAAATAAGTCAGCTAAATCTGCTTGAGCAGCAGGATGAAGATGTAACTCTGGCTGCTCAATATAAATAGTTTCTTCATCAATCTCGTTTCCCATAATATATTTTTGAGACCAAAATGAGCTTCTAATTATTTGTGTCACAATAGGTAAAACCTGTGAAATACCAAATCCAACATCCAATATGTTTGATTCTACACCCTCACTGTTAACTAGCATAATTTGAAATAAATTACTCCCCATATCTTTTATTTGTAAATTATATCCCATAGTTTTATTGAGCCATTTCGAAATTGCTTCTATCAATTTATTATTCTTATGAAAATCTCTAATCAATAGAGTACTAACATTTTCTCCTTTAACTCCAACGTCCCTACTTTGAGTTTCTGAATCTCTATATACTCTTTCTGGATTTTCTCTAAATGGTCCAATATATGTTGTAATGATTGACTCAATTTGGAACCTTTGATATATATGACTCATTAATGTGGAGGCATAATCAAATCCTGCACTAATTCTCATAATACTTTTTTCCTGTTTTGTATACTCATCTTCGCCAAATGGATTTGCATTATTGTATAGCTTATTGTATAACTCCTGCATTATCTTTTCATCTACATATTCTGATGATTTATCATAAACTAATTCAACAATTGCTGAAAATCTTTCTTTCGAATCATATACCGGAAAGAATGCATCAAAATCAACACTTTTTAAATGCAATTCATATTTTTCTTCTAAAAATTCACCTTCATTATATAACGCATTTAATTTAACTTTATAAGAATTATCTTCATAATAAAACCCACTAATAAGTATATTCTCAACATATAATTCGGTTTTATCAACATACATTTTATTATCTTTTTTTCCTATGCAAACTGTCATCCATGTATCTTTTACATTCTCAGCATTACATATTGATTTTTTTTCTTCAACTTTATACCTTGCATCTTGCAAATCATTTATATTAACATCATAATGTATTGCAAATTCAATATTTTCTTTCTTTCCACCAAAAACTACATCTTCATAATTTCCATAATCCAACATTTTACCATAAAATCTAATAGGACTATCTGTGTTAGATGTTACTGTTTGAGCTAATACTATAGGAAATCGAAGCAAGCTGCTTTTTCCACAGCTATTTTTCCCTACAAATATAGTTATTGGTTTTATTTCTATTTCTCCTGAATCCTTAAAAGATTTTATATTCTTTATTCTAAATGATTTCATTCTTTTTACCCTTCTTTCGTTTACATAATAAGTATACATAATTATACATCACCTCTAATATATAATTATGCTTATATATTAATAATATACCTATTACAACCAATTCAACGCCTTCTCTTTCACTTTTGCGTACCATTCATTCTCGTCAGCAGACTTTTTAGCTTGTTCTAAAGAATATTCAAATATACTTTTTACCTGTTGTGGATTAGGCACATAACCTGCATTATATGACTGTTCTACCATATTAATAAATACATCCAATTCCAAAGGTACAATAACAGACTTTCCTCCATAAAAAGCAATATTCATAGTATGTAATGCATAAAAATATGCAATACAAGATTCATTAACTTTAGGAGCTATAAACAAACAATAAGCATCCTTTCCTGTCTCCTTCTTTAACTTTGCTAGATGTCTAGATACAGGCTCACCTTCTGTTTCATACTGTTTTTGTCCCGACTGCATTGTCACCTCTACAGCGAGTCCAAAGTCGCCATAATCACATACAATATCAGACATATTTCCAGCAGCCGTAGACATTGGTTGTCCTTTATCATCAAGCTTTAAATTAGCTTTAATATCTCCTCCATCTAACATTGTCATTGCTCTCCAAGTATTCCACTCGAGCATTAATGGAGCATCATATAACACATTATTTTTTATGTCATCAAATGTATCCATTACATCCGCATAATTTTTATATTCCTTAAGTTCTGTTATCTGTTTACTTATAATCTGCTTCTTCTTGTTTGCTATAGCATTTTCAAGAATATCTTTTAATTCATTAGTTGTATGTTCTTCTAACGCCTCACTCTTTCCTGTTACTTCTTTTACCTGCTCTATTAATCTAAATCTATTATCACTATATAATTCTGGAACTGAACCATCAAATAAATACTTTTTATAATTCTTCTCATCATCTATATATATTGGTTTTCTATCAACCATCGATAAGAAAAACTCAACTTCTTTACGTTTTTCCGGCATAATTGATATTGAATGTCCCCTCTGAGATATTTCAACCATACCTGTTGCTCTTAAATACCTAAAGCAAGCATCTGCATAATCTCTAAGGTTTCGTGACTTTGTTGTTACAAACTTATCTATTGATTTATCTCTTGATTCTCTGGTCTTAGTATTCCCATCATTAATATCATCTGCATAGATTTTTTCTACTTGTTCTTTTAGGTAATTCCCTCTAAATGCTTTATAGCTTAACTTAGCATAAAGTTTCATACGTCTAAAAGTTTTTATCTCAGCTACAATACTGTCAAATTTATTATAGTGGGTTAATTGCATTCCAAATATCATTAATTCATCAAAACTTATCGTACCCAATTCATATATTAACCTAAAAATCTCAAGATATGGTTTTACGCAAAATATTTCCTTAAATTCCTCTGGTTCCCTATGATAAGGTGAAGGTAATTGAAATTTCAGCAACTGCCTGAGTAATACCTCTTCTGTACGTTTCCCACTTATAAAATTTTCACCCGCTTCTGTAAGATTAATATGTGGCTTTAAATCTACAAATCCTAAAGCTTTTGGTGCTCTATTAATTCTATCTCTTGCACTAAAAGCCAAATCTTTTTCTGAGCCTTTACCATCAAAGTCATTCCCCTCAGCAAGCTTTTTAATAAACTCAACTTGTGTTTTTGTATTCCATTTTTTACCTTCAAAGTTATTATATAGCACTTGTATTTCTGGAATCATTTTTAAAGGTGTTCTTGGAGATGTTGTAAAAAATAATGTTTTACTTTTTAAATATGCCACTTTTTCTACCTCCTCTAATAGTTCGTAACAATTATATGTTTTGCATCCGCTTTAAACCTATTTCTTATATTTACAGCATATGATTTATCATATTCTTCAACAATGTATTTCCCATATAATTCCTCTGTTAATGCTGTTTTTCCAATTACTAGCATTGATTTACACGAAAGATTTGCAAAGTCATTTGCCAATCTTCTGTGCTCATCTTCCCCAAATCCGTCTCTATATGCTTCATTACCATAATCACTAAATACGCAGTCATATGGCGGATCCAAAAATATAAAATCATTGTTTCCTGCCATATTGAATATTTCTGAATAGTCATAATTATAAATCTCTGTTCTTTTTAACAATTCATAATGCTTATCCGTAATTAATTTTGTATTTAGATTTTTATATCTTCCAAACGGAACATTATACTCGCCTTTTGCATTGTATCTAATCATACCTGAATATGCAGTCTTGTTAATAAAGAAATAAACTACAGCCTCCAAATATTCACTCTCTATCTTATGATTAAACATATCTCTAATCTTATAATATAATGCTTCATTTTTGTTTTCCACTCTTTCTTCTGGATGTTTCTTTTTCAATTCCTCATACTCTTTTTGATTTTGCTCATATACCATTTGAAGCTCATCTAGCTGCTTTCTTACACTAGGATACTCTTCCTGCATTTGTTTATAAAATGAATATAATTTCGTGTTAACATCATTTATTATTGCATTCTGTGGTTCTAAATAAAAATATAAAGCACCACCACCAAAAAAAGGTTCAATATATCTATTGTAATTCTCTGGCATATTACTAATAAAATGTGATATTTCTTTCGATTTACCACCTCTATACTTAATCATTGGATTCATGATGATTTCCTCCTCGTAGACTCAACCATAATAATTATACAGTAATTTTTTTCTTTTTACTATCAATTTTTATGTCCGAAATATGTTATTTAAAAATGTCTGTTTTATTTATAGTTATTGCATTTTTTAACATCTTAAATATTTTTATCTCCCCTCATACACCTCCCACAACCTCTTCTGCTTCGCTCCAATCCTCAATATCTCCTGCAAATCCCTAGCCATAGCCTCAACATTAGCATCCATCTGCTCAACTGTCCCTGTCCGATTACCAACCTTAATCTCCCACTGAATTGACTCTTTGCTATAATATTCCCTAGCCTCCACATTCATATATCCATACACCGAATATGAATATCCATTGCTTTTCTCTATGAATACCGGAGCTACTTCACCCTTAGAAGTTTTCCACCTCATAAGCCTTGAAAACCAGCATAATCCTTCTTTTATCAGTTTCTTAAATGTCTCAACAGTTTTCCTATCTCATACAGAATTCCCCTATATGAGTTTCCTGCTTCTATAATCTTATCTGCTTCAACATGATTAGCATATTCTTCTATTGTCGGTGCAAATAATCTGAATGATGATACAAAAGCATTAATCTTATCAAGCAATTCTGCTACTTCATTTGCTTTGACCGTTATGCTTGCAATCTCTTGTCTTACCGATTGAAGTTCTGAACGCTTTTCATTTAATTCCTTAGTCTGTCTACGCTCCAATTCCTTATAAGCAATTTGTAAAGCAAGCATCATCGTGGCCTATTTACTGTCTGTTGCACCGCTTGTAGAAACGCGCAAAAAAGGACATTCCCCAGTATCGCTACTGAAAAATGTCCTATACATATCAATATATTTGTTGCATACCTGCTGCATATGTGTTGCATTCGATGTAAATTCCAGCACATCTGACGGCATTCCACAACTTCTGTAACCCTTGAAAAATGGGCTTTTCTTGATATCTTCGTTCTTGAAAGATTATCTCTTTGAGAACTGAGGAGCACGACGAGCTGCCTTTAAACCGTACTTCTTTCTTTCCTTCATTCTTGGATCTCTTGTTAAGAAACCAGCCTTCTTAAGTGATGGACGATATTCGTCTGAATCAACCTGAAGAAGAGCTCTTGAGATACCGTGTCTGATAGCACCAGCCTGACCTGTGTATCCGCCACCGTGTACATTAACGATTACATCATACTTATCAGATGTTTCTGTAAGTACTAATGGCTGCTTAACTACAACCTTAAGTGTTTCAAGACCGAAATACTCATCAAGTGATCTCTTATTTATTGTAATATTACCATTACCTGGTACTAAATATACTCTAGCAATACTGCTTTTTCTTCTACCTGTTCCGTAGAACTTTCCGTTTGCTTTCTTAGCCACTGTTAATTCCTCCTTATGATATGTCCTTTAATTAAAACTTTAAAACTTCTGGCTTCTGAGCTGCCTGTTCATGATCTGGACCAGCATATACGTGAAGCTTTGTGTACATCTGTCTTCCTAAAGGTCCCTTTGGAAGCATACCCTTAACAGCAAGTTCGATAACTCTTTCGGGATGCTTTTCCATCATTTCCTTAAGAGTTGTTTCTTTCATACCACCAACATACTCTGAGTGATTGTAGTAAACCTTCTGATCTAACTTCTTACCTGTAACCTTAACCTTAGAAGCATTGATTACGATAACATTATCACCACAGTCAAGGAATGGTGTATAAGTAGGCTTGTTCTTACCTCTTAATACAGCAGCAACCTGTGATGCTAAACGACCTAATGTATAATCTGCAGCATCTACAACATACCATTTTCTTTCGATGTTAGATGCACTAGCCATATAAGTACTCATTAGTTTTCCTCCTAAATATTGCTTAAATGCATAATTAATTGTTCTGAATATAATTAATGTTAATATATATTAAATGCTTCTCCGGGGCATATGGTGAAACACCTAATTCGAATTAACCAAACAGGGCGCACTTATCACGCCACATTTAAGAATTATATAACACTGAACCGCGTGTGTCAATGATAAAATCTATTTTTATTGTATAATTTTAGCCTGTAATTTCAACTGGTTATCCACAGCCTATCTATTGGGGGGTTTCTTTTATTCACACATAAGGTTATCGTATCCACATTAAATAACTATTTATTTCTGCTTCTAAACCATTTACTTTTTCTATATACTGATTACGTCTATTTTTCATTAAATCGCTTAATACATCATCTAACACTTTCCTTTATACTTTCTTTTCTAGCTGCTAATTATGTTTATTTATTCCTCGAATGCTTAATACATACTCCAACACTTTCTTTATTCTATATGCTAAATATGTCTCCTTATCAGCCTTCTTCATCCAGATAATCTATCTTCATAAGTGTCAATCCCTGTGGGGGTGCCGTCTGGCCCGCCTGTGTCCTATCGCAGGCGTCAAGCATATATTGGATATATTCTGGTTCGAACCTGCCCTTTCCAACCTGTATAAGCGTTCCAGCTATTATCCTGACCATATTATAAAGAAATCCATTACCGGTTATTGTTATATGTATTTCTTCATCCTTTTTGTCTACATCAAGTGCATATACCGTCCTTACTGTTGATTCTGCCTGCGTTCTTACACAGCAGAAGCTCTTAAAGTCATGCTCTCCTATAAGATATCCGGCTGCCTTCTTCATTCTGTCTATATCTATATTACCCGCTACATTCCATGTATAATTTCTTTTCTGTGGTATTCCGAATTCGGTATTTAATATCCTGTAGCAATATGTTTTCTTTGTGTCACAATGTCTTGGATGAAAGTCTGCATTAACTTCATCGGATTCCTGCACAATAACATCATCAGGAAGGTACCTGTTAAGTGCATACGTGAATCTGTCTGCCGGTATACTTGAAGCTGTATCGAACACTGCTACATTTCCCATAGCATGAACACCGGCATCTGTACGGCTTGCACCTATTACATGTATATGTTCTCCTGTAAGCTGATGTATTGCGTCATCTAAGACCTTCTCTATAGTTATGGCAGATGGCTGTATCTGCCAGCCTGAATAATTCGTTCCGTCATATGCTACCCTCAGCCTTATTCTTCTCATTCTAATCCTCATTTCTGCTATAACCTTATATGAATGTCTAAAGCGATTTCCAGCACTTATTAATACGCATCCTTAATTCCGTTGATATGCTGTTAAGGTTAATTCTAAGTGATTTATAACATCTATTAATACATCATGCTTGTATAAATGATAAAACAAACCATTAAACAAATATTTTAATAAGAATTAACACTCCAAGGTATGCAAACATACACAAATATGCTATCTTATCCCTTTTAGCATACTTAAGCGGCTTCATTTTAGTCCTGCCCTCTGAACCATGGTAGCATCTTGCTTCCATCGCCATAGCAAGCTCATTTGCCCTTCTGAATGCTGAAACAAAAAGTGGAACAAGAATCGGCACCATAGCTTTAGCTCTTTTTATAATATTTCCATTTTCAAAATCTGCGCCTCTTGCCATCTGCGCCTTCATTATTTTATCCGTTTCTTCCACAAGAATAGGAATAAATCTTAATGCTATTGACATCATCATTGCTATCTCGTGTACTGGAACTTTTATATATTTAAGAAATCCTAAGCCCTTTTCAAGGCCGTCAGTCAGATTATTAGGTGTTGTTGTCAGGGTCATAAGTGATGTGCCTAATATAAGGTACACAAGACGTACGACCATAAATATAGCGGTCTTAAGACCTTCGTATGTTATAGTCAGCTTCCATATCTGGATAAGTGTTTCGCCTGGTGTTAAAAACAGGTTAAATACCGCACTGATTATAATAAGAATTACTATTGACTTAAGTCCTCTTACCATGAATTTAAGAGGTATCTTGGATATGGCTATAACCGCTGCAAGTGCAACTGTTACAAATGCATATATCCATATATTCATTCCTAAAAATAATGAAATTATAAAAACTAATGTGCCCATAAGCTTTACTCTTGGGTCAAGTCTGTGTATAACTGATTCAGCCTGATAATATTGTCCTATTGTTATATCTTTAATCATATCTTTCCAATCCTGTGCGTATGCACATTTTCTACATTTCACTCCTGTACATTATACAGGTTATGCTTGTATCTGTTTATCCGTTATTAATAACATTAAAATGCTTCAATATATTATCTCTTGCTTCTTCAACTGTAATCGCATCAGGATTAACAGCTATACCGGCCGCAATAAGATCATTCATAATATAAGTCACCTGTGGAGCTGCAAGTCCTATATGTTCAAGCTCTTTATGGTGTGCAAACACATTCCTTGGAGTATCGTCATATTTAAGAATTCCATCATCCATAACCATAATCCTGCTTACATATCTTGCAACATCTTCCATACTATGTGAAACGAGAATTACGGTAATTCCAGTTTCTTCCCTAAGCCGCTTTATACATTCAAGAATATCATCTCTGCCCTTTGGATCCAGTCCTGCCGTTGGTTCATCAAGTATAAGCACCTGTGGTTTCATGGCAAGTACGCCTGCTATTGCAACTCTTCTTTTCTGACCGCCTGATAAGTCAAATGGAGACTGATAATACAGATTTTCGTCCAATCCCACCTGTTTCAGGCTCTCGAAAGCCCTTATCTCATATTCCTGCCTGGATAAGCCCAGATTCTTAGGTCCAAAGCATACATCCTTAAATATATCTGTTTCGAATAACTGATGCTCTGGATACTGGAATACCAGCCCAACATTTTTTCTTAATTCACGCATATCATACCCTGCTTCATATATATCCTTACCATTGTAATATATATGTCCTGATGTAGCCTTTAAAAGACCGTTCAGATGCTGAATCAATGTCGATTTACCTGAGCCGGTATGTCCTATAAGACCTATAAACTCTCCATCCTCTATTGCAAATGATACATTGTCCAGAGCTTTTCTTTCAAAGCCTGTTCCCGCCTCATATACATGGCTAATTTTATCAACTATTATTGACATTCTACTTCCTCATTTCTGTGTGTATGCTGTATATAATACAGTCACGCCACTTGAATTTATTATCTAACTAAATATGTTTAAATCTACCTAAAATCAAACCGTAATAATCACCAACCTATATTCGTCAGATGTTTCATCATTTATCTGTCTTTAATAAATCGAGTCTTTTTATCTCTTCAACAAGCTCTTCGTTTCTTATAATACCATCTTTAACAGGAAGTCCCTCTTTTTTTAATTCATATGCAAGCTCAGTTACCTGTGGAACATCAAGTCTTAATTCCTTTAATTTATCAACCTGCGAAAATATCTGTCTAGGTGTTCCTTCCATAACAAGCTTTCCATTATCCATAACAAAAACATGGTCTGCATCTATAACCTCTTCCATATAATGTGTTATAAGAATTATGGTTACACCTTCTTTTTTATTGAGCTCATGCAGAACATGTATAACCTCTTTTCTTCCAAGCGGATCAAGCATGGCTGTTGGCTCATCAAGCACTATGCACTTAGGTTTCATAGCAACGATTCCAGCTATAGCTACCCTCTGCTTCTGACCACCTGACAGCTTGTTAGGCGATGCATTCCTGAACTTATACATACCTACTGCTTTAAGGCTCTTTTCTACTCTTTCCCAGATTTCCTCTGTTGGAACACCTATATTTTCAGGACCGAATCCTACCTCCTCATCTACAAGTGTACCTACTATCTGGTTATCCGGATTCTGAAATACCATACCGGCAGTCTGTCTGATCTTAAGTGTATTATCCGCATCCTTTGTATCCATTCCATCCACATATACAGTACCCTCTGTTGGCATAACAAGTGCATTAAGATGCTTTGCAAATGTTGATTTACCAGAACCATTATGTCCTAATACTGCCACAAAATCTCCTGCTTTGATATCTATATTAACGTTGTCAACTGCTGTTGTAATGCCTTCAACGTTTCCTTCTTCATCACGTCTTATATATTCAAATGTTAAATCCTTAGCTTGTACTATTCCCACTATTTTCTCCAATTCCTGATTCATACATTCTGTTAATCCATACAATATCTTTATATAACAAAACAGCGGATAAGAATTACTTCTTACCCGCCTTAAAAGCACTTGATTAAACTAATTCAAGAAGTACTTCCATTGCTGCATCACCTTTTCTTAAGCCAATCTTAACGATTCTTGTATAGCCACCCTTACGGTCAGCATACTTTGGAGCGATTTCGTCGAATAACTTGTTTGTAAGGTCAACAGTCTTTGTGTTCTTCTTCTTTCCAGCAGCATCTGCAGGAACCTCAGTTACCTTGTAAAGAACCTTGTCCATCTGCTTTCTAGCATGAAGCTTTGAAGGAAGATCCTTCTTGATTTCCTTTTCTACTGTTTCATATACAGTAACCTTCTTGCCATCTACAACTTCCTTAACTCTCTTACCTTCAGCATCCTTCTTTGCAACCTTAGCAGATACTGTAACTGTTTCGTAGTTGTCCTTTTCCTTAACTGCAAGTGTGATAAGCTTTTCTGCCTGCTTACGAACTTCCTTAGCTCTTGCTTCTGTTGTAACAATCTTACCATTCTCGATTAAAGCTGTTACCTGGCTTCTTAATAAAGCCTTTCTCTGGCTTGATGTTCTACCAAGCTTTCTATACTTTGCCATTGATTTAACCTCCATTTGTAACGTTTATACATGCGCATATGGTCTTACTGTATAAATGTTTTTTCTACAAATTCTAATATTACGCTTTAATTGTTTCTATATATTAATCTTCGCTTGATCTAAGATGAAGATTTAACTGCTTAAGCTTTAAAAGAACCTCATCTAATGACTTCTTACCAAGATTTCTAACCTTTATCATATCATCTGGAGTCTTGTTGCAGAGTTCTTCAACTGTATTGATACCTGCTCTTCTAAGACAGTTAGATGAACGAACTGATAATTCAAGGTCTTCAATGCTCATTGAAAGAGCCTTTGTTGATTCATCAACTGGCTGTTCTGCCATAATCTCTGCATTAGCAGCATTTTCTGAAAGATTGATGAATCCTTTAAGATGTTCACTAAGAACCTTAGCTGCAAGGCTTAAAGCCTCATCTGGAGCTGTTGTTCCGTTAGTGAATATATCAAGTGTAAGTTTGTCAAAATCTGTATCCTGACCAACTCGTGTATTCTGAACAGCCATATTTACTCTTTCTACAGGAGTGTAGATAGAATCTACTGCGATAACGCCAACTGGCTGGTCTTCCTTCTTATTCTTCTCTGAACTTACATAACCACGTCCGTTAGTAATTGTAAGTTCCATAACTAACTTGCTATCAGCACTGTTAAGATGTGCTATAACAAGATCTGGGTTAATAATTTCTATATCAGGATCAACCTGAATATCAGATGCTCTTACTACACCCTCGCCCACGAAATCGATATGTGCTTCCTTAGGCTCAACGGAATTACCATTGTTCTTGATTGATAACTGCTTGATGTTCATCACTATCTCAGTAACATCTTCCTTAACACCAGGAATTGAGCTGAATTCATGAAGTACACCATCAATCTTGATACTGCTTACTGCTGTACCAACTAATGATGAAAGCATAATTCTTCTCAAAGAATTACCAAGCGTAAGTCCATAACCTCTTTCGAGAGGTTCAACGACAAATCTTCCATACTTTCCATCTTCTGACTGTTCAGTCATCTCAATCTTTGGCATCTTGAAATTAAAATCTGCATCAACCATGTATAGCCCCTCCTTTTATGGGTTTTAATAAGTTTATTCCTTCTATCCATAAGACAACAGAACGCATATATACAGCATTCTGTTGTCTTAAACAAACGACTGTATTCACATACGACATGTAAAATGCAGCGTCCAAAAATCTTATTAATGGATTACTTAGAATATAACTCGACGATAAGCATCTCATTTACAGGAACATCAATTGCTTCTCTTGTAGGTAAAGACTTAACTGTACCCTTAAGAGCCTCTCTGTCTGACTCTAACCACTCTGGAACTAATCTTCCGTTAGTAGCTTCAAGTACTTCCTTATATCTTGCACAAGACTTTGACTTTTCTCTGATTTCAATAACATCTCCAGCCTTAACTAAGTATGAAGGGATGTTTACGCGCTTGCCGTTAACAAGTACATGCTTGTGATCTACGATCTGTCTTGCTTCTTTTCTTGTTCTTGCAAAACCTAATCTGAAGATAACATTATCAAGTCTGAGTTCAAGAGTAACCATAAGGTTTTCACCAGTCATACCCTTCTGCTTCTCAGCCTTCTTATAGTAATTAAGGAAAGGCTTCTCTAATACGCCGTAGATAAACTTAGCCTTCTGCTTTTCGCGAAGCTGCATACCATACTCGCTAATCTTTCTACCAGCATTCTTAGCCTTTCTGTTAGACTTTTTATCTATTCCTAAATATAAAGGATCTAAATCAAGAGATCTGCATCTCTTGAGCACAGGTGTTCTATTAACTGCCATTGTAATCTTACCTCCCTAAATTAAACTCTTCTACGCTTTGGTGGACGACAACCGTTATGTGGAACTGGTGTAACATCCTTGATACTTGTAACTTCGAGACCACAAGCTGAAAGTGCACGAATAGCTGCCTCTCTACCTGAACCTGGTCCCTTAACCATAACGTCTACAGACTTTAATCCGTGAATTAAAGCAGCCTTTGTAGCTGTTTCAGCTGCCATCTGTGCTGCATATGGAGTAGACTTCTTAGATCCTCTGAATCCGAGTCCACCTGCAGATGCCCATGATAAAGCATTTCCTTCTGCATCTGTTAATGTAACTATTGTATTATTGAAAGATGACTGAATATGTGCCTGTCCTCTTTCAACGTTCTTCTTAACACGCTTCTTTGTCACTTTTTTTGTAACTTTCTGAGCCATGATAACTAACCTCCTGTGAGTTTAACAATTCAATTATTTCTTCTTATTAGCTACAGTCTTCTTAGGACCCTTACATGTTCTTGCATTAGTCTTTGTCTTCTGGCCTCTGCATGGAAGTCCCTTTCTATGACGGATTCCTCTGTAGCATCCGATTTCCTTTAATCTCTTAATGTTCATGGCAACTTCTCTTCTTAAGTCACCTTCTACTAAATGTTCTGGATCAGCATCGATAACCTTAGCAATCTTTGCAACTTCTTCATCTGTAAGATCCTTAACACGTGTATCTGGATTAACGCCAGCCTCTTCAAGAATCTTAGATGCTCTTACTCGGCCAATACCGTAAACATAAGTAAGTCCTATTTCAATACGCTTTTCTCTTGGTAAGTCTACACCTGAAATACGAGCCATGTGTTCTTTAACCTCCGTTAATCAAATATATATGTTATTAATCAATTCTGTGTAGCTGTATACATACGCAGCCCGCCAGTTTCCTGCCGTCTGAAATGTGTGCGCTGCCATAACTGCTACGATAATTTATAAAATAGCAATGACCACCTTACAACTTAGCCGGGTGATTCATCACTGCAGCCGCAAACCACTTAATTTGTCTGTTATAGTGAGTAACAGTACAAACCTACAATATGTTATGACATCAACTAGTGATATTGACACCATAACGCACAAACATGAGAAGTATTCCTACTTCTCTCCAAAAGGATTAACCCTGTCTCTGCTTGTGCTTAGGGTTTTCACATATAATCATGATTCTACCCTTTCTCTTAATGACTTTGCATTTTTCACAAATTGGTTTAACTGATGATCTAACCTTCACTGCAAAAGCCTCCTTTCAGACAAGTTCGTTAGCTATTATATCATAGCCATATTTTTAAATGCAAGAAAAACTTTCAATTTTCTCTAAAAAATATTGCACAAAATTTACAATATTTTTTAGATACTTTTTAAAAGATTTTACTTATCTCTCCAGATAATTCTTCCTTTAGTAAGATCATATGGAGAAAGCTCTATAGTAACTTTATCTCCTGGAAGAATTCTAATGAAGTTCATTCTTAACTTTCCACTTATTGTTGCAAGAATCTGATGTCCATTCTCAAGTTCAACCTTAAAGAATGCATTTGGTAACTTCTCAACAACTTTTCCTTCGATTTCTATAACGTCTGCCTTTGACATTTAACTGCCTCCTTAATTAATCTCTGATTTACATTGTTATGTTATATGACAAATATTCATATCCAGCACAATTACTGAATATTTTTAATCGCATATTTAATATCTTCATTCGACAATGCAACATTATTATTAATCCTGCCTGTTATTGTATCGTCAGTTCTTTTAATTAACTGAACATGTTTTAGCTTTTTCTTTTTTGGATTATTTACTTTTCTTATTTTTCCATCCACAAGATATACATACTCATCATCTGCATCAATAATAACATATATGTTATTATGATCATGTCCTGCTATAGATGTGGCAAAACATCCTATATATTTATTCAAGCTGTACCCTCCCTATAACCAGTATCCTGTAACAATTGTCATTTTATACATTGACTTGCTTTATCCTACGAGTCTGCTGTAATACATGCTTCTACTCTGCCAGTGATAATATCTCCGGTCCGTTTTTAGTTACTAACACTGTGTTTTCATAGTGGGCTGACAACGAATTATCTATAGTTGATGCAGTCCAGTCATCATCCATCCACTTCACTCTGTAGTCACCTGCACTAACCATAGGCTCTATGGCAAGCGTCATACCTTCATATAACTTCATGCCTCTTCGCTGCTGTCTGAAGTTAGGTATTTCTGGTTCCTCGTGAAGCTGTGTTCCGATACCATGACCTACAAGTTCTCTTATAACGCCATATCCGAATGACTCATTATAATCTGCAATTGCATTGGAGATTTCATATAAGTGACAGCCTTCTTTGGCAAACTTTATTCCTTCAAAGAAACTCTGCCTTGTCACTTCAATCAGTTTTGCTGCTTTATCGCTTATATTGCCTACGCCATAAGTTCTTGCAGCATCTGAATGATACCCCTTATATATAACACCAGCATCAAGACTTACTATGTCTCCATCCTTAAGCACTCTTGCCTTTGATGGAATACCATGTACTATCTCTTCATTTACTGATACACATATAGAGGCTGGATATCCCTGATATCCATAAAATGATGGTATACATCCGTAGCTTTTTATCATCTCATCGCCGATTTTGTTAATGTGATATGTTGTCACACCTGGTTTACATTCCTTTTCAAGTTCCTTAAGAACTGTTCCAAGTATCCTGCCAGCTTCTCTCATTAATTCTATTTCGTGCTTTGACTTAACTGTTACAGACATAACCAGCCTACTTTCCTAAAACATTTACAATTGCATTGAATACATCATCCATTGCCTGTGTACCATCAACCTCTGCTAATACACCCTTCTTTGAATAGTAATCAATCAATGGCTGAGTCTGCTCATGATATACAGATAATCTGTTCTTAACAGTTTCTGGCTTATCATCATCTCTTAATATGAGCTTTTCTCCGCATGTATCACATACACCTTCTACCTTAGGTGCATTAAACTGGATATGGTATGTAGCACCACAACCTACACATGCTCTTCTTCCAGACATTCTGTTAATAATATTTTCATCTGGAACTTCTACATTTATAGCGAAATCTACAGCTTCATTATTAGCAGCAAGTGCCTTATCAAGTGCCTCTGCCTGAGGAATTGTTCTTGGGAAACCATCTAATACATATCCATTAGCACAGTCAGCTTCCTTGAATCTGTCCATGATAAGATCTACAACTAATTCATCTGGTACAAGTTCTCCCTTATCCATATATGTCTTAGCTTTCTGACCAAGCTCTGTGTTATTCTTAATATTAGCTCTGAAAATATCTCCTGTTGAGATGTGAGGAATTGAATACTTCTCAGCGATTTTCTTTGCCTGTGTTCCCTTACCAGCTCCTGGAGCTCCTAACATAATAATCTTCATATGTCTACCTCATTAACTTTCATTTGCTTTTTATACACAAATGACTCGCCCAACATTACTGTCAGGCAAGTCCTCTAAATACTAATAAGCTTATTCGCTTAAGAATCCTTTATAATAACGATTAACCATCTGAGATTCAATCTGCTTTAATGTTTCAAGTACTACACCAACGATGATGATGACAGATGTACCACCAAATGAAACGCTTGCATTAAAGAATCCTGTACACATAATTGGTATTAATGCAACGATGAGTAATCCAACTGCACCGACGAATACAATGTAGTTAAGTATATTATTAAGATAATCACTAGTTGATTTACCAGGTGTTATACCTGGGATAACTCCACCAGCCTTCTTAAGATTATCAGCAACTTCAATCGGATTAAATGTGATTGATGTGTAGAAGTAGGCAAATATTATAAGTAATACTATGTATAATATTAAACCTAACGAATACTTAGGTGCTGATACTCTGCACCAGTATGAAGAGCTTAAATATCTTGTCCATTCGTATGACTTTCCGAATAACTGTGCAATAATTACAGGGAACTGCATAAGTGATGATGCAAAAATAACTGGCATAACACCTGCTGTATTAACCTTTAAAGGAATGTTAGTAGACTGTCCGCCGAAAGACTTTCTACCACTAACCTTCTGTGAATATTGAACAGGAATTCTTCTCTCTCCATCCTGTAAAAAGCATACCAGAACAACCATTACTACAAGAATTGCAATAATAATTGCGGCTGCTAATACACCCTTTGCAATAGTTCTAGGTGCAACAAATGTGCTATACAATGTAGCAAAATCGCTTGGCATACCTGATATGATGTTAATAAGAAGAACGATTGAAATACCGTTACCAACACCATTCTCAGTAATTCTTTCACCAAGCCACATAAGCATTGCAGAACCTGCTGTAAGTGCTGCAACTACTACTATGATACTTACAATATAATGTAATGTACTAAAGCCCTGGTATCCCTTAATAAGACCAGATCTACCAAAACCAACAGACATTGCTATACTCTCGATAAGAGCAAGAGCTATGGTTACATATCTAGTAATTGCTGCAATCTTCTTTCTACCATCTTCGCCTTCCTTTTGCATTTCCTCTAACTTAGGAATCGCAATAGCAAGGAGCTGCATGATGATAGATGAAGTAATATATGGCGTTATACTTAACGCAAAGAGGGACATTCTTTCGAATGAACCTCCTGTAAATGCGCTAAGATAGCTCAAATCACCAGTATTAATTCCACTAAGTAAGCTACTGAAATACTCTGTATCTACTCCTGGAATAGGAAGTAAACTTCCCACTCTGACAATAACAAGAATCATAAGAGTATATAAGATCTTTTTTCTTATGTCTTTGTTTTTAAAAGCGCCTACAAGTGTCTTTAACATATTAGATCACCTCGCAAGAACCACCAAGAGCTTCGATCTTTTCCTGTGCTGAAGCACTAAATGCGTTAGCCTTAACATTGAGTTTCTTTGTGAGTTCGCCATTACCAAGAATCTTGATACCATCCTTAGGATTCTTAACGATACCTGATTCGATTAATGTATCAACTGTTACTTCTGCACCATTATCAAATCTTTCTAATGTGCTGATGTTGATAGCTACGAATTCTCTACGGTTTCTGTTTGTGAAACCTCTCTTAGGAATTCTTCTATATAATGGCATCTGACCACCTTCAAAACCTGGTCTTGGTGCTCCTGAACGAGCCTTCTGTCCCTTATGACCTTTACCAGCTGTCTTGCCATTTCCTGAACCATGTCCACGGCCTCTTCTGAAATTATCGCTCATTACTGAACCCTCTGCTGGGCTTAAATTAGATAAATCCATTATTGCACCTCCTTATCTGAATTATTAAATTAGATTTCTTCTACCTTTAACATATAACCAATCTGCTGAATCTGTCCTCTTGTTGCAGCATTATCTGGAAGTTCAACTGTCTTATGCATCTTTGTAAGACCCATAGCTTCAACAGTTCTTCTATGCTTAGGAACAGCACTGATTGGAGACTTAACTAAAGTTATTCTTAACTTCTTATCAGCCATTTTAACCTCCATCTGTCGATTAACGACTATATCAATGTTTATTTGTTAATTAGCCAAGGATCTCGCTAACAGACTTTCCACGAAGTCTTGCAACTTCTTCTGGAGTCTTCATAGACTTAAGACCTTCTATTGTTGCTAATACAGCATTCTGCTTGTTATTAGAACCAAGTGACTTTGTACGGATGTTCTTAATTCCTGCAAGTTCAAGTACTGAACGGGCTGGACCACCTGCGATAATACCTGTACCTTCTGGAGCCTTCTTAAGAAGAACTGTTGCTCCTCCGAACTTTCCTGTGAAGTCATGTGGAACTGAGCAGTTTGCATCCATAGGAACTTCTACTAAATGTTTCATAGCATCTTCTTTTCCCTTGCGGATAGCTTCAGGAACTTCAGCTGCCTTACCAACACCAGCGCCAACATGTCCGTTGCCATCACCAACAACAACTAAAGCTGCAAAACGCATGTTACGTCCACCCTTTACAACCTTTGTTACACGCTTGATTGATACTACATTATCTCTTAACTCTAAATTGCTAGCATCAATTATTGTACGTTTCATACTGTTTGTTTCTCCCTTCCGCTTAGAATTCAAGGCCAGCTTCTCTTGCTGCCTCTGCTAATGCCTTTACTTTTCCTTCATATACAAATCCGCCTCTATCATAAACGACAGTTGTAATACCTTTTTCTAATGCCTTCTTAGCAACTACTGTACCAACTACTGTAGCAGCTTCAACGTTATTAGTCTTTTCAAGTTCTGCCTTTACATCCTTATCAAGTGTTGAAGCAGAAACAAGTGTCTTACCAACTGTGTCGTCAATAATCTGAGCGTACATATGATTATTGCTTCTAAATACAGCTAAACGTGGTCTTTCTGCAGTACCGCTGAAACGATTACGTAATTTTCTGTGCTTATTTTCACGAACTACTGTTCTTGACTTCTTACTAACCATTTTGTATTCACTCCTTTAATTATTTCTTACCAGTCTTACCAACCTTACGTCTAATAACTTCATCAGAATACTTGATACCCTTGCCCTTATATGGCTCTGGAGCTCTCTTAGCTCTGATTTCAGCTGCGTACTGGCCAACTTTTTCTTTACTAATACCCTTTACGATGATAACGTTAGTTCCATCAACAACTGTTTCGATGCCTTCTGGATCTTCCATTTCAACTGGATGAGAGTAACCTAAAGCTAATACAAGCTTCTTACCCTGTTTCTGAGCTCTGTAACCAACACCGTTGATTTCAAGCTTCTTCTCATAACCATCTGTAACACCGATTATCATGTTATGGATTAATGTTCTTGTTAATCCGTGTAATGACTTCATCTTCTTTAAGTCGTTAGGTCTAGAAACAACGATTTCTGAACCTTCCATCTTAATGTCCATTTCTGCAGGTAAAACTCTTTCAAGTGTACCCTTAGGACCCTTTACAGTCACTTTGTTATTTTCTGCGATCTCAACAGTAACACCTGCTGGGACAGCGATAGGCATTCTTCCTATACGTGACATGCCGTGCACCTCCTAATTTTGATTAAGAAAACACTTTAAAATAGGAACATGTTTTCTTTGTGAGTGAGTATCTATTATAAATTACCAAACGAAGCAGAGAACTTCTCCACCAACGCCCAGCTTTCTAGCTTCCTTATCTGTTACAACACCTTTGTTTGTTGAGATAATAGCAACACCAAGACCACCGAGAACTCTTGGAAGTTCATCCTTGCTAGCATAAACTCTAAGACCTGGCTTAGATATTCTCTGGAGTCCTGAAATAATCTTTTCATTCTTATCAGCACCGTACTTTAATGTAACACGGATATCGTTGAAATTACCATTCTCAACAAGCTCATAAGACTTGATATAACCTTCATCTAAAAGAATCTTAGCTATAGAAAGCTTCATCTTTGAAGATGGGATATCAACTGTGTCGTGCTTTGCTGTGTTTGCGTTACGAATTCTTGTAAGCATATCTGCAATTGGATCTGTCATTTTAAATGTTCCTCCTTAAATAATTCACTGGTTTCCCTTATCGGGACTACGTCAATTGTTCCATGCATTTATAGCATACGGCAGAAAGCCGTATTACTATGTTATGCATTATATCAAGGTAATAGTGGCAAACCACTGTGATAAATCACTGATTTGTGATTATCTTTTTATCTTACCAAGATGCCTTCTTAACTCCTGGGATCTGACCCTTGTAAGCTAATTCACGGAAGCAAATTCTGCAGATTCCGTACTTTCTTAAAACAGAATGTGGACGACCACATATTGTACAACGTGTATAAGCTCTTGTAGAGAACTTAGGTGCTCTCTGCTGCTTAACCTTCATTGAAGTCTTAGCCATTAAAATTTACCTCCTTCTATTAATTCTTGAAAGGCATGTTGAACATTCTAAGTAATTCACGTGCCTCTTCATCTGTATGAGCTGTTGTTGCTATAATAACATCCATACCTCTTACCTTATCAATCTTATCGTACTCGATTTCAGGGAAGATAATCTGCTCCTTAATACCTAAAGCATAATTTCCTCTACCATCGAATGATTCAGCGCTTACGCCTCTGAAGTCACGAACTCTAGGTAATGCAAGATTAACAAGTCTGTCAAGGAATTCGTACATCTTCTCACCACGAAGTGTAACCTTGCATCCGATTGCCTGACCTTCTCTTAACTTGAAGTTAGCAATTGAATTCTTAGCTCTTGTAAGAACTACCTTCTGACCTGAAATAGTCTCGAGTTCTTTAACTGCTGCATCGAGAAGCTTTGAATTTTCCTTAGCTTCACCAACACCCATATTGATTACGATCTTGTCGATCTTTGGAACCATCATTGGGTTCTTGTAACCGAACTTATCTGTCATTTTTTTAGTGATTTCGTTTTCGTATAAATCTCTAAGTCTACTCAAAATTATTGCCTCCTTCCTTTATTAATCGATAACTTCGCCAGTTGCCTTAGCAACACGAACTTTCTTACCGTCCTTGAAGTCATAACCAATCTTTGTTTCCTTACCCTTTAATGAGTAAGCGATATTTGAGATATCGATTGGTGCTTCCTGGTGGAGAATTCCACCCTGCTGATTAGCTGCGCTTGGCTTAGCATGCTTTGTTACCATGTTAACACCCTCAACTAATGCTGTATGGTTCTTAGCGTTTACAGACATAACCTTGCCTGTCTTGCCCTTGTCTTTACCTGCGATTACCTTAACAGTATCACCCTTTTTAATTCTTACAGCTGACATTGTGGTACCTCCTATAATACTTCTGGAGCAAGAGATACGATCTTCATGAATTTCTTATCTCTTAACTCTCTTGCTACTGGTCCAAAGATACGAGTTCCCTTAGGAGTCTGATCATCCTTGATGATTACAGCAGCATTTTCATCAAATTTAATGTATGAGCCATCTTTACGACGTGCGCCCTTTACAGAACGAACAACAACGGCCTTAACAACATCGCCCTTTTTAACAACGCCGCCTGGTGTTGCTTCTTTAACAGTAGCGACAATCACATCACCGATATTTGCATATCTTCTTGTAGATCCACCCATAACTCTGATGCAGAGAATTTCCTTAGCACCTGTGTTATCGGCAACCTTAAGTCTGGTTTCCTGTTGTACCATAATACTACCCCTTTCAGTAATATCAATTCTATTAAAAAATTGTCAAAATTATTTAGCTCTGCTGATAATCTCAACTAATCTCCATCTCTTATCCTTAGATAAAGGTCTAGTTTCCATTACCTTAACAACATCACCGATTAAACATTCATTGTTTTCATCATGAGCCTTTAACTTGTATGTTCTCTTTACAATCTTGTTGTAAAGTGGATGCTTAACGTTATCTTCTACAGCAACAACGATTGTCTTATCCATCTTATTGCTGATAACCTTACCTGTACGAGTTTTTCTTAAATTTCTCTCTTCCACAGTTATACTCCTTTCTTAGGAAATACTTACAAACTATAATATAATTTAAGCATTCTTCTGAGCAATTACAGTCTGAATTCTAGCAATGTTCTTTCTAACTTCTTTGATTCTGCTAGTATTATCTAACTGATTTGTTGCGTTCTGAAATCTTAAATTGAAAAGTTCCTTCTTAGCAGCTACTAATTCTTCATTCAATTCTGCAGCTGATTTTGCCTTTAAATCTTCTACATACTTATTAATTTTCACTGTTATCACCGCCTTCTAAGTCTGCACGTGAAACGATCTTGCACTTGCAAGGAAGTTTATGAGTTGCAAGACGTAATGCTTCTCTTGCTGTTTCTTCAGGTACACCTGAAATCTCGAACATAACACGTCCAGGTTTAACTACTGCTACCCAGCACTCTAAGTTACCTTTACCTTTACCCATACGAACACCGATAGGCTTACCTGTTACCGGCTTATCTGGGAAAATCTTTATAAATACTTTACCACCACGCTTAATATATCTTGTCATAGCGACACGGGCAGCTTCTATCTGATTTGATTTGATCCAACAAGGTTCTGTTGCAACAATACCGAATTCACCATTAGTGATCTTATTGCCTCTTGTAGCCTTACCAGCCATAGAACCACGGAACTGTCTACGATGTTTAACTCTCTTAGGTAGTAACATTACTTATCGCTCCCTTCCTTGTTTGTCTTTGTTGGAAGTACCTCACCTTCATAGATCCATACCTTAACACCAACTTTACCATAAGTTGTGTTAGCTTCTGCAAAACCATAATCGATATCTGCACGAAGTGTCTGAAGAGGAATTGTACCTTCGCTATAGAACTCTGTACGAGCCATATCAGCACCGCCGAGACGACCTGAACAAGATGTCTTAATACCCTTAGCACCCTGCTTCATAGTTCTTCCCATGCAAGACTTCATAGCTCTTCTGAAAGAGATACGATTCTCTAACTGCTGTGCGATGTTCTCAGCTACTAACTGAGCATCCTTATCTGGTCTCTTAACTTCTTTAATATCAATGCTAAGTCTCTTAGCGCTTGTAAGCTTTTCAACCTGCTTCTTGAGTGCTTCGATTTCAGCACCACCCTTACCAATAACAACACCTGGCTTAGCTGTGTGAATGATAATCTTTAATCTATCTGAAGCTCTTTCTGTCTCTATCTTTGAAATTCCTGCAGCATATAACTTATTTTTAAGGAATTTTCTAATGTTATAATCTTCTACAAGGTTATCTGCAAAAGTTTCTTCTGCATACCACTTAGAGTCCCAGTCTTTGATAACGCCGACTCTTAAACCATGAGGATTAACTTTCTGTCCCATAAAATCTCCTTTCTATTCTTTAGGAAATGCAATTATCTTTCATTTAATATTACAGTGATATGGCTCATTCTCTTTTCGATTCTATAAGCTCTACCCTGTGCTCTTGGATGGACTCTCTTCATTGTTGGTCCCTTGTTAGCGTAGCATTCTTCTACATATAACTTGCTTGGGTCCATACCGTTATTGTTCTCTGCATTAGCTGCAGCTGACTTTAATAACTTCTCTATAAGTGATGAAGCATATCTTGGATTGTACATAACGATACCAAGTGCTTCTTCAAGGCTCTTGCCTCTAATAGCATCTAATACGAAACAAGCCTTCTGAACAGATACTCTTGCGTAAGATAACTTTGCGCTTGGTCTTGTGTCCTTAACAGCGTTTCTTTCACGTTTAATCTGGGATCTATGTCCTTTAGCCATCGATTAAACCTCCTTTCAAATAATACAAATTATCTACTCTTCTTTTCGTCTTTGCCGTGTCCTCTGTAAGTTCTTGTAGCAACGAACTCACCGAGCTTATGACCAACCATATCCTCTGTAACATATACAGGAACATGCTTTCTTCCGTCATGAACTGCAATTGTATGGCCTACGAATGAAGGGAAAATTGTTGAACGACGTGACCATGTCTTGATAACCTGCTTGTCGTTTGATGCGTTTAATGCATCTACCTTCTTAAGTAAGCTTTCGTCCGCGAATGGTCCTTTTTTAAGTGAACGAGCCATAGGTTGAAACCTCCTTATAATCTATCAAATCTTAGTCTAATATTTCTTGTAATACCGGAGGCTATTAATTACTTAATAGCCTTTCCATCTCTTCTTCTTACGATAAGCTTGTTAGAAGACTTCTTCTTCTTACGAGTCTTAAGTCCCATAGCAGGCTTGCCCCAAGGTGTCATTGGGCTTGGACGACCAACTGGTGCTCTACCTTCACCACCACCATGTGGATGGTCATTAGGGTTCATAACAGAACCACGAACTGTAGGTCTGATACCCATATGTCTCTTACGTCCAGCCTTACCAAGATTAATAAGGTTGTGATCTCCATTACCTACAACACCGATTGTTGCGCGGCAGATAATTGGAACCATTCTCATCTCGCCTGATGGTAATCTAAGTGTTGCATACTTGCCTTCCTTAGCCATAAGCTGAGCTGAGTTTCCAGCAGAACGAACAAGCTGTCCACCCTTACCTGGATATAATTCAATGTTGTGTACCTGAGTACCAACTGGAATCTCTGAAAGTGGTAAGCAGTTACCTACTCTTACTTCTGCACCAGCACCATTCTGTACTGTCATGCCATCTGTTAATCCCTGAGGAGCAAGGATATATGACTTTTCGCCATCTGCGTAGCAGATAAGTGCGATATTAGCTGTTCTGTTTGGATCGTATTCAATACCGATAACCTTAGCAGGAACGCCTTCTTTATTTCTCTTGAAATCTATTAATCTATATTTCTGTCTGTTTCCACCACCATGATGTCTAACAGTGATCTTACCCTGGTTGTTACGACCAGCAGTCTTACTCTTCTTAGCGAGTAATGACTTCTCAGGAGTTGTCTTTGTGATCTCTGAGAAATCTGATCCAGTCATGTTTCTTCTGGAAGGTGTATATGGGTTATAAGTCCTGATTCCCATTATATTCTCTCCTTTCGAGCCTGTGTAATATTGTTTTCTACACTTCTAAATGTTGCTAAATCTTAAAGTCCTTCAAAGATTTCGATATCTTTGCTGTCTGCTGTTAACTGAACGATTGCCTTCTTAGTCTTAGCAGTTGTACCAACAGCTCTTCCTCTTCTCTTCTTCTTGCCAACACTGTTCATTGTGTTAACGCTAGCAACCTTTGTTCCTTCGAACATTTTTTCAACAGCTTCTTTAATCATAGTCTTGTTAGCTTCTGTATGAACTAAGAATGTATACTTCTTATCTGCCATATCTGCCATTGACTTTTCTGTTATAACTGGTTTGAGGATTACATCATAATACTGTACGTTTGCCATTATGCATACACCTCCTCTAATTTCTCTACAGCTGCCTTAGTAACAACTAATGTTGTATACTTAAGAACATCATATGTGTTGATTTCGTTAGTAGCTGTAACCTTAACTGAAGGAATGTTTCTTCCTGAAAGAACTACGTTCTTATTCTCGCCTTCAAGAACTACTAATGCGTTTTCAACCTTTAAGTTGTTCATAACTTCTACGAACTTCTTTGTCTTGATTTCATCTAACTTGAACTCGTCAAGTACAACGATCTTGCTTTCTGCAACCTTTGAAGATAAAGCAGAAAGAAGAGCGATTCTCTTTTCTTTCTTATTCATCTTGAATGAATAATCTCTTGGCTTTGGTGCGAATACGATACCGCCGCCTGTCCACTGTGGAGCTCTTGTAGAACCCTGTCTTGCATGACCAGTTCCCTTCTGTCTCCAAGGTTTTCTTCCGCCACCAGAAACTTCTGAACGTGTCTTTGCGCTCTGTGTTCCCTGACGATTATTTGCAAGCTGGTTAACTACTGCCATGTGTACGAGATGTTCGTTAACTTCTACACCAAATACAGCATCATTTAATTCGATTGAACCAACTTCTTTGCCTTCAATATTGTAAACAGATACGTTTGCCATCTGTGTGGTCCTCCTTCCTTAGCAAAAACTACTTAGCAGCTTTTACTGTTTCTTTCAGTGTTACTAATGATTTCTTAGGTCCAGGTACTGCACCCTTAACTAAGATTACGTTGTTTTCAACATCAACTCTTACTACTTCAAGATTCTGGATTGTGATTCTCTTAGAACCCATATGTCCAGGCATTCCTTTTCCCTTGAATACTCTACCAGGTGTTGTTGCTGATCCGTTTGAACCCTGATGTCTGTGGAACTTAGAACCATGAGCCATAGGTCCTCTTGACTGGCCTAATCTCTTGATTGCGCCCTGGAAACCTTTACCCTTTGAAATAGCAGTTGCATCAACCTTATCGCCTGCAGCGAAGATATCAGCCTTGATTTCGTCCTTTACAGAGTACTCTGAAGCATTCTCAAACTTGAACTCTCTTAAGAATCTCTTGTAAGGAACCTCTGCCTTATCAAAATGTCCTTTAACAGGCTTGTTTACTAACTTTTCTCTAATGTCAGCAAAACCAACCTGAACTGCATCGTAACCGTCGTTTTCTACTGTCTTAACTTGTGTAACAACACAAGGACCAGCCTGAAGAACAGTTACAGGTGTTAAAACACCGTCTTCGTTGAAGATTTGAGTCATTCCGACTTTTGTAGCTAAAATTGCCTTCTTCATTGATATTCCTCCTGTTTAATCTACAGCGGACAAGATGATTATGCCGCTTCCGGCATCATCATCTGGAAGCAAAATCCTGACGGATTTTCTTCCGGTTTCAGCCCGGAATTTTCTATATTTATAAAATCATACGTCATAAGCGCATCCTGTCATCCTAGAACAGCTAATATAAGTGGAACCTGCACCACTGTGCTACACTTTTGTGTACGTTACTTCTATATTAAACCCTTAGGATTATTGCTCTTAAATAATAATGAAAAATTGTGTAATGATTAGTTCATTACCTTAAGGTTGATGAATACACCAGCTGGCATCTCTAACTTAGATAATGCATCTACAGTCTTCTGTGATGGTGATAATACATCGATGAGTCTCTTGTGAGTTCTCTGTTCAAACTGTTCTCTTGAATCCTTATACTTGTGAACAGCTCTAAGGATTGTAACTACTTCCTTCTTTGTTGGAAGAGGTACTGGACCACTCACATTTGCTCCTGTCTTCTTAGCAGTTTCGATGATTTTCTTAGCTGACTGATCGATTAACTGATGATCATAAGCTTTCAGTGTAATTCTTATTACCTGATTTGCCATAAAAAAAGTCGCCTCCTTCGCACTTTATTGTTTAAGTACGACAAGCGGTGACTGTACACACTCCCACGTGTATCGAGAATCACCTGTTGGATTATCCCGATTACCAACGTGTCATTTCTGCATCTTGCAGATGATATTAGGTACAGTGACTTGTCGCCAGATTCTTCGCCGGTCTCTTACCGGCCTTGACATTCGCTCCACGGAAAACCTGCTCTTATGAGCAGCAACCTCACGCTTCTACGCTATCAATGTCACAGCAAGTATTAATATACACTACACTTAATATAAAATCAACCAGAAAAATATTATTTTATTGTATTTTTTTAAGTACAATTCTGTAATATTTCTCTGGTTTAATTATTATCCATTTTTGTTATTATTTATCCACAAATATGCATTATTTGATGAATATTTATAAACATTTCTGCTTTGTTTGCACACATCTTTACTGGTTTGCTATTCTTTCCGCAAGATCGTTAAGATATACCCACCTGTCCATCTTTTCCTCAAGCTGTTTTTCTTTTTCAGCCTTTTCCTTAGACAGGTCATTTAACTTACCATAGTCAGTTGCACACTTAGCCATTTCACTGTCTATTCTTTCTATATCGCTTTCTAATGCAGCTATATCATCATCAATACTCTCATATTCTTTCTGTTCCTTGTAAGTAAATTTAAGGCGCTCACTTCTTGATTTATTATATTCCTTACTTGTAAGTGTCTTATTGCCCACTGTAACCTTCTGTGTACCATCTGCTGATTTATCATCGTTACTTCCTGCTGCCACACCGCTGCCTGATACCAGACCATTACCTGATAATGCTGTACCTTTAGATATTCCATTTCCTGGCACATTATATATAGAAGAAACGCATTTTTCTTTGTAGTCTGAATAGCCTCCTTCATACTGGGTAAGGTGACCCCCCGCCTCAAATGCAAATATTCTGTCAACCGTTCTGTCAAGAAAGTATCTGTCATGTGAAACTGTTATGATAATCCCTGCAAATCCATCCAGATAATCCTCAAGTACTTCAAGCGTTTCAATATCAAGATCATTGGTAGGCTCATCAAGTATAAGTACATTAGGTGCACTCATAAGCACACTTAAAAGATACAGTCTTCTCTTTTCTCCTCCGGACAGCTTTCTTATTGGTGTCCACTGCTGTTTTGGTGAAAAGAGAAACTTTTCACACATCTGGCTTGCTGTTGCCTTGCCATCTACTGTCTGCACATACTCACCTATGCTTCTTACAAACTCAAGCACTGTCTGATTCTCATCCAGCGGTTCATTTTCCTGCATAAAATAACCTATATGTACAGTGTCACCTATCTCAACGCTTCCACTATCCGGCTGTATCTGTCCTGTTATTATCTTCATAAGTGTTGACTTACCACATCCATTGCTTCCTATTATACCTATACGGTCATCTCTTAGAAAAATGTATGAAAAATCATTGATATAAGTATGACCGTCATATGCTTTGGTTATGTTGTTAAGCTCTATCGTCTTTTTGCCTAATCTTCTGCTTACAGAGCTCATATCCATAAGGCTCTTGTCAAATTTAGCCCTTGCCTCACGGGAAGCTTCCTTCATATCCTCAAAACGGTCTATTCTTGCCTGCTGTTTTGTTGAACGCGCCTGGCATCCTCTTCTTATCCACTCAAGTTCTCTTCTTAATGTATTCTGTCTTTTAGCCTCTGTAGCTCTTTCCATCTGTTCTCTTTCAGTCTTTAATTCAAGAAAGCCTGAATAGTTGGAATCATAACTATAAAGCGCCGCATGGTCTATCTCAACTATCTTGTTAGTTACATTGTCAAGGAAATACCTGTCATGCGTTACCATAAGAAGTTCGCCCTTGAAAGCCTTTATATACTGCTCAAGCCACACAACCATATCATTATCAAGATGGTTAGTCGGCTCATCAAGTATAAGCACCTCTGTAGGTTCAACCAATGCCTTTGCAAGCGCCACTCTTTTCTTCTGTCCTCCTGAAAGCATATCCATAGAAGCATCAAATGCTCCTATCCCAAGCTTGTTAAGAATCTCCTTTGCCTTGGCCTCACTTGCATTAGCTTTTCCTCTCATCACATAGGAAAGAACCGTCTCATCCTTCGCATGGTCAGGTGACTGTGCAAGGTATGTTACTGTAACATTCCTTCCCTTTATAACATTTCCTTCATCAGGCTCTTCAATACCAGCTATTATCTTAAGCAATGTTGACTTTCCAGTACCATTGACACCTATGACACCCACCTTATCACCCTTGTTTATTCCAAGTGTAACCTTATCAAGTAGTACCTTCTCGCCAAATGTTTTACTCACTTTTTCTACATTTAATATATTCACAACAATTACCTTTCTTTAACACTACTGTAATCACCTGCAATATCATCCAGCTTATACAGTTTCTTCATCTTGGCAGCCAGCTCCGGATTTTCCTTCTCAAGCTTACTTATATGCTCCATTCTGCGTTCCATCATATGCTTATATGCCTCAGGATTATTCTCCTTAAAATGCAGCATAACCTCTCTTCTGTGGTGTCTTAGGTGTGCAAGTGCATCCGGATTAAGCTTTGCAATCTTTGCCTCAAGTCTTAATCTTCGCTCTTCGATTCTTTCTTCTAACGCTTCTGCATTGCTGTTGTTTTGTGTAAGCTCTGATAAATGCATCTCAACTCTCTCAAGAAGCTCATCCTCATCAAACAGACCAATACGTCCCCATGTATTCTTACTTTCAGCCTCTGCAAGTACATTATCCGGAATATGCTCATTATTTTCATCCATATGTGTGATATCATCTGTCATCTGCACTGCAAACTTATCAAGCCATTCCGATGCATCCTCGCCAAATGCCCACTCTATCTCTGCAAGTCTTTCATTGTCCTCTATAAAATCATTATGTGCCTCTGTCTGTTCTAGTGTACCTGCAAGTGGATAAGGTCTGTCAACGCCAGCATCTCTTAACGCAAGTGATATAGTTCTTCGTGTGACACCCTCTTCCACAAGACATCCAGCACCTAGCTTTCTTAGCTGATCGTTAACATTACCAACATGCTCTGTTATATAAAAACGTAGACCTTTATCTTTAAGAATCTTATTAAATGAAACAAGTCTGTCGGCTGCGGTTATGTCTATGCTTCCTATACCACTTGCATCAACTATAACAACTCTTGTATCATCTTTTATCGCATTTTCTATATCCTGTAAAAATGTAGACACATTTGCAAAGAAAAGATTGCCACTGAATCTGTACATCACAACATGTTGTATCTCAAGCGCATTCCTGTTACGGTTAAGATTATAGAAGCCTTCATGACCTGGTATACATCCAAGAAGTGATCTTGGTGGAACAACCGCTCTTATAATCACTGCCATAAATGAAAGAATAACACCTATTATTACACCATATATTGTTCCGAATAAAAGCACTCCGAACATAGCAGCAAGAAAAATGAAAAACTCAGCTCTGTTAACCTTTCTTAACTTATCTGCCAGCTTGTACTCTACTATACCTATAAGTGCTGCCACAACGATACCAGTAAGTATTGGTACAGGAAGATATTCAAGAAGCGGTGTTGCAAACAAAACAACAACAAGCATGGTTACTGCTGCTGTCACTGACATAAGCTGTGTCTTACATCCAAACTGGTCTGCAATGCCTGTTCTTGACACACTTCCATTCAGTGGACAGCTTCCTGATACTGCCGATGCCACATTTGCAAGAGAATATGCAAGAACTTCTCTGTTATTATCAACCTTATAACCATATCTGTTTGCATAATTGTTCGTTGCCAGCAAAGTCTGTGCCATAATAACAAGTGCACATGTAAGTCCTAGAACAACTATCTCTGATGTATTATCGCGAAGTAATGTAACATCCGGAATAGAAAGCTTAGGAAATCCAGCATCTACATGTGGAAGATGTTTTACACCGAATCTGTCTATATGTAAAAATGCTGTTGCCATAGCTCCAAGTACCATAAGTACAACCGACATTGGAAACTTCGGCATATATTTTTTACAGACAAGAATAATCACAACTGTTCCGAATCCCAGAACTGCCGACAATACATTAAAATATTTCAACTGGTCTGTTATATGCAGAATGAGCTCTATAAGCTCGCCTGTACCTGCCGTGCCTCCAAACAGCTTAGGCACCTGCATAAGTATAATAGTAATTCCTATCCCACTTATGAAACCGCCCATGACCGGGGTGGATATGTAGTTCACTATTCTGCCAGCTTTTATAAGGCTGAATATTAAAAGCCATGCTGCAACTACAAGCGTTATAGCTGGTACAAGCCGCATCGCTTCATCTGAACCTGTTGTTACTCCAAGTGCTGCAAGTGTCCCTCCAACAAGCACTGCTGGAGTGGCATCTACACCAAACACAAACTGTGGTGAACTTGTTGTAAATGCATACACAAGTACAGGAAGTAATGAACCATATAACCCATACGCCGCCGGCAATCCTGCTATCTGTGCATACCCCATAGATATAGGAATAGATACAAGTGCCACAATAATACCTGCTATAATATCGTTCTTTGCTGTTTTAAAAGATATATTTTTCAAATGTGCATTTTCCTTTCCTTATATAATATACATGATTTAATTATCAATAGTTACTTTTAACACTAATACCATATCACAATTTATATTTTTTATCTGTTATATGTTACAGTAAAAATATGGATTTTTCAATAAAATTTATCTTAACAATATGTCACTGAAAAAACATTTCCTTGCCCTTATCATATGGATTGTTATATACTTATATAAGTATGATGTCGGGGGCAAAAGCCACCAACTTTGATATCTATGTATTGTTCTGTGCTACGCACTCCAACGTCTACGCTACGCTTCGGTCCGTGCTAAACATGTGTCACTGGCACATAGCACCCTACCTAATATTAGCATATTGTAGGATTATCATCCCACTTTTATGCTCATATCACATATAACAAAGAAAGGATTACACAATATATGTTTATTGCAGATAACTGGAAAGACTATGAAGTTATAGATACATCATGTGGTGAAAAACTTGAACGATGGGGAGATTATATCCTTGTACGTCCAGACCCACAGGTCATATGGGATACCCCTAAAAACGATAAAAGATGGAAACACATGAATGGTCATTATCACAGAAGCTCAAAAGGCGGCGGTGAATGGGAGTTCTTTGATCTTCCACAGAGCTGGACTATTAACTATCAGAGTCCTTCTCTTGATGTGCCTCTTACTTTTAACTTAAAACCTTTCAGCTTCAAGCATACAGGTATATTTCCAGAGCAGGCTGCTAACTGGGACTGGTTTTCAGGCATAATAAGGAAAGCTAAGGAAAAGGATGCCAATAGACAGATAAAGGTTCTTAATCTTTTTGCATATACCGGTGGTGCAACTCTTGCATGCGCTGCAGCCGGAGCACATGTAACACACGTTGATGCATCTAAAGGTATCATTGCATGGGCTAAGGAAAATGCCACATCTTCCGGTCTTATTGACAAACCTATCCGCTGGATAGTTGATGATTGTGTTAAGTTCGTTGAGAGAGAAATAAGACGTGGCAATCACTACGATGCCATCATTATGGACCCTCCTTCATATGGAAGAGGACCTAAAGGCGAAATATGGAAAATAGAAGAAGCCATACATCCACTTGTAAAGTTATGTGCACAGCTTCTTTCTGAGGAACCATTATTCTTCCTCATTAACTCATATACAACAGGGCTTCAGCCAGCGGTTCTTACATATATGTTAAGCACAGAGCTTAAAAACTTTGACGGTTACTGCAGCTCAAACGAAGTAGGACTTCCTGTATCATCCAACGGGCTCGTTCTTCCTTGTGGCGCTTCTGGAAGATGGTGCAGTTCTGAATATTAATCACCAATTAAAATGCTGCCATTTTATGTGGCAGCATTTTATACTATATTTTTATTTTGTTATTTTTATTTTATTGTTTTTCTTGTATTATTCTTCTTGCATTATTTTTTTATGCTCTTTTCCTTCGTAATCAATTCTTCCATAAGTCTACTATAATCCTCTGCAGCAACCGGAAGCTTAACCTGAATACCATTACACGCTGAATAATAAGCTCCTGCGCACAACATCAGTGAATTAAGCCCTTCCTCGCCTTTCGCTACAAGATATGTATCATCATGTTCTAATGATGCTCTGGCAAATCTTTCAAGCAGTTCTATATATGGCTCTGGTGTCTTTGGGAACTCAATTGTTTCCTTAGTATATTGCATGTTTTCCCTTGAATTAACCATTTCAGTTTTTATATATTCTTCTACATCCTGATGTCTTGTTATAGTAAGCGTATTATCTTCAAGCAGCAGCTTTGCTTTTGTTCCTATTATTTCAAGTCTTTCTTCATGACACGCTTCTCCCGTTGTCAGTACAAATGAAGCTGTCATGCCATCATCATAATCCATAATAATAGTATCTTCATCATCTACTGCAAAATCATTATATTTGCCAAAAGGTATAAGTGCAAACATTCTCTGCGGCATGCCAAAAAGATACTGGAACATATCAAGTATATGCTGTCCCTGGTTAATAAGTGCACCGCCGCCTTCACCAGCAAAGCTGCTTCTCCAGGCGCCAGAATGATGATAATATGATGTTCTTAAATATCTTGAATTAATAAGATTCACCCTTCTTAGCTTTCCTAACTCACCTGCATCAATCATACTCTTAATCTTCATATATTTAGGATATAATCTTTGATGAAATACCATACCATATATTCTTTCGCTCTTTTTAGCTGCCTCATTCATAGTAAGTGCTTCCCCTATATCTGATGCTGCCGGTTTATCACACAAAACATCCTTTCCCAGTGAAAATGCCTGTACCGCAAGCTTAGCATGTGTTTTATGCGGAGTTGCTATAATAACTGCATCAAATAATGTATCTACATCTTCTGCTTTAAACATATCATCTGCACTTCTAAATATTCTTACATGCCCACCATCAACATTTACAAGCGCTTCACCCCACTCCATAAGTTCATCTCTTCGTATAACTACTGCTGTCAGCTTCATGTTGACAACTTCACCTGATACAATCATCTGTGCATATTTCTTTCCCATATTTCCAACGCCTATAAGAGCTACTCTTAATATTTTGTTCTGCATATTATTCATGGTTCCTTTCTTATTTATTTTGCATTCTACTATTATTGTAGAGAATGTATGAAATACCTATTCATTACCTATTATTTTCAATACAACTACTAATTTTATTACCTGTCCTTACTGCCTCATCAAGCAATATTGCCGCATATGCATCTGCAAATGCATCTTCCATGCTATATGGTGATTCTGCCTCACCTCTGCTATACTTTGCTGTTCCTATCATAAGAGCCGCTATTGCTGTTTCATCCTCTGACAAGCCACGCAGCCCTAATTCCGGTTCATACAGTACATTTTCACCGCACATTATTTTCTCTATTTCACGAACGGTAGACAGGTTAGGATTAGTATCTTTAGTGTGTGTTACATTCACATCTGTCACAATCTTTTGATACTGTCCTTCATTTTTATCATCAAGATAATACAGCTCATCGTTAATAAGTTCCCCTCTGACACCCTGCACCTTTATCATATTCTTTCTTATAGGTGAGCGGTACTGCTCAGAGTCAAAATCATACCATGCAACCTTTCCACTCTCAAACTCAAATGCTGCTACACATCTTTTTTTAGGCGCTGTTCTGCCATCTGTAAATTTGTCATATCTCGTAAGAGTCTGAGTTGTCGGAAATTCATATATTTTACCTGACACTGTGTAGTTTTCATCTGGTTTTATACCAAGATATGCCCTTATAAGACTGAAGCCATGATATTCGTGTGCAAGGGATATATTCAGACAACTGATATCGCCGAGTACACCACTATCAACAAGCTTAATCCGTGCTTTATTATATGGATATTCCCTGTATTGTTCAGCAACAACCTGCTTCTTATCAGTTTTATCATCTGACATATGATATCTGTATAACTTTTTAAGCGAATCCATATCCAATGCTGCTGGTGTCTCAGAAAGAACAGTTATTCCTCTATCCATCCATTCTATTGATACATCACATATGCTTGTTTTATTTACTGCTACAACAGCAAAATCCGGTTTATAACCTACGCACTCTTCTATAGAGGTTGTAGTGTGTATACCGAATTCTTCTGCCATCTTATCTGCTTTTTCCTGTGTACGGCAGTACATTGCATCTAGACATAATATATCCGGCATTGCTTTTGCTATTCTGACATAATAAAGCGAACGCCAGCCTGAACCTATTATTATAAAATGATACTTACCCATATAAGCTTCATACCTCCTGAAAATAAATAATATCAATTAATTTACAAAACATTTTCTTTTTTCAGTTTTCTACAAACATCTATAATAATACTATGATCCTGTTCATGATTAAAACCAGAACATGTTATTGTGCCTATTGCTGTCTGGCAATTCTCTAGTCTTATTGGAAATGCACCTCCCACCTGTGCATACTCTGATGGTTCTAATGCCCACTTTTCTTTAATATTCATACCACAATCCTCAAGCATATAGTGCGCCCACAATGAACTATGTCCGGTATGCATCGCCGTCTTTTTCTTACGCTCGATCATAATATCATTACTTACAGCATTACCATCACTAGAATAATGGAACAATCTTCTTCCAGCTATTGCAATATCTATACATATTTTATTGTTACGGTTTTTCGCTTCTTCTATAAGCGCCATTCCTATAGCAAGTGCTGTTTCTGATGAAAACTCCCTGAATTTCAATTCTTTCTCTTCAGCTTCACATTGTTTCATAAGTTCTTTAGCAGTCATACCTTTTAACTCCTTTAATCAATTATTTCATTTGGTATTATATCTACCATTCTGTTACCATCCTATTTTACAGCCGCTTCATTTTTTGTTTATTATATCATTTATATAGTCTTATAAACATTGAAAAAATATTCAATATTTTTACTTCCACTTATTTATTATGATAAACTTTATCTGACTTGCTCCTTGTAAATCAATGATAGTCATATATTTTATCCTCCTTTCCAAACACAAAACTTGGGGAAAATAGTATGCCAGATGCAGATAACCTGCTAACTTCTTTTTATCAGTTAGATGATGAAGTCAGAAAAGAGATTGTTAATACGATACATTTTAAACTACAATACCACAGAGAGACGGAACGAGCCGAACAGATAAGACAGATTAAAGCTTAGTAAAAGAATAAATATTAAATTTCTTGTAATTATTACATTGATTTTTGTATTTTTGTGTGTTACATTTATTCAAAGAGGTGTTCCTATGAGATTAGGCGAATATTTGGAAATTGAAAAAAAGATAAAAGCTGCACGTACTAATGCTGGTATCAATCAAAAAGATATGGCTGTTAAACTTGGCATTACAAACTCTACCTATTCTAATTATGAGAATGGCTACAGTGAGCCACCGGTAGAGATTATCTTAAAATTATGTGAGATTATTGGGATTTCATTTGAAGATTTACTCGGACAGAAAGTTGCTACATCAAAGAATGCAACTGTAAGAACATTTGCTGACTTCCTTGCAATCCTAATTGATCTTGACCGCAGAAGACTATCTATAAAGGGAGAAACAACTTATTCACAGGAAACCAATCAACTTATGGCTCACCTGCAGCTTGATATTCCGAATGCACAGATTGCCACATTCATTCCTGACTGGAACAAGGTTAATCAAGAACTGGCTAGTGGATTGATGGATGAAGATGAATACCAGATGTGGTTAGACGATACATTAAAGATATTCAATGTACCCATAGATGAATACATATATCACAAATAAAGGAGCAAATTGAATGAATATTGATTTGAGCAGAACCCAGCAATATCTTGAATGGCTCAAGGACAAGTTATATCTCAATGCTATTGCAGAGACAGCTAAGAAACGTACTGTTTACCGTGGGCAAGTATATCGGTGTAAATTTGGTGTTGGTGTAGGAAGTGAGGAATGTAAGGAAAGACCTTGTGTGATCTTACAATATAATTCTGCAAATAAGACTTCGCCTAATATTTTGGTTGCACCAATCACACACAGCAGTTCAAAATTACCGGTTGTTGTTCCTATTGCAGATAAAAAAGATAAAGATGGAGCTACGATTCTTGATGGCAATGTATTGTTGGGAAATATAACCTGCGTCAGTAAAGCAAGACTTGGAGATTACGTCACAGATCTGACAAAAGAAGAAATGAAAGCTGTTGACAAAGCACTTTCTATTTCATTAGATGTGTGGAAACATTATCAATCCCTACAAAATGAGCTTAATGATAAGCTTGTCTATATTGACAAGCTAAAACAGATCAATGCTGAATCTAAGGAAAACCTAGCACAATATAGCAATTTATTGAATCAGTACAATATTACAAGTGTTGATCAGCTTAAGGAATTTCTTGAAAAAGCAACCGCAAATGACTAGACAAAAATGAAAATCTGTGCTAATGTAATGGTACAAGAAAAGCACTTACGTGTGAGGTGCTATTATAAATTTTCAAGAAAGGGAACTACGTGTGAGTTCCCTGTATTTCTATCATGCATAATCTTAGAAACAATAACATAAACTATATATACAATGATCTCTGGACGGGTGCCGGAGAGTTATTGTAATCAAGTAAGGGAAGTCACGAGTGGGCTTCCCTTTATTTTTATAGTCGACTTATTATATTATCAATTGCCTTTAAGCACTCTAATATTTTACTTGAATTAACTTTAACATCTGCTCCATATACTTTATAGTAACCTTGTTTCATAGATGAAAGTAACCTTCCTAAATGCGCACACACAACACCAGCCGTATTAAAGTCTCTTAACGGAACAGAATAATAATTTCTAAATTCTTCTCTGTTGTTTATTTCTTTCTTCGATTCTACAAAATAATTGCTATTTCCTTTATAAATTTCATATAAAGCCTCTGCTGTAGCATCTGACAAAGCTGCAAACGCAGTAGCTGGTCCTTCAAATTGTGTCAATCGATTTCCTATCAGCAAATGAATTTTAGGTACTCGAATACCTTGTGTTTTTGCCATTTCAGCAAAAGTCCAAGAACCATAAATCGGATGTGGTGGGTTGGTGCCATGGAGCAATGCCACCATTGCCGATGCCGCAGTTTTAGAAGAATCGTCTGCATTAATTGGAGTAATCAATCTCTCAACCGCGGAAATTGCCATTTGGGTATAAATACTAAAACTCGGATTTGTATCAACAAACACCATCCATTCACTCTCATCATCGGTTATATTTTCGATAAAACGTTTATAAATTTCCAAAATCCATTTCCATGGTTGTGCTGATGGTGTTAAGGCTTTAGCAGATGCCGCTTCATTTATCGCAGGAGCCATTGGTTCCATATTTCCGTCACCACATAATAAATAAAGATTTTTAGGTGCCCCCTCATTATATTCATTCACATTAATCACGAAATCATATGGATCAGGTAAATCCGCTCCTCGTCCATTTGTTATAACTGTACTTACATAACCTACTACAGATTTGGGAACTGCATTACTGCACAATGCTACCACTTGTTCATCACCCTCTGTCCCGCCACCCAGCAACATCATACTAGAATTTGACTGTGGACAAAGATCTATTACTAAAACCTTTCTAGTCGGATTTTTTTCTGCATATCTCATTGCTAAGTGAAACGAAATAGTACTTTTTCCTACGCCACCTTTATTGTTCCATAGTGCATAACTATTAACTAACGCCATTAATCCATTACTCCTTCCTATAACTTAAATAACTTAAATATATAATACCACATTATATGAGAATTTGTCTAAAAAATAGAATCACAGCCTAAAATCAACTCTCTGTATTTCCTATTCAATTTCAATATCCGCTATTCCATTTTAGACAAAAAGAAACCGCAACCCTCGATTTCTCAAGGATTGCGGAATATAGTTCAAAATCTATGATTCTAAATTATAAATTATTCAATGATAGTTGCAACAGCACCAGAACCAACTGTTCTACCACCCTCACGGATAGCGAAACGAAGACCCTGCTCCATAGCTACGTTATGGATAAGTTCAACTGTCATTTCTACGTTATCACCAGGCATGCACATTTCTGTACCAGCTGGAAGTTCACAAACACCAGTAACATCAGTTGTTCTGAAGTAGAACTGTGGTCTGTAGTTGTTGAAGAATGGAGTATGACGTCCACCTTCGTCCTTTGTTAATACGTAAACCTGAGCTGTAAACTTGTGGTGTGGTGTGATTGAACCTGGCTTACAAAGAACCTGTCCTCTCTGGATCTCATCTCTCTGAACACCTCTAAGAAGAGCACCAATGTTATCACCTGGTTCTGCTTCATCAAGGAGCTTTCTGAACATTTCGATACCAGTTACAACAACCTTACGGATGTCTTCGTGGATACCAACGATTTCAACTTCCTCGTTAACCTTAAGAACACCTCTTTCTACTCTACCAGTAGCAACTGTACCACGACCTGTGATAGAGAAGATATCTTCGATAGGCATAAGGAATGGCTTATCTGTATCTCTCTGTGGATCTGGAACATACTCATCGATTGTGTGCATAAGTTCAAGAATCTTGTCACCCCATTCGCTGCTTGGATCTTCAAGAGCCTTAAGAGCTGAACCCTGGATGATTGGTGTATCATCGCCTGGGAAATCATACTCGTTAAGAAGTTCTCTGATTTCCATATCTACTAATTCAAGAAGTTCTGGATCATCAACCATATCACACTTGTTCATGAATACAACGATGTAAGGAACACCAACCTGACGAGCAAGAAGGATATGCTCTCTTGTCTGAGCCATAACACCATCAGTAGCAGCAACAACGAGGATAGCTGCATCCATCTGAGCAGCACCAGTGATCATGTTCTTTACATAATCGGCATGGCCTGGACAGTCAACGTGTGCGTAATGTCTCTTTTCTGTTTCGTACTCAACGTGAGCTGAAGAAATTGTGATACCTCTTTCTCTTTCTTCTGGAGCCTTATCGATATTTTCGAATGCAACAGCTTCACCTGTACCAAGTCTCTCATGAAGAGTCTTTGTGATAGCAGCTGTAAGAGTTGTCTTACCGTGATCTACGTGTCCAATTGTACCAATGTTGCAATGTGGTTTTGTTCTTTCAAATTTAGCCTTTGCCATTGTTTAAAATCCTCCTAATTTAAATAGAATAATCGTCTGCAATGCAGACTTCTCATAGCTGAAATCTATTATATTATTTTTTCAAGAATATTTCAACCATATTTTATATAAAAGCATTGTAAACTAATACTTTTATATGAATTAAGTGATATATTTACATATTCTAACCAGCTTAAACCAGATATAGACATAAATACATCATATATTTATTACTGCGAAATACATTATACTATATTTCGCAGTAATTAAATTATCGTTTGATTATACTAAGCTAGATTATTTTGCTCTTGAAGCAATAACCTTATCCTGAACTGACTTAGGAGCCTGTTCATACTTATCGAAGAACATAGAGTAGTTACCACGACCCTGTGTCTTAGAACGAAGGTCTGTAGCATATCCGAACATCTCTGAAAGTGGAACGAATGCTTTAATCATCTTACCACCACTGATGTCTTCCATACCTTCAATACGTCCTCTACGAGCGTTGATATCACCAATAACATCACCCATATATTCTTCTGGCATAGTAACTTCAACCTTCATGATAGGCTCAAGAAGAGCTGGAGCTGCCTTAGCCATAGCATCCTTGAATGCCATAGAACCAGCAATGTGGAATGCCATTTCTGATGAATCGACTTCATGGTAAGATCCATCATAAATATCTGCTCTAAGTCCGAGAACTGGGAATCCAGCTAAGATACCTGAGTTAGCTGCTTCTCTGATACCATCAGCAACTGAAGGAATGTATTCCTTAGGAATAGCACCACCAACTACTGAAGACTCACAGAAGAGAACTGGAGGCTCATTAATTAATACTGTATTCTTTGTCTCAACATCAAACTTATCAACGTTAGCTTCAAGTGGAGTGAAACGTACTTTACAGTGACCATACTGACCACGACCACCTGACTGCTTAGCATACTTGCTATCAACATCAACGGCCTTAGTAAAGCACTCTCTGTAAGCAACCTGAGGTGCACCTACGTTAGCTTCAACCTTGAATTCACGAAGAAGTCTGTCAACGATGATATCAAGGTGAAGTTCACCCATACCAGCGATGATTGTCTGACCTGTTTCCTGATCTGTATGAGCACGGAATGTAGGATCTTCTTCAGCAAGCTTTGCTAAAGCTTCACCCATCTTACCCTGGTCATTCTTAGTCTTTGGCTCGATAGCAAGCTCGATAACTGGCTCTGGGAATTCCATAGACTCTAAGATAACTGGATGTGCTTCATCACAGATAGTATCACCTGTAACTGTAATCTTAAGACCTACTGCAGCAGCGATATCTCCTGAGTAAACCTTATCGATTTCTTTTCTCTGGTTGGCATGCATCTGAAGGATACGTCCAACTCTTTCTTTCTTATTCTTATTAGCATTAAGTACATAAGAACCTGCGTTTAATGTACCAGAGTAAACTCTGAAGAATGCTAACTTACCAACGAATGGATCTGTCATAATCTTGAATGCAAGAGCTGAGAATGGCTCTTCATCAGATGACTTTCTTACTACTTCGTTACCGTCTTCATCAACACCTGTGATATCAGGGATATCAGTAGGAGCTGGCATGTACTCGATAACTGCATCAAGAAGCTTCTGAACACCCTTGTTCTTATAAGCTGTACCGCAAAGACAAGGAATAGCTGTACCTTCGATAGTACCTTTTCTTAAAGCTGCCTTTAATTCTGGAATTGTAAGTTCTTCATCGTTAAAGAACTTCTCCATAAGGTCTTCATCAAGTTCAGCACACTGCTCAACAAGCTTGTCATGATATTCCTGTGCCTGATCAGCTAAATCAGCAGGAATCTCACCAACCTGGATGTCATCACCCTTATCACCGTTGAAGATATAAGCCTTCATCTCGAATAAGTCGATAATTCCCTGGAAATCATCTTCCTTACCAATAGGAATCTGTACGAGTACTGGATTCTTACCAAGCTTTGTAATAAGCTGGTTGCATGATCCGAAGAAATCAGCGCCCATCTTATCCATCTTGTTCATGAATGCCATACGTGGTACGTTATACTTATCAGCCTGACGCCATACGTTTTCTGACTGTGGTTCAACACCGTTCTGTGCATCGAATACACCAACAGCACCATCAAGTACTCTAAGTGAACGCTCAACTTCTACTGTGAAGTCAACGTGTCCTGGAGTATCGATAATGTTAATACGATATTCTGGCTGTGTCTTATCTGGCTTACCTTCTTTTTCAGGTGTCCAGTGACATGTTGTAGCAGCTGAAGTAATTGTGATACCTCTTTCCTGCTCCTGGGCCATCCAGTCCATAGTAGCAGTACCTTCATGAGTATCACCAATTTTGTGATTAACACCAGTATAATAGAGGATACGCTCTGTTAATGTTGTCTTACCAGCATCGATATGAGCCATGATACCAATATTTCTGGTTCTCTCCAATGGATATTCTCTTCCAGCCATTGATAAACCCTCCTAATTTTATTAGAATCTGTAATGAGCAAAAGCCTTGTTTGCTTCTGCCATCTTGTGCATATCTTCTTTTCTCTTTACTGATGCACCTGTGTTGTTAGCTGCATCAAGAATCTCGTTAGCGAGTCTTTCTTCCATAGTCTTCTCGCCTCTTGCTCTTGAGAATGCTGTCATCCAACGAAGAGCTAAAGCCTGTCTTCTATCTGGCTTAACTTCGATAGGTACCTGGTATGTTGCACCACCGATACGTCTTGCCTTTACTTCGAGAACTGGCATGATATTGTTCATAGCCTCTTCGAATACTTCTAAAGCAGGTCTTTCAGTCTTTGCTGCGACTCTGTCAAATGCTCCATATACAATCTTCTGAGCTACTCCTCTCTTACCATCAAGCATAATGTTGTTGATAAGCTTAGTAACCACCTTGTTATTGTAAATAGGATCTGCTAATACATCTCTTTTCTGAGTATGTCCTTTACGTGGCACGGTTCTTCCCTCCTTAACATTGTATTGTCGTTATCATTTCGCACTAATGAACGCCTAACAGCCTCATCAGCCCTCAACTAACGACGTTTCATTAATTCATAGGTACTCACAAATTAAATTGTGTTCGGGCCGTATATCTTAAACCTGCAACCTTCGGATTAATCTAACTCCGGCACTTTTAATTTAATTGTTCGTAAATTATTGTATGCAATAATCTGCAAATATTCTGATTCACCTTGTAAATCAATCACAGACTTATGATGCTTAATTCTTTATGAATTATTTAGCATCCTTAGGTCTCTTAGCACCGTACTTAGAACGTGCCTGTCTTCTCTTTGCTACACCTGCTGTATCAAGTGTACCTCTGATGATATGATATCTTGTACCTGGTAAATCCTTAACTCTACCACCTCTGATAAGAACAACGCTATGTTCCTGAAGATTGTGGCCTTCACCTGGAATATATGAAGTAACTTCGATTCCATTAGAAAGACGTACTCTGGCGATCTTTCTAAGAGCTGAGTTAGGCTTCTTAGGTGTTGCTGTCTTAACAGCTGTACAAACACCTCTCTTCTGTGGTGCAGATACATCTGTAGCCTTCTTCTGAAGTGAGTTATATCCCTTCTGAAGAGCTGGAGCTGTAGACTTCTTAACTGTTGACTTTCTTCCCTGTCTTACTAACTGGTTAAATGTTGGCATTCCTTTTTCACCTCCCGGAATTAGAATAATGAATGGTTGCACTTAGTATAATAACTAAGAAATAAGTGTGAGCCCGCTTTATAAGCTGCCCAATCTATATTTACGTGCATAAAAAAGAGCTTGCTTTTTCGCACGCTTAATTAGTATATATTTTAATTTAAAATTCGTCAAGTATTTTACCAAAAAAAGAAAGCAAAAAATTTTGCTAAAAAATATATTAGTGATTTAAAAAAAGCAGGAGACTCTTCATCTCCTGCTTTCTGTTATATTTATGATGTAAAGCCTTTATCTGAATGATTACTCTTCTGTAACCTCATCTTCAGCTTCCTGTATATCAGCATCATCAGTAAAATCAAGAGTTTCCTCTCCATCCTCTGTGAAGCTTAATATCTCATCTTCTTCAAGTTCATCATAAGCTGCAGCTGTATCAAGCTCTACGTTCTGATATCTCTTCATACCAGTACCAGCTGGAATAAGCTTACCTATGATAACATTTTCCTTAAGACCGATAAGTGGATCAATCTTTCCGTTAATAGCTGCATCTGTAAGAACCTTTGTAGTTTCCTGGAATGAAGCTGCTGACATGAATGATGTTGAAGCAAGTGAAGCCTTTGTTATACCAAGGATAATAGGAGTTCCTGTAGCCTTCATCTTACCCTCTTCCTCAAGCTTTTCATTAACCTCTGTGAATTCAAGAGTATCAACCTGTGAACCAGGTAAGAAATCTGAATCTCCAGCAGAATCAATAACTATCTTCTTAAGCATCTGTCTAACAATAAGCTCGATATGCTTATCATTGATATCAACACCCTGGATACGGTAAACTTTCTGAACCTCACGAAGCATGTAATCCTGAACAGCTCTTACACCAAGAATTCTTACGATATCATGTGGATTCTCAGAACCTTCTGTGATTTCCTCACCAGTTGCAACAACCTGTCCTTCCTGAACCTTAACACGTGTATCTCTTGATACAGGGTAAGACTTTGAATTACCTTCGTCATCTGTAATAACGATATCTGTCTTCTTATCTGTCTTAGCAAAGCTTACTGTTCCACCAAACTCAGCAAGAACCGCAAGACTCTTTGGCTTTCTTGCCTCGAAAAGTTCTTCTACTCTAGGAAGACCCTGTGTAATGTTATCACCAGCAACACCACCAGTATGGAATGTTCTCATAGTAAGCTGTGTACCAGGTTCACCGATAGACTGGGCAGCGATGATACCAACTGCTTCACCAATCTGTACTGTCTGACCTGTTGCAAGGTTAGAACCATAACATTTAGCACAAACACCGATATGTGAACGGCATGTAAGGATTGTTCTTATCTTAACCTGGTTTACACCAGTCTTAATAATAGCTTCTGCTCTCTTAGGAGTTACAAGGTGATTAGCTGCAACAACTATCTCGCCTGTAGCTGGATCCTTGATATCTTCTGCAAGATATCTTCCTGTAATACGCTCCTGTAATGGCTCAAGAATATCTTCTTTTGCATCACTTGAGTTAGTAGCTCTGTCATTGACAAATGAATATACATACATACCAGGTATAACTTTACCAACGCTGCAATCTGTCTCTCTGACAATAAGATCCTGTGAAACATCAACAAGTCGTCTTGTAAGATAACCTGAATCGGCTGTTCTAAGCGCTGTATCTGAAAGACCCTTACGGGCACCATGTGCTGAAATGAAGTACTCCAATACATCCAGACCTTCACGGAAGTTAGACTTGATTGGAAGTTCAATAGTGTGACCTGATGTATCTGCCATAAGACCACGCATACCTGCAAGCTGCTTAATCTGCTGGTTAGAACCACGGGCACCTGAATCGGCCATCATGAAGATGTTATTGTACTTATCAAGACCATCAAGAAGTGCCTTAAGCAATGTCTTATCTGTTTCCTGCCATACTCTGATTACATTCTTATATCTTTCTTCATCAGTTGAACGACCTCTGTTGTAGTTCATGTTGATTCTTTCAACCTTCTGTTCAGCATCAGCAATAAGCTGTTTCTTAACAGGTGGCACTGTCATCTCTGATATAGAAACTGTCATGGCTGCTCTTGTTGAATACTTATAACCCATTGCCTTTATATCATCAAGAACTTCAGCAGTTGTTGTTGTACCATGAGTATTAATAACATGCTGTAAGATATCCTTTAACTGTTTCTTACCTACATGGAAGTCAACCTCAAGCTTTAAGAAGTTTTCTTCCTTGCTTCTATCTACATATCCAAGATCCTGAGGAAGAATTTCATTGAATATGAAACGTCCAAGTGTAGACTCAACTATACCTGATACTTCTTCTCCTGATGCATTTGTCTTAGACACTCTAACCTTAATCTTTGAATGAAGAGTAATAATACTATTCTCATAAGCAAGAAGCGCTTCATTAACACTCTTAAATATCTTACCTTCACCCTTAACACCAGGTCTTTCCTGTGTAAGATAGTAGATACCAAGAACCATATCCTGTGAAGGAACGGCAACCGGACCACCATCTGAAGGCTTAAGTAAGTTGTTAGGTGAAAGAAGCATGAATCTACACTCAGCCTGTGCTTCTACAGACAATGGAAGATGCACGGCCATCTGGTCACCATCGAAATCGGCATTGAACGCTGTACAAACAAGTGGATGAAGCTTAATAGCCTTACCTTCTACAAGGATAGGCTCGAATGCCTGAATACCAAGTCTGTGAAGTGTAGGAGCACGGTTAAGCATAACTGGATGCTCTTTGATAACATCTTCAAGCACATCCCATACTTCTGTTTCAAGATGTTCAACACTCTTCTTAGCTTTCTTAATATTCTCAGCAAGACCACGTCTTACTAACTCTCTCATAACGAATGGTTTGAATAACTCAATAGCCATTTCCTTAGGAAGACCACACTGATATATCTTAAGCTCTGGTCCTACTACGATAACAGAACGTCCTGAATAGTCAACTCGCTTACCAAGAAGATTCTGTCTGAAACGTCCCTGCTTACCCTTTAATAAGTCTGATAAAGACTTAAGAGCCCTGTTACCAGGTCCTGTTACAGGACGACCGTTTCTACGGCCATTATCTATAAGTGCATCAACAGCTTCCTGAAGCATTCTCTTTTCGTTACGGACAATGATTTCAGGAGCGCCAAGTTCCATAAGTCTTGCAAGACGGTTATTTCTGTTTATGATTCTTCTATAAAGATCATTAAGATCTGATGTTGCGAATCTACCACCCTCTAACTGTACCATTGGTCTTAAGTCTGGAGGAATAACTGGAATTTCAGTAAGGATCATCCACTCTGGCTTAGTACCAGCAGCGATAAATGCATCCATAACTTCGATTCTCTTAATAAGTCTTGCAGCCTTCTGTGAAGTAGTAGTAGCAAGCTCTTCCTTAAGCTTTGCCACTTCTTCTTCAAGATTAACGCTTCTAAGAAGCTCTAAAATAGCCTCAGCACCCATTCCAACTCTGAATGTGTTACCATACTGGTCATAAAGATCTCTGTACTCTGTTTCAGTAAGAATCTTCTTGAATGGAATATCTGTTTCACCTGGATCAATCACAATATAAGAAGCAAAGTAAAGAACCTTTTCAAGATTCTTAGGTCCTATATCAAGGATAAGGTCCATACGGCTAGGGATTCCCTTAAAATACCAGATATGTGAAACTGGAGCAGCAAGGTGAATATGTCCCATACGATCTCTACGAACACTTGCCTTAGTAACCTCAACACCACACTTATCACATATGATGCCTTTATCCTTAATCTTCTTATACTTACCGCAATGACACTCCCAGTCTTTGCTAGGTCCGAATATTCTTTCACAGAACAGACCATCTCTTTCTGGCTTTAAAGTTCTGTAGTTAATAGTCTCAGGCTTAGTTACCTCGCCATGAGACCACTCTAAAATACTCTCAGGAGAAGCAAGCTTTATCTGAATTTTATCAAATTTCATTGATTTATTTGACTTAATCTCTTCTGCCATTATAGTGCTCCCTTCTATTATTCTTCTCTATTTCCGTCACCGTAATCATCAAAATCATCATCAAAGCCGTCAAGATCGAAATCGTCATCATCATCTGATCCGAGTTCTTCCATAGTAGCTTCACCATCATCACCCTGCTTTTCTGCATGGTAACCGGCATTCTTTAATTCATTTTCCTCATCACGGCTGTTTCTCTTATAACCACCATCATCAAGAACCTTCTTGAAGTCTGTAACCTCATATTCTGAACTTTCAAGAAGCTGGACTTCGTTATTATCCTGATCAAGAACTCTTACATCAAGTGCAAGAGACTGAAGTTCCTTAAGAAGAACCTTGAATGATTCAGGAATACCTGGTTCAGGGATATTCTCGCCTTTAATAATAGCTTCATATGTCTTAACACGGCCAACAACATCATCAGACTTAACTGTAAGGATTTCCTGAAGTGTATATGATGCACCATACGCCTCAAGAGCCCAAACTTCCATTTCACCGAATCTCTGTCCACCGAACTGCGCTTTACCACCAAGTGGCTGCTGTGTTACAAGTGAGTAAGGACCAGTTGAACGTGCATGGATCTTATCATCAACAAGGTGATGGAGCTTTAAGTAGTGCATGAATCCAATAGTAACTGGACTATCAAAGTACTCACCAGTTCTACCATCACGAAGTCTTACCTTACCATCTCTTCCGATAGGAACACCCTTCCACTCTGCTCTGTGAGCTCTGTTATCTGAAAGGAACTCAAATACATCATCTCTTAAAAGATCCTTATATTCAGCTGTAAATGTAGTCATATCTGCTGGATACTCTTCACCTGCAGCCTCTGCTTCAGCCTTTTCCTTTGCAAGCTCATCATCATCAAAAGGATGGTTAGCATAAGAATTAGCCATATCAAGTGTATCCATAATATCATTTTCGTTAGCACCATCAAAGATAGGTGTTGCTACGTTAAAGCCTAATACCTTTGCCGCAAGACTTAAATGAATCTCAAGGACCTGTCCGATATTCATACGTGAAGGCACACCCAGTGGGTTAAGTACTATATCAAGTGGACGTCCGTTTGGAAGGAATGGCATATCTTCTACTGGAAGTACTCTTGAAACGACACCCTTGTTACCATGACGTCCGGCCATCTTATCACCAACAGAAATCTTTCTCTTCTGTGCAATGTAGATACGGACATTCTTGTTAACACCAGGAGCCAATTCATCTCCATTCTCTCTTGTAAATACCTTAACGCCTACTACGATACCATAAGCACCATGAGGAACCTTAAGTGAAGTATCTCTTACCTCTCTTGCTTTCTCACCGAAGATAGCTCTAAGAAGTCTTTCTTCAGCTGTAAGCTCTGTTTCTCCCTTTGGAGTAACCTTACCAACAAGGATATCACCGGCTCTTACCTCGGCACCTATACGGATAATACCATCTTCATCAAGATTCTTGACAGCATCAGAACCTGTTGAAGGAAGATCTCTTGTGATTTCTTCTGGTCCTAACTTAGTATCTCTTGCTTCTGTATCATATTCTTCTATATGGATAGATGTATATACATCATCTCTTACTAATCTTTCACTAAGAAGAACAGCATCCTCGTAGTTGTAACCTTCCCATGTCATGAAACCGATAAGAGGGTTCTTACCAAGTGCTATTTCTCCGTTAGATGTTGATGGACCATCAGCGATAACATCTCCTGCCTTAACCTCATCACCCTTGAAAACAATAGGTCTCTGGTTATAGCAGTTACTCTGGTTACTTCTTGAGAACTTAGTAAGCTTGTACTCATGAACCTTACCGCTTGTCTCTCTTACAAGAATCCTGTTAGATTCAGAAGAAAGAACAACACCATCTTCTTCTGCAACAACACACACACCTGAGTCGCATGCTGTCTTGTTTTCAATACCTGTACCTATTACTGGAGCCTCTGTCATAAGAAGAGGTACTGCCTGACGCTGCATGTTAGAACCCATGAGGGCACGTGTACAGTCATCATTCTGAAGGAAAGGTATCATAGATGTAGCTACTGAGAATACCATCTTAGGAGATACATCCATAAGATCAATCATGCTCTTATCAAACTCAGATGTTTCTTCTCTGTAACGTCCAGATACTGAATTCTTAACGAAATATCCATTTTCATCAATCTCAGCATTAGCCTGTGCTACATGGTAATCATCTTCCTCATCAGCTGTAAAGTAACGTACATCATCAGTTACTCTTGGATTCTTAGGGTCTGACTTATCTATTATACGATAAGGAGCTTCTACGAAACCATATTCATTGATTCTTGCATATGATGCAAGAGAGTTGATAAGTCCGATGTTAGGACCTTCTGGTGTCTCGATAGGACACATTCTTCCATAGTGTGTATAATGTACATCTCGAACCTCGAAACCTGCTCGATCTCTTGAAAGACCACCAGGACCAAGTGCTGAAAGACGTCTCTTATGTGTAATCTCAGATAATGGATTGTTCTGATCCATGAACTGAGAAAGCTGCGAACTACCAAAGAACTCCTTGATAGCTGCTGTTACAGGCTTGATATTTATAAGTGACTGTGGAGATATACCACTTAAATCCTGAGTTGACATTCTTTCACGTACAACTCTTTCCATTCTTGAAATACCGATTCTGAACTGATTCTGTAAAAGTTCACCTACGGCTCTTATACGTCTGTTACCAAGGTGATCGATATCATCCTTAGTTCCAATACCATATTCAAGATGCATATTGTAGTTGATAGATGCAAGTATATCTTCAACTGTAATATGCTTTGGAATAAGATCTGCCACGTTCTTTTCTATAGCATCCCTGATATCCTCAGGTGATTCATTATCTGCTAATATCTGTGAAAGAACTGGATAATAAACATACTCGTTAACACCAAGTTCCTTAGCTTCTTCCTCTGTAATATCTACCCATTTAGTAATATCTACTGCAAGGTTAGATAATATCTTAACTACTCTTTCACGTACTGAACCATCAGCTGCCTTTAACTCTGCCTTTAAGAACACAGCAGGTACAGCAGCATTCTGGATCTGTTCTGCAGTTTCTCTTGTAAGCTTATCGCCTGCATTAGCGATAATCTCACCGTTGCCATCAACTACATCTTCTGCAAGAACATGTCCAGCAATCCTGTTTCTGAAAGAAAGCTTCTTATTAAACTTATAACGGCCTACTCTTGCAAGGTCATATCTTCTAGGATCAAAGAACATGCCTGAGATAAGTGCTTCAGCACTATCTACTGACAAAGGTTCCCCTGGTCTTAACTTCTTATAAAGTTCAAGCACACCTTCCTGATAGTTAGTAGAAGTATCCTTCTCCATAGTTGCAAGAAGCTTAGGCTCCTCACCAAATATGTCAATAATCTCTGCATTAGTTCCAAAACCAAGTGCTCTTATAAGAACTGTTATAGGAACCTTCTTGTTACGGTCAACCTTAACATAGAACACATCGTTAGCATCTGTTTCATACTCTAACCATGCACCTCTGTTAGGAATAACAGTAGAACTATACAGGAATATCTTTCCATACTTATCTTTCTGTATATCATAGTAAATACCAGGTGAACGTACCAGCTGGCTGACTATAACTCGTTCTGCACCGTTAATTACAAATGTACCGGTCTTAGTCATCAAAGGAAGGTCACCCATGAAGATTTCATGCTCGCTGATATCTTCATTCTCTTTGTTATGAAGTCTTACACGTACCTTGAGTGGAGCTGCATATGTAGCATCTCTTTCCTTACACTCTTCTATAGAGTACTTTCTCTCCTCTTCGCATAATGCAAAATCAACGAATTCAAGACTGAGCCTTCCGTTGTAATCTGCAATTGGAGAGATGTCGTTAAAGACCTCTTTTAAGCCTTCATTTAAAAACCACTGGTAAGAATCTTTTTGCACCTCAATAAGGTTAGGCATCTCAAGAACTTCCTTCTGTCTTGAGAAACTCATACGCATCGCTTTGCCTGACTTTACTGGACGTATTCTGTTTTTCTCCATTGACGTTTCACCCCTTAGTTTTCTTTACATTAATTTATTACATTATAGATATGTGTACAAAAACTATGCACACCATACCATAATAGTGCATTATCCATAATAGCAAAAAAAGTCCCAGCTGTCAATAAAACAACTGGAACTTTTTCACATTTATTATAATATACCAAATATAACTCAAAAAATCAAGTGTTTTTTCATCATATTGCCATATTAAAGTTGTAATCCTCTGGTTTTAAATTACTTAAGAGTAACCTTAGCGCCTTCAGCTTCAAGCTTCTTCTGGATTTCTTCAGCTTCTTCCTTAGAAGCAGCTTCCTTAATAACCTTAGGAGCGCCATCAACAACTTCCTTAGCTTCCTTTAAGCCAAGACCTGTGATTTCACGAACAGCCTTGATAACCTTAACCTTGTTAGCACCAGCTTCTGTAAGCTCAACGTCGAATTCTGTCTTTTCTTCAGCTGCAGCGCCTGCACCTGCACCTGCTGCTACAACAACACCTGCTGCTGCAGAAACACCAAATTCTTCTTCACATGCTTTAACTAAATCGTTTAATTCTAATACTGATAAACCCTTAATAACTTCGATAATTTCCTGTGTAGTCATTATTATAATCTCCTTTTTATAGTCTTTAATTAAGTTTCGTAGTCTGTCTGATAAGTTTCAGGCAGCCTCGTCGATAATCGTTTTATGCTGCGATATTATGCAACCTCTTCGTTCTTCTCAGCGATCTGCTTAATAACGCGGGCAAAGTTTGTAATAGGTGACTGGATGCTTCCAAGGAACTTAGCAAGAAGTTCATCTCTTGAAGGAATGCTTGCGATAGCTGCGATTCCTGTAGCATCATAGTAAGTACCTTCAACAACACCACACTTAAGTTCAAGTGCTTCTGCTGTCTTAGCAAAGTTAGCTAAAACTCTTGCTGGAGCTGTAGCATCATCCTTGCAGATTGCAATAGCGTTAGGTCCTTCAAGAACCTCTGTCATTGGTTCGAACTCTGTACCTGCGATTGCTCTCTTTACTAAAGTATTCTTATAAACCTTGTAAACGACACCAGCTTCTCTTAACTGCTTACGAAGCTGTGTATCCTGCTCAACAGTTAAGCCACGGTAGTCAACTACCACAACGCCCTGAGCGCCTTCTAAGCTTGCTTTGATTTCGTCTACAATAGGCTGCTTAAGTTCTACTTTTGCCATGAATATTTACCTCCTGTTAGATTAGTATCTGTTTCCAGATAATATTCTGCCCAGACGTACAATGTATCAGGCTATCAAAAAAGCCCTCCTGCCGCTATGACAGAAGGACTGAATAAACTGATAAATATATTCTAAAGTCTTATCATCAGTCTGTACTTCCAGACTGACACACTTTAAAATACAAGTCTGTCCTCGGTAGGCGTATTACCTTTAACCCTTTCGGGACCTGCTGTCTTAGGCAAAATGTGAAATATAGCTTTCACTTTGTATGCGAATAACCACACACAGCTGATAGTATACTATCATAATATATAGGTTGTCAACCATTTTTACAAAATATGTTTTAATAATATTGCAAAATCAATCTTTCGCATCAATATTCCTTGTTAACTACAAGAAACAACATATTAGCCAACATACTTAGCTGTGCTAACCTTAACACCAGGTCCCATAGTAGCTGTAAGAACAACACTCTTTAAATACTGACCCTTAAGTGAAGATGGCTTAGCCTTAACGATTGCATCCATAATAGCCTGGAAGTTGTCTGATAACTGCTCCTCTGTGAATGAAGCCTTACCAATTGGCACGTGAATGATATTAGTCTTGTCAAGTCTGTACTCGATCTTACCAGCCTTGATATCATTAACAGCTTTTGTTACATCCATAGTAACTGTACCAGCCTTAGGGTTTGGCATTAATCCCTTAGGACCAAGTACACGACCAAGACGACCAACAACACCCATCATATCTGGAGTTGCAACAACAACGTCGAACTCGAACCAGTTATCGTTCTGGATCTTAGGAATAAGCTCCTCGCCACCAACGAAATCTGCTCCAGCTGCAAGAGCCTCATCAGCCTTAGCACCCTTAGCAAATACTAATACACGTACAGTCTTACCTGTTCCGTGTGGAAGAACAACAGCTCCTCTGATCTGCTGCTCAGCGTGACGTCCATCACAACCTGTTCTGATATGAGCTTCGATAGTCTCATCGAACTTTGCAACTGCACTCTTCTTTACTAAAGAAACTGCGTCAGCTGCTTCATATAATGTCTGGCGGTCAATATTCTTGGCTGCCTCTACGTATTTCTTTCCTCTTTTCATTATAAACCTCCTAGTGGTGTTATCGGAAGGATTCTATCTTTCCTCCCACATATTGAACAATCCCGGAAAAATTATAGGATTAATCTGTCCGCATGTTCTTCTATGAAATCTCTAATAATCAATTGAAAGTAATTAATCATTAATAATCAATTACAGTAGTTACAGATACATATAGAATTAGTCTTCTACAACGATACCCATACTCTTAGCAGTACCTTCGATCATAGATGTAGCTGCTTCGATAGTAGCTGCATTAAGATCTGGCATCTTAAGTTCAGCGATCTTCTGAACTTCAGCTCTCTTGATTGTAGCAACCTTAGTCTTGTTAGGAACACCTGAACCTGACTTAATGTTGCAAGCCTTCTTAAGAAGAACTGCAGCAGGTGGAGTCTTTGTGATGAAGCTGAAGCTTCTATCAGCATAAACTGTAATAACTACAGGGATGATTAAGTCACCCTGATCTGCTGTCTTTGCATTAAACTGCTTTGTAAATTCTACAATGTTAACACCGTGCTGACCAAGTGCTGGACCAACTGGTGGAGCTGGTGTAGCCTTGCCGGCAGGAATCTGTAATTTAATATAACCTGTTACTTTCTTTGCCATTGTGGCACCTCCTAATTATAAATGTGGTTTATGGCGGCTATTAAGCCTCCCACAGGCAGTCAAAACAACTGATGCCAGGCCTTTATATGCAGCCCGTACAGCTTTTGATCACCTTGATTACAGTACCTTCACATCTGTGAAGTCAACTTCGACCGGTGTTTCACGACCGAACATTTCAACATTAATAGTGACACACTGCTTGCCCTCATTAATGCTTGTGATCTGACCAACTGTATTCTCCCAGGCACCTGAAAGAATCTGAATCTGATCACCCACTTTACCAGCGAACTCAACCACTGGCTTAGATTCTTCAACTGAACCATTCTCATCATCGATTCCGAATGATTTAACTTCAGCTGGAGATAATGGCACTGGCTTAGATCCAGGACCAACAAACCCCGTTACACCTCTGGTATTTCTGACAACATACCAGCTGTCATCATTCATAACCATCTTAACAAATACATAGCCAGGGAATATCTTTCTCTCAACTGTCTTTGGCTTGCCGTTGTTTACTTCAACTACTGTTTCAACCGGCACAAGCACATCAAAGATCTGATCCTGAAGATTTCTGTTCTCAACTGTCTTTAAGATATTAACTCTTACATTATTCTCATAGCCAGAATACGTATGAGCCACATACCATTTTGCTTCGTCCATCTGATCACCTTTTCCTTACTTTACAATGAATTCAATTCCAAAGCGAACAATCAAGTCCACAACTGAAATAATTACACCTAATAATACGGATACAACCAATACAGCGATGGTTTCCTTTGTAAGTGACTTCTGGTCTGGCCAAATGATCTTAGAGAACTCTGCCTTAAGTCCCTTGAACCAGCTCTTTTTCTGTTTCTTTGTCTTAACAGCTTCACTCATCTTAATACCTCACTGATACTAATTACTTTGTTTCCTTGTGTAATGTGTGTGACTTACAGAACTTGCAATACTTCTTAGTTTCCATTCTGTCTGGATGGGCTTTCTTTTCCTTAGTCATGTTGTAATTGCGCTGTTTACACTCTGTACATGCCAATGTTATCTTTACTCGCACAACTTCCACCTCCAATTATTTATTTTGCAGGTGTTATTAACACCAATTGGTTTTTTCTTATATCCTGTACCGTTGGGTCAGTTCAGGGCATAAAAAAAAGACCGCTTCCATAGCCAGCCTAATATATCACATTATTTATCAATCCGTCAACCCATTTGTTATTAATTTTATAACTTTTATTTCTTTTATTATATTTATCTACATTGTATTTGTTTGCATTATATTAAAATTATGTTTTCATTGTTATATTCATTCATACTTATATTGTAACAATCATAGTGATATCAATGCCTTATAAATCAAAAATTTCATCTACAAAATTTTCTTATCAAAATATTACTATAAAATGATTGCAAAATCAACATTATGCTTATAAAATAAGAATATGGCAACATTGTGCATTATTATAAACGATGTTATAATGTGTGTGTTAAAAGCAATTTACCACCCAGCAATGTATCAATGTATCCGGTCAATATTTTTTATGGAAATGGATTTCCTGATAATTATATATTTGTTATACGTACCGATACATATTAATATAGCACTGTTTCTATAATCTTTTTTAACAGTGCTGCCCACTACAGATATAATACAGATTGATTATACAGACAAGGAGGTGACTGTTATGATCAGTAGTGTATATAGCTACTACCTGTCCCAGTACGGACACAGGATGAATTCCAAGTATGATACCCATACAAGATCCCAGCTTAAAAACACATACAGCAAGGTTGTAAAGATTAACAGCCAGACCCCTGTATACAAGCTTGACTTATCGAGTGCTGCCCAGAAATATGCAATAGACCTTAAGGAAAACGCACGTGCTCTTGAGAATATAACCCAGGACTTATCAGACAGTTCAAGCGGTGAGATGACATTTAAAAAATCTGCTGTGTCAAGCAATTCTGATGCTGTATCAGCACAGTACATCGGAGATTCGAGCCTTGCCTCAGATGATGAATCATTTGACATAAATGTAAAGCAGCTTGCAGCATCCCAGATTAATACCGGCAACTATCTGCATCCTCGCTCCAGACTTGTAAAAGCAGGTGATTATTCCTTTGATCTGTCTATTAATAATGTAACTTATGAATTCCAGTTTAGTGTGGAGAGCAGTGAAACCTTAAACAACATACAGAATAAGCTTGCAAGGCTTATAAACAGATCAAACATCGGACTTACTGCAACTATCAAGGAAGACAGTCTTGGCAACACAGCCATAAACATAGAGTCCGAAGCAACCGGAATCAGCGGTTCCTCACCTGTTATATTCAAGATTGAACCAAGCCAGAACAGCGATAAGACTGATGTATCTGCCAACGCTGCATTGATAAGCACTCTTGGACTTGACCGTGTTACGCAATATCCTTCAAACGCAATATTTAACATAAACGATGAGGAACGTTCTTCCATGAATAACCTTGTAACAATCAACAAGTCATATGCACTTGAACTTTCAGAGGTTACAGATAATCCAGTAACTATCAGCCTCAAAGCTGATGCTGATTCAATAGCAGAAAGTATTAATGAACTGGTATCGGGATATAACAATCTTATATCTGCTGCCAACGACAAAGCCAACAATCAGTTCCAGGGTACAGAACGCCTTCACAAAGAAATAACTGCTATAGCACGTTCACACAAAAAGCAGCTTGAAAGCAACGGACTTACTCTTAACAAGGATGGTACAATAAGTACTAACAAAGAAGTTCTAAGCAAGGCTGCTGATGACAACCAGTTAAGCAAAGTTTTTGAAAGTCTTAACTCATTCAAAGACTCTATTAAAACAAAGGCTGAAAATATAGCACTTAATCCTATGGACTATGTCAACAATAAGATTATTGCTTATAAAAACCCTACCCGTACATACAATGATCCGTATAACCTTTCAGCTTATACTGGCATGATGTTTAACGGATACATATAAATATATTGTTTAGCACAGTTGATTCATATTATTTATTTTGACGTATTTTATTGATGTATTTATATTGACGAACAGACGCTATAAGGCTTGTGAGGTATTTTAAGAATAATTCTACAGTCACCAGAAAGCTGATTGGATATTTCTAAGATATTCCATGTAGGTATTGTTTATGAACGCAAACGCTCATACGAAACATCCATGTTTCGTTTTCGCTCGATTATACATCCATGTATAATCGTTGCTGGATATTGAGGGAATATCTAAGAACTATCACAATCAGCTTTCAAGTGTTCCTTGCGCATTATTCTTAAAATACCTCACAAGCCTTATGGCTGTCTTTGACATAATATAGTATTGAAATTCAACTACGTTGATACAGTGAAAAGCCAGAAAAAGGTGGGATTGAGTACCTCGTGCTCAATCCCACCTATGTATTTTATATTGAAATGATGAAAATTTGACTCTATTTGCAAAATTGACAATTCAAGTCATATTCGTTGCAAGAAAAGGAAGAAAAATGTATCTATGCTTCTGTAATATTCTTTGCTGCCTCGCCATAAGCCCTTATGAAGTCCTTTATATCTTCAAGTGCTGCTGCCTTATCTTTATCAACACTGCCCTTAAGTGCAGCTCCAAGCTTCCCAACCGCTTTATTTACCTCTGTTTCATCTATATCTGAGTATTCCTTTACAATCGTGCGTGTTGCGTTATACATCTCTAATGTGTTGTTAACCGCATCTACTGTCATTCTAAGATACTCATCTGTATCATCCTTCTTAGCACCTTTAAGCTCAGGAATAACAGTATCTATACTGTGAAGCACCTTTATGCAATAATCCTTAGCTTCTTCTAACACCTCTAACTGCTTACTTCTTATATCCTCCATGATATACTACCTCTCATTCTAATAATAATATTATTATACCATCATGTTTACTATCGGTTCATAATACACGATAAATATATCGGCACACGCCAGTCATTCTTAACCCTGACATACCAGATATCACCCTTTATACGTGCGCTGTCTATCCAACATCTGTCAGATCAACCATTAAATCATCAACAGCATCCTGATCTATATCTCCATTATCAAGTCTTGGCAACGGCTCCTTTATAAGCTTAACCTTCTGTATCTCCCAGCGGAAGCCCTTTCTTTCATTATATCTGTTGATAAGCCTTACAAAACGGTCTATCCTTGCTTCCTTATCTATAGGTACTATTAATGCTGTGAGTTTATCATTATACAAGGTTACATAACTTTCTGAAACGCCATCAAGTGCTGTGATTTCCCTTATTGTAACTGTACGGCTTATCTTCTCACCTGTTGGAAGAAGAATAATCTCAGGGTTACGCTTAAGAAGCACAAGACGTCCCTTCTCGTTAATCCTTCCAAGATCGCCTGTATGATACACACCATCCTTTAGTACACGTGCTGTATAAGCTTCATCCTTATCATAACCCTTCATGACACAATCTCCGCTGACAAGAATCTCACCATCAGCTGCGATTGTAACCTGCGTTTCGCCAAACAGCTTATAAGTACCGTCCATTGTATCATTTATTCCTATACAGCCAGATGTTTCTGTCATGCCATATACATTATATACCTTTAAGTCCCTGTCACTTAAAGCCTCAAAAAGCCTGAACGGACAGCTGGCACCACCGATAATAACCGTCCTTAAATCGTTGTTAAATGCTTTGATTCTCTTTAAATAATCTATCATAGATGGTGAACCAGGAAGAATTGTAGGATTATAATAATATGTGTCCGCATCTATATGCCTTAAGCCTCTTCCTATGCACACACACGCACCATTATGCAACGGCCATATAAGACTATATATATAACCAAATATATGATGAAGTGCTATCTGTGCCAAAACCTTATCATTCTCTTCGCATAAGCAGAACTCATTAATCTCATTGATAGTATTAAAAATATTAGATACAGTAAGGACTACTGCTTTATCACACTCCTGTGGAACAGCCGTAAGCATAAGTATATTGCCCTCCACAGCCGAATCCTCATCATACACAAAGCCTTCCACATCATCCTTTTCGGCATCCGGTATCATAATTGCGTTACTATCTGCAAGAATATACTGATTCGTAGATGTAAGTACATAGTCAACCCCGACCTTTTTAAGTATACCGTTGCGGGTATTCTGTGGCAGAAAGAAATCAACAAGCATAACATCCTTACCAGCAAGTATTATACCAAACATATTAACAATCCACCTGTATGATGAAGGACCATATAGTGCAATACGGTTTCCTGTAAATCTCTTAAGGTGAAGTGCTTTCTTACATACATCCTCAAAAAGCTTGCTATATGAAATAGTCATAGTATCATATATTATAGCTTCCTTATTAGGATATTTCTCTGCATTATTTTTAAGCATTTTATAAAATGAATTAAGCTTTTCCATAATCTGTACAACCTGCCTCTTATAATCTTTCTCAATATGCATTACTAAATTCTCATAATCTGGCTTTATGATATTACTTATATGCCTTTATTGTAAGTTAATCAATGATTTTATACAAGCATAATTATAACATTCCTGACAAAATTTTATTCATTCTTTTTTCAAATGTACATTCACTCTTTACCTTTTCATATCCATTGCACGCTATCCTTAGGCGCTCATCATCATGTGACAGATAATAATCCACCTTTGCAATAAGATCAGGAATATCCTCATATATTACAAGTTCCCTTCCATCCTCAAAGTTCTCTGCTATCTCCTGCTGGTAATTCGTTATAAGAAAGCCTCCACAGCCCAAAACATCAAACACTCTTAATGGAATCCCTGACTGTATAATCTTTAAAGATATATTTAGGTTAATCTTTGCCTGATTAAAAGCAAGCGGCATCTGATTATAATAATCCACCGGACCACACTGGTTAAGTCCTGACAGCCTCTCATCCTTATCAGTTGAATAAAGATTAACCCTGCACCTGTTCTGCAGCAGCGCAAGTGCCTTATAACGCTCTCTCCCTGTAACCTCAGTTGCAAGCGCATAAGTAACCTCCGGCTTAATAACAGAATAAGTTCCACCTGATACTTTCGCAAAGTTATCATTGATACATTTCATAATATTATCATTCACACAATCATCTATAACATATCCCCCATATATCTTCTCCTGTGTTGATACTATACCTTCAAGATAGCCCCTTGTATACTCATCCTGATACTTGCTTATATACTGATAATCCGACCTGTAAAGCTTGCCTACAAATGCCACATCACATGCATAAGCCGGTAAAACGTTGTTATTACAAAATATACTTTCCTGCAAAATGCCTGTGTCTTTAAACTCAGCCCGTTCATTAACAGCCACATCACTAATACAAGAATTTCCAACATTGTTTGTAACATTGTTCACAGCATTACCAAATGCATTATTAATAGCCTCGGCAAAGATATCAGTATCAACAGCAAGTGGCATATGTCCAGCACCTCTTACTCCCTGCTTTGCATAACTTTCAGCCTGGATTCTGTCAAAGAAATATATGATATTGCAGTCATTCTTTAACGCAGCTGTCCTTCTTATATTGACAGGGCAGTCATATACCCATGATATGTACTTAAGCTTCCTGTATCTATCTGTATTAAACTCAGACACTAATCTGCTGCATACATCCGATACCATAGGAATAAAATTCACTGAAAACACAGCATCATATGTAACATTACTATTCTTAAGATAGTCAGACAGCTTTCTCTCAAGCTCATCATCATTATCCCAGTCTTTCATGTCATAGTAAAACACATCATAGCTTACATTCATCTTCTTTAATGCATTCTCTATGCCCTTCTGCATGAATGCGAACCATTGGAAAAATAATATATTCATGTTCCTCTCACCCTCTTTGCTTCTATTGTATACCATCATATAGTATTGTACATTTTTCATGTAGCATCTGTCTATGACACCTGTTACATTCTTATTACATACTTATGATGTTCTCATAATATTATTATGATATTCTCGTAACATTCTTAAGGTATTCTTATAACATTCTTATCATATTCTCATAACATTCTCATGTCAGAACCTTACTGAATTATAATACAATGGAATACCAGTTACGTAAACAATCACTATGAATCCAACGCACAAAATCTTTACTCTATTACTATGAATTAACCCACTCATCTAAACAACCACTATTGCTTTCTTACGAAAATACATTTATATTAAAGATATAAGGCTTGTATGAATATTAAAGAGGAAGCTTATCACTTATAGATGCCAGAATAAAGAGTTACTTTGACAGCACAGTTATATTTAATTTAAGCCTTTAGAAATGAGGTTTTTCATGAAAATATATATATACAGATACGGCAGCATATGCGAACCTGACATAATAGATTCTTTCAAAAGACTTGGACTTGACGTTCATGAAGAATGTATGGAAATATTTAATAAAAATCTTACTCCATCTGAATGTATAAAGCGAACAGCTTCTGATATAGTTGACGGCGGCTACAGCTTTGTGTTCACCATTAACTTTTTCCCATGGCTTTCCGAGGTATGCAATATAGCAAATATTGTATACATAAGTCTTATCGTTGACAGTCCCGTGCTTGAGCTGTACTCAGAATCTCTATCCAACCCTTGCAACCGTATATTTCTTTTTGACAGCATGCTTTATAAGGAATTCGCACCTTATAATCCAGGTCATGTATTTCATATACCACTTGCGACCAATGTAGCAAGAACTGATAAGGTCATACAAAATGCCAGCATAAGTGATCGTAAGCACTTTTCAAGTGACATATCCTTTATAGGTTCTACATATCAGGAAAAATGCGACTACAACAAGATAAAACTTAACGAATACGATACCGGATATGTTGATGGGTTAATAGAGGCACAGCTAAAAATATATGGATATAACTTTATTGAAGATGTCATATCTGAGGAATTCGCAGAAAGATTCATAAAAAGCAACTTAGGAACTTATGAATTTCCTGAGAACTCCCGCTGTAACTACAAAGCACTTGTAGCACAGCACTACATAAGTGTCAAGGTTGCAGAGCAGGAAAGACTCCGTGCCCTGCGTATGTTATCAAATTCCTTCAATGTAGACATGTATACAGGAAGTGACACATCATCCATGCCGCACATCAACAACAGAGGCTTTGCCAGATCACTTGAGGAAATGCCGCTCATATTTAATAACAGTAAAATCAACCTTAACATAACCGCCAAATCCATACGCTCCGGTCTTTCGCTACGTGTATTCGACGTGCTTGGCTGCGGTGGCTTCCTTATAACCAACTACCAGGCTGAATTGCCCGAATTCTTTGAAATTGGCAAAGACCTTGTTGCATACGAAAGCATGGAGGATCTTAAAGCAAAATGTGATTACTACCTTAAGAATGAGGATGAACGTATGGAAATCGCCAATCACGGATATGAAACAGTTAAGAAACTTCATACATATGATACAAGACTGATACAGATGATAGATATGGCATTCCCGGCAAAATGATGAATATAAAAACTGGCTTTGCAGAATCAACTCATGATTAAGAATATTTTAAAGTCTGTCATATATACATGTACATGAAACACATATTTTTAAAATAAAAATTCAAAATAAAAAGAAAGGAATGTCAGCTTGTATACACTTTTCCCCCCCCTTACAACAGCCATCTATAATAGTGAAAACAACTGATATACAACAAACAAAACATTATGCGTATTCTTGAGTTTGAACATAAACACTTCGGTGTTGAAGATATGAAAGAAATACTTCCTGCCATGGGCCATGAACTCACAGTTATATCCACTCCGCTTATATTAGAACGGACAAGCGAAGAGTTTGATAAGCTGTTTGATAGTCTGATTATAGGAAATAATGATAGCGGCAAATGTGGCAAATATGATGCTGTATTTACATTTAACTACAGCGTTGTCGTGTCCAACTGCTGTAACCGCCACAACATACCTTATATAGCATGGGTATATGACAGTCCTCTGCTTACAATATACTCATACACTATAACCAACCCCTGCAATCACATATTCCTTTTCGACAGTGCACAGTATATTGAGCTTAAGAATGGTGGAATCGATACAGTGTACTATATGCCACTTGCTGCCAACACAGACAGGCTGGATAAGCTCACACTGAATGAACATATTCATGAGGTGTTTGACAGTGACATATCTTTTGTAGGCTCTATGTACAACGAAAAGGGAAACTTCTACGACAGAATCTACGACAAGCTGAACCCCTGGACGAGAGGCTATCTTGATGCCATCATATCCGCCCAGCAGAATGTATATGGAATGAACTTCCTTGAAGATATGCTGTCTGGAACACCAGAAACTAACAAAATACTTGCAGAGCTTATGCGTGTGGAGCCCTATACGCCTAACCACGATGGCATAGAAACTCCTGCATACGCATATGCCAACTACTTTCTTGCAAGAAAAGTCGCACAGAACGAACGTAAAGCCCTCCTTACTGCTGTATCAGAGCATTTTAAAACAAAGCTGTATACACATAACCAGACACCTGATATGCCGCATGTTATCAATCAGGGACCTATAGACTTCTACGACAACATGCCTTATGTGTTCAAATGCAGCAAAATCAACTTAAACATAACACTCAGAAGCATAAAAAACGGAATTCCACTAAGATGCATGGATATCATGGGTGCCGGCGGCTTTCTTATGACGAACTTTCAGTCCGACCTGCTTAACCACTTCGTGCCTGATGTTGATTTCGTATACTTTGAATCAAAGGATGACCTCATAAACAAATGCGATTACTATCTAAAACACGAAGATGAACGTATAAAAATCGCTGCTAACGGGCATAAAAAAGTCCTGCAGCTGCATAACTACAGGACAAGACTTAATGAGATATTTAGTGTATGCGGGCTTTTGTAATGCCCGCATATACTAAATAAATCCATATTATCTTTACATGTTATCTTTACCAGTTACCTCTGCCCTTATGACTCTTTAATATATTTCTTTATAAGACAGGTATGCTCTTTGGTATGTGTATCATAATTAATTCCAACTAACAATATGCTGCCTGTATATGATCTTACAGAATCTGGGTAACGTCTTTCTTCTATCTGCTGCAAAGCCGTATCAGCACTCTTATTCCACTTTAACTCAACCACAAGTGCCGGATAGTAAGCTATATACTCTGGTTTGGGGATAAATACGAAATCTGCAAATCCACGCCCTGCAGGAAACTCACGTACCGGTTTAAAATAATACTGAATTGCACTAAGATATGCTATAGATAAAACACTGCTAAGTGAATTCTCATTATTATACTGTATAGCAGAGGTATATTCTGAATGTATCTCTTCTATCCCTTTAGCAACCGCTTTCCCATCCATATTCAATGTATCTTCAAGCAGCTGTTCTGACTGTCTCTCAAAAGTAACAAGCTCATTCCACTTTTTTCTTCTAGTCGCTTTAACAAGCTCCTGCCTGATTTCCTCATTAGGAACAACTGCTGTTTTAAAGCCTTGATCATAAGCTAAATATCCAAGATGAATAAGATAAGTAATCACATCATCTTTGTTGACAAAGCTGATCGTATCATTTTGAAAAGATGTCACATCAACTTGAATCTGGTTACCCGACAGCATCGTTATTATAGCTTCCTTAAGTCCGTCAAAATCCATATTTATCAAAGGAACTATCGCCTCATATGAAGCTGTAGAAGACCAATAACTTTGATAGCTGCCATCTAACATAAGATTAACAACCGCATTAGGATTATATATGTGATATCTTCCTAACTTATAGCCATCATACCACCGTCTGACTTCTTCATAGTCTTCATTGTAAACATCACACAACTGCTGCACCTCATCTTCCGTAAATCCAATATATGATGCTAACGGACCAGCATATAACATTGAATAATCCTTAAAATTATTAAGAGCTGACTGTGTTTTCTGCTTCTTTATAGGTAAAATACCTGTCATATATGCAAGCTGGATATACTTCGTTGGTTCAGTTCCTTTAAACATAGCTCTAAGAAAACTAATATATTCATTCTGAATACGGCTGTTAGTATTCTCATCACGGATCAATACATCCCATTCATCTACTATAACTATGAACTTACTTCCGGTCATCGTGTTTATCTGCGATAATGTCTCTGGCAAAGATACTGCATCCCTGCTTATTATATCCGGATAATATTCCCTAAGCTCTGCAATAGTGCTTTCGGAAATATATGAAACAACATTCTCAACTCCACCAGCTGGCTCAATACACCACTGGATATCAAGATGAATTACATCATATTTATTCAAATGTTCCTTATAATCAGCATACTTACTAATATCAAGATTATTAAACATATCAGCCGAATCACATCCTCTGCTGTAATACGCTGTAAGCATATTTGCAGTGACAGATTTTCCAAATCTTCTTGGACGGCTGTTGCATATATACCCCTGTAATGTGTTCATGACCTTATTGGTATACTCAATCAAACCGGTTTTATCAACATATATCTCTGAATTCAGTGCAACCTGAAACGCTGAATTATCTGGATTAACAATTGTCCCCATAATTGCTTTGCCTTTCTTTTAATTAACGATGTCAAAAGATTCTTTTATATAATTCACTACTGTAAATTCATTCTATCATTTAATCCTCTAAGTCTCAATCACCTGTTATTACGACTTTCACTTTTTCATTTGTTTTTTTTACTTCAAATGTTATAATTTCATTATTAAATAAATTGTCTTACAGGTGAATCAATGAACGAATTAGAACAAATAATATCAATAATGGAACAATTCCAAAAAGAACAACAGCAAATGAAAAATGACATAAATAATCTGTATAATACTGTTAAGAATAGTCTTATTATGCAAAAAAACAGTACAACAGATATGAATGAGAGAATCCTTCCAGCTCTAAAACTTATGATAGATGGATTAGGAAACAATCTTAAATACGAGATTGCAGATTACATAACTCATAATAACCATTTATTTTTTCCAAAAATTGAATCTCATAAAACAACCATTAATAATATTATTAATGAAGGTAAATCACTTGCAAGATTCGGAGATGGCGAATTTAGTATAATATACGGCACAAACAGATGGAGTTTCCAGCAATATGATGAGCAACTATCAGAACGTCTACTACAAGTCTTACAGTCTGATAATGATAAACTAATGATTGCTATAGCTGATAATTATGGTGATCTGAGCAAGTATACATCCGAATCAAAATCCGAAATACGTGCTTATATGACTGATGAAACAAGAAAAAAACACGAAATGCTACTAAATAAAAACAAAACATATCACGATGCATATATCACACGATGGTATATGATGATGAATGATAAAAAAACCGAAGCACCTGCCAATAGATTATCAAATCTTAAAAAAATATGGAATAATAAAAATGTAATTGCAGTGGAAGGTGAATTCACACGTTTAGGAGTTGGCAATAACCTTTTTGATAATGCAGCATCATTCAAACGTATTATAGCCCCAGGAACAAACTCATTTCGTAAATATGATGATATATTAAATGCGTGCCTTAAGTATGGTTCAAAAAATGATTTATTTTTATTAGCAATAGGTCCTTCATCTGGCGTTCTAGCTTACGATTTAGTACAAAATGACTATCAAGCTATTGACGTTGGACATATTGACCTTGAATATATGTGGTATCTTGCTGGTGCCGAAAACAGAACCAGCATACCTAGCCGATACAATAACGAAGTTGACCCTGATGTCATTCCTGAACCAGTTCAGGATAATTCATACTATGAGCAGATTATATGGAAGTATACGGATTAGATTAGATAATCCGTATATTCATTCCACATCAAATATTAACGCATAAAATCATAGATTCATACTAATCCCACACTTCATTATACCCTTCTGACTCTTCCTGCACTATCTCCACCATCTGACGTGCAGTCAGCTTATCCTGATATCTCGGATTATTGAACAGATTCTCATGATCCTCTCTTACTGTGTGTGACTTTTCAAAGGATATAGCATAAAAGTCCCTGCCCATCCATTCATAATCACGCTCAGTCATCTGCTCAGGATGGAAATAATAACCACCATATCTGAAAGAATGCCAGCTACGATAATCATACACTTCTGGATGTTTGCTCATCATATACGAGCCATATGTTTCAAACTCACTGAAACTGTTTTCCTGTATATGTTCAATTCTTATTGCATTAAGAATCTTTTCCCAAAATACTGCTCCTTTAATATTCTTGTTAGATTCTATAGCTGCTATCAGTTCTTTCATATATCTGCTGTTAAACAGCATATGCTCTGATATGAAAGATTTTTCAGTAACCTTTTTTATTCCTGGCAGAATCTTCTCTAATGTAATGAAATATTCTTCATGATATTCATGCTTCATATCAAAATATGGCTTTCCATCTGAATTAAACATTGAAAAACACTTACATGGAACTGTATCCCCATCCCATGTCATATAACATTCATCCTCACATATCGCTGAATATTTCATCTTAAGAAACTGCTGGTAATACCATCCTACAAGTCCCCTTGGAAGCTCACGTCCACATAATATATCTGACATAACATCTTTCATGCAATCATATACATCCTGAAATGGTATAATATCATTCTCATTAACAAAACCAGCTCTGTCACCTAAATCAGATTCCTTAACCATCTTTTCAAGCTCAGAGCTTCCTACAAATATGACTTTCCTTACAGGTAAATAATCAACTATTCGTTTATTGTTGCATTCAACACGCTTGAAATCAGCTGGTGTTACTATTACTATAGCATTATATACTTTCGTATCTTGTTGTGTATCATAATAACTATCATTTTTCATACTTTCTCCCTACTCTTATGCCTTTTAATATAATTATTTATTATTTTCACCTTTAATCATACGTAAAAACTCCATGGTACGAATCTTCCATGTATGTTTTTCCTTTGCCAGTAAATATGCAGCATCCGCCGTATGCTTCCTAAGACTATCATCTGACAATACTTTATTAATAATAGCTGGAAGTTCATCAATTCTGCTTAAATCATACATAATAATATTTTCATTATTATTAAAATTATTCCTTAAATATTCTGACGAATCCGTAAGACATACAGCACCTGACAAACATATATTAGCTATCCTTTCTGTCATTCCATATTTATGCCACGTCATAATATTAAGACCTATTTTAGAATGTCCCCAAACATCAAGCGCTTCATCAACTGTTACTGCTTTATGTATTATCAGGTTATCCCTATACATACCATCATATTGTTTCCACGTATCTCCAAACACATCTATCTTTATACCGGATTTAATAATCTCTTCTATGATCTTAATCCGATAGTCATATACTATCTTCCTGCATACATTCTGAAGCGAACATAATATATCAATGAATTTTTCTTCATCAACAACATATCCCTCACGCTTAAGCAGCTTATCCAGTCCTTGTTCAAATGTGTATGAAGAATTACACATCATATAATCATAATAAACTTTCTGAAACTCATCCTGTATAACCTCTTCGTCCAATACATGATATGAGCCTATGAACACAATATCATATATGCGTTTACTATTACCCGCAAGACCTGCATCTTCACCTGCCGGTGGGAACTGGATAGCATTATGTATATGATAATATTTTCTCATAAATTCTGCATAATATTCATCTTGACACAGCATATAATAACTGTTATCAATTTTCCCCATCATATCCCTGAAATACATAGGATGATCAAACCAGAATACATATTTAGGAGCTTTAATATTCTTAAAATATTCTCTAAATAAAACTGGTGCCTGAAAACCAACGATTCCTTTTAATGTCTGTTTTTCTATACACTCAAGTCCGGTCTTCTTCCCATATGAACAATCTGATGTAATAACAGCCTGACCATTATGAATAAATTCCTTTGTAAGGCATATGGCAAATCTTTTTAACACTCCATAACAGATATCATCACCCATTATTATATAAAACGGAGCTGTATCAGCTTCTATTTTTCTAAATAACGGACTATTATTTAAAAAATCCATCACATATGTATTAAACTGTTCTACATAACCTGTATCTGATGCATATGAGGTCATATTATCCAATACACTTTCTAACCGTCCACTCTTCCTAAGAAGAAACATATACTTAGTTATTACATAAGCATATGTTAATAATATTCCGTTCCTGCTTTCTGTTACAAACAATTTGTCATTACTATTATCTGTTATTACATGCTTTATTCTGCTTAATCCTCTATCTGGAAATTTTCCTGCTGAATCAGAAGCTGCTGCATTAGAAACACTATAACCATATACACTACACACAGTATCATCACAATTCTCATGTGCAACTCTTAACGACAACTCATATATATCACCGCATTCAAGCTGCTCATTAAAAGAACCTGTAACACCAAAAACTGACATTTTAAGTATCACCATATATGGATTCATATCTAGGCAGTTAACCAAATTGTCAAAATGCATATCCCCATGCAATATACCCTCACCCAATATAATCATGTCATAATTCATAAGGAATGAGTCTTCTGAAATAATCCTTCTTATTTCAGTACTACTGGTATAACGTGTATTAATAAATGCTATATAATCTGAATCGCAGGATTTTATGAGGTTATTTTTGTACTTGGGACTATTGAACTGAACACCAGAAATTTCAATATATGTTACCTGAAAACAATTTCTATGTTCATTTAATTCATCAATATTATCGCTTTTCCCACTATTTTTATTACACTTAATACACTCTGTTTTATTAATATATTTTTTTACATTGACATTCTCATTTTTATCATCCCGCATACATTACCTCTGTATTTTTAAAAAATATTTTTATTTTGTTTAAGGAAATAATCTAAGTTTAATTATTACTTACACATATTTATATTAAATCTAGTTATTTAAAATATGTCCATAATAAGTAGACTCACAGAATATATACATTATATTATCATTTTTTATCATATACTCATCTACCTATATTCAGCATACATCAGCTATTCTTTCATTATCACAGAACATAAGATTCCCAAGCTCTGCCATATGTATATACAATCTTTCAAATGCCATATTCTTATATTCAACCTCATAATCCGGTATATTTTTTACAATATTACGTCTGAATACAATTCCCTTAAAGCATATACTGTCAGCTGCAAGAATATCATCCAAGGTTATTTTATCTTTATTATATCCTGTTTCTATGATTTTTCCACCTTTAACCATCAATCTCTTTGAACATACTCCAACACAGTTGTTATCCTGAATACAAGCCACAAGTCCATTATAATAATTGGCTTCCATGCATGTTCCTGACGATATATAGCTGCAGAATTCTGATTCTGTACTGTTATAAGCATATATAAATGACTTATATTCACCTATATGCTCATCATTTTGTATATACATAAGATTCTCTTTATCACCATATTCTTTCTCTATGCATTCAAGACAATCCTCTTGTGAAGCATCATCTATAACAACAACCTGCATATTATTATAAAATGTATCATATACACACCTTAATGTTTTCATCAAACCCGCCTTATCATTATAATTATATATAATAATATCAAGCGAAGGCTCTAATGGTTGATTATCCCACTCTTTCATGACATTCTTCCATGAATTTTCAAGACACTCCATGGAATATACACTTTTATACACTTCATATCCAGCATCACACATATACTTTAAATCAGCTACATTATCTATAACATACTTTATCTTTTCAGCCAGTACTTCTGAATTACCTGATGGTATAATTATTGCATTTTTCCCATTTTCAAGATAATATGACACTCCACATATATCAGTACATATACATATCTTTCTTTTCATAAGTCCTTCAACAGCAACTGCTGATGTTGGCTCAAGTCTTGATGGTACAACTACTACACTTACTTTATCATATAACCTGTATATATCATCATGATTTAATGAATCATATATTTTAACGTTATCATATTCATTATCGAGAGTAAGTAAATCCTCTAGTATTCCCTCCTCAGCTGTACTCATATTCCCAACAAATATATACTCTGATCTCTCATGATATACTTCTGGCAATGTTCTTATAGCCTCTGCTAATACATCTATCCCTTTAAGAGATGATAATGTTCCTGCAAGCAGAAATCTGACTATATTATGCTCATTATAATAAGCTTGTATAGCATCTGTTCCTCTTTCTTCCTTTACACCAAAATTCAGTATCTCCGACTCAGTATTCATATATGTACTAATCATTCTCTGTACATATGGTCCTGCTGCAAGAAACCTCATATTCTTCGTCTTTACCAGTTTGCAGTATTCTTTCTGCATTATCTGATAAAACTGCTCATTCTCATGCATCCACCATATAACCTTTATATGCCTGTTTTTCGCATAAGCAACAAATGTCCATAAAACGAGAGTATTAATAAACCATGTGCCAAAATACCTTGAAAGAACATCTATTAATTCTTCATTTATATACTTGCTATTGTATACCAAAACCGGTATTCCTTCTTTTTTATATTCTTCCTTAAGGCTGCCATCCATAAAAGAAATCACTGCAACCTTATACCCCTCTTTTTTCATTATCCTTACCAAATCGAGTAATACAATCGGAGCCCCTGTCCTTGATAACTGATGGCTAAAAACAAGTATTGATTTTTCATCTATATAATTATCATTTATTAAATTTCTTGATTTACACTCCTTAAGCCATTCATCAAGCCTCTTTACTGGCTTGATACTATTATTGCTCTCATAAGCAGCCTCCAGTTTTACTTTCACATTATCATCCATGATTATCTTCTCCAATTTTCACCTATTACTCATATCAATATGTTCATTCTTTAGATTACATACACTAAAAATATATCTCCATGCATTAGCATAACTATATTTGTCAGCTACCTTTCTACATCCATTTTCTGCAATTCTTTTTCTTTCCTCATCATGAGCAAGGTAATATTCTATTTTATTCATCATATCCTCATCGTCATAATAAAGAACCATATCTTCCCCATCTATAAAATATTCAGCCAGCTCCTCCTGGTAATTTGATAACAAAAAGCCACCTGATGCCATAATATCCATGGCTCTTAACGGAATCCCTGTCCGTATACTTCGTATGGTTATATTTAGATTAATCTTGGAATTTCTGAACACGACAGACATATTATTGTAATAATCAAGAGTTCCTCTATAATCAATATTACTATTATTAACAACAGCTGACTTTTCAGTATTCGTGTACAATGTAATCTTATATTTATCAGCTATTCTTTTAATAATACGTTTTCTGTCATCACCCGATATTTTTCTGTATAATATATTTTCGATAATATCCTTATTACTTATCTTGAATTCATCTGTATACTGGAATGCTACACTTGCATTTATACGATTTACAACTACATCATCCAAAAGTTCGTCCAGCATACCACCCCCCTGAAACACTTTCTGAACATCGACAATAGCATCCATGCATCCCTTAAGATAATCATCCAGATGACTATACAGATATTCGTAATCAGGAGCAGATGCATACATATTTCCCATGAATGTAACATTTTTAATATCGTTATCTGATATAGGATTATTATCTAACAATGTATTAATCCGCTTCATATTAACAGCAAGCGGCAGATGAAATACATTACTAACTCCATTTTTCTTTAACCTTGCAACTTCGTATTTATCAAAATGAAATATATAATTATACGGATTATATATCATCTCTGAGTAAAGAGTTGTACATGGACTATCAAAACACCATGATATATACTTTATCTTTTTTCTAAGAGCTATCTTGGATATAACCGGAAGAAAATTGCAGCTGAATATATAATCATAAGCTTCTCCATCTATGCCTTCATCCAGCATACTCTCAACATAAGATATAAATCCTGCATCTGAAATATTGTTGCTAAGATTATATCTAAGTCTGGTAACTGTGCAGCCATAATTGTGCATTGTTTCATATATATCATTGCTTATTATCTCTTCCCACGAATAATACAATATTTTCATATTATTAACCTTTTCTTTATCAGTATCTTTTGACTTTTAACCACCAAACATCATATAATTGATTATAAACTATTATAATGTTATGGGCAAAAGATATTTTATTAAAAACGTGAGGAAAACATATGAAAAAAGTTTCAGTTATAACTCCATGCTATAATGTTGAAGAATATATAAAAACATTTCTTGACAGCATCGTTAACCAGACAATAGGAACTGATAATATTGAACTTATACTGATAGATGATTCATCTACGGACAATACACCAGAAATAATACGTGAATATGAGCAGAATTATCCTGATATGATTCTGGCAATATTCAACGAAGTCAATATCAAGCAGGGAACATGCCGCAATATTGCCCTTGATAACTACGTTTCCGGTGAATACTTCTGTTTCATAGACAGTGACGACGCTGTTCCACCATATTACCTTGAATATCTATATAATACTGCAAGACTTAACAACGCCGATGTTATACAACTTAAATCATCAAGTGATACTAACGATATAGCAGCCAGTCCATCTATGCTTACATATGATACTTTCATATGTGATACGACAGATAAAAGAAAGGATTTCCTTCTAAATCCTGCTATTATGACAGAAAGCTGTCTATGTAAGTTTATCAATAAGAACTATTATGACCATTATCACTTTCATTTCGCTGAGGGTGTCGCTTATGAAGAGCCTTTATTCACACATCCTATAAAGCATACAGCAAAAATAATATGCAGAATTAACGAACCTATATACTACTATCGTATCAACCCTAATGGAACCATGCAGCAATATATGCAAAGATATGATACTATCTGCCAGCATATGCTGGTACAGCTTGAAACATACAATTATGTCAAAGAGCATCTTGATATTGATACTTTTCTTTATGAAATGCAATTATACTTTGTACACACCTTTTTCTATGAAACAATTATTTTTCTTAATGCCCGTCAAATGCCACTTACTGCCGAACTTGTCAGATATATGTGTTCAATAACAAAACAGATTATACCAGATATAATGTCTAATCCTTACCTTGGAAAAAAAGGAACCTATGAACACAGAGAAGTTGCTGATTATATTGATTCATACAACCACAATGGAAATATCAGCGTACTGATAAACAAACTCAAAGAATTAAAATAATATACAGTATTTATACCTCAACAACTATTTTGTAAAACTGTGACACTAATATTATAAAAAGCTACAACACACTGACTAATAACAGGAGATTATACATAACATGATACCTATATCCGATACAGAAGAATGCGTACAGGCATCTATTGATAATGATGCAGCATGGCATTCAAGCTATGATTCTGAACTTAACATACTCATCAGTTCCATCAACCAGTTACTAAACAATAATTCTGATGACAGTTTATATACACTATGCACATTTTTAACAGAACCAGATATCATCAAAACATTTAACGGAATACCTGAGATTGCTCACTGCCTGGTTGCTGTTAATATCACCGCCGAAGAATTCAATAATAACCTTAAAACACCTTTGTATCTAAAAAATATACACAATATAGAACAAGTTATTAAAAAAAACAACTACTATAAGTTTCTTATACTAAACATAGAATATGATGTTGATGCTGAGATAGCTTTAAAATGCATAGCTAAAGATATTAATGATGGAACACTGTCTTCTCTGGCACTAGAGCAATTTATCAAAACAACATGCGTAGATGGCTGTGATAACGTCAGAAAAATTATATCCAACTATATAAGTTCAATGAATGTTAACTCTGATACTATCAGCAAAACTAATACTGCCATCATTAATAATAATGCCTCTAACCCTTATATCACCAAAAAGTGTCTTAATATGTCCAGCTATAATAAGAACAAAACACAACAGTCCCTTAAAAACGATAAAAAATTCTGTTTCATAATATGCTCTAATAACAAGCAATACGAAACTGAATGTATCAGATACATAAATACACTTAATATTCCTGCTGGTTATAGCATTGAAATAATTGTTGTACATAACGCCAGAAGCATGACATCAGGATATAATGCTGCCATGTTATCATCTGATGCAAAATATAAAATATATCTTCATCATGATACGTTCATTATCAATAAAAATATATTATTTGACATACTGGAACAGTTTAAAGATTCCAGCGTAGGTATGATAGGAGTTGTAGGATCAACCAAACTTCCTAAAACATGCATCATGTGGTTTGGATGGCGTATAGGGCATCTTATATCTAACAGCATATACCGCACCACCGATTCTGTACTTGATGATATATCTGAACCTACCCATGTTGAAGCCGTTGATGGATTCATAATAATAACACAATACGACATAACATGGCGTGAAGACGTATTTACAGGATGGGATTTCTATGACATCTCTCAAAGCTTTGAATTCAGAAAAGCCGGATTTAATGTCATAGTTCCTCCTGTAAAATCTGCATGGTGTTTTCATGATGACGGAATTATGAACCTTGATACATATTATCAAACAAGATTAATCTTTATGAAAGAATATGCTGATATGTTACATTAACGATTTCCCCATCTGACATCATTAAGAAAAATACCTGCTGATATTAGATTTATAAATATATCCTCATACAGTATAAGGATATCAGAATACCTGTACTGTATGAGGACAATCATACATAATATACACAATAACAAACGTAGCTTATATTATTTTTCTAATATAGCTTTCCATGTTGTAACAAAACATTCCATTGAATAATTCTGTTCATAGACCTTGTGTCCACTTTCATATATATCAGCAAGTAACTCAATATTATCTATGACATACTTTATTTTCTCTGCCAATGCCTGTGAATCTCCCGATGGAAATATATACGCACTTTCATTATCCTTAAGATAATAAGACACTCCACATATATCAGAGCATATGCATATCTTTTTTTTCATAAGTCCCTCAACAGCTACCGCTGATGTTGGCTCATATATAGATGGCACAACGACTACACTTGAGTTATCATAGATTCTATATATATCATCCTGTGGCATACTGTCTAACAACTTAACATTATCGTATCTCACAGTAAGCCTTACTATCGAGTCCAGTATATTGGTATCCGCTCCTTTCATATCCCCTATAAATATGAACTCAGATTGTTTAATATATTCATCCGGTAGTTTTTTTATAGCATCAACCAGAACATTCTGTGCCTTAGTATATGATATTGACCCAATATCAACAAAACGTACTCTTCCACCATTATCTTTGGCATATGTATGATAAGCTTCAATAGCATCAACATATTTACTCTGCCTTACACCAAAATTAACAATCTCTGATTCAACATGAAGATACTTATCAATCATATCCTTAACATATGGTCCTGCTGCATAATACTCTATATTATCACTAACAATAGGTGAGCCGTAAGCATCACAACATTTTTGAAAAAATATTTCATCCTCATGCAGCCACCACTTTATCTTTACAGCTGTGTTCTGTACATAACTTACTACCGGCCATAACAAAAGCGTATTAACTATCCATATATTATAATCTGCTACAAGCCTGTCTATGAAGTCCGGTTCTATATCCTGATTATCATAAACCATTATTGGAATATCATTCTTTTCATAATCTTCTTTAAGTTCTCCATCCCTAAATGATACTACAAGCACCGAATATCCCATCTCTTTTAACACAACAGCCAGATCCCTTAAGACTATTGGTGCTCCAGTTCTGGATAATTCATGTGACAATAACAATATTTCATTATTATTTTTTTCTTTCACATTCATCATACTTCCTCTACTTTCCTAAACAGCATATACATTAATGAACTATATAGCTGAAGTATAACATATTTCATATCTTTATTTTAGTTATTTGTTCGTTTTACTCTTTATTCTTGAATAAAATCTGCAAATGAATTATCATTTAACTATACATAATATAAACAGCTGCTTTACATAACACTCACATTGAAACATTATTATATGGAGATTAGTATGAACACAAAGGAAATACTCATAAAACTTAAAGACGCCCTCATTAATAACGCCCTGGATGCAGGTGATGTTCCAGTCAACGATATAAAAGAAGCTCTTATTGCAGAATATACAGTTGCCATAGGAAAAGATACTATTGAATATAACCGTCTTTTCAATTATTGTTCTCTTATTCCTGATACTGGACTTAATAAGAATGAAACTATAAGCTTTATAGACAGAATGATTAATTATTCTATAGAAATATCTAACCATACATCTGTAAATACCACCGAGCTTCCTGATAACATTGACCCTTATGAACAATATCAGACATATCTTGAGCTATCAGAGCATTATAAGACAGCAAACATTAACCAATACTATCTATGTCTGGAAAATGCTTACTTTCATTGCAAAGATGCTAAAACAAAACAGGAAATACATGATAAGATGACAGCTGTCAAAAACTCTGGCCATGTTACTGTTAAACCAGCTAGCATAGTAATCGTATCATATAATTGTATGTATCTTATGCAGAAATGTATAGAAAGTATACGCAATTACTGTTATAAGCCTTCTTATGAAATCATTGTTGTTGATAACGCTTCAACTGATGGCGTTACTGACTGGCTTGAACAACAGCCTGATATTGAACTTATAAAAAGCAATACAAACCTTGGATTCCCTAAGGGATGTAATATCGGTATACTTAACTCAAAAAAGGAAAATGATATATTCCTGCTAAATAATGATACAAGACTTACACCTAACTCATTGTTCTGGTTAAGAATGGGATTATATAAAGACGAAGAAACGGGTGCAACTGGTGCTATATGCAACTATGATGGCACGCTTCAATACCGCGAATTATTCTTTACAGCTCTTGATGATTACATCAGATATGGTTATATAAATAATGTTCCTATGAAAAATGCCTATGAAGAATGTACTATTTTATGTGGATTTGCCATGATGTTAAAACGCCAGGCACTGGATAAAACTAATCTCTTAGATGAAAACCTATCTCCTGGTTACTATGATGATGATGATATATCAATGCAGCTGCGAAAACTTGGATACAGATTATATGTATGCCACAACAGCTTTATATATCACGCAGGAAGCCAGAGCTTTGGTACTCTTCCATCTGACAGCATATTAAACATATGCAGCCGTAACAGAGATTATATATGGAAAAAATGGGGATTTGACCCACTTAATAACAGTATTGGTAACATATTTAAGATGATATATGCAACAGAAGAGCCACTTGCACTGCTTGAAATCAACGCACATAATGGTGCAAGCTATGCACATCTTAGCTATATATGTCCTAAACTTAAATATGTAGGCTACGAAAGCAATCTGTCTTATATCCCGCTTACTATCAAAGAGGCTCATATTACCTACACTGATTATGATAACATAGACTTTTGCCAATATAACAAAGAATTCAACTATATTATAATTAACAATGCAACTGAATATAGCGAAGCTGAACGTAACAGCTTATATGCAAGATTATATGGCTGTTTAAAAGCTGACGGACAGCTTATATGGAACGACAATACACCTCATAATGACTAAGCAAATATTGATAAGTGGTAAAACATCAAAAGATGTTTTACCACCAACTAACGCAACACTTTATTATTCATGTGATATTCTTGCATCAATAGCCTTCTTAAGCTTAGTCGAGCTTGTACTCTGTGTATAAGGGAAGAACACTAGTGTTGAACCATGCTTCTCAAGGAAATCCTTTCTTGCAAGCCAATATGGATCATGTTCATAATCACTTCCTGAGAACTGTACATCAAAATGATATACCTTATACATGTCTTCAGTATCTGCGAAGTTCGGTGGCAGCTTGACTGCTTCATCTACGTAACGGCATGACCTTACCATCTCTATACGCTCATCAAATGGTACGAAAGGCTCTGCCTGTTTACCTATACGTACTCCCTCATCCGACACAACACCAACTATAAGATAATTGCACAATTCCTTAGCACGTCTGAACATATTCAGATGTCCTATATGGAACAAATCAAACACTCCCGCAATATAACCTATATTATATGGTTTATCGTTATGAGCTGTTTCTTTCTGTACATTCTCGCTGCCGTTATCATCAACATTGCCATCATTGACTGGTAACTGTGATAACCTTTTCCTTACATTCTCTCTTCTCTTGTTAGGATAATCATTACCCGGGTCATATATATGATAATCCTCTATGCCCCAATCTGCTAACTGTCTTACTACACCATAATACTTCTTGATACATATGATAATATGTAATTCATCAGCAGGTATAGACTTTAATATATCTGGTGAGTTAATAGGCACTCCCTTTATCGTAGTTCCCCATCTGGCACTGTTATTATCTATAACAGAATATACCTCATAGCACCCATCAAATTCATCAAGAAAACGATTCGTGAATATACCTGAACCGAACAGAACAAGTTTCTTTACCTGATTGCCATTCTCATCATCAAGTCCCCTGAATATATCAATGAACATATTCTGATAAGTTCTGGCATCATAATTCAGTTTCTCTCTGTTAGTATATAATGTCCTTGCATTCACTCTTCTGTTACGATAATACGTCTCAAGCTCTGCCTGATTACGCAGTTTCTGAGTGAACTTAGAAGACATATGCGACCATATATCTTCACACTCAGTAAGTCCGAATCTATCCATAATCTCACTACGTGGTATAAGCTGTTCGAACTCTTTATCTGTTCCATCATATATTATAGACAACGAACGATGCAGAATCGACTTAGCAGGACAGTTTTCTATGTAGAATTCCTGATCATAATATATAAATCTGTCCCTTGGATTCTTCCTGCTTCCATCATAAAAACAATTCAGGGGAACCATATCTATATATCCTTTTTCAAGAATGATACCTAAATCCCTGCCATTAGCACTGTTCTTATCTTTCTCTGATATGATGTCTGTATGCTTAGAGGAAGATAATATAAGCTCATACATTTCCTCTATAGCCTTATAGAATTCTTCCTTATCCTTTTTAGCCAGTTCCTTAAGAGCTATCATAGCAACCGGTGCATCAACATATGGCATAATAAACTTATCATCTTCTATATAAGAATCAACAACTTGTATTCCCCTGCTTCTTAGTTCTTCATGGTTATGCTGCATCTGCTTAAGCTTAACTATCCCCTCTTCATATATAGCCTTTTTATACACAGTACTCAACTTTTTTTTGTTATCGGATGATATTTTCTCATCATCATAAATATTATCTGTCAGCTTTCCACTACCACCACAACATATACCAGTAACCAGTGCATTTTCTCTTCCTCTGTCCATAGACAATGTAACGTGCTGAATATCATCATAAGTACCATCCATACTGCACTCTATAATATATGCATCAGCCATGGCATGAAACATCCCATTCTTAACAAGGTCTGTATACAGATATTCCTCATTAATAAATACACACTCCGGGTGCTCATATACTGGAAAATATCTTATAGCCAGCTCCTCCTGTGGATTATACCCCTCTGCATAAACAAGCTGTACTTCCCTGAGATTCGGCATCACTGCATAAAACTTATGATTCACAAGTCCACTTTCATCCAACATACTTCTTAGCTCTGCACCAGAATAACACTGTCCTGCTATTTCCTTTTTATCAGCCTGTTTCATACCTCTATAATTCTCTATTCCATCAAAGCTATGATTGGTATACGGATCTCTCTCTCCACAAAAATATTTAATAGCCAGACGGTTCTCGCAGCCAAGCAGCAACCTTCCTGATGACTTAAGCAATGCCTTTAATGTACTTAATAGTTCGTGTGGATTATCACATTTCTCCAACACATCCATACCAACTATATAGTCATATCTTGTTCCACTCCAATTATTACATGACATATCAGCACAATTCTGTATATCAGAGGCTGCTACCACATCCACACACCTTCCAAAAGTCATCAGTAGTTCCTGTATAGCACTGTTCTTTTCGCCATCATATATATATAATATATCTGTGTCTTTCTTAAAGCCGTACCATAACAACGCTGCCTTTGGAAACTCAGATATGATTGCTTTTACTGATATGTCTTTTGATGTATTATTCTTAGACAATGTACTATTAGATATATTATTCATTATATTTTCTCCAATCTATTCCACTGTTATATATGGCAGTTCTTTTACCTTTAATTTCTTCTTAATAACCCATACCGTCATCATTCTCTCTGCAAAAAAGCCAATAACCCTCTTACTATAAGCATTATACCCAGACACATCTATATTGCACGCTGCAGGTATGATAAAAGAAAACAACCATTGACAATACTCATCAAACACACTCCATGTAGTGGCAAACATATTGCATGGATAAAAATAATGTAATCCCATAACATAATCAAACACATTCACATCCTCCGGATGTGCCTTTATAAGAGCCTCCCTGACCTTATTATATCCACAATCATAAGCCTCTGGCTGTATAGAGTTCTTTATCTGTTCCTCCAATGTACTATTGAAAGTAATATGCTCGCATAATAATATATCAACATTTTTAAGTTTCTCTACCACGTTTTCATTGTCCAGTATATTCTCAACATATTTCTGATTATTGTTAAGCATATATCTTCTATAGTGGCTTATCCCTACATACTCCGTCCTTGTATTCTTCCATATCCAGTATATGGCTGTACACTCATTAATCTTGTTATTAAGATACGCTATATTATCGCCTGTACTATCGTTGATATACTCTGGATTATTATAATTATCACCTACGCATATAGGTATATATATATCATCCTTTTTAACATTATAAGGTTTATGCATAACAACATACATATAAGAACTGCTGCACACCTTTAATTCTCCTGGCTCAAGAACCCACATAATAACAGAAAGCCTCTTATAATATGTACACTTCATGCCTAGCGACTCAAACAAATTCTTAAAGCCAAGACAGCTATCACCCTTATAGTTAAAATATGGAGTTAAAAGTATAATATAACGTGCTTTATTGATAAGCTCCATATGTGAAAATACACTCATCATACTATCACTATCGAGTAATATAATGTCATATTTCTTCGTACAGCCAACTATGTCTGTATACACGTTATCATATCCATATACATCTGATTCTACATACCAGGACTTATCCTGACAAACTGCCAGCTTATCTTTACTAACAAGCCTGTCAAGATATGATATCTTATTCTTCCAATAGTTTGCAGGATGATAGTTAACAATCCCCTGACTGGTACAATCCAAAACTTCTTTAGCCGCATGCATCTGAATAAATTCATCATAAAAATACATAGCAGTCGCATTATACGTATATGGTGAATCCAACAGTTCTGCCCAAGATATAATTCTTTCTTCACTTATGCCGTACTTAAATATAAGTAATGTCTTTATATCTTCAAATGCACCATCTCTCATAACAGCCACATAATCATAATCTATAAGATTACTAAGACTGCATGTATCTGTACAAGATAAATCTGTCTCATATATAACCGGTATATTTCTCTCCCTGAATCCAATTATATCCTCACAGTCATCAGCCATATCTTTACAGACTATAACTGCTGCTATGTTACTCCATACTATATTAGACTTTATCTTGCTTAATACACTTCCTATACCATATATGACGATTCTGCTCATCGTGTCTTATCCTCCATGATGCTGATTACTTTCCTACTATTAATTCAAAATATCACATAACAATATGGTAAACGTTTACTTTTATTAATACTTATTCCATAGTTATACATATATCACATATTAATATAAGGTAAATCATAAAATTTTTTTACAATGCTAATATTTCCCTCATTAAAATATTTATTAATAGTATCGAAAATTTTCTTTGCAGTTGAATCTTTTTCATATGGGTTAACTACATTTTCCAACAGTAAAATAAATTCTTGAGAGCAAGCAATTTTAATTGCTTGCTGAATATCTTCATATTTATAACTACAATTAATAACCGACTTAGCCTGTATTCTTCCCTTTTGTCTATTACCAATATTAATTGTTGGAACATGAAAAGTCGGTACCTCTATAATTCCACTTGAAGAATTTCCAATTACAAAATCACAATACTTTACAGCACTTAGATATTTTTTTATTCCTAACGAATCAAACAATATTATATTATTATATTTATTCGCTGCATCTTTAAGTGCTACATTTATTTTCGCTCCCCCAACATCTGCATTTGCTTTTGTACATATAAACATAATCTGTGGATTATTAACCATTACTCGTAACATCTCATCAATTTGTTTTTGAAGTATGTCTTTTTCTGTAGTAGTTGGATGATAGGTCATTACAGCATACCTATCCAATTTAACTTTCAATTCATATTCTAACTCACTTCTAGATAAAAGTTGTATTTCTTTTATATTTTCAACCCCTAAAGAACCAACATTATAAACTCTAGATGGCTCTTCTCCCATCTGAATGACTCTATTTCTATATTCTTCTGTACTAGTAAAATGAAGAATACTTAACTTAGTAATAGCATTTCTTATTAATTCATCCAACGCTCCTAATGTAGCTTCTCCACCATATAAATGAATTATCGGTATTTTATAATTTATAGCAGCTATACATATTGCCAGAATTTCATATCTATCTCCAAGGACTAAAATTGCATCTGGTCTAAACTCTTCAAAATAAGCAGAAAAATACTTAATTGCATTTGATATAGTTTCAGATACTCCATATTCTGAATTATTATTTGAAAGAATATCTATTCTTTTATCAACGATTATTCCATCTTTTTCTATTTCTTGTATTGTCATTCCATATTCTTTAGAAAGATGACTTCCTGTTGCTATTAATTGCGTATCTATTTTATCTGATGTCTTAAACATACGAATTAATCGCGATAAAAGTCCATATTCTGCTCTTGTAGCAGTCACTATTGCTAATTTTTTCATATATGTATCATCTCATCCTCTTCGTAATTCTTTTTTGCCACCTTACCAATAACATCATTCCATTTCATTGGTGACATTCCTATACCTGGACGCTTAGTTGTAATATTTTCTTCTGAAAACAATTCTCCTTTATTTATTTTTTTACTTGCAACAATACTTTTTCTTGCTACATCTATATTCTTTCTCTCAGATGCCGAAACAAACTTATTATAACTTCCCATGGCTTTTTCAACATTTCTGATAGATATTACTAATTTTCTTAATTCATCCGGCTCGATACTTGCTTTATGATCAGGTCCTACCATTTTTTTATCAAGTGTAAAATGCTTTTCAATAACCTTTGCCCCAGCGGCTACAGCTGCAATAGCTACATCGTTTCCTAATGTATGATCAGAATAACCAACTTGCTGATTAAGTATATCTTTCATAAAAATCATAGAATTAATATTTGCATCTTCATATGGTGTTGGATACTCTGTATTGCATTGCAAAACAACTATATTCTTTGTTCCATTATCCATAAGTATTTTTATTGCATCACTTACTTCTTCAATAGTACTCATTCCTGTCGATAATATAATTGGTAACATAGTTTTTCCTGCTGCTACCAATAATGGATAATTTGTTATCTCTCCAGATGGAATTTTTATTGTTTTAACTCCTATTTTGAATAAAAACATCAAACTTTCTACATCAAACGGAGTCGATATAAAATCAATATTTTTTTTATCACAATATTTTTTTAATTCAATAAAATTTTCATGAGACAATTGCAATGATTTTAACATATCCAATTGAGTTTCCTTACATCCTGTATTTTCCACTTGATATTCAGCCTTTCGAGCATTTCTACATACAAGTTTTTCAGAATTAAATGTTTGAAATTTTATAGCATCAACACCAGCAGATACTGCTACATCAACCATTTCTTTTGCAATTTGTATATTTCCATTATGATTTACTCCTGCCTCTGCAATTATATAAACTCTATCTTTATTCATGACTCATTCCACTCTTTCATCTAACAACAGACCCTGCTGGTATAATTTTTTTATCTTCAACTGTTCTGCACTGTATTATTGTCGCATTTGCTCCTATCAGTACGCTCTTTCCTATATTAACTTCTCCACACAAAACAGCTCCAACTGCAATATGTGAATAATCATTTACTATACAATCATGTTCAACTACCGATTTTGTATTAATTATACACAACTTCCCTATATGTGAATTAGTGTTTATAACTACATTTTTACCTATAAATGTCCCCTCTTCAATAACTGAATCCTTTGAAACAATTGCACTTGGATCTATAATTACAGGAAATTTATATCCTATTTTTTTCATTTTCTTATATATTTTTTCTCTTACATCTGTATGACCTAAATACCCTATTCCTATAACTATATTTTGAATACCTGATGAAAGCAATTTATCTAGCACTATATCATTACCAAGATATTTATACTCATTATTTTTATCATCCGTATCCGTATATCCTACAATTTCATATTTTCCTTGTCTTATTATACTGTCCGCAACACTTCTTGCATGTCCTCCGAAACCCACAATTACTATTTTTTCCATTTTTATTCCTTTAAATGTTTAACAATAACTTCTTTAACTGCTTCTGATACATAATTGATTTCTTCTTTAGTAATTGATGTACTACATGGTATATTTATTATCCTATTTTCAAACCACTCTGCTTTATTAATTTTATAATTTATATCATCTTTATATGGTATCTGTCTATGATTCAATCCCCAGATTGGTCTTGTTTGAACATTTTCGTCATTTAATTCATTTATAACCTCTCTAATTCCACAATTTAAAACTTCTATATCAACATATAATGAATAAAACCATGTATTTGAAACAATGTCATCTCTAAAATCAACTATATGTGCAAAATTAAAGTCATTGAAGTTATTCTTATATAACTTATAATTATTTTGTTTCCTAAAAATAAATTCATCTATTTCTTCCAATTGTGCAACACCAATTGCAGCCTGTACATTAGTCATTCTGTAATTATAACCTATTTCATTATGTTTATAAAATAAGGCATCATCTTTTGCTTGTGTCGACAAATACTTGATATGTTTTGCAGTCTCAACAGATTTTGTTACTAATGCACCACCACCACCAGTTGTAATAATTTTATTTCCATTAAAAGAATACGCTCCATAATCACCAATAGTTCCTGCATATTTTCCTTTATATTTACCACGAATAAATCTAGACCCTAATGCTTCTGTCGCATCCTCTATAACTTTTAAATTATATTTTTCAGCAACAGTTAAAATTCCATCCAAATCAGCAAGATTGCCAAATACATGAACAACTATTATAGCTTTTATAATATTACCATTTTTTTTATACTTTAAATTTCCCTGTTCAAAATAACACTCATTTTCACAGAATGCATTCAACTTTACAGGATCCATGCATAATGTATCATCACAATCCATAAAAATTGGTTTAGCCCCAACATACTTTACAGGATTAATTGCTGCAATAAATGTTAACGTTGGAACAATTACCATATCACTAATTCCAATTCCTGCATCAATCAATGCTAAATGAATTGCTGATGTTCCACTTTGACAAGCAACCACCTTACCATTAACATAATTACTTAAATCACTCTCAAATTTTTCAACAAATTTTCCTCCTGTTGATACCCAACCTTGTTCAACAGCTTCATCTACATATTTTCTTTCATTTCCTTCAAAATTTGGAATTGATAATGGAATAAAATTTCTCATTTAGTCTCCTCTACATTTTCTCATCCAATGATTTTCCTTTTTCTATATGCACAAATTCAGGCAGATAACCTTTTATTATCTTTACAATATCATTTTTTGTCACATTTTCATTTAAAAATGCATTATTAAATGTTTCAAACAATTTTTGCACTTTTTCTATTGAAACTTTTTGTTTATCAATAATAACACCTAACCCATTAAATCTTGTCTCATCTGTTTTCTCTGAATCTATATAAAACTCCTCATATTCTTTCTCTCCTGAAGTATTAGATTTTGAAAAATATACTGGATACTCTGTACCTCCAACCTTTAATTCCAATGACTTTTTAATTGCTTGTCTTTCACTTTCACATTCATATACAGTATATCCATTTGAAACAATCAAATCTCTTGCAATTTGATCAAAAGACATCATCGTTTTTTCTTTTAATTTTGGATAAAATATTTCTCTATTTTTCCCTAAAATACTTGCAAGCATACATATTTGTCCACTTTCTTCTGGGGATACAAAATATCTCAAAACATCTGATGGTGCAGATAATGGCTGTTTCTTTTTCATTCTATAAAGAAAACCATCTGGAAGCGAGCCATTTGAAAATGCAACATTAGCAAATCTTGCAGTCTTTACAGGAAAATAGTCTGAATATGAAAAAATCAAATCTTCCATTAACCTTTTACTGGCTCCCATTATATTAACAGGATTAGCTGCCTTATCTGTAGAAACACAAAAATAAATATCCGGTGGGAATATTTTCAATATATCCAATAATTTTTTTGCATTTAATAAATTATTTCTTATAATCGCTTCTACAGATATAATGTCTTTCTCACTTCTAACATGTTTATGGGCAGAAAAATTAGCAACAATATCATATTTTCCGTGATTAATAAACATTTTCTTAAACATTGACGAGGCATAATCCATTGCATATGTAATATATAAATCCGGTACTACTATATTGCTTGAACTCCTCAAGTCTCTTGTTAACTCTGCAAGCCCATTTTCATTAATATCTACTACCGTAAGCGATTTAGGACTGTATCTTAATACTGATTTAATATATTGACTTCCTATACTTCCAGCTCCACCAATAACCAAAATGCTTTTCTTATGTATATTATTATATATTTCATATTCATTTGATTCTATATCAGATAGAAACATACTATTTCTTCTTTTAGTAACATATTTACTAATAAACTCATTTAATTCAATCATGTCGAACCTCATATTATCATAATCCTAATTTATTTTTCATATTATCCATCTCATTAAATTGCCCCATATCAAGCCATGCATCTTCTGAAACAGGAAATACACCTATCCTATTTCCTAATGTCTTGCATCTTTCAATCAAACCAGGCATATCTATGCTCTCATTATCTTCAATATTATCTAATATATCTGGCTCAACAATATATACCCCTGTATTAATCAAATAAGATAGCTTTGGTTTTTCTTCCATTGAGATCATATTTCCAGCCTCATCAGTCTCTACAACTCCATACGGAATAGTAATCCCCTTCATTGAACATATCATAGTAATTTTGTTTTTATTCTTTTTATGAATTTTATATGCTGATTCAATGTCTTCATTAATAATAATATCACAATTTGTTAAAAAAAATGTAGATTTGACCTTTCCTTTTAAATATCTCAATCCACCAGCTGTACCTAAAAATTTTTCTTCTGTAATATATTCTAAATCATAGTTCTTTTTTACATCACTAAAATATGCCTTAATAAGACTTTCTTTATATTTTAGAATCATAATTACTTTATTACACCCAAATCTTTCAAACGAGAATATTATTCTTTCAGTTATTGTTACATCCCCTATTGGCATTAGGGGTTTAGGCAATATTTTTGTATATGGATATAATCTAGTTCCTTTTCCTCCTGCCATAATAACTAACGGAACCTCTTGAAGTATTCCACTTATTTGAGCAGTATTTATATTTTTTTCATAATCAACAACATCTATTAGATGCCCACAACTGTCAACTATTGGATATAAAATTCTTTTAACTAAAGCCCTCTCTCTTTCGACATCTTCATATGAAGTAAATACATGAGGATTAGGATTCATTGCAACAATTATTTTTTCATCTAATGCACCACCTCTGAGAAAATATCTTCTCATATCTCCATTAGAAAAGATTCCAACAACCTCATTAAACTGATTAATTATAATAACAGCCTTAATTACTTCCTTATTCATTTTTTCAATTGTTTCTTTTACAGTAAAATTATCCCTAACTACATATGTTTCTACCATATTATTTCTTCTCCATTCCCATTGACACTCTCATAACATTTAAAGAATTATTAATATTATTTGTATTTTCTCCCAACATAACATTTTCAATAAAATATTTAATTTCTTTAATATATTTGTCATTCGGCTTTTCATCATATTTTTCGATTATCGTGGAGTTTTTTAATATTGTTCCATTTAAAATATCAAATTTCCAATTATTTTGATTACTGATTACATCCATTAACCTTACTGGTTGTCTCCCAACATAATCTAAATGTAATTCAAGCAATTTATCTTTATACGCAGCTATATATACTGCTATATCTTCACTATCAATTTCTAAATCAGAATATTGTCCATTTAAACAAAATACTTTATCTGGAAATCCAAATAAATATGTGAGATAATCCCACTCATGAATTAAGTCTATACACACTCCCCCACCTTCTGATTTATGTGCACTATATATAGTTCTATAATCAACATTCTTTCTCCAATCTGGCAAATAAGAAGAACATATAGATCTTATACTTATAATTTTTTCTTTTTGCAAAATTGTTTTAGCTTTTTGAATAATTTGAGTATATCTTAATGGGCATGCAACATATATATTTTTTTTTTCATTAAACATGGATAAATCATAATCAAGCTTATCAAATACTGGTTTTTCGACAAAAAAATTCTTTGAATATTTATACAATTCTTTTAATGTACTATAATGCATATAAGTCGGATTTGTAATAAAAATAGCATCATACTCCTCACAAACTTCTCTTGTTGAATACATAATTTTTTTTACTATAGATGAAATCTCCTCATCTAAATGCTTTGTCGTATTCCTAATAATGTGAATTTCAACATCGCTGAATAATTGATATAAATTTCTTATGTGTCGTTTTCCTATTGAACCTGTACCTACAAAACATACTTTCATACTATTTTCCCTCTATCATATCAAGTATATTTAATATTTCTAAATCTTGCTTATAACTATATTTTATTTTTGTGTTATCTCCATTAATTAAAGCTATAAATGCTTTAATCTCATCCATATATGAATTTTCAATTATATTAGCTGCATAATTATTATCTTTGTCAATCTCTTTATATGTAGTAATATTTAACATCTTTTTTTTCTGTATACTATAATCTTGTAACGATTGCGGTGTACCATTCCATGTTATATGCAAATCCTCATTAAAAATTTCTAAATTTCTTATTGCACATCTGGAAACTATATCAACTATTACAACGCCCTTCGAACCGTTCTCATGTGTAAAATTAATTATATAATTGTCCGGATAATCTATTTTCAAATTTGACAAATTATCTTTTTTTATATACATATCTTTAATTTTACCGAAGCCCTGAACTATCCATGGCATCTCAATAGCTAAAATCTCACGACATCCATTACTACGTTTATCATACACAAAAAAATCTTTATAAGATTCCCATGGATGCCAGTCTGGTAAATACTGCCCAACATGATAAATATAATTAACTCTAGCATTATCAACCTTATTAATTATCCACTGTATATCTCTTCTATACAAAAAGGTTGATGACAAAAATAATTTCTTATTATTTGAATTTATTAATTTTTCATAACCTTCTGATATTAGATTTATCTCACTAAAAATTGCAAAATCATACTCTAATAACTGACTCATAATTTTTGAATGAGATAATGGGGATGTACATATTAATGCACCATCAAATTTATAACTTGAAACAGCATCTATTACAGTATCAAATACTTTTATGCCATATTCAACTTTTGCTTTTTCTCTTCTCTCCTTATTATTGTCTATTCCAAATATTTCATAATTATCATTTATTTTTTTTAATAAACGAATTCGCCTTTTTCCCATTGAACCTAAGCCAATAACTAAAAACCTCATACATTATCCTCTTATCTTTTACCAAAACATTAAACTATCATGTTCTTCTTTACTTATGAATGGCGACATATTTTCAAGTGATGGCGTTTCAAATGTTCCATCATCTCTCATTCTAGACATAACTTTGGGAGAAACAGGATCATCTAATCTCTGTAAAATTTCAAGAAGCACATTACCTTTTTGTGAAAAAAATTCTTTAAGTCTATCATCTATTTGTCCGTTATTTTCACAAATCATATATTTAAATCCAAATGTATTAGCTACATCTTTAAATTTAGGAAAACTAACACCTGAATCAGCGGTACACCCTATGGCTATACCATTAAAAAAATTCTTGCTGGTTTGTCTTATTGCGTTATACCCATCATTTGAAAATATAACAAGCTTAACTGGTAAATTATAATGCTTAATTGTCTGTAATTCTTGTAAATTCATCATCACACTTCCATCCCCTGTTAAGCATACAACATTTTTATTTGCTGCAATTGCCGCACCTATTGCCTCTGGTAAATCTGCTCCCATAGAACCACAATTATTATTAGCAACTATTCTTTGTAATGGCTTTTTTATACCGATTTGTAACTTAGCACTGCTAGCAGTGTTATTTCCGAGTATTGAAATATTGTCTTCTGGCTCATATTTTTCATATTCTTGCCAAAACTTGTATGAACATACTCTTTCATTTTCTAATACATCCTTGGCTGGTTCAAATGGTGAAAATCTGTTTTTTAATTTATCACAATATGAGCTCCAGATAGGATCAACATTGATTTTATAAATTACATTAAACGCTTCTTTGAAAAATGTGGACAAATCGGATTTTACATAATAATCAACTCTTACTCCTGGCTTTTTCATTTCATTTTCGTCTATATCAACAGATATAATATAAGCTCTAGGCGCAAATGTTTCCTGAACAAAACCAGTCATTTTAAATCCCAAACTACAACCTATCGACAATATGACATCCGCATTTTGAACTATATAATTTCCCGTTCTAGGTCCAATAGAACCAGATAATCCATAAAACTTTGGATACTCTGCATACATAACATCAGCTGCAATACAAGCTGAAATCACGGGAATATCCAATATTTCAGCAAATTTTCTAAAAGTATCTATGTTATGAGTATTGGCAACGCCATTGCCAACAAGTATACATGGTCTAGATGCTCTTTCAAGCTTGTTCATAATATATTCCAATTGTTCATGCGAAGGTCCTGGTTCCTCAATTTTGTCCATATACTTATACATATCATCTTCTTCAACAATTGCACTTTGAATATCTAGTGGTATATCCAACCATACTGGTCCTTTTCTTCCTGATGTAGCAATATCAATAGCCTTTTCCAATTCATATTTTACAGAAAGTGGATCTGTGATCATTACAGCATATTTTGTCATATTTTGAACAGAGCCAATTATATCAAATTCCTGAACCCCCCTATATCTTAAATCCAATCCCGATTTTGGAACTGATATATCATATCTTACCTGCCCTGATAAAACTAACATCGGAAGGCTATCCTGCCAACACCCCATAACACCTGTAAGTGTATTAGTTGCGCCTGGTCCCGATGTAACACAGACCGCAGCCATATTTCCACTTATTCTAGCATAGGCTTCCGCTGCCATTGCACTCGCCTGTTCATGATGATTAAAAACTTTATTTATATTATCATTCAATGCTAAAGCATTATCTAAATGCATCGCCCCCCCACCAACAACAGCAAAACATTGTGTAATATTATTTTCAACCAACAATTCCATTATAATATCAGCAACTCTCTTTTTCATAAAATCATTCTCCCTTCATAGCCTTTATCTGAAGTTCTATACCTTTATTTATCGGTATAAATTCAAAATTCTGCAACTCATTCAATAATCTGCTATTATCTCCTGTATATTCTCTATTCATTCCCTCTTTTAAAATCTTAATATCAACTTTTGAATCCAACTGTCTGCAAACTTCCCTTGCTATTTCTAACAATTCCACACGATGTGATGTACATACATTATACGAATTGTATTTAGGTTTATTATATATAAAGTATTCTATTATTCTAGCTAAATCTGAAACATGCATATAATCAAATATACAATTTTGCTTTATTGTTATTGATTCATTTTTTAAACAACAATTAATTACGTGTGTGATAAATTTAGATTCATGATCTGTTGGTCCAAAACATGCAAATATCCTTAAATTGCAATGTTTATTGCTACTATACACCATTTTATTCATTATATATTTTGCAAAACCATATGAATCATTTGGAATATTGTCAAAAACCTCACTTTCTTTTGCCAATACAATATCTCTTGATTTATCATACTCTGCTCCTGAACCAATTGTATACATATATTCATAATAATCCTTAGCATTATACAATGTCATAAATATTCTTAAACTATCTTCAAACATTGTTTCAACTTTGTCATGACAATTCTTAACAGGATTAGGATTAGCTGAATGTATAACTATATCAATTTTGTTATTTTTTATGTAATTTTTTACATCCTCTTCTGAAAATAAATTTAATTCTTCCCTTGTAGGAATATATAAATTACACTTATTTTTTAAATATTCTTTTATATTTCTTCCTATAAAACCTGTTCCACCTGTTAATAATACATTCTTAATCATACAAAACCATCTTTTCTCTTTTTATACCAAGTATTTCAAGTTTTTTTACCACTTCTTTTGAATAAAACCTATTCGCAACTACAAACATAGAATCTGGAAATCTATTCACAGCATCATCATATGAAATAACTTTTCGTTTTCCTATAAATGTTCCTAATAAATCGGGATTTTCATCACACATACATAAAACATTTTCTTTTTCTAACAGAACATTTACATTTTTTCCTCTTACACCACATCCACAAATTACTATTTGTTTATCCTTGCATTTTTTTACTATTTCTACTAATTTTTCCATTTTTCCTGCAGTTGTTACTGATATTTCATTCAAAACACTGTTAAAATCTACCGACTCATCTATTGGTTTTTTTATACAATTTTCATATCTTGGTTCAATTATTTCTTGATTTATATTTCCATTCTGAATATCATTCAATAATTCCTTCCTATACAACTGTAAAAAAGCTGCTCTCCCATCACCTTCCAATCGTTGTACATTCCAAAAGTAATCACGATATTTCCATATGTAATAATAATCCCATAAATATTTTTGTAATATATTTTTCTTTTTCATTTGATTAAAAATATATTCATACTCTTTTTGAACAACAAATATTTTTTTCATATCTTTTACTGATGAATTTTCATTATCCGTTCTATAATGATATAGGCTTTTATTAACATGATATGTTGTATCAACAAGACATGCTAATAAATATCTAAATCCCAAATCTTGATATGATGCACCAGGGCTCTCATTATAAAAAAGATTTTTTTTGATTAAAAAATCTTTTTTGTATAGACCTGTCCAATTGGCAGTAATATCAGAAAGAATTACAGACATTCGTGCATCTTTCGCATACAATTTTCTATTATACACATCGCTATCCATATACTTATTATGTATAATTTTATATTCACAATTATCTATTTCAAAAAACTCATAATAATCTGCATCAACAAAATCCACTTTTTCCTTCATTGCAGTTATATATAATTCTTCAACCATGGTTTTTTCTAAATAATCATCTGTTTCAAGGATTGCAATATATTCTCCTCTTGAAGCTTTTGTACCAATATTTAATTTATGTCCATAACTGCCATTAACATCATCAATTTTTATAATTCTGCTATCTTTTTTCTGATACTCTTCTACTAACGCATCAGAGCCATCATTCCCCGACCCACATACACATATAATTTCAATTTCTTTAAATGTTTGATTCATTGCACTTTCTATACATTGTTTCAAGTAAGTTTTAGAATTATGCACGGGGAGAATTATTGATACTTTTGTTTGATTCATAAAATCCACCTTCCGTCTTTATATTATAATTTCATGTGCGATAAACAAATAGTTTCTTATATACGTTTCCAATAGCTCTTCTTGATTACATTTATAATAATCTAAACAATCCGCTTCAATACAAGAAATATTATAATATTTACGAATACATGTAAGAAGTGGCATAGGTAATCCTAATATAAAATCATATTCACTATCATTTATAACTGAGCAGTTGAGCTTCTTTAATACTTCACGTCCAATATATTTCATAATCTCAACTGACGGATGATCCCTATCACAAAATATTTCCATAGCATTCATATGATTTATTATATAATCTTTTATTTTTATATCCCATTTCAATTCTCTGGCTTCAATTTTTTTAATAAATTTATCATAAGACTCTTTTATTATATCTTTGTCAAATTCATAATCATTAATAAATTCAATATAATCACTTAAGTTTTGACAACCATTTAAAATAGCTTTTTCCAATATTGTATCTTCATGGATTAATGGCCAATTGCCGTTTGCTAAATTGACGATTTTATCATTATCTCCATGCTGTGGATACAGCCATTTACCCATCCCTACAAGATTAGGAATAACAATAATGCTACAAGATTCATTAACTGCAGATTTTAAATAATCTAATGATAATTTATCAGAAAATTTATTTTGAAGCCTTATGTCCTGCGTAATTAGAACATCTATCTTATCCAATAAAAATCTTGAAATTTCTTTATCTTTATTATCCTGTATTTCTGGCATATGATAAATAACATACTTTTTTCTAAATTCTTTACTCATGCAAAGATATTTTTTCAACCCTAAACCATGACAATTCGCATTAACAACTAAAACCTTTTTCTCAATATATGATATATGTACATAATGTTTAAACTCAATCAAGCCACTTAAATCCAAAATATTTTTTATTTTCTCATAAGTTTCAGGTAATGTTGCAACAATTATTTTTTTACTTGCGAGATTTTATACTTGTTCTATCTTTTTTATTTCAATACCATGAAATTTCCCTGTCCTAAAACCATCAATGCAAATCTCAATATTAGATATCATCCCCTTATTTCGGCACATAAATTTCTCTGCTTCTAAACCACAACCATATAGGATGAATCTATTTTCAAGCCATTCTTTAAACATTATTTAATATCTCCGTCTATTCATATTGATAATTTTAAAATTACCATACATTTATTTTATCTTCATATAAATATCCAGTCATATTATAATCATTTAGCAATCGTTTTACTGCATATTTATTTTCTTCATTTAATGCCAAAATAACTACATATTCACTATTAATTTCCTTTAACTCCTCAATACCTATAACCCTATAGCCATATGCACTTTCTACAAACATCTGAGCATCTGTAACAACTAACGACTTTATTGGTATACAATTTGCTTCCAATATTCTTATATATTCATCAGCTTTTTTCCCTGCTCCATAAATATATATTTCTTTTTTAGTCGCTATTTTCTTAAGTTGTTTTAAATTATTTTCAACTTTCTTTTTAACAAATATACTCCTATTATATGTACACCACTCTGCATATTTCTTAGGCATTAAACATATAAACACCGTCTTTATAAATGGAGTCATTGAGATATATTTCCATCTTATCGCATTTTTTAATACAATTTTAATTTTTGTTGCTCCTATACTTCTTTGACTAATTAAAAATCTCTCATTTAAAATATTAGCTCTTTCAACTTCACTCCTAACTACAGTCCATTTATTTTTATATATATTAGGCAATGCTTTTATTGTTTCTGGCCAACATACCGCCCATACATGAAATGCTGTTTCCCAACTAGTTGTTTTCTTTTTTGACAAATTTTCTTTTGATATATACAATTTCTTAGCAGATGATTTATAATAATCTTTTTTTTCGCATTCAATAACTTTAATACGTAACTTGTTACATTTTGACATTATTTCAAAATAAAGTCCTATTTGAGAAAAATTAATTCTGTCATCTCTTAAATATTTATCAGATATTGATTCAATCAATAATTTTTGTGAAAATATTTTGCTTCTAACAATTATTGTTCCAAACTGGGTAAGTAATGCAGCATATTTACTAAACACATAGTTTATATCATAACACCAATGGGCCTCCATTTTCTCATTGTTCCAATAATTAATTAAAATAAAATCATTTTTTTCATCTAATGCCTCCATAATATTTTTTATCACACTTTGTGAATAGAACATATAGTCTGGCAATATCCATATATATTCATATCCTTCTATAATCTCTTTTGTTTGATAAATAATATATACTTTCTCATTAGAATGAACAGTTGTATCTAGTTTTTTATAATATATATTCAATAATGATGGTTCATTGCAATATTTATATTCAATAAATTCTTCACTTGAGTCAAAAATATATACATCCACCTCATCTGTTTTAAAAAAACTGTTAATTTTATGTAAGATATCTTCAACTACCTCTTTTCTGTTATATGTTGGTATGCAAATAGCCATTTTTTTCATTTTTATTCATTTCCATTCTTCTAAATCTGAATTTATATAATATAGTCTTTTATTTCACCATTTCCATTATAAGCATAATCCCACTCAAACATCTCAGTATTATCAATATCGCAATATTTACATGCATTTGATGGTTGATCTAATTTTCTTTTTATCTCCCATGCATCTACATTATCCTTATGGATATCAAACCAATCATCATCTTCAATTATTTGATAGTGTACGTTATATTTTCTATTAAGTTTCTCAAATGCTATTATTCCTGAACATCTCATTAATTTTCCATTATATAATTCTCTGCATCTAGAAGCAAAACACATATCAAAATTTTTTTTCGGATTATTTTGTGGGCTTAACGTGTAATATTTAGCAAACTCTTCTCTTTTTAATATTGTATAATCCACATTATTTTTACTTAAACATTTATCAATTCTGTCCAAAATATTATATGTAGGTTTATACCCCGAAACATGAATGGTTATCCTATTCTGTCTCAAACACTCAAAAAAGGACTCATTCATTTTAGGTATGAGTAATCCATTCGTACATAAATCAATTTCAGAATCCTCGAAAATACTCCTATACATCGATAAAATTTTTTCAATATCATTATGTAATAATGGTTCCCCACCCAATATTCTTATCCATGGAACATCAAAAAATAATGTCTTCATCTTCAATGCATCCTTTTTTATCTGTTCAAAAGAAAAGTTTTCATATTCATTAATACCATTGCATGCAAATAAGCATCCCTTGCAATTCAGATTACAATTATCTGTAATCGGCACCTCGAAATAAGGAATTGTTGGTTTTTCATTTGAAAATCGTATTTTTCTAAGCCTATAATTATCTATTGTTCCATCCTGAAAAAACGGAGATAATTTACATTTACCAGCAATATCATGCAACATATAAATCTCACAATTAGTTTTTAATTTTATATAATCAAGAAATAACGTAACCGTTTTTTGCGCTCCAGCAGCTATGAACACTGCATCTAACGATTCTGTTTTTTTATCAAAATACTCATTCAGTTTTTGTATTCTTATGTTGCGGTAATTCCCAACAATTTTATTATCTATTATACCATCTATCTTTATATCTTTTCTTTTTTCAATTATTTGATCCACAAGAAATTTACCTGCATTTCCAGCTCCACATATAACTACTTTCATATTCACCTCATTTCCGTTCTCTTAATAATTTCATCCTGAAGATCATTATCAAGATTAACAAATTTTGCACTAAATCCGGATACTCTTACTATTAAATCCATATGTTCCTCAGGATGAGCTTTCGCCTCCATTAAAACTTCCTTATCAACAACATTTATCTGTATTTCTAATCCACCTTTTTCAAAATATACTTCTATTGCATCTCTTAAGGCTTTTCTGTTTTCTTTTTTATTAAAAAAGTCTGGAATAAATTTTATATCCAACGCAGCTCCATTGCTCATAGATGACATATTAATCTTAGTAGCAGAATTAAATAACGCCAGTAAACCATTTTTGTCCTTACCTGATGATGCCGATAAAGATGGTGATAATGGTGTATAACCATCCCTCCCATCAGGAGTTGCACATGTTTTGCTACCAAAATCCGCATGAAAATAGGAGCTATAATACCCTGGCATTATTTTGCCATTCCTATATTTCATTTTATATTGTCCAACCCATTCATTAAATAATGCTATTAGTTCAGCTGCAATATAATCAACTTCATCGTAATCATTACCATATTTTTTGCATCTCAGCATTTCTTCTTTATATAAATCAAATCCTTTTCCTGTCACACACACTTCTGCCAATTTCTCTATTGATATTATTTTTTTCTCATAAACTAATTCTTTTATTGCTTGTAATGAATCAACAACTGTTGCAATTCCAACGCAATTTATAGCCAAATTATTATATATTGTTCCATTATCCGTAACATCTCTAGATGCCTCTTTGGTTCCTTCCATCATAATACTAGCAAACGGAACAAACCACTTCCTCGGAAACATCCCACTTGCAAAATCAATAAAATCACATAACTTTTTTGTTCTGTCATATAAATATTTTTTGTATAATTCATAAATTCTATCAAAAGAGTTATTACCTCTATCAATCTTATTATCCTTGATATCATTAAGTAATTCCTCTAGTACTTTAGCCCAATTTAACCTTGCACCTTCAGTATGAGCATACTCTTTTCCAGGAATACACAATTCCACACATCCCATCACAGCATAATTATATGCATCACTTTTACTAATTCCGCATTTCATCTTAGCAGCAATAGCAATTTCATCATTAAACAATGCTGGAAATCCCATACCCTGACTAATCAAATTTACAGCTTCATCCCATATTTTATTATCAGTATTTTTACCAATTCTTAATGATAATTGAGGTTGATCTCCTTTTATAACAGAAACTGCTCTCATACACATAATTGTTAAATCATTCGATTGATCTCTTCCTTCTGAATCACATCCACCAATTGTAACATTCTGCCAGCTTAACGGGAATTTTGATAATTTATTAAAAAATGCAATAATATATTTTTGTGCTTCGTCTTTTGTTATAATTTTTTTATTTATATCATTATAATAAAAAGGATACAAATACTGATCAATTCTTCCAAATGATAATGATCCACCTCCAGATTCAGAAACTAATACCTCATGAATCATAATTATTAATTGAATTGCATCAAATAAACTATAAGGTTTCTGATGTGCTATTCTTTCACAGGATTCTTTTATCTTATTATTACCACATTTTGATGCCTCATAAGAATATTCTAGAATATAATCACTAAATTTTTTTAATAAAGTTACATATTCAAAATTTTTAGAGTAAAATTCTATTAAATAATCAATACCATTATTAAGCACAAATTCATAATTAGGTATAAAATGATTTCCCGCATTTCTGCATATCAAGCCACTTTCAATTGATTTTTTTATATGTATTAATATATCCTTATATCTTCTCTTTTCTGATTCTTCTAATTTTATATTATTCAATTCATTTGATAAAAAATCTAATTCTTCATATATGCTTTTAGGAATTTTATCGTCTGTATTCTTACTATTATCCAGCAAAAACTTTCCTGTTCTAAATCTTCCTGCAAATATATCACACTTATCAACATAAAGTTTAGTACCATACATCCAAAATAAATCAATAATTCTTGATTTATCAAACACACTATATATGTTCTCTCTCAAAATTTCAAAACATTTATCAGTTTTACTGCTTATCAAAATTTTCGCATTAGTCTGAACTTTCAAAGCCTGACTAATACTCAATACATTGTTGCCATTATAGTTGATGTTATCGATATAATATTCTATCTCCCCACCAAGATTAACTACTATATTTTCAACATATGATGAAACCATTCCCTTAGGATAAATTATAAATTTATTTTCTCCATCATTAATTAATCTCTTTACAACATCTACTATTCTGGTATAATCCACCGTGTTCACTAATATATTTTTCATTTTATTACCCCTGTCTTAATGATATCTGTAATGCTGGTTCAACTTCGTCACTATTTTCCGGAGTAAATCCACGACACTTTTTACAGAAATTAGTATATCCCTTCTCTGTATATCCAAGTCTGAATTCTACAAGTTCCTTTTTCTTCTCTAGTGTGAATTTTTCAAGATTATATGTTTCTTCTAAATCCTGCTCACCAGCAATTCCTGCAACTGTTGCATATGCCGCATAATTACAGCTATATATCTTGCCATCCCTCAATTCTTCCCATGACTGACTACAGCTATCTCTATGTTTTATCAGTTTTTCTTCTGGAAGCTTTGAATAATCTGTTATATCTGGTGCCAGATCAATCCAAGACTCTGCTTTATTTATATAATATTTGATATTATACTCCTCAAGCTTCGCTATTAACTGGTCAAAACGGCTGTTAAATCTCGGAACCGCCTCTCTGTAATCATCTACAGTTATCTCAATATTGCATTTACTTAACTTTACAAATACTTCCTCTTTCGGTATAACTGTTCCATTAGTTACAGTTCTCAATGTGCCAATTTTATGTCCATAATTCTTATCAATATATTCTATCAAATCTGCTGTGTGCTTATATAGCATTGGTTCTCCACCACTGACATGAAACAGCATAATGTAATCCACACATGAAAAAAATAAATCCACATCTTTTGTAAGCTGTTCCCATTCTCTCACATAAAACTGCTTTGCATATGGATTAAAATTAAGACAATGCTTGCAGTTAAGATTGCATATTGTACTTGGTAAAAAAGATATGCTTGAAAAATATACCTTATCGTACTTATACACGTTGTACACTGATATGAATTCTTCTATTAAAAAGTAATCCACATTATGTACTTTCCCTGATTTTAATAACTGTTCTACAGGCTTTACTCTTGCAATCTGCGACATTGTCAATATAATAGCCTCATCATCCTTTAAATTAATATCATTGAACGCATAACATGGTATTCCCTCTATTGTTGTTCCGATTTTATCGGCACTGTTATCTATAAAGCCAGCAATATTTATCTCATCTTTGAACATCGCCAGAAACTGATGTCCATAATCTCCTGCTCCAAATAAATAATATCTGTTCTTTTTCTCTATATTTTTATACATCTCATCATATTCATGACCTTTATTCATCCACTTCATCGGATATCTCTCCTCTATCTATATTGTAAAATATCTTTGTATTTTGATATTCTCTCTGAATAAGATTGGTTTAATGATACATACTCTTTTTCGTATTTTCTCATTATATTCTGGCAATATAACAATGTCTGGCTGTCTTTCTGTCTAAATGCCAGCTCTGCTACATTGCTGCTGTGATATGCCAGAAATCTTTTTACGTATCCAAGTACATCATCCTGTACATTATTCTTTTCAAACATATCAATAACAATAAGATATGCTTTTATCCAGTCTAATCTCTTTTTTAAATTCTCAGTGTGACATCCTGATTTATTTCTTTGATAATAATGATACATTCCTCTTGGAATATAGATTGATTTTTCACAATTCAAGGCAGCTTTTGCAAGATATATCACATCTCCACCTAACTGTATATTCTCATCAAACAACAAAATATCTCCATTAGTTTCTGTGAGAACTTTCCTACTATATAGCTTATCCCACATATAAGCAAAGCCTTGATATGTATCTCTTTCATATATGTATCTCAATAATTTATCTCTATTAAAGACGCCTTTATCTACTGGTTTTAAATTTACAGCCTCTTTTTCTTCATCATCATATGACTTAAACCAGCTTGCAGCAGCCATATCAGCCTCATTTGCCTCTATTGCCTCAACAAGTGTCTTATACATATCTTTTTCAATCCAGTCATCACAATCCATGAAACCTATGTAGTTACCAGTACACTTTAACAATCCTGTATTTCTTGCGGAACTTTCTCCACTATTTTCTTTATGGATTATCACAAATCTATCATCATCCAGATATTCATCTACGATTTTCTCTGACCCATCTGTAGAGCCATCATCAACACATATTATCTCAAGGTTTGTATATGTCTGATTTTTTGCACTATCAAGACATTTTCTCAGATATGATGCTGTATTATATATAGGAATTATTATTGATACAAAAGGATTACTATGCATTTTTCTTCTCCTGATTTATTCATATTATCTTTTACTGTTTATCTTATTGCTTATTGCTTCTGCCAATTTCTCACTCGCATTGCCATTAAATACAAGTCCGACTTTCTCATGGAATATATTCAACATTTTATCATATTCATCCTGTCGGAATTTCATAATGTCTTCTTCAAGCTGCTCATTATCACCAGCTATCGGAAATGGAAATTTTACATCCATCTTAGGGGTAAATTTCTTATTATTTCCAACATCATACCTTGTGTCTGTGGCTATATTCCACATTAAAGCCCCTCTGTCTTTTGCATATTTTTTTATATCATCCGCATATATAAATACAGGTATATGTGCAAAACCTGCCTCAAAACATGCACTTGAATAATCTGTTATGTATGCATCCATTGCTGCAAGTATCTCATACATATCATCTGCCTGACTTTCGTCAATAAGCCTGCTCTGTACTTCTGGATTCTTATACTCACTGAATGTAGGTGCTAACTGCGGATGAACCCTTATACACACATACCATTCTCCACCAAATTTTCTCTCAAGATTATCTATAAGTCTCTTAAAATCTATTGACCATATTTCAGAATATACACTACGAACGCCATTCTTAGCGCCTTCTCTGAAGGTTGGCGCAAACATTATTACCTTTGCCTCTTCTGAAAGATTATATTTCTTATGAAATCTTTCTTTAAATTTGCTTCTGTCACCATAAAGGACATCGCACCTTGGTGCTCCTGTCTTTAAATATGTTCCCTCATACACTAATGCTTTATCAAAGCTCTGCTCACACCAGTCTGAATCAATAACCAAATCATCAATCATATCTGAATCATTCTTACTTACCAAATATGCCATTTCTGAAAATCCTGTTCCCCTTAATAAACCGGTACATTTTATTCCTATTGTATAATGATTCACATTCAGATAATACTGTCCTTTACGTTTGCATGTTCCAAATGGTTTTCTATAATTATCAATCCATACTTTCGACCTTGTTAGCCAATATGCCCTGCTCCACAATGTATTAGGCACTTTGTGTATATATCTCGGAAATTCTTTGTTCATATCATTAACAAGCCATACAAACTCATGTTCTGGATTCATCTCATGTAATTTTTTGACAAGTGGTTTTGCATTACATCCAAATCCACCTTTACCCTCAAATGTACATACACTTATAAGATTCTTCTTAACCGGAAATATTCTGCATATATAAAAACATAATTTTTCACGAAATGCTTTTCTACATCTTTTTTTTATGTATTTAATTTCCTTTGGGTCTGTTGCAACTGTATGCTTCACAAATATTACCTCGCACTACATATTTTTATTACGTTTTCTTATTTTTATAATCATATAGCCCTACTTAAAAAGCCCTGCATACAAATGCAGGGCTTCATACACCAATCGTCACACTTAACAAGTTATGTACAACAATTATTCCGATATATTCATTCAGCGACTCCATTCGCACACAAACATATATTAATCACTAATCAATATATGTCTGACTTATAAATCCAATTTATATGTTTATTATATCGGATGACATAGCTGTTTTCTTAACCTTATGTGTTTCAGTTCTATTGATATTAAAATACATCCTATTTTTCAAATGTCTCTACGTATCTCTCCAATTCTGCTACTTTATTAACTAGAATTGTATCTTTTTCATTAGAATTCAATTCATCATTAGTAATAGTCTGCATTATACATATATCAAGTTCCCTCCATATATGTTGCGACATATTTGCCTTACTATTCGGATTAATAAAATAGGAAGCTACATTAAAGCACATTGATAACAATGACAGAAATACTATTATATTGTTATTTCCTTTATTTGATGCATAAAATATAGTTACCAAAGTTGCTATTATTCCCAATAATGATAATAAATAATTCAGAGCCAAAAAAAAGGTCCTCATTAAATACCATATTAAATATCTTTCACCCACATAATATGGAATTCTATAATCACCTGTAGAATATTTATCAATTATTTTTTCAATATTACTATCCGTAGGCGAAAGTCCTATAATATATAAAATTCCCGATGCAATAATTATTATTGTAAAAAATAAAAAGACTAAAATCGTCCCTTTTTTTGATATAAAATCGCTAATTATTGGTATTTTCTTCATTTTGTCTTCACCTTCTTCATTTAATCACATTAAATTTCAACATTTTAAAACTCATGAAGATAGATTCCAATGTAATTTACAATCTTATAGGCTTTGATCATTATTCTTTTACTCTTCCGGTCTCATTAACCCCGTTACGTTTTCTGTTATATATGTAAGCCTTAGACTATCAAAATTCTCATCAACCTTAATTGCCAACATTTCTGCAATATCATCATCTATTCCCGTCATATCCATCAATTGATATTTTATTGATTCCATTGAATAGTTCTGATATATACAGAAATTAATAACTGCTGACAAGCACCTTACAAGGTCATCCACTTCTTTAACTTTTTTAGCATAAGCTTGTCCATTTAACTTAAACAGCATATTATATCTATGTATTCTATATTCAAATATATCGTTAATGATCTGCTTTTGCGTATCTTTGTCCGTCTTTCTGAATTCATCAAATTTCAGATATATAAGCATTTCACTTTGTGCTTTCTTGACAAGCATATTGTATATGCTCTCTTCGTTAATAGCATTTTTTATGTAATTATCTTCTATCTCATTATTCTTGACCATTGTCTTCAATTCTTCTAAAATATCTGAAAATATCACATCTGTTTTATTCTCATTATCATAACTTTCAGCATAGCACTTTTTTGTCAGTTCTTCCTTCCATGCTTCTCCTACTTCTTCTTGAAATCGTTCCAGATTGTTTTTCATTTTTTGTCATCTCCTTACCATTTGCATTTATAATTTTTTGAGCAGGCACATTTATAATTTCGTTAAATTTTAAGCTCGTTGATTGTTTCTGCTTATCTATTGTTAGTGCCTGCTGTATATTCGTCAGCCATTGCCTTTGAACATCTGTATCTCTTTGCTCCACTATTTGAAATACATTCACATCAAACTTATCTTCATAGCTCTTGCTATTTCTTAGCACCTTCCGTTCCCATGCTTTTTTTAAATATTGGTCTTCTTTTTTTTGCTTACTCTTCACTATTTTTTTTGCATACCTTATTCCATTATCGGTAAGATAATATATTTTGTATTTACCACTTCTTTCAGTTCTTAATACATCCGCCTTTGAATCTCTTATTCTTTTCATTATGTTTGAAAGATTTGTTGTGGTCACTTGCAACTCTTTGGCTAATTCATTATGATTCATAACATCTTTTTCAAACAATAGTTCAACTATTTTATCAGAATACCGTGAGTTAATATTTTTTATTTCAAGTAAGTCATTCTTGTAATCTGCTATTCTTGACATTATTGAATATAATGCCATCTCATATCCTGCTTCATATATTTTCCATAGTTTATCTTCAACGATAGGTTTTATATCTTGATTAGGCATACATACTACATCCTGTGTATCTATTATATTTACTATGTAGTTATATGATGCTCTTTGTTTTCTGGTTTTTCCTGGTAAATCCTCCTTTATTGCTTTATAATCAGATCTTAAAAAATCACTGAACAGCTTATCTTCAAGCTGAACATTCTTTTGAGCGAATTCTTTTGAACTGATTTTTCTTATATCATCCGTATGTACATTTTCGTTTCTTTTCATATAATTCTCCATTCTCTCACGGTTTATCTAATCATATGTATATTGTAATGATGTCAGAGGATTGTCTGCATTGTAATACAATGCAACAGTCCTTTGACATTCATCCTTATAAAAAAGTATTCTTTTTGTCAAATCCTCAGTTAAGCTGTTCTTAGTTTATCTACACCTTTATGGTATACATAAAGAAGCATGCCTCCTTCTCTCTACATTCGCATTTTTCATCACGCTTGTATACTTTATCAGTATTCTGATTGCTTTTTTCATTGCATATACTAAGCATACTGATTTCACCAGAGTTATAATGGCTATTAAACGTATCAGATTTGAATACTGAGCATGTATTAATCCATATTGAATTAAGATTATTGACTCCATTAGAGGAATAAACTTCGTAAAAATAATTATATCCTGGTGATAACGAGGGATTAATTACAATATCCGTCCTGAGCTTGCATAACATATTGCGTACATCATTCATCAGATAATCAACGCATATTGCTTCTGCTATGCTGCCAACTCCTTCTATCATTATGATATGTAACTCCTTACCCATTTTAATATCTTCCATATAATCGACTTCCCCTTTTATATAATGAAAAGAATGAAGTTTATTCTGTATTATTATGTCCCTTTTGCCTGGACCATACATAATAACACCTTGATTGTATCCTTCTTTCATATATGAAGGTAAGAACACCAAAACATCTGATTTGGTATTTTCAAGAATTCTTCTGAAATCATCTTCAAGCTCTGGCATTCCCATAAGTTCTGGAAATACAATAATATGAGCACCACTGTCTATAGCCGCTACCAATGTATTAACACAACGGTCTCTCACTTCTTTTTTATTCTTTACTCCATAAAACGTCATTGTATTAACCACACTATCTTTACATTTACATTCAAACTTAGCATAATCACATATAGGTGAGACTGCAATACTCAACTCATCGTCTAGCATTTCTCCTTCAAAGAAATCTCCCAGATAATGAAACACAATCTTATATTTTGTTTCATCTTCCTTAAACAATACTATATGTTTTTTCAGAAACATATTGATATTGGATAACATCATATTTTGTTTACTTGTGTTAGGCAACTTTGACCTGACATGAGGGTATATCTTTATCTCTTGATCCTTATACTTACTATTCAATGGTTGAATGACCGTATTATCTGGCTCTATATCAACAAAATCATTATGATTGTGTCGATTAGGATGTGATATTTTGTACTCGAGTAATTGGTTGTCAAACAAAGTTATAATTGCGTGGATATAACATAATTTTCCTATTTCTTTCCTACGTTTTTCCTTCTCTTTTTCATCCTTGATTTTTTCTAATTCATTTTCATTAATCGCACCTCCATTTTTTATCTCTTCTAATTTCTCATTTATCATACGTTCTTCTTTAGCTGAAAGCATACCATTATTTGTATTCGCATTTTGTAGAATATCGCCGATTTCTTTAAATGCAGATATATTATTCATCTTTGCATTAAACGATTGTAATTGATTAATCACTTTCCTGTTAATCAACGGCTTTATCTTACACAGTAATCCAGCCCACACATTATATATATCTGTATCACTGTCCATGAGGCACCACCTCCTTTATTAATATTAATAATATTACTTTTTATATGCGAAGTCAATATACACTTCACGTTTTGTTCACGTTATTAATATTGTTAGAAGATATCCTCCATGGATTTTCAGAGCATTAACTCTTTATAAAAATATTCATCATCTCACTCTTGCATTCGTTCTTCTTAAATCTTTCCCCTCTATCTTATCCATCGGAATAATTAACTATTATTAATCCCCAGTTCAAACACATACACTTCTTCATATCTCCCATCATTTTCCCTTATGGCTTCACTCACGCCACCACATCCACCTGATGCAAGCAGCTTCCTGCAACGTGAAAGAAGGCTTATTGATGCTATATACTCTGCTCCCAGTAGAAAGCCATCTCTTTTATCCTGTTCTTCTTTGTGCATATCAAATAACATCTGTCCCTTTTTAGTTATATATCTTTTCTGATCTGTAAATGATATTTTATCACCATATCTGTTAGTAAAATATTCGTGATACGATGCATCCTCTGTAGACATATATATATGCCTCAGTGAACTATCTGCCATAAGCATTTCATCTATCTTATCGCCTATCATCTCTTTGCTGGCATGGATTGGATGATTTGCCAGATGTGTATTCACATAGTCAGTACCTCTTGCCAGAACTCCTAAAGTATGCTCTGGTTCTTTAAGATACCTCTCCATTCTTTCTTTTACATATAACTTTATTCTTGAATTATATATGCCTTTATTCCAGCTAAGACTCACGCCTTCACATATAGTATTCATTATACCATCTGTTACATTTCCATTATAAAATGTTGGTGTATAATACACACTTTTACTTTTACTTATATCTTTCATAGAATAGCCCTCAGGCTGCTCATAAAACTTGCTCCACACATCATCATATGGACTGTTCTGATAGAAACTGCTGCCAGACATGTTAAGTCTGATTGCTGGTATAAAGCCTTTACTTTTGGCATACCTTGCACAAGTCTCTACTTTAGCAAATATTGCAAACAAACCAAGACTATCATATCCTCCATCAATAACTAGAAAATGCTTATCTGGATTTTCATCTCCATGTTGTCTATAATCAGAAAACATAAATGTGAATGCCATTATCTCTTCATAATACATTATCCCCTGATAATATCTGTCCATTGGTTCTGCATGAGGTATTCCATACATAATGTGCAGCTTCTTCATACCATTTCCAAGCTTTGTAAGTATTTCCTCTGTAAGCAACTCCTCATACCAGCATTCATATGGCATATCTGGCAGCATTGGAATCATCTGTTCCCATGACTTTCCCACCAGAACAAGCCTCTTGCCTTTCCACAATTTTAGTGCTGTCTGACACAGTTCAACTGAATACTCATTACACTCATGAAGACATATGCAATCATACGCTCCAAGAAAAGACATATCAATTCCTCCCGAATATACGTATCTATGACGATATACACTCTTCTTAAACTCAAGCACAGTAATCGCTTTTCCGTTACCATTAACAGCTATAGCATAGTCTGCTTCAACAATTATATTATGTGCCATATAAAACATATCCGGACCATACTCAACTCTTATATCCCGAGGTTCTTTATTATTCATCAACAATTTGTATGTATAATATACCCCATCTGATATCTGTATTATCTTATTCTTCCCTGTTCTTTCAAAATACCTCTGTAAATCTTTTCTATCTTCCTCACTCAAGCTGCAGTATTGCACTATATCTTCTATTCCACGTTGTGCTATCATATATTTTCCCCTTATACTTATTAAACATATTTATATCTGATTATACAACATGCTTCATCAGGCACACAACCATATCACTATCACGTTGTGTTAACATTATGCCGATATATTAATAAAAGTTTATTTTAAAATATCAAAGGAATATTTCATATGGCTAATAACAACAAAAACAATAACAATCATAATAATAACCAAAGCAATAATGAACAAGTCTTAACTGATATCATTCTTAAAGCCTCTTCATATATGGATAATAGCAGCTTTGACTCTGCTCTTAACACTATACTGAATGGTCTATCAATATCACCAGACAACTATGAACTCATCTTTATGTCAGCTTTATGCTATGAACAGATTAATGAGATAGAATCAGCCTATTACCGCTATCGTCTCGCTATATATCTTTCAGCCCGTGATACTGGTGATTCTTCTGATGATACTGCTCTTATAAGGAATGAACTTAACCGTATGTGCGAATATACGAATGCTGACAAATACAAGCTTGCTGTTTCTTTAGAACAGCTCATCCTGGAACGCATACATTTAAAAGAATATAATTCTACATTTTATTTCCTAAAAAGCGTACTATATGATGTTAACCATACTGCTTCACGTATAGTCATGACAGAAGGAAATATGCTCCTGTTTATTATGCTTGAGATATGCTTAAGCGAACAGAATACATACAATCTAAAAGACAATTTATCTGACAGGCTTATTGACTGCAGTTCTAAATTCACAAATATATTTTCCCGATATGGCTGTGATTATACTGTATTTCATGATGTATATAGAGGCATCCGTTTCATACTAAGGCATATACGTTTTGGTGTTTCATCAGATTATCATAAAGAATTAACAGATGTAATATCACAATACTCTGTTACAGGAGAAATGCTTGCAGTATTAGTTGAATATTGCATCGACCCTCCATGCTGGTGTGATACTCTTGATAAGATTTATAAGTTTATTCTTTCTGACTATCCAATACAGGCTGAGCTTATAAGACGATATGGCATATGGATAGCAAAGCAATATTCTGGCACTACACAGACATGTATGCCAGTTGAATGTCATAACAATCATGCTGCAGTCACATATCTTGATTACAACAATCGCATCCAACAGTCTTTGGAATATCAAGAAGCCAGCCGTTATGAAACTAACTGTCGTACATATGATAATTCACGTATAAGTATTATCTTCTGCACAAATGATGACTCTTACTGTAAAGAATGTATACTTTACCTTAGACGTCTCTATATACCTGATAATATGCACCTCGATATAATCGCTGTCAAAAATGCACCCGGCATGGCTGCCGGTTATAATGCAGCCATGGAATATAGCAATGCACGTTATAAAATATATATACACCATGATACATTTATAATAGATACTCATATATTATCCAAGCTGATTAATGTCTTTAACAACAATCCAGATGTTGGTTTGATTGGAAACAGTGGAACTACCAGGATGACTGATGATGGAATATGGTGGTCAAGTGATTATTATTTTTACAGAATCAACATATATCAGGATAATTTACTTAATGTTGCTCGTTATACACCTTCACATACTGATGGAACCATAGATGATGCAGCAGCCATAGATGGCATATTCATGGCAACATGCACAGATATATACTGGCGCGAAGACCTCTTTGATAACTGGCATTTTTATGATATATCACAAACATATGAATTCAGAAAGCACGGTTTAAGAACGGTATTTCTTAACGATACAGATATAACACTTTTACATGAACTTTCAACTAAGCCTTCTCCTGTTGACTATTATGAGAAATACCGCCAGATTTTTCTTAACAACTACGATATCAGACAATAATACACCTGTTATATCTCTATACCCAGCTGGGAATATAGTACTCTCTTCTGTGTATTATAGAATGGATATTCATGATTTGTTCCACCTATGTATGGAATCATATAACCATCACCATATTTTTGTCTTAATATTTTGTCATATCCTACAGGCACTGGAACTTCTATATACTCAAATGGCATATATATACTGTCACTGTAGTATTCCTTTGGATATACATCTGCTGGTCTTGGACCTGCATGGTCAGTCATAAGTGCCAGCCTGTCTGAATCTGCATCGGTATATATCATTCGCATTCTTTCTGACAGGCTGAGTATCTGTACCTGTAGTGGTATATCGCTCTCATAGTCAAAGTTAACCCCATACTGCTGCTCTATGCCGTGTATGTTAGCGAGTACCTGTGGATCATTCTGATTATCTTTAGTAACCATCTGCCCGAATATATCAAGTATTCGTATCATCTCACATTGCAGCTTATCTTCATCCTCTGTTGGTGCAACATAATCGAGTGGAAATATATCTAATCCTATCACATACGGACACCCATGAAACTTTTCAAGATGTTCTTTATCATATCTTATTCTCTTACCATTAACTATTCTGGCAGCCAGTGAATCCCATCCTGGCTCTGTATGTACATTGACTATATTAAAACCCGGCATTTCCTTCTCTGCTATATTACAGAAATGGTTATAATCCGTACGCTTCATAGTTATATCCATATCATCATCCCATGGAACAAAGCCTTTGTGTCTTACAGCTCCAAGCAGCGTTCCCCAGTCTGCAAAATACTGGATATTATTTTTTTTACATACACGATCCACTTCTGCCAGCACTTCCATCTGTGCTGCCCATGTTTTCTTCATCATACTTTCAACATAAAAGCCATCTCTTATCTCACCTTCCAGGTAACCCTCTGGTATCTGCATATATATACCTCTTTCCTACTATTTTTATTTTATAACAATCTCTTTTGACACCTATTCAATATTATGCTAGTCTTTCAGATAGATACTTTTGTCAGAATATCAATAAAACGCTCATAATAACATATTAAGGAGATTCATTATGCTTACATTTTCCCAGAATTATTTCAATGCTGAAACAAAAGATGGTTTCTTTATAGATGCCAGAATGAAACATGCATGGGCTGCCCAGCTTGAGGTGTTAGAAGAAATCAGACGCGTATGTGACATATTAAACATACGTTTCTTTGCCGATTGGGGCACACTTCTTGGTGCTGTACGTCATAAAGGCTTTATTCCATGGGATGATGATCTTGATATAGGCATGTTAAGAAACGACTACATGCGCTTCTTAGAGCTTGCACCACCACTCTTATCTGAATACTTTGAGCTTAAAAGTCTGTACAATGATCCCGGACATGATAATGTAAAGGCTCGTATTATAACTGGACGTCATATGAATTTCTCCAAAGATTATCTTAAAAGATTCCATGGCTGTCCATATGTTATTGGCATTGATATTTTTCCTATTGATTATATCAACAAGGACATAGAAGCACTAAATGAACAGTTACGCCTTATAAACCTTATCTTGTCAGCTGCATCAAGTATTCCGGAATGTCCTCCTTATAGTGATGATGTACTTAATGTAATCCACCAGCTTGAATCCATGTTTAATGTATCGTTTGACTATAACAACCGGTTAGTCCATGAACTTAAAAAGCTTCTTGATATGTTATCTGCTATATGTCCTCCACAGAATTCCAATGAGGTATGTTCCATGATAGACCTTGCCTGCGGATGGGATTATCACGCATTACTTGAATGGTACTCCGATACTATTGATATGCCATTTGAAAACACTACTATCCCCGTTCCAGCTGGTTACGATGGCATCCTTAAGATAAAGTATGGTGATAATTATATGACACCTGTACAATGTTCAAGTTCACACGATTATCCTTTTTACAAAAAACAGGAAAACTCTCTTCGTGAAACAATTGAATACGAATATAATACACAACTATCTGATTCAGAGTTCAACCAGCTCATTAATGATAAGATAGCAGAAGCTGGTATAACTCAATGGTAGATATAATATTCATAGCAATAATTATAATCACACATACCTTTCAGGTATATTCGTAAATATATCTGTGGCTCCATAATATCTGTATTCCTCAAGGTGTGCTTCTTTTAATGGTCTTCCATCGTTAAAGAATGGTTCATCTCCATTCCATGCCCTTACAGGCATCCCCTGCATATCTTGTGGAAGTGCATAAACAAGTCCTCCTATGTATGGATGAAGTGCATCTGCAGCTGTATCTCTTGCCATTGATATGCACTCTTCTATCGACATTGCAAGCACTGCTGTTTTAGCATCCCGGTCTATCTTTTTTATGATATCCACTGATTCAGCAAGGAATGATGACCAGACTATATACTGCTCCATTCCATATTTTCTTACTATTTCATATGCCTTACTTTCTATGCCATCATATCTTATAACACTTGTCTTAAGCTCTATATTGATAAGTATCCCTCTGCTTTCGCAATATGGTTTCATCATAACAAGTACTTCTTCAAGTGTTGGTATACTACAATACTTACCATCATTAGCTGGAATAGCTATGTTCTTTATTTCAGCAAGCGTACATCCCCTTACATTCCTGTCTATATGCGTAACTCTTCTAAGATTCTCATCATGAAACACTACCATCTCTCCATCTGATGTAAGCTGTATATCCAGTTCTATACCTGTTATCCCATCAAGCTCTGCTGCCGCTCTGAAAGCCTCAAGTGTATTCTCTGGATATAACGTACAACAGCCCCTATGTGCCCATATCTTAGGCATAGCTTTATTCTTTCCTGTCGCCAGAAACTGATCATGCCTATCTTTATATATCGGTGTGTTCCAATCAGTAAATCTCTCCATAACTCCCGCCATAGCTATACTTATATTATCAGAAATATCTACAGTTTTTTTATCATTATTTTTAATTCTATGCACAAATTCTCTTACTTCATAACAAAGTCCTGTTCCTTCATATCCAAACCTGTATCGCTCTATCTTCCCAGGATTCTCGTATCTTACTTCGAATTCCTTTGTAAGCCACCATGGTGACTTAGCAAGTATATATCCGTTAGTACCGGTTACAACAAGTTGTCCTTCTGTCTTAGCACCCAACCCTGTCTTTACTATAGCTGTTTTATCTATATATTCATCTTTATATTCAATAAATGCTTTGGTATAAGCATCCACACCATTCTGTGCCCTCACTGTCCTGAATGTAACATCATCATATTCACAGCCAAGCAATGTCAGCACTGGAAGTAATGTATAACTTCCAAACTCAAGAAAACTTCCATTGCAATCATCATCCTTATACTCTCTTGTATTAAGCGGTGTAAGCCTTGAAAAAGCTGCTTCAACTTCCACTATTCTTCCTATTCTTCCGCTTTCTGCTATCTTTATAAGTGCCTTGTACCCAGGGCAGTATGCTGTTTTTAGAGCCTCCATATACACTAGTTGGTTATTTTGTGCTATATCTATAAGTTCTCTGACCTGCTCTTTCTTAAGTGCAGCTGGTTTTTCACACAATACATGCTTTCCACTAAGCAGAAGCTTCCTGCTATATTCATAATGAGTCTCATGTGGTGAAGCTACATATGCGGCATCAATATTATCCACAAACTCATCCCAATCGGCTGTACACGCCTGTATATTATGCTGCTGTATGAACCTTACAGCACTTTCTTCCCTAGGATTATATACACAGCTTATGTATGTGCTTTCAATACCTGTCAGTGCTGTATCTGCAAACCTTGCAGCTATTCTTCCTGTTCCTATTATTCCTATGCGCATATTTACCACTGTTCCTCTCTTCTTTTATATCTGTCACATATTCTCAATCTGTTCTGCCATATACTCACCTATTCCGTAAATCGCTTTAAGAACAGGCTTTGTCATACCTGTAGGGAAACTATTGACACACGGAAATGTTTCAAAGCTAAGGGTTCCACTAAATTTTATTTCTTTAAGCCCCTTATATAATCTATCCCATCTTTGTCCTTCATACTGGCTGCTGCCAAACGTATAAGGCATCTGATGAAGATCTCCTACAGCATCATTTTCATGAAGATGAAGCACTTTAAGTCTGCTTCCCATAACCTTTATGAATTCATATGGATCTCTTTTCACAAGCTGAAGATGCCCTGCATCCAGACAGAATCCAAAAAGTTCTTCACCAGCTATGTCATTAAGTGTATCTATATACCACACTGCATCATACGGATCAGCGCACACACCCTCCGTTAATCTCTGTCCCATACCTTCGTATAGATTCTCAAAACACACACCAACCCTGCACTGCTTAAGTATAGGTATAAGCATTCTGAAATATTCTATGTTGTCCTTCTTTTCCTGTTCCTTATCATAAGCAATATCGTATTGGTACTGCATCTTGAATGGATGTATAACAACCCATGGCACTCCAAGTACTTCTGCTATGAGAATGCTCTTAGGTATAACATTTCCCTGCATATAATCATTCTGCTCATTACGTCCCCATACCCATACCGGATATGGTGCATGCATCTGTGATGGTTTTATTCCATATTTATTCATAGCCTGCGTATACTGTCCAAAATACGCATACAATTCCTCCACTGATGCATCAAAGAATTTATTAACTTTTCCAGCATATAAATCATTATTTTTAAGAAATGTATCTATGTTTATGTCAACTCTCGAAAAACCTGCTTCACTTATGAGTCTAAAGCCTTTATCTATATCCATCTCGGGTAATATTCCCTTAGTTTGTACTCCTATCTCTAACATATAATCTCCGTTCCTAGACTTATATTAATCTTTATTTTTCGCACGATTTTGCACACTGATATCCACATCAGATTTTATTTTATAATTGATTTAATATGTGAAGACTGTATCTTATATAAAATATAAATCCCTGTAACACCTGTACTCTATCCCCATTCTTTCAAGCTGATTTCCTATAATGTCGTAGTTAAGATTACATATCCACACATTTCTTTGTTCAGCTGGAATGTCAAGTATAGCCTCTGGTGACTTGATTTCAACTCCCATAAACTGTTGTCCCCACCTCTGTGAATTATTATCTACAACAAACGCTGGTGTGTATCTTTCTCCCCAATAGTCCATATACGTCTGTGCCATTCTTCCAGAGCCAAAAAGTATAAGCTTTTTATTCTTCTGTCCGATATATTCTTCTGCATTAAAACAGTTCTCTTCCCACTCATCTACGCATGCCTTCATAAGTTCAAGCATAACCTTATGAAGCTTCTGTGGAGTTCTTGCAAATGTACCTTTATTATCGAATATTATATATCCGTCAAACTTTTCTGTGTGAAGCTCCCCTATAAATCTTGGCCAGTCTGTTGAAAGTACACCTCTTCCCGTTGTAAACGTATATGGCATCTGATGCTGGTCACTAAGTCCGTTGTTATCATTAATATGCACCAGTCCTATGTGCTTTCCACATACACGAACCATATCTCTTATATTAATTCCAAGCAGATTCGTATGTCCCACATTTATACATATTTTCCAGTTAATATATGGACAAAGTGCTTCTAAGTTGTTTATAAGAGACATAAGCTCACGCCAGTCAGAAAATCCATTATGATAATACCTGCCATACTCGCATCTGTACCCATTCTCTACATATATTGACACTTGTTCTTTACAATCACTGCATTCCTTTAGCAGTCCCAGGCTCTCGCTTACAAGCTGTTCGAGCACAGCCTTACTGCTAACTCCCTCTGTATTGATAACTATGTATGAACATATATTGACTGCAGCATACGATATTGCTTTTCCAAATATTTCTACAGCATCCTCTGACAACACTTCCCTATCAGCTTTATCACCTGTTTTTGATGCAAGCATTGAGTTAAGATTAATATTTATTCCAGCAATTCTGCCTCCCAAAGCCTTGATATCATCAAGTTTATCAATATCTTCCATACACAATTCAATATTGGTAAATCCGCTTTCTAATGCTCTTTTTACTGACAAACCCTCGACGTACTGAATTCCTGTTTTCACTTTTTCTTCCTTTCCTTGTGTCTATACAGATGTTTTATCTGCTATAATGAACAAATCTGAAAAATCACTTAATTTTATCTGTGTTACAAAGACACATATTTTACAATTTAGAAATTATAATACATTTAATTCACAACTTTTTATCAGTGCAGCATGTTCTTATAATTCATGAACTTCTCTATGAATTCTGACATAAGCACTGATTCCCCTGATGTCAGCTTATAGTCCTTCTTATCAGTTCCATTAATCTTAGAGACGAAATCACTTATCTCGTATCTTAATCCATCGCCTAAGAACCTTGGCTCATAATGCTCTATTCTGGATGCATCTTCATATCTTACATCAAACTGTCGCATAAGCCACCATGGTGATTGTGCTATTATATACCCTTCAGTTCCTGATACTACCAACTGTCCTTCTGTCTTAACACCAACACCTGTCTTAACAGTAGCAAAACCTTCCGGATACCTTATATCTGCCTTAGTATATATATCTACTCCTGATTCGTCATATATGCTATCAAAGCTTACTCTTTCATAATCGCTTCCCATCAGCTTAATAACAGGAACTAACACACTTGGTCCAAACTCAAGAAACGAACCACCATACTTTGCATCTGTTCTTTCTCTTGATGCTTTATCTGCAAGTCTTGTAAAAGAGGCCTCAACATCTATTATCTTGCCTATCTTACCAGACTTTGCCACATTAACAAGTTGCTGAAAACCTGGACAATATGCTGCCTTAACTGCTTCCATAAGCACTACCTTATTCTTTTTAGCCAGACTATATAACTCCTCGCTCTCATTCTTTGTGAAAGAAAGAGGCTTTTCTGATAAGACATGCTTACCGGCCTCAATAGCTCTTCTGGCATATTCATAATGTGTCTCATTGGGTGATGCTATGTACACAGCATCCACCTTATCAAGAAAGCTATTGTAATCCTGCGTGATACATTTTATCTTCTCATTTGCTGTGAAGCTTTCAGCACTATCTTTAACAGGATTATAAGCATATTCTATAGTAAGTCCACTGACATACTTGGCCTCTGCTATGAATCTTGGCGCAATTCTTCCTGTTCCAACAACCCCGATTCTCACTATGTTAAATTGTTTCTTTCTCAAAAATGTAGATGATATTCCTGGTGTTCTGTCAAGATACACAACCTTACAGAATGAATTAAGATAATCAAACGTTCCTACCCAGTCTGAACCAACCGTAAATATATCTACATCATACTTCTGAATATCCTCTATCTTCTGTCCATCATGGTCTTCCACTATAATCATGTCAGCAAAACCCGTTTTTCTGACATTTTCTATTCTTTCCATAATAGGATCAACTACATTTACCTTACCTCTTGCCTCATCAAAATGTTCTGTAGTAACACCAACTATAAGATAATCTCCAAGCTCTTTAGCCCTTTTTAAAAGATTATAATGCCCCTGATGAAACAAATCATATGTTCCATATGTAATAACCTTCTTCATACTATCACACTATTATTCCCATCTGTCTGTATACTTCTCTCTGCTGTTTTCTATAGAATGGATATTCATGATTAGTTCCTCCAAGATACGGAATCATATAGTTTTCTCCATACTTTTGTATTAATATCTTTTCATATCCAACCGGTACCGGAATAGTTGTGTATTCAAAAGGCATATATATACTTTCACTATAATATTCTTTAGGATATACATCTAACGGACGCGGACCAGCATGATCTCCCATAAGTGCTACTGCCTGCGATTCTTCATTGGTATACATCATGCTAAGTCTTTCACCAAGCTTTAAAAGCTGTGTCGCGAGTGGTTCAAGATTGTTAAATTTAACTCCACACATCTGTTCTATATCTTTCGTAGTCTGCTCTATCTCTTCTGGCGTTGCTGTATTGTTTCTAATATTAGCAGAAAAAGCCTCTACTATAGATATCATACTGCACTGCAGCTTATCCTCCTCTTCTGTCGGTGCTACATAATCTAGAGGGAATATATCTAATCCTGCTACATATGGAAATCCATGATATTTTCTAAGGTGTTCTTCTGTATAATTCACACTTCTACCATTAATAACTCTTGATAACATATCTTTCCACTCTGGATCTGTATGAAAATTAATTATTTCCAATTCTCCCTGTTCCTGACGTACTATCTGACAGAATCTTGTATAATCTTCTCTTTTCATGGTTATATCCATATCATCATCCCACGGAACGAATCCTTTATGCCTGATAGTCCCAAGCAAAGTTCCCCAGTCAGCAAAATATTGAATATCATGCTGCCGACATATTCTATCCACCTCATTAAGTACCTCTATTTCGGCTGCCCATGCTTTCTTCATTGTACTCTCAACATAGAATCCATCACGAATCTCTCCGTTAAGATATCCTCCTGGTATATTCATATGCAATTCTCCTTATCACTTCTGCAATTACACTTGCTTATTACTAATTAGCTGCTCATTACTGCTAAACCACTTATTGTTGTTTAGCCATCTGAAACTAATTACTTATGTTAAAAAAAGCCAATGACTATTAATCATTGGCTTTAAAATCACTATTAATCATATAATTACTGAAGAAGTGATACTACTCCCTGTGTCTGCTGATTAGCCTGCGCAAGCATAGACTGTCCAGCCTGCTGTAAGATATTGTTCTTGCTGTATTCTACCATCTCAGAAGCCATATCTGTATCACGGATACGAGACTCAGCTGATGATGTATTCTCGCTTGTTGCCTCAAGGTTATTGATTGTATGTTCAAGTCTGTTCTGGATTGCACCAAGCTTAGATCTCTGAGCAGATACTGACTGTATAGCTAACTGAATCTTACTCATAGCCTTACCTGCATTAGTATTGCTGCTTACACTAAGTCCGCTTACACCGATATTCGATGCACTCATCTTAGTAACTGAGATAACTATAGTCTGACCTGACATAGCACCTACCTGAAGATTCTTAGATGTGAATGTACCATCAAGAAGATTCATAGTATTAAACTGTGTTGTTGACTGGATTCTGTTGATTTCAGATGTTAACTGATTCATCTCTGCTGATATAGCAGTTCTGTCTATAGATGTATTAGTGTCATTAGCTGCCTGTGTTGCAAGCTCGTTCATTCTCTGTAAGATAGAGTGTGTCTCATTAAGCGCACCTTCTGCAACCTGGATAAGTGAAATACCATCCTGTGCATTAGAAGCTGACTTATCAAGTCCTCTGATCTGGCTTCTCATCTTTTCTGAGATTGAAAGACCTGCTGCATCATCTGCTGCTCTGTTAATTTTATATCCTGAAGACAACTTTTCTGTTGACTTAGAAAGCGAACTTGTAACAGTACCTAACTGTCTGTTAGTATTCATCGCTGAAAGATTATGCTGTACTACCATATTAAATATTCCTCCTTGAATATACTCATATTATATATATCACCAATCCACAACTGACAATATATTAATTCATCCTGTGATATACTTTCTTCCTATCCAGTATCACCTGCTGTTTTGTATATCGGTTTATTTACACTATACTTAACCCTATTTTTTAAAAAAACATAAGATTTTATTTAATATTGAATTATTATGCCCATATACGTATACTTAGTATACGATAATATAAAGCTATATTCAATCACTTATTCATTTATTTTCTACACTTTATGATTATATTTTTTACACATTTTGAATATTACGGAGGTATATATGTCATCTACATATAACAGAAATATAACTATAGATTTTCTTGTTCCATATGGCGGAAACGGAGGCGTAGAATCCGTCCTTAATGAACTTGCACTATATCTTATGAAACATGATATACATGTACGTGTCATACAGCTTGAACAATATACATATCGATGGGTAGACCCACGAATTGATTATTACCCTATATCTACTAACCGTTCCATACATGATATTTCCGATTATATACCTATGTGTGAGCAGTATATCACAAAGCTTGGTGCTCCTAATATTCTTATAGCTACTCCATGGCCTATGTTAACTATGATAAGCAGACTTGCTATTATAAACACCAATTCCCACTGCAAGCTTGTAAGCTGGCTTCATGGTCCCATTGAAACCTATGAAAAAAATGCCTATGGCGGTATTGAGAGCCTTGAATATGCCGATTTGGTTATGGTATTGAGTAAAAAAAGCTATCATTACATACGTTCAAACAAACCTTCCATCAATGTAAGACTGATTCGCAACCCAATCCATATAGACAAGCTGCCTTTTCATAAGAAAAAAAACACGGAATGTCGTAATCTTATATTTATGGGTCGCCTTTCAGAAGAGAAACGCGTAAATGTTATACTTAAAGCTATTGCCACAGCCCATGATAGATGGAACTTAGCTATCTATGGTGATGGGAATAAGCTTGATGAGCTTAGACAGCTTACGGACTCTTTAAATATAAGTAACCAGGTAGTATTCAAAGGCTGGATACAGCATCCATGGAACGATGTGCACGAAGCTGCCGCTCTTATAATATCATCTGAATACGAAGGTTTTTCCCTTGTATGTTATGAAGCTCTTGCCTGCGGTATTCCAGTTATATCCACTCCCGTTAACGGTGTGACCGACATTATACATGATGGAATCAACGGATACATATACCCGCATAATAGCCCTGAAGAACTGGCGCATATTCTTGACAATATAGGATCGGGAAAATATACACCCATTGACCCTTATATATGCCACGAATCTGTTATTAATTATGATGCCAACGCAGTTTTTTATGATACTATGAATACCTTAACTTCACTTCTTAATTAATACATTATAAGAATTGTTGCATTAATATTCATCACAAAAAAGAGGACGGATAAACCGTCCTCTTTTCTTATAGTAGTGACAATGATTAACCGAGAAGTGAAAGAACACCCTGATTAGCCTGATTAGCCTGTGCAAGCATAGACTGTCCAGCCTGCTGAAGGATGTTGTTCTTGCTGTACTCAACCATCTCAGATGCCATATCTGTATCACGGATACGTGATTCAGCTGCTGATGTATTCTCACTTGTTGTATTAAGGTTGTTAATAGTGTGCTCAAGTCTGTTCTGAATAGCACCAAGCTTAGATCTCTGGCTAGATACTGACTGAATAGCTAACTGAATCTTGCTCATAGCCTCACCAGCTTTTACATTACTACTTACTGAAAGTCCACTTACACCGATATTAGATGCGCTCATCTTTGTAACAGAAATCTTGATTGTCTGACCAGATAATGCACCAACCTGAAGATTCTTAGATGAGAATGATCCATCAAGAAGGTTCATTGTGTTGAACTGTGTTGTAGACTGAATTCTGTTGATTTCAGATGTTAACTGATCCATCTCATTCTTGATAGCTGTTCTATCAACTGATGTATTAGTATCGTTAGCAGCCTGTGTTGCAAGTTCATTCATTCTCTGAAGAATAGAATGTGTTTCATTAAGAGCACCTTCAGCTACCTGGATAAGTGAGATACCATCCTGTGCATTAGAAGAAGCCTTGTTAAGACCTCTGATCTGGCTTCTCATCTTTTCTGAGATTGAAAGACCAGCTGCATCATCACCAGCTCTGTTGATCTTGTAACCTGATGATAACTTTTCTGTAGACTTCTGTAATGAGCTAGAAACTACGCCCATCTGTCTGTTAGTGTTCATTGCTGAAAGATTGTGTTGTACTACCATAATAGTTTCCTCCTTGAAATTCTGGTGGCTTCCATGCCACTCATAATAATTGTTTCAGGATATCAATCCTGCTATTTATTATATCGGACATCCGTTACATAACTTTAGCCCGTATATAAACTAATTTGATGATTATTTCTTCTGATCCATAAATTGTGGTTCAGAGCTTATCCCACTCATATTCCTGTAATATGTGTTAGCCATACTTATACTTCTCTTGGCAGCCTTTGTTTCTTGTCTTAATTGTCTGAACTTCATATCAGCCTTTACACGATTTCTTGATTCCTGAGCCTGAATAGTAACTCCTAGTTCAGTAACCTCTTTGATAAGCTGCTGAAGAAACTTTATATCTTCCTTATATCTGACCTTGTACTCATTAACATCAGCCTTGATTCTATCATATATCATCTGGAATCCTTCGTCTAATGTATCAAGCTCATCTATGCAATCCGACTTATTCTCCATATTCTTCTGAAACGCAGCTCCATTGAAATCTTCTTCCTTTAATAATGCTTCCTGTTCCTCATTAAAAACTATTATCTGTTTAAGTATGACTTTCTTTTTTTGCATACTATCAATCATCATCTGAAGATAATTCTCTGTTTCCATATGCTTACCTGCCGTATTATTTCTGAACGCCTGCGCGAGCCATAACTTCCTTCCATGTATCACGCATTCCTCTTAGTTCATCAGTAGCTTTTTCAAGAAGCTCCTTATTCTTCGTCATATTAGCATCTACCAGCAATCCATATATATACTTATAAAGCTTATCGAAATCCTCCGATACTGGATACTTATGATTAAGAGTTGCTTGAAACTCCTCTATAATCATCTCTGCCTTAACAATATTAGTATGTGCCTTCTGATAGTCATTCTTTTCTATTGCCACTGAAGCAATATTGCAAAACTTAATAGCCCCTTCGTATAACAGCAATGTAAGCTCAGCTGGTGAAGCTGTTAATACCTTGTTTCGATTATACTGCTGCGCGATATTCTGATTATATAACATAAAACTATTCCTCTCCCGATGCTTATTCATTTCTGTATATTATACGTACTTTAAACACTTTTTATATTATACTATATATGTTTAAAAAATGCACTATATAATTATAAAATATTTTAACCAAAAAGTCCCGACATAGAAGATGACTGTGAATTAAGCTTAGCAAGTGCTGACTCCATAGCTGAGAACTTACTATAGTAGTAATCTTCCCATGTTGATACCTTTGATTCAGCATCACTTATCTTTGTATTGTATTCTGAATACTGTGTATTCATCTGCTTATCATTGTAAATCGTGTATGCACTGCTTACAGATGATGATGCCATCTTGTTACCAAGATCAGTATATAGCTTGGTACATAACTGTGAGAAGAATGAAACTACTGTCTCAGGATCACTTGCAATAGCTGCCCTTAGCTTATCTTCATTTCCTGATGTAGTTGTATCATCCTTATCACCATCTATATGGTATACACCCTTTTCGTTCTCGCCTGATGCGAAATATCCGAGTGTTGATATACCAAAGCTTGACAGCGCATAGCTCTTGCCATTAATAATAAATGATGATGCCATATCATTCTTTAATGTATTGGCAACACTGTTTAGTGTATCATCTTTTCTAAGAAGCGAATCCTTAATCTTTGTCTCCCACTTCTCAACCTCTTTATCAGACATAGCATCCTTTTCTTCATCTGTTAAAGGCTCATATCCCTTAGAGCTGTCTGCGTTATAAGCCTCATCCATAGACTTGATAAGCTTGTTGTACTCTGTGAACATGTCCTTGATAGACTTGTATATAGCATCTACATCTGTGTCTGTTGTTATAGTAACTGGCTCATCGTCCTTTGTTTCTGCTGTAGCCTGGATAGTAAGGCCATTGATAGAGAATGTGCTTGTGTTGCTGGTGAACTCAGCACCATTAAGTTCTATCTTTGCATCTACTCCTACTATTCGTACTGCACCTGTAGTACCAGCTGTTGATGAGCCTGCGGCCGTTGTACCTGAAGCTGCTCCTGTTGTTGCTGATGTAGAAGCCGCTGCATCTGCTTCTGCCACATATGCTTTAGCCGCACTTATTTTGTTATCAAGCAGTATTTTGGCTTTTGCTTTGGAATCAGTGTTCGTATTATTAACCTCTTCTACAACTTTAGTATTAGATGCATCTGCTACTGCTTCCTTGGTATCATTGTTTAATGTGATATAACCATTTCCATTGTCATAGAGCTTATCCATAATCTCCTGATTCTTTGTATAGTCAGAAATCAGAGAATTATAGCTTTCAAGCTTCTTAGTGTCTTTATTATACTTATTATACAGTTCTTCATTGTCTTTTTTCATGGCTTCTGTATTATATTCATATATAATATTGCCCTGTTCATCTTTAACTGTACTTCCGTCTGAATTAGTCTTTTCTTTTTTATACTTGTTATAATCTGCGTTAGCAGCTATATCAGCTTTTAGTTGATCTCTACTAGCTGTTACTTCATCAATTGACTTAGCTGTTCCCCATGTATCACTGCTTTTCAGTGTATCTACAACCTTCTTTGCTGCATTATACTGGTCAGCATATTTCTTAGCAACCTCATCAGCAGTCACCTTTGTATACATAGATTCCAGCTCATTACTATATGCAGTGCTGCCATCTGTCAGCTTGGAAAGTCTATCACATTCTTCGTATTCCTTTGAAGCTTTATTCGGACTTACATATAAGCCAAGCTTCTTAAGCGAATCATTTCCAGCGGTATCGTTAGCCGTAAGGCTAAAGTCTCCCTTTGCTCCTGATGTCTTTGAGCTTATAAAGAATCTTGCATTATTATCATCAAAGCTGGCCTGTACACCAGCATCCTTTAACTTTACAACGAACTGGTTGACAGTCATATCCTCTGTCAGCTCTATATTAGTACTCTTGCCGTCTACTGATAGTGTAACACTTCCCTGTGATGTACTTCCTGTTATATCTGACAGCTTTGATGAGCCTGTAATCTTGGAAGAACTGTCTTTTGCATTCTTAACCTCACCACCTGTAAGATAACCTGATGATGCAAGCTTCTTTACCTTAAGCTTCTGTGTACCTGCAACCGCACTTGAGCTTGCTGTTACTGTAGCTACCGTTGAGTTAGATACTGTTGACTTCTTAAGGCTGTATGCGTTAGATAATCTTCCTGCTGACAGCTTTCCACTATAGAAGCTATATATACTTGTATTCATAGTCTTCCATTTTTCCTGTTTCCATGAAAGCTTTGTCTGTGCTTTGACAAGATTATCTTTTTTTAGCTTATATCCTGATACAAGTGCAGATACAAGTGTCTCTGTATCCATACCTGAAACCATACCCGATAATCTGATTGGCATATTATTCCTCCATTCTTATATATTTCTTCATAACATTATGTAATTCTTTATCTCTTCTCATCCACAAGTATACCAGCAAGTTCCCATGCCTTAGCAAGCATCTCAAGTGCCTTTTCTGATGGTATCTCCTTGATAACTTCATCTGTATCCTTATCCTTAATCTTAATCGTAATACGGTTAGTTGGCTCGTTGTATCCGAACTCTGCTACTGTATTATGATTGATAACCTTCTGGATATCTTTAAGTTTCTGCATAGAAGCTTCTTTCTGTTCTTCCTGCTGCTTAAAGCTTGATTGTGCACCACTGTTGCCATTGTTACTGCTGTTGCTGTCTGCATTAGCTCTCTGTGATGTACTCACCTGCATAACTGCAGCTATATGTGATGCGTTGTTTACTGAATCCTGTGAATTATTAGTTTCTGCTGCTGATGCTGCACTAACCTTGTTAACCTGTGCAGCCTGCGTTGCGTGGCTCTGATAAGCTGCCTGGCCACTTATCTTCTCAATTCCCATTATCTTTCACCTCCGTGTGCGTATACATATACGAGTGACAGATTTTCCACATCACCCATACAATCGTCGTAAATATATTAAACCTTATGCCCTGCTAAGAAATCCTTTTCTTTGCATACTGGTCATTAGTTTCTATTTCTTATATCGGCAATACATTTAAAAATATAACACCTGCCTTTTTATTTGTCCTGCTTCTTAAACAGGTTATTAAGTGCAGCCACATCTATCTTCTGTTCTGCAGCTTCTTTGTTAGCATCTTTTATCTGTACATATACTTCTTTACGATATATAGGAACGGACTTTGGAGCTGTGATGCCAAGCTTTACCTGATCGCCCTTTATCTCGATTACTGTTATCTCAATATCATCATTAATGATGATTGCTTCGTCCTTCTTTCTTGATAATGCCAGCATTCTACTCCCCCTTCCTTTCGTTAAGAATATCATAAATAGGGTATCTGACAGCATAATCCTCATTATCTGCTATAAGCTGGACTCCCTTCATAGTGTCAGCATTGATTATGATAGGAGCCTTTAAGTTAATAGTCATCTTTGTAAGATCCTCTGGTACTGTAAGTGTACAGAACACTGCCAGATTGGCTGATTGTATGTCCTCACCAAGCGTGTTAAGTATCTCATCCTCCACAACAGGATCATAACCTTTCATGATATACTCCGGCTTCATGACAGGAAGTGCCAATGCTGCCTCATCAAGCGACTGAAGCCACATGATAGCTGCTTCATCTCCCTTTTCTACATCATATATAAGTGTGAATTTCTTGCAATCCTCAAACCCTATTATTCCAAGGTCAAAAGTAACTATTTTATTATCATCAATATCTACAGTGCCAAACCACCTAGTATCAACCTGCATACATACCTCCTTGTTTTTGCGAAGCAAAAATCCGAGCTCCACGCGAGGAGAGGTATTTGCTCCCTTGTTTTTATATACTGAATTTTTCATTTATGAATTCAGCATATTTTTACCCTATAAAATCCAGCAATGTCTGCTGTACAACCTTACTTGCTGCTGAAAGTGCTGCGTTGTATACAAGCTGTGCTGCTGTATAGTTTACTACCACTTCCTCAAGGTCTATATCTTCGTTCTGTGACTTAAGGCTTGTAAAGTTAGTCTTCTGTTCTGTAAGTCTTGTCTTTGTAAGGTCAAGACGCTGGATTCTGTTACCTACATCTGCCTTTGCGTTAGATATCTTCTCCTGATATCCCTGCATCTGTCCGATGCCCTTCTCGAAAGCCTTTGTCATCTGATCCTTTGCAAGATCCTTCTGCTTATTTAGTCCTTCGAGCATGTCATCAAGCTTTTTCTGGTCATCAGTGCCTGCATACTTTTCTTCCTTCTTCATGCTCTCGACTTTACTTATCTGATTCTCAATATCTATAGTATTCTGCACAGCTGCCATGATATCATCTACATTTCTGCCAAGATATATATCAAAGCTTTCGTCTGCCTGTGTATTAACCTTAAGCTTCTGTGTAAAGTTTACGTTATATTCAATATCTTCGCTCTTCTTTACGTAGCTTATACCTGTAACATTGTCTACACATGTAAAATACATTGTCGGATTCACATCGCCCTTTTTGAAGTTGGACTTTTCATACTGTACTGAAAATGAGTTATTGGTGTATGTATTGTTGTATACATTCTCACCAAGAAGTACTTCTCCAAGCTGTGAGTTAATAGCTATTTCATCATCACCTGGTATATAGTTTGAATCTGCTGTAAATGTTATACTCACTGGATTGCCGCTTCCATCATCCAGAGAATCTATAGTCTCACCTTTGGCATTTACTATTCCTGTTACATTAGCCGTTCCATCATCATTCTTAGTTACTGTAGCCACATTTCCACTGGCATCTGTAATCTTAAATGTTCCATCAGCATCTACCTCTGAGTAACCCAGCTGTATTCTATGAACTGTAGCCACATTAGGTGTCACTATCTTGCCGTCTGCATCCTTCTTGACATTCAGATTAATGATATCTTCGTTTGTATATGCATTGGTATATACCTTTTTTTCACTGATGCTCTCTCTGTCAAAGCTCTGTGTTATAGTATAATCTGCCTCAGCTGCTTTAACATCTGATGGATATGTGAGCGGTCTGTCTGTAGCAAAGCCTGTAAAAACATATCTTCCGGCATAGTCTACATCACCCTGCACATAGTATGAGTTCTTCAGCTTGTCAAGTGTCTGTATGATTGTACTACGCTCATCTGATGAATAAGAATCTGAAGCACCCTGGTTGCAATATGAATACAGCTGGTAAGCTATATCATATCCCTGTGCAAGTGCATCCTGCGTAACCGAAAGCCATGATGAAGCATCAGGTATATTCTTATTTACATACTGTGTTACCTGGTCAAGGCTGCTTCTGAGTCTGAGTGCTCTTATAGCTATGATTGGGTCATCAGAAGGCTTGTTAATCTTCTTCTGTGTAGATAACTGTGTATCCATGGTATTTATCTGGTTCTTATTAGCCTGTATGTTAGCTATAGAACTGTTTATCATCATCTGATTCGTAACTCTCATATATTCCACCTCGTATCTATATTCATTTAATGTGATATCTGCATTTTTAAAATCTTCTTTTTATGAATAATCTTCTTTTATAAATATTCTTTTGCACTTATCCTGTCTGTGCCTGCGTGCAAAGCATTTATATAAAAATGTTATTAAGTATATCCGGCATATTTCACATTTTATAAGCCTGTCTGGTTAATAAGCTTATCATATATCTGGTTCATAACTGACATCATCTTTGAGTTAAGATTATAAGCCTGCTGGAACTTCATGATATCCATGGCTTCCTCATCTGTATCTACACCCATGACTGAAAGTCGCTGATTCTGTATAGTTGTCTTCATATTGTTGTAGTTTGTTAAAAATGTCTTAGCCTTGCTTGCATCTATAGACATATCACTGACTATAGTTTCAAGGAAGTACGAACCTGTACCACCATCAAAAAGTCTTTCCTTCTGTAGTGCATTAAGCTTATCCATAATGCTTGCACTGCCTTCGCCTTCGCTTACTGTTGTCTTTGTTGCAAGCTTGTTGGCATCCTTAAGAAGCTCAGAATTAACTGATACTGTTGAGGCTGTAAGTGTCTTTGAATTATCTCCCACTACAAACAACGCTATACCCTTGTTGGCAGCATCCTCTGTTTTAGCATCTGATACATATCCACTCTTAAATATGTTGTTGACTGCCTGTGAGAATGTCTGTATGAACTGGTTAAGCTGTGACTGATAGTAAGGAATACCCTTATAGTTAATATTGGCTGAAGCCTGTGGATTCGTCTCTGTCACTCTGTTTCCATCATCATCAAGCTTATAGCTGCCATCTGCATTAGCTGCAACTGATTCTATCTCACCGTTACAGCCATCCCTTATATCTACAAGTGCCTTAAGCTGACCTCCAAGTGAAGAACTATATATATCAAAAGGATCATCATCACTCCACTGTATGTCATATAATCCTTCTGCATCGCTTGCATTTCTTTTCTGCGTTCTTGCGACTACCTCAAGTGTCTTATAATCATAGTTGTTTACAAGCGACTGTCCATTAACTGTGATCTGGAAAGATGTAAGTCCGTTTGCTATCGGTGTCTCATTAGTTGATATATTGATATACTTTGACAGATTATCCACAAGTGCATTTCTCTGGTCTCTTAAGTCGTTAGCATCTCCATAGCAGGCTTCTATCTGGTTAATCTGCTTATTAAGTGATGTTATATTCTGTGCTAGAGTATTGATGTGGTCTACTGTATCTTTTATCTCATTATTAGCATCTGACTGCACATTTCTCAAGTTAGTTGAGAGTGTGTTGAAATAATCCGACATACTTTTTGCATTATTTATGAGCTGGTTCTTTGCAGATTCATCAGATGGTGTTATAGTCAGCTGGTTAACTGCTGAAAAGAAGTTGCTGTATTCTTTAGAGAATCCGTTAAGTATAAACTCATTCAGATAGTCCTCTATCTGTGTCATGTAGTTGTTCTTTGATTCATACTGTCCATAGTTAGACATATTGTTTCTATACTTCTGGTCATAGTAGCTGTCTCTTGTCTGATTGATGCCGACAACATCAACACCGGAACCTATAGTTCCATATGATGAAAATGTTCTTAATGAGTCAGCTGCCTTTAACTCTGCACTCTGCTTTGTATAGCCTTCTGTATTAATGTTTGACAGGTTGTGCGCTGATGTTGTTATGGATGTCTGCGCTGCCTGAAGTCCTTTATATGATATTGATAAACCAAAAAATGTAGATGCCATATTATTTCTCCATTCTTGTTGTTTCCTATAGTCTCTTTAACCAACTTACTGTTTCTAAGTCTGCTGGCTGCTCTAAAATCAGCCAGCCATTATTATCAAATCATGATGTAAGTGTCAAAAGGTTCCTCTGTTATTCATCATGCATGTCCAAGTGATGTAACAAGATGTTCTATCATCTCACTTACTACGTTGATATATCTTGAAGCCGCATTATATGCGTGCTGATACTTAATCATCTTCTGAAGTTCTTCATCAGATGATACACCTGATGTCTGTAGTCTCTGGTTGTCATAACCATTGACCATGGTTGTCTGGTTGTTGACATACTTGGTAAGCACGCTTCCCATCGTAGCAAACTCACCTATATAATCATTGTAAAATGTGTTGAAATCTGCCTTTGCATAGTTCTCAGGGTTAAGTGATGCAAACTTGTTGCTGAATGTATCTATAAGCTCATTTACCTTTGAGAAATCCTCCTTGCCATGCTCTGTAGAAAGAGGGAGTGTACCTACATTCTGTGAAGCCTCAGGATTGACGATCAGATTACCAAGTGTATAGTCAGTTTCAAAGCCAGTAACATTCAGGTTGTTTCTTACATATATTGTACTGCCATCTGCACCTGTGATCTGCTTATATCTGTCTGTACCGTTTCTTTTAAAGAGTTCAACACCTCTTGTTTCATCGTCATCCATGCCATATCCAGCCTTGCTCATATCAAGTATCTTGTATGTCATGCTGTCTATATTCTCTGTTTCTTCCTGATTAGCATCAACATACAGCTTTTCAGATGCTTCATAACTGTATGTTCCATCACCATTTTCTTTTCCGGCAACTACGTTGCCATGGCTGTCATAAAGCACATCATGTGTCGATGCATTGTATACATACTTCTCTGCCTTTAATATATTGCCATCTGCATCTGTGAGCTCTTTTGTTGTATCCATGGTAGTTTCCGGACATAAAACATCATTCATGGCTGTTACTATTCCATTTACAAGCTTGTCAAAGCCTGCTATAGCACTAAGGATAGCTGATGGCTCTATATACTTGTTATAGTAATCCTGCTTCTGCTGATACGCATCCATGGCACTATTATATTCTGCCATACCCTGCTCTGTTGTAAGATCATAGTCTGCTCTTTCAGGCATTACTGGAATATCTGTGTAGTTTACCTCTATAACACCTCTTGCGATAAGCAGTCCTTTAAGTTTGCCTTTATCTGTGTCATTGGCATTGTTTGCCTGCTTGTCAAAGTTATATACATCCTGCTGATATCCCTCCCACTGAGGTATAAGCAGTCCATATGTTCCTTCTTCTCTTACGCTCATCTTTGCGATATCATTTTTTGTTATAAATGGGACATTCTCAGCACTAACTATTACTTCGCCATCCTTTGTCTCATAATAATCAATATCTATATACTTACTAAGCTCATCAAGTGCAAGATCTCTTGAATCTCTTAAATCGTTCGCACGCTCCACACCTTCCGCTTCGACCTTAACGATGCCTTTGTTAAGATTATATATCTTCTGTCCAAGTGAATTAATCTTTTCCACCATGTTGTTTACTTCGGTATTCAGCGTAACCTGATAATCCTTAAGTCCACTATATATAGCCTCTGAACGGTCTATGAATGCTGTAGCATTCTGTATAAGTGATGACCTGGCTATAGTACTTGTTGGATTCTTTGTAAGTTCGTTTACTGCATTGTAAAGGTTTGTGATATGCTGCTGATAAGTAACTCCCTGCATTTCACCAAACCAGTCTTCAACCTCGTATACCGCATTAGCCTGACTTTCATAGAATCCCAGTCTTGAACTTTCAGTTCTGTATGACCTGTCTATGAACTCATTCCTTATACGGCTTATCGCATCTATATCTACACCTAAACCATACTTGCCTTTGTTAAGGCTCTTAGAAAACACGTTAGCATATGTTGAATCTGCAAATGTTATCTGCTGCCTTGTATACCCTTCTGTATTAACATTGGAAAGGTTATGTGCTGTTGTATTAAGTGCTGTCTGTGACGATCTTAAGCCTGTGGCTCCTACCATCAGCGACCCCATTCCGTTTGCCATAATTCCTCCATTAAAAAAATCACACTATCAAAAATAAAACTGGTTCTAATACCGCAGTACCATTAAACATCCCAATTCAATCCTTTGAAAATGTGATTCTTATATTATATCTGATATTATTCTATACTTATATGTAAGTCCAGCCTGCTTCAATCCTTTTCCACATACCAGACTTAATGTAATCTTTTATAATCTTTTATCTGTTTTAATACTTTTCTTTAGTTTATATCACTGCTTTGCATCAAATCCTGTAGCACCTGTTATTTCCTGTTCTTCATAAGCTGTTCTTCCATAGTTGCCTGTCTGTGGCTTCAACACTGAGTTTCTTGCCAGATCAAGCTCAAACTGAATCATATCCATAGATTCTTTAAGCAGCAGCTTATTGTTCTCGTTAACCGCTGTAAGCTGGCTAAGTGTTCTTTTAAGCTTAAGATATATGTTCTGAAGAGCATCATGCTCTTTAGCTTTCTTTTCAAGTATCTGTACTATGTGTTCAACCTTTATCTCTTCATATGGAAGTCTTAGCACATTACATATATCCTTCACATCTTCCTGTCTTTTTTTCTCATATACATCTACTTCTTCTATGAGCTTCTGCTCTCTTGTAAATATCTCCTGAAGCTTTTCGATATTGCCACTTACTATGGCAGATGTTTTTTCATTCGACAGACTAAGGAGCTTCTCATATCCATCATTCTCATTCGTAAGGTCTTCGATTAAACAATCTATCAGGCTTGCCATATATGCTCCTCCGTCTTAAGATTATCGTGTCAGCAAACTATAAAACTGTACAGCAATGCACAATCCCAATGCATCCTCTGACCATATGCATTCTTTTTCATCAGAATGTCAATGTAGATACACTGCCAAGCATCTTCTCGGCTACTGCCTCTGAACTTATATTATATGTTCCGGCTGCAATACGTGCCTTGATGTCGTTGACTTTATCAAGTCTTACATCAGAAGCTTCACTAACTGCTGCCTTAGCTGTATTATATAATCTGGCTGTATCTGATAATTCATACTTGTCTTTTTCAGTTTTCTTAACAGCCATGCCTTTTTCCCTGGCATAAGCACTTGTCTTGTATACCTGGCTGACAGCATTATAAGCATCTATACGCATACTAACCGCCTCTCTTTCTATTATAAACAAAAAACTTTTTTATTTCTTTATGATAAGTTTATCGGTTGTCTGGATGTTTTACTTAACCCCCATTTGCATTACAATACAAATGAATTTTTCACGATACTTTGATAGGAATTTTTTTAAGTCAAAATCAAAAAACGGAAAACCCACATTTACCTATGGATTTTCCGCTTAATTTAATCTGATTTAATCCGAATCAATCTGAAATATGTAATATATATTCTCCCAAATATTCGCATATCGTGTGATTATCATCCCACTTTTATGCTCATATCGGGGCGGGTCCCAAGGTCTTTCACCCACCTATGAGCAAGCTCATGTGGGTTTAGACCTTTTGACCATGGTATCATATATTATTAGTATGCCTTACCCCAGTAAACCATCTTCTTAGCTGGTCTGCCACAGCATACACACACGTCACTTAACTGTTCCTGTGCAAATGGCATACATCTTGAAGTACATGTTGTATCTTCTTTAATCTTATCTTCACATGCCTGGTCACCACACCACATAGCTTTGATAAATCCTGGCTTGTTAGCTGCTGTTTCCTTGAACTCATCATAGTTAACTGCAACATATGTATGTGCATCTCTATGTGCTCTTGCTCTTTCAAGCATATCCTTCTGGATAGTATCAAGTATCTCTGGAAGCTTAGCTGCAAGCTCGTCAATAGCTACTGTTATCTTTTCTCTTGTATCACGGCGTACAACGATAGCCTGGTTAGCTTCAATATCTCTTGGTCCCATCTCAACTCTTACAGGGATACCACGCATTTCCTGCTCTGAGAACTTCCAGCCTGGATTCTTATCAGAATCATCAACCTTAACTCTGAGACCCGCTGCCTTTATAACATCTCTTACTTCGTAAGCCTTATCAAGCACGCCTTCCTTCTTCTGCATGATAGGTATGATGTCAACCTGAACTGGTGCAACCTTAGGTGGAAGTACAAGTCCTGAGTTATCACCGTGTGTCATGATAACAGCACCGATAAGTCTTGTTGTTGTTCCCCATGAAGTCTGATGAACATACTTAAGCTTGTTATCCTTATCTGTATACTGTATGCCAAATGCCTTAGCGAATCCATCTCCAAAGTTGTGGCTTGTTCCTGACTGGAGTGCCTTACCATCATGCATAAGCGCTTCTATAGTATAAGTAGCCTCTGCACCTGCAAACTTTTCCTTATCTGTCTTACGTCCCTTGATAACAGGTATAGCAAGCACCTCTTCACAGAACTGTGCATAAAGATTAAGCATCTGCTGTGTACGTGCTTCTGCATCCTCTGCTGTTGCATGTGCTGTATGTCCTTCCTGCCATAAGAATTCTCTTGAACGAAGGAATGGTCTTGTTTCTTTTTCCCATCTTACTACTGAACACCACTGGTTATATACCTTTGGCAAATCTCTGTATGACTGTATCTCATCCTTGTAGAAATCGCAAAAAAGTGTTTCAGATGTTGGTCTTACACACATTCTTTCCTGAAGTGGATTAAGTCCTCCATAAGTAACCCACGCTACTTCTGGTGCAAACCCTTCTACATGATCCTTTTCCTTTTCAAGAAGACTTTCTGGAATAAACATAGGAAGGTATACATTCTCAACACCTGTTTCCTTAAATCTTCTGTCCATCTCGTTCTTTATATTCTCCCAGATTGCATATCCAGCCGGCTTAAATATCATACATCCCTTAACGCTTGAATATGACATAAGCTCTGCTTTCTTGCATACATCTGTGTACCACTGTGCAAAGTCTACATCCATGGAAGTAATCGCTTCTACTAACTTCTTATCCTCTGCCATAAATATACCTCATTCCTGCGCTATCTGCGCTATCTGTTAAATGTGTCACATAATCTGTATTAGTTTAACATCTGACCTGATTAATTTCAAGGCACTTTTCATATATTCCGTTTTTTCTTTTATTGTAGTTTTCTTTTATTACATTTTTCTTTTATTATGTTTTTTATTATATTTCAATCACATTTTTATGCATTTTCTTTTATTCCTTTTTCTATGCTTCATCCATCTTCATAACACATCTAAGCCTTAAGACCAGTGCTTTTATTATAACAAAGCTCACAGGACCGGTTATGAAGCCTGGAATACCATACACAAGCAGTCCGACAAATATAATGACAAGCATGGCAAAAGGCGATATTCCAAGCTTATCTCCCATACATTTTGACTCCATAATCTCACGTACAAAATAAGTTATTACATATGTCACAAGCACAACCACTGCCGATAAGAAATTCTTCATAATCAGGTTAAACAACATCCATGGTATAAGTATCGTACCTGTCCCAAATACCGGAAGCGCATCAACAACTCCAACTATTATTCCGAGCATGACTGCATATGGACTTTTTATTATAAAAAATGCTGCCATGCTTATAGCTGAATTAATAAACATGATTCTTAATTCAACTTTAAAATATACATTAATAAGTCTCTTTACCTCATGCCACAGCATCCTTATCTCTTCCACAAACACACTGTCACGTATCTGTGTCCTTATTTCATCCATATCTGTTGACAGATATATAACTGATATAAAGCCAACAACCAGACCTCCAGCCACTATAACTATATTTTTTATAACAGGTACAGATATATGAAATATCTTTTCAGGCATTATACCAGCCAGCCTGCGTCCACACATTATAAGCGTATCAAGACAACATCCACCATCAAGTCCAAGAAAATCATCCGCTTCAAGGCATATCCTGGCAGTCTGCTGCCTTATACCTATCGTATTGTAATCCCAGTTCTTTAAAAAATCACTTATCTCATTCGCTCCTGTTATAACTGCTGCAGCAAGCAATATTATTATAACAACAGATATTATTAACATTATAATTGTGGCTATTATGCTTTTTATGCGATGTTCTTTAATTCTTTGTGCATGTACTTTTCTTTTATCCAGCCTTATCCTTTTGCATATCCACATATATATACTGTTTACTGGCTTTTCAAGAAGCAGTGCAGCAAGCACGCCAAGCACAAATGGCCACACATATACAAGAAGATATTTAAAGCTCACATATACAGAAAATATTATAACTACAATCCCGGCAAGGTATTTCAGTTTCCTGTTATATTCTTTATCTTGATATTCTTTTTGATACTCTTCTTTATTTTCTTTTACATTTCTTTCCTCTCTGCACATAAATAATCACCTCTGTAGAAGTATTCCACAGAGGTGATTATCTTATACCTATATCTAAAATCCTGGTTTCACTTCGTATAACTTGCCATCAAGCTTAAGACTAACCGCACATAACGCTATGCATCCACGCTTAATACGTATGCCTTTTATCCTTTCAGCTGCCATATTTCCACCATACTTTCCATCACCAGCAACCGGCATGTTTCTTGAAGCAAGCTGGACACGTATCTGATGATGTCTGCCTGTTATAAGATGAATATCCAGCCTTGATATGTCCGCTTCTTCATCATAAGAAAGAAGCCTGTACTTAAGTCTTGCTTCCTTAGAACCCGCCGTTCCTTTTGAAACTACCGATGATTCATTATTCTTTGCATCTTTTATAAGATTATCCACAAGCTCGCCCTCATCAGAATCTGGTTTTCCACATACAAGCACCTGGTAATGTTTACATAGTGTTTCTTTTTGCATAAGCAAAGACAGTCTTGCTGCTTCTTTTTTATTCTTAGCCATAAGCACAAGCCCTGATACAGGACGGTCAAGTCTGTTTATTATAGCTGCGTAAGCTTCTTCACCCTTGCTTTTTCTATATGTAAGAACTTCACTTACAAGATCCATCTCAAACGACTTTCCGCTCTGCGACAGTTGTCCCGCCGGCTTGTTTAATATAATCTTATCTTTATCCTCGTATACTATATCCATCTTAACTAATAATTCCAATACTCTTAATCCACTTTGTAAAAAGTACTTTCCACTCACCAGTCTGTGCAAAATCATCACCACAGCCATAACCATGGCCACCTGTTCTGAATATATGAAGTTCAGCACTTACCCCGGCTTTTCTTGCTGCCATATAAAAGCCCACACTGTTCTCAGACAATGTTGTTCTGTCATCATCCGTTTCACATATAAATACTGGCGGCATATCCGGTCTTACAAGCTTATCCGGATTATACTTATGCAGTATCTTTGCCTTACTGTCACTGATTCTCTCAAGCACCTGTTCCTCAGACATATATCTTTTGCCTGCTTCAATACAATCGTCAATACTTATAACCGGATATGAACAAACAGCAAAATCTGGTCTTGCTGATAGTTTATCATATTCATCCTTATACTTATAATCCGCATACACATCACTTTCATACGCTGTTGATAATAACGCTGCCATAAAGCCTCCTGCTGAAAAGCCCATAACGCCTATCTTAGCTTCATCTATACCGAATTCCTGCGCCCTTCCTCTTATAACTCTCATTGCGCGCATAGCATCTATAAGTGGGACATCCTCTGCATTATCATGTTCATCTGATGGAAGTCTGCATTCAAGAACAAATGCACCTATTCCCATACTATTAAGCCACTTTGCAACATCTTCACCTTCAAAGTTGTATACAAGGCGTCTGAACGCACCTCCTGGAATAATCAATACTGCCGGAATCCTTTGTCTGTCTGTACTGTTACCAATACCATCAGGTATATAAGGAACAATATCCGGATCTGTAATGTTCTGCACTATATGCTTTACTCTTCCATCAGGCATATCTTCAGTGTAATATTTTCTTGTAAGCTTAAGGTTCTGCGAACCCGGAGCCCCATGCTCAAACAGCCGTATCTTGTTTACCGGTGTCTTAAACGCCTCATTCTGCGTATCTGTCATATCTACTCCTCCCTGCTCTCAAGAAACAAAAGCTTATTAGCCTGTATGCTCAGCTCATCATAATGCATAAGCATATCACTCTCATCATATTCTTCTGAAATCACTTTATAGCCTTCAAACCTTATAAGATTCTTGAAATATTCTTCCACATCTGCTGTCTGCTTAACAACAACCTCACTGAATGCCACTCCCTCTTCTGACTCCTGAAAATCCGGTCTGTAAAGAAGCTCACCGGTAATTATATTTTCTTTATCGGCTACAAATACAGCTTTGGCATAATATTTGTTACTGTCCGTTGTCGCAAGACGTATTCTTCTTGGTGGTGCCATCGTCTTATCATTCATGGCATTTGCTTTCCTGACTTCTTCTGAATCAAAATATTCCTTTTCAATTATCATATTTATCCTTCTTTCTGTCATATAAATCACTCATAGTTTTACAATATCCAAAACAGGACGATATATTTAAGGTTCTTATGTATATATGTTCTAAACAGGCTTTTGTAATGTATTATAACTTAAATCTGTAGCCTACCCCCCATATCGTTTCGATATATTGTGGCTTACTTGTATCAAGTTCTATCTTTTCCCTTATCTTTTTAATATGGACAGTAACGGTTGCAATATCACCGATAGAATCCATATCCCATATTTCCTTAAAAAGCTCTTCCTTAGTGTATACATGATTAGGATGTTCTGCTAAGAATGTAAGAAGATCGAATTCCTTAGTTGTAAATATCTTCTCTTCACCATTAACGAATACTCTTCTAGCTGTCTTATCTATCCTGATGCCTCTTATTTCGATAATATCATTTTCAGGCTGGGCACTGTTTACAAGTCTTTCATATCTTGAAAGATGTGCCTTAACTCTGGCAACAAGCTCACTTGGACTAAAAGGCTTCGTCATATAATCATCAGCACCTACGCCAAGTCCTCTTATCTTATCGATATCCTCTTTTTTAGCTGATACCATGATAATAGGAGTATTCTTAACTTCTCTTATTCTTTTGCATATCTCAAAGCCATCTACACCTGGAAGCATGACATCAAGAATATATATGTCATAATCCCCGTCAAGTGCCTCTGCAAGACCTGTTGTTCCATCCTTGCATGTTGTTACCGTGAATCCACTTAATTCAAGGTAATCCTTTTCAATATCTGCGATTGCTTCCTCATCTTCAACTATCAATACTTTGCTCATACAATTGTCCCTTTCTATTCCTTTTATATTTTATTTTTGCAGAATTCCAAGCTGGTTATTCTCATTATACTTAAGCAGATTAAGATGCATTGTAGTTCCTTCGCCTTCAACACTCTCTGCCCATATCTTGCCTTTATGGTCTTCAACGATTTTCTTGACAATAGCAAGTCCTATGCCGCTGCCGCCTTGCTTGGAGTTTCGTGATTCATCAGTACGGTAGAATCTTTCAAATATTCTTGAAATATCCTTGCCAGCTATACCCTTGCCATTGTCAGCCATGACAACATGTACATACTCGCCCTCGTCATAAAGGTCTATATCTATCTTTCCCTTACGGCCTTCTACCATGTACTTGACTGAGTTGCTGATTATATTATTGATAACTCTCTTTAACTGCTCTGGGTCTGCGACTATCATTACCGGCTTGTCTATATGATTCCTGTAGTTTAGCTCTATGCCAGAGGCATCCAGTTCTGTGCCTATTTCTTCACAGCAGTCATCAAAATAATCTGAAACATTAAGTTTTATAAATGTATATAGTATCCTGTTAGCATCAAGTCTTGAATATATAGTAAGTTCATCTATAAGCTTATCCATATCATTAACCTTGTTGGAAATAGTCTTAATATACTTTGCCTGTTTTTCCGGAGTATCGGCTATTCCATCACGTAGACCCTCAACATAGCCTTTAATAGCTGTGAGCGGTGTCTTTAAATCATGTGATATATTTCTTATAAGTTCCTTCTCTTCTTTATCTGACTGAAGCTTATCCTCTGATGACTTCTTTAGTATAAGTCTCATCTCTTCAAAGTCCTTACACACATCACCTATTTCGTTATCAGGAACCCTTGGCATCTCAAAGTCAAAGTTTCCTTCTTTTATATTATCTGTTGCAAGCTTCAGCTTGTTAACCGGCTTGATGATAGAACTGTATATCCACAGATTAAGCACAAGGCTGGTTATGACAAGTATGATGATGATGATAAAAACAAGCTGCCATAGCATCTGTCTTATCTGTGGTATGCTCTGCTTAACAGATGTGACGATAGACACACTGTATATATTTCCTAAGCTGTCTGAAAAGTCTACCTGTTTTATAAGACTATGATATATGCCACCTCTATATGTAGCAACATCCGTTATGTTGTTCTCATCTGTCTCATACTCTGGAAGAAGCCTTGCAAGATCTGTGTTTGAATATTGTGTTGAATTATATATGACATTATTATTCTTTCTTACAACAAGCTCTGAAAGTCTGTCATTTAATGTGGAACCAAGTGACTCAAGGTATGCCCTGTTGTTAAATGTCGTTGGTTCTTCTTCTGCCTGTTCTTTTATCTGCTCATACACATCATCTGTAATACTGCCAAACAATGTCATAGGCGAATAAAAATATAACAGTACCGTATCGTCTTCTACATTATATGTCTTGCATATACTATCCGACTGTATCTTAAATATTCCGACAACAAACACGCATAAAAGCAGCGCCGGAAGTATAACCATAACGCAGAATGAAACCTTTAACTTATCTTTTAATTTCATGTTTTCTCCATATAAGTCATATTAATATATTTACAACCATCATGATAATAGTTTAACATATTTTAACAGAATATTTGTAAAAAAATGATAAAAATATATAAAAAAACTGCGGAAATATATCATGCCTGCGATATCTTGTGATAAATCTGCCATTATCACTCCGGATATCTGCACAATATTATTCTCCGCAGTCTATTATCATCCTATTTTCAACTTAAACTTCTGAAGTTCTCTTTCAGAATCTACTCTTGCTATAACAGCACCAAGTGCTGAAAGTTTACCTTCAAAATCTTCGTACCCTCTCTGGATATACTCTATATCGTCTATTTCTGATATGCCCTCTGCCGCAAGTGCCGCGATCACAAGTGCTGCTCCAGCTCTTAAATCAGGTGCTGAAAGCTGTGCTGAGGTAAAATGCTTAACACCTTCTATATAAGCTGTATTGCCCTCAACTTTAATCTTAGCACCCATCCTGTTAAGCTCATCAACATACTTGAATCTATTCTCAAATATACTCTCTGTAACCATGCTTGAACCGTTAGCAAGTGCAAGTGCAACTGCTATCTGTGGCTGCATATCTGTTGGAAAGCCAGGATATGGAAGTGTCTTAACATTAGTACTTCCTATCTCACCTTCTGCTATAACCCTTATCCAGTCGTCACCTTCTATGAGCTGACAGCCCATCTCATGAAGCTTGGCAGTTATAGACTCAAGATGCTTAGGAATAACGTCCTTTATGACAACATCTCCATGTGTAGCTGCTGCCGCCATCATAAAAGTTCCTGCCTCAATCTGATCTGGTATTATAGAATATGTGCATCCATGAAGTCTCTCTACGCCCCTTATTCTTATAACATCTGTACCAGCACCCTTGATATTAGCTCCCATGGCATTAAGGAAGTTAGCTACATCAACTATATGTGGCTCCTTAGCTGCATTTTCAAGGATAGTTTCTCCATCAGCCATGCATGCTGCCATCATAAGGTTAATAGTGGCACCTACTGTTACAACATCAAAATATATGTGTCCGCCAACCAGTTTTTCTGCTTTAGCGCTGACAACTCCATGATCTATGTTCACTTTGGCACCAAGTGCTTTAAAGCCCTTAAGGTGCTGGTCTATAGGTCTGCTTCCTATGTTACAGCCACCTGGAAGTGCTACGTTAGATTCATTGTACTTACCAAGTAACGCACCAAGAAGATAGTATGACGCTCTTATCTTTCTTATATATTCGTATTCAACATTAAGATCACATATAGATCCGCCGTTAATCTGAACTGTATTATTATATATATATTTTACCTTTGCACCTATTCCTTCGATTGCCTGAAGCAACACCTTTGTATCTCTCACGTTAGGTACATTCTCTATTGTTACGGTCTCATCTGTCATAATCGCTGCTGCCAGAATACCAAGTGCTGCATTCTTAGCTCCACCTATGGACACTTCTCCACAAAGTGGCACTCCACCTTTGACAACATACTGTTCCATACTTTGCACCTCAATATCACTTACTCATCATATCTAAAACTTTAGTTTCCTGCTTTAGTTTCTTTATTAATTATCGACATATCTGTCATTTATATTCAATATATCATGGTATTCACGGCTTATCACAAAAACAACTATCATGCATTAGTGACATAAAGCCGTCAAAACATTCATCATGTGTATACTTTTACTTTATTATCTAAAATAATATTGGTATTTAAATCAATATCTTAATGATTATATCATACCTTTTTATTATGTCAACGTTATATATCCATAAAGTTTAAAACAGGGCATGGATTATTAATATCCACGCCCTTATTCATAAGTTAACTTAATTCTTGTTTACATAATCAAGTGGATTCACTCTTCTGCCATCTATCCATATTTCAAAATGCACATGTGGCCCTGTACTATCACCAGTATTGCCACTAAGAGCTATCTCTTCACCCTGCTTTACCTGCTGGCCGGCAGTCACTGTTACTTTACTGTTATGTCCATATCTTGTCATGCTGCCATCTTCATGCTGTATATCTACACAATATCCATAAGCAGAATACCATCCAGCCCTTGTTACTACTCCGTCTCTTGAAGCCTTAACTGATGTTCCCTGGCTGCATGACCAGTCAACTCCGTAATGAGTTGTGCCCCATCTTGAACCATAACCTGATGAAAATGTTCCACCACTGACAGGCTTTATATATGTTGGTGGTGTAAGTGTTCCAACTGCTATCTTTGCCGGCTTTGATTCAACTGTTATATTCTCGCTTGTTATCTGTCTTGCAACCTCTTTACCATTCTCATATGTAACTGTTGCTACTACTGAATGATGTCCCGTTGTTCCTTCATCAAGAATATAATTCGTACCTCTATAGTTGTTGTTATCATCAAGATACTCAGGCTCTGCGTTGTAATCTTCCTCATAAGAAAGCTGCTTTGTTGTCACTACTGTTATATCTGACTCAGGCACTGTTATAACAAGCTCATCACCTGGAACTATAACTGAGTCCTCTTTTAACTTAGTATTAAGCTTTAACAAATCTTCAACTGTTATGTTATTATCTTTAGCTATACTCTCAAGAGTATCGCCCTCTTTAGCAATATAATAAACATTGGTATCGTTTACCTTTGTTATTGTATCATAAGCTTCCTGTACTGTTGATACCTCTACCTTATCAGCATATACAGCATTAACAGATACATTCTGTGCAAAACCTATAGACTGTATCTCATCTGGTGTCTTCTTGCTTTCACCGTTAGAACCAGTACTGTCTTCAAAGAATGATGCAACTATCTGTGTATCCTGCACCGTTGTCTCCTCATTCTTATCTATAGACACTATATATGTTCCATCTGCTGCCGAACTAGACTTAATAACCGGCTCAAACTCATCAGCCCTGTTATATGGCTGTATAAGCTTTGAAAACAGTTCTTCTACATCCTGCTTGGATGACAGATTAACTGTATAATCATCTATTCTTACAGTATATGCAAGCTGCTTTTCAACATCAAGTATACAGTCAAACAACTGGCTGTATATAGAACTTTCAAGCTGCTTTTCTGACATTCTTGACGCTATAGCCCTGTTTTCTTTATCAATCTGGACATCACAGTCCATATATATATAATCATCAAGCTGCTGGCTTAACTGCAGACGTGCATTTGCCAGTGCCACATTAACTTCTTCCTCTGTGTTGGCTGCTCCAACATGTGTACCACGAATTGATATGCTGTAATATCCCACATCATTGTTAAACATATTCTTAGATACAAATGGAATACCTATCACTATTGCAATGCATGCTGCAAACATAGTTGAGATAAAGGTAGTTTTCACCTTTCTTCCATATCTTGTAATGCGTGTCATACGTTCCTCCATATATCGTATATACAATGGAATTCTTTCCCCGTGTAATAATTCCGTAACATTTTTGTAACAATTGTATACTACCACGCATATAACTGTTTGTAAAGGGGTTTTACGCGCTTTAGAGATATTTTATTTTTATAATTTTACCTTTTTTTAACTGAATATCCAAAGCGTCCGAGATGTTCACCAAGTGCGTAATACTGTCCATGTGAATAAGCTACAAGTTCAGCATCCTTAAGATGTAATGTTCCCTTGCTGTCAAGAAGTGATTCATCAACATTAACAGCGACGACTTCGGCAATAAACATATCATGGCTTCCAAGCTCCACTATATCCTTCACCTTACATTCTATGTTAACAGGGCTCTCTTTAATAGCCGGTGCATTTATCTTAACTGACTTTTCAGGTGTAAGATGCATATCCTTGAATTTATCTGTATCCTTACCTGACTTTACGCCACAGTAGTCCGTTGCCCGGCACAGCTTTTTCGTTGTAAGGTTAATAACGAATTCTCCTGATTCTTTTATAATATCATGGCTATATCTTTCTTTCCTTATTGATATAGATACCATTGCAGGATCCGAACATATAGTCCCTGCCCATGCAACTGTTATGATATTGGGTTTTTCTTCACCTCTCTGACAGCTGACCATAACTGCCGGCACTGGATAAAGCATATTTCCTGGTTTCCATGTCTGTTTACTCATAATGTACATCTCCTTTACTGCTTATACTTTTCTTTATAATGTATTGTCTTTTTTAGATATCTGTCATATACCTTGTGCTTATTATCAGTATACTACAAATTTTTTGAAAGTTTCCACTATATGATTAAAGATTTTACTAAATTTATGAATTTATTTAATTTATAAGCACATTTGAGTTGTATGATTGCTCTAATTATGTTAATATAATTTTAATAAAATGTTTATGTTGTAAGAGTTAAAAGTTCACATCCAAAAAATCTTTCGTGCCTGCATGATATGACTTTGATCTTGCGACCCTTGCATCATATTTGTCATAGGTTAGAAGTCACGAGGGATTCTGACCTGAGTTTTATTATTTAATTATTTTTATAATTCGGAGGACATTTATGTTAGGAAATGTTATCGTAGGACAGTCTGGCGGACCAACTGCCGTAATCAATTCAAGTCTTGCAGGTGTGTTTAAGACAGCTAAGGACAGAGGGGCTAATAAAGTATATGGTATGCTTCACGGAATCAAGGGTCTTCTTGACAAGCAGTATGTAGATCTTTCTGAAAAGATTAAGACAGATATCGATATTGACCTTTTAAAGAGAACTCCTTCTTCTTACTTAGGTTCATGTCGTTATAAGCTTCCTGAAATCTCTGACGACAGAGAAACATATGAGAAGATTTTCGAGATTCTTAAGGAACTTAATATATCATACTTCTTCTATATTGGTGGTAACGATTCCATGGATACTATCAAGAAGCTTTCTGACTATGCACTTCTTATCGGAAGCGATATTAAGTTCATGGGTGTTCCTAAGACTATCGACAACGACCTTGCTGTTACTGATCATACTCCTGGTTTTGGTAGTGCTGCCAAGTTTATTGCAGCTACTATGAAGGAGATTATCCGTGACGGTCTTGTATATGATTACCCAACTGTTACAATAGTTGAGATTATGGGACGTAACGCCGGATGGCTTACAGCCGCTTCTGCTCTTGCAAGAGGCGAAGATTGTGAAGGTGTAGATCTTATCTATCTTCCTGAGAAGGTATTTGATATCGACCACTTCCTTGAAAGAGTTAAAGAGATAGCTTCTAAAGGTCGTTCTATGGTTATTGCTGTTTCAGAAGGTATCAAGGTTATGGACGGAAGATATGTATTCGAGCTTTCAGAGCATGTTGAGTTCGTGGATGCTTTCGGTCACAAGCAGTTAGCTGGTTCTGCCAAGTTCCTTGCCAACAAGGTAGGTTCTGAACTTGGTATCAAGACAAGAGCTATTGAGTTATCTACTCTTCAGCGTTGTGCAGCTCACATGACTTCACGTACTGATATCACTGAAGCCTTCAACGTTGGTGGTGCTGCTGTAAAGGCTGCATTTGAAGGTGAAACTGGTAAAGTTGTAGTACTTAAGAGAGTATCTGATGATCCATATATGTGCATCACTGAAACTCATGATGTTCATCAGATTGCTAACATCGAAAAGAAAGTTCCACTTGAGTGGATTACAGAAGATGATTTCGTTACAGAAGACCTTATTCATTACATAAGACCATTGATTCAGGCTGAACTTTCACCAATCATGGTTGATGGTCTTCCAAGACATCTCAATGTAAATATGGACTAGTGCCAGCATTAATAGATAATGCCAATATTTTATTTAAGATATGAGCAGCATTTATTAATCCCCCGTGTGGCAGCTATTCCGCACATCAAAGCTTACAGGCTTTATAGCCCCGGATACCTTTATCATAACGGGTATCCGGGGTACCTTTATTTTCATCTTTATTTTTAACTTTATTTTTAATCTTATTTTTTCCAAAATATTACAATTATGTGTTATGATGTGATTGATGCCTGTATGTTGTCATAACTGATATACATCATATAAAATACATGAATGGAGATTAATATTAAAATATGAATAAAGAATACCATGATAATGAAGCTTTGAAAGAAGCAAAAAAACGTACTAAAAAAAGGCCCTTATTAAGCCCTCATTTTCCAGGGTTAAAAACAATAATAAACATTATAATAATAGCCCTGCTTGTTATAGCCTTGATATACACTAAAAAGACTGCATCAACGAGTTACCAGACAGATGGCAAGGTCACTCAGATAGGCTTTGAAAATATCGGCGAGCTGGCTACACAGTCTGTAACAACAACGTCTGTGCGTGTTGAAACTAAGGACAGAAAGCTTTTTAATATATCTATACCTCTGACAGAATCAAAGTATATATACACATATAACACTAACATCAAGGCTGGAATCAACTTCAGTGATGTAACATGGAGTTTGGGGGATACAGAAGACACAAAGCATAACATATATGTAACTGTACCTGAGGTTAAAACTCTTTCTGCCGACCTTGACCTTGATTCCTTCAAGGTGCTCCACGAAAGTACAAGCATATTTACACCTATAACTCTTACCGAACATAACGACGCATTAAAGCAGCTAACAGATGAGGCATTAAAAGATGCCATAGCAAATGGATTATACGACAAGGCTCTTGAAAATGCCAAAACACTGCTATCCTCTTTCATATATCAGGTATATCCATCTGATCAGTATGATATAATATTTTCTGAATCAGTAAAAAAATAGTAAAAACAATGTAGTAAAACTAATTTAATAAAGCTAATGTGATTTTTGATAATCATTACAAGCTTTATAAAACAGTAATCCCGGTTTAAAGTTCATATGTAACTTTAAACCGGGATTATGTCAGATTATGATTCCAATTATCTTCTTAATACTCTTTTTATATTCTTCTTTTTCTTATGCAGACATATCCAAGTGCTATAAGCGATGCAACACTCACTGTAAGTAATGCAGCATATATACCAGCATGTGATGTATCTGCTGTCTTAACATTCTCTGTAGAATCAGTCTGTGCTGTTCCATCTGCAGCAGCCTCTCCTGTTGAAGGTTCATCTGTCGATGGATTATCTGTCGTTTCTTCTACAACAGGATTCTGGTTTGTATCACCAGCCCATTCTATACTTAAGCTGTGAAGCATAGTTGTATTCTGCCATCCAGCAGTTCCTGTTGTTCCTGTATGCTGTATAGCTGCTCCTCCATATGTGTTAGCCTCTATATCTGCATTTAAGTCAACCACATGAACATAGCCAGCTGCTGCCTGGTCTGCAAGCTGTGCTGTAGGTGTTTCTACATGTGCTGTAAGCTTGCTTCCCTCTGCCTTTAAGGTTATCTCGCATCCTGTAAGGAAGCATGTTGCTATAACTTCATCTGATATATATGTTGTATTGCCATTATCATACTTAACAAGTACAAATGTAACTGCATTAGAAGCTGCCCTTGTTCTTATTATTCTTAATGCATAGCCTGTAAGTGTTTTAGTATCAAACTTAATGCATACATCCATATACTGTCCTGCACTACCAAAGCCCTGACCTGCCGTCTTTGCAGGATCAGCCACAACCTTGACAGTCATATCACCATATTTGCCTTCAACTGGTGTATACATAAGTCTTGCTCCCTGTGTTCCCTGATAGATTCCGGCACCAACTGAACCGTTACCAGTTTCACCATATACCCAAGGTGTTTCTGTATCTTCACCCTTCCAGCTTCCAAAGCTCTTTGTATCTGCTGGTCTGTACGAATCCACTGTCCAGAAGCCTTCCTTTATCTCTGGCTGTTTAACAGTAGGGAAGTCTGAAAAATCTGTTGTGTAATTCTTAGCTTTAATATCCTTTGCACTTACAGCCTCTGAATATACAACTTTTACCGCATCACCTAAGTCACTTCTTATATTCTTTGGAGCAACAGAAGCACAGATATAATATCCTATATCACCTGCTGTAAGTGTATATGTGTACTGAGGATTATTCATTGTAGACACTGCTGTTAACACAGGATTGCTTCCACTTGCATCACTGCATCTATACCAGTTAATAACTGACATATCTGCCCTGTCACCAAGATTCAGCTTATAATCTGCTTTAAGTGTGCCATCACCATTGTTAACCACCTCTGGAAGCTTTGTCCATGATGGAGCTGCAAGCTTACCTGGTTTAACTGTTATGGCTATAGATGCTTTTAAGCCACTCTCCGTACTTGCTTCAATAACTACTTCCTTTGCTTCATCTTCGTTATTAGTACCATTAACTACGCATGTTCCGTCCTTATTATCAACTATTGATACATATGGCTTATATTCATCAGCCACACTGTAGGTAATCTTCTGATTCTTATCTGTATCACCATAGAAATACTTAACACCTGCCGTCAGCTTAGCTGTTTCAGTTCCTGACTCTATAGCTTCTACCTTACCTTCGCTTTCTATATTAAGCTGTGTAGCTATGCTGTCTGCACCATTCTTAACTGCTATATCCTTAACACCAAGTGGATCCCAGTTATCATTGCCCTTTAAAAGATTGTAAGTATTGTAATATACCTTTCCACCATCTTCTATTCTATATGCATTAAGAACATGCTTTCCTGTCATATCAACCGTTTCAGCAGCATCCTTTCCCGCTATTATTATGCTTTCATTGTTATGTGTTATGTTATACTGATAGCACTTAAGTGACTTATCTGGGTACTTTGTCCATGCAATTCCAAAAGGAATACTGAAGTTGCTCTTATATGCACAATCAACTGCTGTTATTGTTCCGCCTTCCTTTGTGAAGTACTGCATTGGCTCAGCTTCAACATTTAAAACAACACTGTTAAAGATACAGCCTAAAAACGTTGAACCTGTGTTATATGATGAATATAATGGTCTGTTTCCGTAGAAATCAAAATCACAGCCAACAAACACTGCATTACCATTAATCGCATCGTCTGTACTCTCAAAATGGCAGTTGTTATAAAGGCTTCGTGCCGCACCGCCTATAGGATCAAGATTCAGACGGCTGATAAAGTTACAGTTATCTGCAAACATCTTATCTCCAGACATATCAGCAAGCTGTGCCTGTGTAATAGTTTTTGTTCTCTTATCTATATCCAGTTTTGGAAGAAGAGGATATTTAAGATCAACGCTGCAATAGTTACCTATCGTTATGTTCTTTACTGTAAGTGCCCCCTTACAGTTGAATCTGAACATCGTGTAGTTACCATTACAAGCATGTGACTGGCCTCTGTTTCCAGCAAATACTACATTATACGGATTCTTTGTAAGTCCCTTTATAGTAAGATAATCACTGTTAATAATCATTCCATAAGGAACACCATATGTCTTATCCGGCTGCTTAGTATCAGTAGCTGCCGGATCATCTATCCAGTATACGAAAGGTGCCACATATACCGTCATAGGTGCTTCCTCGGTTCCATTCTTTAAACTGCTGTCACTAAGTGCCTTTGTAATATCGTTATATACATATGGATATTTATCAGCAACTTCATCTGATAATGAACCATCAAGATAAATCGCTGTTTCAGACAACTGTATAGTTTCAGAATCGTACTTAATATAAGTACCTCCAAACTCTATAGGGTCGCTTACATCAAGCGACTTGTAGTTATTCTCATCATTGTTTATATCCTTCACTGCTGTATAAATGTTTTTTGTCTGCAAAGCAGTACCCTCCTGCGCCACGATTCTATCTGGAAATGCTCCTATATTTCCAACAACCAGCATGCCCGACATAATACCTGCCATAATAGATGAAACTAATCTTTTCCTTCGTATCATATCTATTACCATACCTTTCTTTAAAATAATAAGATGATAAGTGTCAAAAATATTTTATTATCTACGTTGCAACTATGAATTGATTATAATATATATTGTACTTATATTAATACATAAAAACTGTAAGAAACTTGTAAAATCACTTAAAATATGTTAGCTTTTAAACAATAAAGTTTTACAATACTTATAAAAGAAGGTGTAATTTTATGCATCATGAATATATACCGGCGAATTTTCTGCCAGACATAAAAACTGTTCCTACTTCATACAAAATGTCACATTTTCATACGCATAACAGATGGGAGCTTTTATATCTTATATCAGGAAACTGTACATTATATATCAAAGAAAATATGTATATGCTAAAAAAAGGTTCTCTTGCTCTCATTCCTTTTGGAGTAGAACACATGACTACTTATATGTCAGGTGAAGAAAATATAAGAAGCCTTCTTTACTTCGATGATGAAGAGCTTTTATGGTTTAGCGAACATGGAATAACAGATATATCTGACATTTTAGGAGGAAACTTTGTCGTTCAGATTCCCGCACGAAAACAGTCATACATTAAAGAGCAGCTGGATAAAATATCATATGAATTCCATGGTGTAGATAGCATTTCCCCTGCATATGCAACAGCTTACTTTCATGAGCTTCTTTTATATGCCATGAGATGCCAGACTTATAAAGATAATGTAGTTTCACGCATGGACTTATCTAATGAAACTATACAGCGCATAGTTGAATATATTCTTGCTAATTATAAAGACAATATCACTCTTTCAGGCACAGCAGAAATGTTTAATATGAGTGAATCCAGTCTTTCCAAAAAATTCAAAGCATTTACAGGACACCGCTTCCGTGAGTATCTTGTTAATGTACGTACGCATGCCGCTGCAGAGCTTTTAAGGCAGTCCGAGCTTTCTATGACCGAAATAGCCTGTGAATGTGGCTTTTCTGACAGCAACACATTTGGAGATACCTTCAAACGAGTATTTAAACAGTCTCCAAGCAGTTATAGAAAAGCTCTGTAGAAGACTTCTTATTTATTAAGAATAATAAAAAGGAAAGCATCAAAATAATTTCAAATAGAAATTTCAAAATAATATAAAATAAATACAAAAAAGGAAATATAGATATGTTTAGATTATGGTGTAAATTATTTGACAGTTCAAACCACATGATTAAAGATATGGTTGCAGTTAATGACGACCCAAAGCTTAACAGGACTAAAAAAATATTTGATGGAATAAAAGAAGCCTGCTATGAATTCGATTTAAGTGAACCTATGTGGTTCGATTCGAATATAGCAGACTTCAAACGTCATTCCAAGGTACGCTTCACAAGCGATAACTTTATTGACGATATTGATTTTTCTTATATGGAAGTGCAAGTTATCGAAGAAGATTAATACTGCATTATTTATTAACCTATGGCACTATCCGTTTATATCAAGATTAACCCCTTTAAGCCCTATAAATGCTGTATCATCAAGTCCACCCTCTTCATGGCCAATAAGCCACTTGTTAGTAGCTGCAAGAAGTGCATCCTCACTGTCAGCAATATTATTGTGCACTCTTGCATGTTTTGATGTAAGTGGATAGTTAGTTCCCTTTGGAAGTACTACTGCTACCTGAAAGCCATTTCCATCCACACCACAAGGTGCATAGTGAAGTGTTGTTGCATACACTTCAACTGCTGTTCCTGCTGGTACTAAAAAAGCTTTAACTTTAGATGTGTCATATGTATGGTCTTTTTCCACATCTGTTAAAAGTCCAAGCATAAGTATCATATCTGTTGCTGCCACATTAATCTCTGAATCTCTGTGATACTCAAGAGCATTAAGTTTTGAGTTATGTCCGTTACAATAACCTATCTGCACAGGCATCTCACCATATGCAACCGCTGATATATCTAGTCTTACCGGAAGTGCTTCAAGCTCCTTTACTGCCGGCTCATATACAACACCCGCTGGTATGGGTGTTCTTTTCAGTTCCTCTACAAGTGCCGTAAAATCAATATTATCCACTATACGACCATATTTTCTGAATTCATTATCTGTTACTGATAATATCTGCATATATTTTATATCCTTTCCATCATTTTATTACAATATCATTTATTCTGATACAACATTTCTCTTTTCACCTTTACTAAATGCGGCTATATTCTCATAAACCTCATCCATAAGCCTTGTTCTTGCTTCAACTGTTCCCCATGCAACATGTGGTGTTATAACAAGCTTTGTACTGTCCTTGATTTCCATCAGTGGATTATCTGCCTCTATAGGTTCCTTTCCAAGCACATCCAGTCCTGCCGCTGCTATCTTTCCATCAGCAAGCGCTTCTGCAAGGTCAGTGTCATTCACTATAGGACCTCTTCCCAGATTAAGGAGTATGGCACTTGTCTTCATCTTATCAAAAGCTGCTGCATCAAAAAGATTCTGTGTTTTCTCATTCAGTGGTGCATGAATTGATATAATGTCTGATTCTTTCAAAAATTCATCAAGTTCCTTTCTTTCATATGGAACTTCCTGTGTCTTTCCACTCGCAGAATAATATATAACCTTACATCCAAAATCTGCAGCAATCTTTGCCACTCCTTTTCCTATAGTTCCAAGTCCAACTATTCCCCATGTCTTTCCTGTAAGTTCATGGAACACATTTGAAAAATGTGAAAAAATCGGACATTTTGCATACTCACCAGACTTTACATATCCATCATAGTAGCTCATCTTCTCTATAAGATATAATCCAAGTGCAAATGTATGCTGTACTACTGAATCTGTAGAATAACCGGCTACATTAGCCACTCTTATATTCTTTTCCTTTGCATACATAATATCAATATTGTTATATCCTGTAGCAGTCTCAGCTATCATCTTAAGAGCTGGAGCCGCATCTATAAATTCCTTATCTGCCGCTATCTTATTGATAATAACGACATCCGGATTATGCTCGGCAACCCTTTTAAGCGCTTCCTCCCTTGTACTTGTTGAATAACTTTTTACTTCACCTAATGCATAGAACTTGTCTATGTTAACATCCTCACCATATGTAGATGCATCCAACATAAGAATCTTCATAATAATCCTCCATTCTTGCGCTGCTTCTTTGCGCATCTTAAGTTTGTGCGAAGCACAAATCTTACGTGTGAAAAATCTTATTTTTCACACTAACCTCCATTCCATATATACGTCTGCATTTATATGATTCCTTTTCTATATCTGCAGGCAGTATCTTTTAGCAATATATATAACAAAAGTTTTCTAACGTCATTATAAGTCCTGAACACATATTTTTCAATGTATTTATTAGACTTAATTGTCAAAATATTAGCATAAGTTATTGTGAAATGTTGGATTTTTTATGGCAAAATATCGGATTTGTGCCTTGTTTTCGACATTTAATAATAGTATAATTCTTGTATAATTAGATGTCGGATTCAACGGGGATTTTGCCCCTGACTGATGTACGATAAAAAAGGAGGAGATATTTTTTATGATTAATTGGAATAATCTTGATACACTTACGTCTTTTACACAACTAAAAAAGACTAAAGAGGTAAATCTTTCAGATGTCATGTCTGGTGAGGCTGGAGCTGAACGTGTGAAAAACTATAATGTTCCTATGGCATGTGGCCTGAACTACAATTACGCTGCTAAAAAAGTTGATTCAGAGGTGTTAAATGCACTTGTAAAGCTTGCTGATGAGGCTCAGCTTGCTGATAAGTTCAAAGCTCTTTACAATGGTGAAGTAATCAATACCGGCGAGAAAAGACTTGTACTTCATCACATGACTCGTGGTCAGCTTGGTGATGCTGTTAACGCCGATGGTGTTGATAAGAGAAGCTTCTATAAAACCCAGCAGGAACGTATCGCCGAATTCGCCAACAAAGTACACAACGGTGAAATAACTAACGCAGCTGGTGAAAAGTTCACTACAGTTGTACAGATAGGTATCGGCGGAAGTGACTTAGGTCCACGTGCGATGTACATAGCACTTGAAAACTGGGCTAAGAAGAATAATACATTCAAAATGGAGGCTAAATTCATAAGCAACGTAGACCCTGATGATGCATCTGCCATACTTGCCTCTATCGATGTTGCCCATTCATTATTTATACTTGTATCTAAGTCAGGAACTACGCTTGAAACACTTACTAACGAATCTTTTGTTAAAGATGCACTTAAGAAAGCCGGACTTAATCCAGCCAGACATATGATTGCTGTAACAAGTGAAACCTCACCTCTTGCCAAGAGTTCTGATTATCTTGATGCTTTCTTTATGGATGACTACATTGGAGGTCGTTTTTCTTCTACTTCATCTGTAGGTGGTGCCGTATTATCACTCGCCTTTGGACCAGAAGTATTCGCTGCATTCCTTGATGGTGCCACAGCAGAGGACAAGCTTTCCATGAACAGTGATCCACTTAAGAATCCTGAAATGCTTGATGCTCTTATAGGTGTATATGAACGCAACGTACTTGGTTACGGATGTACAGCTGTTCTTCCTTACTCACAGGGTTTAAGCAGATTCCCTGCTCATTTACAGCAGCTTGATATGGAATCTAATGGTAAGTCTGTTAACAGATTCGGTGAACCTGTTGATTATCCAACTGGTCCTGTTATCTTTGGTGAATCAGGTACCAACGGCCAGCACTCATTCTATCAGCTTCTCCACCAGGGTACTGATATAGTTCCGCTTCAGTTTATCGGCTTTAGAAACAGTCAGCTAGCTAATGATGTTACTATCCAGGACAGCACAAGCCAGCAGAAGTTATGTGCTAATGTAGCTGCACAGATTGTAGCATTTGCCTGCGGTAAGTCAGATGAGAATCTTAACAAGAACTTCAAGGGTAACAGACCTTCAAGCATAATCACTGGTGATGTCCTGACACCTGCCACACTTGGTGCCTTACTTGCACACTTTGAAAACAAGATTATGTTCCAGGGCTTCTTATGGAATATAAACAGCTTCGACCAGGAAGGTGTACAGCTCGGAAAAGTTCTTGCAAAGCGCGTACTTGCCCACGACACTGATGGAGCACTTAAAGTATATAGTGAACTGCTTAATATATAATTGATATTCAGGCAGCTTATGACATATTAAAAGGACTTCAAACTAGTGAATGTTAAAATATTTTTATGATATCGACATTTGCACAGCACACTCAATCCCCATATATGTATTCTATATCGAAGTTGAATATCCAATTTATTTTGCCGGGAAATTGGAATGCTGAGAGATTGGGATGCTGGGAGATTTTGAATGTAATTATGACCCAATAGGCAGAAAATGAACTGCTTATATGGGTCATATTTTGTTGTTGAATAAAACCTAATCCGCAGAATCAAGATAAATAATAAGTTACTTAAACAATATATCAGCTATACAACAACATTTCTACAGTTCCAAAACAAGTTCCTTTATCAGCTTAACTGAATTTTCTATAGCCTTTTTCTCAAATGTTGGATAATCCATAGTAGCACTATCATCAGCTTTATCAGATATGGCTCTTAATATTACAAATGGCACCTTATTAAGATATGCTGTCTGTGCTATAGCTGCACCTTCCATTTCTGTACAACAGCCATTAAAGTTAGAAGCGATTCTTTCTTTAACTGCTTTATCTGATATAAACTGGTCTCCACTTACAACTCTTCCTATATGTGTTCCTATCTCTGGCAGTACCTTCCTGCACGCTTTATCGGCAAGCCCGATAAGCTTCTTGTCTGCCTCAAACGATAATACATCCATTCTTGGTATCTGTCCAAGAGGATATCCAAAACCAGTTGCATCCATATCATGATGAAGAACATCACTTGATATAACTATATCTGCTATATCAATTTCCGCCTTAAGAGAACCTGCAATACCTGTATTTATAACATAATCTGCATTGAAATCATCTACTAATATCTGTGTACATACAGCTGCATTAACCTTACCAATACCACTTCTTACAACTACAACATCTTTACCATTAAGTTTTCCTGCCATAAATGTCATACAAGCCTTGTTCTCTTTTCGTTCAACCTGCATAACTTCAACAATCTGAGCTACTTCTTCGTCCATTGCTCCTATAATACCTATCATTACTTATACCATCCTTCTTATCTGATTATGACAAAGTCTTTACACGTATATCAATAACTTAACGACTTATTTTCATCGTAAATATAGTACCATAGTAATTGGCTGCATTCAACATTATGATATGCTGCTTTCTATATCTATTTTTACATCTATTTTTATCTATCTTATATTTACTTTTATATCTTCTCTTTTTATTTTCTCTTTATACCCACTCTTTTTTCTTCTCTATTATATCTTTTCTTTATATATTTTTCAGAATTCATATCCCCGACATATTTTACAGGAATTTTATAGATGTCAATTCGCTAATTACTGTAATATGTGTTATACTTTATAAGCATTTATGATATGAATGATGCCATGTGCTAAATTACATTTGTGGCTGCATGTTAAAATGCATTTGTAGCGTGTTAAAATGCATTTGTGACTGCGTGTTAAAATGCATGCACAGCTGCATGCTGAAATTTTTCACCCTGACATATACAAAGCATAATAACAATAACAATAACAAAAAACATAAAACGGAGGAATGACTATGAAATATACAACAAAGGGCGTATGCTCACGTTCGATTGAATTCGATGTAGTAGATAATAAGGTTACAGGTGTTAGGTTTGAGGGCGGATGCTCTGGCAATACACAGGGTGTTGCAGCACTTGTTGAGGGCATGGATGTTAACGAGGCTATTAAGCGTATGAAAGGTATCAAATGTGGTTTTAAGCCAACATCATGTCCAGATCAGCTTGCTTCTGCACTCGAGCAGTACCTTGCCAAGGCTAATTAAACATTTTAGAAACGGAGAATAGAATGGGATCAGTAAGCAGGTTTAAAAGAATCTACATAGAGATCACAAGCACCTGTAATCTCAGATGTTCTTTCTGCCAGGAAACAAAACGTCCGCCACATTTCATGTCTATTGAAGAATTCGGACATATTCTTGACGAAATAAAACCATATACGAATTACATATATCTGCATGTAAAAGGTGAACCTATGCTGCATCCTGAACTTGATACTATTCTTTCCATGTGCCAGGATGCCGGCCTTACTGTCAACCTTACAACAAATGGCACACTGCTTTATAGGAAGCTTTTCACTCTTATAAAACATCCTGTACATCAGATAAATGTATCTATGCATAGCGCAGATGATAACGACTGCATAGATATGGATAACTATATAAATGAACTTTTCTACTCATGTGATGAAATATTGGAAAAAACAGATACTGAGATATCTCTTAGATTATGGAATACTAAAAATGAGCCAGCTCTTTTTGGAAAGAAAAACTGTACTATAAAAAAACATCTTTATGTCAATGTACAGAGTCCATTTGAATGGCCTGAGCTTGACAGCAGTTATTGCAATGAACGTGGTTTCTGTCAGGGACTTAGAACACATATAGCTATACTGAGTGATGGTACTGTAACACCATGCTGTCTTGATGGCAATGGTATTATGAAGCTTGGAAATATCTTTGACACACCACTTAAAAATATTCTGGAATGTGAGAGAAGTTCTGCATTTACAAAGGGGTTCCATAATAAATATGCTGTAGAACCACTATGTCAGCACTGCTCTTTCAAGGAAAGATTCGCACATAAGATGTAGACAAAATATATTTTGACAGAATTGGAGAATAGTGTGAAAAATAAGATTTTTCACACGCAAGATTTGTGCTTACGCACAAACTTGAGATGCGCTGAGAAGCAGCGCAAGAATGGAGAATATAATGAAAAAAATAGTACTTACCGGTGGTGGAACTGCTGGTCATGTAACACCCAATATAGCACTTCTTCCAAGCCTTAAAGAGGCTGGATATGAGGTATTCTATATCGGCTCGTACAGCGGAATTGAAAAAACTCTTATAGAAGACCTTGATATTCCTTACTACGGAATATCTTCCGGAAAACTAAGAAGATATAGAAGCTTTAAGAATCTTACTGATCCATTCAGAGTTATCAAAGGTTATTTTCAGGCAGGAAAGCTTATGCGCCGCATTAAACCTGATATCGTGTTTTCAAAAGGTGGCTTTGTATCGGTACCAGTAGTACTTGCTGCTGGAAATAAGCATATTCCTGTTATCATCCATGAATCAGATATGACACCTGGTCTGGCTAACAGGATAGCTATGAAAAAAGCAACACGAATATGCTGTAATTTCCCCGAAACAGTTAAATATCTTCCAAAGGATAAGGCTGTGCTTACTGGTTCTCCTATAAGACAGGAGCTTCTTCTTGGTAATAAGCTTGCTGGTCTTGAACTGTGTGGATTTACAACTGATAAGCCTATAATAATGGTTGTCGGAGGCAGCACTGGTGCTGTACACGTTAATGAGGCAGTAAGAAAGATTCTTCCAGAACTTTTAAAAAGCTTTCAGGTTGTCCATCTATGTGGAAAAGGAAAAATGGATACCTCCCTTAACAATCTAGGCGGATATATCCAGTTTGAATACATAAGTGAACAGATGCGGGATCTTTTCGCCATAAGTGATATTGTTATATCAAGAGCAGGTGCCAACTCAATATGTGAATTGCTTGCACTTAAGAAGCCTAACCTTTTGATACCTCTTTCTGCCAATGCAAGCCGTGGCGACCAGATACTTAATGCAAAGTCTTTTAAAGAGCATGGTTATTCGAGTGTTATATTTGAAGAAGACCTTACTCCTGAAGTTCTTTTAAATGCTGTAAATGAACTGTATGAAAACAGACATACTTATATAAACAATATGGCTAAAAGTAAAGAAAGCAATGCTATTCCTATCATTATGGAACTAATAGAAAACTCTTCTAAATAAATAATTAAAAAATATATATTAAGCGCCTGCTGTACCGTATATTGATAAAGTTGAAATTCATTTCAAAAAAGACATATCAGCTGATGTTTATTTCACTTCTGGTATAAACGCAATCTAGCAAGCAGGCGCTGATTTTCTACTCAACAAAATATGCATCTGGATTAACTGGTTCTCCGTACTGTGTAAGTTTAAAATATACCCCAGGACCTTCTTCAATATAGTATGCACTTGGGCTTGCCACTGTACCTATAAGCTGTCCTGTTGTAACCTTATCCCCTTTTTTCAGATTAACATTTTCTATCATTCCTGTAGTTGTCTCATATCCATTTCCGATAGATACCGTTACTGTTGTACCTGTTTCAGAAAGCTCTGCAACGTCTGTGACTACGCCTGAAGCTGCTGCTGCAACATTAGTTCCTACTTCTGAGTTTATGATGATCCCTGGACTGCATTTATATACTCCAAGACTTTTAAAAAGCACTGTTTCATCCATACTATAATCCAGTGTAATATGTCCTAATACCGGCCATGCCAGTTTATTACTTTCATCAAATGTAAAACTTCTCATAGCTTCTGCCATAACCTCTTCAGATGATAATGTTGGTGGAACTGTAGCTTCTTCCTGCATTGTTGTATCTTCTTTATCAGATATCATCAGCTCATCATTATTCTTTTCCACAGACTCGTTTTTTTCAGCCATTCTTCCCCTTGCGTTTGCTTCTAACAGCTCATCCTGTGCATCTGACTCATCTATATTTTCTTCTGCATCCTCTGTCTTCATTGCAACATTTTCCTCTGTTTCGTTCAAATTAACAATATTGCCGCTTTCATTTCTGTTAGCATTTACATTTTTTATAACCGAAACAACACCAATAATAAGAGCTGCAATTATACCAAGTGAAATAATTGTAGATACTATCTTTACTGTATTCCTTCTATCTTTATCCATATTAACCTCCATTCCATGCATAATATGCATATTTTAATAAACAAGCCGTTCACCAGATGCATTTATAGTTTTATGCACTTATTGCTTGCGATGTTAATATGTTTTCCACTTATTCAGCTACTTATTCACTTATTTTAAATATGTTTTTATTTTTGTTAATTTTAAATATTTAGGTTTATTTTATTTGTTGTAAATATATTTAAACTCGTTACACTTTTAAATTCTTATATATTTATATAGTTCTCTGACTTTAAAAAAAGGATGTAAACACCTCTCAGTGTCAACACCCTTACTTTTATTACTTTATTATGATTTTTGTTATAATTCTTGCTATAAATTCTTTTTATGAATTCTACTTATTATCTTTATCGAGGAATCTCATTTTAGCTTCCGCTGATGCACGCTTTTCCATGCTTTCAACAGCCGCATTGGATTCTCCATACATAGAACCAAGATTGTTAGCAATCTTATTCTTACATCTTTCACAGAACCTGCCAGATCTTATTGTTGCTCCACATCTTTCACATCTGATACCTATAGGTGAATCCTCAGCTATCATAAGACGCTCTTCTCTTATCCACTGTTCTATCTGTCTTGAGCTTACATCACATTCTTCTGACACTTCATTGATAGTTGCAGCTTTATGTTCCTCTATATATTCTTTGACTTCATCAAACTTTTCTTCCATCTTCTCTATACAGTTAGGACACAGATTGCGGTAAGGACCACCTATAAAATTATATAACTTACCACACATTCTGCAATTTCTTACATCCATAATTTTCCTCCATTCTTGTGTCTAAAATCCTTTTCCTATACACAACGTGACCACATATACTTTATCTGTCCCAGATTCTTTAAAACATCTTGCACACGCGTCTACCGTTGCACCCGTTGTATATATATCATCCACAATTAATACTTTATTATATCTTATACTATTATTGCAGATTTGAAAAGCGTTTTGAAGATTTTTAACTCTTTCTTCATTACTCAGTTCCTTCATTGGCGTTGTCTTTCTGATACGCATAATATATTTATTATTGATGGGAATTCCCATACTGCCTGAAAGTTCATCTGCAATAAGCTCCGCCTGGTTATAACCTCTCTGCTTAAGCTTTGATTCATGTATTGGTACAGGTATAATCACATCAGGCCTCCATGCTCTTATAACCATGCCACACATTCTTTCAATTTCTCTTGCATATATAGCCGCATATTCTCTCTTATTATGATACTTAAATCTATATATCGACTGCTTTATTCCATCTGAATACTCATATAAGCTTACTGCCTGGTCATAAATATGTTCTGTTTTCATACAATCCTGGCAGTATTCCCTGTCATCATCAAGAGCTTTGCCACATTTTATGCATGTCGGCTCATCAACATATGTTATTTTGTCAAGACACCACGGACATATATCCAGTCTTTCTTTGTTCTTTACTACACGCGGTTTTCCACATATGGGACATGCCGGAGGATACAAAACATCTTCTGTATTTTTTATTATATCCTGGATGATTTTTTCTATTTTTTCTTTTAAATATCTTTTTTCTTTTGAATACATTTTCCCCTTAAATATAGTTTTCTTTCAAATATCTTTTTTCTTTGTTTTTAATTTCACATTTTATCATATGTAATCTACTTAATTTCTGATATTTCCTTTATTCTTTCGTCCAATGAAGTGTATCTTTTAGCTTCAGATTCATTTTTTGCCATCTGCATAAACACCGGCTCTTCTCCTATTATACACACACATTTTCTTGCTCTTGTGATAGCTGTATATAGAATATTCCGGTTCATAAGCATTCTTGGACCTGCATACATCGGTATAATAACAGCAGGATATTCACTTCCCTGTGCCTTATGCACTGTTATTGAATATGCAAGCTCCAGCTCATCAAGATCATCAAAGCTGTATTCGACATATCTTCCATCTTCAAATCTTACTGTCATGCTTTTATTAAATGGTACTATCTCCATAACTATCCCTGTGTCTCCGTTAAACACTCCACTTCCCTGTTCTATAGCCATTCCACGATCATTTTTTTTCGTCCAGTCAAGCTGATAGTCATTTTTTATCTGCATAACCTTATCGCCTTCCCTGAAAACATTATCCCCATGCTTTTTTTCCATCTTGGAGGCACTGGAAGGATTGAGGAAATCCTGAAGAATATTGTTAAGTCTTTCAACACCTACTGCTGATTTTCTTGAAGGTGTAAGCACTTGTATTTCGTTTATATCTGCACCGACATAGCCTGGCAGCTTATCCTTAATAACTGTTTTCAATGCAGCTATTATGGCCTCAGAACCCTGTCTGTGTATAAAAAGAAAATCCTTGCTATACTTGTTTAACGTAACCTGTTCGCCTTTATTAATCTTGTGGGCATTGGTTATTATCTCACTTTCTGCTGCCTGTCTGAATATCTTTTCAAGCTTTACAACATTAAAACATCCTGATGATATAATATCCTTTAACACATTTCCTGGTCCCACACTAGGAAGCTGGTCAACATCTCCTACAAGTATAAGCCTTGTACCTACTGGAACTGCCTTAAGCAATGCATTCATAATGTTAATGTCAACCATGGACATCTCATCCACTATTATTACGTCTGCTTCGAGAGGATTATCCTGATCTCTGTTAAAATGCATGCCAAGACTTGAAGAAGCATTACGCTTTTCGTTATCAAGCTCAGAAAGCCCACCTCCTGCTATCTCTAACAATCTGTGGATTGTCTGTGCTTCAACACCGCACGTTTCTGTCATACGTTTCGCAGCCCTTCCTGTTGGTGCAGCAAGCCGTATATCCAGTCTTTCCATTTCGAAATATTTTATTATGGCGTTAATCGTTGTTGTTTTTCCTGTACCAGGACCACCTGTTATTACAATAAGTCCATTGAGTGCCGCTAATGCAACCGCACGTTTTTGTATATCATCAAGTATTATGTTTTCTGATTTTTCGATATCTGCTATGCGTTCATATACATTTCCGGTATCTTCATCACATTGTATATTAAGCTCAAGAAGATTCTTTGCAACATTCTGTTCCATGCGATAATACATGGCTGAATATACATTCCATGATGTATGTCCATCACTTTCCTGTTCCTTTATGCTGTATGACATATCCTTTTCATCATCTGGCACGTCATCCACATTTTTCTTAATATATATCTTTTTATCAATAGCAAGATCACTTATATAATGTTCATAATCCGTTATCTTGACGTCAAGCAGTATCTCAGCCTGATATTTAAGCTTATCATATGGAAGATATGTATGCCCCTGCAGTGTCGCCTGATTAAGACAGTATAAAAGTCCGCTTTTTATTCTGAAATCAGAATCGCCCTTTATTCCTACCTTTGTCGCTATTGCATCAGCCTTTTTAAAACCTATGCCTTCAATATCATCTGCCAGCTTATAAGGGTTATCAGTGATTATCGTGTATATGCTGTTACCGTATTTTTTAAATATTTTATTGGCAAGATTCATCTGGATACCATAATCTGAAAGATACATAACAGCTTTTCTGGTATCTCTTTTACCGGCATATTGCTGTGCTATATCCATTGCTTTGTTGTAGCTTATTCCTTTAATATCTGCCAGACGCTCCGGCTCTTTGTCGAGTATTTCAAAGGTCTGCTCGCCGAACTCCTTAACTATTCGTTCTGCCATTTTAGCGCCTATACCCTTTATAGCCCCGGAACTTAGATAACGCTTTACAGATTCTGCATCTGTAGGCGTCTTGAATTCATAAGAACTTATCTTAAACTGCATTGTATAATATGATGGATGCTTAACAAAAACACCATCTGCAGCTATAAATTCACCTGTGTCAACACTGCTTAGTGTGCCAACACAGGTAATATCGTCACCTTTGTATTCTATTTCGAAAACTGTATAACCATTATCCTCATTACGAAAGATAATGTTTTCTACAAATCCTTCTACATACTTAACAGACTCGTAATCCAATCTGCTTTTCCCTCTCTTTATAACTTTTTACCAAACTATAATTATAGCTACGCTTCATCTACTGTGTAGTTACGCTTCATCTGCTGGTAAAGTGTCTGTGCAATACCAAGTCCCTTACCATTATCAGATTCTGTAAACAACTCAGCATAGTTTTTAATCATCTCATCACCGAAGTAACTTCCAAGTGTACTCATGGCAGAGTCTGACTCTCCACCTATAGATGCCATACTGTTAAACAATGATGTACTGCTATCATCATCTGAATCTATCTTAGCCATCTTTTCCATAGATTTAAGCATCTGTTCTACAAAGTAACTTTCAAAATCCTTGCATACACTCATAAGCTCATCATCAGATGCCTTGGAAAAATCTGTACCATTTATCTTATCTGTAAGATCTGATGATGTTTTATCATATGTATCTGCATAACTTGTATTAATACCTGTCATATAATCCATACATATCTCCTATTATATCTTAAGTTTATCTCTTAAGTGCATTAGCCTGTTCCATCATAGTATCAGATGTTGTTATTGCCTTTGAACATAACTCATATGCTCTCTGTGCTGTAATAAGATTAACCATCTCTGTTGCTACTTCAACGTTAGAAGCCTCAAGATATTTCTGCTTTAACTGGCTCTTTTTGCCAACGGCATCTGCATCTTCATTTAAAGCGATACCTGATGCATCTGTCTCAGCAAGATAATTACCACCAAGCTTTTCAAGTCCTGATGGATTCGTAAACTGAAAAAGTCCTATCTTTACACCTATAGGTGTAACATTGCCATCATCTTCTTTATATGTTACATTGCCATCGGAATCCATGCTGATTCTTGTTAAATCATATTCATCTGATGATACAACTATAGGCTGTCCATCTGAGCTTAATACTGGATATCCGTCTGCTGTACACAGCATCATACCCTCTGTTGATGTTGAAAAATAGAAATTTCCATTACGTGTATATAATGTATCTCCATCTTCATTCTGTATAGCAAAGAAACCATCTCCACTAATAGCAAAATCTGTTGCACTGTCACTCGCATTCATGGCACCCTGTGTATAGTGTGATGTTATTGATGATACTCTTGCACCAAGACCAACCTGCGCAGAAACTGGCTTAAACTCACCATTGGCTGATGTTGTTCTTGCCTGAAGATTCTGATACAGCAAAGACTTAAACTCAGTTGACTCTGATTTATAACCTACTGTGTTAACATTTGCAAGGTTATTCGATATTGTATCTACACTTGTCTGCTGTGCCATCATACCTGATGCTGCAGTCCACAATGACCTCATCATAATGCTTGTCCTCCTGATTACTCTAATAAATACTTTATAGCTCTGATATGCTTACCATCTTGCCTAGCATCTCATCAACTGCATTAACTATCTTCTGATTACTCTCATATTCTCTGGCTATGTTAATCATGTCTACCATCTCTGTAACTACGTTAATATTAGATGCTTCAATATATCCCTGATTAACCACGGCATCAGAATCCTTTGTAACAGCTCCATCAACCGCTCTGTAAAGATTCTCACCGTACGCCTCTATATAATCATAGTCTTCAAAATCAACTATTCCAAATGTATCTACATACTGTCCATCTGCGTATATAGCACCTGTTGAATCAACAGATAACTGCGATGCATCTGTAGGAAGTAGTATTGGGTCTCCACTTTCACCTAATACATAATCACCATCCTTGGTAACCAGATAACCTTCCTGATTCATCTGGAAAGATCCATCCCTGGTATAAAGTGTTGATGTTTCACCTGCTTTGTTAGTAAATGATATTGAGAAGAATCCCTTACCAGAAAGTGCAAAATCATAATTACTGTCAGTGTTTCTAAGTGAGCCCTGATCCCAGCTTCTATATGTTTCACCTATCTTTGCTCCAAGACTCATACTACCTATATTCTGGTTCATATATCCAACTGTAGCATCTTTTATCTTTATTCCATATACTGAATCAAAGCTTTGTGTTGTTACACCTTCTTTTTTAAAACCTGTTGTTGTAGCATTTGCAAGATTGTTTGATACTACATCAAGTCTCTTCTGCTGATTCACTAATCCTGTATAAGCAGTGTATAAACCTCTTACCATACCTGACCTCTTTTCCTGCGAATTTATGTTAACAGCTATTTTATATGTTATAACAGATATCATAACATATATACTGTTAACATAAGCTTCTAATCTTCTCTGTAACCTGAAAGGAATTCTATAAACTTACCTGTTCCTATAGCAACTGCTGTCATAGGATCCTCTGCTGTCATAGTATTAATTCCTGTTTTTGACTCTATAAGATCCTCTAATCCTGAAAGCAGACTTCCTCCACCTGTAAGGACGATTCCTCTGTCTGCAATATCAGATGCAAGTTCTGGTGGTGTCTTTTCTAACACACTGTGAACTGCTTCTACTATCTGTGAAGTAGCTTCCTTTAAAGCTTCCTCTGTCTCTTCAGAAGTTACCTCTACTGTCTTAGGAAGACCTGTAACAAGGTTACGTCCTCTTACATTCATTTTGGCAACTTCTGGTCTTGGATAAGCTGATCCAATCTTTATCTTAATATCTTCTGCTGTTCTTTCACCGATAAGAAGATTGTGCTTCTTTCTCATGTATCTTACAAGTGCTTCATCAAAATCATCACCTGCAATCTTGATAGATGTACTTACAACTGTACCGCCAAGTGATATAACTGCGATATCTGTAGTGCCACCACCGATATCAACTATCATGTTTCCACAAGGTCTTGAAATATCTATACCAGCTCCGATAGCTGCTGCTATAGGCTCTTCAATAATAGCAACCTCTCTTGCACCTGCCTGAAGAGTTGCATCCTCAACTGCCTTCTTCTCTACTTCTGTAACACCAGAAGGTACACATACACTTATTCTAGGCTTCTTAAGCATTCTTCTGCCGATAGCCTTCTGGATAAAGTACTTAAGCATCTTTTCTGTAACTGTATAATCTGAAATAACACCCTGACGAAGTGGTCTTACCGCTACAATGTTTCCTGGTGTTCTACCAAGCATCAGACGTGCTTCCTCGCCAATAGCCTTAATCTTGTTAGTATCTCTGTCAAATGCGACAACTGAAGGCTCCTTTAAAACTACGCCTTTTCCCTTTATATATACAAGAATACTTGCAGTACCAAGATCGATTCCAATATCAGTTGATAACATTCTGTTTTCCTCCTAAAATCCAACTCATTAATCCTACTCAATAATCCAGCTCATTAATCTAACCTGTTAATTAAACTTATTATTCTTAATTGTTAATCAAGTTTATTAATCTTAATTGTTAACCAAATTTATTAATCTTAATTGTTAACCAAGTTCATATCTGACTCGTTAATCAAGTTCGTTAATCAGCTTATTGTTTGTTATCATTAATTATGTCCAATCTGCATATTTTACATAAACAATACATCTTATAAACATATACAAACATTTTTACTTTATTAATATATTAGCAATAAAAAATACATTTCATAGCTAATCAACATTATATACATAAACAGGGAATTTTAAAAGTACTTAATGAGAAAAAATATGATTTTTTTATAAATATAGTTGTTTAATTGAATATTAGTTGGTGACGAACGGACGACAAATATAAGCTACAGGCAGTCCTGCACACTATGTTCAATGCCAGAAGCTTTGATTGGATATTTCTAAGTCTTTCCATGTAAACTATGGTAACTGACGCTACCGCTCAGACGCGCCGTCCATGGCGCGGCTTCGCTGCTTCGTACATCCGTGTACGAAGCTAGCTGGTTGACTAAGGGAAAGACTAAGAACTATCACAATCAAACTTCAAGTGCATTTCGCATAGTATGCAGGACTGCCTGTAGCTTATATTTGTCTGTGCTACGGCATAATGTAATACTGAATATTCAATTAAATCAAAGTCAGACAGCATATATGAGGAAAGCAGGTGCGCATACATCATAAGATGCACTTGAAGTCCAATTGTGATAGTTCTTAGACTTTTCCTTAACTACCCAGCTATCCACAGACACGGATGTCTGTGGAAGTTCGATATGGGACACGGATGTCCCGTATCGAACGGTAGCGGAAACTACCATTACGTATATGAAAAGTCTTAGAAATATCCGATTGGAGCTTCTGGCATCGTTGATGTATGCACACCTGCTTTCCTCATATATGCTGTCGTCCGTATATTAATAATATGTGCTAAACAACAACATTTTAAAGATACTTCTTAAGTATATCAGCCTTATCTGTCTGCTCCCATGGGAGGTTAAGGTCTGTACGTCCGAAGTGTCCATAGCTTGCTGTCTGCTTATAGATTGGTCTTCTTAAATTAAGCATATTTATAATTCCGTTTGGTCTTAAATCAAAGTTTTCTCTGATTATTTCAACAATCTTTTCATCGCTTAACTTACCTGTTCCAAATGTATCTACACAGATTGATGTTGGATGTGCAACACCGATCGCATATGAAAGCTGAATCTCGCATCTGTCTGCGATACCTGCTGCAACTATATTCTTAGCTACATAACGTGCTGCATAAGCTGCTGAACGGTCTACCTTTGTGCAATCCTTACCAGAAAATGCTCCACCACCATGTCTAGCTGCTCCACCATAAGTATCTACAATAATCTTTCTACCTGTAAGGCCTGAATCTCCGTTAGGACCACCTATAACAAAACGGCCTGTTGGGTTAATAAATATCTTAGTATCAGCATCTACCATAGCTGGGTCAACAATTGCATCTATAACGTACTTCTTGATATCTTCATGAATCTGTTCCTGTGATACTTCTGGTGCATGCTGTGAAGATACAACAATTGCATCAAGACGTATAGGCTTGTTGTTTTCATCATATTCAACTGTTACCTGTGTCTTGCCATCTGGTCTTAAGTAGCTTAATGTGCCATCCTTACGAACCTTTGTAAGCTGCTTTGAAAGCTTCTGTGCAAGTGCTGCTGAATATGGCATATATTCTTCTGTTTCATTTGTAGCATAACCAAACATCATACCCTGGTCGCCAGCTCCAAGGTCTTCATCATCCTTATCAACACCTTCCTTTGCTTCAAGAGCCTTATCAACTCCCATAGCTATATCTGCGGACTGCTTATCAAGTGCAACCATAACTGCACATGTGTTACCATCAAAGCCCTTTTCTGAGCTGTCATAACCTATCTCTACAACTGTATCACGTACAATTTGTGGGATATCTATAGAAGCCTTAGTTGTGATTTCACCCATAACCATAACAAAACCTGTATTAGTAAGTGTTTCACATGCCACTCTTGAATATGGATCCTGCTCATAAAGTGCATCAAGCACTGCATCTGATATCTGATCACAGATTTTATCTGGATGTCCTTCTGTTACTGACTCTGATGTAAATAATCTTTTTTCCATCGTACTAATCTTTCTCCTTCTAAAATAAACTTCCTTGTTATTAAGTATCTCCGATTATGCCTTGTACAGCCTGGCTTAAAGCATAATTCGACATGCTTATATCCTAATTTCGTATGGATGCATACTTATACTTTAAATTGTATGTCTTTAAATTGTACGTCCATTTTTACATACATAACATACATATCTGATATATCTATGCATAGAAAAAGGTCCCTTAAAGGGACCCGAAATCTGCTTCGAAATCCTCTCATTGTTCGAATAATCTCGCTCAGGTTGGCACCTTCCTTATGCTGTTCAAATGCAAGGGGTTGCCGGGCTTCTCAGATCCTATGTATCTCCACCGCTCTAAATAAGGGATATAATCATATATTTAATTATGATCACATAATGCTGCACGCACCATCTGTAATCCATAAAAATATTACACAATATATTGTTACACGTCAAGTATAATTGACTTTTTAAACTATTAAATTTATAATTATTTCATATTTAAATGTAGGGTTCATAAAGTATTTTGTGCTCATATATGAGCGGATTCAAAGTCTTTCCCCAACTATGAGTGAACTCATATAAATTCAGACCGGATTTAGCAGATATTCGTTATTTTTTATCTAAACTGACTATGAGTGAACTCATGTAAATTCAGACCTTTTGACCCTGATATCATATGATATATACAAACAGTTCTATTACATTTGAAATTTAAGGAGAATGTTATATATGAATGACAATACTATATTTATATTTGATGCACACGCCGGAATGAAGCTTTCACGTGATATTATATTAAGCGATGGCTCTCTGCTTGCACCTAAAGATACTGTTCTTACGCCTTCGCTTATCGCTAAAATTTCAAGTCTGCACGTCCTTGAAATAAACATTTATAATGAGGATGAAGACTCTGCATCACAGGCTGAAAGAAATGCTGCTTTAGCCAGAACTGATGCTGACAATATCAACTATTATGAGCGTGTCCGTAACTCTGATGAATTCAAGCATTTTGAATCAGAATATAATGTTAATGTAGATTCCGTAAAAGATAATCTCAACTCATTCCTTACTGCCGAAAACAATATAGACACAGACACCATGGTATCTGAAACTATAAATATTCTGTCTGAAGCGCGTAATTCGCTTCAGATGTTTGATATGCTGCATGCCATGCGAAACAAGGATGACATTACTTTCGTTCATTCTGTCAATGTTGCACTTATCGCATCTATTATAGGCAAATGGCTCAACTTTAATGATGAACAGATTAAAACACTTACTCTTGCAGGTCTCTTACATGATATTGGCAAGCTGCTTGTACCTGATAATATACTAAATAAACCAGGTACATTGACTGACAATGAATATGAGATAATGAAGCATCATGTTAATCTTGGATACGAACAGATAAAAGACAAAAAGCTTCCTCTCCCTGTTAAAGAAGCTATACTGCTGCATCATGAAAAATGTGACGGAAGCGGATATCCATTTGGTCTTAAAAGCCCTGATATCCCAGCTGTTGCCAAGATTATCACTATCGCAGATGTATATGATGCCATGACTGCATCACGTATATATCGTGCACCTATATGTCCTTTTGAAGTTGTTAAAATGATGTATCAGGATGCATTTACCAAGTTTGATCCTATATATGCTATTCCATTTCTTAAAAATGTAGTTGCTTCATACATTGGAACAAACGTAAAGCTTTCAGATGGACGTACTGGAAAGGTAGTTCTTATAAATGACAACGCTCTTGACAAACCTATCGTACAGTGTGGAAATGATTATGTAAATCTTTCTAAAAACAGCGGATTAAGTATTGTTTCGCTGATGTAATTATATTATACAGGTGTCAGCAGGTCCAATACGGCTGCATTAGTGCAAATGGGAATTGTGGACCTGTTGACACGCAAAATACTGAAGTTTCTTATTATTGTTTCTTGATGTATTGTTAATTTTTACTTTGTTTTTATTAATTCTTGGTGTGTTCTTAATCTTACTTTATTTCTCAGTTTTTATATTAAATGCCTTTATCCCCGGATACACTGCGGAACTTCCAAGCTCATCCTCTATACGCAGTAATCTGTTATATTTTGCTATTCTCTCACCTCTTGATGGTGCCCCGGTTTTTATCTGTCCCATATTCAAAGCAACCGCCATGTCCGCAATCGTCGTATCTTCTGTTTCACCTGAACGATGGCTTGATATAGCAGTATATCCAGCTTTATGCGCCATCTTAACTGCCTCTATTGTTTCTGACAACGTTCCTATCTGATTGAATTTTATAAGAATTGAATTCGCACAGCCTGAAGCTATACCTTTTTTTAATCTTTCTGTATTAGTAACAAATAAATCATCACCCACAAGCTGTACACGATTGCCCAGTTTATCAGTTATATCTCTCCATCCGTCCCAATCTTCTTCGTTAAGTGGGTCTTCTATTGATATTACTGGGAATTTGTCGATAATTTTAGAGTAATAATCGACAAGTTGTTTGCTATCCCGCTTAATTGCAAGCATTTCATTGTTTGTATCAAGTAAATCATAAGTCATTTTTTGTTGTTTCATGTCTACATTTTCATGAACTTTTGATTGTCTTGTTGCATATTCTCTTGGGAACTCATACAATCCGCTTTCAGTATTGTATAATTCGGAAGCTGCGGCATCCATCGCGAAATAAATATCTTCGCCTGGCTTATATCCTGCTGTAATCACCGCCTCCATAAGAAGTTCAAACACTTCAAATGCATCAGCCACATCTGGTGCAAAACCTCCCTCATCACCAACAGTAACTGCGAATCCTTTCTTAGTAAGTATTTCCTTTAAAGAATGAAACACCTCTGTTCCCATACGAAGTGCCTCTCGAAAACTTGATGCACCCGCCGGAACTATCATATACTCCTGAAAATCACTTCCAACTGCGTGCCTACCCCCATTTATAATATTCATCATAGGAACTGGAAGTGTCGTAGCCACATTTCCACCTATAAACCTGTATAATGGCATATGAAATGATGCCGCCGCTGCCCTGGCGCATGCTATTGATACTGCAAGAATTGAATTCGCACCTAATCTGGACTTATCTTTAGTTCCATCTTCTTTTATCATAGCTTTATCTATTGCATATACATTAGATGCATCCATTGCAAGTACTGTATTGTTAAGTTCAACATTTATATGTTTTACAGCCTTAAGCATACCTTTTCCAAAATATCTTTTCTGATCCATATCTCTTAGTTCAACAGCCTCAAAAGCACCTGTTGATGCTCCACTTGGAACCATACCATGTCCAACAGTTCCATCGTTAAGCAAAACCTGCGCCTCTACTGTGGGATTGCCTCTTGAGTCCAGTATTTCCCTTCCAATAACCTTCTTTATTTCAAGCTTTCTATGTCTATGCCCCATCATCTTCAAGGTACTATTGTTAACTTCATCTGGTGGAATATGGGGATTATCAAGACAGCCTGCTTCTATCCCATCACTGCACTCATAAGCTTCAGGTGAACAATATCTTTCTGCCATAGGCTCATTCATAGGAACACCACCGGCAAAGTCAGATTGTGTGTATACTGTACTGCTCTGCTGGCTATCCTTATTATCAGAATTTCTTGTTAAATCAGATTGCATTAGTGTATTCCTCCTGTCAATTATTTGCTTTATATGGTCACTGCTTTTATACAGCTTCTGCTTTATATAACCACTGCTTTTATATTACTTCTGCTTTATATAATCACTGCTTTTATATTGCTTCTGTTTTATATAATCACTGCTTTTATATTACTTCTGCTTTATATAATCACTGCTTTTATATTGCTTCTGTTTTATATAATCGCTGCTCATATATTATATAATTGACGGAATTGTTGAAAATATTCTTGTAATGCCTGAATATACTTTAGTTTAGATTTGCTTTGTTCTTCATTATCTTTAATTTTTATGATGTGCATACTTTTCTCTTGTTGCCATTCCTCCACGTATATGCCGCTCTTGTTTGTTGACATCAAGCACTTTCCTCACTTTCGCAGCAAGTGCAGGATTAATCTCTAAAAGTCTTGTTGTTACATCCTTATGTGCTGTGCTTTTACTTACTCCAAACTGTTTTGCCGCCTTTCTGACTGTAGTATTGTTATCTATTATGTAATTAGCAATATCTATTACCCTTTCTTCAATATAAGTTTTCAAAAATAAAAACCCCTGCATATCTGTTTGTACAGTTTATGCAGGGATTATAAAAATATTCTGTTTTGTTATTTTAGTTATTTTATTTGTTATATTTCTTCAGCAAGCGTGTGAAGCAAGCCTTCACAGCCAGCCTTTACATCTTTATATGTTGCTTCAAAATCTCCTGTATACCACGGATCCGCTACATCAAGGCCTGAACCTGCAAATGTAAGCAGCTTATATATCTTTTCATCTGGATCTCCACCTGATATACGCTGCATATTTCTTATGTTCTCTGTATCCATGCCTATAAGATAATCATATTCCTCATAATCATCCAGTGTCATCTGCACTGCTCTATGTGGAATGACCGGTATTCCTTCTGCTTTTAATCTGGCAACCGTCCCATGGTGTGGGGGATTGCCTATCTCTTCACGGCTTGTTGCCGCTGAATTAATATAAAACTGGTCTGATAAACCAGCTTGTTTAACTAAATATGTCATGACACTTTCGGCCATGGTGCTGCGGCAGATGTTGCCGTGGCAGATGAAAAGTACTTTTATCATTGCTTTGTTTCTCCTTGTTTTGCCCCGGAATGCCCTGTTTTGCAAGGGGTTCTGACATATCCGAGATAAACTGTCTATTTCGGATAGTGTAGTAAACTACGCAAAATGGGGCAAATTGTGGCAGTGTGTAGTAGTCAAATAGTAGTCGATTTAGGGGGTGCAAGAATTTTAATGCCCCTTATACCATTCAATTATTGCTTCACGATTATCATCAAAAAATTGAGTTGATACAAATAACTCTTTTCCTTGGAATATTAATGCCTTTGCTCTGTACCTATACTGGCTAGAGTTACCTCTATTATCACTTCTATTATTCGCAAGTGCTGGATAATCAGATGCTGCAAATAATGATTTTGTGTATTCTTTTGTTTTTAATTTTTCTACTTCTGATTCCTGTAACAAATCTTTCTTTATTAAGTCATCCACTAAATTAAAGAATAGTTTTGCAACAGGTATCATTCCCTGTTCCCAGGTGTTCTCATCATTAATATTAAATGGTACTTCTGATAAGGTAAATGTAAAATCATCAATATCCAGATTCATCTCTGAAATTATACTACGAATAAATGACATAATATTATTGGCTGCCAAATTTGCTTCATAGTAAATTCCACTCTTATCTATCTGTTTTGCCTTACGTAGTTTTCTTTTATCATTACTGATATATACATTACTTGCATTGGGGATGGAATAATCACTTGCTGCTAAGTCTGAAAATAATTCCATATTTAAGTCATATGAAATGGATAAAAACTTAGTGAGCACATCCGACCAACTGCTTACCTTTGTGTATTCCCCGATAAAAGTAAAGCTGTCTGGCTTTGTATTAGAAAGATTTAATCCACTATCTAATGAGATGCCATCATTTCCAGAATCTTCCGAATCATTCTTTACCTCTTCATACTTAAACTGTGATGAAAGAAATGATGCTAACACTTTTGCTCTATTAAGGATTGCTTCTTCATTCCATCTATCTGCCGCTAAAACTTCTTTATTAAGTATTACAGCTTTAGAATTTTCTTTGATGATATTTTTCTTGTCATTAAACGACTTTGTACCCAGTTCACCATTATATCCAGTGATTGTAAGATTTCCTAAAGTATGAAGGTAAATTTCATAAACACTGCTATAATTCTCTCCCACTTCTTTCTTCCATACTGCAGCATTTTCCTTCTGTGGAAGTATATGTTCAATTGTCAGATTACTAATGTCAATATGTTCCTTCGTAGAATTCTCAATTGATGAGAGTACAAATTTACATATAGGCTTCTTGTAAAGTGGTTTATATATCAATGCATCTTCGAATTCCTTATTAGATGGCATACGATCATTTGCTTTAAGGTTATTCAGGAATAATACAAACTTTTCGTAATACCCGTCATAGTTTGTTCCATCGAATACCCTAGAGTATAAGGACTTCATAAATTTAGATAAATTTTTATTGATCTCACAAGCTGTAATTCTGACATAATAAGTTAAAAGATAATTAAGCACCTTGCATAGAGTTACATCATCAATAATCCCCTCTTCATAGTCACCGAATATCTTGAATATTAAAGGAAGCACAGTTGTCTGCTTTATAGTATAGAAAGACCACAAATAATGCATTATTTCATCACTATAATACTTATTCTCTCCGATAAAAGCTCCATAATATCTTGATGTTCTCTTTAAATCTGCTAATACATCTTCATGGGTAAATTTATTGATTTCACAATGTTCCTTAAAAAGCTGATATGCATTCCTCGAATTGACAGCCTTAGTTATTTGTGAGTTCAAATAATTTATCACAAAATCCCCAAGATTTCGATATCCCACATTCTTTTCAACTTCTGACCAGTATTTTTCGTACAACTCATCTTGATTATCATCTTCCATCAGTAAGTAGTTTCTAATCAAATCTGCAAGACTAAGATCTAGTCCGGTAGAATTTATTGATTCAAATATTTTTTGTGGTTTGTCACCTTGTGATTTATCAAGGATAATTTCAACCAATTCAAGCTTTTTTATACCATCGAGAATATCTCCCAGTTCGTAGCCCTGGTTAATGCTATCTTCAATCATTCCTTTGAACAGAACATAATTCTTATAAATATTAGAATTTCTGTCCATATCATCAATCTTATTTTTTATTAGTAACAGTAGCTGTTCATTATCGGATTTAATTGGTTTGAGCTTAACCTTATATTTTTCTTCACAATTTCGATTAAACATAACCTCGTTTATCTCTTCTTCGATTCTTGTTGACACACCTTGGGCTGCATCAAAGAGTGCCTTAAGAAGAATATAAACTGTTGTTACTCTCTGTTGCCCATCAATAATAAGAACCTCATTTAAGTTGCTACTGTTCAATCCTACGATGTACACTATAGTTCCAGTAAAATGCTTATGATCATTATCGTGTGCAAGCATAATGTCCTGGTATAATTTTTCGCACTGAACATTAGTCCAGTCGTAATTTCTCTGATAAACTGGAATCTTAAATACTCTCTTATTTTTTTCAATCAAATCCGAAAAAAGCCACACTCTATATGGTTGCATAATCCGTTCTCCTTTAGCTTAAGGATGTGTTAATCTTCATCCGTATTTTCTTTTTTTACATAAACTAGCTTAATATCATATCCTAATGATTCCATTATTTGCACATAAGTCTTATTAATTACACCATCAGATTTTTTTATTACCCTATTCACATAGGATTTTGTAGTTCCAATATTCTCGGCAATCTCTGTCTGTGTAGTTCCTTGCTCTATGCATTTAACTTTAACATCGAGTTCAATATTATTTTTAATCATATTAATTTCCTCATATGAAACTTGTTGCACTATTTGTACAACTAATTATACTACTCAATTTTTCCAAATACAATAATCAAATCTAGTAGGAAGCGGTGATTAACCGCCGTCCTCTCACAGTACCGTATGTCAAACTGTCTAACAATTCGAATAAATGGTATAATTAAAATGTAAGATATTGAATCTAGGAGGCATCGTAATGCAGGCTCTCAATGATTGTGAACTTGGCTGATGTTATAATTCTTCATTCACTTTATTTGAATGATGAATTTTTAATCTGCATAATTAATCTTAAATAAACTGAAGGAAGTTTTCTTGTTAATACAACATTTACTACATTTAATATGACGATTAAGGTATCATTTAATCTGCTAAACAACAATTACTCCGGTTGAAGATATGCTTGGCGCTTTTGAAGAACTCAAGAAAACAAACAATGCCACTCAGGCACAGATGATTATGTACAGTAAACTTTTCAAAATCAACTTTACGAAAATGGATCCTTATGAATTCAAGACCTTTACCGATATTCTGCAACGCTACTCAGATTTATGCAAACCGATAATGGGCAACAGCCGCGGCAGGGAGAAAAAATAATCACAAGACGAAGGCTTGTCCGGGAGAATTCGCGCAATTCCTTTTCGCATGAGAAAAGGCGCACCAATACCTGCCAATAAGTAGATATAGAAGTGCGCCCTTAGTTCCTAAGGGCTAGATAAAATCATTTTCTAGATAGACATGATTGCATTATAAAAATTAGAACAATTTATTTATTACATTTTTTATGCTGTCATCATCGGCGTTTGCTTGTTTCAGAACCATAGTATATATCAGTGCTCTAGCGACTTCATATAAAACCACATGAATCGGCTCTATTTCTTGTGGATTACCATGTGCAATTCCATTTCTGAACTCAGCGAACTTTTTACCTGCCTCACTTACTGAAGGAAACTCAACTTTGTTTGCTCTACTCATTTTATCAACTACAGGTTGAATATATTCCAAGTTATTTGTTAATGCATTTTTATATTTTTCAGCAAGACTATAATCTATCTTCGACAATGCCTCTTTTACTTTTTCACAATATCCATTCATTTTTTTCTTTTTGATTTGTGACAAATTTCTCACAAGGCTATTATACTCATTATCAACCTTTCCAAAATATAATTTTTTAAATTCCTCCGATGTTAATTTGTTCTCTTTAATTGCAATAAATAGCATTTCCAACTCATCTGCAGAATTTTGAAAAACTTCATATACATCAGCATATAAATTATTGTCTTCCTTTTTGGTTGGGTACAAACGATCATACTCACTCTCTAAACTTAACGCACAAGCTAAAAATTTTTCATATGATACCGTCAATGCTTCTTTTGAATTCTTTGGGATGTAAAAATTATCATATATTTTTTGATTTCGTCTTAGTGCTACAGTCTTAAATAATTCAGGAAAATAAGATTTGCAATCTTGAGATATAATCGAAGTATTTTCATTTCTATCATAATCATCATCATTTTCTGAATTAATATAAACTGTAGCACTTGTACGAAATTTATCATTTTCTTTGATCTGAAGCGTTATTTTTTCAAAATATATATTTCTACAGAAATTTAAAAAGCAAAAAAAATCATATACCATCAAATATATTTGTGGAAGTCTTTTTATATTCACTGCCTTTTGAAATTCTAATGTAAACTTAGGTATTGCATCACCCATTGATGTTTCAGCATATTTTAAATTATGCCAAAAACTAAAATTAACACCTATATTAATTCTGTCTGAATTGATAACTACTTGAGATGATATATTTATATCCTCCCACTTTTTCGGTGTAATTGACTTCATTCGTTCTGAAATATCAAATCCACTTTCTGATATAAATGCCCTTCCCGGACCTGCAAATACATTAACTGGCTTACCTTCAAAACAAATACGATCAAACTTTGTTATTCCGGAATATAAGCCAGTATTACAATCTGATATCACCAATGCTTTATACCCAAGGCTATTATTGTTATAACGGCATCCTACAAATGCAACTTCTCTATTCCCTGTAGTTGCTCCTTTTATTACTTCTTTTTCTCTAATTTCACCAGGTATTAAGCATGCATATGTATTATTAGGAATTAAATGTACCTTCTTATCTTTTAAATGATATGGGATCACCTTTCTGTCAATTCGAATATGTCCTGTATGTTCCATTCAAATTCTCCTTTTTATTATCATATAAATTAGATAATTGCATATCTTTTCCAGAATACCTAATACCACATCCGGAAGCTTTTACTTGCTTTATCCGCTATCTAAAGCAATACTCACATTAACGAAACTTATATGCAAAATCCTCTAATTTTGTAACCTATCATACATTTTCCAAATTCAAATACTTGCACACAGAATTAGCAACATACCAGAACATAACTGGAGGGATTGCATTTCCCAAAGCTCGGTATTGAGCGGTCTCACTTCCTACCAATTTAAAATTCTCTGGAAAACTCTGAATTCGTGCAACTTCTCTTGGGGTAAATCTTCTATATCTATCGCCTATTTTTAGCACAGGATCTGTACTATTTAAGGAAACTTTTGCCAAATGGGCTCCTACTGTATTACAAGGCTTCTCTATGTCTTGAGCTCTCCCCTTGTTCATAAACTCACGTTTTCTCATCATTCCTGCAACAGCTCTCTCGCTAAAGAAATATTTTTCATCTACTGTTTTTTCAATTACTGAACTAAGTGGCTCATATAAATCTTCTTTCTTCAATGCAATATCTGGAAAAGAGAACTGAATGTTCAAATCCTTTCTAAAGCCAACAATAATGACCCTCTCCCTTTTCTGTGGGACCCCATACTCAGCTGCATTAAGTATGGAGTATGTTACATCATATCCACTTTTCTCAAACTCTTCCATTATAAGTGGAAATGCACTTCTCTTATTCGCAGTAAGTAACCCTTTAACATTCTCTGCAATAAAACATTTAGGTTGCTTTTCTCTAAGGATTCTACACATTTCAAAAAATAACTTTCCACGTTCATCTTTCACGCCTAGTCGCTTTGGATTCTGTGCTACAATCGAAAACGATTGACAAGGGAATCCACCCGTTAAAATATCAAAGTCTGGAATTTCTTCTGATTTTACCTCTCGGATATCTCTATTGTCTGGCTTAATTCCAAAGTTTTCCTCAAAAATATTGCAGGCATTGTCATCAATATCATTTGCATACACAATTTCCATATTGTTTGTATTATACTTTTGCCCAAGAAAATCAAAGCCACCAAGCAATCCTACATCAGTACCTCCACATCCGCAAAATAATGATGCAACTTTTAATTTGTCCATGTTAACAACTCCTCAAATTGACCTACCTTGGACGGATCAAAAGTAATATCCGCGCCATCGCTAGGTATCATATCAATCAAATCTTTCTTATACAAACCTACAGGATCTTGCAATAAAAATAACTTTCTATCACTCTTACTAAGAAGCAGTCTGTATACATAGTATCTGTCATGAGTGCTACTTGCAGTATTCCACTCATTTTTTGTAAGATGAATTCTGTTAAAATGCAATGGTTTTGAACTAATTGTAGTTTTTACTTCAATGTATCTCTTTCGTTCATCTAATTCAACAGAACTTATATCATATCCAACAGCAAACTGTGTAGGGATGCGTTTTATCAAATGAATCAAATCTTCACGACCACCAGTCTTAATACGCATACATTCATGACCATGCACAAGACTTTCACCTATATCTCCAATGTCCTTTGTTGTAAATCCGTCATAATATGTAGCAATTCTCTTTTCAAGAACATTTTCTCTTTCAATGAGATCAGCAAGACCTCCAATGCTATCAGTTGTAGTATTCTCCTTAAGCTTCTTTAACTCATCTTCATCAGATGCAATATATGCCAAAATATCAGTTGAGAAATCAGTCTCCTCAATATCTCGGTTAACATATGAGAACCAACTGTTAACACACTTCTTCACAGCATCCAAAGTGCCTGCCTTCTTCTTAATCATCTCATCATATCCATCAAACCATTCTGTGGATTCGATAAACTTGATAATTGCCTCTTCCTCTAGGGTATTAAGATAATAGGTATAACTATCATAAGTTTTAAGAAGATTAGCAATCTCCATATAATCAAGGATGTCTCCGGCATAGCGGACAACATCTCCCGTCTGATCATATTGAACTTCATTCTGTCGATTGGCAAGTATCCTTTCCCACGTCTTCTCTACCCCCTCATTATCTCTAGTCACTCGAAGATCATTAAAAATACAATGACAAGCTTCATATTTTGTAATTCCAACAGAATTACCACCCTCTCGATTAGCAAATTTCAACATCTTTAAAATATATTGTGCCGGCTTAAAGTGAATTCCATTCTCAATCTGTTCCAATACATTCTTGGGCTTGATATGGGCTCCTGGATACTGAAAATTATATAAAAACACCTTAAAACATTCTACCAAATCCTCATTAGCAGCCAATTCTTTAGCTCTCCTACCTGGTTTATCCGTTTCATTTGTATGTTCAATAAACCCAAAAAGTGCTGATATCTCTGTTCTCCAGTTATTGATGGTTTTCAGTTCCCTGTGGGCATTTCCTGGATATCTATAAATTGCTTCATTTATTTTTTTTATAAATTCATCTGTAGGCTTTTCACCTACTCTTGTAATTTCTTCCGCCATATAAATCAGTACATTTTCAATATCACCTTTGAAACGAGGTCTGACATGGTGAATTCGAAAATAATATTCTTCTGGAATTTTATATTCACTCATAGATATCCTCCAATTCTTTCTTCAATTTTTCAGCAATTGCCTGTGCCATTAGCGGTGGAACTGCATTTCCAACTTGCCTAAACTGCTGTGTCTTATTTCCTAAGAAAATAAAATCATCTGGAAACGACTGCAATCTTGCACATTCTCTAACTGTTGGCACACGATTATATTTATAATGAAAATGATGTCTATGTCCTGTATCAATCGTAGGTGCAGGTTTGTTGCTCGCAAATCGTGTCCATGCTACATGGAAATTCCTTGAATTAATATATTCTTCCGGTAAATCTTTATAATTTCCGCCATCCGGTACAAGCGCAATTATTTTTTTTACCTTATCTGAATGAGCTGCTGCAATATGGTTTCTTACAGATGTAGAATTGGTTCTCATCAGTTTTTGATACTCATTTCTCGGTTCTGTAGCATATGAAGCATTATCCTCACCCAACTCATCTTCTAATGATGGAAGATCATCCAGTGCCATACTACAAGTCACCTTTTCTTCAAATGGAGTTGGATAATGAAACTCCCCTTTTTTCATTCCAACAAAAACAACTCTTTTTCTATTTTGAGGTACACCATAATCCGCTGCACACAAAATCTTATACTGAATGTTATACCCCATTAATTTAAACTTTTCTATGATACTATCTTTAATCTGCCCACCAAATAAACCTACTAACCCCGGAACATTCTCAATAACAAATGCCTTAGGCTTTATTTCCTCTACTAAACGAATATAGGAAAGATACAATTTATTTCTCGGATCATCAAACTTTCGAGGTCCAGACAGTGACATTCCCTGGCAAGGTGGTCCTCCTATTATAACATCTATGCTTTTATCCCCTATCAAGGGCTTAATATCTCCTTCATAGGTGATTTTTGTAATATCACCACAAATAGATTTTGCCCCCTTGTGATTAAATTCGAAAGTCTCTAACGCTTTTTTATCATTATCTATTCCTAATAAAACATTAAATCCAGCAGACTCAAACCCATAGGACAGTCCACCTGCACCTGAAAATAAATCTATTACATTCATGTTTCATTCATCCTTCTTTATTATTCTTTGTTCTTCTTGGATCTTCTGGCTTTTCAGCATCCGCTGGTATAGCCCATGCCTCTCCTAGCTTAAAAACACCTGGTATTCTATCTTCCGCACACAATATTTGTACTCGTCTCTGTGAAATATTCCATCGTTTTGAAGCTTGACTTGCTGTAATGTATTTCATTGATATTCCTCCACTAAGGCACAACACATTATTTTATATTATATTCGAAGGGGCGAATACTTTCAAGTATTCATTTACTTACTCGATACTCAATTAAAAGTTCTCACATTTTTATATGCAAATTAATCGAGGACAGTCTGGTTAATATAATCTTTAGCCCCTAAAGTTTCATTAAGTATCGTAATATTTGTGTTAAACAGCCATTTATACAAAACTTAATGGCCGCTTTCCTCGTTACTCAAACAAAATAGGGGCATAACAGGGGTACAAATTTCATTACTCATCCCACAAACCCTTGATTTTAAGGCATTTCAGACAAAAGTACGGATTCTGCCGTGGCAGATGAAAAGTACTTTTATCATAAAATTCTCCTGTTCTAAAATGCCCTGTAATTCCGAGTTTTGCAAGGTTTTATCAGCTTTTTCGAGCATTGTATTTTCCCTGTTAATAACTACACTTTTTGCAAAATACTTCAAAATGGTGCAATTCAAGGCAATGTGTGGTAGTCAAATCGTAGTCAGTTAAGGGGGTTCAGACTACGGTTGGGGGTGTGCATTATTTAATGAAAGTGGGGTGAAATAAGTATGCCTTTTTATGCTAATTCTTCTGCTTTCACAAACCACTCTGACTCAATGCATTCATCATCTGGAAGCCTTAATATGAGATTCTCATCACAAATAAAACTACTTCCTAGCCATTCATCATACAATCTTAATATTGCCTGTTTCAAAAATTCCACAGTCTTTCCGCAGTCAGTTTCTGGCGGATTCCCCATATCAAAAATTACCTCCGACATAGGTATCAAATACTCAATACAATAATATTTGCTATTACTATAATAATCAGCACACATTCCATGGATTCCCAGAAGCCTTTCGATATTACCCACCAATTCAGGATAACTCGCCAACGAAGAATAATAATGATTTTCCTCTAAATATGAGCGGAATGCAAACCCATTTATACAATAATCTTGATTTTTAAAATATCCAAGTCTGGATTTTACATAACAAACATTGCCATCATTATACGCAAATTCATTATCAAGAGATTGTAGTATTCCATTATAATACAAATTAATGTGTCCTTCACCAGATTCAAAAGTTATCTTATACTTTCTAAAAAAATTAGACAGCGGAGAACTCCCTAATAAGAGTTTCTCCAGATTGTTGTTAGCTTTCAAGTCAGTTCCATTCAGCCTTCGTGACAAATGAAACATTTGAATATATTCAAGTTTCTCATCTACAATGTGTTCAGAAAGAAAAGCTTCAACACACTCCCACGGTTCCCTCTCCGTATCTTCATAAACAGAAACAAATAACCGTATCAATCCACCTTCAGAAAGGTTTAAGAATTCCATTACACCTTGTTTTAAGCTATCTTGTATTCTTGCATTTATATATTTCATTTACAATCACCGCCTTAAATTTATATATGTGTCAACCTAAATAATATGGTTATTTCGTAATATAGATTCTACTATTTCATATTTTTTATTCTTATACGAAATTTCAATCAACTTTATTTCATGTTCTTTAGCATACTTTCGCTTTTCTTCATCATTTCTTTGTTGAATTACAAACCTTCTCTCTCCACCAAATTCAATAACAGGCTTATAGTGCTGCTCACCTTGACATTCAATAAATGCAACAATTTCCCCTTGTTTATAAACTGCAAAGTCATATCTCAAAGGAGTTTCATTATCTATTCCATATACCCCATCAACTGCTACTTCAACTCTATAATTAATCCCATTTTTTATTAAAATATCATTTACAATCCATTGAAAAGAAGATATCTTATGGCATTCACAAGAAACAGCACTCCAATATCCATTGTAAGCTCTGTAACCATACTTAGTTGGTGGAAAGATACCAAACTTATCACAAGTCACCATTTTTTTATTTCCACATAGATAACATTGACATCTATATTCTTTATAGACAATAATATCTTGATATTTCTTTTGATGTATTTGCGTATAATAAGAAATTGGGGCACTTTCCAATTTATCGTTTACACATTCAAGCACCTCTAGTGACTCATATATCAATCCCGTATAATCTTTATCATAATTTATTGCATTTTTTCTTGGAATTGCTGCAATAATTTTGGCATCTTTTTCTGCTAGTTTGAATAACTCTTTCTCTCGCTTATCATTCCAAACGCTACAATATTCATCTGCTGGAATAACATCCTCCTTATCATTCACTAGACATACTGCCTCATTATTCTCGTACTTCTTTCTTTTATTATAATTGGCATTACTTGCCTTTATAGAATAAGCAAACCTTGACGAACAATATACGGGCTTGTAACAAAACTTAGGTTCTGTCTGCAATGTTTCTTCAGAATAATATCTTATCTTTCCACATTTTCTACATCTACATTTATAATGCTTTACTCCTGTACTCTTCTGTAACTCTTCAATTGCTTTATCAAAATCTGAAAATGTTACTGATTCTCTATACACGTTAAAATTAATCGGCTTATATATATATGCTGGTGTAACAATTGTCTTTCCACCATCACATCCAGTCCAATCTCTTCGAACATATTTACCTTCTTTCACAGCTTGAAGAAACTCCATCTTTTCTTCTTTAATATCTGAAATACACGTTTCTTTCATTTGCAAATATTCCGTGCCATCATCCAAGATTTGCAAACATCCAAACTTCATTCCAATCTTTACATCTATTTTCTTAACAGAGGTATCTAAAATAAAAATCACCCTTTCTCATAATATTCAAAAAAATAATAATATGTATTAAACTAAACTCAAAACCTACAAAAATAACCTCACCAGACACCAATCCAGTGAGGTCATATAATCACGCTTTCTGTTTAGGTACAAACTCAATCTTAAGAGCCATTCCCATACCATCCGCCAATCTTTTAAGCAAATTAACAGAAGGATTTCGTGTTCCATTCTCAAGCTTGCTGATATCTGCCTGATTAATACCAGTACGTTCAGCAAGTTCCTTCTGTGTCATATTCTGAGAAGTACGAGCATCCACGATAGCTCTTATAACATCCATCTCAGGCTGAATAGCTTCATATTCTTTTCTGAACTCATCATCTTTTAACTGCTTAGAAAGCATATCATCAAATGTTCTCATCCTTCATCACCCTTTCTATGAAATCTTTTCTTCTATCCTTTGCAATCTGAATCTCCTCTATAGGAGTTTTCTGTGTTTTTTTACAAATCCGTTCGTCAGTATTATTTTCTCCTCATAATAGAAAAAATATAAGACTCTGGTAATATCACTCCCGAATTTACAACGCAATTCAAATATTCCGTCATCCAGATGTTTACTGTAAGGTTCTCTAAGCATATTTCCCTTTTCTTGTAATATACCCAGCAATCCAAATATTTTAGCTCGCATCTTAGGATTAACAGAATCCAGAAATTCTGTCATATAATCTCTTTTGTAAATATTATATGGCATATATGCCATAATGTCAATTATCCATTTAAAGTAACCATACCGAGCTATTTCTCAAAAAAACGTATAGTAAGTGTGTAGTAGAGCACTTTTATCATTGTTGCAATATTGTTTTATTCAATTTCAATACATAATCCTAAAATAATCCAAATACACTTTATACTTGTCCTGTGCGCTAAGGCAGGTATCTGTCAGATATCCTTTTTCGTTGTCCCATTCCTTCAATCCACGATAATAGAACATTTTCAAATTGTCCTCAATGATAAACGGAACGATATTGTATTTCAAACACTCCTTAAACATGATTAATCTGCCCACACGCCCATTACCATCTTGGAACGGATGGATTCGCTCAAACTTCACATGAAAGTCCAGAATATCCGCAAAGGTCTTTTCTTCTTTGGTGTTATATTCCGTCAGCAAGGCCTTCATTTTATCTGCAACTTCTTCTGGAAGGGCTGTATCACTGCCACCAACTTCATTCGGAAGTTTCTTATAATCACCAACAGCAAACCAATCTTTTCTAGAATCGCTGGTGCCATTCTTCAAAACCAAGTGAAGTTCTTTGATGAATTTCTCCGTCAAAGTTGCTTTCGCATGATCAATAATCATATCAATACAACGGAAGTGATTTGCCGTTTCAATCACATCATCCACATTCAGCACTTCTTTTTCTACGCCAATAGTATTGGTTTCAAAGATATATCTGGTCTGATCGTGTGTCAGACGGCTTCCCTCCATATGGTTAGAGTTATAGGTCAAATCAATCTGTGTCTTATGATAAATCCCACCAGAGTATTTACTTGCCCTCTGCTCTTTCAGAATATCCAACAGAGTAATCGGTTCTTCTTTTCTTTTGTTAGTGCGCTCTGGTTTCTCTGCGTTTTCTGGAATGTTCCATGTCTTACCAGTAAGAAACGCACCATTCACACGTCCCTTAGCACAGTAATTTCTAACACTGCGCTCTGACATATTCCATTTTTTTGCTATATCAGCAACTAAAAGGTATTTCATCTACAATCCTCCATCACAAATCATAAACCATATCCAAAACGTACTAATCTATTGACTAGTATATCACGCCATCGGCAAAAACACCATCTATTTTATCCATTGCACTATTTTTTAGCCGATGTAATAACTGTTTCCTAGTGAGATAGATTTAATAAAATAGATTCCTACACACCCAAATATTCTTTCCAATTCTGTATTTATAGATTATATTTTCTGTGATGGTTTTACCAAATTTCTTTCTTATTCCCATCACCACCGATTTACGCTTTAACCCCTCTTCTACCTCAATACATTTGTATTATTATTGCAAAGCACCTCAAAATGATTTCGATGCGTTTTTATAAAACCTTCTTTTTGCAGCTTTGATATCTCAGTAGACATTGCTGCGCGGTCAATGCAAAGATAATCTGCCAGCTGCTGCCTGTCAAAAGGAATGTCAAAGGACAAGGACGAATGTCTGATAGATTCTGCTGACAGGTATGACAATAATTTCTCCCTTGTTGTCCGCTTGCCAACATGTGTAATCTTATCATTCAGAATGAGTATCTTATTTGCCAGTACACTGACCAGGTTGCGAATCAGCTTCTGATGATGCCCACATGCAGTTGGACAAGTAACCAGAAGCTTCTGTATATTTAAAAAAACAATCTCACAATCCTCATCTGCTACCACACTGATGTTTAGAACAGCACCAGGGCTTGCCGCATATGGTTCTCCAAAAAAATCACCAGCATGACATTTAGACAAAATATTCCGATGTCCCCAGAGATCCTCCTGAATAATAAGAACACAGCCTGACAATACTAATCCCATTACCTGTGTAGAATCTGCTGCTCTGAAAATATAAGAATCCTTCTCTTTAGAAACTGTTACTGCCTCTACACAGTGCAATACAGATAATATCTCATTATCAGTAAGACCTTTAAAAAAAGGACTGTTTTTTAAAATAGGTAAATATTTTTTCAAAATCTCACCTCCTGTTGGAAATCAAACATACAAGTTGTATTTATTATAATATGATTCTAACAGAAACAAAAATAAAATTCTATTAATGGAGGGTAAAATGATAAGAAAAATTATACGTATTGATAAAGAAAAATGTACCGGATGTGGTGCATGTGCAACTGCCTGCCACGAAGGTGCCATTGATATTATAGACGGAAAAGCCGAGCTGGTAAGAGAACATTTTTGTGACGGATTGGGGGATTGCCTCCCAGAATGTCCTACAGGAGCTATTTCATTTGAGGAAAGAGAAGCACCTGCATATGATGAAGATGCTGTAAAAGAAGCACAGAGTAAAATAGCTGCTCAAAATCATGCAATGTCACCTCACACCGGCTGTCCAGGATCTAAAATCATGCAGATACAGCGAACAAAAACGCCTGAGACCGCAAAAACATTTTCAGGTGCAGATTCGATATCACAACTTGAGAACTGGCCGGTACAGATCAAACTTGCACCTATCAGTGCACCATATTTTAATGGTGCAAAACTTCTGATAGCCGCCGATTGTACTGCTTACGCTTATGCTGGATTTCATCAGGATTTTATTCAGAATAAGGTAACACTAATAGGTTGTCCGAAATTAGACCAGGTTGATTATAGTGAGAAACTGGCTGCTATTATTCAGAATAACAACATTCAAAGTGTGACAATCGTAAGAATGGAAGTTCCATGCTGTGGTGGTCTGGAGATGGCAGTAAAAAATGCACTTCAAAATAGTGGAAAATTCATACCATGGCAAGTTGTAACAATAAGTATTGATGGAAAAATTATTGATTAATAAGGAGATTACTGGAATGAATAAAAAAATGTTTTGTTTTCAGTGTGAACAGACAGCCGGATGTACTGGCTGTACAGGAAATGCAGGTGTCTGTGGAAAAAATGCAGATACAGCCAAATTACAGGATGAGCTGACAGGTGCATTGATTGGTCTTGCAAGAGCTGTAGACAGTGCATCAGCTATTTCTAAAAGAACCGTACAAGTCATAATTGAAGGTCTGTTTACAACAGTTACAAATGTAAGTTTTGATAATGCAGCAATTGAAAATATGATACAAAAAGTCAGAGCTGAGAAAGAACGACTGGTCCCTGACTGCAGCAAATGTCAGTCACCATGTGGTAAAACAGGCGAATACGACATGCAGCAGATGTGGAATGCCGATAAAGATATCCGCTCTTTAAAATCTCTTATTCTTTTTGGTATTCGTGGAATGGCCGCCTATGCTTACCATGCAAATGTTCTGAATTATGAAGATGATGAAGTAAACCGATTCTTCTGCGAAGCATTATTTAAGATTGGTTACGAAGAAAGTATAGAAACACTGCTTCCTACAGTACTTAAAGTAGGCGAGATCAACCTTAGGTGTATGGCACTTCTTGATAAAGCAAATACAAACAGCTATGGAATGCCAGAGCCCACAGAAGTTACACTTACCATCGAAAAAGGTCCTTTTATTGTCGTGACAGGTCATGATCTTAAAGACCTGCAGCTTTTACTTGAACAGACAGAAGGAAAAGGAATCAACATATATACTCATGGTGAAATGCTCCCTGCCCATGCCTATCCACTCTTGAAAAAATTTCCACACTTAAAAGGAAATTTTGGAACTGCATGGCAGAATCAGCAGAAAGAGTTTGATCATCTTCCAGCTCCGATTCTTTACACTACCAACTGTCTGATGCCGCCAAAAAGCAGTTATGCTGACAGAGTATTTACAACAGAGGTGGTTGCTTTCCCTGGCGCTGTCCATATTGATGAGAAAAAAGATTTTACGCCAGTTATCAAAAAAGCACTTGAACTTGGTGGCTATAAAGAAAATCAGACATTAAAAGGCATCAATGGAGGTACGAAGGTGACAACCGGATTCGGTCATTCAGCTATACTGTCACATGCAAATACTATAGTAGATGCTGTAAAATCAGGTGCAATCAGCCATTTCTTCCTGGTTGCCGGATGTGATGGTGCTAAACCGGGTCGAAACTATTACACAGATTTTGTTAAACAAACTCCTTCTGACAGTATCATCCTCACCCTGGCATGTGGCAAATTCCGTTTCAATGATCTTAATCTTGGAGAAATCAATGGTCTGCCACGACTGATGGATATGGGGCAGTGTAACGATGCTTATGGGGCGATTCAGGTTGCTCTGGCACTTGCGGATGCATTTGGATGTACTGTAAATGAGCTTCCACTCTCCTTCGTTCTTTCATGGTACGAACAGAAGGCAGTCTGCATTTTGTTAACACTTCTGCACCTCGGAATCAAAAACATCCGTCTTGGTCCTTCTCTACCTGCGTTTTTGTCTCCTAATATTCTGAACTTTCTTGTGGAAAAATATGGCATAGCACCTATCACCACACCAGAAGAAGACATCAAAGCGCTAATAAACACTCCATAACACCAATAAAGCCAATAAAGCCGATACAGGAATAAAAACCCTGCCTCGGCTTTTTCTTTTGTCATTCTCCAGGACACAAAATATCCTCATTCTCATCATATTTTCTTCACTATTCCCACCTACACTATAGATAAGATGTAAGGGGCAAAAGTAACAATCTCTATATCAACTATAGAAATAATGAATGAAATAATGAATGAAAGTATGAATGTAAGGATGAATGTATATGATTAATTTTAAAAGAATAAATAAATCCTGCGTAGCTGCAGTTATTCTTGCCATGTGTCTTATGACATCGGGCTGTGGTTCACAAAACTATACAACCAACAACAAAAATACTGATACCACCATAGCTTCCAGCATTACCGCCCAGGATACTAATGTAACACACGCAGATGATGCCGATAACTACAAAACGGAAATAACAGGTGAATTCAGCATTACATCAACTGATGGTTCTACAATAACACAGAATGATTCCGTATATACCATAACACAGGCTGGCGAATATACCGTTACCGGACTCTTATCAGAAGGACAGATTGTAGTTAATGCTGACGATAATGCCGAGATTACCATTGTATTGAATGGTACATCCATCACATGTTCTAACGGTTCACCTATTTATATTAAAAATGCTGATAATATAAAAATCAAATCTGAGGAAAACACTTATAACAGTATAGTTGATGCAAGAACTGAAGCTGACGACAATTCAGACAATTCTTCCAGTGAAAATGGTAATGCTGCCATCTATGCAGCATGTGACCTTAAATTGGTTGGAAAAGGGGCATTATCAGTAACTGGCAACTATAACAACGGTATCCAGAGCAAAGATGACATTTCTATTAAAAATGTTACCATCAAGGTTAATGCTGTAAATAATGCTATAAAAGGAAACGATGAGGCAGCTATAGAATCTGGCGAAATAATAGCTATATCCAGAAAAGGCGATGGCATCAAAACATCAAACAGCAGTCTTTCAACCAAAGGAAAACAGAAAGGAAATGTAATAATATCTGGTGGAAATATTGATATATATGCTGCCTGTGACGGCATAGATGCTGCATATGGTGTAGATGTTTCAGGTGATGGAAATCTGAATATATATACAGATACTTATTCTGATTATAGTGAAGCCGTAGCTGCCGACAACTCCGGTTCATCAGCCAACAGCTCTGGTTCTTCAATCAGCAGCCCAGGTTCTTCAGCCAGCAACCCAGATTCATCAGCCAGCAACCCAAGTTCATCAAATCAGAATCAAGGTTCATCATCTAAATCATCATCCAATGCAACTATGATGACATACATAACAATTGCCAATACAGACAACCAGAATAACAGCCGCGTGGGAACTCCACCCGATATGAACAATGCTCAGAACAATGGTAACATGGGCAATCCTCCTGATATGAACAATACTCAGAACAATGGTAACATGGGCAATCCTCCTGATATGAATAACAGTAGCAGCAATTCAGGCAATAATTCTGACATGAAAGGTAACTTCGGCGGTGGAAACAGAGCTGCTAATGGTATGCCAGGCAATAACAGCTCAGGAAATTCATCTAAAAAGTCTTACTCTACAAAGGGAATCAAAGCCGAGAGCGAGATAAATATATCTGGTGCAGCCATTAACATAAGTTCAACTGATGATGGTATTCATGCCAACTCAGATTCTGGTGTTCTTGAAACCGGCGAAGATGGCAAGGGTATAATATCTATATCAGGTGGAACTATCACAATCTCTACAGGTGATGATGGAATACATGCAGATAAAGAGCTTAATATAACTGATGGATATATAAATGTTTTAACATCCTACGAGGGTCTTGAGGCTATAACAATCAACATCAGTGGTGGACAAAGCTTTATATATGCAGCTGATGATGGCATTAATGCATGTACCGGAGATGGCTCATCTACTCCTCTTATTAATATAACTGGTGGCTACATTGATGTAACAACTGGTTCCGGCGATACAGATGCTATAGATTCTAACGGCAGCTACACCCAGTCTGGCGGCATGGTTCTTGTAAAAGGCGGCAGTTCATCAGGTCAGGTATCTGGTTCTATTGATGTTGATGGCAATATTACTATAACTGGTGGAACATGTGTAGCTTTAGGCGGTATATGTGAAACTCCTGTAAATTCAGTTAATGCTTACGTGTTCAGTTCTGTATCCTTTAACGCAGGAAGCTACTCAGTAAAAGATTCCAGCGGTAATGAAATAATCAGCTTTACTTTAAACAACAGTTACTCAAATGGCTGGATATGCGCATCTGCTCTTACAACAAACACTGAATACACTCTTTACTGCGATGGTTCCTCATTAACAAACTGGACACAATCTGCAGGAACCATGGGTGCATCCAATGCCGGCGGCTTTGGCAGCAATCCAGGCGGTTTTAATGGTGGTGGCCGTGGAGGTAACATGAATGGCGGCAGAAATATGAACGATAACAGAAATATAAATGGCAATAATACACCAAATAACAGTAATGTACAATAACAATTTCAAACAATAGTTTGATTGAATCATTCATTTTTCGTAAATTAAGTCAAAGTCAGACAGCATATATGAGGAAAGCAGGTGCGCATACATCATAAGATGCACTTGAAGTCCAATTGTGATAGTTCTTAGACTTTTCCTTAACTACCCAGCTATCCACAGACACGGATGTCTGTGGAAGTGAGATATGGGACATGGATGTCCCGTATCGAACGGTAGCGACAACTGCCGTTACCTATATGAAAAGTCTTAGAAATATACAATTGGAGCTTCTGGCATCGTTGATGTATGCGCACCTGCTTTCCTCATATATGCTGTCGTCCGTATATTACGAATATATGACTTCATCTAAATCATCTGTCTGCTTTTAATATGTAATATGGTGTAAAATCATACTCTAATGTATCTGGCTTTTCCACCTTCAAAACTTCCCATTTTGAAATGCATGGATGTGTTTTAGCATACATATCTTTTCTTTCAGCTTTCTCATATTTAAAGCCATGTGTTATCATGAAAATATTCCATCTTCTATGTTCAATTCTTTCAAGCTCTTCTCGGTTATCTGTAAGAGAATATGCATATTTTTCATAAATAATCCATTTTTTAATATCCTGATGCAATGATTGTGCTATACTTGATTCCCTGTCAAATATGCCCTTATTATGCCATACCTCATCTATTTCTTCTGATATTTTCTTATTCTCTTTAAGCTCTATTGAATCTTTCTTAAGACGTTCCTCTATATCTTCAGATAGCATAAACTTATCATCCACAACAATATTTTTATCTGCTTTATATCTGCTTATTATTTCATACAACATATTGTATCTATGATTAAATATCTTTGCATCATTTACAATATCACGATTAGTTATAGAAGCATATGAAAAAATATCTTTATTCTTGTTTATTGTAAATAGATTCTTCTCACCATAAATATTAGCAAAATCATTGTTTTCCTTAGCCCTGACAACTATAGGAATATTAATACAGCTATCACCCTTATTGTATAACAGCTGCTTCAATTCAATAAGTGTATTAGACATTGAATGTGTATCACTCATTGCCACAATAAGATATGTAAATAATTTGTCGTCATTACATCTTTTAAAAATACTGTTAAACTGTAATGTCCTTGCATCCGTATTAAAAAATCTTAAACATACCTTTCCATCTATACCAAATTGATCTGGTATTGTATCAAATGGAAATTTCAATTCATAATATTCAATACTTTTACCTTCATATATATCTTCTTTTATGAACTTCAATCCCTTCAGGACATCAACTGAAAAATTCTTCATGAAACTTCCTATTATTGATTCCATATCCTTATCAAATACATCTATACATATAGTAGACTCTGCTGATAAAACCGACATATTAAGTCCTTGTATTAATGCACTCTGGCCAAATTCACCAAATCCAATGATTCCTATATGAACATCATAATCATCACCCTTATTAGCTGTATATACAGGATGTTCTTTATACATTTTATTGACAGCCATTTTATTAACATCTACTATGTCAAGATCAAAGGTTCTTGTATCTATTTTATCATAATACTGTCTTATCAGTTCTGCCATTGAATTGTCATTGCAGCACAGATGAATCTGCTGATACCCTTTATTTTCAAATGCATTTATATTTTTTTTAAAACTCTCTGTAAATGCATTTAAACATTCAATATTTTCTATTGAATTATCATCACACAGAAAAACATCACTGAATTTACATATATCAAGCATTTTTATTATACTTTCAATATGCATATCCTGATACTTCTGCACAAACTTTACACCTTTATTTATATATTTAAGCTTCTTATCATCTGAAAGTATAGTGCTTTCAACCACTGTAACACGACAATCTTTAGTCAATGCATCTATAAGAGGAAACTTATATTTTCCTTCACCAATAACCAATACGCGCTTTTTATTTTTCTGGCTAAACAGTCCTCTGACATAGCTGGCTGGTTTTCTGATAAGAACGGCTAATGCACCTATTGTACAAAATGGCGCAACAATAACAGCAATACAATACACATATGTTATTATTCCACTTAATATGCCACCACCTGTTGCCTGCATATACGCAATAGCTTCTTTCTGCTTTATATCCGGATCTATCTTATACGCTTTAATTGCATTCTGTATGTTTAATGTTACTTTAAGAAACGGATTATCTACATTATGGTAGAAAAATATACCTTCAATCACACATATAATAAATACTGCAAGTGCCGTATACCATAGATAATCTTTGTATTTATTTCGCTTCATATTAATCTCCATTTCTGTGCATGAAAATCAACATTTTCATACCCTCTCCTTAGTTTTAAAAATCAAAAAATCATTTTTAATTATATTAATTATAAGTAGTCTTTTCTGGTTTAGCAGTAATAACAAACGCATTCACACTACCCTCACATAAAACAAGCATCTTTTCAAGTTGTGCTATTCCCTGCTCTCTGTTATATCTTGTACTTACGTAATAAGATATTCCATCAACTATATGTTCTTTCTTCGCTTTAAAATAATTCAGCTTATTTGGTGGCAATATTTCTTTATCAACATCAACTTTTCTTGCAACTGAATTTATAACTACTGTTTCTTTAACTGCTGCTCCCTTTTCAGCAAGAGGCTTACCATCTAAGATAAACTCACCAGGATTAATACCGCATATTTTAAACATACCTTTTATTTCTGCAAGCTTGGCATCAAATCCATAGCTTGTACCAACAAGAATAAGGTACTTTTTGTGTTCCTATTTTTCAATCAGTAGTAACTCTTTTCAAATTTCACCTTGCATATGTCAATTCTTCATTTCCCTTATCGTAATCAAACCTACCATCATTCTTTTCTTCTATCGCCTTAATAATATGATAAGTGTATTCGTTATAAGGCGTTGGTATTCCAAATTCTTCTCCCATACGCATAAGTGCACCGGAAAACATATCTATCTCGGTATGTCTTTTAGCATCTATATCCTGAAGTGTAGAGTATCTTGCTGTTGGCGGCACTGCACTTCCACGTGACGATGAATTATCAATAACACTTAAATCTATTCCTTTTGCCTTAGCTATTGTTTCAAGCTCATGTCTTAAACCATCGCTTATAGCCTTCATATGTTCACTATCCCTGTAACATCCGACACCTGCACCAAGTACTGCCTGTGGAAGATTATTACTTACATTAAGTCTGAACTTACTCCACATTTCTTCTTTTATATGCTCTGTCACTCTGTAGTTAAGCCTGCTGGCTGCAAAAAGCTCATCTATCAACTTTATCCTGTCACTCACAAGTGTCTGTTCTGATATTTTGTCTGATGCAGATACCTTATCTGCTGTTTCCCCAAAAATAATTCCTATTGTTGTATCAGGATTAAAGTAATATCCCCTGCCATCTCTATGAGAGGCAACCTTTATAAGTGAATATACAATATGTGACATGCCTATCCTGTCTGCAATGATATCTTCACTGTCAACACCATTCATAAGACTCATAACTATAGTGTTTTCTCCAATAGCTGTAGCAATGTTGTCAAGTGCTCCTTTTAAAGCTCCATACTTTAACGAAACTATCAAAAGGTCAACGCCTGTATTATGCGCTTCTTCGGGTGTCCACACCTCTGGTCTGTATACTTCATCGTTTATAAGACAACCTTCTTTTCTCAGCCTTTCCTGACGTTCTCCCTGTGCTATTAGCCCCAGCCTTACATCCTTTAAGCCTGCAAGTCCCCATATAACATATGAACCTACAGCTCCTGCTCCTAATATAGCAACGGTCTTTATCTTCATGATGTTCTCTTTCCTCTTTTCTATAAAATATATTTCTAGTTATACTTATGGATACATTTCTGAATATACTTGGCCATATACTTATATTTCTTACACCAAAAATATCTTATTCATATTTATTATATTTGCAATCTGCTGCTTTATCAACCTATTATTTCATACTATTATTTTCAATACTGTTATTCATATCCTATTTTATTTTTTACCTATTGTTCATACTATTATTTTACCAAAAAAGCGGATGTCTGAATAACAAACATCCGCTTATATTTTATAACTGATATGATGTAAACGTCATAAGACAAAAAGTCTTTCTTAACCTACATGATAAGATCTTTTAACGCTTACTTAGTATGCAACTCCATTAGATACTTCAACATAGTAAATATTAACTCCGCCATCCTCGGCTATAAGATAATATTCACCTGCAACTGGCACTCTGAATGAAACTGACTTAAGTGAATTTCCTGGAATCTTTGATGTAGATGTAATATCCTTTCCATTCTTATCAACTATCTTAATAAGTCTTGATTCATCTGTGCTTGAGCTTGTTGCATATACCTTCACCTTAGCTTCTCCAGCTGTTTTAAACGCAATAGCTCTTCCACTTGTACTGCCTTTACCAGAAAGCTTGATTCTTCTTGTAAAGTCTATTCCTTTATATTCCTTTCTGCTCTTATCTACTGTAACTGTTGCTTTGCTTCCGGCAACAATCTTAAAGCCGTCAACAGTAAGTGTTGATTTTAACTTTCCTGTATTTACATCATTAGCATTTAGAACAAGCTTGGTACCGCTTACAGTCGAATCTGTCTTTGATTCTGTAGCTTTAGTTGCTTCTGTTGTTTTCTCTGTTGCCTTTGTTGCTTCTGTTGTTTTCTCTGTTGCCTTTGTTGTTTCTGTTGTTTTTTCTGTTGCTTTTGTTGTTTTCTCTGTTGGCTTTACTTCACCAGATGTCTTGCCTGTAACACTTATAACCTGATTAGCTACACCAAAATGTGCTCCAAGTGTTGAATAACTTCCCTGTGTTTCGTAAAGTCCCTTCATATTAATAGTTCCATCAGAATTTCTTAACTGCTTGTCTACATTACCATTAAGATTGATAAAATCAACAGCATTTTTAAACATTCCTGATACTTTAGATGGATTATCAACTACTGTACCCTTCTTGTCGCCACTAACAACTGGTGTTGGTAATAATCCTGATAATCTGTAATACTTACCTGTATTATAGTATATAGAATCACTCATATTACCTGTAAATTTATCTGAGTCTATAGCATTTGCTGAAACAAGACCTACGTACACTGCCTTATTTGATGCTCTGTAGCATAAGAAGTTGCCCTTCTTTGCTGACTTACCATTGCCCCATGCTGTGGCATTCATGATTGTAAGACCTGATGGATTGTTGTTGTCAGTGAATCCTGTTGCCCCATTGTTAAACGAGAGACAGTTAAGTACAACATGAGGTGTACCTACACCTGAACCACCGAGCTTAAAGCCATTCATATCTCCGTTAGCATAATGAACTCCGTTAGATAATGTTCCATTGCCGAATGAAACACAGTTTCTTATAGTTATCACACCGATAGGACCTGTAGCTGACTTAGCGAAAAGATCCCATCCATCATCAGAGTTGCAATATGATATACATCCATCAAATACATTGCCTTCGCCGCATGTAAGCTTTGCTGCAAAACCATCTGCATTTTCACCTGTACCACCCTGGTCTGGATAATCACAGTTATCAAATGCTGTACAGTTGATTATAAGGTTGTTTGATGGCCATAAATCTTTAGTTGCTGCTGTTGTGTCATATCTTGATATCTGAAGTCCTGAATCTCTGTTTGCTTCGAATACACATTTTTCAAATATGTTGTTGTTACCAGCAAGTAACACGCCGTTATCACCAGCTCCATAGAAGTTGATTCCCTCAAAATACCAGTAATCTCCATCTACAACAACACCTCTGTTTGCGCCATCAAGTGTCTGTGCTGAGAAATCAAACTTAACCTCTGCACCATCAGCTGCTTTTACAACTATATAAGCGCCGCTGTTTCCATTCATGGCATTATTAATAACTATCGTATCTGTAAACTTGTAAGTTCCAGCCTTAACTATGATAACATCTCCTGCCTTAGCACTGCTTATAGCTGTAAGAATATCAGATGCTGACGAAACATACTTTGCATTCTTAAAATCTGAATCCTTCTTTGTACTTAAATCTGTATATGCACCTGAATATGAGAGACTTGTCTTATCATAACTGTTTTTAGTATCTGAACCTGCACCTGTAGTTTCCTTCTCAGTTACCTTTGTTGCTTCTGTAGCTTTAGATGTAGTAGCCTTCTCTGTAGTCTTAGTTTCTTTTTCTGTTGCCTTAGATGTAGTAGCCTTTTCTGTAGTCTTAGTTTCCTCTTCTGTTGCCTTTGTTGTTTCATCTGTAGAAGGCTCTGGAGTTACTATGTTGGCATTAGTTCCACCAACAGCCACAAGCTCTGTGTTTTTATAATTCGTAACAGCTGCTTTTAAATCCTTATCTACAACATAAGCTGTGTCGTCTTCATCACTGAACTTCCAGTCAATAACACCACCGCCAAGGCTTCCTGCTCCCTTAGAAGATGTAACAAGTGCTGGAACATCCTTTGCTGCTACAAGGCTTCCTGCCTTTACTCCAAGATCCTTAGTTGTATCAAAGTTATCGTATGTTGTGCCACCAGCTACTGTCTTGTATGATGATGGTACCTTTTCACCTGCAGAAGCAGCCAGATATGCATCAAATGTAGCTGCATTGGCAGCTTCACCTGTAACTGATGCTGCATTAGCATATATGATACCTGTTGCTCCAACTATTTCGTTGCCATAAGCTTTTATGATGCCGCCGTTCTCACCTGAGAATGTGCCTTCACCTAAAGCATCAGAACCCTGATTAGATGAAAGCACAGGATACTTGCAGTTTCTGAAGTAGTTGTTCTCTACATATACAGAAGAACCCATAGTTGAACCTACACCATACTTTGCGTTACCATCATAATAATTGTTATACATATGTACTGACATAGTTCTTACTCTGGCATGTCTTGAGTCTGAATGATCAAACCAGTTATGATGATAAGTAATGTAGTTAGGACCACTCTCGCTCTTCATACCACACAATGAACATTTACCTGAATCATAGAAATGTACATATGAAACTGTTATATACTGTGAATCACCCTTTATATCTATAGATCCATCACCTTTAGCCTGGTCAGCGTCCCCACCAACCTTGCCATAGTAAAGGTCTACGTTATGTATCCATACGTTGCAGTTAGCTGTATCTAGTGAAATACCATCATCCATAAAGTTAAGTATTGAGAGGTTTCTCATTTCTACATTACCTGCATTTCTTAAAAGGAAACCGAAGCCGCTTATGCTTGCGTCCTCGCCAACTCCTTCAAAAGTCATGTTAATATTAGAATAAGCACTTGCTCCTTTTATCTGCACACCCTCAGATGAGCTTGAAAACTTATCCATACCCGAATCTGTAAGACATCCTATTACTCTTACATCAAGTGCCCTTGTTTCTACACCCTTACTGGCACTCTTTGTATATGCATCAATAATTGTCTGGAGTCCTGTGTACTCCTTCTCGCCCTTTCCTTCCATAATGCCTGCTTTTACAGTTTTAGCATTATCATTAGTTACATAAAGAACGATTGAATCACTCTTAAGTGTTCCATCTTCGTTATATGCTCCTGAACCTGTCTTGTATCTTGATTCAGAAGAAAATGCAAAGCCTGATCTGTCATATGAGCTTACCTTAAGAACATCTGTAACCTTAGCCTTAGCTGTTACTTCTTTTCCATTCTTTACTGGTACTACCCTGATAACATAGTCTCCTGCCGAAAGACCCATGGCATCTACCCTGTAGTAACTCTTGTACCTTCTTATAAGTTCATTGTCGATTCTTGCATATGCTGAATCTGACTGTGAAGCCTTTTTGATATATGCTGTATATCCATCGGCTTCCTTGTCAATAGACCACTCAGCGTAAGCTGATTCAAGCCAGCCCTGCGCTGTTCCATTGAACTGTACTGTTCCAACCTCTGCCTTTGCGGTAGATATTGTAGTTGGAATAATGACACTTACAACCATCAATGCTGCAAGTATCCATGCCCATCCTTTGCGGGCACCCTTGCTAATGTTAGCTTTCATGTTTTACCTCCTCATGCACATGTTTGTGCAATATGCTTTAACATATGATGTCTTACTTGCTAATCTTAGCAATATCACACAAAAAAGTACATAGGATAACATAGTAAATTAGTACCATTTATTAAAATTATGTTTCATATTTATTAAAAGTTTGTTTCCATATAAATATATTCTATATTGTTGTTTAACACACATTCTTAACGTACGGACGACAGCATATATGAGAAAAGCAGGTGTGCATACATCAACGATGCCAGAAGCTTCAATTTACGCGAGCAACGAGCCAAAGTCATATTCCTGATATGACCTTGGCGACTGCCGCGATAGCCATAATAAACACGCTTTGCGAGTTTATTATGGCTGGATATTTCTAAGACTTTTCATATACGTAATGGTAGTTTCCGCTACCGTTCGATACGGGACATCCGTGTCCCATATCTCACTTCCACAGACATCCGTGTCTGTGGATAGCTGGGTAGCTAAGAAAAAGTCTAAGAACTATCACAATTAAACTTCAAGTGCATCTTATGATGTTTGCACACCTGCTTTTCTCATATATGCTGTCTGACGTTGGCTAAATTTACGAAAAATGAATGTGTGGCTAAATCAAAGGGAGCGGCATGAAGGGCGGAATTGTGCGTAAAGCGCACAATTCCGCCCTGTTTCGTCCCACTTGATTTAATTGAATATTCAGTATTAAATTATGTCGCAACACAGACAAATATAAGCTACAGGCAGTTCTGCATACTATGTGAAATGCACTTG
>JAHYZV010000003.1 GCA_019424245.1 Clostridiales bacterium
ATAACAATATTGGCATTAGACGGGCTTAATTAAATAATATGGAGGAATTAAGAAATGAAAGTTATAAAGAATATGCTGTTAGAAATAGTAACATTAATTTTGATGATGATAAACCTATATATGTTTTTTATTCAGAGTGGAATTGCAAGGATTCAGCAGACCACACAGGAAGAGTTTGATGCTTTTTGGAGAACACTTTCGATTCTGAGTTTGATTATTCTGATAATCGTTGTTATGGTATATATTGTAAGCGTTAAAGTATTTAAAAGAACAATTGGAAAAACACTTTTAGGAGTAGTTATTCTTCTTACTGTGAATGTGATTATACTGGTACTTACAAATGCAACAACGGTTCTTATTTTTGTAGCAGCTGTTTTATACATAGTATATCTGGTTCAGACAATTGTTAATATCAGGAAATTTTAAGCTTTTGTGCTTGACGACAGATAAACATAGTGCTATTATAGGTGGCAGTTAAATATTTAAAGTCGATGATCAAAAGAGTACTTTCGGAAGGTACATCACAGAGAGCTGGCGGTGGTGGAATGTCAGCATGGAGAGCCGTAAGGAATGGGTTTGTGAGATGCGTAGATGAATTAGCAGTAGTTTACGACGCGGCCTCGCGTTACAGGGGAAGGATATATTAATTGTATCTGATAATGAGTTGAGCATACAGGTGGCATATCCGGTAAGGAGTGCCACCTTTTTTATTAATATTACAAGTATGTTCATAAATAAGGGTGGCACCACGGTAATTCGTCCCTGACAGGAATCTGCAATATACAAGTTCCTGTCAGGGACATTTTTTGTAAGCAGCGAGTCATGCGAACAAGAATAAAGCTTGCTTTAATTCTTGTTCATATGACGAGCGCCAGTAATGAACAACGAAGGACGAAGTCCGTGAGTTGTGAATTACCAGGGCTTGGGAGTGCCGAAGGCACGGAAAGACCTGGCTTACAAAAAAGTATGTAAGCAGAAAGTCTGCGAACAAGAATAAAGCTTGCTTTAATTCATGTTCATATGACGAGCGCCAGTAATGAACAACGAAGGATAGGGAGGAACTATGAAACGAAGATTAAGAGCTTATAAGAAGACGGTAAGTATTGTTAATGAGAAAGCTATTGAACTATACAAAGGACTTGGAATTGAAAAGAAGGGATTTCTTCTTGAAGGAACTGACAAGGAAAGCGGACAGTATACTTTTATGGGAGTTGAACCGAATGAGATAATCCAATCAGATAAGGACAGCCTTGTTATTACAAGAAAAGATGGAAGCAGAGAGGTAAGAGAGGGCAATCCTCTTATAAGACTTAAAGAGTATTTTGATGAATTCGAGATAGTAAAGGATCCGGGAGAACTTGATTTCATCGGAGGTCTTGTTGGAAGCCTTGGATATGATTATATAAGATACACAGAAGTCCTTCCTGATGATAATCCTGATGAGATAGGAATTGAGACAATACAGCTTATGCTTGCAGACAAGTTCATTGCTATCAATCATACAGCAGAAACATTCACAGCAGTAGTGCTTGGAGAGGATTCAGAGGAAGGCAGGATTAAGGCTTTAAAGGAAGCGGAGGAGCTTATAAAGACTGCAAGAGAGGGCGTAAATAAGTTTAAGGATGATAAGCCTGATATGTCACTTGATGGTGTAATATTGAAAAAATCGGACACGCTTGAACAATATAGCAAGAAGGTTAATAAGATTAAGAATTACATAAAAGAAGGTCATATATTCCAGACTGTTCTTTCGCAGAGATGGACAATAAAGACGGGACAGAGTGGTTTTAATCTCTATGAAAAATTAAGAGAACTTAATCCTTCACCATATATGTATTACTTTAATTTCGGGGATTTTGAGATAATCGGAAGTTCACCGGAAATGATTGTAAAGCAGTCAGACAATAAAGTATATACATGTCCTATAGCGGGCACAAGAAAAAGAGGAGCAACAAAGGAACAGGATATTGCTTTAGAGGAAGAACTTCTTGCAGATGAGAAAGAGAGAGCAGAGCATGTAATGTTAGTTGACCTTGCACGTAACGATATGGGTAGGATAAGTGAGATAGGAACAGTCAAGGTTGACCAGTTCATGAATATCCAGAGATATTCACATGTTATGCATATTGTTTCACTTGTTGAGGGAAGAAAGAATGGAGAATATCATCCACTTGACCTCGTATCATCATTCCTTCCAGCAGGCACATTAAGCGGCGCACCTAAGATAAGAGCAATGGAAATCATAGATGAGCTTGAGACAGTAAGAAGAGGCCTGTATGGAGGAGCTACAGGATACCTTGATTTTGGCGGTAATATGAACTTCTGCATTACAATCAGGACTATGATTAAGAAAGGCGATAAGGTATATCTTCAGGCAGGTGCAGGAATTGTTGCTGATTCAAAGCCAGAGATGGAATATCAGGAGTGCTGCAATAAAGTAATGGCACTTGCAAAGACACTTGTTAAGGAGGAACATTTATGATTCTGCTGATTGATAATTATGACTCATTTACATATAACCTGTATCAGTTTATTGGAATATTTAACAGTGATATTAAGGTTGTAAGAAACGATAAGATAACAATTGAGGAGATAGAGGAGCTTGACCCTGAATCAATAGTTGTATCTCCTGGTCCTAAGAGCCCTAAAGATGCTGGAATATGTGTTGATGTAATAAAGCATTTTACAGGAAAGAAGCCGATACTTGGTATATGTTTGGGACATCAGTGCATAGGAGAAGCATTTGGCGCAACTGTTTCTTATGCAAAATGTATCATGCATGGTAAACAGTCTGAAATATACCATGATGGAACAGGAATATTTACCGGACTTTATTCACCAGTAAAGGTTGCAAGATATCATTCACTCGCTATAATTGAAAAGACTTTGCCAGACTGCTTGGAGATTATTGCCAAGACACAGGATGGAGAAATAATGGCTGTAAAACATAAGGATTATCCGGTGGTCGGATTGCAGTTCCATCCGGAGTCAATATATACAGAGCATGGCAAGAGAATGATTGAGAATTTCGTTAATGGGGTGATTTAATGATATTAGATGTTATTGTAGAGGATAAGTTAAAAAGACTTCCAGAACACAAGAAAAGAATCAGCGAAGAAGAGATGACAAGACTTGCGATTGAGAGCCATAGAGTGTCACACAGCTTCTATGATGCACTTGCAAAGGACGGCCTTTCAATTATAAGTGAATTCAAGAAAGCATCACCAAGTCATGGTAATATGAACAATAAGATTACTCTGGAAGAAAGGATAAAACAGTATGGCGAAAGCGCAGATGCTATTTCATGCCTTACAGAGGAAGACCATTTTAAGGGAAGTACAGAATATCTTAAGCAGATAAGACAGATGACAGACCTTCCGATTATCAGAAAGGATTTCATAATTGATCCGTATCAGGTGTATGAAGCAAAGGTTATAGGAGCGGATGCAGTTCTTCTCATTGCTGCGATTATTGATGACAGTAGATTTAAAGAACTATATGACCTTGCTTACAGTCTTGGACTTGATGTTTTATGTGAGGTTCATAACGAAGAGGAAATGCAGAGAATGCTGAATCTTGATGTGAAGATTATAGGAATTAACAACCGTAATCTTAAGACATTTGAGGTTGACCTTGATACTACTAAAAAACTTGCAGATATGGTTACACCAGAGATGAGAAAAGCTGGAAAACTGCTTGTATCAGAAAGCGGTGTTGCAGATACAGACGATATTAAGGTGCTGGCAAAGAGTGGAGCAGATGCACTTCTTATAGGAACAGTGCTTATGGAAGCACCGGAGCCGGAAGAATTAATATCAGAGTTTAAAGAGGTATATAATGCTGAAAGAAAATGATTCTTTAGTACAGGTTAAGATATGTGGGCTCACAAGTATGGATGATGTACACATTATAGAAAAATATGGTGCTGACTATGCAGGTATGGTAGTATATTATCCAAAAAGCAGACGCAATATTGACATTACTCTGGCAGAAACACTTACTACAAGATTGAAAAAATCGGACATTAAGACAGTCGCTGTTGTTGTGTCCCCTGATGTATCACAGCTTGAAGCAATACAGAATGCAGGATTTGATTATATACAGATTCATGGTGAATTAAGTGATGATGTGTATAATGCATGCAGTGTCGGGGTTATAAGAGCTGTTAACATTAAGCATCAGTCAGAAGAAGATATATATCTGGAGACTAAGCGATGGCGAAGTCTGGATAAAATATATGGACTGCTTTTTGATGCGGGAGTTCCGGGGAGCGGTAAGACATTTGACTGGGAAAGTCTTAAAAAAGCGGACTGTGGTAATAAGAAGTTATTACTTGCGGGAGGACTTACACCGGACAATGTAAAAGCTGCGATAGAAGCTGTTAAGCCTGATGTTGTGGATATAAGTTCAGGCGTAGAGTACGATGATTTATCCATAAAAGGAAAAGACGAGAATAAAGTAAAAACATTTATACAGAATGCAAAATATTAAGAAAAAGAGGTAAAGAGAAAATGGCAGGAAGCAAGTATTATGGACAGTTTGGAGGACAGTATGTTTCAGAGTCACTTATGAATACTCTGGCAGAGCTTGAGAAAGCATTTGATGAGGCAGTAAGAGACCCTGAGTTCGCTAAGGATTATATTTATTATCTGCAGGAATATGTTGGAAGGGCAACTCCACTGTATTATGCAGAGAGAATAAGCAAGAAGTACGGAGCAGATATCTTCCTTAAGAGAGAAGATTTGAACCATACAGGAGCACATAAGATTAATAATGTTATCGGTCAGATTCTTCTTGCAAAGAGAATGGGCAAGACTAAGGTTATCGCTGAGACAGGTGCCGGACAGCATGGCGTTGCAACAGCTACAGGCGCAGCACTTTTTGATATGGAGTGTACAGTTTTCATGGGTGCTGAGGATATCGAGAGACAGAAACTTAATGTATTCAGAATGGAAATGCTTGGAGCTAAGGTGCAGCCTGTAACAACAGGAAGTGCAACATTAAAGGATGCTACTAATGAAGCAATCAGAACATGGGCTGAAAAGGCAGAGGATACATTTTACATCATTGGTTCTGCTGTAGGACCACATCCATATCCTAAGATGGTTAAGGAATTCCAGAGAATTATCAGCACTGAGGCAAGAAAACAGATTCTCGATAAGACAGGAAAGCTTCCTGACGCAGTTGTTGCATGCGTTGGCGGTGGCTCTAATTCAATCGGAATGTTTGCTGATTTCATTAATGATAAAGACGTTGACCTTATTGGCGTTGAGGCAGGAGGCCTTGGTATTGAGACAGGAAAACATGCATCAGCAATGGCACTCGGACAGGTTGGTGTCCTTCACGGAATGAAGACATATCTTTTACAGGATGAAATCGGTAATATCCAGCTTGCACATTCTATTTCAGCAGGACTTGATTATCCGGGTGTTGGTCCGGAACATGCTTATTTAAGAGATTCTGGAAGAGCAAAATATGTTTCTGTAACAGATAAAGAATGTATGGATGCACTTATGGAACTTTGCAGAATGGAAGGAATTATTCCGGCTATTGAGAGTGCTCATGCACTTGCACATGTGTTCAAGATGGCACAGGGTGAATATAAGGGTAAGACAATTATCATGTGTCTTTCAGGCCGTGGTGATAAGGATGTTAATACAGTTCAGAAATATCTTAACGGAGAGGAGACTAACAAGTAATGAATAGAATAGAAGAAAGACTCGCAGCACTTAAGGAAGAGGGCAAGAAAGCATTTATTACATATACAACAGCAGGACTTCCGGATTATGATACAACTAAGAAGCTTATGTTTGCACAGGAGAAGGCAGGAATCGATATTATGGAAATAGGTGTTCCATTTTCAGATCCTATTGCAGATGGTCCTGTAATTCAGGATGCTTCATACAAGGCTATCCAGAATGGAGCTTCACTTGAAGGCACATTTACAATGATGGGTGAAGTAAGAAAAGCTGGTCTTAATAGCCCTGTTGTATTCATGCTTTACTACAATACTGTATATCATTACGGTGTTGAGAACTTCGTAAACAAATGTATTGAAAATGGTGTTGACGGACTTATTATCCCTGACCTTCCATTCGAGGAGCAGGGGCAGATAAAGGATGTCCTTGCAAAGAACGAGAATTCTCCAATTCTTATCCAGCTTGTTTCTCCTGTATCTAAGGGAAGAATTCCAATGCTTTTAGAGAATGCAAGAGGTTTCGTATACTGCGTTTCACAGATGGGGGTTACAGGTAAGGGTGCTAACTTCCATTCACAGATAAGAGAGTATCTTACAGAAGTTAAGAAAGAATCTAAGATTCCAGTTATGATGGGATTCGGAATAAGAACAGCAGCAGATGTTGCCCCACTTGAAGATATTATTGATGGTGCAATAGTCGGTTCACATTTTATCAAGCTTCTTGAAGCTAATAATTATTCAGAGGAAGCTGCCGCAGATTATGTTGCAACATTTAAGAAGGAGCTTAATGCATAATGGTACCTATATTAGCTAAGCAGGCGCTTGCGCGCAAATGTGGATTTACTAATGCAAGAATGACTGGCAATTATGAATGTGCCTATGCTCTTGGAGTTGTGTCAGGGGCATTGGCAATTCCTAAAGAGGAAAATGCGGCTAATCTTGTGGAATTGAAAAATAAAATAGAACCACAGTATAAAAAACTATCTTCTGAAAATGAACAGATAAAAAAATTGATTCTTTTGTTGTGTGATTATGAACCTTCCGATATATTTGATGAGCAGATGAGAGAACTTTATAATGAGGGTTATGAAGATAAATCAATAAATCTTACAATCAAATGAGAACAGTTTATTAATTAAATTGCGAAAGCAGATGTTGACTTATATTTACTATTAGGGTATATTTACAAAAGTAACTGAAATTAAACGAAAGTAAGGTGTAATTTGTAATGACTGAGACAATCAACGTTGCTAACATTGATAAAGTACATAAGAATCCAATTGCTGAGCTTGTTCAGACTGCTTGTCAGTTTGAGAGTCATATTGATATTTCATCAGAAGGCAAGAATATTAATGCTAAAAGCTTAATGGGGATTATGGCATTTGGATTAAGAGACGGAATGTCTGTTACTATTTCAGCAGAAGGCAATGATGCAGATAAAGCTGTAGAAACAATCAAGAAGTTTCTTATTGGAGAGTAGTATTTTTATTAAGGAGGATGGAAACATGGCAAACAATGAAAAAAAGGATGGCAATGTATTTGGCGGTGCTGTAAAGACAGCAGAGGTAAAGGCAGCAGAAGCTAAGACAACTGTTAAGAAGACTGCTAAAAAAGCGGCAGCTAAGACAGAAACAGCCAAGAAGGCAGTTGAGACAGCAGCAGCTAAGGCTGAGACTAAGGTTGAAGCTAAAGTTGAAGAAGCTAAAGAGACTGTTAAGGAAGCAGCTAAGGCTACAACAAAGAAAGTGGCAGCTAAGAAGACAGCCGTTAGGACTACAGCTAAGAAGGCTGTTGCCAAGAAAGAAGTTAAGACTGAGACGTTTATCCAGTATAACGATGAGCAGACAGATATGGATGCTGTATTAAAGAGAGTTGAAGCTGACCTTAAGGCACAGAAAGTAGCAGCTAAGGATATTAAGTTATACATAAAGCCGCAGGATGGAGCATGCTATTATGTTGCTGATGGAAAGGTTGCAGGAAGAGTAGATTTATTCTAATTAATAACAAGATTGATTTTGGAACGTCGTTTTGATGAGTGATTCATTGAAACGACGTTTTTTATTTATTATGTCATATGACAGATAGATTTTGTTTCGAATTTCCAGTAAAAATATACTTTGAAAAAATCTTAGAAATGTAATATAATATTAATAATTGATACGGATTTAACGAAGAATTGGAAGGAAGTACGGAGAGCATGTTTGAGATTGGTGATAAGGTAGTATACGGAGTTGTTGGAGTGTGCGAGGTTGAAAATATTGATACACCACCTATTAAGGGAATATCAGGGGATTATTATTTTCTTCAGCCGGTATTTGACAGCAAGGGAATTATATATTCACCCGTTGACAGCAACAAGGTTATGATAAGAAGCATTATGACTGTTAAGGAATGTGACAAGTTAAAGGAAAGAGCCAGAAATTGTAAGAAAGATGGAGAACTTTCAGAAAAGGTTACACCTATGCAGTATGATGAACATATGAAATCTCAGGATGCTTTAAAGCTTATGCATCTGATTCGTGCATTATATGTAATTAAGAACGAGAGAGCCAAGGATTTAAGAAAGATGAAGTCAGCAGACAGCAGGATGCTGCTTGCAGCAAGGAAGCTTTTGTATGGTGAATTTGCAGCTGTTTATAACAAGACTTTTGATGAAGTTGCTGAAGAGATGGATGCATTTTTATCAGTGGATTAATTAGGTAGAATTAAGAACTATATAGGAATATTTGTATGAAAGATTTAACTAAGGGAAGTATAACTAAGCTTATATTCTGGTTTGCATTACCGGTTTTTATAGGCTCGCTGCTTCAGATGACCTATAACCTTGTTGATACGAAGATTATAGGCTATGTATTAGGAGAAAGTTCACTTGCTGCGGTAGGTTCTACCAATTCAGTGAACACCCTTGTTATAGGCTTTTTGCAGGGACTTACTAATGGGTTTGCTGTTATTGCTGCACAGTTCTTTGGGGCAGGAGATACAGTTAATTTTAAGAGGACAGTTGCAGGTTCGTTCAAATATGGAATTATGATATCAGCAGGTCTGACAGTGGTTGTGCTGATATTTTTACGACCTCTTCTGAAAGTCCTTAATACACCAGATGATTTGTTAAAGGAAGCCTATGATTATATATTTATAATATTTGCAGGAATGACAGTACTCATGCTGTACAATGTCTGTGCAGCCCTGTTAAGGTCAATAGGAGATTCTTTTACTCCATTGATATTCTTAGGAATATCAGTTGTACTTAACATTGGAGGAGACTTATTTTTCCTTAAGGTTATACCTATGGGAGTAAGGGGAGCAGCGGTTGCAACGGTGCTTTCACAGTTTATTGCACTTATAGCCTGTCTTGTGTATTCACTTAAGAGATATGACATACTGTGGATTAGCAGGAAAGATTTCAAGACTGATGCCAGTCTGTGTGGAAAACTTATGTCAACAGGCTGTTCCATGGGCTTTATGAGCAGTCTTGTATCAATTGGCTCTGTTACATTGCAGAGTGCAATCAATTCATTTGGACAGGATATAATTCTTGCCCATACTACTGCAAGAAGATTATCAGAGCTTTTCATGATGATGTTCGGTGTGCTGGGAACTACGATGGCAACCTTCTGTGGGCAGAATCTTGGTGCAGGAAAGTATGAAAGAATAAGAAAAGGCATATTAACTTCTATCCTTATGGGATGGGTATGGTGTGTGTTATGTATCATCACATCATATACGGTAGTGCCGACATTTGTAAAAATGCTTATAAGTTCGGACAACAGAAAAGTAATAGATACAGCAACGCTGTATTTAAGAGTTGATTCACTGCTTTATTTTGTGACAGCAATGATAACTATTATAAGAAATTCACTGCAGGGAATAGGAGACAGGCTTACTCCTATTATATCAAGTGGGATTGAACTTGCCGGAAAGGTTGTTATAACATTTACACTTGTTCCTTTCATGGGATACTGGGGAGTTATTGTTTCAGAACCTATTGTATGGGTGCTTATGGTAATTCCGCTTATCGTACAGTTAATAAAGAATCCGGCATTTGCCAGAGGAAAGAATAAATAACGGAGGATGATTTATGGCAAAGAATACTAAGAATGTTGAATTTAAGAATCCACATCCTGAGCTTCCTGTAAGGAAACCAATCCTTAAACTTGGAAAGATGGTTACTGACAGGGCAGCAATAAAGCTGGGACTGGAGAAGCTCACAGCAGATGACCCTGAATATTGGGGACTTGCAGCAATCTGTACTGATGAGATGGCTGAGGTTGCATTAAAGATGGGAGTGCGTAAGCCAAAGACACTTCCTGAACTTGTTAAGATTACAGGTATGGATGAGAAGTATCTTGAGGAACTTCTTAATAAGATGGCTTTTAATGGCGTAATTGAGTATAACTGGGAGAATCCAAAGCACGAGAAACAGTATGTGCTTCCTATGTTTGTTCCGGGAAGTGCGGAATTTGCCAATATGAATGATACTGTCTTAGGGGAACATCCTGAGATGGGAAGATTCTTTGAGCGAATGAGCCGTATTCCACTTGAGGGACTTACACATATGGTTCCACCAGGAGGTGCTGGTGTTGGTATGCATGTCATTCCTGTACAGAAGGAAGTTGATATGTGTAATGAAGCCATTTCGCTTGAGAAGATTTCATACTGGCTTGATAAATACGAGGGCAAATATGCAGCAAGCCCATGTTCATGCCGTAAATCAAGAAAGACATTTGACGAGGGATGTGCAGATGATCCTGCTGACTGGTGCGTTGCTGTAGGTGATATGGCTGATTATGTCGTTGAGACTGGCAAAGGCGGAAGATACATCACTAAGGAAGAAGCGCTTGAGATTTTCAAGAAGGCAGAGGATAATGGATTTGTTCACCAGATAACTAATATTGATGGTGAAGATAAGATATTTGCTATATGTAACTGTAATGTTAATGTCTGTTATGCGCTCAGGACATCACAGCTTTTCAATACTCCTAATATGTCACGTTCAGCATATGTTGCACATGTCAACAAGCAGAACTGTGTTGCATGTGGACGCTGTGTTGAATACTGTCCTGCAGGTGCATTGTCTCTTGGACAGAAGCTTTGCAGAAAGGACGGCTCAGAGGTTACATATCCTAAGATGCCGCTTCCTTCGGAACAGAAGTGGGGCAGACACATGTGGTCAGAGGACTACAGGGACAAGAACAGAATCAATACACATGAGTCAGGAACAGCTCCATGTAAGACAGCCTGTCCAGCCCACATTGCTGTACAGGGCTATTTAAAGATGGCTGCACAGGGAAGATACCAGGATGCACTTGCTCTTATCAAGAAGAACAATCCACTTCCTGCAATATGTGGTTATGTCTGTAACAGGCGTTGTGAAGACGCATGTACAAGGGGAACTATTGATGAGTCAATTGCTATTGATGAAGTTAAGAAATATATCGCAATGTTAGATATTAATGCAAAAACAAGATATGTTCCTGAAAAGGTTGTTCCTGCAACTAAGGGATATTTTGACGAGAAGGTTGCGATTATCGGTGCAGGTCCGGCTGGTATTTCATGTGCATATTACCTTGCAGAGAAAGGCTATACTAATGTGACTGTATTCGAGAAGAATAAGGAACCAGGCGGTATGGTTGTATATGGTATTCCTTCATTTGTTATGGAGAAGAATATTGTACAGGCAGAGATAGATGTATTACGGGCTATGGGTGTTGAGATAAAATGTGGTGTTGAAGTAGGTAAGGATATCACAATCGCACAGCTTCGCGAACAGGGCTATAAAGCGTTTTATGTTGCAGTTGGATGTCAGGGCGGTAGAAAGACTGGCGTTGCCGGAGAAGATGCTAAGGGAGTTATGACTGGTGTTGAGCTTCTCCATATTACAACTGATGATGAAAGCTATAAGCTTACAGGTGACACAGTAGTCATTGGTGGTGGTAATGTTGCCATTGATGTATCCAGAACAGCAATACGCTGCGGTTCACCTAAGGTTTCACAGGTATCTCTTGAGACAAGAGACATTATGCCAGCACTTCCAGAAGAAATTGAGACTGCTGAATCAGAAGGTATCAATATTATTGGTGGCTGGGGACCTAAAGAAATCCTTACAGAAGATGGCAAGGTTACAGGCATCGTATTTAAGAAATGTACTTCTGTTAAGGATGCTGATGGAAGATTCAATCCACAGTACGATGAGAATGAGACTATGACAATAGAATGCAGCAATGTGATAATGTCTGTCGGACAGGCAATTGAATGGGGCAGCCTTCTTGAGGGTACTAAGGTTGAATTCTGGCATGGTAATTATCCTGTTGCTGACAAGGTTACATATCAGACAGCAGAGCCGGATATCTTTGTCGGTGGTGATGTATATACAGGTCCTAAATTTGCTATTGATGCTATTGCGGCAGGTAAGCAGGGGGCTATATCTATTCACAGATATGTACAGCCACACAGCTCACTTACAATAGGCAGGGATCCTAACTATTATGTTGAACTTGATAAGGATGATTACAGCGTTGAGAAGTATGACAATACAGGCCGTCAGCGCCCAGCTAAGAAGTCAGGAGTTGATAAGCTGTCATTCAGAAGTGATGCAGGTGTATTCACAGAGGAACAGGTTAAGAAAGAAACTGCAAGATGCTTGGGCTGTGGTGCAACAATCGTTGATGAGAACCAGTGCGTAGGCTGTGGTATCTGTACAACAAAGTGTGAGTTTGATGCTATACATCTTCAGAGAGACTTGCCAGAGTGCTCTACAATGAGAAGAAGTGAGGATAAGCTTAAGTACATTCTTCCATATGGTGCAAAGCAGGCAATCAAGATTAAATTCAAAAAGAAAAAGGACTAAAATGTATGCATGAATTAGGCGTAGTATTTCACATAATAGATGACCTCAAAGCAGTAGCTTCAGATAATGATGTTTCAAGCATATCTAAAGTTACAATTGAGCTTGGCGAAGTATCAGGAGTTGTAGAAGAATATCTTACAGACTGCTGGAAGTGGGCTTGCAAGAAAGAAGAACTTGTAAAGGACTGTGAGATGGAAGTCGAGATAATCCCGGGTATAACTTACTGCGAGGACTGCGGGGAAACTTATGAGACTGTGAAATACGCCAAAGTCTGTCCGAATTGTGGCAGTAAGCACACATATCTTATTCAGGGCAATGAATTTAATATTAAGCAGATTGAAGTTCCTGAATAAAATGCTTGCATTTTTTTCTGTCAGATATTAAGATAGAAAAGAATTTTATATTTAAAGGCATTGAAAAAGAGGAGTACATATCCTTATCCGACAGAGAGAACCGTTCACTGGCTGGAAGATGGTTCAGGTAATAATGATATGGAAGGTAGCTTTGGAGCTGCATGGCTGAACGGTTGATTTAAGTAGGCTGTGACGTATTCCGCGTTAAGGAGTAATGAGGATTATCACAAGATAATTAAACAAAGGTGGTACCGCGTTAATAAGTTTATTTACGCCCTTTGCAGAGTATATGCCCTGCAAAGGGCTTTTTTGCGCGAACAGCGATGGAGAGAAGTCATGGAAAGTTCGCAGTCGTGCTTGCACGAACTGAGAACTTTGTATGGGTTCTCAAGGAGCACCGCGACAATGCCAGAATGAAATTCTGGCATATGAGCTGCGAGCGCATAATTGGGAAAGAACCCGGAATGCAATATTAAAAAGGAGATTAATAATGAGCAAGGAATTGGAAAAGAATTATAATCCGTCTGAAATCGAAGACAGATTATATCACAAGTGGCTTGAAAAGAAGTATTTTCATGCAGAAGTAAACAGAGATAAGAAACCATTTACTATTGTTATGCCACCACCTAATATTACAGGTAAGCTGCATATGGGTCATGCACTTGATAACACTATGCAGGATATTATCATCAGATTCAAGAGAATGCAGGGTTATGAAGCTCTCTGGATTCCTGGAACTGACCATGCTTCAATCTCAACTGAGGTTAAGGTTACTAATGCTCTTAAGGAAGAAGGAATTGACAAGCATGAGCTTGGAAGAGAGGGCTTCTTAAAGAGAACATGGGAATGGAAGAAGGAATATGGTGGAACTATCACAAGCCAGTTAAAGAAGATTGGTTCTTCATGTGACTGGGACAGAGAGAGATTCACTATGGATGAAGGCTGTTCTAAGGCTGTTCAGGAAGTATTTATAAAGCTCTACGAGAAAGGACTTATATACAAGGGCTCAAGAATTGTTAACTGGTGTCCGGTATGTAATACTTCTATATCAGATGCAGAGGTTGAGCATGAGGAGCAGGCAGGACATTTCTGGCATATCAACTATCCTGTAGTTGGAGAGCCGGGAAGATTTGTTGAGATTGCAACAACAAGACCAGAAACATTACTTGGAGATTCAGCTCTGGCTGTTAACCCTGATGATGAAAGATACACAGACCTTGTTGGAAAGGAAGTTGAACTTCCTCTTACAGACAGAACAATACCTATTATTGCTGACCCATATGTTGATAAGGAATTCGGAACAGGTGTAGTTAAGATTACTCCTGCACATGACCCTAACGATTTCGAGGTTGGTAAGAGACATAATTTACCAGAGATTAACATTTTAAATGATGATGCTACAATTAATAATCTTGGCGGCAAGTATGCAGGCATGGACAGATATGAAGCAAGAAAGGCTATGGTAGCTGACCTTGATGCACTTGGACTTTTAGTAAGAGTTGAAGACCATACACACAATGTTGGTACTCATGACAGATGTAAGACAACTGTTGAGCCAATGATTAAGCAGCAGTGGTTCGTTAAGATGGACGAGCTTATCAAGCCTGCTGTTGAAGGCGTTAAGAATGGTGATATTGAACTTATCCCAGCTTCTATGGATAAGACATATTACAACTGGACAGATAATATCAGAGACTGGTGTATTTCAAGACAGCTCTGGTGGGGACACAGAATTCCTGCATACTACTGCAAAGATTGTGGAGAAATGACTGTTTCAAGAGATAAGGTATGCACATGCCCTAAGTGTGGAAGTACTAATGTTGAACAGGATCCAGATACACTTGATACATGGTTCTCATCAGCATTGTGGCCATTCTCAACACTTGGCTGGCCAGACAAGACTCCTGAGCTTGATTACTTCTATCCTACAGATGTGCTTGTAACAGGATATGATATTATATTCTTCTGGGTAATCAGAATGATATTCTCAGGCTATGAGCATATGGGCAGGAAGCCATTTGGCAAGGTATTATTCCACGGTCTTGTAAGAGATGATCAGGGAAGAAAGATGAGTAAGTCATTAGGAAATGGTATTGATCCTCTTGAGGTTATTGATAAATATGGTGCAGATGCATTAAGATATACTCTTATCACTGGAAATGCGCCTGGTAACGATATGCGTTTCTACTGGTCAAGAGTTGAAGCAAGCCGTAACTTTGCTAATAAGGTATGGAATGCTTCAAGATTTATCATGATGAATGACCCTGATAACAAGATTAAGGCTACAGATGAAAGACCTGCTAACTTAACTGATGCTGATAAGTGGATTCTTTCTAAGATGAATGGACTTATCAAGGAAGTTACAGATAACATGGAAAAATACGAACTCGGTATCGCTGTTGCCAAGCTTAATGACTTCATCTGGGAAGAATTCTGTGACTGGTATATTGAGATGGTTAAGCCAAGACTTTACAATGATGCAGACGAGACAAAGACAGCAGCTATCTGGACATTAAAGACTGTTCTTATAGATGCACTTAAGCTGCTTCACCCATATATGCCATTCATTACAGAAGAAATATTCTGCAATATTCAGGATGAGGAAGAGTCAATCATGATTTCTTCATGGCCTGTATATGATGAAGCTGATAATTTCGCAGCAGAGGAGAAGGCTATTGAGACAATCAAGGAAGCTGTACGTAACATAAGAAATCTTCGTGCAGATATGAATGTTGCTCCTAGCCGTAAGGCACTTGTATATGTTGTTACAGCAAGTGAAGATGTTAAGAACATATTTAACAATTCACTTGGCTTCTTTGGAACACTTGCATATGCAAGCGAGGTTAAGGTTCAGGCTGACAAGGCTGGAATACCAGAGGATGCTGTTTCAACAGTTATACCGGATGCTGTTATCTATATTCCTTTCGCAGAGCTTGTTGATATCGACAAGGAAATAGAGAGACTTAAGAAAGAGGAAGGCAGATTACAGGGAGAAATCAAGAGATGTAACGGAATGCTTAACAATGAGAGGTTTACATCAAAAGCTCCTCAGGCAAAGATTGACGAAGAGAAGGCAAAGCTGGTAAAATATACACAGATGCTTGAGCAGGTAACTGAGCGTCTTGCAACACTTTCTAAGTAGTTTTCACGGATAAGGAGAATAATTATGGCAGAAGTAATGAAAGCAATTCCTTTTACACAGTTTTCTATGGAGATGAGAAGCGGTAAGATTATTGATATTGATGATGGATTCAAAGAGCTTCTTGGATACACAGAAGATGATTTTGAGGCGGGAATTGTATTTAAGCAGTTCGTACCAAGCGTTGAGTATGAGGAAGTAATAACAGAGTTAAGAGAAAAGTTCATAGATAAGAGATATGTAAGCTATGTACAGGAGTTTGTTGCTAAAGATGGCAAGCCTCTTAAGGTAGTTGCATTCTATAAGATTGAGAATAAGCTCTTAGCTGGACACAGAGTAATAAAGGTTAGTGCAGCCGTAATTGAATAAGCACATTTAAAGTATAATAAAACCTCCACTGGTTCATAATAGATTTATGAATAAGTGGAGGTCTTTTTATGTTAGAAGATGGAATAAAGAAAAAGCTGACAGCAAGATTATTGGCTTTGGTGGTTATTATAAGCATGATATCAGCACTGACAGGGTGCAATGAGCCTGAAGAGCAGGAAAACGGTGTAACACTTGTTTATGGACAATATAATCAAAAGTGACTTTTTTGTGACCTTTATTGTAAATAAATACCCAGTCTGATATAATTTTAATGTTTGACGAAAAGACATATATTGAAAGAGAGGGCAAATTGAAAGACGGATATATAAGAGCAGCAGCCATGACACCGAAGATTAAAGTGGCTGACTGTGAGTATAATATAGAGAATATCAAGTTGCTTATGAGTGAGGCTCATAAGAAGGATACTGCAATAGCTGTTTTTCCAGAAATGTGCATTACAGGTTATACGTGTAATGATTTATTCTTACATGACAGACTTCTTAATGCGGCTATTCAGGGACTTGTGGATATTAAGAAATATTCTGAAACAACACCAGGGATGATAAACTTTGTCGGACTTCCGTATGAAATGAACGGAAAACTGTACAATGTTGTTGCAGGTATTATGAATGGATGTATTCTTGGCATGGTTCCTAAAATGTATCTTCCTAATTATGGGGAATTCTATGAAAGAAGACAGTTTACACCTGGATTTAATGAATGTGTATATGTGGATGTTGATGGTGAAGAGGTTCCCTTTGGAAGTGAATTATTATTTACATTTGATAATAACAGAAAAGTTAAGATTGGCGTTGAGATATGTGAGGATCTGTGGACACCACAGCCGCCAAGCATAAAGCATGCTATGAATGGTGCAACTATTATTGTAAATGCATCGGCAAGCAATGAAACTATTGGCAAAGATACATATAGGAAACAGCTTGTTTCAGGGCAGTCTGCAAGACTTGTGTGCGGATATGTGTACTCAAGTGCTGGAGGAGGAGAATCTACCCAGGATATTGTGTTCTCAGCACATAACCTTATATGTGAGAATGGTTCTACACTTGCAGAGGCACATAAATTTGCTGATGAATCGGTATATGCAGATATTGATGTAGAGAGAATATGCTCTGAGCGAAGAAGAATGAGTACATATGCAGTTGATGAGAACAGCACATATACAGAGGTGCAGGCACAGAATCTTATCAATAAAGAACTAGAGCTTATAAGATATTTTGATAAAGCTCCTTTTGTACCTTCTGACAAGAAGGAAAGAGATTCAAGATGTGAGGAAATTCTTAATATCCAGTCATATGGACTCAAGAAGAGACTTGAACATACGAATTGTAAAAATGCAGTAATTGGAATATCGGGCGGACTTGACTCTACACTGGCACTTCTTGTGACTGTAAGGGCATTTGATCTGTGCGGCTTTGACAGAAGCGGAATTCATTGTATTACAATGCCTTGTTTTGGCACAACAGACAGAACATATAACAATGCTGTCAAGCTTACTAAGCAACTTGGCTGTTCACTCCGTGAAATCAATATCATGAAGGCTGTAAGACAGCATTTTGAAGATATCGGACATGATGAGAATAATCACAATGTGACTTACGAGAATGGTCAGGCAAGAGAGAGAACACAGATACTTATGGATATTGCCAACCAGACTAACGGCATGGTGATTGGAACAGGCGATATGTCAGAACTGGCACTTGGATGGGCAACATACAATGGCGACCATATGTCTATGTATGGAGTTAATGCATCAGTACCTAAGACACTTGTAAGACATCTTGTGCAATTCTATGCTGATACCTGTGGCAATGAAGATTTGTCGGCAGTACTTAATGATGTGCTTGATACTCCGGTTAGTCCTGAACTTCTTCCTCCTAAGGAAGATGGCACTATTGCACAGAAGACTGAGGATTTAGTAGGGCCATATGAGCTGCATGATTTTTTCATGTATCATATGTTAAGATTCGGTGCAGAGCCTGAGAAGATATTCAGAATTGCAAAGCACGCATTTGCAGGGGAATATGATGATAAGACTATCTATAAGTGGTTAAGAACGTTCACATGGAGATTTTTTGCGCAGCAGTTTAAGCGCTCGTGTCTGCCGGATGGACCAAAGGTCGGTTCAGTTGCAGTATCGCCAAGAGGTGATTTAAGAATGCCAAGTGATGCAAGTTCACATGAGTGGATGAAGCAGTTAGACAGAATTAAAGAAATTAATGGATATGAATAGGGAGGACATTATGACTGATAATAACGCAGCATCAGATAAAGAGAAGGTAGTTACTAAATACGACCGTAAGATGCAGAAAAGAAAAGAAGAGGCAAGAAAAGAAGCTAAGAGAAGATTTATTACTAAATGGGTGTGTATTGCGGTTCTTGCAGGTGTAATACTTGGAAGCGGCACAGCTATTGGGCTTAAGCTTAACAGTATTTATAATGATTATATTGAAGTAGATAATGATAAGATAAGCCAGATTGAGTTTGATTTTTATTATGGAATAGCTAAGACTAACAGTCTTAACACAACTTTATATGGTTCTATGACATATGGTGATTATTACACATCTTATATGGGATATAAGACAAGCCAGTCAGATAAGAGCCAGGAATATTCAACAGATTATACATGGTATGATTTCTTTGCTAATTCTGCAGTATCAACTATTAAAGAAACTAAAGCTTTATTAAAGGATGCAGATGCTAACGGATTCACATATGACAATGAAGATGCAGATTATGATGAGTTTATAGGTAAGCTTAAGGATGCGGCTAATAAAGCTGATACATCATATTCAGATTATCTTAAGCAGATGTTTGGTAAGAGAGCTACAGAAAAGAGAGTTAAAGAATTCTTAAAATATTATCTTAAGAGTACAGCATATCAGGAGAAGTTAACAGAAACTCTTGCAGCATCGGATTCAGAAGTGAGTGCATATTACGAGGACAATAAGGATACATATGATAAGTTTGAATATAGAATGTTTAAAGTTAAGGCTGAAAGTTCAGATTCGTCAGATATGGCAAATGCTAAAGAAACAGCTAATTCTTTTGCGTCAGGCGTAAGCAGTGAACTTGATTTCATTAACCAGTGCAGGAAATTCGCAGAAGCAGGCGATGATACTTATGCGGATGATGCAGCTTCCTTAGTTACAGAAACTAAGAAGAGCAATATTGAGGAAGCATGTGCAGACTGGATTGCTTCTTCAGACAGAAAAGAGGGCGACCTTACAGTTATTGAAGATGATGATAATACATGTTTCTATATTGTATATTACATAAGCAGATCATATGATGGTTCAGATGATGACGCAATCAAGTCAACACTTCTTAACCAGAAATATTCTGAATATATCAAGAAATATACTGATGAATACAGCGTTAATGTAAAGAAGAGATTTTCATATAAGTAGTACATAAATCCGGAGGAGAGTTATCCATGTTAGATCTTAGTAACTGCCGGTGTATCATATTCGACCTTGACGGAACTATACTTGATTCAACACAGGTATGGGCTAAGGTCGACATGGATTTTCTGGGCAGAAGAGGAATTCCTGTATCTAAGGAATATATGCAGGAGATTAAGACACATACATTTGAATCCGGTTCGGTATATACTAAGGAAAAGTATAATCTGCCGGAATCTACAGAAGAAATCATGAAAGAATGGTATGATGCAGCATGTAAGGCATACATTGACAAGGTGGTGTTAAAGCCGTATGCGAAAACTTTTATAGAACAAATGCATAATAATGGTCTTAAGATTGTTTCGGCAACATCATCAGACAGGGCACTTTTTGAGCCATGCTTAAGACGTAACGGAATATATGGTTTCTTTGATGCATTTACACAGACAAATGAAGTGCCGAGAGGAAAGAAATTCCCGGATGTATATATGAAAGCAGCCGGCAAAGCAGGGTGCAGTGTGAATGAATGTATTGTGTTTGAAGATGTATTGTCGGCTGCACAGGGAGCCAAGAGCGGTGGCTTTACTGTTGTGGCTGTATATGATGAGGCTTCAGCTGATGACTGGCCGGATATTTGTCGGATAGCCGATTACAATATCAGAAGTTACAGTGAATTAATGTGATAATGGAGAAAATATGAGTAAGAGATATATATTATTTGACCTTGATGGAACAATTACAGATTCAAGCGAGGGAATTACCAAAAGTGTGCAGCATGCACTTAAGAAACTTGGAATAGAAGAAAATGACCAGGCGATGCTTCGAAGATTCATAGGTCCTCCTCTTGATGAAAGCTTTGAAAAATTCTATGGATTTGACAAAGAAAAAGCTCTAAAGGCAGTCGATTATTATCGTGAAAGATATTCTGATAAGGGAATATATGAAAATGTTCTTTTTGACGGAATAGCAGATATGCTTGAAGGATTAAAGAGAGATGGATATATAATTGCACTTGCTACATGTAAGCCTGAGATATATGTTCCAAGAATATTAGAGTACTTTGATGTTGATAAGTATTTTGATGTTGCTGTTGGAAGTGAATTAGAAGGTGGAGAACGCAGACATAAGAACCAGGTTATTGATGAAGTGTTTGTAAGGCTTGCTGCTGCCGGACTTGCGGACGCTGGCAATCTGTCAGAAACAAAGTCACAGTCTATTATGATTGGTGACAGAAAAGACGATATATTAGGTGCTAAAGCTTCTGGAATTGATTCTATGGGAGTAAGATATGGCTTTGCAGAAGAACAGGAGCTTGAGATGGCAGGAGCAGATTATATTGTTGAAACTGTAGAGGACATAAGGAAAAAACTAAAGACATTATAATCGTTTCTAAGATTAATAATATACGGGAGGAAAACACAATGAAAAAATTCATTCACGAATTTAAAGAATTTGCTTTGAAAGGAAATGTTATGAATCTGGCAGTCGGTGTTATTATCGGTGCTGCATTTCAGAGCATTGTAACAGCACTTACAAGCAGTTTTATTAATCCGCTTATTGCAGTGGTTACAGGTGGCACTAATGGAGAAGGCGTTACTGTTGGTGGTACATTTACAATAAGAGGAGTTGTGTTTGATTATGGTTCATTCATAACAGCAGTTATTAACTTCCTTATTATGGCATTTGTTCTGTTCCTTTTAGTTAAAGCAATGAACAAGATGATGAGCTTAGGTAAGAAGAAAGAAGAACCGGCTCCAACTACAAAGGATTGTCCATACTGCTTCAGCAAGATATCTGTTAAGGCAACAAGATGTCCTTTCTGTACAACAGAATTAGTAGATAAGAAATAAAATAAAGCCATATATGCAGGTCTCCCAACTGCATATATGGCTTTATTCATGTTTTTCATAAATGGATGTATCCCAAAACCTGTGTTCACGTCCAATTCACAGGTGTGTAACTAAAGTACAATGCTATAGTACTATTTTGCTATTGAATGTGCTTCCCCCTTTTAGTGGGGGATTTTATTAGAAAAGATATATGTCTAATAAAAAAGTTATCGTAAAATTGAGAAGAATATGTTAATATTATTAAGTATTTTTAATATTTATAAAATTATGGAGGTTGAAATGGACAAATTGTTCAAACTTAAGGAAAACAACACCAGTGTAAGAACTGAGGTTGTAGCTGGAATTACAACATTTATGACAATGGCTTATATTCTGGCTGTTAATCCATCTATCCTGTCAGCATCAGGAATGGATTCTAATGCAATTCTTATGGCGACTGCAATAGCATCTGCTATAGGTTGTTTTGCAATGGCTTTCCTTGCTAATTATCCTTTTGCGCTTGCTCCAGGACTTGGACTTAACGCTTACTTCGCATATACAGTATGTGGAAGCATGGGATATAGCTGGAAGGTAGCACTTTTTGCTGTATTTGTAGAAGGTCTTGTATTCATTGTGCTTTCACTTACTAATGTTCGTGAAGCTATATTTAATGCAATTCCTACAACATTAAAGAAGGGCGTATCAGTAGGTATCGGTCTTTTTGTAGCATTTATCGGACTTCAGGGTGCTAATCTTGTTGTTGCAAGCACATCAACTAAGGTTACAGTTGTTAATTTCAGAACAGATTTTAACACAGTAGGAATTGGCGCTTTACTTGCTGTTATCGGTACATTTATCATTGCTATTCTTTATGTAAAGCATGTTAAGGGTTCTATCCTTATCGGTATCGTTGCGACATGGGTACTTGGTATTATCTGCCAGCTTACAGGACTTTATAAGGTTGATGCCGCAGCAGGATTCTATTCACTTATTCCTTCATGGAGAAGCTTTGATATCACAGCTATCAGTCAGACATTTGGACAGTGCTTTAACCTTAAGGGTCTTAATATTAATATATTAGATTTTATTGTTATTATGTGCTCATTCCTTTTTGTTGACATGTTTGATACACTTGGAACACTTATCGGTGTTGCCAATAAGGCTAAAATGCTTGATGAAAACGGAAGACTTCCTAGAATTAAGCAGGCTCTTTTAGCTGATGCTATCGCAACAAGTGCAGGTGCCATCCTTGGTACTTCTACAACAACAACATTTGTTGAGAGTTCATCAGGTGTTGCAGAAGGCGGAAGAACAGGACTTTCTTCAGTTGTAACAGGTTTCTTATTCCTTATTGCAATTATATTTGCACCTGTATTTACTACAATTCCTGGCTTTGCAACAGCTCCGGCACTTATTTTTGTAGGATTCCTTATGGTAAGTGCAGTTGTTGAAATTGATTTCAACGATTTAACAGAAAGTATACCGGCTTACCTCTGCCTTATCTGTATGCCACTTATGTACAGCATTTCAGAAGGTATTGCAGTTGGTGTTATTTCGTATGTTATTGTTAATCTTGTTGCTGGAAAGGCTAAGAAGATTACTCCACTTATGTACGTGCTTGCATTGCTGTTCATATTGAAGTATATTTTCCTTTAATTTTTAGTGCAAATTAAACTTAATAATGATACAATTTTGGAGTCACTTATATAAGGTGGCTCCTTTTTTAAGTTGAATGTTAAAAGATAAGGGGACTGGGCATGAAGTATACAGGAACAGCAGGAATATTATATGACAGATTAAAGAGTGAAATACTGGTGGCAGATGGTGCGTTTGGAACATACTATGCTAAGAAGTATGATACGGGCAGCCTGCCTGAGCTGGCAAATTTACAGGCTTCAGACAGAGTACTGGCAATTCATAAAGAATATATTGAAGCTGGTGCTAAGATTATCAGAACTAATACATTTGCAAGTAATACCGTGTGTCTTGGAGCGGGATTTGATGAGGTAAGAAATAATATTAAAAATGCCGTTGACATGGCAAGGGAAGCTGTAAAGGGGACCGATGTGCTTGTAGCAGCTGATATTGGTCCTATTCCTGGTGAAAATATGAATGAAAAAGAGCATATTGAAAAAGAGTATGTTGATATAGTTAATGTTTTTAAGGAATGTGGCGTTGATATATTTGTTTTTGAAACATTTCCAGAACTGGGATTTATTGATAAAGCAATTGAAAATGCAGGAGAAAACGGATTTGTTATAACTCAGTTTGCAATCAATCAGTTTGGTTATAGCAGTGCAGGCTTTAGTGCAAGAAAGCTGATTGAAGAAGCTGGGAAAAATTCATATATTGATGCATGTGGATTTAACTGCGGAGTTGGTCCGGGACATATGAAGAAGCTTGTGCAGAGCCTTATTAACAGGAACGACAAGTATTTTGCGGTGCTTCCAAATGCAGGATATCCACAGGTTGTAAGCGGTCGAATGGTATTTGATGATAACAATGCAGAATATTTTTCACAGATCATGCGTGATCTGGCTGAGGATGGAGCTGATATTATTGGCGGCTGTTGTGGAACAACACCTGAATATATAAGACAGATGGTTTTAAAAACTGCTGATGTTGTTCATAAGAAAAATGCTTCCATAGAAGAAGAGATATCAGAGAAGAAAACTGCAAATGATGTTTCTTTCTATAAAGGAAAAGAAGGAAGAAAACTGATTGCTGTAGAACTTGCTCCTCCGCTTGGAATTGATGATGAGAAGATTATGGATGCTGCTTTTTTGATGAAGGAAAGTGGAGTTGATGTGCTTACATTTCCGGATTCACCATCAGGAAGAACACGTGCAGATTCAATACTTATGGCAGAAAAGGTTTCAAGAGAAACGGGGATGTGTGTTATGCCTCACATATGCTGTCGTGACAAGAATGCTATAGCAATGCGTTCACAGCTTTTGGGAGCACATATAAATGACATTAATAATTTTCTTGTTATTACCGGTGATCCCATACCATCAGTTGTAAGAGCGTCTGTAAAGAGTGTGTTTAACTTCGATTCAGTTGGACTTATGAATATAATAAGTGATATGAATCAGGAACAGTTTGCCGGGAAACCGGTTATATATGGTGGAGCAATTAATCAGGGAAGGGCTAATTTTAAAGTGGAACTTGAGCGTGTTAAGAAAAAAATGGAGGCGGGAGCCACATTTTTTATGACGCAGCCTGTATTTTCTGATGAAGATATAGACAGACTCAGACAGATTAAAGAACAGACAGGAGCAAGGATTCTTTGTGGAATAATGCCATTTGTAAGTCTTCGAAATGCAACATTCATGAAAAATGAGATGACAGGTATTAATGTTACTGATGAGATTCTTTCAAGATACAGAGCTGATATGTCAAAAGAAGAGGGAGAGGAGACCGGTATTCAGATAGCAAGGGAAATAATTGCAAAGACTACAGATTTTGTTGATGGGTATTATTTTTCATTTCCATTTAACAGGGTACATATGTTAAAGAAGATTATTGGAAAGAACAATCAGTAAGTAAGGCTATTCTATTGACTAATCAGAAATGTATCTGATATAATGTTGAAAAGTTTCGATACGGAATAATTTAATAATGTGTGATATGTGAGGTGTGGTATGGACGAGACTCAGGTTAAACATTTTATTATGATGGAACGCCGTAAGGGAACGAGTATGGAAGAACTTATATTCATACTTCATGATAATGGTGTTCCAGATTATGAAATATCCAATTTTTTAGAGATTTCTATTAAGCATGTGGAAGATGTTCTGAGTGACTATTAATCAGTCTGTTTAGAAGAAATCAGTAAAAGGGCTTTCCCCGTATGCGGTGAATTGATTTTCAGCGTATGCGGGGAAAGCTTTTATAAGATATGATGAAAATGGAGAAGTGAAAGTATCTTGAATACTTTGACATGAGGGCTTATAATTATTATTAAATGCTAAGAAAGGTATGACTTGTTTATGGAGATAATAGAGTTGTCAATAACAGCAGAGGAATCAGAGAATTACAGAAAGATAACTAACAGACTTAAGGTGCTTGGTGCTGTCGGCTGGGTAAAGGCTTATATATGGGCTGTGGTATATGTTGTTATATTCTGCGCAATAGGGTTTGTACTTGCAGGAAGATATGCACTTACAATTATGCAGTATATTCCAGTGTGGGTATGGCCGTTGTGTTTTGTAGCTGTATGGATTGTATCAGCTATAAGAAGATCTGGTAACAAGCAGCTTAAGGTGCTGTTACAGAAGTATCTGTTTACAGGTTTCGCAGATAAGATATTTGCTGGAGAGATAAGACCTAGCAGGGTTAAGATATTAAAGGATAAAATGATCGTTTATTGTAAAGTATATAATGATTAGAATATAGAGGTTTATGGTAATATGAAGATAGGAATATTTGACTCAGGCATAGGTGGTCTTTCAGTGCTTCATCAGGCAATGATTATCATGCCAGAGGCGGATTACATATTTTATGCTGATGTGGATAATGTTCCATATGGGGAGAAAACAAAAGAAGAAGTAAGAAAGCTTGTCGACCATGCTGTTGGATTTCTTGTTGATAAGGGATGTCAGGCAATTGTGCTTGCCTGCAATACTGCAACAAGTGCAGCAATCTCATATCTAAGAGAAAAGTATAAGCTGCCAATAATTGGAATAGAGCCAGCTGTAAAACCGGCAGTTGAGCACATTCATGAATCAGGAAAAAGAGTTATGGTTGTATCAACTCCTGTCACGGCAAAAGGTGAGAAGTTAAAGAAACTTGTAGATAAATATGATAATAAGCATATCGTTGACGTTGTGGCACTTCCTAAGCTTGTAAGATTTGCACAGGATGATGATTTTGACTCTTCAGATGTTACTGATTATTTAAAATCTGAATTTGCTCCATACAATCTTAATGATTATTCTGAACTTGTGCTAGGGTGTACACATTTTAACTATTTTAAGGATTCATTTTCAAAGCTGTTTCCGGATGATTTAGAGATGGTTGATGGAAATACGGGTGTATCTAATAATCTTAAGAATACTGTTGTGAAAAAAGGAATATTTAAAGAGGAAGATAAAGGGAAAAAAGGCACAGTAGAATATTATTATTCGGATAGAAAAATGGAGAGTGAGGCTGAGATGAAACATATAAAAAAGCTTCATGAACGACTTGAGAGAATGAGACAGATATAGAATTGCCAGAGGAATGTAATTATGGGAAAATCAGATGATAAGACTAATGTATGCAGAGTGCTTGACCAGAAAAAAGTACCTTATAAGACACATGTGTGTCCAGATGCAGAAGGGTTAAGCGGAGATGAAATAGCTGCTGTTCTTAATGAGAATCCGGAACAGGCTTTCAAGACACTTGTTACAGTTGGCAAGACAGGTAAGAATTATGTATTTGTTGTTCCTGTTAATAAGGAACTGGATTTGAAGAAAGCAGCGAAGGCTGTTGGAGAGAAATCAATAGAGATGATTAAATCAAAAGAATTACTGCCACTTACAGGATATGTGCATGGTGGATGTTCGCCTATAGGAATGAAGAAGTTCTTTCCGACAACATTTCATAAGACTGCTGAGGATTTTGAAACTATAATGTTTAGTGCAGGTAAAATCGGACATCAGGTAGAAGTTAAGCTGTCTGATGTAGATAAAGTTATAAGATATCAGATTGCTGATATCGTTACAGACTAAGGAGAAGATAAGGATTATGAAACTCAGGGTTCCATTCTATTATGACCAGTTCCACTGTATAACTTCAGAATGTAAAGACAACTGTTGTGTTGGCGGCTGGGAGATAGATATTGATGATGATACTTATAATTATTATATGAGTCTTGATGGCGAGCTTGGAGACAGGATAAGAGAATCAATTACTAAAAGTGAAGATGGTTCGAATTGCTTTAAACTCGTAGATGGACATTGCGGTTTGTTAGATAAGTGTGGATTATGTACAATTCATAAAGAACTGGGAGCGGAGCATTTGTCTGTAGTGTGTGACCAGTTTCCAAGATATTCTGAATATTATGGAGAAATCAAGGAAAGCGGTATCGGGCTTGCTTGTGAGGAAGCAGAAAGAATTATATTTTCTGAAAACAAAACATTTACAACTGTGTTAAAGCCGTGTGATGAGGAATATTCAGAGGATGATGAGTACGACAGTGCTTACGCTGTCAGGATATTCAAGGCAAGAGATGAAATATTTAAGATTCTTGATATGCCGGAGATGTCAATTAATGAGAAGCTGGTTGTAATATTAAAATATTGTGCATCAATACAGGAATATATTAATAATGATGAGTATGACGCACTTAAGGAGTATGTCAATACATTTGGAAGAAGTGATATAGAACATATTCTTATGGAAATGAATGATGAATCAGAAAGCGATGAGTTTGGTGATGTTGATGTTTGGGAATGTATAAGAAGTATTATGTATCCGTATGAGGATATGGAGGTGCTTAGTACACGCTGGGAACAGATATTATCTGAGATGACAGAGACTTTCCATGACAATATGGATAATGAGCAGTATCAGGAGACCAAAGAAGAATTCATGACAGCAATGCTTGAAAGAGAGTATGAGTACAGAAACTTTATAACGTATCTTGTGTTCAGATATTTTGCAAAGGCTGTATATGATTATGATGTGGTTGGTAAAGCTAAAATGTTTGTTACTAATTATCTTATACTCCGTCAGATGGACATGCTTGTATGGTATAGAAAGCATAAGAGGTTTACATTTGAAGACAGAATAGATACGGTGCATATTTTTTCAAGACAGGTAGAGTACTCAGAGGATAATATGGAAGCACTTTATGAATCTTTTCTTTTTGATGATGTGTTTGAGACAGATAACCTTTGTAAGCTGTTATGGATTGACAGCACGGCGTTATAGTAATACACTAAAGCTATCATTTAGATATGTTTATAGGAGGCTAAGGTAATATGATTAAAGAAGCTATTGCAAAGCTGGTTAAGAAGGAAGATTTAACTGCTGTGCAGATGAATGATGTAATGGAAGAGATTATGTCAGGAGAAGCCACTGATGCACAGAAGGCAGCATTTCTTACAGCTCTGGCAGCAAAGGGAGAGACTATTGACGAGATTACAGCAGCAGCCAGAGTTTTAAGAGCACACTGTGAGAAATTCTTAAATGATATGGATGTTCTTGAAATCGTTGGAACAGGTGGAGATGGTTCTAATTCAATTAATATATCAACCTTAGCTTCTATCATAGTATCGGCCGCTGGAATTCCGGTTGCAAAGCATGGTAACAGAGCAGCCTCAAGCAAATGCGGTACAGCAGACTGTTTAGAGGCTCTTGGCGTTAAGATAGATGCAGCTCCGGCAAGGATGGCACAGATTCTTAAGGATATTAATATATGTTTTCTGTTTGCACAGAAATATCATCCGGCTATGAGATTTGTTGGAGGTGTGAGAAAGGAAATTGGAATCCGTACATTATTCAATATACTTGGACCATTGGCTAATCCTGCAGGAGCTTCTATGCAGCTTTTTGGTGTGTATAGTGAGGAACTTGTTGAGCCGCTTGCTCATGTACTACATAATTTAGGCTGCAAAAGAGCCATGACAATATACGGAATGGACAGTATAGATGAGATATCTTTAAGTGCTGATACAAAGGTCTGCGAGTTCAAAGGTGATGAGTTCAAGACATATACTATAAAACCGGAGAATTTTGGATTTACAAGATGCAAGAAGGAAGATCTTGTTGGTGGTGAGCCGGCAGTTAATGCCAAGATTGCAAGAGATATTCTTGATGGTGCAGAAGGGCCTAAGACAGATGTTGTACTTCTTAATGCAGGTGCTGCTATATATCTTGCTTCAGATGGTATTACAATGAAGGAAGGTGTTGAGAAGGCAAGAGAAATTATTAAGAGCGGATTAGCTAAGAAGCAGCTTGAAAGATTTATAGAAGAGACTAATATGTAATTCTGAATAATTATATATTAAGATGGGGAGATTTCTGTAAAAACGGAAATCTCCTTTTTGGTGTATCTTGAAAGTATATAAGAACAAATGTGTTGTACAGCCTCATGATATATGCAATATAGGACTGAACTATATACTGTAAAAAGTAAATCTAAATGTGACGGAAAAGTTACAGGTTATAACGAAAAAACGACAGAAGACGACATATATAACACAGAAAAATGGCAATCTGATATAATAAGTGAGTCGGAATAATAATCATGATTGGGGGACAATGTTAGTATTTAATTTGTTTGGCAAGAAAGATACAGAATGTATCAGATTTGAACGTTATTTCTTGTCAATGGGTAACTGTCTGGAAGATTTCTGGAGTATTATGCGAAAGGATATGAACGGTTTTTCAAGAGAGGAGGAAGAGGCTTTTATAGGAGAATATAAGAATGTGCTTATTGTTATGTCAGAAAGTTATATGACGGATATTAATGTACTTTATTATATGGATATCTTACGGAGCCTTAAAGAAAAGGGACATATAAACATAGTCGCAATGATTCAGAATGGTACGGTCATACCGGAAAGGTACAGATGGATTACTGGTCCTGAGGTTAGCAGGATAGCTTTTTATTAATATTTGCTTGCATTTATGTGCCAGAATCTCTATAATCAACTTTGTATGATTATTTTTATAATAGATTATTATCTGTTATGCGTATTTTTTGGAGGAGATTATTAATGATTAGTGCTAACAACGTAACACTTAGAATCGGTAAGAAGGCTCTTTTTGAAGATGTTAACATTAAGTTCACAGAAGGTAACTGTTATGGACTTATTGGTGCGAATGGTGCCGGAAAGTCAACATTTTTAAAAATTCTTACAGGACAGATAGAACCTAGCAAGGGTGATGTTTCAATCACACCGGGTCAGAGATTATCTTTCTTAGAGCAGGATCACTTCAAGTATGATGAATATAATGTTCTTGATACAGTAATCATGGGTAATGACAGACTTTACCAGATTATGAAAGAGAAAGAAGCTATATATGCCAAGGAAGATTTTACAGAGGAAGATGGTAACAAGGCAAGTGAGCTTGAGGCTGAGTTTGCAGATATGAATGGCTGGGAGGCTGAATCAGATGCTGCACAGCTTCTTAACGGACTTGGAATTGGAACAGATCTTCATTATAAGACAATGGCTGAGCTTAACGGTAGTGAGAAGGTGAAAGTTCTTCTTGCAAAGGCTTTATTTGGTAATCCTGATATTCTGCTTTTAGATGAGCCTACTAACCACCTTGATCTTGATGCGATTGCATGGTTAGAAGAATTCCTTATTAATTTTGAGAATACTGTTATTGTTGTATCGCATGACAGATATTTCCTTAATAAAGTATGTACACAGATTGCAGATATTGATTATGCGAAGATTCAGCTCTATGCAGGTAATTATGATTTCTGGTATGAGTCAAGTCAGCTCATTATCAAGCAGATGAAGGAAGCTAATAAGAAGAAGGAAGAAAAGATTAAGGAATTACAGGACTTTATCCAGAGATTCTCTGCCAATGCTTCTAAGTCTAAGCAGGCTACTTCAAGAAAGAGAGCTCTTGAGAAGATTGAATTAGACGAGATTAAGCCATCAAGCAGAAAGTATCCATATATTGATTTCAGACCAGCAAGAGAGATTGGTAATGAAGTACTTACAGTAGAAGGAATTTCTAAGACTATTGATGGTGTTAAGGTACTTGATAATGTATCATTTATCGTAAACCATGATGATAAGATAGCATTTGTTGGTTCTAATGAGCTTGCAACAACTACTCTTTTCAATATTATTACAGGCAACATGGAACCTGATGAGGGAAGCTACAAATGGGGTGTTACAACTTCACAGGCTTATTTCCCTAAGGACAGTGCTGCAGAGTTTAACAGAGAAGATACTATCGTTGAATGGCTTACACAGTATTCACCAGATCCGGATCCTACTTATGTAAGAGGATTCCTCGGAAGAATGCTTTTTGCCGGAGATGACGGTGTTAAGAAGGTTAAGGTGTTATCAGGAGGAGAGAAGGTAAGATGTCTTATCTCTAAGATGATGATATGTGGAGCTAATGTATTAGTATTTGATGATCCTACTAACCACCTTGATATGGAGTCAATCACAGCTCTTAATAATGGACTTATTAAGTTCCCTGGTGTTACATTATTTACATCACACGATCACCAGTTCATCCAGACAACTGCTAACCGTATTATGGAAATTGTTCCAAGCGGACAGCTTATTGATAAGATAACAACATACGATGAGTATCTTGCAAGTGATGAGATGGCAAGAAAGCGTCAGGGCTTTGCAGAAGCAGCTTCTGATGATGAAGATTAATAAACAGCAATGGACAGCCGCACTTATGTGCGGCTGTCTGTGCGTATGAGCTGCGAACAGAGTCAATATGAGAATAAGAATGATTGACAAATACAACACATTTGTTATACTTATCACATATTATATTTGCAGGGGAGCATAAGGGCTGTGTAAGCAGTGGCTGCTGAGAGGGATTAAGTTCCGACCCATAACCTGATGTGGATAATGCCACCGTAGGGATTCTTAAAAGGGCTTTTTAGCTCTTCATTTGATTGTTTCAATATCGAATTTCCACAAGGCTTATGATTTTTCCTGTTAATTACCCAGAATGGAGGAATACATATGGAATACGCAACACAGATGGATGCTGCAAGAAAAGGCATTGTTACTAAAGAAATGGAAATTGTTGCAAAGAAAGAAAATATAGATGTCGAGAGTTTAAGACAGCTTATAGCTAAGGGACAGGTTATCATTCCTGCCAATAAGAATCATAAATGTCTTGACCCTAATGGTATCGGAAATAAGTTAAGAACTAAGATTAATGTTAATCTTGGAACTTCAAGAGACTGTGTGGATCTTGATATGGAGCTTGACAAGGTTAATAACGCTGTAAAGATGGGTGCGGAAGCTATCATGGATCTTTCTTCTTTCGGAGATACACAGAAGTTCAGAAGAAAGCTGACATCAGAATGTCCGGCAACAATTGGAACAGTTCCTATATATGATGCAGTTGTATATTATCATAAGGCACTTAAGGATATCACTGCACAGGAGTGGCTTGATGTTGTAGAAATGCATGCTAAAGACGGCGTTGATTTCATGACTATACACTGTGGTATCAACAAGGCTACAGCTAAGAAGTTCAGAGCAGATAAGAGACTTATGAATATTGTATCAAGAGGCGGTTCTATCATATATGCATGGATGGAGATGACAGGAAATGAGAATCCGTTCTTTGAATATTATGACAGAGTGCTTGAGATATGCCGAGAATATGATGTTACAATGAGTCTTGGAGATGCGTGCAGACCGGGATGTATTATGGATGCATCAGATATCTCACAGATTGAAGAACTTGTTACACTTGGCGAGCTTACAAGAAGAGCATGGGAGAAGGATGTCCAGGTTATGGTTGAAGGACCAGGACATATGCCTCTTAACCAGATTAAGGCTAATATGGAGATTCAGCAGACAATATGCAAGGGAGCACCTTTCTATGTATTAGGACCTCTTGTTACTGATATAGCTCCAGGATATGATCACATTACAGCAGCAATTGGTGGAGCTATCGCAGCTACTTACGGAGCTTCATTCCTGTGCTATGTAACACCTGCAGAACATTTAAGATTACCAGATCTTAATGATGTTAAGGAAGGAATTATTGCTTCTAAGATTGCAGCACATGCGGCTGATATTGCAAAGGGCGTACCGGGTGCAATGGACTGGGATTATAAGATGGACAAGGCGAGAAAGGTTCTTGACTGGGAAGCAATGTTTGACGTTGCGATTGACCCTGAGAAGGCAAGAGCTTACAGAGCTTCATCTAAGCCTGAGAAGGAAGATACATGTTCTATGTGTGGTAATTTCTGTGCAGTAAAGAATATGAACAAGATTATGGAAGGCGAAATTGTAAGTATATTTGATGAGTAATTAAATACATATGTATGACAGGCGGGATATGCACAGTTATGTGTGTATTCCGCTTTTTCTGTGTTTTGGAGAATGCACATTTATTTGCCTTGAGATTAGATAAATGGTATAATATCATGATGCGTGATGAATATATGAAGGAGTGAAGGTTTATGGCAAAAACAGCCAGCAATAATGGTAGAAAGAATACCAGTCAAAGCAGAAAAACTAATACTCAAGGGAAAAAGACGACTGCTCAGGGGAGAAAGAAACAGACTAAGAAAAATGTCCAGACACAGGCTGACCAGTTGAAGAATGATTGTATTATTCTTTTTTCAATTGCCTGTGCAATAATAATGGTATTAAGTAATTTTAATATTGCAGGAACATTGGGAAGAGGAATTAAATGGCTTATGTTTGGCTTATTTGGAGTTATGGAATACATATTTCCTGTAATTCTTGCAGTAAGCATAATCTTTCTTATGGTAAACAGAGAACTGCTTCGTGTCGCGAGAATTAAGACAGCAGCAGGATATGGATTGTTTGTTGTATTATGTGCAATGATTCAGTGTTTATATAATAAACCGGATATTGCAGATAATGGATTAGGAAGTATATTTACATATTGTGCTGATTATAAAGCCGGGGGCGGATTTTTTGGCGGATTGCTATGCAAGGTACTTAGCCCTATAGGTTCAATTGGAACATTCGTAATACTTATGATACTTGCAATAATATGTCTGGTTATAATTACGGAGAGGTCTTTTATATCCGGGCTTAAGAAGGTTGGAAACGGCAGCCAGCGCATTATGCAGGAAGCAAGAGAGGATTATTCAGCATACAAAGAACATTCAGCAGGCAGACAGAATGACATGTCTGATGATGAATACCGCAGGTTAAGGGAAGAAGAGCGTGCTAAGGCAAGGCTTAAGAAGATTGAAAAGAAAGAAAAGCAGCTTGCGGAAAAGAAAGCAAGAGAAGAATATCTTGCCAATGCACGTATGAATAATGTTGTCCGTGGAGTAACATCTGATACTCTTATAACAGGAACGGATGAAGAACTGGCACAGGATATTGATATACATGAAATTCATGTTGATACTGAACGTAATGACCAGTATACACAGGATATCTATGAGCCTGATGAAGATGCATTTGAGCTTGCTTATGATTTCGATAGTAATGCAGGTGTAGCAGGAAATGTGGCTGATGAGCCAGTGTATGCTGACTATGAGTCTCATATGCAGCAGATACAGCCAGATGATTATATGGTTGATGATGAAGTGGCCGGAAACATGCCAGAGGATAATACTGCATCATATGATAATGATTATGTATCAGATAATGATAATATATATGAAAATGATGTGACTAATGAAGAATACAGAGAAAATAGTGTGAACCAGAATAATAGGCAGCAGGGCAGTGAACAGTTAAGTGATGAGCAGAAGACTGAAGTACAGGTCAAGCCTGTGAATAAACCTAAGAAAGCATACAAGTTCCCACCGGTAAGCTTATTAAAGAGAAATCCAGGTGCAGCGTCTGGTGGAAAGTCTGAATACAGAGTAACTGCACAGAGGTTACAGGAGACACTGCTTACTTTCGGTGTTAAAGTTACTATAACTGATATAAGCTGCGGACCTACAGTTACAAGATATGAGTTACAGCCGGAACAGGGTGTCAAGGTAAGCAAGATTGTTTCTTTATCAGATGATATCAAGCTTAATCTGGCAGCCGCCGACATAAGAATTGAAGCACCAATTCCGGGCAAGGCAGCTATAGGTATTGAAGTCCCTAATAAAGAAGCCGGAAGTGTATATTTCAGGGAACTGGTTGAGTCTAAGGAATTCAAGGAAAGCCAGTCAGCAATATCATTCGGTGTTGGTAAGGATATTGCAGGAAAGACTATTATTGCTGATATTGCTAAGATGCCTCATATGCTTATTGCAGGTGCGACTGGTTCAGGTAAATCGGTATGTATCAACACAATAATTATGAGTATTCTTTATAAGGCAAAGCCGGAGGATGTAAGACTTATAATGGTTGACCCTAAGGTTGTTGAGCTAAGTGTATATAATGGAATACCACATCTGTTATTACCGGTTGTAACTGATCCTAAGAAGGCTGCGGGGGCGCTTAACTGGGCTGTTAATGAGATGACAGACAGATATAAGAAGTTCGCGGCAATGCAGGTTCGTAATATAAAGGGATATAATGATGTTGTTGTCAAGAAGAATAAGGATGGCATAGACCCTCCAATGGAGAAGCTTCCACAGATTGTCATTATCATAGATGAGCTTGCTGACCTTATGATGGTTGCACCGGGTGAGGTCGAAGATGCAATATGCCGTCTGGCTCAGCTTGCTAGAGCGGCCGGAATACATATGGTTATAGCAACGCAGAGACCTTCTGTTAATGTAGTAACAGGACTTATCAAGGCAAATATTCCGTCTAAGATAGCATTTGCAGTATCTTCGGGAATTGATTCAAGAGTTATCATTGATATGAATGGTGCTGAGAAGCTGCTTGGAAAGGGAGATATGCTCTACTTCCCATCTAATCTTCCAAAGCCGCTGCGTGTTCAGGGCGCATTCGTATCTGATGAAGAGGTTGAAAATGTTGTATCTTTCCTTAAGGAGAATGCAGAGGAAGTATCTTATGATGAGAGTATTGCACAGGCTACTGTAAGTCAGGAGAGCATGCCTGGAAGCAGTAAAGGCGATGATGAGAGAGATTCACTTTTTGCTGATGCAGGAAGATTCGTTATTGAGAATGAAAAAGGCTCAATAGGAAGTCTGCAGAGACATTTTAAGATTGGCTTTAACAGGGCAGGACGAATTATGGACCAGCTTGCCGGTGCAAAGGTAGTAGGACCGGAGCTTGGAACTAAACCAAGAAAGGTTGAGATGACAATGGAAGAGTTTGAAACACTTCTAAAGCAGCAGTAATGTAAGTAATATATACTATAAAATAAGGAGACTAATGTATGAAGCTTTCAGAGATATTAAAAATATGTTCAGAAAATGAAACTGCAGATTTCAGGTACAGTGTTGTATGCGGCAGTACTGAGTCGCAAGTGACAGGAATTACATCTGATTCAAGAAAAATGCAGGATGGTTATGCATTTGTATGCATTAAGGGTGCTGTGAGTGATGGACATAAATATATTGACCAGATTAAGGATAAGGCATCTGTAATTGTTGTTCTTGATGGCGAGTACGAAGCTAAGGATTGCAAGGCAGCAGTTGTTAGCACGGATAACACAAGGCTTGCGCTTGCACTTATGTCGGCAGCAATATATGGCAATCCTGATAAGAAGCTGTTTACAATAGGAATAACAGGAACTAAGGGAAAAACAACAACCACTTATATGGTTAAAAATGTGCTTGAGGCATGCGGCATTAAGACTGGACTTATTGGAACAATTGAGACTATTATCGGGGATGAAGCGATTCCGGCACATAATACAACACCTGAATCAATAGAGATTCACCAGTCATTTGCAAAGATGGTAGACGCTGGCTGTAAGGCAGTTGTTATGGAGGTGTCTTCGCAGGGACTTAAGCTTGACAGAACAGCAGGTATTATGTTCGATATAGGAGTGTTTACTAATCTTGAGCCCGACCATATCGGACCTAATGAGCATGAGTCATTTGAGGATTACCTTAACTGTAAGGCAAAGTTATTCAAGCAGTGCAAGGTTGGTATCGTTAATGCTGATGATAAGCATACCAAAGATATCCTTAGGGGAGCAATATGTAAGGTTGAAAGCTATGGTATCGGAGATAATGCTGATATTAAGGCTGAAAATATTGAACTTTTACATGAACCGGGTAAAATTGGTCTTACATATGATTGTACAGGACTTGTTAATATGAAGGTTGAACTTAATCTTCCGGGTAAGTTTTCTGTATACAATTCATTATGTGCAATAGCAATTACAAGGCATTTCGATGTTGACGAAGAGGCACTTAAGGAAACTCTTAAGCATGTTAAGGTTAAGGGAAGAATTGAGCTTGTAAAGGTTTCAGATGATTTTACATTAATGATAGATTATGCTCATAATGCAATGGCTTTAGAGAGTATACTTACAACTCTTAAGGAATATCACCCTCACAGACTTGTATGCCTGTTTGGATGTGGTGGTAACCGCTCCAAGGAAAGAAGATATGAGATGGGCGAGGTTTCAGGAAAACTTGCTGACCTTACTATTATCACATCAGATAATCCAAGATTTGAAGAGCCGGAGGCAATTATAGAAGATATTAAGACTGGAATTGCTAAGACTACTGGAAAGCATGTTGATATTACAGACAGAAAAGAAGCTATTAAGTATGCGATAGAACATGGCGAACCAGGTGATATTATTGTTCTTGCGGGTAAAGGTCATGAGGATTATCAGGAGATTAAGGGTGTGAAGTATCCTATGGATGAGAGGGTGCTTATCAAAGAAGTGCTTGAAGAATTGAAGGGTAATTAATGTACGCAGATGTAATAATAGACATTTCACATGAACAGCTTGATAAGACATTCCAGTATGCAGTTCCGGATGAATTGGTGGATGTAATTGAACTGGGAATGTCAGTTGATATTCCATTTGGAGCAGGAAACAGGCAGATAACAGGGTATGTTGTAGGCTTGGGAGACAAGGCGGCATATCCTGTTGAAAAGATAAAATATATTACAGGAATTACTGAGGGAAAGGTCACTGCAGTAAGCAGAATGTTAAAGCTTGCGGCGTGGCTGAAGCACAATTATGGTTGTACCATGAATCAGGCAATTAAGACGGTTATTCCTGTAAAGGATAAGGTTAAACAGAAGGAAAAACACTCGGTTAATCTTATTATTGACGTAGCACAGGCGCAGAAGTATCTTGATACATTTGCAAAGAAAAATGCAAAAGCAAGATACAGATTGTTAGAGGCACTGATTAAGGAACCTGTAATAGATGAAAGTATTATTAAATCCAAGCTTAATATCACGGCACAGACGGTCAAGGCGTTTGAAGATATGGGGATTGCCGAAGTCAGGTCAGAAGATATGTATAGGAATCCTGTAAGAAATGTTTTGGGAGAAAGAAAGCATATCGAACTTAACAAGCAGCAAAAAAAAGCTGTGGATACAATAATAGCTGACTATGATAATGGTGATTATAAGACATATCTGCTTCATGGTGTTACAGGGAGCGGAAAGACTGAGGTGTATCTTGAGACAATTGAGCATGTCCTTAATCATGGAAGACAGGCAATTGTGCTTATACCGGAGATTGCACTTACATTTCAGACTGTGCAGAGGTTTTACCACAGATTCGGGGATAAGGTATCTATTATGAATTCCCGTATGTCAAAGGGAGAGCGGTATGACCAGTTTCTGCGGGCACAGAGAGGTGATATAAGTGTAATGATTGGACCGCGTTCGGCGTTGTTCACACCATTTTCAAATATAGGCCTTATAGTAATAGATGAAGAGCATGAAGGAGCTTATAAGTCAGAGACTGTTCCAAGATATCATGCAAGAGAGGTTGCATGCCATATTGCAAAGGAAGCAGGTGCTTCAGTGATACTTGGTTCTGCGACTCCTTCAATGGAAAGCTACTATGCGGCAATGAATGGACATATACAGCTTATTACACTTGACAGCCGGGCGGGAAGCGGAGGGCTTCCAGCAGTTGACATTGTTGATCTGAGAGAAGAATTAAGGCTTGGAAACAGGACGATATTCAGCAACAGGTTAAGAGAACTGATGAGTGACAGACTTGCAAAGCATGAGCAGATAATGCTTTTCCTTAATAAGAGAGGCGTGGCTGGCTTTATATCATGCCGTTCATGCGGAAAGGTTATGAAATGCCCGCACTGTGATGTTTCACTTACGGAGCATGCTGATGGAAGGCTGATGTGTCATTACTGCGGATATACAACACCTAAGATAACTGTATGTCCTTCATGCGGTTCAAGATATGTTTCGGGCTTCAGGGCAGGAACAGAAGGTGTTGAAGCACAGGTTAAGAAAACATTTCCACAGGCGAGAGTGCTAAGAATGGATATGGACACTACAAGAGGCAAGGATGGACATGAAAAGATTCTGTCGGAATTCGCCAATGGTAATGCGGATATTCTTATTGGAACTCAGATGATTGTTAAAGGACATGATTTTCCAAATGTAACGCTTATGGGAGTGCTTGCGGCAGACATGTCACTTTATTCCAGTGATTACAGGGCTTCTGAGAGAACTTTCCAGCTTCTTACACAGGCGGCTGGAAGGGCAGGAAGAGCAGAAAAAAGCGGCAATGTAGTTATACAGACTTATACGCCGGAGCATTTTAGTATTGTTAGTGCGGCTAATCAGGATTATAATGCTTTCTATGAGCAGGAAATTGCTTACAGAAAGCTGTGTGGATATCCGCCGGCGGATAATCTTATGAAGATTATGTTATCTTCACCAGATGAGATGTTATTGACAAAGAGTGCAGCGTGGGTTAAAGCATTTGTGGATAACAACTGTAAGTATAAAGGACTTATGTGTATAGGTCCGGCAGATGCACCTATATATAGGATTAAAGATGTGTATAGTAAGATAATCTATGTAAAACATAAAGACAGGGAAGTTCTTAACAGTATACATGAAAAGCTTGATGTTAATATTGTTGGAAATCAGGCTTTTAAGAATATTAATGTACAATACGATATTAATGGATGATTGCGAGGAGGAATATATGGCAATAAGAAATATTAGAACACTTGGAGATGATATACTAAGAGCCAAGGCAAAAGAGATTACAGAGATGACACCAAGAATTGAAGAGCTTATTGATGATATGTTTGATACAATGTATGAGGCTAACGGTGTAGGTCTTGCAGCACCTCAGGTTGGAATCAGAAAGAGACTTGTTGTTATTGACTGTGGAGATGATCCTATTGTTCTTATCAATCCTGTTGTATTAGAGACAAGCGGAAGTCAGACAGGACTTGAAGGATGCCTAAGTGTACCTGGAAAGACAGGTGAGGTTACAAGACCTAATTATGCCAAGGTTAAGGCTCTTAATGAGAATATGGAAGAGATTATAGTAGAAGGAGAGGAGCTTCTTGCAAGATGCCTTCTTCATGAGATTGATCATCTTGATGGTATAATGTATGTTGATAAGGTAGAAGGAGAACTTCTATCTACAGATGATGTTGAAGAATAATTAATGAAAAGGGGAACAGAATGCGAGTAGTATTTATGGGTACACCCGATTTTGCTGTAGGGACACTTAAAGCAATAATCGAAGCAGGACATGATGTGGCAGCAGTTGTTACACAGCCTGATAAGCCAAAGGGAAGAAGTAAGTCACTTGTTTTCTCACCGGTTAAGGAGGAAGCTGTGGCACACGGAATCACAGTTTTGCAGCCGGAGAGAGCAAGAGATGAAGCATTTGTAGAAGAATTAAGAACATATAATGCAGATGTAATCGTTGTTGTTGCATTTGGACAGATATTGCCGGCAAGTATTATTAATATGCCAAAATTTGGCTGTATCAATGTTCATGCCTCACTTCTTCCTAAGTACAGAGGTGCATCACCAATCCAGTGGGCAGTTATTGATGGCTGTGAGTATTCAGGTGTTACAACAATGAAGATGGATGAAGGTCTTGATACCGGAGATATCCTGATGGTTGAGAAGGTGAAGCTTGATGCTAAAGAGACGGGTGGAAGCCTTTTTGACAGATTAAGTGATGTCGGTGCGCAGCTTTTGGTAAAGACACTTGAAGGACTTGAAGCAGGAACTATTACTCCTGTTAAGCAGGATGATTCAGAAAGCACTTATGTTAAGATGCTTCATAAGTCATTCGGTAAGATGGATTTCAATAAGAGTGCAGCTGAACTTGAGAGACTTATAAGAGGACTTAATCCATGGCCTAGCGCATTTACTTATATAGATGGTAAGATGTTAAAGATATGGGATGCGGATGTTGCAGATAATATCAGTGAAGTACAGACAGACGAAGTTAATCCGGGACAGGTTGTCACTGTAGGAAAGAACACATTTACAATAGCCTGTGGACAAGGGTACTTAGTTGTTAATGAGGTTCAGTTAGAAGGCAAGAAGAGAATGGACAGCGGTTCGTTCTTAAGAGGCAGCCAGTTAGAAGCAGGTGTAATGTTAGGAGAATAAGCAGAACCTTAAATGGTTCAGAAAAGAGGTATTATGGTAGCTTTATATGGTTATTATGGATATGGATATTACTATGATCCAATGTACATTCTGATAATAATATCATGCGTTATTGCACTGATAGCACAGGTAAAGGTAAAAAGCACATTTAACAGGTATTCCAAGGTGTCATCTTCAAAAGGAATGACAGGCGCAATGGTTGCAGAGCAGCTTTTAAGAAGCCAGGGAATATATGATGTATCTATTCAGAGAGTATCAGGAAGCCTGACAGATAATTATAACCCAAGAAATAAGACACTTAACCTGTCAGATTCTGTATATAATTCAACATCTGTTGCGGCTATCGGAGTAGCAGCCCATGAAACAGGACATGCCATACAGCATGCTTATGGATATGGTCCATTAAGTTTCAGGACAGCGTTGTTTCCGTTAGCCAGCGTTGGTTCACAGGTATCATGGATACTTATTGTGCTTGGACTTATATTTGGCTCAACTAATATACTTATAGATATTGGTATTCTTATGTTCAGTCTGGCAGTACTTTTCCAGCTTGTAACATTACCGGTTGAGTTTAATGCTTCGGCAAGAGCATTACAGCTTCTTGAATCAGAAGGATTCCTATATGGAGATGAGAACAGACAGGCAAGAAAAGTGCTTTCAGCAGCGGCCATGACATATGTTGCGGCAGCAGCCACAGCAATTTTACAGCTTTTAAGACTGATTTATTTATTTGGAGGAAGACGCCGTGACTGATTCGGTGAATTTAAGGGCAGTTGTACTGGATATACTTATGGAAATCAATGAGAAGGGTGAATTTTCACACCTTCTCATTAATAATGCACTGACAAAGTACCAGTATCTTGATAAGAATAAGAGAGCATTTATAAGCAGATTATCACTAGGAACGATTGAGAACAGAATTGAACTTGACTATATAATAGACCAGTTTTCAAAGACTCCTGTAAGAAAGATGAAACCACTTATAAGAAATATATGTGAAATGTCTGTATACCAGATAATATATATGGATAATATTCCGGATTCAGCAGTGTGCAATGAGGCTGTAAAGCTGGCTGCAAAACGTGGATTCACAGGACTTAAGGGCTTTGTGAACGGAGTCTTAAGAAACATTGCAAGAAATAAAGACAATATTACATATCCTGACAGTAATAAGGATATTGAACAGTACCTTTCTGTAAAATACTCAATGCCATTATGGATAGTTAAAATGTGGCATAGTCAGCTAGGTATTGATAAGACTGAGAAAATTCTTGCAGGCTTTAAGCAGGAAAAAAAGACTTATGTAAGATGTAATACAGCAAAGGCACCGGTTGAAGAGATAAAGAGGATTCTTTCACAGGAAAATGTATCTGTGGCAGATGTTGAAGGTATACCATATGCTTTAGAGATTAAGGACTATGATTATATAGCCGGTCTTAAGAGTTTCAGGGATGGTCTGTACCAGATACAGGATATAAGCTCCATGACAGCAGGATATATGACTGGATTTAAGGCTGGGGACACAGTAATTGATGTGTGTGCAGCACCAGGAGGCAAGAGTGTTAATGCTGCAATAAGTGTTGGCACTGATGGTAAAGTATATTCAAGGGATGTATCAGATTATAAGGCAGGACTTATTGAAGAAAATATATCAAGGCTAGGACTTAATAATATAGAAGTTCAGGTAAAAGATGCACTCGTAATGGATGAATCTATGAGAGAGAAGGCAGATGTTGTTATAGCAGACCTTCCATGCTCAGGACTCGGCGTTATGGGAAGAAAGCCTGATATCAGATATAATATAACAGAGGACAAGCTGATTTCATTAAAAGAGCTTCAGCAGAGCATACTTTCTGTAGTACAGGCATATGTTAAGCAGGGTGGTATAATGATGTACAGTACATGTACAATTAATTCAGAAGAGAATGAAGCCAATGCTGACTGGTTATGTAAAGAATATGGCTTTAAGAAGATAGAATACAGACAGATTCTGCCGGGAAAGAATGGCGGAACAGATGGTTTTTTTGTTGCAAAACTTAGGAGAGAATAGACATGACAGATATTAAGTCACTTAATTATGACGAACTTGTAACATATATGGCTGGACTTGGTGAGAAGAAGTTCAGGGCTTCGCAGCTATATCAGTGGATGCATGAAAAGCTGGCAGACAGCTTTGATGAATGTACCAACCTTTCCAATGCATTAAGACAGAAGTTAAAGGAAACATCAGAATATGTATGCTTAGAGCCTGTCAGGGTACAGCATTCAAAGCTTGACGGAACAGAAAAATATCTGTTCAGATTATCGGATGGTAATTATGTTGAAAGTGTACTCATGAAATATCATCATGGTAATTCAGTATGTATATCTTCACAGGTTGGATGCCGTATGGGATGCCGTTTCTGTGCATCTACACTTAACGGCAAAGTCAGGGATTTAAGACCATCTGAAATGCTTGACCAGATATACAGAATACAGAAGATTACAGGGGAGCGAGTAAGCAATGTTGTAGTTATGGGTTCTGGAGAGCCAATGGATAACTATGATAATCTTATTAAGTTTATAGAACTTCTCAATGATGAGAGGGGGCTTAATATAAGCCAGCGAAATATTACTGTATCATCATGTGGAATAGTACCTAAGTTAAAGGAACTTGCTGACCTTAAGTTACAGATTACACTTGCTATTTCACTTCATGCTCCTAATGATGAACTAAGAAAAACAATGATGCCTATAGCTAATAAGTATTCAATTGAGGAGATAATGGATGTATGCAGGTATTACATAGAATGTACAGGCAGAAGAATATCATTTGAATACAGTCTTGTTAAAGGTGTCAATGATTCAATGGAATGTGCAAAGCAGCTGATTGAACTTGTTAAGGGCATGAACTGCCATATTAATCTTATACCTGTTAATCCTATCAAGGAGCGTGATTATAAGCAGACTGGTAAGGATGAAGTGTACGCATTTAAAAATAAACTTGAAAAGAACGGAATAAATGTTACAATTAGAAGGGAAATGGGCAGAGATATTGATGGTGCCTGTGGACAGTTAAGGAATAAGTATATGGAGGATGTTGATGAAAGCAACGGCGATTACTGATATAGGCAAGATGCGTGCCGTTAATCAGGATTATATATATACATCTGTTGACAGGGTTGGATGCCTGCCTAATCTGTTTATTGTAGCAGATGGAATGGGCGGTCATAAAGCTGGTGATATAGCTTCACGTTTTACAGTTGAAACTATTAAAACTCTTATTGAACAGTCACAGGGAAAAGATGCGATATCCATTATTAATGATTCGGTTAAGATGGTTAATGGTCTGCTTTTACAGAAGGCATCTGAATCAGAGGATTACTATGGTATGGGAACAACGCTTGTTATCGCAACCATATTTGATAATGTATTAAGAGTTGCTAATGTAGGAGACAGCAGATTATATGTAATAGATGACAATGACATAACTCAGATAACAAGAGATCATTCACTTGTTGAAGAGATGGTTCTTGCAGGACAGTTAAGTAAAAGCGAGGCAAGAACACATGCCAGAAAGAATGTCATAACAAGGGCAATCGGAGTAGAGGAACAAGTCGAACCAGAGATGTTTTCAATTGATCTTAAAGAAAACAGTAAGGTTCTTATGTGTTCTGATGGTCTTACTAATATGCTTGAAGATGCAGAGATATTAAGCATTGTAAGGAACAATGCCGATATAGAAGATGCAGCGAGAATGCTTATTGACAGAGCGAATGAGAATGGCGGTAAGGATAATATTTCAGTTATAATTGTAGAACTGTAAGTGAAAGGGATAGGTTATGTTAAGAAAAGGAATGTTTTTAGCTGACAGATACGAGATAATCGAGCAGATTGGCACAGGCGGAATGTCAGATGTTTACAAAGCAAAGTGCCATAAACTCAACAGATATGTTGCTATTAAGGTAATGAAGTCTGAGTTTAGTGAAGACAAGACATTTGTATCTAAGTTCAGGGCAGAGGCACAGTCTGTAGCAGGATTTACACATCCTAATGTAGTTAATGTATATGATGTCGGTGATGAGAACGGAGTATATTACATTGTAATGGAGCTTGTAGAGGGCATAACTCTTAAGAAATACATAGAAAAGCGTGGCAAAATACCTTTTAAAGAAGCTGTAAGCATTGCAATTCAGGTTGCTAACGGACTTGATGCAGCACATAAGCATAATATTGTACACAGGGATATTAAGCCACAGAATATTATTATATCTAAGGAAGGCAAGGTCAAGGTAACAGACTTTGGAATTGCCAAGGTTGCTTCATCAAGTACAATTAATTCGTCATCAACAATGGGTTCGGTTCATTATATTTCACCTGAACAGGCAAGAGGCGGATATTCTGATGCGAGAAGTGATATATACTCTCTCGGTATAACAATATTTGAGATGCTGACAGGTACAGTACCGTTTGATGGTGACTCTACAGTTGCAGTAGCAGTACAGCATATTCAGGATGAGATACCTGCACCATCTACGGTTGCAGCGGATATACCATTAAGTATAGACAGAATTGTTATTAAATGTACACAGAAGAAACCTGACAGAAGATATCAGACAGCAACAGAACTTATAACAGATCTTAAAAAAGCTCTTGTAATGCCAGATGAAGATTTTGTTAAGATGGCGCCGGCTTATGCAGCAGCAGGAGTGGCAGCTACAGCTTCATCTGATACAGAAGAAGTTAATGCTGGTGAGAATGATGATGCATTATCAGATGATGATATTTTTCTGGAAGATGATGAAAATGAAGATTCAGATAATGAATTACAGGAAGACGATGAGGATGTAGATATTGATGATGAGGATAATGACAAGCTGGATTTAATTATGAAAATAATTGGAATAGGAATAGCTGTTATTATACTTATTGTTACAATATTTGTTATTGTTAAGCTTGTTGGAAGCACTAAGTCACCTAAGAATGAAAATACAGAAACTGTATCAGCTACAGAAGAGACGGTATCAACAGCAAATGCCAAGGATACTGTTACAGTTCCTAAGGTTGAGGGTATGACTAAGGATGAAGCTGTTAAGGCACTTAATGATGTCGGACTTGGATATAAGCAGGTTGTACAGAGCTCTAAGACAGTGGCTAAGGATACTGTAATTTCACAGGGAACTAAGGCAGGTGCCAAGGTGGCAAAGAATACACAGATTATTCTTACTATAAGTGGTGGGGAAGAAGTTGTTAATACAACAGTTCCATCTGTTACAGGAGAATCAGAATCTGATGCAAGAGAAAAACTGGAATCAGCAGGATTTAAGGTTTTGGTTGATTATGATTACAGCAGCACTGTTGATGCGGGCAAAGTAATTAAGGCTTCTCCATCAGGAAGTGTGGCACAGGGAACAACAGTTACAATTACAGTAAGCCGTGGAAAGCAAATTAAGAATGTTACAATGGCAAATCTTGTAGGAATGACAGAAAGTCAGGCTAGGCAGTGGCTTGAAAATAACGGTCTTAATGTTGAAGTATTAAGTGGAACATCAGGAAATGTTATATTTTGTAATTATTCTGAAGGAACTTCAGTTCCAGAGGGAACAACAGTTACAATTATGCTAGGTAATAAGCAGGAGACAACAACAAAGGCAACTGAAGCTGATAAGAATAGCAATACTAATCAGGGTAGCAGTTCGGATAATAATTCGAATGGAAACAATAATGCAAATGGAAATAATTCTGATTCGAATAATCAGCCAAATAATGCAGAACAGAAGCCACAGAATTAATCAGGTATAATTATTTATATGCAGGGAAAGATAATTAAAGGTATCGCTGGTTTCTACTATATACATGTAGAAGCCAGCGGTATTTATGAATGTAAGGCAAAAGGAATATTCAGAAACCGGCACATTAAACCGTTAGTTGGCGATAATGTGGAGATTGAGGTTATTGATAAAGATAATTTCAAGGGAAATGTGGTGGACATCCTTCCAAGAAAGAACGAACTTATAAGACCGGCTTCTGCTAATATCGACCAGGCAATGGTTATATTTGCAGTAAAGACGCCAGAACCTAATTTTAATCTGCTTGATAAATTCATTCTTATGATGAATTATCAGGATGTTCCGACAGTTGTATGTTTCAATAAAGAAGAACTGGCGGATGATGAATATAAGAATGAATTAAAGAAGAAATACGAAGGCTGTGGCTGTGAGTGCATATTTATAAGTGCAAAGAATAATATTGGCATTGACAGGGTAATGGAAGTGCTGAAAGGAAAGACTACAGTGCTTGCAGGTCCATCAGGAGTTGGAAAGTCGACACTTACCAATCTGCTTATACCGGACATGGAAGAGCAGGGAGAAGTCAGCCAGACAGGAGAAGTAAGCAGGATAGGCCGAGGAAGGCATACTACAAGACATTCCGAGATATACAATGTATGCAAGCAAACATATATATGTGATACTCCGGGATTTACATCACTTAATCTTCCGGATGTTGAGAAAGAAGATTTAAGATTTTACTTTGAAGAGTTTGTACCATTCGAAGGAAAGTGCAGATTCAATGGCTGCATGCATGTAAGCGAACCGGGATGTGCGGTAAAACAGGCAGTTGAAGACGGAATTATCAATTATGACAGATATAAGTCATATACAGATATGTTTGAAGAAATAAAGAACAAGAAGAAGTACTAAATGTACTTGAAAACAGAAAGGTTGTTAATTATGAGTGATTTGAAAAAAATTTTGTCACCATCAATATTATCGGCAGACTTCAAGAAATTAGGAGAAGAGCTTGAAACAATTGATAAGGCAGGAGCTGAATATGTTCATGTAGATGTTATGGATGGACTTTTTGTAAAGAGTATTTCATTCGGAATGCCGGTTATTAAGTCAGCAAGAAGTGCGACTGACAAGGTTTTTGATGTACATCTTATGATTGAAGAGCCTATAAGATATATAGAAGACTTTGTTAAGGCAGGCGCTGATATAATTACAGTACATGTTGAAGCGTGTAAGGATGTTGTTGCTACATTAGAAAAGATTAAGGAATGTGGTGTAAAAGCAGCTATAACACTTAATCCTCCGACACCGGTATCAGCAATTGAGCCTTATCTTGATAAGGTAGATATGGTTCTTGTAATGAGCGTTAATCCGGGATTCGGGGGACAGAAGTTTATACCGGAATCACTTGATAAAGTAAAAGAAATAAGAAGTTTATTAGATGCTAAAGGACTTGATACAGATATTGAGATTGATGGTGGCGTGAATGCCGGAAATCTTGCATCAGTTCTTGAGGCAGGTGCTAATGTAATAGTAGCAGGTTCAGCAATCTTTTCTGGAGATGTAGCTGATAATGTTAAGAAGTTTAAAGAAATAATGGGCGCGTGGTAAAACCACACGCCCATTAATATTATACATTGAATCTGAAAAGGATTACATCCCCATCTTTAACGACATATTCTTTGCCTTCCATTCTTACGAGACCTTTCTCTTTGGCTCCATTATATGAACCACAGTCAAGTAAATCCTGATAGTAAACAACTTCCGCTTTAATAAAGCCTCTTTCGAAATCGCTGTGAATCTTTCCAGCAGCCTGCGGAGCTTTGGTTCCCTTAGTGATTGTCCATGCTCTGGTTTCTGTCTCACCTGCTGTTAAGTAACTGATAAGACCAAGAATACGGTAGCTTGCTGCAATAAGTTTATCAAGACCTGATGAACTTATGCCAAGATCTTCAAGGAACATCTTCTTCTCATCATCATCTAATTCTGAGATTTCCTGTTCAATCTGTGCGCAGATAACGAATACTTCACAGTTATCCTTCTTAGAGTATTCTCTTACTCTTGCAACATATTCATTGTCAGCACCATCATTGGCAAGGTCGTCCTCTGATACGTTAGCTGCAAAGATTACAGGTTTAGCGGTAAGAAGGTTGTATTCCTTTAAAAATGCTTCTTCATCTTCGTCCTGACATTCAAAATTCTTAGCTAAATTACCTTCTTCAAGGAAAGCCTTAAGTCTTTCGAGAAGGTCACATTCTTTAGCAATATCTTTATTGTTATAAGAAGCACGCTTCTGCTTAGCGAGTCTTCTGTCTAATACTTCAATATCTGAGAATATAAGCTCAAGGTTAATGGTTTCAATATCTCTTATTGGGTCAATAGAACCATCAACATGAACGATGTTAGAATCTTCAAAACATCTTACAACATGAACGATAGCATCAACCTCACGGATGTTGGCAAGGAACTGGTTTCCAAGACCTTCACCCTTAGATGCACCTTTAACAAGACCTGCAATATCTACGAATTCAATAACAGCAGGTGTTATCTTTGCTGAATTATATAAAGCGGCAAGCTTGTCAAGTCTGTCATCCGGAACTGCAACAACACCGACATTAGGGTCAATTGTACAGAAAGGATAGTTAGCTGACTCTGCTCCTGCCTTAGTAAGTGAATTAAAAAGGGTACTTTTGCCGACATTAGGCAGACCCACGATACCAAGCTTCATAATAGATTCTCCTCATTAATTATTCTTATGATTATTCGTTCCAGAGTTCTTAAAATGTAAAAAAGAATCCAGTACAAAATCATATTATACAAAAATTTTTCTTTAAAAACAACATATAATTTACCTATTAAAATAATTTATATAAAAGTATAAGAATATATCTATATATTGTGCTGAAAATGATGATAAAACACTATATAAGCAATCAAAACATAAAATGGAGAAAAAGACTGTTATTAACTGCCTTCTGACATTAAATAAACTAAAAAAAGGGCTTGTTTTTTAAACACTTTAAGTATAAAATTGACACTAAAGTGGTGGAAAGTGGAGCTTAATGGTAGAAAGTGGGGTGCGATAGTTATGTTGATGGGCGAATACAACCATACAATAGATGCTAAAGGCAGACTAATCGTACCGGCTAAATTCCGTGAGGTTCTGGGAGATGAATTCGTGGTTACCAAAGGTCTTGATAACTGCCTGTTTGTTTACCCGAATGATGAATGGCAGAAATTTGAAGAAAAGTTACAGACATTACCACTTACCAATAAGAATGCAAGACAGTTTACAAGATTCTTTCTTGCAGGTGCAGCAAGCGTAGAAGTGGATAAGCAGGGCAGAATACTTCTTCCATCAGTATTACGCGAGTTTGCAGGCTTGGAAAAAGATGTAGTTTTAGTGGGCGTTGCAAGCAGAATTGAAATCTGGAGCAAAGACCGCTGGCTGCAGAGTATCAGTACCTATGATGATGATATGGATGAAGTAGCAGCGAATATGGAGAGTCTTGGATTTTCTATATAATATGCAGACATGAGGTTTATTATGGAATTTAAACACAAATCAGTTCTTTTGGAAGAAACAATTGACAATCTGAATATTAAACCTGATGGAATTTATGTAGATGGAACACTTGGCGGTGCAGGACATTCATATCAGATAGCGAAAAGACTTACAGGTGGTGGCAGACTTATAGGTATAGATCAGGACGCGGACGCAATTGCGGCAGCGACAGAAAGACTTAAAGAATTCGAAGAACGGGTAACAATAGTAAGAAATAATTATTGCAATATGGACAAGGTTCTTGATGAACTTGGAATTGATAAAGTAGATGGGATACTTCTTGACATAGGAGTTTCATCGTATCAGTTAGATACAGCAAGCAGAGGATTTACTTATAATGTAGATACTGCTCTTGATATGAGAATGGATCAGAGACAGGAGATGACAGCAAAGGATCTTGTTAATACATATAGTGAGATGGAGCTTTTCAGAATCATAAGGGATTATGGAGAGGACAGATTTGCCAAGAATATTGCTAAACATATAGTTGCGGCAAGAAAAGAAAAGCCGATAGAAACAACATTTGAACTAAATGAGATTATAAAGGCTTCTATTCCGGCAAAGGTGAGGGCGACAGGAGGTCATCCATCCAAGAGAACATACCAGGCTATAAGAATTGAACTTAACAGGGAATTAGATGTCTTAGAGAATTCAATTGATATGATGATAGACAGGCTTAATCCACAGGGACGTTTATGTATCATAACATTCCATTCACTAGAGGACAGAATAGTTAAGGCAAGATTTAGAAACAATGAGAATCCATGTACATGTCCACCGGATTTCCCAGTATGTGTATGCGGAAAGAAATCAAAAGGAAAGGTTATAACAAGAAAACCTATAGTTCCCGGAGATGAAGAACTGAACGAGAATCAGCGGTCTAAAAGCTCTAAACTGAGGGTGTTTGAAAGAATATAAAACATTTATGGAGGGGAAAGTTTTGGAGAAGAGAAGAAATGTTGTAAATCACAGGACAACTGAATATCAGTATGGAAGTGCAGTAAGAAAGCTGCAGTCTGTTCCAGAAATACATACTTATGAGCATGAAAGAAGAATTGAGGAGCAGGAGCAGGAGAGAAGACAAAGAAGAAGAGAGATAAGAAGAAATAACAGGGTTAACCTTGTGTATACTACAGTGCTTGCTATCTGTGCAACAGCAGTATTTGCAATATGCTACCAGTATCTTAATCTCCAGTCAGATATTAAGACTAACAGTACTGCTGTAGTTGAGCTTCAGAATCAGCTTAATTCACTTAAGGCAGAGAATAACAGCCATGAATCAGAGATTAATGCAGGCATTGATTATAACGCAATATATGATACAGCTGTCAATGAACTTGGTATGGTATATCCAAGCAGAAGCCAGGTAATCGGTTATGATTCAAAGGAAAGTGAATATGTAAAGCAGTATAAGGATATCTCAAAATAACTAAAATGTGTGGCAGTGCGATATAAAGGATTGATAAATTTATGGACAATACCAGTGAAGCAAGAAGAAAGAAAATAATGCGCAGGAAACGCGCAATGCTTAAGAGGACACACAGAAGAATTAATGTTACATTTATAATAGTATTTGTATTATTACTTGTACTTGGTGTAAGGATATTTATGATTAACTATACACATGGGGAGGAATATTCCCAGGCGGTGCTTAATCATCAGACATATACATCAACTACAATTCCTTATATGCGTGGTAATATTACTGCAAGTGACGGAACAGTTCTGGCATATAGTGAGAAGGTGTATAATCTGATACTTGATGTAAAGAGTGTGACATCAGAGGACGGAAAATATCTTAATAATACAATAGATGCATTAGTAAAATGTTTTGGTCTTGATAAAGATAATATTAAAAAAATAATTAACGATAATCCTTCAAGCCAGTATCAGAAGCTGCTTAAGGAACTGACATCAGATGAGATAGCTGAATTTAATGAGCTTAAGGCACAGAAGAACAGCAATATATATGGTGTATGGTTTGAGGAAAGCTATGTGAGAAAATATCCGTTCAGTACTCTTGCATGCGATGCTATAGGTTTTGCATCCAATGTCAATGGTGGTGAGCTTGGTCTTGAAAGCCAGTATGACGATGAGCTTTCAGGAACAGACGGAGTTTCATACAGCTATGTTGATGAAGATCTTAATGCAGTAGAAACGACAAAGGCAGCAGTTAACGGTAATAATATTATTACAACAATTGATTATAATGTGCAGTCCATAATAGAGAAATATATGGTTGCATATAATCAGGAAAAACCATCTAAGAATACAGCTATTGTTGTTATGAATCCTAAGAATGGTGAGATTCTTGGAATGGCAAGCTATCCACAGTTTGACCTTAATAATCCCAGAAATCTTGCAAATGTATATTCTGAGGAACAGCTTGCATCAATGTCAGATACAGATGTAACCAATGCATTGTATCAGTTATGGACTAATTATTGTGTATCAGAGTCATATGAGCCGGGTTCAACTTATAAGCCATTTACTATTGCAGCAGGTCTTGAAGAAGGCGTTGTGCATGATGGAGATACTTATGAATGTAAGGGATATGAGTATGTTGGTCCTGATATGATTAAGTGCCACTCATATTCAACAATAGGAAGCCATGGTGTGCTTACATTGTCGCAGGCATTGGAAAATTCATGTAATCCTTACATGATTAATATTGCAATAAAACTTGGCAATGTCAGATTTGCACAGTATGAGAAAATGTTTGGATTTGGTGCAAAGACTGGTGTAGACCTTCCTGGTGAAGCTACAGGTATTATGTATGATGAGAATAAGATAACTACAATAGATGCTGCAACTAATTCATTTGGACAGAATGTTAATGTTAATATGGTACAGATGCTGTCAGCGTACAGTTCTCTTATTAATGATGGCAAGTATTATCAGCCACATATTGTTAAGAGAATAGAATCAGCTAATGGGGAAGTTGTTAAAGAAAATTCACCGGTTCTTGTAAGGCAGACAGTAACTGCTTCAACATCAAAGTATCTTAGGAAATATCTGGAAAATACAGTAGAATTAGGAACAGCACATAAGGCGTATATAGAGGGGTATTCTATTGCGGGAAAGACTGGTACTGCACAGAAAATCCCAAGAGCTGACCTTAAGTGGGTTATCTCATTTATAGGGCATGCTCCGGCAGATGATCCTAAATTTGCAATATACATTGTTCTTGATGAACCGGATGGAACGACTGGTACATCGGGAAGTACATCAGATGCACTTATACTTGCAAAAGACATTATGACGGAGCTGCTGCCTTATATGAATGTGTATAAGGATACAGACGAGCCATATGTTGATCCGGGAAATGCACCGGAGGAATCAGGAGTTTCAGATGTCCCTGTTTCGGAACCGGCTACAACAGGCAGTAACTAAAATTATGTAATAATAAGTAGAATAACCCTGCTTTGCTTCTCATAAAATGTAGAAGACTAAAGCGGGGTTATTTGTCAATGAAGGATAATGGCACATTTGGCTGGCTCAGTACCAGTCATAGAAAAAAGCTTGTGTTAATGATAGTTGCAATCCTTATGGTTTGTATTCTTGAATGCGTAAGGCTTGGCGTTATTATGACGGCAAAGTCTGAGTATTATATGCAGAAGGCTGATGAGCTGCATCAACGGGAGAGAAGAATTAAGGCAAAGAGAGGAAGGATTCTTGACAGAAATGGAGAAATTCTTGCAGCTAATGAAGTGGTATGTACAGTTTCTGTAATACATAGTCAGATAGAGGATGAAGATAAGGTTATAAAAGTGCTTGCAGGTGAACTTGATATGGACGTAGAGGAAGTGACTAAGAAAGTAAAGAAAGTATCCTCTATGGAATATATTAAGACAAATGTGGCAAAGGATATCGGAGATGCAATAAGGGAATATGACCTGCCGGGTGTTAAGATTGACGAGGATTATAAGCGGGTATATCCGTATAATGAACTGGCTTCAAAAGTGCTTGGCTTTACTGGTGCTGATAATCAGGGAATACTTGGACTGGAAGCTAAATATGACACATATCTGTTAGGTACTAACGGTCAGATTCTTACACTGTCAGATGCAGGGGGGATTGAGATAAAGGGCAGCCGGGAAGATCGTATTCTGCCAGTTGACGGACAGGATCTGTATACAACGCTTGATGTTAATATACAGAAATATGCAACCCAGCTTGCATGGGAGACTATGGTAAAGAAAGAGGCAAAACAGGTAAGCATAATTGTAATGCGTCCGGATAATGGCGAGATACTTGCTATGGCAAATGTTCCGGAATACAATCTTAATTCTCCGTATGAGCTTAATTATGAGCCTGATGAGGAAGAGGCGCAGAAGGATAAGATGGATCTTCTTAATAATATGTGGCGGAATTTCTGCATAAATGATACATATGAACCGGGCTCAATATTTAAGACGGTTACTGCAACAGCAGCACTTGAGACAGGCGTGGTGGGTTTAAATGATTCTTTCACATGTTCAGGTGCAACGGTTGTTTCTGACAGAAGAATAAGATGTCACAAAACAACAGGACATGGAACACAGGATTTTACACATACAGTGTATAATTCGTGTAATCCGGCATTTGTTGAATGGGGCAGAAGAGTCGGTACTGATAATATGTATCTGTACATGGGTAAGCTTGGACTTCTTGCAAAGACAGGAATAGATCTGTCAGGAGAGGCAGGAACGATTATTCATAAGCAGGAAAATGTAGGTGCGGTTGAGCTTGCCACAATGTCATTCGGACAGTCTTTCCAGATAACACCCGTTCAGATGTTAAGGGCTGTTTCGGCGATTGTAAATGGTGGAAGACTTGTTACACCACATTTTGGCTTATACACAGGTTCATCAGATGGTTCAGTGGTAAATGAATTTGCATATTCAACACAGGATGAGGCAATATCATCCCAAACGAGTGAAACGATGAAAAAGATTCTTGAGGGTGTAGTGTCAGAAGGCGGAGGAACGAAAGCATATATTGACGGCTATTCGATAGGAGGAAAAACGGCAACATCACAGAAGCTGCCAAGAGGTTCAGGAAAATATATTTCATCATTCATAGGATTTGCTCCGGCTGATAATCCACAGGTTATAGCGATGTGCTTAATTGATGAACCAACAGGTGTATATTATGGTGGAACAATTGCTGCTCCTGTTGTTAAGACACTGTATGAAAATATATTGCCGTATATTGGTATAGAAAGGTCAGTTCAACTTGAAAAAAACGATGATTGATAGTAATATATTTTTGTATACATTTTGTATGAAAGGAAGTAAACGACGATGGATTTAAAGAATAAGACAGTAATGGTCGTGGGAACAGGTATAAGTGGTATTGGAGCCGTAGACCTTTTGAATAAAGTTGGTGCTGACTGCATACTGTATGATGGCAATGAAAAGCTTGATAGACAGAAGGTGCAGGAGAAGTTAGGAGATAACAAGGCAGAGATTATCATCGGAGCATTTGATGAGTCACTTCTTCCGAAGATTGATCTGCTTGTAATAAGTCCGGGTGTTCCTATTGACAGTCCGATAGTGCTTACATTTAAGAATGCCGGTATCCCTGTATGGGGCGAGATTGAGCTTGCATATAATTATGATAAGGGTAAGGTTATTGCAATTACAGGAACTAACGGAAAGACAACAACTACAGCACTTGTTGGACAGATAATTGCTGCATATAATGAGAAAACATTTGTCGTTGGTAATATAGGCAATTCATATACAGGTGAAGTGTTAAAGACAAGTGAGGACTCATATACAGTTGCTGAGATAAGCAGCTTCCAGTTAGAGACAGTACATGAATTCCATCCGATTGTATCTGCAATTCTTAATATTACACCTGACCATCTTAACAGACACCATACAATGGAATGCTATGCATGGACCAAGGAAAGAATAAGTGAGAACCAGACTAAGGCAGATACATGTGTGCTTAATCTTGAGGATAAGTATCTTACAGACTTTGCACCTGAGTGTAAGGCTGATGTCGTGTGGTTTTCAAGTGAAAGAAAGCCATCAGTCGGAGCATATGTAGATGGTGAGATGATTAAGTATACAGATGGAACTAATGATTATGACATGTTGAATGTTCATGACATGAATCTTTTAGGAAAGCATAACTATGAAAATGTATGTGCAGCAATTGCAATGACTAAGGCTGCCGGAATTCCTGATGATATTATAATAGAACAGGTTAAGAAATTTAAGGCTGTTGAACACAGAATTGAATATGTTGCAACTAAGAATGGTGTTGATTACTATAATGATTCCAAGGGAACTAACCCAGAGGCAGCAGTTAAGGCTATTGAAGCTATGGTTAAACCTACAATTCTTATCGGCGGAGGTTATGATAAAGGCTCAGAATTCGACCTTTATGTAAAGGCATTTAAGGATAAGGTTAAGCTTCTTGTGCTTATAGGACAGACAAGTGCCAAGATTGCTGATACATGTAAGAAATATGGCTTTGATAATATCGAATATGCTGATTCAATGGAACAGGTAGTAGATATATGTGCTAAAAATGCGGTGAGTGGAGATGCGGTTCTTTTATCTCCTGCATGTGCAAGCTGGGGAATGTTCGATAACTACGAACAGAGAGGAAGAATATTCAAGGATCTTGTCAATAATCTGTAAAAAGGCGGTGCTTTATGCCGGGGAATAATAGAAATAGAAGAAATAACAGAAACAGAAAAAAGAGAAAACAATATGGATTTTACTTTGATTACACTCTTCTTTTTGTGCTTGTATTCATAGTTGGCTTTGGACTTACAATGATTTACAGCACAAGCTCATATACAGCGCAGATTGAAGAGGGTGATCCGGAATTTTATTTCAGAAAACAGCTTATATTTACTATAATAGGCTTTGCTTTAATGATAGTTGAAACTAAGATTTTAGATTATCATTATCTTAAGAAGCTTGCAGTTGTAATATATATAGGCGGACTTCTTTGCATGTTCCTTTTAAAGACTCCTCTTGGAATTACAAGAAATGGAGCTACCAGATGGATAAAGATTCCGGGTTTGGGACAATTTCAGCCTGCGGAGCTTGTAAAGATTGGAACGATTGCCATGACTGCACTTCTTATAGTGAAAGCAGGGCAGAACATAAAGAAATTCAGGACTGTTATAGTGATATGTATAATATCCGGTTTTGCACCGGCACTGCTTGTTTATGTGCTGTCTTCTAATATGAGCAGCGCACTTATTGTAGCACTTATCTCAGTTGTTATGACATTTGTGGCATATCCGGGATATAAAATATATGTTGCACTGACGGGGCTGGCAGCGGTGGCTTTTGGCGCATTTTACTCATGGATAAAGAAGATGGCAGTGTCGGGAAATATGACTGGAAAATTCAGATTAAACCGTATACTTGTATGGCTTAATCCTGAGAAATATATTGATGATAAGGGATACCAGACAGTTCAGGCGTTATATGCCATAGGCTCAGGAGGTCTTTTTGGCAAAGGTCTTGGCAAGAGTCTTCAGAAGCTTGGATATATCCCGGAATCACAGAATGATATGATATTCTCTGTTATATGTGAGGAGCTGGGACTTTTTGGAGCATTCTGCCTGATTGCCCTGTTTATTGTAATGTTATGGAGAATTAACCATATAGCACAGAATGCACCTGATTTGTTTGGTTCAATGCTTGCAACAGGAGTATTTGCACATATTGCCATACAGGTAATTCTTAATATAGCAGTTGTAACTAATACAATACCTAATACGGGAGTATCACTTCCATTCATAAGTTATGGAGGTACGGCGGCAGTATTTTTGCTGCTTGAACTTGGGGTTGTATTTAATATAAGCAGTCAGATTAAGTTGGAAAGATAATGGGTAGTAGGAATAGTAACAGTGTAAACCAGAAAAAAAGACGGGGCAGAAAAAGAAAGAAAGCCCTTATTATATTTGCAGTTATTGCAGCTGTTGCCGGAATGCTTTTTGGTGTTACATATAAGGTGTTTGAGGCTGATACAATAGAATTTGTGGGTTCAACTCATTATTCGGATGAAGAACTTAAAAAATATATATTTGGTGGTGATTATGTTAATCTGCTATATTTCAGGATTTTTGGACAAAAAGACACCAAAATACCATTTATCCAGAAATATGATGTTGAGACGGACTGGCCGGACAGGCTTTATGTAACAGTATATGAAAAGGCAATAGTAGGTTATGTCAGGTACATGGGCTGTAATATGTATTTTGATAAAGATGGAATTGTAGTAGAAAGCTCAACGGATTTATATGAAAATGTTCCGCAGATTGACGGACTTAAGTTTGATTCAATAGTAATCAATACGAAGCTTGATGTGGGAAATGCAGATATATACAATACAATTCTTGATCTTATACAGAGCTTTGATAAGTATGATATTGATGTGGACAAAGTGTATTTTGATGCCTCTTATAATATTACGCTTTATATGGGCGATGTTAAGGTAAGCCTTGGAAGCGGCAAGGATTTTACAGACAGGCTTTTTGAATTAAAGCAGTTATCATCCAGATTCGGAACACTTAAAGGAACACTGTATCTTGATGATTATAATGGCGATGAAAGTTCTATAATTTTTAAACGTGAAAAGTAAAAAAACGGTTGATATTTTAGACGAAAAATTATAATATATTATGTAGTGCAATTTTTAGATATTAAAGGAGGCAACAACCTTGTTAGAGATAATGACTAATGACCAGGAGTCATCAGCAAAGATTATAGTTGTTGGTGTAGGTGGAGCGGGAAATAACGCGGTTAACAGAATGATAGATGAGAATATCGGAGGAGTTGAATTTATTGGTATTAATACTGATAGTCAGGCACTCACTTTATGTAAGGCTCCAACTGCTATCCAGATAGGTGAGAAGCTCACTAAGGGACTTGGAGCAGGCGCACAGCCTGAGATTGGTGAGAAGGCAGCAGAGGAGAATGTTGAAGAACTTACACAGGCAATTAAAGGTGCTGATATGGTATTCGTTACATGTGGTATGGGTGGCGGAACCGGTACAGGTGCAGCTCCTGTAGTAGCTAAGATTTCTAAGGATATGGGAATTCTTACAGTAGGTGTTGTTACTAAGCCTTTCAAGTTTGAAGCAAGAACAAGAATGGCTAATGCTGAATCAGGAATTGAGAAGCTTAAGGAGAACGTAGATACACTTATTGTTATTCCTAATGACAAGCTTTTAGAGATAGTAGACAGAAGAACAACTATGCCAGAGGCATTAAAGAAGGCTGATGAAGTGTTACAGCAGGCTGTTCAGGGAATTACAGACCTTATCAATGTACCAGGTCTTATTAACCTTGACTTTGCTGATGTTAAGACTGTTATGGTGGACAAGGGTGTTGCACATATCGGTATCGGTACAGCTACAGGCGATGACAAGGCTATCGAAGCAGTTAAGCAGGCTGTTACAAGCCCACTTCTTGAGACAACTATTGAGGGTGCATCTCATGTTATCATCAATATCTCAGGTGATATCAGTCTTATCGAAGCTAATGAAGCTGCAAGCTATGTTCAGGAACTTGCAGGAGATAATGCTAACATTATCTTTGGTGCTATGTATGATGAGAGCGTTACAGATCAGGCTACAATTACTGTTATCGCAACAGGTCTTGAGGACGGTAATGTTAATAAGGCTATGGCAGGATTTGCAGGTATGGCACAGGCAACAAGACCAACTGTTAATGTTAAGCCACAGTATACATATTCACAGCCAGCAGCAAGAACATCTTCGGCATCAAATGATGCTCCGCTTCCAGGACTTAAGCAGCCATCACCTGTTACACCACAGGTTAAGGACAGAGGAATCACAATTCCAACATTTTTACAGAAGAATAAGAAGTAATAATTTAATATAAGTATATTTAACACCGTCAGTTTGCTGGCGGTGTTTTTTTGTGCCCACTCTGTTGTTTTGACAAATTTTGCATGATATGTCGTATATAATTCCACTTGTAACAAAGAAACGGATTCAAAACAAGGAGGTGATGTACGAAACGGTTATATATGCAGATGTTCTGTTTGGAATAAACCTTGTGGCAAACCTGTGCGTGCTGCTTATAACAGACTGGATATTTAAATTTTCTGCCAGAATATCCAGAATGATTATTTCTGCCACTTTAGGAGCTGTATGGGCTGTCATATGTGTGTGTATTCCACTAAGATTTGCACTGCTTGAAAAGTTTATTACATATGTTCCGGTAACATTAATCATGGCTATGATAATGCTTTCCGGTACTAAAGACTTTAAGCAGAAAACATCAAAACAATTAAAGCTTTATATGAGGAATCTGTTGAAAGCAGGTGCAGGAATGATTCTTATTGCACTTTTTGCAGGTGGGATAATGCATTGGTTAAAGTACACATTTGCAGGGTATTTTATTGGAAATGTAATTCTGTCTGACAGTGAGCTTGTAATCTTTCTTACTGTGACGGTTATAGTTGTTGTCATTGTGCTTAAGACACTTAAAACTATCAGGATAACAGATGGTTTGAAAAGACACATTGTGATTGGCGTAGCGGAACGGGAATTTGAAATGGACGCAATAATTGATACAGGCAACAGCCTTATTGATTATGTTGGGAAAAGACCTGTTACAGTGGTTGAAAGAACGTATTTCAACGATATTCTCAGTGACATAGATAACTTACAAAAGCTTGGATATCATCTGATTCCATATAACAGTGTGGGAAATTCAGGTGGGATGATGGAAATCATAACAGCAGATTATATACATATATACGAGGGAGAAAATGTTGTGAAAAGGGAGCATGCGGCTATAGGTATGTCTCTTAGGCAGATTAATAAGAATGGGGATTATCATGCCCTTTTGGGGAAGGACATGATTATGTAGAAGAATCGGAAGTTTGAAGAAAATAAAAGGATGGATAGAAATATGGTAGTAAAGGTTGCGATGGCGGATCATTTTCAGTTTAAGGTAATGCCTTCTATAAAGAATTTTTGTTTATTAAAGCAGGGTGACGTACATTATATAGGTGGGACAGATATATTGCCGGCACCACTTGGGGCAAGTGAGGAACAGAACGCAATAGAAGCACTGGGGACAGCTTCTGATGCTGAAGCAAAGCACACCCTGATAGAACATAATTTAAGGCTCGTTGTTTATATTGCGAAGAAATTTGACAATACAGGGGTTGGTGTAGAGGATTTGATATCAATTGGAACAATAGGGCTTATCAAAGCAATTAATTCATATGATAAGGATAAAAATATCAAGCTTGCAACATATGCATCAAGGTGTATAGAAAACGAAATTCTTATGTATCTTAGAAGAAACAGTAAGATAAAAGCAGAAGTGTCAATTGATGAACCGCTTAATGTTGACTGGGATGGTAATGAACTTCTGTTGTCAGACATTATTGGAACGGATGAGGATATTATATATAGGGATATTGAAACAGAGGTTGAGTGCAAAATGCTTAAAAAGGCTATAAACCAGCTTCCGGAGCGTGAAAGAATAATAGTTGATTTGAGATTTGGTTTGAGTTCAGAGGATGGAGAAGAAAAGACACAGAAAGAGGTTGCTGATATGTTAGGAATTTCACAATCATATATTTCGAGGCTTGAAAAGAAAATAATGCGTCAGTTAAGAAAAGAAATGGTTAAAAGTTGTTGACATTTACCCCTTCCTTATGGACAATAGTACAAGAAATATTAATGGGGTACTATAATGAAACATCGTAAAACATTTAGAATAGATAAATTATTCGGACTGGCTACGCTTGTCTGCTTGCTGGTTATCACTTTAATGGTGTATAATGATTTTTTTAAGGATACTGTAAGTGAGGGAAACGTTATTGGCAAAGAAACCGAGAGCGAAACCAGAACAAGTGGATATCTTAATGATAATAAGAATGTTGAATCTAAAGGGGCGTCTTCAAAGGCTGTAGTCTGTCTTGATCCATCAAAAGGTGGAAAGGATACTGGAGTGTCGTCATCAGGCAGGAAGGAAAAGGATATAAATCTTGAAATGGCTCTTGATATTAAGTCAAAGCTTGAATCTGATGGGATTGAGGTTGTCATGACAAGAACATCAGATAGGGATGTTACAGACGAAGAACGTGTAAAGATATGTAATTCGTCAAAAGTATATATATGTGTGTCACTTAGAATGAATTCATATAATGCAGATACATCAGTTTCCGGTGCGGAGAGTTATATTCACACGACAAAGCCTGTTGAGGCAGCAGAGCTTTCAAGGATTATTCTTAAGAGCATGGAAAAAAGTACTGGAATTAAGAATCGTGGAGTGAAAACCGGTACAGTTGCAGATGCAAAGGATAATTATTATATTAACGCTCATAGCAAATGTACAAGCACAGTAATAGACATGGGTTTTATAACTAATGTATCAGATTTAAAGAAAGTAACAACTGATAAAACTAAGACAGCACAAGCCATAGCAGATGGCATAAAAGATTATTTAAAACAAGCGGGGTTATATTAATGGCAGGAATTAATCAGAAGAACATAAGAAATTTTTGTATTATTGCACATATTGATCATGGCAAGTCAACACTGGCTGACAGAATAATTGAAAAAACCGGACTTCTCACATCAAGAGAGATGCAGGAGCAGATTCTTGATAACATGGATCTTGAGAGAGAAAGAGGAATTACAATTAAAGCACAGACAGTAAGAACTGTATATAAGGCATCAGATGGACAGGAATATATATTCAATCTTATTGATACTCCTGGACATGTCGACTTTAATTATGAGGTATCAAGAGCACTTGCAGCCTGTGATGGTGCTATACTTGTAGTAGATGCGGCACAGGGAATTGAAGCACAGACACTTGCTAATGTATATCTTGCATTAGACCATGATCTTGATGTATTTCCTGTAATTAATAAGATTGACCTTCCAAGTGCAGAACCTGAAAGAGTTATTGAAGAGATTGAGGATGTTATAGGAATAGAGGCACAGGATGCACCGCTTATATCAGCCAAGAACGGAATTAATATTGAAGAGGTTCTTGAACAGATTGTAACTAAGATTCCGGCACCATCAGGAGATGCTTCCGCACCACTTTCAGCGCTTATATTTGATTCGTTATATGATGCATATAAGGGTGTTATCATATTTGTAAGAATTAAAGAAGGTACTGTCAAGAAGGGTACTAAGATAAGAATGATGGCAACCGGGGCTGTAGAAGAGGTCGTTGAGGTTGGATATTTCGGTGCAGGCCGTTTTATTCCATGCGATGAGCTTACAGCAGGAATGGTTGGCTATATTACAGCAAGTATCAAGAATGTAAGAGATACAAGAGTTGGTGATACAGTTACTGATAATGACAGACCATGTGAGCATCCGCTTCCTGGTTACAAGAAGGTTAATCCTATGGTTTACTGCGGATTATATCCGGCAGATGGCGCCAAGTATCAGGATTTACGAGATGCACTTGAAAAGCTGCAGCTTAATGATGCAGCCCTGCAGTTTGAGCCGGAGACATCTATTGCACTTGGATTTGGCTTCAGATGTGGATTCTTAGGACTTCTTCACTTAGAGATTATACAGGAACGACTTGAGAGAGAATATAATCTTGACCTTGTAACAACCGCACCGGGCGTTATATATAAGGTTCACAAGACGAACGGAGATGTAATTGACCTTACTAATCCGTCTAATATGCCGGACCCTTCTGAGATTGATTATATGGAAGAGCCTATGGTAAGTGCTGAGATTATGGTTACAACAGAATTCGTCGGACCTATTATGAAACTTTGTCAGGAAAGACGAGGCATATATAATGGAATGGAATATATTGAGCAGACAAGGGCACTGCTTAAGTATGACCTTCCTCTTAATGAGATTATATATGATTTCTTTGATGCACTTAAATCACGCTCAAGAGGTTATGCATCATTTGATTATGAGATGAAGGGGTATGAGCGTTCTAAGCTTGTCAAGCTTGATATTCTTATTAACAAAGAAGAAGTTGATGCACTTTCATTCATTGTATTTGCCGGCAATGCTGAGGAGAGAGGCCGTAAAATGTGTGAGAAGCTCAAGGAAGAGATTCCAAGACAGCAGTTTGAGATTCCTATTCAGGCAGCTATCGGAAGCAAGGTAATTGCAAGAGAAACTGTCAAGGCACTCAGAAAAGATGTACTTGCAAAATGTTACGGTGGTGATATCTCAAGAAAGAAGAAACTTCTTGAGAAGCAGAAGGAAGGAAAGAAGCGTATGCGCCAGATTGGTAATGTAGAGATTCCACAGAAGGCGTTTATGAGCGTATTAAAGTTAGATGATGAATAAAACATATGAAAAAGGGATATATATACATATCCCTTTTTGTGTACACAAATGTATATATTGTGATTTCCTGTCTGCTCCGGCTGGTGATGCTGTAAAATATGCTTACACTAAGGCACTTATTAATGAAATCAGAAATACAGCAGATGGGCAGGTAAAAGATAAGATAACATCCATATTCTTTGGTGGAGGTACTCCGTCAGTACTGCCTGATGGCTGTATAGCTGATATATTAGCTGCTGTCAGGGATTGCTTTGATGTTTTGGATGATGCTGAGATAACAATGGAATGTAATCCGGGAACAGTTAATGAAAGCAGGCTTTCAGAATACAGAGCCGCAGGAGTGAACAGGTTAAGCTTTGGCTTACAGTCTGCTGATAATAATGAATTAAAAATGCTTGGGCGAATACACACATTTGAACAGTTTGAGGAAAGCTTCAGACTGGCAAGGGCTGCAGGCTTTAATAATATTAATGTTGACCTTATGTCGGCTATTCCGGGGCAGACTGAAGCAACTCTTGAAAATACATTTGACAAGGTGACGGCATTACAGCCGGAGCATATATCGGCGTATAGCCTTATTCTTGAGGAAGGCACTTATCTGGCTGATAATATTGACAAGTTTCCGCCGGTTCCTGATGAGGAAGAGGACAGGCGCATGTACCATATAACGAAGCAGATTCTTGGAAATGCAGGGTATGAAAGATACGAAATATCCAATTATAGCAGACCGGGCTTCGAATGCAGGCATAATCTTCTGTATTGGAACAGAGGAGAGTATTATGGCTTTGGGTGTTCGGCAGCAGGATTTACAGAGAATGTGCGGTATTCCGACATAAGAGATGTCAAGAAGTATATAGAGCTTAACGGTGATATAGGAAAACTTCATGAAAATATTGAAATACTGACTAAAGAAGATGCAATGGAAGAATTCATGTTTCTTGGACTAAGAAAGGTTACAGGAGTTGATGTGAAGGATTTTCAGAACAGGTTTGGAGTTTCAATTAATGATGTTTATGCTAAAGAGACAGAACAGAATATTAATAAAGGCCTTCTTGTAAAGCAGGCAGATATGTTAAGGCTTACTGAATATGGCATGGATATATGTAATACAGTGATGAGTGATTTTATATTAACTGATGGAGATTAAGAAAAGCAGGTGGCAGTCTGATTGTGAAGATTGTCACCTGTTTTAGCATGTATATCAGAAATTCTTGATAAGTTTTATGTACTTCTTAGGAGTCATTCCCATAAATGTCCTGAATTCTCTTTGGAAATGTGCCTGATCCGAATAACCTGCACCTTCAATAAAGGAGCTGTTATCACGTTCTGGGTCAGCAATTATGGCTGCAAGGACATTCTGGAATCTGTACATTTTGATAAAATCCTTCGCACCAATACCATAGACTTCGTTGTAAAGCCTTGATATATGTCTTACAGAATATTCTGATTCTGCTGATAATTCTGCAACAGTACTGGTACCTGAATATATAAGTCTGTTAAGTTTCTCAATATTTTCAGAAACAGGGCAGAAGGTCTTGCAATCTGTAACAAATGCTTTAAAAAGTGTAATTCTGTCTTTAAAGGATGAAGAATTGTGAAAATCCTTTATTAGCTGCATCTCATATGATTCAGGGGCTGGCTCATAACGGAATATATTGTCTGTAATGTTGACGGGATAAGTCTTAATATCACAGCCTTTATTAAAGTAGCAGCCAGTGTTGTCGAATCTTATCCCGAAATAATGGTCAAATTCTTTAAGAGACAGTGTTGTAAATATGTTCTGGCATCCGATACATATGAATTCAGATATGTCATTATTATCGTTGTAACATATTATCCATTCTGTAGTGGATGATGGAATAAATGAGATGTTAAGGATGGTATTAGTTTTATCTGCTTCGTAAAAATGCATATGCTTAACTGCTTTTGTGTCTGTAAGAACATTTTTATGCATGTCAATTCCAAATGGCTGTATCATACGTTTCATAAATTGTCTCCTCTAAAAGTTTATTTATTAAAATATTATTAAGAAAAAATTAAAAAGTCAATAAAAATGTCCGATTTTTTCAATAATTATTGAAAATGGCGAGTATAATTAACAGCATGAATTGAACAGTGATGTACACAAAGGCGTGTAAGCAGTTTGGAAAAACTGCCTGCACGCCTTTTTTGCATTCTGTTTAATCAGGTACAGAACCTGATCAACTCTGTTACCGGCAATTAAATTAAAAAGAATTTCTGATTAGGGAGGAAATGGTTATGCAAGAGATTTTATCAGCAGTAGATGCCGAATTATTCGGTGTGTGGTTCCTTATAGGTGCAGCTCTTGTTTTCTGGATGCAGGCAGGTTTTGCAATGGTAGAAACAGGATTCACAAGAGCAAAGAATTCAGGTAACATTATTATGAAGAATCTGATGGACTTCTGTATTGGTACAGTAATGTTCGTTCTTATTGGATTCAGTTTCTTATTAGGTGAGGATTTACTTGGTTTTATTGGAAAGCCTGGTTTTGATATCTTCACAGCTTACAAAGATTTTAATTTTTCTAGTTTCGTATTTAACTTAGTATTCTGTGCTACAACAGCTACTATTGTTTCAGGTGCCATGGCTGAGAGAACAAAGTTCTTATCATATTGTGTATACTCAGCAGTTATCTCAGCACTTATCTATCCAATAGAAGCTCACTGGATCTGGGGCGGTGGCTGGCTTGCACAGTTAGGCTTCCATGATTTTGCAGGTTCTTGTTGTATTCACATGGTTGGTGGTATTTCAGCTCTTATTGGCGCTAAGATTCTTGGACCTCGTATTGGTAAGTTTGAAAAGGATGCTAATGGTAAGGTTATAAAGGTAAATGCTTTCCCAGGACACAATATTCCACTTGGTGCACTTGGTGTATTTATTCTGTGGTTTGGCTGGTATGGATTTAACGGTGCAGCAGCAACAACAATTGAAGATTTAGGCTCTATTTTCCTTACAACAACAGTTGCTCCTGCAGTAGCTACAGTAACATGTATGATATTCACATGGATAAGATATGGTAAGCCTGATGTTTCAATGTGTTTAAATGCTTCACTTGCAGGTCTTGTTGGTATAACAGCTCCTTGTGATGTAACAGATGCATTTGGTGCAACAATGATAGGTATTGTTTCTGGCCTTTTAGTAGTATTCGGCGTATGGCTTCTTGACTACAAGCTTCATGTTGATGATCCTGTAGGTGCTGTAGCAGTACATATGATGAATGGTATCTGGGGTACAATTGCTGTTGGCCTTTTTGCAACAAGCTCAGCTCCAGGATATGCAATTGCTTTAGAAGGTGGTTCAATTAAGGGCGAAGGTCTTTTCTATGGCGGTGGATTCACACAGCTTGGACTTCAGTTATTAGGATTTGTATCAGTTGCAGCATGGGCAGCTGTATGCATGGTGATTGTGTTCACAGTAATTAAGGCTACAATCGGACTCAGAGCTTCTAAGGAAGAAGAAATCAGAGGCCTTGATATTATGGAGCATGGCCTTTCAAGTGCTTATGCAGGATTCGAATTTGGTGGTATGGACTTTGTTGATGGTGATGTTGATGTAATCGGTTCAGAATCAATGGAAGCTTCTGTACCTGCTCTTGTTAAGACATCTGATGCAGGTGATGGCAAGAAGATTACCAAGGTTGAGATTCTTATGAAGCAGGAGAGATTCGAGAGATTCAAGAAGGCCATGAACGATATCGGAGTTACAGGTATGACAGTTACACAGGTTCTTGGATGTGGTACACAGAAGGGTGCTCCTGAATATTACAGAGGTGTTCCAATGGATATCCAGCTTCTTCCTAAGACACAGGTTGAGATGGTAATATCTTCAGTTCCTGTAATGGATGTTATCAATGCTACAAGGAAGGCTCTCTATACAGGTCATATCGGTGATGGTAAGATTTTTGTATATGATGTTGAGGATGTAGTAAAGGTAAGAACCGGAGAATCAGGTTACGATGCACTTCAGGGTGAAGACGATTAATATAATGATTTAGTAATAAAATGTAGTAATAATAAGAATATGTAAATCGTATAATTGGACTTTTCTGATGTCTGGACATTCGGGAAGTCCAATTTTTAATGGCATTGTATTGATTTTAATAATGAAATAAGCATGAAATCTCACATTTATGCCTTTACTTTTGGAGATAAAGATAATAAAATATTAAGTAATATGTAGGGACGTATAATGTATATCTGGTTATTTATATCGGGTACATTTATGCCGCCTAAATTTTCTTAAGGAGGAAATATTTATAATGGCAAGACAGAAACATTCTATGGATGGTAATACAGCCGCTGCACATGTAGCTTATGCATATACAGAAGTTGCTGGTATCTATCCAATCACACCATCAAGCCCGATGGCAGATTATGTTGACCAGTGGTCAGCAGCCGGAAGAAAGAATATTTTCGGCAGTACTGTTAAGGTAGTTGAGATGGAATCAGAGGCTGGTGCTGCAGGTACAGTTCATGGTTCTTTAGGTGTAGGTGCATTAACAACAACATTTACAGCTTCACAGGGCCTTTTACTTATGATTCCTAATATGTATAAGATAGCTGGTGAGCAGCTCCCATGCGTATTCGACGTATCTGCCCGTACAGTATCATCACATGCATTGAACATCTTTGGTGATCATTCAGATGTATACGCATGTCGTCAGACAGGTTTTGCAATGCTTTGTGAAACTAACCCACAGGAGGTTATGGATCTTTCTCCAGTAGCTCACTGTGCAGCACTTGAAGGAAAGACACCTTTCCTTAACTTCTTTGATGGTTTCCGTACATCACACGAGATTCAGAAGATTGAAGAGTGGGATTACGAAGATCTTAAGGATATGTGCCCAATGGATGCAGTTGAAGAATTCAGAGCACACGCTCTTAATCCTAATCATCCATCAGCTCGTGGTTCACATGAGAATGGTGATATCTTCTTCCAGCACAGAGAGGCTTGTAACTCAGTTTATGATGCTCTTCCAGCAGTAGTTGAGAAGTACATGAACAAGGTTAACGAGAAGCTCGGTACTAATTATGGATTATTTAACTACTATGGTGCACCAGATGCAGAGCGAGTAATCATCGCTATGGGTTCTGTTAACGACGTAGTAGAAGAAGTTATTGATTATCTTACAGCTAAGGGTGAAAAGGTTGGTCTTATTAAGGTAAGACTTTACAGACCATGGTCATCAGAAGCTATCTTAAAGGTTATTCCTAAGACAGCTAAGAAGATTGCTGTACTTGACAGAACAAAGGAGCCAGGTTCTCTTGGTGAGCCTCTTTTCCTTGATGTTGCTACAACACTTCGTGAAGCAGGACTTAACGACATCACATTAGTTGGTGGCAGATATGGTCTTGGTTCTAAGGATACACCACCTTCATCTATCTTTGCTGTATATAAGGAATTAGAGAAGGATGCTCCTAAGAGCAGATTCACAATCGGTATCGTTGATGATGTTACTAACCTTTCACTTCCAGAAGTTAAGCCAGCTCCAATTACTTCAGCTGCTGGTACTAAGGAATGTAAGTTCTGGGGTCTCGGTGGAGATGGTACAGTAGGTGCTAACAAGAACTCTACTAAGATTATCGGTGACCACACAGACAAGTACATCCAGGCATACTTCCAGTATGATTCTAAGAAGACAGGTGGTATCACAATTTCTCACTTAAGATTTGGTGATAACCCAATTAAGAGTCCATATTACATCAATCAGGCTGACTTCGTAGCATGTCATAACCCAGCATATGTTACACAGGGTATGAAGATGGTACAGGATGTTAAGCCAGGCGGAGTATTCATGATCAACTGCCAGTGGACAGATGAAGAATTAGGACATCATCTTAACGCTGAAGCTAAGAAGTACATTTATGATAACAAGATTCAGCTTTACACAATCAACGCCATTGATAAGGCTATCGAAATCGGTATGGGTAAGAGAACTAACACAATCTTACAGTCTGCTTTCTTTAAGTTAGCTGATGTAATGCCTATCGATGATGCTATTAAGTTCATGAAGGAAGCTGCTAAGAAGTCTTACTCTAAGAAGGGTGATGCTGTAGTAGAGATGAACTACAAGGCTATTGATGCCGGTGTAGATGCTATACATAAGGTAGAAGTTCCAGATTCTTGGGCTAATCCAGAAGCTGATGCTCCTAAGGAAGCTAAGACAGGACGTCCAGAAGTTGTTAAGTTAGTTAACGATCTTCTTGAGCCAATCTCTAAGATGGATGGTGACAGCCTTCCAGTTTCAGCATTCAAGGATTGCGCTGATGGTCAGTTCGAAACAGGTGCTTCTGCATATGAGAAGAGAGGAACAGCCGTTATGGTTCCTGAGTGGGATCCAGCAGCCTGCATTCAGTGTAACAGCTGTGCATTTGTTTGTTCACATGCAACAATCAGACCATTTATTCTTTCAGCTGATGAAGTTACAGCAGCTCCAGCAAACATCAAGCTTGCAGATTCTAAGCATGCTGTAGATACAACTATGAAGTATACAATGTCTGTATCTCCTTTAGATTGTATGGGATGTGGCGAGTGTGTTACTGTATGTCCTAAGGCAGGAGAAGCTATTAAGATGGTTCCACAGGAATCTCAGTCAGCTGAGCAGCCTGTATTTGATTACCTCGTTGCTAACGTTGGTAAGAAGGAAATCAAGCCAGCACTTGTTGAAACTCCAATCGGTTCTCAGTACAACCAGCCATTACTTGAATTCTCAGGTTCATGTGCAGGATGCGCAGAGACATCATATGCTAGATTAATTACACAGTTATTCGGTGAGCAGATGTACATTTCTAATGCTACAGGTTGTTCTTCTATCTGGGGTAACCCAGCTGCTACTTCACCATATACAGTAAACAAGGATTCTAAGAAGGGTCCAGCTTGGTGTAACTCATTATTCGAGGATAATGCTGAGCATGGTTTAGGTATGTATATTGGTCAGAAGTACATCAGAGAGCAGGCTATCGAGATGATCGAAGAGATGGCTGCATCTGATAAGGCATCTGCTGAGTTCAAGGCAGCAGCAGCTAAGTACATCGAGACTAAGGATGATACTAAGGCTAACACACCAGCTACAGAAGCTCTTGTTGCAGAGTTAGAGAAGGCAGCTGCAGATGGTTGTCCAACAGCTCCACAGGTATTAGCTAAGAAGGATTACCTTGCTAAGAAGTCTGTATGGATCTTCGGTGGTGATGGATGGGCTTACGATATCGGTTACGGCGGATTAGACCACGTACTTGCTTCTGGTGAGAACGTTAACGTTATGGTATTCGATACAGAAATGTATTCTAACACAGGTGGACAGGCTTCTAAGGCTTCTAACATCGGTGAGGTTTGCCAGTTCGCTGCAGCAGGTAAGGAAATCGGAAAGAAGAGCCTTTCTGAAATCGCTATGCAGTATGGTTATGTATATGTAGCTCAGATTGCTCTTGGTGCTAACATGGCTCAGGCTCTTAAGGTAATCAAGGAGGCAGAGGCTTACAACGGACCATCACTTATCATTGGTTACGCTCCTTGCGAACTTCACGGTATCGCTAAGGGTGGTATGAACCATTGCCAGGATGAGATGAAGAAGGCTGTTAAGGCTGGTTACTGGAATCTCTTCTCATTCAACCCAGCTCTTAAGGCTGAAGGAAAGAATCCATTCACACTTACATCTAAGGAAGGTGATGGATCATATCAGGAATTCCTTAATAACGAGGCTCGTTATACAAGACTTGTTAAGCCATTCCCAGAAAGAGCTGAGAGACTCTTCGCTAAGTCTGAAGAAGTTGCTAAGGAAAGATATGAGCACCTTCAGAAGTTAGTTGAACTTTACAAGTAATTTAATATACAGCTTGAATAAAGTGTATGATTGCTCCCGCAGGGCTTGTCCCTGTGGGAGTTTTTTCTTTTTGTGAGTGGAATTAAGTATTGATATATAAAATATGTATGTAAATGTGCAAACTATTCTGGAAAGTGTTTCGTATATATAAATAGAAAGGGAAAGCGGAGAGTGACATGGAAAAAGTCCAAAAGGAGGGGCGTATGAAAAGAAAAAATATTAAAATAATAGCAGGAATTGTTTTATTATTAGCATTTGCGGGAATTGGTGCATATGTAATAATCAGTACTTCAAAACAGGTGGTCAATATTGACCTTAGTGGATATGATAAGATGACAATAATGTGCGGAGGTAATGGTAAAGAGATAACACCAGATGAGGAACAGAGGACACAGATTATTGAACTGGTTAAAAACATGAATCTTACCGCAAAAAAGTTTCCACGTACTAATGGCTGGAGTTATAGAATAACTTATTATAAAGATGGAATAGCCAATAATATTATGCTTGCAGGCAGGGTAGAATGGAATGGAGCAGAATATAAGACAGACGAAGATTCGTATAACAGGCTGATTGAATACATAGATATTTTGTATAAATAACTTGATAATCAAACTAATATATATTATAATTCGAGAATCAAATAATTGGAGGCTCAAATTGGATAACAAGATATTAGACAGGAAAAGATTGATTACAAGTATTATTTTTAAGGCAGTATCACTGATTGCTTCGGTGTATGGACTCATGTTTACAATTGACAGCATTATGTCATTCACATTTTTTACAACACTTTCTAATGTGGCACTTGATATTGTGCTGGTGGTATTTATTGTGTTGGACATGATATTGCTTGTTACGGGAAAAGATTATAAGAATAATAGATTATATATGCTCAAGTTTCTTATGACGCTCTCAATTACACTGACATGTCTGGTGTATATGATTATTCTTGGACCTACGTCAGATGATGGTCTTATTGGTGCTTATCTTCATAATCACGCAGGAAGCCTTGGCGTACATTTGATTGGACCAGTATTTGCAATAGCAGATTTTCTTATATTTGATAAAGGATTTAAAGCAAGAAAGATATATGCAATATACGCGGTTATACCACCGCTTTGCTATGTGGGTTTTGTATACATACTTGCAGTACTTGGGGTTAGGTGGTATGACACAATGACGGCACCATACAACTTTCTTAATTATAATGTGCCAACAGGCTGGTTTGGATGGGATTTAAGCCAGATGGGTTCAGAGTCGCTAGGAATAGGTGTTGTATATATGATTGTGGTTCTGCTGCTTATATTTATTGGAATAGGGCTTTTATATCTGACGATTAACGGTGCTGGCAAGAGCATTGAAACGCAGAATACAGAGCTTGTAAGTGAATAAAATGTTAATAAATGTCCGGGATGTGTTTTTTTATTATAAAATGCATCCCGGACTTATTTATTTGTTAGCTGGAGTGGTCATAGTGGACAACAAAATGACAAGCTAATGAACCTACGAAATGATGAAGTTGACGACTTTTAGTAGGTTTATATTTTTTTAAACATTGAAAAAATTGTCAAAAGTGAAGCCAGAAGATTAAAAATTAGCAGGTCCACTCACATTTCTTTGCTTTTTCAATAAGTAAGGATGTGGTATAATGTGCGTTAGCATTGAGCCGTGCCGTATGCAGCAGGCAAGCAGTGCTGTGCTGGCACAAAGCACGGAATGCATGATGCATACGATAGGGCGAAAGCCCGACAGTCAGGGGAAGCGAAGCTTGCCCTGACATGCACGGCGGACAGCCGGGGTGCAAGCAGCAGGCAAGCAGTGGTGTGCTTGCCCTGACATGCACGGCGAAACGAGGAAATATAGAAAACAGGAGAAGTTTATGAAAGAGAATCTTAAGAAGTTGGCTAAATACTATAAGCCGTATTTAGGCACATTTATACTTGATATGATACTGGCGATGATGTCAGCGGCGGTGGCACTTGTGATACCACTTGTTGTAAGGTTCATTACATCAAAGGTTGCATATATGAGTGCCAATGAAGCACTTTCAAGAATTATGATTATTGTTGGAGTACTTTTTGTGCTTGTACTGATACAGTGGGGCTGCAACTACTATATATCTAATTATGGACATGTAATGGGCGCAAAGATTGAGTACGATATGAGGGCAGAGATATTCAATCATTATCAGAAGCTCTCATATTCATTCTATGATGACCAGAAGGTTGGACAGTTATTGTCAAGAATAACATCGGATTTGTTTGATATTACAGAGCTTTTGCATCATGGACCTGAGAATATAACTATTTCACTGATTAAGATAATTGGTGCATTATGTATATTAAGTTCGATTGACTTAAGACTTACGATTGCTGCATTTGTGCTGATTCCGTTCATGCTTGTATTTGCGTATGTGCTTAACAAGCGCATGAAGAGGGCATTTAAGAGAAACAGGGTAAGAATAGGTGAGATAAATGCACAGATAGAGGACAATCTGTCTGGAATAAGGGTTGTTAAGTCATTTGCAAATGAAGATATTGAATGTGAGAAATTTAAGAAGGGGAATGACTTGTTCCTTGAATCTAAGAGAAACAGCTATCATTATATGGGAATGTACAATGCGGGACTTACTGCATTTACAACAATGATAAACGTAATCGTAATCGCGGCAGGCGGTATTGGAATTGCAAAGGGCTGGGTAAATATTACGGATTTCGTTACATTTTTACTGTATATAAATATTTTTACGGAGCCAGTTAAGGTGCTTATTGATTTCACAGAGCAGTTCCAGAATGGTTATTCGGGTTACGAAAGATTCTTAGAGATTCTTTCAGTAGAGCCGGAAATAGCTGATAAGCCTGACGCAAAGGAACTTACTGATGTGAAGGGTGCAATAACATTTGAAAATGTGTCCTTCAGATATAAGGACGGCGTGGACGAGGTGCTTTCCGGGGTTAATCTGTCAGTAAGACCGGGAGAATATGTTGCACTTGCAGGTCCTTCGGGAGTAGGAAAGACAACACTCTGCTCGCTTATTCCAAGATTTTATGAGGTGACGGGCGGTTCGATTAAGATTGATGGAACAGATATCAAAGATGTTACACTTAAAAGCCTGCGTGACCATATTGGAGTTGTACAGCAGGATGTGTATCTGTTTATGGGTACAATTAAAGAGAATATAAGATATGGAAAGCCTGATGCTACAGACGAAGAAGTAATTAAAGCGGCAAAGCTTGCAAATGCGCATGATTTTATTATGAGCTTTGAGAACGGATACGACACAGATATCGGACAGCGCGGAGTCAAATTGTCAGGCGGTCAGAAGCAGAGACTGTCAATTGCAAGAGTATTCTTAAAGAATCCGCCAATTCTTATATTTGATGAGGCGACATCAGCACTTGATAATGAGAGTGAGCAGATTGTACAGGAATCACTTGAGAAGCTGGCTGAGAACAGAACCACATTTGTAATAGCACACAGACTTACAACTATTGAAAATGCGGAGGAAATCCTGATGCTTACTGACGAGGGCATCAAGGAGAGAGGAACTCACGAGGAGCTTATGAAGCTTGATGGTGAGTATGCAAGAATGGTTAAGATACATAGCAGAACATAACATACCAGTTTACAATGTTTATATGCAATGCTATTATATAGGAAACGTTGGAAGGAAGATGATAATCATGGACAGAACAAGAAGATTGAGAATGAATGCGACATTAAGAGATATGGTAAGAGAGAATCATGTAAGGGTGGACGAGCTTATATATCCTGTATTTGTTACGGAGGAGAACGATGTAATACAGGAAGTACCATCAATGCCGGGAATATGTCAGTATTCGCTTGACCATGTTCTTGAAGAAATCGGACGTGCTGTAGAGGTTGGAATTAAGGGAATTCTGCTTTTTGGAATACCTGTACATAAAGATGAGGTCGGAAGTGAGGCATATGACGAGGAAGGTGTTGTGTGCAGGGCAATCCGCCTTATTAAGGATGCTTATCCAGAGCTTGTTATCATGGCTGATGTGTGCCTGTGTGAGTACACATCACATGGACACTGCGGACTTGTAAAAGATGGCGTTATATTAAATGATGAGACACTGCCGCTTCTTGCAAAGGCGTCAGTTGCTTATGCAAAAGCGGGGGCAGATATAATTGCACCGAGTGACATGATGGATAAGAGAGTTGAGGCAATCAGAAATGCACTTGATGAGGCAGGACTGGTTAATATTCCTATATGTTCATACAGTGCTAAATTTGCATCAGGATATTACGGACCGTTCAGGGATGCCGCACATTCAGCACCGGGATTTGGTGACAGAAAGACATATCAGATGGACCCGGCTAATGGAAAAGAAGCGTTAAGGGAAGTTGAAGAAGACATATTAGAAGGTGCAGACATGATTATTGCAAAGCCGGCACTCGGATATATGGACGTTATGAAAGAGATAGCGCTTAACTTCAATATTCCAATTGTCGCTTACAATGTAAGCGGTGAGTATGCGATGGTTAAGGCAGCAGCAATGAATGGCTGGATTGATGAGAAGAAGATTGTAATGGAGAATATGACTGGCTTTAAGAGAGCCGGAGCTAAGATGATAATAACATATCATGCTATAGATGTGGCAAAATGGTTAAAGGAAGAGTAACATTTTTAGCAGTATTAAATTAAGCAGGAGGAGCTGGTTTTATGAATGAAGAGATGTCAAAGGATTTATATGAGAGAGCAGTAAAACATATGCCGGGTGGTGTAAACAGTCCTGTCAGGGCATACAAGGCAGTTGACAGAGTGCCAAGATTCATAGCTTCTGCCAAGGGAGACAGAATTACTGATGTAGATGGGAATGAAATGATTGACTACATATGTTCATGGGGACCGGGAATATTAGGCCATGCACATGACAGAGTAATTGCAAAGGTTAAGGAAGCTGCGGAAGCAGGCCTTACATATGGTGCGCCAACCAAGAGAGAAGTTGAGATGGCAGAGCTTATATATGAGCTTATTCCTACAATGGAGGTGAGCCGTCTTGTAAGCTCAGGAACAGAAGCTGTTATGAGTGCAATCCGTGTGGCAAGAGGCTACACCGGAAGAGACAAGATAATTAAGTTCAGAGGCTGTTATCATGGACATTCTGACGGACTTTTAGTAAAAGCCGGTTCAGCAGCACTTACAACATCAGTTCCAGACAGTGCAGGAGTTCCTGCTGATTACACTAAGAATACACTTGTAGCAGAATACAATGACTGCGATTCTGTGAAGGAGCTTTTTGATAACAATAAAGATGAAATAGCTGCGGTAATAGTTGAACCAGTTGCAGCTAACATGGGAGTTGTGCTTCCAAGACATGGATTTCTTGAATTCTTAAGAGACATAACTAAGGAGAATGGAAGCCTTCTTATATTTGATGAGGTAATAACAGGCTTCAGACTTTCAATTGGCGGAGCGCAGGAGTACTTTAACATAAAGCCAGACCTTACAACTCTTGGAAAAATTGTAGGTGGGGGTATGCCAGTCGGCGCATATGGCGGACGAGCTGACATTATGCGTATGATAAGTCCTGACGGTCCTGTATATCAGGCAGGAACATTGTCAGGCAATCCAATTGCAACAGCAGCAGGCTTAGAGACTTTAAGAATCTTAAGAGATAATAAGGATATATACGACAGACTTGAGACTAAGACAAAGCGTATTGCTGACAGTGTAAGAAAATGTGGAGCTGGAAGGGTATCGGTTAATCAGATTGGTTCACTTATGAGCATATTCTTTACACCAGATGCAGTAGAAGATTATGACAGTGCAGTAAAGTCAGACACTAAGAAGTATGCAGAATACTTTGGACATATGCTTGATAACGGAATATACATTGCACCATCACAGTTTGAGGCAATGTTCGTATCAGATGCACACACTAATGAAGACATCAACCGTACAATAGAGGTTATGGAAGAATTCTTCAGAAAATAATTCGGATAATAAGTGGGAATACAGATGCAGTTAGGATATGTAGGAATTAATTACAAGAATTCAGACCTTTCAGTAAGGGATAAAATTACATTTACAGACAGCGGCATAGCAGACTTTATGCAACAGGCAGAGGAAGCTGGCGTGAACCAGTGCATGTGCCTTTCAACATGTAACAGATGCGAAGTGTTTTATCTGTATGAGGATGAAACATTTGTACAAGTGATGTCCGATTTATTCAATGATTATTTTGGACTTACTGATACTAAATTAGCCGGTGTCAAATGTGGTGAAGAAGCACTGGTATATCTGTTTTGTATAGCCGCCGGACTTGAAAGCATGGTGCTTGGAGAGGATCAGATACTAGGTCAGTTAAAGGATGCGGCAGACCTTTCAAGAACGCTTGGACATAGCAGGAAAGAGCTTAATTATATAGTAAGAGAAGCGGTAAGCTGTGCAAAGCAGATTAAGACAGAGTACAAGGTAAGTGAAAAACCGGTATCTGTATGCTATGTCGGGATTCAGGAGTTAGACAGAGTATGCGGCATATCAGGAAAGCATGCGCTTGTTATAGGAAGCGGCAAAACAGCAACACTTGCCATAAGGTATCTGGCAGAATATGGCGCAGAGGTTACTGTATGTTCGAGAACTTACCAGCATGCGAAGGAGTTGCTTAAGGAGTTTCCGCAGATTGAGGTTGTGACATATGATAAGAAAACAGAAGTACTTAAAGAAAGTAATATAGTTGTCTCAGCGACTTCATCACCTCATCTGGTGATTAAAGCTTCTGAATTATCAGGCTGTAAAAGGATGACACTTCTTGACCTTGCTGCTCCAAGAGATATAGAAAAATCAGCAGGGGACATTTGTGGAGTTACTCTTATTGATCTTGACAGAATAGGCGGGATTGTAAAGTCTAATCAGAATGAGAGGGCACATTTGCTTAAGGAAAGCTGGTGCGTGATTGATGAGTATATAGCGGAAACCAGGAAATGGCTCACATCAAGCAGAATGGATACAACTATCCAGTCGCTTGGCAAAAAATGTGATGAGATAGTACAGGACAGCTATGATTATCTTAACCGCAAGATTGACCTTTCTGACCATGACAGGGTAATCTTAAAGAAGATTCTTAAGTCGTCACTACACAGATTGTTAAAAGAACCGATTGAAGAATTGAAAAATGTGGAAGAAAATGAACAGCAGCAGTATAAGGATATGGTTGAGAGACTGTTTGGCTTGTAGGGAGGATTATGCATTACAGAATAGGTACGAGAGGTTCAAAGCTGGCACTTGTCCAGTCAGAATATGTTAAGAGAAGAATGGAAGAGGCGTATCCTGAGGATACATTTGAACTTGTTATAATTAAAACAACAGGCGACAAGGTTACGGATAAGCCGCTTGCTGCGATTGGAACTAAGGGGCTTTTTGTCAGAGAGATTGAGGAAGAGCTTCTTTCAGGCAGCATTGATATGGCGGTTCACAGCATGAAGGATATGCCGGCTGAATGTGCGACTGGACTTACATTTGCAAAGGCGTGGAAACGAGAGGATTGCAGAGATGTACTTATATTAAAGACTGCAGGAAGTTTTTCAGAACTTCCTTCCGGTGCGGTTATAGGTACTGGAAGCCTCAGGCGTGCATGCCAGCTTGCAATGCTGCGTCCTGATATCCGGTTTACTGCTATCAGGGGAAATGTTGATACAAGAATTAACAAACTTAGGGACGATTCATACGGACTTGACGGAATTGTGCTTGCGGCAGCAGGGCTTAACAGACTTGGCAGGTCACCTGAGATAACAGAGTACCTTGACCCGGAGGTTGTTATTCCCGCACCGGCACAGGGAGTTCTTGCGATTGAGGCTGCAGAGGTGAATACAGAACTTCTTGATAAGATAAATGCTTTGTCAGATGATAATTCTGATAGAGAAGCTGTGGCTGAAAGAACATTTTTAAGATTAACAGGTGGCGGTTGTCATGCCCCGGTTGGCGCACATTGTGTAACCAAGGAAAATGGTGACCTTCGAATGGTTGTGTTATTTGGCAATGATGATTGCAGTAGGATTCTTAGAATTGAAGTTACAGGAACTGACAGTGAGGCGGTTGGTCACGAAGCAGCCCGTATGCTAGGATTGGAGTAGATTGTGGGTAAATACATATATACATATATTGAAAATGAACAGATGTACGAAGAAAGCCCTTCCCTTGCAGAATTACTTGCAAGGGAGGGGTTTTTCTGCAAAAAAATAGTAACTGGCAGGATTGAATACATAAAGGTTAAAGATTTTGAGACACAGATAAAAGATGCACAGTGGCTTGTGTTTACAAGTAAAAATGCTGTGGCTGGGTTTGCTTATAATGCAGGAAACGTGGTACCTGCAGGAGTTAAGGTTGCTGTTGTTGGGAAGAATACGCAGAATGCTTTAAGGACAGCATGTGGGATTGAGGCAGATTATGTTTCGTCAAAAGCTACAGGATTAGCGCTGGGAGAAGAACTGATGAATGCTGTGTCAGGCAGAGTTGTGTATCTGTGTGCTGAAGTCACAAGCGGTTCACTTGAGGAAGCTATGAAGGAGTATGAAAACTTAATTAAGATTCAAGTATATAGGAATGAACCTGTGGATTATGATGGTATGGAATATGACAGCATGGATTGCGGAGATATTGATGGGATAATTGTTACAAGTGGCAGCAGCGGGGAGCGTATAAAATGGCTGATTGACAGACTTGATGATGTTTTGGTGTACAGCATTGGCCCGGCTTGCAGTAAGAAGCTTATGGAAGCTGGAATTGTGAAAAAACGTATAGTTGAGGCAGAAAAGCACACATATGACGGACTGGTGGAAGCTGTCAGATGCAGAGCCGACGAAAAACCAGTGAATGATGAATCAGTACGCCTTGATATTAATGAGTATTTGGAGAGACCAAAGGAGGTGCTCAGTATGTTTTCTGAGGCGTTGAGGATATTAGACAGGAATACAGCAGAGCTGATGGTTGACAGGATGAAGGATGAGATGGATGAGCTGAAGGTACAGAAAGGTAAGCTTGAAGCGCAGAATGGAGAACTTGAAGCACGGAAAGGAGAACTTGAAGCACAGAATGAGGCTCTTAAAGCATCCTTTAAGGAAAAAGATGCTGCAATTGAAGCAAAAGATGCTGAGATAGAAAGATTAAAGAAGTTGCTAGAAGAACAGAATAAGTAATTATTACAGATGCAGTTATCATTATGGAGTGGTAGCTGCGTTTTTTAATATTAGATGTTACAGAATGAATGAACAGTATATAACAGTTGACAACACAAGGATAACTGTTATATACTGTTTATTGTAAAGGAGACAAATGATATGCGTATTATTTTGAATCATTCTTCAATGGTTCCGATTTATGAACAGCTCATGGAGCAGATTAAGTCAGAAATATTTGAAAATAAGTTAAAGGAAAATGAAGCACTTCCTTCTGTAAGGACGCTTGCAGGGGAACTTCGCATAAGCGCGCTTACAGTAAAAAAGGCGTATGATGCACTTGAAGATGCCGGATTTGTAACAACGGTTCATGGCAAAGGAACATATGTAACAGCTACAGATAAACAGCTGGCACTCGAAGCAAGAAGAAAGGCAGTGGAGGACGATTTTATGAAAGTGATTGACAGGGCAAGGTCTATGGGACTTGACAATCAGGAAATAATTGGAATTGTTAATCTGCTGATAGGTGATGATTAAATGATAACATTTGAAAATGTTAAAAAGAGATATGGGGATTATATATTTGATATACAATCAATGAATATACAGCAAGGAATGATAACCGGTCTGATAGGAAAGAATGGTGCTGGGAAGAGTACTGCTATCAGCCTTATATTAGGGCTTGTCAACCCTGATAGTGGATGTGTTAAAACATTCGGAGTTGAAGCAGGAAAACTTTCTGCCGAAGATAAGAAAAGAATAGGGGTATTGTTGGATGATTCAGGATTTTGTTCACAACTTAGTGTGAATGATATAGAACATATTCTTGCTAAAATGTATCCAAGGTTTAACAAAGATTTTTTTGAGAGGAAATGTCTAGAATACAGATTTCCGATGAATAAGAAGATTGCAGAATTTTCATCTGGAATGAAAGTGAGATTAAAGATACTTATTTCGATAACACATAATGCAGAACTGTTAATTTTAGATGAACCCACGGCAGGACTTGATGTCCAGGCACGCAATGATGTGCTTGACATACTTCGTGAGTATATGGCGGAAGATGAAAACAGGTCAATAATAATTACTTCACACATTTCCTCAGATATTGAGAATCTGTGTGATGATGTTTATCTGATTAATGATGGAAGAATAATATTACATGAGGATACTGATATAATAGTGGAACAGTATGGAATAGTTAAGGTTAAAGAAGAACAATATGAAAAGCTTGATAAGAATTATATATTAAAGACTAAGAAGGAATGTTACGGTTATGCATGTTTTGTCAGCAGCAAAGCATTTTATAAGGAAAATTATCCTGATATAACTGTTGAGAACGGTGGCATAGATGAACTTATTCTTATGATGGCAGGAGGGGATAGATAATGTCGGGATTATTTGAGAAAGATTTAAGAATCATTATGCAGAGAAAAAAGGTATTCATTATTTTCGTTCTTCTGGCAGTTTTTATTGGGTATAGTCAAGTTAGTCCTGAATTTGTTCTTGGGTATATTCCAATGCTTACAATAATAGTTATTGTCGGAACAATATCATATGATGAATATGATAATGGATACAGGTTTTTAATGACGCTTCCTATTGATGCTAAAATGTATGTGCTTGAAAAATACATATTTTTTATCGCAGGAACAATAATATCATGGGTTGAGGCATTTATAATATATTTTGGGATTATGATTGTAAAGAATCAGACTATAAGTATTTCGGGGGAAGGAGAAGTAATGTTTGTTTCCCTTATTGTGGTGCTGCTTTTTGTTGCCTGTATAATTCCGGTTCATATAAAATATGGCGTGGAAAAGAGCAAGATAGCTCTGATTATATTTATTGGAACAGTGGCTGTTGTGTTTTATTGTATAAGAAAAATAATTGGAATGGATAGACTTATTAAAATCTCTGCATTTCTGGATAATGTAAATATAGCTATGCTTATACTGGTGGGAATAATATTTACGGTTATCTTATTATTCATATCATACATAATCAGCTATAGTGTGATGAGAAAAAAGGAGTTTTAAGACTCCTTTTTTGAAGAAAAATAAAAAAGTACTGTACAAATCAAAATCCTTGTTTTATAATAACATATAAACATAGTATGTTTGTGTATTGCATAAACATACAGTTTGATTTATGAATGATATTCAATAATAACATTTATTGATTGGATTCATGAATTGATATTAGAAAATGTGGAATAATACCACAAGAAAAGAGGATTATATGGGAAAAATATATAAATCAGCAGCAGACTTAATAGGTAACACACCACTTGTAGAAGTTGGACATATTGAAGAGAAGTTCGGACTTAAGGCAAGAGTTCTTGTTAAACTTGAGTATTTCAATGCAACAGGAAGCGTTAAGGACAGAGTTGCAAAGGCAATGATTGAAGATGCAGAGAAGAAAGGAATTCTTAAGCCGGGTGCAACAATTATTGAGCCTACATCAGGCAATACAGGAATCGGACTTGCTGCCATTGCAACAGCAAAGGGCTATAGAACAATAATAGTTCTTCCAGAGACTATGAGTGTCGAAAGAAGGAATATTATCAAGGCATATGGTGCAGAGATTGTACTTACTCCGGGTTATAAGGGAATGACTGGTGCAATTGCCAAGGCAGAGGAATTAAAAAATGAGATTAAAGGCAGCATGATAGCAGGACAGTTTGTTAATCCAGCGAATCCGGAAGCACACAGAAGAACAACCGGACCAGAGATATGGAATGATACAGATGGAGATGTAGACGCATTTGTTGCCGGAGTCGGAACTGGTGGAACAATCACAGGAGTTGGCGAGTATCTTAAGTCTAAGAATGACAAGATTGAGATAATTGCAGTTGAGCCTGCAACTTCACCGGTACTTTCACAGGGCAAGCCGGGACCACATAAGATTCAGGGAATTGGAGCAGGCTTCGTTCCAGAAATTCTTAACACTAAGATATATGACAGTGTAGTTCCAGTTGATAACGATGATGCATTTGAATATGCCAAGTTAATCTCTCACACAGAGGGAATTCAGGTTGGAATATCAGCGGGCGCAGCACTTTACGCAGCAATTGAGTGGGCTAAGAAGCCAGAGAACGAAGGTAAGACAATCGTTGCATTGCTTCCGGACAGTGGTGACAGATATTACTCAACATCACTTTTTGAGAACTAATAACAGAATAAATGTGTCAAATATGGATATTCTATAAGGGCAGGGCGTAAGTCCTGCCCTTTTCGTGCTTTGACAGGGTTAGTGAAATTGAGAGCTGCTTTTGGCTGATTCAGAGTGCGGGTGAAAATGTGCCAGTGAAAGGAGTAAGCATGACTGATTTTACAACTAACATAGACATGAATGTCCGCATGATGAACGAGAAGTTAAGAGTGGACAGAAATTTTGATATTCTGCAAAGAGATGTATTAATTGGAGGGAAGAGAACACATTTCTACTTTATAGATGGATTCGTACAGGAGGAAACAATTGAAAAACTTGTGCAGTTCTTTTATTCATTGAAAGAATCGGACATAAAGGATATAGATACATTCTTAGAGGTCGGAATGCCGTATACAGAGATTGAAAAAAACGGACATTATGACGAGGTGGAGAAGGCATTTCTTTCAGGGCAGACCGTCATGATAATAGATGGCTTTGACGAATGTATACTGATTGACTGTCGTACTTATCCGATGCGGTCTGTTACAGAGCCTTACAAAGACAAGGTTCTGCGTGGCTCAAGAGATGGATTTGTTGAGACACTTGTGTGCAATGCGGCACTTTTAAGAAGAAGAATAAGGGATAACCGTTTTTCAATGGAAATGTATACTGTAGGGGAGCGCTCACGGACGGATGTTGCCGTGTGCTATATTGATGATAAGGTTGATAAGAAGCTGCTTCAAAGAATTGAGAATCTGATAAGCAGCATTGAGGTTGAGGCGCTCACTATGAATATAGAGAGCCTTGCGGAATGTATGTTTAAGGGAAAATGGATTAATCCGTTTCCTAAGTATAAATATTCAGAAAGACCAGATACCGCTGCAGCAGCACTTTTTGATGGAAATATAGTTATTATGGTAGATACATCACCTGCAGTGATGATTATTCCAACAAATGTATTTGATATAATAGAAGAAGCAGATGATTTTAATTTTTCGCCAATGATAGGAACTTATATAAGACTTTCGAGATTTTTCTTTACACTGCTTACGGTTTTTCTTACACCTGTATGGCTTTTGCTTGAGAGCAATCCGCAGTGGGTGCCTGAATGGTTGAAATTCATAACGATAAGTGAGGATATAACGGTTCCGGTTATATTGCAGCTTTTTATTCTTGAACTTGCAGTTGACGGACTTAAGCTTGCGGCGGTCAATACACCCGGAATGCTGTCAACGCCATTAAGTATTCTTGCTGGTATTGTTGTGGGAGAATATGCTGTGGAGTCCGGGTGGTTTAATTCAGAATCACTTCTTTATATGGCAGTTGTAACGGTTGGAACTTACTCACAGGCAAGTTTTGAGATGGGATATGCATTAAAATTCATAAGAATAGTCAATCTGATTCTGGTGCAGTTCTTTGGAAGAATTGGACTTCTGGCAGGAGTCATATTTGCAATAGTGCTTGTATGCTTTAACAGGACAATATCAGGAAAAAGCTACATTTATCCGGTGATACCTTTTAACAGCCAGATGTTTAAAAGAAAAATTCTTCGGGTACGACTGCCGCACAAAATAAAAAATAACTAGCAATATATGGCGTATTAAGCATTAAAATATAGCTTAACACGCCATATATTGCTAATTAATTGCAAATGTGATACAATACAAAAAACATTTGAATATGATATATAAGATTTATGGATTTGGAGATGTTTAATTATGATTAGTGATTATGAGGAAGTTGTTATCAGGTTTAAGGCATATAGGATAAGTTATCCATTAACACAGAAAGAACTTTCGGATAAATCAGGCGTTTCATTAAGAAGTATTACTCGGTTTGAAAGTGGAGAAGATATAAGTCTTGTTAATTTTATGAAATTAATGAATGCGATGGAGCTTATGAATAATTTCGTGAATGTGATACCAGATATGAACAACCGGCCATCATCTTATTTGAAAAATGTTAAAACAAGGCAGAGAGCATGTGCAAAAAGAAAAGCAGATACTGGATTTAAATGGGGGGAAGATGAATGATAAATACAGCGGAGGTAATGCTTTGGGGCACAAGAATTGGAATAATTCATATGAATGAAGCAAATGGAGTTGTTGCATTTGAATATGATAAAGATTTTTTAAAGAGTAATATTGAGGTATCACCTATACATATGCCATTATCAGAAAGAGTGTATGAATTTCCGGAACTTGCAAGGACAGCATTTCATGGAGCACCTGGATTGGTAGCGGATTCGCTTCCAGATAAATTTGGTAATAAAATTATAGACAGATGGCTGGCTGAGCAGGGAAAATCAATTAGTGAATTTAATGTTATAGACAGACTGTGCTATACAGGAAAAAGAGGTATGGGTGCATTAGAATATATACCAGCAACAAGTCCGTTTGACAGTACAATAGAGGATGTTAATATATCGAAAATGGTAGAGTTTGCATCTGATGTATTATCTGATAGAAAAGATAAGCTGATTAATCTGAAAGATAATGCTGGATATAGCCAGCTTGTGCTATTGGGAACATCTGCAGGTGGTGCAAGAGCAAAGGCGCTGATTGCATGGAATGAAGATACGGGAGAAATAAAAAGTGGACAGATTAATGCTGGTAATGGATTTGAATACTGGCTTATGAAGTTTGATGGAGTATCTAAAAATGGGGATCATAATCTGGAAGATTCAGTAGAATATACAAGAATAGAATACGGATATTATCTTATGGCAAAAGCAGCGGGGGTAATTATGAATGAATGCCGTCTGCTTGAAGATGCCGGATATGCACATTTTATAACTAAACGTTTCGATAGGAACAATAATAAAAAAATTCATATGCAGACATTAGGAGCAATTTCACATATAGATTACAATATTCCGGGATTATGCAGTTATGAACAGGCAGCATATTATATGAATAGACTACGTATACCATATTCAGATGTGGAACAATTTTATAGAAGAATGGTTTTTAATGTTATTCTGATTAATCAGGATGATCATGTAAAAAATGTTTCTTTTCTGATGGATAAGAATGGTGTCTGGAGATTGTCACCAGCATATGATGTCACATTTGCATATGACAGCAGCAATATGTGGTTGAAAGCACATCAGATGCTTATAAATGGAAAAAGTTCAGATATAAGTTATGATGATTTGATAAAATGTGGAATAAACATGGGAGTAAGCAAGAGGAAATGTGATGCAATAATATCGTATATAGAAGATGTTGCAAAAAGATTTTCAGATTATATGGAAATGGCAGGTGTCAGGGAGAAAACCTGTCAGATTATGAATGCCATTATAATTAGCAATAATATTAGAAAAACAGGAGATTAATCATGGAAAAAACAAACGAGAAAAAAGATTTTTTACAGAAAACATGGGTGGTGTGCGCCCTTGCACTTGTGTGTACATTCCTTTGGGGAAGCGCATCGCCTTGTATCAAATTAGGATATGCGCTGTTTAAGATACCGTCAAGTGAAACATGGACACAGGTATTATTTGCAGGAACAAGATTTGTTTTTGCAGGAGTGCTTACAATCTTAATTGGAAGTATTCTTAACAGAAAAATGCTGCTTCCAACGAAATCAAGTGTACCAAGCATTGTAAAACTGGCAATGTTCCAGACAATTCTGCAGTACATATTCTTCTATATCGGACTTGCACACAACAGCGGAGTAAAGGCGTCAATAATAAATGGTTCTAACACATTTTTCGTAATACTTGTATCGACAATTATATTCAGACAGGAAAAGCTGAATCTGAAGAAAATTATCGGCTGTGTGATTGGGTTTGCAGGTGTTATCGTAGTCAGCATGAATGGACAGAAAATCGACATGAACTTAAGCATTATGGGTGACGGAAGTCTGTTCTTATGTGCGTTGTCATATGCATTTTCATCATGTCTTATGAAGAACTATTCAAAGAAAGACAATCCGGTAATGTTAAGTGGTTATCAGTTCATATTCGGTGGAATAGTAATGATTATATTAGGACTTGTGATGGGCGGTAGAATTACACACGTGTCAGTATCAGCAATACTAATGTTATTCTATCTCGCATGCATATCAGCCGTAGCCTACTCAATATGGGGAATACTGTTAAAGCACAACCCGGTATCCAAAGTGGCAATCTTCGGATTCACCAACCCTGTATTCGGTGTACTTCTTTCAGCCTGGTGGCTTGGAGAAGGAAGCAGAGAGCTTGGAATAAATGCATTAATAGCGTTAGTATTAGTGTGCATAGGAATCTGCATAGTTAACGTGAAGGGAAAGAAAGCAGAGTAAATACAAGAAAATCAAGCGAGCAAAGCAAGCAAAGAAAATAAATAAGACCAGTCCAGGCATTGAGGAGCCGCCGGTACTTAGCAAATCAGGACAGCCCCGAAGGGGCAAATCCTGATGAGCTTAGTACCGCTGCGAGCGACGCATAGCGAAAGCGTGCCTGAACTGGTCTTATTTATTTTCGTAGCGGTCCGCAATTACCTTAAAGCTTCTTTCACAGCTTCCGAAGCCTCATGCATGGAAGCTGCTTTCTCCTCATTAAGCTTGTCAATAGGAGCTTTAGATATAAGCTTGCCAAGATGTCCAATCTGAGCCTTAACATTCTTTTTCTTATCCTTATCCCAGACCTTTTTATTGGCGGCAAGTGCGTTGTTAGCTTCGTTAAGAGTCCGTACAGCATCCTCCCTTATGTCAATAAATCTCTGGTATGCTTCATCCTGCTTGCTGTAGACTTCGGCTTCCCAGCGGGCTTTTGCAATCTCTTCTTCGGTCATGTTAGAGCTTGAAGTAATAGTAATGCTCTGTTCCCTTCCGGTACCTAAGTCCTTTGCAGATACATTGACAATACCATTAACATCAATGTCAAATGTTACTTCAATCTGTGGGACTCCTGCCATCGCACGCTTAATACCGTTAAGACGGAAGTTGCCAAGCAGTTTATTGTCTCTTGTAAACTTTCGTTCACCCTGAAAAACCTTGATATCAACGGATGTCTGGAAATTGCCGGCAGTAGTAAATATCTGGCTGTGTCTTGTAGGAATGGTAGTGTTTCTTTCAATAAGCCTGCTTGCAATTCCACCCATAGTCTCAATAGAAAGAGACATTGGAGTTACATCCATAAGTATGATTTCAGAAGCAGCAGAACCGGCCTGAAGCTGGTTTCCAAGCTTGCCACCCTGAACGGCAGCACCAAGGGCTACACATTCATCAGGATTAAGATTTCTTGATGGCTCTTTTCCCATAAGCTGTCTTACTTTATCAGCAACAGCAGGGATTCTTGTAGAACCACCAACCAATAAAACCATATTAATGTCTGTCTTGGAAAGACCTGCATCATGCAGTGCATTCTCAACAGGGGTGATTGTTCTGTCTACAAGGTCAGCTGTAAGCTCGTTAAATGTCTGTCTTGATAAAGTGATATCAATGTGGTGCGGTCCGTCCTTAGACATAGCGATAAAAGGAAGATTAATATTAGTTGTTACAGAAGAAGACAGCTCCTTCTTTGCTTTCTCAGCTTCTTCTCTTAAACGCTGCATTGCAGAGACGTCCTTTGAAAGATTGATACCGTCACTTATCTTAAACTGCTCGACAAGATAATTAACTATTCTTTCATCGAAATCATCACCACCTAAGTGATTGTCACCTGAAGTTGCAAGAACTTCAATGACATTATCACCGATATCGATAACAGACACATCAAAAGTTCCACCACCTAAATCATACACAAGAACCTTCTGTGCCATACCATTGTCAAGTCCGTACGCGAGAGCGGCAGAAGTAGGCTCGTTGATAATTCTTAATATGTTAAGCCCGGCAATCTTACCGGCATCTTTAGTAGCCTGTCTTTGTGCGTCAGTAAAATAGGCAGGCACAGTTACAACAGCGTCTGTCACAGGCTGTCCTAAGAAATCCTCGGCATCCTCCTTTAACTTCATAAGTATAAATGCAGAGATTTCCTGTGGAGTATAATACTTTCCGTCAATCTTCCTGCGATAGTCCGTACCCATGTGTCTCTTGATAGAGAATATAGTTCTGTCAGAGTTGACGGCAGCCTGTCTCTTGGCGGCATCACCAACAATACGTTCCTTTGATTTCGTAAAGGCTACAACAGAAGGGGTTGTGCGGTAGCCTTCTTTGTTGGTGATGACAGTAGGCGTATCACCTTCAATAACAGCCACACAGCTGTTAGTTGTTCCTAAATCAATTCCTATAACAGTTCCCATAATAAACTCCATTCAATATATTGATATATTTATTTTACCATATAAAATACATTTGACTATTAAGAAAAAAATAAAAATAAGAAAAAATTAATAAATTGGGGTTTTGCTTGATGATATATATTTTAATATGTTAAAATAAATCCTATTGAAAAGATGAGGAGAATATATTATGGCAGGTTCAGTGTTTGGAAATATATTTAAGATATCAACATGGGGAGAGTCGCATGGAGAGGGACTTGGAGTTGTAATTGACGGGTGTCCTGCAGGTCTGCCTCTTTGTGAGGAAGATATTCAGGAGCAGCTAGACAGAAGAAAACCGGGACAGTCAAAGTTTACTACACCAAGAAAGGAAGATGATGAGGTACATATTCTTTCAGGTGTATTTGAAGGCAAGACTACCGGGACTCCAATATCACTTGCAGTATATAATAAGACACAGAGGTCTGCTGACTATTCAGAGATAGCTAATTATTACAGACCGGGACATGCTGATTATACGTTTGACGAGAAATTCGGATTCAGGGATTACAGAGGCGGTGGAAGAAGTTCTGGAAGAGAAACTATCGGAAGAGTTGCAGCCGGTGCAATTGCTATGAAGATTCTTAAAGAGCTTGGAATTAATATTACAGCATATGCTAAAGAAATCGGTGGAATTGGCATTGATTATGATAAGTTTGATATAGCTGAAAGAGATAATAACGCATTTAACATACCTGATAAGGAAGCTGCAGAGAAGGTTAAGGCTTTTGCAGAGAGCAAGATGTCAGTTGGAGATTCAATCGGTGGTGTCATTGAATGCAGGGTTACAGGAATGATGACTGGAATTGGCAATCCTACATTTGAAAAGCTAGATGCTAATCTTGCCAAGGGAATAATGTCAATTGGGGCTGTCAAAGGCTTTGAGATTGGAGACGGTTTTGAAGCGGCTAAAGTTACAGGAAAGTATAATAATGATGAATTCGTAATGAAGGATGGCAGGGTTGGCAAGCTGACTAATCACAGCGGTGGAGTGCTTGGTGGAATAAGCGACGGTGATGAGCTTGTGTTCAGGGCAGCGGTAAAACCGACACCTTCAATTAGTGCATTGCAGGAAACTGTTAATAAGCAGGGCGAGGATATCGAGGTCTCAATCAAAGGAAGACATGACCCGATGATAGTTCCAAGAGCAGTTGTTGTGGTTGAAGCTATGACAGCACTTACACTTGTTGACCTGATATTTGACAATATGACGGCTAGAATGGACAGAGTTAAAGAGTTTTACAGAAAATAAAAGGAGCAGATATGTATAAAATTTTAAAGACGGATGGCAGGGCAAAAAGAGCAGAGTTCACAACAGTACATGGAACTGTGCAGACACCTGTATTTATGAATGTCGGAACAGTTGCGGCCATTAAAGGTGCAGTTGCGACAACTGATTTACAGCAGATAGGAACGCAGATAGAATTATCTAACACTTACCATCTTCATGTAAGACCGGGAGATAAGATTATTAAGCAGCTTGGAGGACTTCATAAGTTCATGAACTGGGATAAACCGATTCTTACAGATTCAGGTGGATTTCAGGTGTTTTCACTTGCAGGACTCCGTAAGATTAAAGAAGAAGGCGTTACTTTCCAGTCACATATTGACGGGCATAAGATATTCATGGGACCAGAGGAAAGCATGCAGATACAGTCTAATCTTGGCTCAACAATCGCAATGGCATTTGACGAATGTGCACCGGCAAAGGCTGACAGAAAATATATCCAGAATTCTGTTGACAGAACATACCGCTGGTTAGAGCGTTGCAAGAAGGAGATGGCAAGACTGAACTCACTTCCTGATACGGTTAATCCTGATCAGATGCTTTTTGGTATAGATCAGGGTGGCGTATTTAATGATATAAGAATTGACCACGCCAAGAGAATATCAGAGTTAGATCTTGATGGTTATGCAGTAGGCGGGCTTGCTGTTGGTGAAACACATGAGGAAATGTATGATGTACTTGATAATGTAGTGCCATATCTTCCAAAGGACAAGCCGACATATCTTATGGGAGTGGGAACACCTGCCAACATATTAGAGGCAGTGGACAGAGGAATTGATTTCTTCGACTGTGTATACCCTTCAAGAAACGGACGTCATGGACATGTGTATACTAAGTTTGGAAAGATTAATCTTTTTAATGCAAAGTATGAGACAGATACAGCACCAATTGAAGAAGGCTGTGGATGTCCATGCTGTCAGAATTACTCAAGAGCATATGTAAGACATCTTCTTAAGGCTAAGGAAATGCTTGGAATGCGTCTTTGTGTTCTTCACAATTTATACTATTACAACCATCTCATGACAGACATAAGAGCTGCAATTGAAGAAGGAAGATATGAAGGCTTCAAGGAAGAGGCATTATACCAGATGAAGACATATAATAAGCAGTAATGCTGTATGTTTATAAATATTTTGTTAAAAATACATTTTGAGGTAGACAAGCTGCTCTCAATTATGTATTATATGTTAAGTTTGAAAGAGACATTTTAAGGAGGAGTATCAATGAATATTGCTATCATAGTTTTTTATGTCGTAATTATTGGTGCAATGATGTATTTCATGGCAATCAAGCCACAGAAGAAGGAACAGAAGCGTCAGCAGGAACTTATGGATTCTATGGAAATCGGTGATTATGTTCTTACAACAAGCGGTTTCTATGGTGTTCTTATCGATATATCAGAAGATGATGTAATCGTAGAATTCGGTAACAACAAGAATTGCCGTATCTCAATGCAGAAGAAGGCAATTGCTCAGGTTGAGAAGCCATCAGACAGCACATCAGCAGAATAATTAAAGGCAATTAATTAAAGCAGGGTTCCTGATTAGACACATTTGTCTGGTCAGGAATCCTTTTTTTATTGAAAATGTTGTGCAAATGTTATATCATATTAAATTGAATTATCATATGAAAAAGGGGTAAGGGTTTATGGAAAGCAGAATAACTTTAATTCCAGGTGATGGAATAGGACCAGAAATCGTCAGAGAGGCTGTGAAAGTGCTTGACAGTGTGGCTGACAAATACGGTCACAAGTTCGATTATACCAAGATTCTTATGGGTGGATGCTCAATTGATGAGTATGGCGTTCCACTTACAGATGAAGCAGTAGCAACAGCTAAAGCATCTGATGCTGTACTTCTTGGAGCAGTTGGAGGCAATGTAGGTAATTCCAAGTGGTATGATGTTGCACCTAATTTAAGACCAGAAGCGGGACTTTTAAAGATTCGTAAGGAATTAGGACTTTTTGCTAATTTACGTCCGGCATATCTTTATGATGAACTTAAGGCAGCGTGTCCATTGAAGGAAGAAATAATCGGTGATGGATTTGATATGGTCATTATGAGAGAGCTTACAGGCGGCCTTTACTTTGGTAATAGATATACTAAGGAAATTGACGGATTGGAGACAGCCGTTGATACACTTACATACAACGAAGAAGAAATCAGAAGAATTGCAATTAAGGGATTTGAGATTGCAATGAAGAGAAGAAAGAAAGTAACAAGCGTTGATAAGGCAAATGTTCTTGATTCTTCAAGACTCTGGAGAAAGATTGTACATGAGGTTGCAAAGGATTATCCGGAAGTTGAAGTTTCAGACATGCTTGTAGATAACTGTGCTATGCAGCTTGTTATGAATCCTGGACAGTTCGATGTTATTCTTACTGAGAACATGTTTGGAGACATATTATCAGATGAGGCAAGTATGATAACAGGTTCAATCGGAATGTTATCAAGTGCAAGCCTTAATAAGACTAAGTTAGGTCTTTATGAGCCAAGCCATGGTTCAGCACCTGATATTGCAGGAAAGAATGTTGCTAATCCAATTGCTACAATTCTCAGTGCAGCCATGATGTTAAGATATTCACTTGATCTTGACAAGGAAGCAGATGCTATTGAAGCAGCAGTTGCAGCTGTTTTAAAGGAAGGCTACAGAACAACTGATATTATGTCAGAAGGATGCACACTTGTAGGAACTGACAAGATGGGCGACTTAATCGCAGAGAGAGTTTAATACATTTAAATAATACATATTAAGGAGATAAGCTATGATAAGTGATAACGCCAGAAGTGGTATGCAGCAGGCACCTGCACGAAGCCTTTTTAATGCACTTGGCTTCACAGCAGAAGAGATGAAGAAACCCATGATTGGTATTGTAAGCTCTTATAATGAGATTGTACCAGGTCATATGAATATTGATAAGATTGTCAATGCAGTTAAATTAGGAGTTGCTGAGGCAGGCGGTGTGCCTGTAGTATTCCCTGCTATTGCAGTATGCGATGGTATTGCAATGGGACATGTCGGAATGAAATATTCTTTAGTAACAAGAGATTTAATTGCAGATTCAACAGAGTGTATGGCAATTGCACATCAGTTTGACGGACTTGTAATGGTTCCTAACTGTGATAAGAATGTTCCAGGACTTTTAATGGCAGCAGCGAGACTTAATCTTCCAACTGTATTCGTATCAGGCGGACCAATGCTTGCAGGTCATGTTAAGGGGAAGAAGAGAAGCCTTTCTTCAATGTTTGAGGCTGTTGGTTCATATGCAGCAGGAACAATGACAGAGGAAGATGTACTTGAGTTTGAGGAAAAGGTATGCCCAACATGTGGTTCATGTTCAGGCATGTACACAGCCAATTCAATGAACTGCCTTACAGAGGCACTTGGTATGGGACTTCGAGGCAATGGTACAATTCCAGCCGTATATTCAGAGAGAATCAAGCTTGCAAAGCACGCAGGCATGGCTGTTATGGATATGGTTAATAAGGGAATCACAGCAAGAGATATCATCACTAAGGATTCTATTATGAATGCCCTTACAGTAGATATGGCACTTGGATGTTCTACTAATTCAATGCTTCACCTTCCAGCTATTGCACATGAGATAGGATTTGATTTCGATATCAAATTCGCTAACCCAATAAGCGAAAAGACTCCTAATCTCTGCCACCTTGCACCAGCAGGTCCAACATACATGGAAGACCTTAATGAAGCAGGCGGTGTATATGCAGTTATGAAAGAGCTTGCAGATATCGGACTTCTTAATACAGACTGCATGACAGTTTCAGGAAAGACAATCGGAGAGTGTATAGCAACAGCATACAACCGTAATCCTGAAGTCATAAGAACAGTTGATAATGCATACAGTAAGACAGGTGGTCTTGCAGTTCTTTCAGGAAATCTTGCACCAGACGGATCAGTAGTCAAGCGTTCAGCAGTTGTTCCAGAGATGCTTGTACATGAAGGACCGGCAAGAGTATTTGATTCAGAAGAAGATGCAATTGCTGCTATTAAGGGTGGTAAGATTGTTGAAGGTGATGTAGTTGTTATCCGTTACGAAGGTCCTAAGGGCGGTCCTGGTATGAGAGAAATGCTTAATCCTACATCAGCTATTGCAGGTATGGGACTTGGCTCATCAGTTGCTCTTATTACAGATGGACGATTCTCAGGTGCAAGCCGTGGAGCTTCTATTGGTCATGTATCACCAGAGGCTGCTGTTGGCGGACCTATTGCTTTAGTTGAAGAAGGAGATATCATCAGCATTGATATTCCGGGACTTAAACTTGAACTTAAGGTTTCAGATGAAGAGCTTGCTGCAAGAAAGGCTAAGTGGCAGCCAAGAGAACCTAAGGTAACAACAGGATACTTAAAGAGATATGCTTCACTCGTTACATCAGGAAACAGAGGAGCCATTCTTAAAAGTTCAGCAGATGAGTAATATTTAATATAATTATAAAAAGACATTAAAGAGAAATCAGGAGAAGATAAATGAAGTTAAATGGTTCAGAGATAATTGTTGAATGCTTGAAAGAACAGGGCGTTGATACAATATTTGGATACCCTGGTGGAGCTATTCTTAATGTATATGATGCTCTTTATAAGCATTCAGATGAGATAACTCATATTCTTACATCACATGAGCAGGGTGCATCGCACGCTGCTGATGGATATGCTAGGGCAACAGGTAAGGTTGGTGTATGTTTTGCAACATCAGGTCCAGGAGCGACTAACCTTGTAACAGGTATTGCAACTGCATATATGGATTCAGTTCCTATGGTTGCAATTACATGTAATGTAACAGTTCCTCTTCTTGGAAGAGACAGCTTTCAGGAGATTGATATAGCGGGTGTTACAATGCCAATTACAAAGCACAGCTATATTGTTAAGAATGTAAAGGACCTTGCCAAGACATTAAGAAATGCTTTCAGAATTGCCAAGGAAGGAAGACCGGGTCCGGTATTAGTTGATGTTACTAAGGATGTAACAGCAGCAGAGTGTGAGTACACACCAAGAGTTCCAAAGCCTGTAGACAGAATTACAGCAAGCATTAAGGAAGAAGATATTGATAAGGCTGTGACACTTATTAAGAAAGCTAAGAAGCCATATGTATTCGTTGGTGGCGGAGCTGTTATATCAGAGGCATCTGATGAACTTAAGAAGTTTGTTGAGAAGGTTGATGCACCGGTATGTGACTCACTTATGGGTAAGGGTGCATTTGACGGATCTAATGAAAGATACACAGGAATGCTTGGTATGCATGGTACTAAGACATCTAACTACGGAGTTTCAGAGTGTGATCTTCTTATCGTGGTTGGTGCAAGATTCTCAGACCGTGTTACTGGAAATACTAAGAAATTTGCTAAGAATGCAAAGATTCTGCAGTTTGATGTTGATGCAGCTGAGATTAACAAGAATGTCAGGACAGATGCACATGTACTAGGAGATGCTAAAGAGATTCTTAAGAGAATCAATGATAAGTTAGATAATCAGGATCACTCAGACTGGATGGAACACATCAAGTCTTATAAGCTTGATTATCCTATGAGATATAACAGAGATATTCTTAACGGACCTCTTATCATGGAGAAGATATACGAGATTACAAATGGTGATGCAATTATTACAACAGATGTTGGACAGCATCAGATGTGGGCTGCACAGCATTATAAGTTCAAAGAGCCAAGAACACTTCTTACATCAGGCGGACTTGGAACTATGGGATATGGTCTTGGTGCATGTATAGGTGCCAAGGTTGGACGTAAGGATAAGACAGTTGTTAATATTGCAGGTGATGGCTGCTTCCGTATGAATATGAATGAAGTTGCAACAGCAACCAGATATAACATTCCTATTATTGAAGTTATATTTAATAACCATGTACTTGGTATGGTTAGACAGTGGCAGGATCTTTTCTATGGCAAGAGATATTCAGCTACAGTTCTTGATGATCAGGTAGATTTTGTTAAGGTTTCAGAAGGAATGGGAGCCAAGGCTTACAGTGTTGATACAATAGAGGAGTTTGAGAAAGCATTTAAAGAAGCAATCGAACTCAATATTCCATGTGTTATTGACTGTCATATTGACAGAGAAGACAAGGTATTCCCTATGGTTTCACCGGGGGCTGCAATCTCAGAGGCATTCGACAGAGAAGACCTTAATAACAAGAAATAATTCATATATTGACTTTAATGTGATAAAGGACTAAAATAGTTTTTAATAATTTATATTTTAGGAGGAAGAAAAGGTGAGTAGAGTTTATAACTTTAGCGCTGGTCCAGCTGTTTTACCAGAGGAAGTACTCAAAGAAGCAGCAGATGAAATGTTAGATTACCAGGGAAGCGGTCAGTCGGTAATGGAAATGAGCCACAGATCCAAGGTTTATGACAACATCATCAAAGAGGCAGAGAAGGATTTAAGAGACCTTCTTAACATCCCAGATAACTATAAGGTGTTATTTTTACAGGGTGGTGCATCGCAGTTCTTCGCTGAAGTGCCTATGAACCTTATGAAGAATAAGAAAGCAGGTTATATCCTTACAGGACAGTGGGCTAAGAAAGCATTTGCAGAAGCTAAGATATATGGAGAGGCTGTTGAGCTTGCTTCATCAGCAGACAAGACATTTTCATATATTCCAGACTGCTCAGATCTTGATATTCCAGAGGATCTTGACTATGTATATATCTGTGAGAACAACACAATTTACGGAACAAAGTATAAGACATTACCTAACACTAAGGGTCATATTCTTGTATCAGATGTTTCATCATGCTTCTTATCAGAGCCTATGGATGTAACTAAGTACGGCGTTGTATACGGCGGTGTCCAGAAGAACATCGGACCAGCAGGCGTTGTAATTGCTATTATCAGAGAAGACCTTATAACAGATGACGTTCTTCCAGGAACTCCTACAATGCTTAAGTGGAAGACACAGGCAGATGCAGATTCTCTTTATAATACACCACCATGCTACAATATCTATATCTGTGGCAAGGTGTTCAAGTGGATTAAGAAAATGGGTGGACTTTCAGCAATGAAGGAACACAATGAGAAGAAGGCTAAGATTCTTTATGATTTCCTTGATGAGAGCAAGTTATTCATGGGAACAGTTGTTAAGGAAGACCGTTCACTTATGAATGTACCTTTTGTATGCAACATTGAAGATAAAGAAGCTAAGGATGCTATGGAAGCTAAGTTCATTAAGGAAGCTGCAGCTGCAGGATTTGTTAACCTTAAGGGACACAGAACAGTTGGCGGTATGAGAGCATCTATCTACAATGCTATGCCAATCGAAGGTGTAGAGAAGCTTGTTGAATTCATGAAGAAGTTCGAGAAGGAGAATGCATAATGATTAATGTTAATTGTCTTAATAATATAGCGGCATGTGGTTTGAAGCTTTTTTCTGATGAGTATAATACAGAAAGCTCATTTGAAGATGCGCAGGCTGTACTTGTAAGAAGTGCCAAGATGCATGATATGGAGCTCAGTGATAATCTTCTTGCAATTGCAAGAGCAGGAGCTGGCGTTAATAATATTCCTCTTGACAAATGTGCAGAGGAAGGTATTGTTGTATTCAACACACCAGGAGCTAATGCTAACGCAGTTAAGGAACAGGTTATTGCAGCTATGCTTTTAGCATCAAGAGATTTAATCGGTGGTAACAAGTGGGTTGCAGATAATGCAGAAGACCCTGATATTGCCAAGGCAACTGAGAAGGCTAAGAAAGCATTTGCAGGACAGGAAATCAAGGGCAAGAAGCTTGGTGTTATCGGTCTTGGAGCAATTGGACAGTTAGTTGCCAATGCAGCTATAGCACTTGGAATGGAAGTATACGGATATGACCCATATGTTTCAGTTAAGGCTGCATGGAATCTTTCAAGTGAAGTTAAGTACATATCTGATGTTAAGGATATCTATAAGGAATGTAACTATATTACAGTTCATGTTCCTGCACTTGACAGCACTAAGGGAATGATTAATAAGGAAGCATTTGACCTTATGCAGGATGGAACAGTAATTATCAACTGTGCAAGAGATGTACTTGTTGATGAAGCTGCTATCGGTGAGGCACTTAAGTCTGGAAGAGTTAAGACTTATGTTTCAGATTTCCCTAACCCAACAACAGCTAAGATGGAAGGAGCAATTGTTCTTCCTCATCTTGGAGCTTCAACAGCAGAAGCTGAAGATAACTGTGCTATTATGGCAGTTAATGAGCTTAGAAACTTTATCGAGAACGGTAATATTGTCAATTCAGTTAATTACCCTAACTGTGATTGCGGAGTATGTGCAACTGAAGGAAGAATTACTGTATGCCACAAGAATGTTCCAGCGGTTATCAGTAAGATAACAACAGTTCTTGGTGCTGCAGGCATCAATATATCATCTATGGCTAACCAGTCAAGAGGTGATTATGCATATTCTCTCTTAGATATTGAAGCATCTGCACCAGAGGCAGTAGTTGAAGAGCTTTCAGCAATTGAAGGTGTTATCAAGGTAAGAGTTATTAAGTAATCATATATAATGATAATAATATCAAAGACCAGCCATTTGTTGTAACATTTGGCTGGTCTTTCTTGTATTAAGGTTGTCTGAATGTTAAAATATATCTAATATATGAAAGTATAGTACTTAAGTTAAATAGTGCGGATGGAGGTTAGTATGGCAGTAATAAGACCATTTGAATGTGTCAGACCGGCTGAGAAAGTGGCAGACAGAGTAGCAGCTCTTCCTTATGATGTGTATGATTCAAAGGAAGCAAGAGCAGAGGTGGAAAGAGAACCATTATCATTTCTTAAGATTGACAGGGCAGAGACCCAGTTTGATGAATCAGTTGATATGTATAGTGAGCAGGTATATAAGAAAGCCCATGATATGCTTATGGAAGCTATAGATGATGGAACATTTATAACAGATAAGGACAAGGCATATTATGTGTATGAGCTTACAATGGATGGAAGGACACAGACAGGAATTGTAGCATGTGCTTCTATTGATGATTATCTTAACAATGTTATTAAGAAGCATGAGAACACAAGAGCTGATAAGGAATTAGACAGAATTAACCATGTTGATACATGCAGTGCCCAGACTGGTCCTATATTCTTGGCATACAGAGCTAATGCAGTAATAAGTGCAGAGGTTGCCAAAGCTAAGCAGGAAAAGCCTGTATACAGTTTTACAGCGGTTGATGGAATAAGACATCAGGTCTGGAAAATAAGCAGTAAAGAATCTGTAGAGACAATAGAGAACGCATTTGCAGGAATTAACCAGATATATATTGCGGACGGACACCACAGGGCAGCTTCTGCTGTAAAGGTAGGCTTACGCAGAAGAGAAGTTAATCCGGGATATACAGGCAATGAAGAGTTCAATTATTTTCTGTCAGTATTATTTCCAGACGAAGAACTTATGATTATGCCATACAACAGAGTAGTTAAAGACTTAAATGGATTAACAGAAGAAGAGTTCATGGCAAAGATTAAAGATAAATTCACTGTAAGCGAGAGCAGTACACAGGTTGCACCTTCTAAGAAAGGTGAATTCGGAATGTATCTTGGCAAAAAATGGTACACACTCACAGCCAAAGAAGAAATCTTAAGCAGCGACCCGGTAGACGGCTTAGATGTAGCAGTACTCCAGAACAACGTCTTAGAGCCACTCTTAGGAATCCACGACCCTAAGACAGATAAGAGAATAGACTTCGTAGGCGGAATCCGCGGTTTAGGCGAGCTTGAGAGAAGATGTGATGAGGATTGTGTTCTTGCTTTTTCAATGTATGCAACTTCTATTGGAGAACTTTTTGCAGTAGCGGACGCAGGACTATTAATGCCGCCAAAGTCAACATGGTTTGAGCCTAAATTAAGAAGCGGATTATTCATACATAGATTCTAAGTAGATATTAATCTGCTTTTTGCAGAAGTGTAGATGTGATGTGTGTATATTTTCGTGTGTGGTCGATTTATGACGAGCTGTGTGGGAGTTAATGCCGTTAGATGCATAAGCGCTGTGAATGAAAGCTCGTTCAAGCGAAGCGCGTTTGCTTTCATTCACAGTAAAAAACTTTGCAGATAACGGCATTTACTCCCACTAAGCGCAGGAATCATGAGACCACACACGAAAATATACACACATCACCACCACTACACTACAGACATAATATACAGAATTATTCAGCTAGAAGGAGAACATTATGTTACATAATACTATTAATATAGATTTACCATATCAGGAGTTTGGAATAGAACAACAGGGAAATGCAACAATTACTACTTACATCAAAGATGTATTTCCTAATGATCAGGATCCGTTTAAGAGACCTCTTATTGTTATCTGTCCGGGTGGCGGATATAATCATCATTCTCCAAGAGAAGGAGAAGCTATAGCTATTAAGATGCTTGATATGGGGTATAATGCTGTTGTATTAAGATACAGTCTTGCACCTGTTACGTATCCTGCACAGCTTTTTGAGGCAGCCTATACAATGAAGTATGTAAGAGATAATGCAGCAGAATGGGATGTTGATCCTGACAAAATCATTATCGCAGGGTTTTCAGCAGGAGGTCATGTTGCCGGACTTCTTGGAACAGGATGGAATTCAAAAAGACTTGATTATCTTCTGGAAAATGTACTTCACTGCAGTCATGAGTATGTTAAGCCTGATGGCATGCTGTTAGGTTATCCTGTAATTACATCAGGAATTGATGCACACAGGGCATCGTTTGAGAGAAGTCTTGGAGAAAAATATGATGAGTTTATAGATGAAGTGTCTATAGAAAAGAGAGTGGATAAGGACACACCACCAGCATTCATATGGCATACATGTGAAGATAAGACAGTTCCGCTTGAAAATTCATTACTTATGGTGGAAGCGTTAAGAAAACAGGAGATTCCGTTTGATTATCATGTATATGCTAAAGGTACACATGGTCTTGGACTTGGCACACGAGAGACTGCGACTAAGAATATGGGACATTATGAACCACAGGTGTCATCATGGACGGAATGCTTTAAACAGTGGATGGGGGTAATGTATGAATAAAAACTTATACGGTCTGATGAACTGGCCGGAGATAGAGGGGATTGTATATGCAGAGTGTGACAAGCCAAAGGAGTTGCTTGGGGCACATGTTACCGGTAAGGGACTGCTTATACAGATAATGCGTCCTGATGCAGTGGCAGTTAAGCTGCATATAGATGGCAGAAAAACTGCTGTTAATATGGAAAAGGTTGATGAATCCGGATTCTTTGCAGCACTTGTTTCATCTAAGAAAAAGCTTTCATACACTTATTCAGTGGAGAAGGTTAATGGAGAGGTCACAGAATATACGGACCCATATACATTTGCAAATGTTACGAAACCGGAAGATTACAAAGCATTTCTTGCAGGAGAAGAGAAAAATGCAGCACATATATTCGGCGCTCATGAAAGAACTGTCAATGGCGTGAAGGGAGTGCTTTTTAATGTATGGGCACCTAAGGCACTCAGCGTAAGTGTCGTAGGAGAGTTTAACAAATACGACGGCAGAGTCCACTTAATGGAAAGAATTGAGGATACAGGAGTATTTGAACTGTTTATTCCGGGACTGGCAGCCGGATGCGGATATATGTATGAAATTAAGAGACAGGGTAAGGGAACTACAAGAAAGTTAGACCCTGTATCAAGACAGATATCATCAGTTCCAATTACTGCATCAGTGGTAAGTGATGAGAACATGCCTGATTCATATGCATGGAACGATGGGCTATGGATGATAAAGAGAAAGAAAGAAGCAGGAAAGAAGAAGCCTGTAACAGTATATGAGGTGTCACTTACTGACTGGCTGAAAGAAAAAAGTGCAGATGAGCTTGTGGATTTTGTAAAGCAGGAGGGATATACACATGTATGTTTCCTTCCGGTTGCAGAGTATCTTAATGAGGAGATGAATGGATATTCGACATTGGGATATTTTACGGTAACACACCGAATAGGCGGCAGTGATGCATTTAAAAAGCTGGTTGATGACTGCCATAACGCTGGAATTGGCGTAATAATTGACTGGAATGGTGCTTACTTTGGTACAGAAGTTAAGGGATTGTATGATTTTGACGGGGCAGATGCTTACGGATATCTTAAGCCATCACTAGAGAAGCATCCTGAGTGGGATGTTGTCACATTTGACTATAAGAAAGGTGCTGTAAGAAGTTTTCTTTTATCAAGCGTATTAATGTGGCTTAATGATTACCATATTGACGGCATCAGAATTGACGGTGTTGCATCAATGCTTTACCTCGATTATGGTAAGCAGCCGGGCACATGGACACCTAACATATATGGCGGCAATGAGAATCTTGACGCAATCGAATTTCTTAAGACTATGAACAAATGTATTGTTAAACGTGGCGATGGCTGTTTTACAATAGCAGAAGAATCAAGCGGCTGGTTTGGGGTTACTGCGGCAGATAATGATGACCCTCTTATGTTTACTTATAAGCAGAATAACTGCTGGACTAAGGATTTTCTTGAATTCATGGGAACTGACCCACTGTTTAGAAAAGGTGAGTATGATAAGCTGACATATGGAATGCTCTATAATTACGGAGAAGATTTCATGCTCTCACTCAATCATGATGATTTTAGGCAGAAAGCGTTTGTGGACATGGTGTCAGGCTGTGATGAGAAGGCACATTTGTCAGATATCAGGGCCGCACTTGGATTCATGTATGCACATCCCGGAAGCAAGATGTTTGCAGCAGGACAGGATATAGGATTTGAAAAGTTTATGGCAGATCTTAATAATTTCTATGCGAAAAATGCGGCTCTATATGAGCTTGACAATGACCCTGATGGATTTATGTGGCTCGAGAATTCTAATCCTGAAGAGACTGTTATTGCAATGCAGAGAGCTGACAGCAAGGGTGATAAGCTTGTGATTGCTGTAAATTTTACTCCTGTTAGGAGGGAAAACTACAGACTTCACGTTGATGTGCGCGGAAAGTATAAGGAAGTATTTAACAGTGAGTGGAAGAAGTTCGGTGGAGACGAGAAGGTTAATGGACAGATTATCAAATCAGATAATGATGGTGATGATATGGAATATATTGATATTACACTTCCCGGACTTTCATTCGTTATATATAACAGTGAACCGTATACACAGCTTGAACTCGAGGAGATTGCTGTATTAAAGAGGGCTGCAATTGCAAAGAAGGAAGCCATGAGAAAGGCAGCAGAGGCTGAAATGCTTGAACTTGCTGCAGCAGAGGAAGCAAAGCGGGCGGTTGAAGCAAGAAAACAGGCAGAGAAAGCCTGCATGGAAGCACTTCAGGCTAAGGAAGAAGCTGTAAGAAAAGCAGAAGAAGCAGCGCGTGCAAGTGAAGAGATTGATATAGAGACTAAGAAGAAGTTAGAACAGCTTAAAAAGAAGATGAAATAATACAAAGGGGGATCAGCTATGGGATTCATAGGACTTGTGGCAGATGCAGCCACAACAATCCAGCAGGAAACAGATGAAATAACCAGATTCTTTTCTATTGCCCATGTCAAGCAGCTTCTCAATGATTTAGGAAACTGGTCGGTTTCACTTATTGGTAAAATTGTTATTGCTGTCTTAATATGGTTTATTGGCAAGAAGATAATCAGAGTGCTTGATAAGCTTGTAAAGAAGATGCTGGACAGAAGTACGCTTGACAAAGGCGTTGTTAATTTTGTGGTATCAGTGCTTAAGTTTGTAATGTATGCAATACTTATCATGATAGTTGTGGACAAGCTGGGATTCCAGACGACATCACTGCTTACGCTTTTTGGTTCTGCAGCACTTGCGATTGGTATGTCCCTGCAGGGAAGTCTTTCGAACTTTGCAGGAGGAATTCTTATTCTTATATTCAAGCCTTTTAAGGTTGGTGATTATATTATAGTCGGAACTAATGAGGGAACTGTAAAGTCTATAGAGATTCTTTACACAAGGCTTGTTACTATTGATAATAAAGTAGTAATGCTTCCGAACGGTTCACTTTCTAATTCAAGCATTGTTAACGTAGGCGCAGAGAATACAAGAAGAATTGATATCCAGATAGGAATTGGCTATTCATCAGATATTCCTAAAGCCAAGAAGCTTCTTGAACAGGTTATTAACAGCGAGAAGGGAATACTTAAGGACAAGGATATTCTGGTTGTTGTCAAGAGCCTTGATGAAAGCTGTGTAACACTTGAGACAAGAGCCTGGGTTAATACAGCAGACTACTGGAATGTAAGATTTAACCTGCTTGAAAGATATAAGAATATATTTGATGAGAATGGAATTGAGATTCCGTTCAACCAGCTTGATGTACATATGAAGTAGTTTTTTTGAAGGATGCCGCGAATGTGGCATCCTTTTTTGACTGGCCAGGGGTTGTATATATGCTGGGCTGCTGTATAGACGTTACGCTGCTGTATAGGCTGGTTGTTGCATATATGTTGGGGGATTATGCCTGAATGTGGCATCTGCTGGCGGGGATAAAAGCATATTTAACTGCAATAGCTGCTTGAAAATATGCCAAAACCTACTAGATATAATGAGAAACGGGATTTAGTAGGTTTATTTTTAGAACTTGTAACATGAGAAATTGTGAAAGACCCACTAAATCATTTATTAGGCGTGATTTAGTGGGCTTTTTTGACGTTATGAGAAAGAAAAACAGGTGATTAGGTACATCTAACAAGCATTGAAGACCTACTAAATTATACATTTAGAAGCTGTTAGTAGGTTTTAGAATATATAGGGATGTTATCGGATGCTTTTGGAAACCTACTATTCTGTAACAAAGTAATGTTTGTGTAGGTTTTTAAGTTGAAATGTGGGGGCTCTGTTAATTACCAGACACTTCAAGTTCACAAAACTACATTGATTTTACTTACTTTTTACATAGTTTGGTCACATTTTCCAATTAATATCTTACTTGTAAGAACAAAAGAGACAGAAAGGAGTGCCTGGTATGGCAATTGAAGTTTTTAACCGTTATGAGAAGAAATACATTATAGATGAAGATACTTTTCATAAGCTGACTTACAAGATATCTGATTATATGAATCCGGATGCATATAACAGAAATGGTGAGGCTTACAGAATCAGCAACATATATTATGATACTGAGAATGACCAGCTTATAAGAGCTTCTATTGAGAAACCGGTATACAAAGAAAAGTTAAGACTGAGAGCTTATGGGACGCCAGAGCTTACAGATAACGTTTTTGTAGAGATTAAGAAGAAGTATAATGGTATTGTCAATAAAAGAAGAACTTCAATTACGCTTCAGGAGGCATATTATTTTCTTGATGACGACATATGTCCAGATAGCCATGAAGGAAGAATAAACAGGCAGGTGCTTAAGGAGATTGATTACTTCAAGAATTTCTATCATTTGCAGCCTAAAGTTTATCTTTCATATGACAGATTCGCGTACTTTGAGAAAGATGACGGTGATTTCAGGATTACATTTGATAAAAATATTACGACCAGAAGGGAAGATATAAGACTTGAGCATGGAAGCTATGGAAAGAAGCTTTTGCCGGATGGTAAGTATTTAATGGAAGTTAAGATAAGCGGCGCTGTTCCGCTGTGGTTTACTAAGATAATATCAGAACTTAATGTTTACCCGGTATCGTTTTCTAAGTATGGTACTGAATATAAGCAGTATGTCCTTACGAATTACACAAGTTTAATGGATAAGGGAGAAAATACATGTTCGAATCAATCTTTACATCAACATCAGAGAATACAATCAGCATTAGCCAGTCAATGTTAGGAATATTGGCAGCAGTTGTTATTGGTTTAGTGATAGCATTTGTGTATACACTTGTATCGAAGAAGGATGGTTATAATAAAAGTTTTATAATAGGTCTTGCTCTTTTACCAGCAATAGTGGCAGCAGTTATTCTTCTTGTAGGAAGTAATGTTGCAAGAGCGTTTTCGATGGCGGGAGCTTTTGCTTTAGTAAGATTCCGTTCAGCACCGGGAAGTGCTAAAGATATATCAGTAGTATTCTTTGCAATGGCATCTGGTCTTGCATGCGGACTTGGTTTTGTGACATTTGCAGGGGGTTTCACAGTAATAATTCTGCTGGTATTTGTAGTGCTATCGGTAACAGGATTTGGAACAAGAGATGAACGTAGAAAACAGTTAAGAATCACAATTCCAGAGAATCTTAACTATATGGCAGTATTTGATGATATATTTGATAAGTATCTTAGTGAAAATGTACTTAAAAAAGTAAAGACAACTAATATGGGTACAATGTTTGAGCTTACCTATGAGTGCAGGATGAAAGACGAGAGCGAGCAGAAGCAGTTCATAGATGAGTTAAGAGTAAGGAATGGCAATCTCAATATTACAATGGGAACGATGCCGGATTCATATGGCGGAAATCTTAATTAAAATATATGTCAAAATATTATCGTATGATTATAACAGGGCTGTCCGGGCAAATACATGTCGTCCGGACAGCTTTTTTACATTATTTTTACAATGTTTTTTGGATTAAATACTTGTATAATTCATTTATTTATTATATTATAAACAATATACGAAAGGGCGTGGTAGATATGGTAGATAACAACACTCAATTTTTTAAGACTCAACCAGAGAAGACAATTTCAGTAGAAGGCATACTTGAGCAGGTATATCTTGCTCTTAAAGAGAAGGGGTACAATCCGGTTAACCAGATAGTTGGATATATTATGTCTGGTGACCCAACATATATTACAAGCCATAACAATGCAAGAAGCCTTATTATGAAGGCTGAGAGAGATGAACTTGTAGAAGAAGTTGTAAGATACTTTATAGAAGGTAAAGGCTTATAATATGAGAATTATAGGCTTAGATGTCGGAACGAAGACTGTGGGAGTTGCCTTAAGTGATCCGCTTGGGATAACTGCACAGCCTTTCGAGACGATAACAAGAAAAGATAATAACAAGTTACGAAGAACTTATGCCAGGATAGAGCAGATTATATCTGAGTATGATGTAACTGAAATCGTGGTTGGTTATCCTAAGAACATGGACGATACTATTGGGGAAAGAGCGAAAGCTTGTGAAGAATTTGCAGCAGCACTGGAGAGACGTACAGGATTGCCTGTTACACTGTGGGATGAGAGACTTACTACAGTTGAAGCAGATGAAGTCCTTGAGGAATGCGGGGTAAAGCGTGAGAACCGCAAGACGGTTATTGATCAGATCGCCGCTGTTTTTATTTTGCGTGGATATATGGAATCTAAGCAGAAGAAGTAGAATTTTGGAGGATTTGTTTTTCATGGAAAGTCTTGAGTTTATTGACGAGAACGGTGAGAAGACACAATTTTATGTGATTGAAGAAACTAGAATTAATGGAATTAATTATCTGCTTGTATCAGAGTCAGCTGATGATGAGGAAGCAGAAGCTTATATTCTTAAGGATACATCTGATGCAGCAAGTGAAGAAGCTGTTTATGAGTTTGTAGAAGAAGACAGTGAACTCGAAGCGGTAGGCAAGGTGTTTTCTGAATTAATGGATGATGATGTCGAACTTAAATAAGGTGTGAGCCTTATTCATATTTTATATTTTATTTTTATTATGAGGTGTTTATGAAAAAAGCAGAGAATGCGTCTGTCAGGATTATACCTTTGGGAGGTCTTGAGCAGATAGGAATGAACATTACTGCCATTGAATATGATGACAGTATTGTTGTTGTAGATTGTGGTTTATCTTTCCCAGAGGAAGATATGCTTGGTATTGATTTGGTTATACCGGATGTTACTTACCTTAAGGAGAATCTTGATAAGGTTAAGGGATTTGTTATAACTCACGGACATGAGGATCACATTGGTGCAATTCCTTATGTGCTTAAGGACGTTAATGTCCCTATATATGCAACAAAGCTTACTATGGGACTTATAGAGTCAAAGCTTAAGGAACATAATATGTTAAAGGCTGTTAAGAGAAAGGTTGTTAAATATGGACAGTCTGTAACCCTTGGTGATTTCAGGGTTGAGTTCATAAGAACTAACCACAGTATTGCAGATGCAGCGGCACTTGCAATATATTCTCCAGCTGGAATTATTGTACACACAGGAGATTTTAAGGTTGATTATACACCTGTATATGGTGATCCTATTGATTTACAGAGATTAGGTGAACTTGGAAAGAAGGGCGTACTTGCACTTATGTGTGACAGTACTAATGCTTTAAGACCTGGTTTTACTATGTCAGAGAGAACTGTTGGTGCTACATTTGAAAAGATATTCAATGATAATAAGAACAGCAGAATAATCATAGCTACATTTGCATCTAATGTTGACAGAGTGCAGCAGATTATCAATTCAGCGGTTAAGTATGGAAGAAAAGTCTGTGTTGAAGGACGAAGCATGGTTAATATTATTGAGGTTGCAGAGGACCTTGATTACCTTAATATTCCGGACGGAACTCTTATTGAGACAGACGAGATGAAGAATTACACACCTGAGCAGATTGTGCTTATCACAACAGGAAGTCAGGGTGAGTCTATGGCAGCTCTTTCAAGAATGGCAGCTAACCTTCACAGAAAGGTATCTATCCAGCCTGGTGACTGCGTTGTGTTCTCATCAACTCCTATACCTGGTAATGAGAAGTCAGTAGCCAAGGTTATTAATGAACTTGGTATGAAGGGAGCTAAGGTTATATTCCAGGATACACATGTATCAGGACATGCATGTCAGGAAGAGATTAAGCTTATATATTCTCTTGTAAAGCCTAAGTATTCTATTCCTGTCCATGGTGAATACAGACACCTTGTTGCACAGAGAGATGTTGTTATGTCACTTGGATATGACAAGGATCATGTTATTATTGCAAAATCTGGAGATGTACTTGAGCTTAATGATGAGCATGCACAGGTTGTTGACCATGTACAGACAGGAGCTATTTTTGTTGATGGACTTGGCGTAGGAGATGTAGGAAATATTGTATTAAGAGACAGACAGAACCTTGCAGAGAATGGTATTATCATTGTTGTTCTTACACTTGAGAAATATACCGGACAGCTTATAGCAGGTCCAGATATTGTTACAAGAGGTTTTGTGTATGTAAGAGAGGCTGAAGAGCTTCTTGATGAGGCAAGAGCAATAGTGTCTGATTCAGTTGACAGATGTCTTGATAAGAACATTACTGACTGGAGCAAGATTAAGAATATTATTAAGGATGATTTGAGCGAGTATCTCTGGAAGAAGATTAAGAGAAATCCTGTGATACTTCCAATCATTATGGAAGCACAGATATAATATATGTTGCTGGATATTACTGCAGACAGTTGGAGAGGTGTTTTTCATGCGTAGGATTGATGAACTTAAGAAAGAGATTATACATGAAATTCTTAACAGTGAAGAATATAGGGAATACAGAAGACTTCAGTCTGAAATAGACAGGACGCCTGACTTGAAGAGACAGGTGGATGAATTCCGTATGAAGAATTTTGAATTACAGAATTCAGAGAATGTTCCAGACATGTTTGCAGCAATGGAGAATCTTAATAAGGAATATGCCGATATGAGGAATCAGGACATTGTAAACAGATATCTTATGACAGAGATTACATTTTGCAGATTTATGAGAGATATATATAAGGATATTGCCGAGGCAGTAGACATGGACCTTGATTTTTTAGGGTGAATCATATATAGTGTAGCTTATTAAAGAAGAGGAGAATCAGGTTTTATGAGCAATAAATCAATCAGGATGCTGGTATCGGTATCGCTGAATGTTTTAATAATTGTTTTAGGGATATATCTCGTATTTTTTATGGGAAGCAAGGCGTATTCATTTGGTGAGAAGATATTTAATGAACAGTCTGTTGATTCAGATGATAATGCCCGTACAGTTGAGGTTACTATAACGACAGACATACAGGCTAAGAAGCTTGCTGGCATGCTTTATGATAAAGGACTTGTACATGATAAAACGATAGCATATTTTCAGATTCAGTTCTCAGATTATAAGGATAAGTTTGTAGGTGGAACTTATGAGCTTAACACGGGAATGACACCTACCGAGATTATGCAAGTGCTGGCACAGTCAGACAGTGAGGAAGAATAACTTAATTGTAAGGGGAATATATGATAGTCAATGAAAGAGTAGTTGCCTATATTAATTCTCTTGATTGTGGTAATTCTGATATATGTAATACAATTGAAAAAGAAGCGATTGCGGATGAAGTCCCAATCATTAGAAAAGAGATGGGTAATTTGCTGAAGGTGCTGTTGCAGCTTGTACAGCCTGAAAGGATTCTGGAAGTTGGAACGGCAGTAGGTTACTCATCTATTCTTATGAGTGAGAATATGCCGGAAAAATGCACAATTACTACAATAGAGAATTATGATAAGAGAATACCTGTGGCAAGAAATAATTTTAAAAGGGCAGGAAAAGAGAATGTTATAACACTTATAGAGGGAGATGCGCTTGAAGTGTTGAAGACTCTGGAAGGCCCATATGATTTCATATTCATGGATGCTGCAAAGGGGCAGTATATTAATTATCTTCCTGATATTAAGAGAGTCCTTAGAAAAGGCGGACTTCTTATATCGGATAATATTCTGCAGGAGGGCGAGATAGTCGAATCCCGTTATGCAGTTACAAGAAGGAACAGAACAATTCATACAAGAATACGGGAGTATGTGTATGAGCTTACTCATACAAAGGATTTTGTGACATCAATTGTTCCTATCGGCGATGGAATTACACTCAGTGTAAAACAGTAATATAAATGCAGCGCAAAGGCAGCGCAGAAATGAGGATAATATGGCAGGACATATGTATAATGGCAGGGAGACAGAACTTCTCATACCAGCAAGCAGTCTTGAAGTTTTAAAGATAGCAGTAATATTCGGTGCAGATGCCGTATATATCGGTGGTGAAGCATTTGGATTAAGAGCTAAGGCTAAGAATTTTTCAATAGAAGATATGAAAGAGGGCGTTAAGTTTGCCCATGAAAGAAATGTCAAGGTATACGTTACAGCTAATATTCTGGCACATAACTATGACCTTGAGGGTGCAAGAGCTTATTTTGAGGAACTTAAGGAAGTAGGGCCTGACGCACTTATTATATCTGACCCGGGAATGTTTACAATAGCAAAGGAAGTACTTCCGGATATTGATATACATATAAGCACACAGGCTAATAATACTAACTATATGACATATAATTTCTGGTGGAATCAGGGTGCTAAGAGAGTGGTTTCAGCAAGAGAATTATCTCTTGAGGAGATTAAAGAGATAAGAGAGCATATTCCTGATGAGATGGAGATTGAGACATTCATGCATGGAGCGATGTGTATATCTTATTCAGGCAGATGCCTGTTATCAAGCTTCCTTGCAGGAAGAGACGCTAACAGGGGGGCGTGTACACATCCATGCCGCTGGAAATATGCTGTTGTTGAGGAGAACAGACCGGGACAGTACATGCCTGTATACGAGAATGAGAGAGGAACATATATATTTAACTCTAAGGATTTATGCATGATAGAGCATATTCCAGAGATGGTAAGTTCAGGTATTGACTCATTTAAGATAGAAGGACGTATGAAGACAGCACTGTATGTTGCAACTGTTGCGAGAACATACAGACTTGCTATTGATGATTTTATAGAAGATCCGGAGAAGTATAAGGCAAGAATTCCGTTCTATAAGAGCGAGATAAGCAAATGTACTTACAGACAGTACACAACAGGTTTCTTCTTTGGAAAGCCGGATGAGAATACACAGATATATGACAGCAACACATATATCAGGGAATACACATATCTTGGTATAGTAGGAGATGTTAACGAGCAGGGACTTTACCATATTGAGCAGCGTAATAAGTTTTCAGTTGGAGAGACAATTGAGGTAATGAAGCCGGACGGACAGAATATAGAGGTTACAGTTAAACGTATTGTTGATGAGAATGGTAAGGATATGGAGAGCTGTCCACATCCTAAGCAGAACCTTTATATTGATTTGGGAATCCAGCTTGATAAGTATGATATCTTAAGACGACAGGAAGAAGAAACAGAAGTAAACAGTTAAATTAAAGAGACAGTTGGATAGGCAATTAAAGGCACCTTTACACATATTATATATAAAAATGTGTAGGGGTGCCTTTTTGAAAACATTTGAAAAACCATTATCGGCACAGGAAGAGAAAGAATTGCTGATAAAATTACGCGAAGGCGATAGTGCGGCCAGAAATGCTCTTATAGAAAAGAACATGCGTCTTGTTGCACATATAGTCAAAAAATATACCTCTACTGAACGTGATTATATTAATGAAGACCTTATTTCAGTGGGAACAATAGGACTTATTAAGGCTGTTGATTCATTTGACATAGAAAGAAATGTGAGATTCTCAACATATGCTGCCAAATGTATAGACAACGAGATTCTTATGCTATTTCGTCAGGATAAAAAGAAGGAACGGGAAGTGTCTCTTAATGAGCCTATAGGAAAGGACAAAGAGGGAAATGAGATAAGCCTTAAGGATATTATCGGAGAGGATTCAGAGAAGAAACAGCCGGATGCTGTGGAAGATTATATGTTTTATGAGCAGATTAAGTGTATATATGGTAATATAGAAAAGGTGCTTGCACCAAGAGAGATAGAGATATTAAAATACAGGTATGGGCTTTTTGGCGCAAGGGAATGTACACAGAATGAACTTGCTGACAGGCTTGGAATAAGCAGAAGCTATGTCAGCAGAATAGAGAAAAAGGCACTTGGTAAATTAAGAGAAGTGCTTATTGAGCGAAAACTTATATGATAATACAGTCAGGAGGACATGTAATGCAGATTACAGATGCAAAGGTAATAGCAGGCAGATTATCTAAGGTAAGAGATATCATGAAATCAGAAGGTGTTGATATATATGTAGTCGTAACATGTGATTACCATATATCAGAGTATGCAGGAGATTATTTTAAGGAAAGAGAATTCATTACCGGATTCACAGGCTCTGCCGGAACAGCTGTTATAACACAGGATGATGCAAGGCTTTTCACTGACGGAAGATATTTCGTGCAGGCTGAAAAGCAGATTGAAGGGACAGGCTTTTCACTCATGAAGGTTGGTGCTCCGGGTGTTATGAATGTGGCACAGTACTGTGAGAGTATAGTTAAAGATGGAATGTGCATGGGATTTGATGGAAGAACCATGCCGGCTGAAGAAGGAATTGAGATGTCTGATATATGTAAAAAAGCAGGAGCAGGCTGTTTGTATGATTTTGATGCAATTGAGAAAATATATGAGGACAGGGCAGAGTTTCCACACAGCAAAGCATTTTATCTTGGTGAAGAGTACTCAGGAGAAAGCATAATAAGCAAGCTTTCAAGAATAAGAAAGTACATGGATAATAAAAATGCTGATATACATATTATGGCAACGCTTGACGACATATGCTGGACATTCAATATAAGGGGATGCGATGTTGAGTGCAACCCTGTTATTATGGCATATTCAGTGATAACTAAGGATAAAGCATACATATATACTGATAAGGACAGGTTTGATGATAAGACGCTGGCAAAATTCGGGGAGGCATGTGTAGAGGTACTGCCATATGACAGCATATATGAAGACATTACCAGAATGAATGGAAAAGTACTTATTGATAAGAAACGTGTGAATATGCGTATATATGAGCTTATACAGTCTGGAACAGATGTAGAAGCAGTACTGTCTGACAATCCTGCAATGCTTTTTAAGGCAATAAAGAATGAGACAGAGATAAGGAATCTATATAGTGTACATGTTGACGATGGCGTGGCTGTAACAAAATTCATATTCTGGCTTAAGAAAAATGTTGCATCAGGTAATATAACAGAAGCAGATGCAGCGGCATATCTTGATAATTTAAGAAGCGATATAAAAGATTACATAGAACTAAGCTTTGACACAATCAGTGCATATAATGAAAATGCTGCAATGATGCATTACCATGCAGATGAAACCAATGCGGCCGTCTTAAAGCCGGAAGGCATGCTGCTTGTGGATTCTGGCGGACAGTATATGCGTGGAACAACTGATATAACAAGAACAATAGCACTTGGACCCGTGACTGATGAGATGAAGAAGTATTACACACTTACACTTAAAGGCATGTTAAGCCTGGCAAATGCAAAGTTTCTGAAAGGCTGTAACGGTTTTAGTCTTGATATTCTTGCCAGAGCACCACTGTGGAACGTCGGAATGGACTACCGCTGCGGAACAGGCCATGGCATAGGATACCTTTTAAATGTGCATGAGAGTCCTAACGGATTCCGATGGAAGCACAATCCGGGCAAGAATGACCTTGCCGTTATTGAAGAAGGCATGGTTACATCTGATGAGCCGGGGGTATATATTGAGGGCAGGTTCGGCATAAGAATTGAAAATGAAATAGTATGTCAGAAAGATTTCGACAATGAATATGGCACATTTTTAAAGTTTGACATGCTTACTGTTGTTCCAATAGACTTAGAACTTGTTGATGTTAATTATCTTGATGCTGTGGATGCTGAGAGGCTGAACAATTATCAGGAAAGAGTATATAAGACGCTTGAACCGTATTTTGAGGGGGAAGAAAAGGATATGTTAAGAGAGGCAACCAGACCGGTAGGAGTATAATATGGAGTTAAAAGAATTTTCACATAAGGGTGAAGCAATTGAAAAGGAGATTAAGAAGGAGTTCCAGTTTATGGGACGGACAATTAAGAAACGCCGTGTAGGACTGATTATCGCGGCAGCTGGAGTGATAGCGGTAATTGCTGTTGCACTTTTTATCCATTCACAGCAGTTTGATGTGTGGGATTATATAACTATAAGCTATGAAGGTGCTAACGGATATGCAAAACCAGTGTTTACTCTTAATAAGGATAAGCTGTATAAGGAGCTTATGGGTAAAAGTACCGATTCAGATAAATCATACAATGTTAAAATGCTGATTGCTTCTATAGAAACAAGTACAGATGAAGAAGATATTGCCAATGGTGATACTTATAAAGTAAGGCTTGAGGTTGATAAAAAATATGAGGATGCGGCAGGAGTCAGCATGGGAGGCGGCAATAAGAAGATAAAAGCATCAGGAATATCAAAAGGAACATCTGTGGAATTGTTTGATAAGGTTGATGTTACATTTACCGGTGTAAGTCCGCAGGCTGGCATTGTTATCACTAATAACTGGGAAGATGAGTATCTGTCAGGACTTACATTTACTCCTGATAAAAAAGACAATATAAGTCTTGGGGATTCAGTGAAGATAACATGCAATACTTCTTATGAAGATATTGCAAGACACGGATTTCTTGTACATAATATAGAAACTTCTTATAATGCAGACAAGCTTCCGGAATATGTTGATGATGTATCGCTGATTGATAAAAAGGTTATAGAACAGGTTAGCAAAGAAGTTCTGGAGACAATTAATAAAGAAACGGCAGATAACACATTTCATATGTTATATAAAGCAACAAAGGATACTGCCTATCTGTATCACGTTAATGAGGAAACATGCAGTGATGCAAAGATTACTGGAATATATTATTTACAGAAAAAAGGAAATGCTGGAGAGACTAATAATTACATATATATAACTGCTTCAGCGACAATATCTGACTCTGAAGACAGCGAAACGGTTTATTTTGCATTTTCATATAGCAATGCTTATATAAATGCAGATGGAACATTTGATATGAACCATGATAATGAAGAAAAGAGGTATGTCTGCAGTACAGATTACGATTCACTTTACAGTGAATGTATTGGCAGTAAAAGTGACAACTATACTATAAAAGAGGTTAAATAGCTGTTTGTATATTGTATGTTGATGTGATATAATCTTACTATAAATGCGCAATAGCAGGAGTGGAGACTGCCTGCGGAAAGAGGTTGAAGGTGAATTACAGAAAGAAAGTTAGATTGGGTGATGTTCTTGTTAAAAAGGGAATTATAGATGAGAACCAGTTACAGACTGCACTTTCAAGACAGAGAGAGCAGGGGAAGATGCTCGGTGAGATGGTTATAGCATTGGGATATGCTACACAGAGAGATATTAATGAGGCACTTTGCGACAGTCTGGGGATTGATTTTGTTGATATGCGAGAGACGGAGATAAGTGATGATGTTCTGTCTATGTTAGATGAGAATATTATGAGAAAGTACACTCTCGTACCATTAGGTGATGCACCTGATAATCCTGGAGCAATCAGGGTTGCCATGGCTGATCCTACTAATATTCTTGCCATGGATGACATTAATATTGTAACTGGTAAACAGGTTGTTCCGGTTCTTGCTAATGCAACTGATATTAATGCATTTTTAGATAAGGCGTTTGGACAGAAACAGGCACAGAGTATTGTGGATCTGTATAAGAAAGAGCAGGGCGAGACTGTAAGAGAAGAAACTAAAGAAGACAAGGCGAGAAGAGAAGAGATTGAGAATGCGCCTATTGTTCAGCTTATCAATAGTGTAATTGAGCAGGCTGTAAGACAGAGAGCTTCTGATATACATATTGAGCCGATGGAAAGAGATATCCGTGTAAGATACAGAATAGATGGTAATCTTCGTGAAATTATCCAGTACGATAATACACTTCTTGGTGCTATTACAACCCGTATCAAGATTATGTCAGGAATGGATATTTCTGAGAAGAGAAAACCACAGGATGGACGTATTACCATTAACGTAGATGGAAGAGAGTACGATATCCGAGTATCTAATCTTCCTACAGTATATGGCGAGAAATGCGTTATGAGAATTGCGTCCAAGGAAGGATTTAACATTGATAAATCAAAACTTGGACTTACATCGGCTGATCTTAAGGTATTTGATGATATATTAAAGAATCCACATGGAATTATTCTTGTAACAGGACCTACAGGATCTGGTAAATCTACAACTCTTTATACTGCATTAAGTGAACTTAATACAGAAGATGTTAATATTATTACTGTTGAAGACCCAGTTGAGGCTAATATTGATGGTATTAATCAGGTTCAGGTTAATAATAAAGCAAATCTTACATTTGCAACTGCATTAAGATCAATCTTACGACAGGATCCGGATATCATTATGATTGGTGAGATCCGAGATGGTGAGACTGCTGAGATTGCGGTTAGAGCATCTATTACAGGCCATCTTGTTGTAAGTACACTGCATACTAATAGTACGGCAAGTTCTGTTGCCCGTCTTGAAGATATGGGAATTGAGTCATACCTCATAGCCGATTCACTTGTTGGTATTATCGCACAGCGTCTTGTAAGAAAGCTGTGTGACTGTAAGATGCCAAAAGAGGCAAGTGCAGCTGAGAAGGAGATGCTTGGAGTTAATCCTGACGAGCCATTTACAATATATGAACCATGCGGATGTAAGTTATGTAATGGAACAGGATACTATGGACGACTTGGTATATATGAGATTATGAAGATAACACCGTCTATAAAGAGACTTATATCAAGGCATGCAGAAGCAGAAGAGATAAAAAAACAGGCTATAAGTGAGGGTATGAATACGCTTAAGATGGCTGCGGTTAATGCGGTTAAAGATGGTGTCACAACTATAGCTGAGATGGTTAAAGCAACTTATGAAGCTGAAGAAGATGATTCAAGACCTAAGGCAGCAGATACATCAGCTTCTTCTGGAATATCAGTTTCTTCCGGAGTAGAAGAAATTGAACTTGAGCAGATTGACTAAGAATCTGCTAGATATACAATTATAGATATATGGGGGCTTAATAATGTTTACTGTAGAGCAATTACTTTCGATAGCTAAAGAAAAGAAGGCAAGTGATGTGCATGTCACTGTAGGACTTCCACCAAGAGTCAGAATTAATGGTGAACTTGTGGATCTTGATTATCCTAAGCTTTCACCAGATGACTGTGAAAAGCTTATTCTTGATATTATGGATGACAGGCAGCAGGCAATGTTTAAAGACAGAGGAGAACTTGATTTTTCATTCTCTGTTCCTAATATTGGACGATACAGAGTTAATGTATTCAGACAGAGAGGGTCTGTGGCATGTGCCATGCGTATTGTAGGAACAGAGATTCCTAAGCCGGAAAGCCTTGGCGTTCCAAAGTCTGTTGTTGACTTGTATGCCAAGAAAAGAGGACTGGTTCTGGTAACAGGTCCAACAGGTTCTGGTAAATCTACAACACTTGCTTCTCTTATAGACAGAATTAATGATGAACGTAATGCTCATGTAATAACACTTGAAGACCCGATTGAGTATCTTCATTCGCATAGAAAAGCAATGATTAATCAGAGAGAAATCGGTCTTGATACGCATTCATATGCTGATGCACTCCGTGCAGCACTGCGAGAAGATCCTGATGTAATTCTTGTAGGAGAGATGAGAGATCTGGAAACTATATCTACTGCTATAACAGCAGCAGAAACAGGTCACCTCGTGTTCTCTACACTTCATACAATTGGAGCGGCGGCAACAATTGACCGTATTATTGATGTGTTTCCACCGCACCAGCAGCAGCAGATAAGAATTCAGCTTGCTGTTGTTCTTGAAGCAGTTATTTCACAGCAGCTGATACCAACAGCAGACAGAAGTGGAAGAGTTGCTGCATTTGAAGTTATGCATGGAACGATTCCAATTAAGAATCTTATCCGTGAAGCCAAGACATATCAGATATCCAGTGTTTTACAGACAGCAAGAAAAGAGGGCATGATATCAATGGACGATGCACTTCTTGATCTGTATAATAAGGGAGTGATTGATTCTGATAATGCAATTGGATATGCACAGGATGTCAATTATGTTACTAAGAGAGTTAATCAGTTTTATTAATGGTGGAATATGCAGATAGGTGAGAGAATATATAAGTATCTTGAAGAAAAAGGAATGTCGCAGGCAGAGTTTGTCAGCAGAACAGGTATTTCTCAGAGTACAGTAAGTGATTGGAAGATAAAGAAGAATAATCCGTCAGCAGATAAGATAATGGTAATATGCAAAGCACTTGATATTTCTCCATATGAACTGCTGACTGGCACAGAAGATATGGATAATTCAAGAAAGTATATGGATTATGCATATGTTGATAAAGATTCTAAGGAATACACATTGATAGAAACTTATCAGGAGCTTAGTGATGACGCCAGAATAAAGCTGGAAAGATATATGGAGGCTTTAAGAAAGGCTGGGGAATAGTGATTGAAGAGATGACAATGCTGGTGATGTGCTGGCATTGTTTTTTCTTTATAGGGGACTGTTAATCATGCAATCATTATTATTGGGATTTCCTATAAGAACAATAAATAATCAATCTATATAGGCAAATTTCAGGCAGAATTATATGAAAGTGCCGGAAATTACCTATCAGGCAGGCACGAGGAAGCTTATCTATAGGCAGATTGGGAGGAAAAGTGAGGGTTGAATAAGGATTCTGCCTGGATATGTCCTATAAGTCAAGCAATAATGCGACTACCTATAGGTATCAGGTAATAAAATATGTAATATACCGCAATTGCGGTATTGACAAAAACTTATATTAATTGTATATTAAAAATGATTTATGGTTAAAGATTCATGACAGACTGCTTGTATGTGAATGAAAGAGAAAGATATAACACAAAAGGTACTGGAAGATAATAATGATATATTTGCGGATATTGTTAATGTACTGTTATTTGATGGGGAGTCGGAGGTTGAAGAGAATGAACTTGTTAATACGACAGTTCACTCACAATATAAGGCTGAAGATGGAAAAGTTCATGAACAGGAACGCGATATTGCTAAGTATTGGAAAAGAGGAGGTACAGACATAGTCCTGTATGGCATAGAGAATCAGACAAAGGTTGAGAAAAGAATGCCAGCAAGGATATCGGGATATGAAGGTGCTTCATACAGAGGACAATATGATAAGAAAACAATAGTGCCGGTAATAACGATGGTGCTGTATTATGGTACAGACAGAAAATGGACAGCACCAAAGAATCTTAAGTCTCTGATTAAAGTTCCGGATAATCTGGATAAGTATGTTAATGACACTAAAGCTAATGTATTTGAGATAGCGTGGCTGACAGATGAACAGATAGCAAAGTTTACAAGTGATTATAAGATAGTTGCTAATTTCTTTGTGAACAAGAGAAAGAACAAAGATTACATACCAGATGATAAGACAACAATTAAGCACGTGGATGAGATACTAAAGTTTTTATCAGTTATGACAGGGGATAACAGATATGAAGAGATATTGTCAGATAAGGAAGGGGTGAGCAATATGTGTGATGTAGCGCAGAGGCTTGAAGACAGGGGAATTGAGAAAGGAATGAAAGCGGGGATTGAGAAAGGAATTAAAGAGGGAATAAAACAGGGCCTTCAGAAAGGAAGAGAAGAAGGCAATCAGATGATATATTCACTGGTAGAAGATGAGAGCATAAGTATGGAAAAGGGCGCGCAAAAGCTTGGGATAAGTGTAGAAAAGCTGCGAGCTAATATGATTAATGCAGGATATAAGTGTCCGGATATGGAGTGATAGCTGATAATATAATATATAAAGATAAAGCAATGTTAGGAAGAGCGGATACTGGCATTGCTTTTCTTTTTTTGGCAAAGCCTGCTTCTGTTCAGGGACTTACTTCTGCGTGTTCCTATAAGAACAAAAAATAGTCAGGCTATATAGGTAAAATACAGGCCGAAATACATGAAAGTGCCGGAAATTACCTATCAGGCAGGCACGAGGAAGCTTATCTATAGGCAGATTGGGAGAAAAAGTGAAGGCTGAATAAGGATTCTGCCCGGATATATCCTATAAGTCAAGCAATAATGCGACTACCTATAGGTATCAGGTAATATAATGTATAATATACCGCAATTGCGGTATTGACAAATATATATATTAATTGTATATTGAAAATGATTTATGGTTAAAGATTCATGACAGACTGCTTGTATGTGAATGAAAGAGAAAGATATAACACAAAAGGTACTGGAAGATAATAATGATATATTTGCGGATATTGTTAATGTACTGTTATTTGATGGGGAGTCGGAGGTTGAAGAGAATGAACTTGTTAATACGACAGTTCACTCACAATATAAGGCTGAAGATGGAAAAGTTCATGAACAGGAACGCGATATTGCTAAGTATTGGAAAAGAGGAGGTACAGACATAGTCCTGTATGGCATAGAGAATCAGACAAAGGTTGAGAAAAGAATGCCAGCAAGGATATCGGGATATGAAGGTGCTTCATACAGAGGACAATATGATAAGAAAACAATAGTGCCGGTAATAACGATGGTGCTGTATTATGGTACAGACAGAAAATGGACAGCACCAAAGAATCTTAAGTCTCTGATTAAAGTTCCGGATAATCTGGATAAGTATGTTAATGACACTAAAGCTAATGTATTTGAGATAGCGTGGCTGACAGATGAACAGATAGCAAAGTTTACAAGTGATTATAAGATAGTTGCTAATTTCTTTGTGAACAAGAGAAAGAACAAAGATTACATACCAGATGATAAGACAACAATTAAGCACGTGGATGAGATACTAAAGTTTTTATCAGTTATGACAGGGGATAACAGATATGAAGAGATATTGTCAGATAAGGAAGGGGTGAGCAATATGTGTGATGTAGCGCAGAGGCTTGAAGACAGGGGAATTGAGAAAGGAATAAAAGAGGGACTTAGTCTTGGCGGTAACCAGATGATATACTCACTGGTCGAAGATAAGAGCATAAGTATGGAAAAGGGTGCACAAAAGCTTGGAATAAGTGTAGAAAAGCTGCGAGCTAATATGATTAATGCAGGATATAAGTGTCCGGATATGGAATGATAGCTGATAAGAAAGACAGAATAACAATATAATATATAAAGATAAAGCAATGTCAGGAAGAGCGGATACTAGACTGGCATTGCTTTTCTTTTTTGGAGAAGTATGTTTCTGTTCAGGGACATACTTCTGCGTGTTCCTATAAGAACAATAAATAATTAATCTATATAGGCAAATTTCAGGCAGAATTACATGAAAGTGTAGGAATATACCTATCAGGCAGGCCCGAGGAAGCTTATCTATAGGCAGATTGGGAGGAAAAGTGAGGGTTGAATAAGGATTCTGCCCAGATATGTCCTATAAGTCAAGCAATAATGCGACTACCTATAGGTATCATGAACAATGAATCAATAAAGCGTTTAATTATTTCTTGAAATAGCTAGGAAAATAGTTATATTATAGTAAAGTATAAAGCTAAAAGGGGAGAGAAGTAAAATGCTTACAAAATTAAAAAAGTGCAAAACACTTAAAGAAATATATGAGATGCTGGGGGAAAATTTTTTTGAAAAGACAGCAATGTACATAGTGATGGGATGGTGTTTATTGCCGATACTATCAATCTTCTTTCATATAAGATGGGTGGGGATGGCTGAGCAGACATTTATGTATAGATTAAATATATTGTCAAGCTATCAGACGGCAGTTTTGCTTATGGGTGTGCTGACAGTGGAATTTCTGACAGCATACTTTATAGGCATGATACTGACACGGAGTAATAATTGGAAAAATGAGCTGTTTGAGTTTATTAAAAGAGAACCATGGAATGTATTTTTTTTAATGTTGTTTGTATGGATTATCATATGTACAATGCATTCGAATGATAAATATACTTCAATATTTGGAACAGAGTACAGATATGAAGGCCTTGTGACATATTGCTGCTATGCGGCGGTTTATATGTGCACGCATATAGTTAAAGAAGCAAAATATAGAAAATACATATTTAATACATACGCGGTAACAGCGGTTATACTTGGGATATGTCTACTGCTTCAAGATAATCATCTACTATATATGCAAAAAATATTTGTTTATGATAGAGCAACTGTATTCAGCCAGTTTAATCATTTTGGGTATTATCTTAACATGTCAATTCTGGTTATGACAGGGTTATTCTTAACGTCAGATATTAAGAAAAATGAAATTATGTATGCAGCAGGAATAGCGTTCCAGCTATTTTGCCTTTTGGTGAACAATACATTTGGTGCGTATCTTGGCTCTATGTTTGGTGTTATAGCTGTATGCATAATGTATGTTGTAAGAACTAACAATATAAAGAAAATACTAGTGCCGATAATTATATATATTTCCCTTAGCACAGTCAGCATGTCAGGAATCATTCCATCAAGCAGTGGACAGAACTTAAAAGTTAATTTATCAACTTTTTCTCATGATGTTAATGCAGTCGCATCAAATGCGGAAGATGCAGATGGAGCAGGGACGGGAAGAATGAGATTGTGGAAAGCTTGCTTAAAAATGATACCGGAAAGTCCAATATTAGGATATGGACCAGAACAATTGAATGAAAAATATTCAGATGTATTTAGAGGTTCATTGGCAGGTGGAACGAGTAGACCAGAAAATGAATATATACAGTATATGGTGTTTATGGGAATACCAGGGTTTGCAATGTATATGGGTGCATTAATATCAATGATGATATGCCAATTGAAGAAAATAAAAAAACTGGAACTTATAACGATAGCTTCAGCAGGGTGTGCATTGGCATATGCAGCAGGTGCATGCTTTGGAAATTCAATGTATTATACAACACCATATTTCTATATGTTTTTAGGAATGACAGCAAGAACGATAAAGCTAGAAAATACGAAATAAAAGTGAAAATTACCCACTTTTAGTATGTAGTATGATATTGTTAAGGTATGTTATAAATGTAAAAGTAAATTTAAAAAGAATTTATTATTTGTTAATTTTGTTTGTTAATTTTAGTAAAATTATTGTCCTGATTGTGCTTATGTGTTATACTAAATGCACTAAAAAGGAAAGATTTTACTAAGAATGGGGAGTGTGATATGGAGACATTTTCATACAAAGCGGTTGACGCTTCGGGAAAAGATGTTAAGGGTGCTGTTGAAGCAGAAAGTAAAGATGAAGCAGCCAGAAAGATAAAGGAACAGGGATTTACTCCTATATCAATAGGTAAGCAGGGAGCTTTGGATAAAGATGTTAATCTATCATTTTTTGGTCCAAAGAAAATACCGGCACGAGATATGAGCGTATTCTGCCGGCAGTTTGCAAGTATTCTTAAAGCAGGTGTAAGCGTAATTAATGCATTGGAGATGCTTGGTGAACAGACAGAGAATAAGAGACTTAAAGAAGCAATTGAGAGAACCCAGTCCAGCGTTGAGAAAGGCGAAAACCTTTCGGATTCAATGAGGGAGAACGAAGAGTTTCCAAGTATTCTTGTAGATATGATTAGAGCAGGTGAAGCATCAGGTAGTTTGGAGAATTCTCTTACACGAATGGCAATACAGTTTGAAAAAGATGCTAAGTTAAAAGGTGTTGTAAAGAAAGCGATGATGTATCCGATAGTGCTTATCTTCGTTATGATAGGTGTTATTGTAGTAATGCTTACATTTGTTATACCAAGCTTTATGACAATGTTTGAAGACCTTGATTCAGAACTTCCAATAACAACGAGAATGATTCTTGCAATGAGTGACAGTGTTAAAGGATACTGGTATGTATATCTTATTGTTGTCATTGGAATAGTTGTGGGAGTTAAGTTATATGGTAATACGGAGAATGGAAGGCATAACCTTGATAAATTAAAGTTAAAGATTCCAGTATTCGGATTGTTACAGACTAAGTCAGCATGTGCTTCATTTGCAAGAACAATGAGTACATTGTTACAGGCTGGTATGCCAATGATTGATGCACTTGAGATATCTGCTTCAACCATGAAGAATGTATTATATTATGATGCATTAGAAAAAGTAAAGAGCGGTGTATCATTAGGCTTGCCTCTTTCTAATCAGTTAAGAACATCGGGGCTTTTTCCTCCGATGGTTGTACATATGGTAGGTATTGGCGAAGAAACTGGTAATGTTGAAGAGATGCTTACCAATTCAGCAGTCTATTATGAAGAAGAAGTAGAGGTTCAGACACAGACTCTTACTTCATTAATGGAACCAATTATTATTATCCTTATGGCTTTAGTTGTAGTTATGTTAATACTTGCAATCTATCAGCCAATGATTCAGCTCTATAATACATTAGGAGCACAGGGGTAGTATATAATCTGTTCTGCAGGTCGCTTAACGAGAGCAGATTTATATAAATATATTTCAAAAGGGAGATATGAAACATGAAAAAGACACAGAAAAAATTAGGTAACAAAGGCTTCTCTTTAGTAGAGCTTATCGTAGTTATTGCTATTATGGCAGTACTTGTTGGTGTGTTAGCTCCAACACTTATTAAGAATATTGAGAAGTCAAGAGAGTCAAAGGATGCTCAGAATTGTGAACAACTTAAAAGCTCAGCAGAAGTAGCTCTTCAGAATGAAGAAGTTTATGCAGCTAATGTACCAACAACAGGTGAAACCGTTCTTTTAACTATTACTAGTACTGGAACAACAATTGGAGGCGATGCTGGTAAGAAATTTGAAAATGAATTGAAAACTTCTATTGATCCAACAAAGACAAAGCTTACATCAAAGAAGTATTCTGGCGTTTCTGGTGGGATTACTGTTAAAGTAAATACTAATGGACAGGTTTCTATAAATGGTGTACCAGAGTCTTAATTAATAGTATTATTAAATTTAGTTAAGGAAACATTAAATCATGCAATACGAATTACCACTGTACTTCATTATCTTTCTATACGGAATCGTATTCGGAAGTTTTTTGAATGTACTGATTTACAGATTACCATTAAAAGAGAATATAGCTACAGAACATTCGCATTGTATGACATGTGGCGAGAAAATCCAGTGGTATGATCTCATACCACTGGTAAGCTACATAATACTTGGTGGAAAATGCAGACACTGCAAAACTAAGATATCACCGCAGTATCCAATCATTGAAGCGACCAATGGGATAGCATATGTGATAGTATTTTTAGTTCACGGATTTAATGCGGTAAGCATATTGATGTGCTTTGCATTTTCAATATTTCTTGTTATTTCAGTCATTGACTGGAGAACTTTCGAGATACCATTTTCACTTAATGTGGCAATTGGTGTTTTGGCAGTGATAAGAATCATATTAGATCACAAGAACCTATTAGACTATCTAATAGGGTTTTGTGTTATAAGTGGATTCATGCTCATATGTCTTTTTATTGGACGAGCGATTAAAGGAATTGACGCTTTTGGCGGTGGAGACATTAAGCTGATGGCGTTTGCAGGATTATTTTTAGGATGGAAGTGCATTATCCTGGCATTTCTGATTGGCTGCATCTTGGGTGCAGTCATTCATTCCATCCGTATGAAAGTCACGAAAGCTGAACATGTGTTGGCATTCGGACCATATTTGTGTGCAGGGCTTACAATAGCCATGCTTTTTGGTACGAATATAATTAACTGGTATCTTTCTTTTATGGGATTCTAACTAATCTGTATATTTATGTAGGAGAGTTTTTGTCTATATAGAAAGAACAGGAAATTTATATATATTTTTATAACTAGAAATCATTAGCTTATTATGTGGGGAGCTGGATAGGAGGATTTTATGGCTGCATCTAAAGCCAAAGGTAAATTGGTAAGTATCGTTATCAATAACGAGTATATTAAAATATGTGAAATCACTAAATCAGGTAAGAACAGTGTCGTTCATAAGACTGTTACAATTCCTGCACCAGAAGACTGCTATGTCGATGGTGTAATTGAGCAGACTGACGTACTTGCTAAGGCAATCAAGGTTGTTATGGACGAGCATAGATTTAATGCTAATAATGTCGCATTTTCTATCAGTTCTCCAAGACTTGCAACTAAGGAAGTTCTTATTCCTAATGTTAAGGCTAATAAGATTGATAAACTTGTACAGGCTAATGCTACAGAGTATTTCCCTGTTAATATGGATGAGTATATCATTCAGTACACGGTTCTTGAGAAAGTAGAAGATCAGGGACAGGAAAAAATTAAACTTATGGTTGCTGCTGTACCATCAGAAGTTGTAGAGTCTTACTATGGACTTGCTAAGGCTTTAGGACTTAAGGTGGCATTTGTTGATTATGCAGGTAATAGTACATACCAGATTATGAAACAGCAGATTGGACCAGAAGTCAGTCTTGTTATACAGGTTGAAAATGATGGTACTGTAATTAATATTTTCAAGGATAATGTATTGCAGTTACAGAGAAATGTTCCTTATGGAAAGTCAATGCTTGTTAATGCTGTTATGGAGAAATATGGACTTAAGTATGAGGCTGCTACAACAAAGCTTCAGAATGAAACACTTCTTCATTCAAGATTTGATGGAGATGAGGTTACAGAGTCATTAAGGTATATGGCAAGTAACATCAACAGAGTTATTGATTACTATGTATCTCGTAACAGATTATCAATCCAGAAGGCATACTTAATCGGACATTCTACATCTATTAAGGGTTTTGCAACACTTCTTTCTAATGAGCTTAATATGCCAATTGAGAAGGTCGAGAGACTTAAGAATATTGCACTGGACAAGAAAGCATATGTTGAAGAGGCTACTCTTACAAGTTATGTAACTAACTTAGGTGCAGTTATTGATCCGGTTGATTTTATTCCTAAGAGACTTATTGAGAGTGGTGCCAGAAAAGAAAATACAAAGACGCTTATTGTAGGATTTGTTGGAGCCCTTGTGGTTTCTGCACTCCTTGTTCTTATTCCACTTGTTCAGGTTGTTGCTCTTAATGCAGAGATTGGATCTCTTAATAAGAGTATAAAGAAGCTGAGCATTATTAATGATGTTGTTAATGAATATTATTCAGCTAAAGATAAATATAATGATATCGCAGCGTTTGCAGCACTTACATCAGACAGCGATGATGCATTACAGGATTTTGTTGATTATCTTGAAAAGAGTATGCCAAGTGATATTACTATTCAGTCTTTCAATGTTGCATCAGGAGCAATTACTGTTAATGGAACAGCGGGAAGCAAGTCTTCAGTAGCTAAGTTCATTCAGGAACTTCAGAAGAATTCTTCTGTACTTAATGTTGATGCCCCTACTATAACAGAGACTAAGGATAATGCAGGTACAATTGAAGTTACATTTTCATTATCATGTACATTTGTTGGAGGAACATCTAATACAACTGATATGAAGTCATCTAATACATCAAACAGTACTAAAAATAGCAGTACTAAGAGTTCAACAACAAAGTAGGAGGGGAGTCAGATGGATAAGTTAAAAGGTATGTTAAAAATCTCTGAAAGAGACAAAAAGTTATTGGTTGTTGTATTAGCAGTGCTTATTATTGCTCTTGCTTATTTCTTTGGATTTCAGAATCTTTCAGACCAGGTAGATACTTTATCTACTAAAAAGACTACTCTTGAGACAACTCAGAGAGACTTAAAAGAAAAGAATAACAACAAACAGAAGTATGTTAATGATACAATGAATTACCTTAAGCAGTATGATAATCTTCTTGACAGATATGCGGCAGGAAGCACACAGCCTAATTCAATTGATTTCTTTAACAAGACAGAGTCTGTAACAGGAACATGGGTAAGAAGCCTTTCTTTATCACCAACAACTGTTCTTTACAAGTTCGGTCAGATTGCTTCAAGTAATGTAAATGGAAAAAGCAATTATACTTCTAATCTTACCGGCTATAAGTCAACTATTAATATTGCTTATGAATCAGATTATAGTCAGTGGAAGAATTTTATTAAATATGTCAATACATATGCTGATAAGAGCACAATTGATGCCTTATCTGCATCTTATAATGAGGCAACAGGTGTTGTTACAGGAACAGCATCTATTTCACTTTATTCAATTGAAGGTGGAAAGCGTGATTATAAGGAACCATCATTTGATGTTAAGACAGGAACAGGAAATATATTCTCAACAGTTACACCAACTGAGTAATAAGAGAATTCAGGGAGAGGGATATGAAATTATATAGAAAGAATAGAAAATTGAATAATTCCGGTTTTTCACTGGTTGAAGTACTGGTAGCGATTGTTATTCTTGCAATCATATCTCTACCGGTACTGAGTACATTTTCTAATGCTGCCAGAATTAACAATAAAGCAAGAAGGACGGAAAATGCTAATACTGCAATTAACAATATTATAGAGGAAGCAAAGAGTATGAGTCTGGACAGGCTTGCTGGTGGCAATGGACAATATACTTATCAGCAGCTTGGTGGGATTGACAGCACAACATATTCTGTGGGTAATAAGAAAGATGCTTCTAATATTCTTTATTATGAGGGGGTAAATAAAGAAAAATTCTATATCAAAGCAGAATTTGATCCATCACCTTATACAACACCTGCTGACAGTACGGTTAAGGATAATCCTAATAATAATATTAATTCTGCAGGAATATCAGTATATGCAGATGTTTCGGCGGACAGTTCACTCGTTTATCGTGATGATAACAGTGATAATCAGGCAGTGGCACATTTTAAATATTATACAGGTGAGCAGGCATTCGACAGGTCTAAGATTACTAAGAGTACATCTATTGATGTTAATGTAACAAGAAATACTTCAGATGCATCTAAGGTTTTATTTGACCAGACGGCAGTTATTACTGTTACATATCATTATGATACAGTGCTTAGTTATCCTGATTATGTTAAGACTACTACACTTACAACTAATACTTTTGAAGCGGAAGAACGTGAGGAAGATGTAAGTGGTACAAAGCAGACGGTCTATTACGTTTCAGGAAAGATTAAGAAGAATATAAAGAATCTGTATGTATTCTATACTCCGTTTGATGATTATATAAGTACTAATAAGAAGGGTACAACAACTACAGATGGTACTATGGAAGTATATGTTAATGATAAGATTAATGTAACATACAAATATCCGGCAGAACTTACCAATGTAAGATATAGTGACCTTAATATATATCTTCTTGAGCAGGAAAAGATAACGCAGGAAAAGAATGCAGATGGTTCAGTAGCATCAGCACAGAAATACAGAATGTTGGTTGATCATAATAAAGTTAAAGTTACATTTAATACTCAGGTTATGGGTAATCTTGCTGATAAAGCAGGAAACAAGGATACTGCAGCGAGAATTTATTCTAATATTAAAGACTGGAAGTCTGGTTCTTCATCAAAAACAGAAGATTCTATGTACAGACTTACAGTGACAGTATATTATAATGATTCAACTATGTCAGATGATTCAAAGATTGCAACTATGACATCTACTAAGATTAATTAGTCAGTGAAAGAATGGAGACAGTTTATGGGGAAAGTATTATTGAATTTGAAAAGAAAAAGAAATAATTCTGGTTCTACTATTGTAATAGTGCTTATTATGACTTCATTTGTATTGATTCTTTCAACACTGATTACTACAACTACAATGGTCAACCTTAAAATGAAGATGATAGCATCACAGTCTAAAAAGACGTTCTACACATCAGAAGAGGCTGTTGATGAGATATATGCTGCACTTGGAAAAGCTTCAATGGAGTGCTTTAATGCTTCATATGAGGAACAGCTTACCACATTATCAAGTTATAGTAAGGTCGTTTCTGACCAGCATAATAATTTTGCAACTTTGGTTGAGATTGATAATGAAAAAGCAAATGTTGCTTTAAGAGAAAATTATATGCAGAAGCTTATAGGAAAGCTGTTGCCAGATTTTAAGACAACAGATTTTAGGCCTGTATATAATAATAATTATAGCTTTGATGGACACAAGGAGAAGTTTATTGAAATATTGAATTCATATCTGGAGAATTATTCTACAGGTGTTGATAATGATGGTAATGCTACGGGAGAGCCTATTCTTGTGGTGCAGGATGTTAATACTATCCGTATGAGAAATACAAGCGATAAGAATAATGGTACAGGTCTTAATGTGTATGCAATTACATTTACAGATTGTATCGTTAAGTATCTGACACAGAATGGGGATTATTCCTATATTACATTTAATGGAGCAGTTGGGCTTCCTGATATATATGTTAATTTCATGGACGAAGACCTTGTTGGTACAACATTCTTCGGTAATTATGCGTTAGTTGGTAATACTGGTATTAATATTACTGACGGCGGAGCAGCGATAATTAAAGGAAATGCATATGCTGGAAGAGCATCAGGTCTTAATATTAAGGGTTCAACTCTTGATTTTACAGGCAGTTATCTTATCTGTGGAGGTAGTCTTAACCTTAATATTAAGTCAAAAGGAGAGACAGGAGCATTATCTGCGTCACAGCTTAACCTTGGTGGCTCTTCACAGTTATGGTCGGATGAGATTGTACTTGGAAATAATGCCACATTTAATGGAGCTGGTGCAGTCAATGTTAAGGATGACCTTACTATTGAGGGGGATGATTCAAGTGCAGTTCTTAGTGGTTCTTATGAAGGCTTTGGATATGAGCCTAAGGAAAATGCAACTCATTATGACAGTAGTGCGGTAATTATTAATGGAGAAAGAGCGACAATTACATTCAGTTCATCTCTTTCAAAGCTTGTTGTTGCTGGCCGTTCATATATTAAGTTTGAGACATCAGTACCGCTTGCAACAGGTGAATCAATTTCAGTAAATACTAATCAGGAAATATATCTTGTTCCTGCGCAGCTTTTAAAGAGTGGCTCTAAGAATCCATCTAAGAAGAAGACAGCAGGCAACGGAATCAAGTGTGAGACTAAGATAAGTGAGTCAACATTCTTTGGATTTGATTTATTAAGCAAGAATGGTGATGATTATTATGTGACAAGAGATTATGATATAGCTGGTTCTGGTCTTAATACAATTGATTATGATAAGTCAAGAACATATTATTATTTCAGTTTCAAGGATACAGCATCACTTAATACTTATGCTAAGATTATATATGATTATACAGATACTCAGTTTGAGGAATTCCTTAATAATACTTCTTATGCACAGAAATGCAGTGCTGCAGAGAAAAATGATTATATTAAGGAATCTAAGTCTTTAAGAAATGCTATTAAGAAATCTGTAGGTACATATGCCGGACTTAGTGGTTCATCAGTTGTAAGAAGTGAAAGTCTTACAGATGGAGCCAGCCTTGGTATCTTTGCTGATAATTCAAGTTTTGATTTTAATACTGAATATTCAGACAGATCGAATAGATATAATGTGTTTAATAAGATACTTGCGCCTCTTGGGGATTCAGTAACATATACAACAACTCAGCAGGCAGAGGAATATCTTAATAGTATTGCTCATAATAATATTGCTATTGATCTTAGCAAGTACACACCTGATGATGTTTATGACAATATTATTAATAAAGATGGTTTTGCAGAAGTTACTGATGGTAAGGCATTTATCAAACAGGTAGAAGGAAAATGGTTTATAGCTTATGCGTTATCTGAAGTATCTGCATCAAAAGGTATAGAACTTGTTATAGATAGTAATTCGTCTGAATCAAAATCAAATATTCTTAAGATAACTTCGGGCGTTGTTGTCTGCTCTGGTAATGTTCATATTAAGAGTGATTTTGATGGAATTGTTGTTTCTAATGGAATAATTACGATTGATTCAGGAGTGACAGTTTCTAATAACATATTCTCTGATTCACTTTTCAGAACATTTATTGATGACCATGAAGCAGAGCTTACAGATACTAATGGAAAAGGCAAGACAGTCCACTATAAGGATATTTTCAGATTCTGGAATCCGCATGTTGAATCTAAGAAGGATTCATCACTTAGTGTAAGCAATATGACTTATAAGGATATGGTTACATTCAGTCTCTGGAGAAAGTACGAAGATCCTAAGGGAACTAATGTTGAGTCTACAACGGAGGCACCTACTAATCCGTCATAATACGGAATATTATAGAAAGATTATTTAATGGAGATGTGATGATGAGCAGGAGAGGGAACAGACATTTTAAGAAACAATTAAATAATCAGGGATTTTCTTTATTGGAACTTCTTGTAGTAATCGCAATAATCGCAGTTGTTTCACTTCTTGTAACAGTCGGACTTACAGTTCTTAACAAGGGAAATGCCAAGAAAGCTAATAAGAATCTTTATTCAAGTCTTAGTGAGTTAAAGACAAGTACTATGGCTAAGAATGGGAACTGGTACATGGAGATTGGTAAAGATGGAGATTCTTATGTATTTACTACATATAAGGATACAGGAAGTCCATTAGAAACATACAAATGTAGTGCTTCAAGGATTTCTATTGTATATGAAGCTGGGACTTCGTCGTATAATGTTGATGATTATACAATTATGGTTAAGTTCAGCAAAGCAGATGGTTCATGTGACAGTGTGACAGCTACTAAGTCAGGAATGGATCCGGTTGAACTTAAGAATACAGCAACTTCAGGAACATTTAAGGTTACATCATCTGGTGTTGATTATGAATCTAAGCTATGGTATAAGACCGGAAAAGTTACGACATCGAACTAGTTTATTAATATGGAGTGGAGTTATGAAGAAGGATAACAAGGGATTCTCATTAGTGGAGCTGCTTATAGCGATAGCAATATCAAGTATTGTTCTTATGGCACTTGTAATGCTTATTACGCAGGCGGTCAGAAGTTACACGAAGCAGACAGCTTTGGCACAGATACAGAGTGATGCTGATATAAGTCTTAATCAGATGTCAAAGAATATTCTTGAGGCGACAGAGATAAAGATTGAAAAGCTGAATGGGGATGTAACTATATATACTAATAAGGTTATTGAGAAAAAGAATAGTACTGAGGTAGGCATTGAATGGGGATACTATTATGAAAGTGCAACACAGCAGCTATGGTATATCAATTCAGATAAGTCAGAAATGAGTCTTGTATGTGATAATGTTACATCATTTGATGTAAGAATATCAAAGGATAGTATAGAGCTTGATACAGCAACAATTAAGTCAATTGACAGGAATCCACAGATTGTTATTTCGTTAGGTTTACAGAGGATGAATGAAAAGAGAATCGTTTCAAGAACATTTTCAACAAGAAACCAGCTTAATGATAATATAACACTTGGCAAGTCTGTTACATCGGTTGAAGGCGATAAGGAAGATGTTGTTAATACACTTAAGGTTGGCAACACGTTATCAGCAGCACAGATAATTGATTATTTTACAGATAATTAAGTAAACGGGAGGTAATCTTTATGAAGTCAAAGTTCAAAGAAAATGGTAAAAACAGAATATTGGCAGTGATTGCTTCTGCAGTTATGTTTTGTCTTGTTGTGCTTCTGATAATTGTTACACGAAAGACTGATGTGGTGGCAGATACTTCGGTTATTATTAATGGTAAGGAATATTCACAGGATAATAAGATGAAGATTCTGGAGATTGTTTCTGAAGATTATTATGATGAGTTAGGACCGATTATAGGTAATTCATCTGGTAGTGTCAAGTGGGATGATATTGTAGCAAAGGCTACTGATAAAAAGGTAGCATCTAATAGTGATGTACAGAAGAATATGGATGTGTATCTTCAGTATGTTAATGGTATTCTTTTAAACGGAACTAATTATAATTTATGCCTTGAGTATAAAAGTGGCAACTCATACAATTATTACACTACTTCTAATGATGCAATACAGAAGGTTGGCACTTTAGATGTTGATAATATAAAACTTATTTTCTGTAAAAAAGATGGTAATAGCTATATACCTATGACAACAAAAAACGGTTCTAAGTTAAGAGATGCATTTTCTTTCTTTGTATTTGGTGACAAAGGAATGGAAGGATTTGTTGATCTTGTAATCAAGAAACCGTCAGAAGTTACAATTAAGGATATAGATGAAGCAACTATTGTATATTTTTCATGTAAAATTCACAATGCGGGAATATTATCTGCGTATAATTATCTGAATGGAACTAATGTATCTTCTACAGAGAAAAAATGGACATTGGGAGACAATGACTTATCAGCGGAAACAGCACTTTACCTGTATATGGTGAATGCTACTAAAGGAAAAGCCATAATGTATAATTCTGCCGATAAAGGTCTTGGAAGTGATAATAAGTATTCTAATATTGCAAGAATATGTCTTACTATGTCTGGTATTGACAGAGATCAGTTTGTTACAGATTTTGCCCATACCAAAGAAGGCATAAGCGGAGGTGTTACAGGTAAATATTATAGTGGAAATGTAGGATATATTAATATTGATGACGAAAATGGCAACAAGGTAATTAATTATTACCTTGAATCTGGAGAAAAAAGAAGCTTTGAAGATGCCAAGGGCTCAGGACCTTTTGCTTACTGGAGAAGTTATCAGATGATTTTTAATCCGGAAAATTTTGAAAACAATAAATCAGATTGGGTTACTACATTTCCAATATATAATGCAACGGAAACAAATAGACAGAAGTATGTTGATAAGTACGTATGGGAATTCAATTCAGATAACTCTATTACATCAGAGCTTATGTCAAGTAATGTGTATCCTGATAAAGCTGCTGAAAGTGATATTAAGTATGGTACAACTTATGAAGAAGCAAAGCAATTTACTAAGGATAATAAAACTGTATCAGCTGACCTTACAGGCTCCAAGATAATTCAGTACATCATTGGCGCATATAAGAGAACACCTAGTGAATCTGTCAATGTACTTGAAATTGAACCTATTGGTGTATATGGCTATAATAATGATGGCGGTAAGGATATTATTAAGACATGGTATGGCTTGCCAAAGACATCAAGTGTAACGGTTAATGTTACAAGTATGTCAATAAATGCATTTGCAGGACTTAATGAAGATATTCTTTCAAAGTATGATCTTGTTATTATTGGTGATAGAGGTTCTGCGCAGACAGTTGGCAAAGTATTTGGTTCTCATATGTATAATACTGACAGAACATTTACAGAATCATCAAAGACATATAATCTGAATGCTAATGACCTGACTGAGAAAGCGTTTAATAAACTTTTTGAATTTGCACAGAAGGGTATGCCGATAGCACTTGATAAGAATGTATATTATGGCAATAAGTCAGTTGTAGACAGTAACACTAACATGTATAAGATGAGAAAATCTAATCTTGCAATGCAGCTTACAAAGACAGGATCATCTAATATTGTATGGGTAGATAATGATGAGGTATCAGATACATTAAATTATATCTATAAACCGACAAGCAACATTTCACCTAATATGAAAGAGTATGATGGAACTGAGGCAAGTGTTAATGAAAGAGATTTTGACAAGAGCCTGTTAGTTACATTTTCAGGAAATGTAACTGTTCCGGTAAGGGATGGTTCATATAAAGTTAAGATATACATTGACAGAAACTGTGACAGTATGTTTTCAGAAGATCATACAACAGATGATACTGAGTTATTCTATTGTGAAAGTGATGGTACGGGGATACAGTGGACTAATGGAGGTTTTAGTACAACATTGTCTCTGCCAAGTGGACTTACCGGTTATGTTGGCTGGAAGGTTGAGATAACTGATACAGATACAGGATTAAGAACTTATACATCTGGTGCATTTGCATTGAAGAATAAGGAGAGAACAATAAATGTTTTACAGATTAAGAGTAATTCACAGGAGTCACATCTTAATCTTGCTCCTGGAAGCAAGTTTGATGAAAAATTCAAGTCAGAAGCTGGGATTACAGGGTTTAATCTGAAGGTTAAAGAAATGACCAAAACAGTTTTTTCAGAAGAATTAAAGAAGAATCCTAAGCTTCTTGATGATTATTCTATGATTGTTATGGGATTTGCTGATAACTATGGTAATGATAATGATTTATCTGCCAATGCAATTGATGCTATAAAAACTTATATTGATGATGGAAAATCTGTACTGATGACACATGACTGTATGTCTTATAGGGAGAATGGTACAGGCAAAAAAGCAGCTGGTTCATATGAGAAACTTAATTATGCTACCCAGCAATTGAAACCTTTGATTGGAATGAAGGGTGGATATAGTTTAACAGATACTCTTATATATAAATTATCGGGCGTAGGACCATTTGCTAGTTCAGGTAATACAACAAATACCAGAATGACAAGCAGCCTTTCAAAGCTGAATACTGGTGAAGTTACATCTTATCCTTATGGAATTGATTCATCAATAAGTGTTGCTCCAACGCATGCACAGTATTTTGCTCTTAATCTTGAAACACAGGTTAATGGTTCAGATCCTATTGTATGGTATACTCTTGATAATGGGGATAAGAATTATTTTTCATTATCAGGTCAGGATGCTGTTAATAATTACTATATATATTCTGCTGGTAATGTTACATATACTAGTGCAGGTCATTCTGATATGGATAAAGAAGGCACTGATGCAGAGATGGAGCTTTTTGTTAATACATTTGTAAGAGCTATTCTTGCTGGTAACAGTGAGCCGCAGGTTTCATATACGGATGCTGTTTATGATGACACACAGAAGGCATATAGCAGTTATATTAAGTATAATTACACAAAATTTGCTGACAGAAAGCTGAATTTTAGTTTTAAAATAACAGATGCGGATCTTATTGATGGAAGAGGTATCATTAAAGAAGCATTTATGTATGTTTATAATGAAGAAAAAAGAGGGGACACTGACGTAAAAGATGGTAAGTTTGATTCATCTAAAGATAAGCGTCTCGGATATATCAGTATAGATGGTTCTGGAAATGTTTCACTTACGTCGATGCCTGTATCGTCAGGTTCATCTAAGGTTAAATCTGGTGTGGAATATACGGTTGATAATTTCTGGAGTCTGTCAGGGGCAGATGATGCATCATTGAGACAGAAGCTTTCGGATGGAACTCTTAAGATAGGTATTCAGGCAACTGATGGCCACAATGGAGTTGGTTATGCAATACTTAATCTTCAGGTAAAAGATTTGTTTAATATGGATTAATTTAATATCAGTATGGATTAAACTCCGGTGGATGAACTCTCATATAGAGAGGCTCTGCCGGAGTTTTTTGTTAGGAATCATACAGGAGAGATATTCTATATAAAATATAATGATATATACATTGACATTGATTATATATAATGATAATATATTAATACATTATATACGCAGTGCGTATTATAATAAGGATTATGCGTTTAGAGGAGATATATGGGGAAGAGTGTAGACAGGAAACAGGTAGATGAGATTAAGAATGATACAATAAGTAAGGATTTCTGGCGAAATAATGAGCATTTTGCAGACCTTTTTAATGCAGTGCTTTTTGGAGGGGAACAGGTTGTTAAGTCGGATAATCTTGAGGAGATGGATACTGATGTGTCTGGTGTTATTATGGCAGATGATTATAAGCTGTCACTTGGAAGATTCAGGGATGTTGTTAAGAAGAATTTTGATGGAATTGAGCTTGTAGTATTAGGACTGGAACTGCAGGAGCATATTCATTATGGAATGCCGCTAAGAACTATGATATATGACTCACTTGGGTATCTGAAAGAATTTGAGGGAGTAAGAAAGGGGAGTCGGTTATTATGTGTGAAGCATGGAAAGAGTATTATGATGAAGCAAGACAGGATGGGTTTAAGTCTGGTAAAGAACAGGGATTTAAGACGGCAACAATAGAAGATATAATATTTATGATAAGATATGGAATATCAAAGAAGTATTCAGAAAAAGATTACAACGAAGCACTTTCTAAGATGGCTGCGAAGTAAAGATGAACCAACCAGATTATCAATATAACACATGAGGTCTGGTTGGGATTTTTATACAATGAATATATATTGATAATTGTTTTGAGATACTATAATCATAATAGCTGAACAAATACATATTTAAGTATTGATAGTGAAAGGAGACGGTATTTATTGTACAGTAGTGTATTGAGTGGGGTATTATATGGATTGAAGGCAGAGATTGTACGGGTTGAGGTTGATGTTGGCAATGGTATTCCAAGTTTTGAGATGAGTGGTTTTCTTAGCAATGAGGTTAAAGAAGCGAGAGAAAGAGTAAGGGTTGCTATCCGTAATTCTGGGTATGAGCTTCCTCCACAGCGCATTGTGGTAAATATATCTCCTGCAGATATCAGAAAATGTGGCACAGGTTTTGATTTGCCAATAGCACTGGCTATATTATCAGCAAATGGTTACATAGATGAAGTTAATGTTGATAATATGATTATACTTGGTGAGTTGAGCCTTGATGGAAGCATTAATGGTGTAAGCGGGGTATTGCCATGTGTATGTGAAGCAAAGAAATCCGGAATAAGTAAGGCACTTATACCAGTGTCTAATTATAATGAAGGCAGAATTGTGGAGAAAGTGAATATCATTCCGACTAACAGTCTGAAAATGGCGGTGCAATATATCAATAATGGTATAATTGAGAACCAGAGACAGGATAATCCAGAACAATGCCGTACAACAGATAAACAAGAAATTAATTATGCAGATATATGTGGACAGGAGGCTGCAAAGAGGGCGACTATGATTGCTGTTGCCGGGATGCATAATATCATGTATATCGGGCCGCCGGGAAGCGGAAAAACTATGATGGCAAAACGTATTCCGTCTATCATGCCTGATATGACATTTGATGAAAAATTAGCTGTTACCAATATATATAGTGTTGCAGGACAATTAGGAGAGTATGGCGGGCTGATTGAAGACAGACCATTCAGGGCACCATATCACAATGTAACTAAGAGTTCATTCTTTGGTGGAGGCATGTTTCCAAGACCAGGAGAGATAACTCTTGCGGGTAAAGGTGTATTATTTCTTGATGAGATGACGGAGTTTAAGCCAGAAATATTAGAAGGATTAAGGCAGCCTCTTGAAGATAAGGATATAACAATTGTCAGAATGGGCAGGACATATACATATCCGGCAGATTTTATGCTTGTTGGAGCGATGAACCCGTGCAAATGCGGCTATTATCCGGATAGGAGCAGATGCAATTGCTCAGAACAGGATATTAAAAGATATATGGGGAAAATAAGTATGCCACTATGGGATAGATTTGATATGTGTATCAAGACAGATGAAATAGGATACGAACAGATAAGGTGCAGCAGTGATAATGGTAATGTGCCAGATTCAGAAAGCATGAAACAAGCTGTAATGCGTGCAAGACTTGCCCAGCTTAAGCGGTTTAATGGGATGAATATAAAGTATAATTCACAGATGAGTACAGGAGATATGAAGAGATTTTGCAGACTTGGAGAAGAGGAAGAAAAATTAATAAAAAGGATATTTGCAAAGAAGCGTCTGACTGCAAGAGGATATTCAAAGATATTGAAGACTGCAAGAACCATCGCAGATATAGATGGTAATGTTAATATAACAACAGCTAACATAAGCGAGGCGTTCTATTATCGTGGAATACCAGAGGTGACAATACATTAAAGAAGCAATACACTAGGCAGGAGGTTTATCTTGAAAGATGATTATTATTGGTTTTGGATTAATAATATTACAGGAATAGCTAACATTAAGCTGAGATATTTATTTAAGGTATTCGATACACCAGAGGATATATATAAAGCATCAGATAAGATGTTTGAAGGTGTCATGGGAATAAAACCTGATGATATATATTCTATAAAGGAATCTAGAAAAAGTGAGTATATATATAGGGAATATTCTGAACTGGATAAGAAGAATATTAAATTCACATATCCGGGTAAATATAATTATCCTGAAAGATTGATGAATATATACGATTATCCTTATATAATTTATTATAAAGGAAGTCTGCCACAGTCGGACGTTCCGTCAGTAGCAATTGTCGGGGCAAGGAACTGTACAGAATATGGGAGGTCAGTAGCAGGAAGATTTGCAGAAGATTTTGCAGACATGGGAATTCAGGTTATAAGTGGAATGGCACTTGGGATAGATGCGGCGGCACAGAAAGGTGCTGTTAGAAAAGGCGGTTATAGTATGGCTGTTCTTGGATGTGGGGTTGATATATGTTATCCCAGAACTAATATAGAATTATACACACAACTTGAGTGCAATGGTGGAATTATTTCAGAGTATTCACCGGGGACACCGCCTAAAGCGGGGCTGTTTCCTATGAGAAACAGAATTATTAGTGCAATGTCAGATGCACTTATTGTGGTGGAGGCAAAGCAAAAAAGTGGCTCACTCATAACAGCAGATCAGGCACTTGACCAGAACCGAGATGTTTATGTTGTTCCGGGTAGAATTGGGGATACTCTGTCAGAGGGGTGTCTTAAACTGTTGAAGGAAGGCGCACAGCTGATTACATCACCTAATGATATATGTGCAACGGAATCTATTAACAGATATATTAATTGTAGCAAAAAAGATGACAATTGTATGAATAGTTTGAATAATAATGGTATATTTGAAGAAAAATTTAAAAAATCAGGACTTGCAAGCCCTAAGAATATGGTGTATAGTCAAATCAATTTGTTTCCAGTAAGTCTGGAGATGATAGTTAATAATTCTGGATTGAATCTTGTAGAGGCGGAGGGGATTCTGCTTGAATTAGAGTTAGATGGACTTATAGAAGAGGTTTCTAAGAATTATTATATAAGGAAGCATATTTGATATGGAGGGCTATTAATGCATAAGTATTTGGTTATAGTGGAGTCACCTGCCAAGGTAAAGACTATCAGTAAATTCCTTGGGGCAAACTACAAGGTAATGGCATCACAGGGACATGTAAGAGATCTTCCTAAAAGCCAGATGGGTGTAGATGTTGAACATGATTATGAACCTAAGTATATAACAATCAGAGGGAAAGGAGATATTCTTGCTGCTTTAAGAAAAGAAGCGAAGAAAGCAGATAAAGTATATCTTGCAACCGATCCCGACCGCGAGGGAGAGGCTATTTCATGGCATCTGGCAGCGGCACTTAAGTTAGAAGACAAGGATATATACAGAATAACATTTAATGAGATTACCAAGAATGCTGTTAAGGCATCGCTTAAGGAAGCAAGAAAGATTGATATGAATCTTGTAGATGCACAGCAGGCAAGAAGAGTTCTTGACAGAGTAGTTGGATATGGAATCAGTCCGCTTCTATGGGCTAAGATTAAGAGAGGACTTAGCGCCGGAAGAGTACAGTCAGTTGCGTTAAGAATGATATGTGACAGAGAGAATGAGATTGATGCATTTATTCCAGAAGAATACTGGACCATGGAGGCTTCTCTTAATATAAAGGGAGAAAAGAAACCGCTTGTTGCAAAGTTTTATGGGGACAGAAACGGAAAAATTGATATTAAGAATGCAGCACAGATGCAGAAGATTCTTGATGAAGTCAAAAACTCCGGTTTCAGTATAGAAAGTGTTAAGAAAAGTGAGAAGATTAAGAAATCTCCACTTCCGTTTACTACAAGTACACTCCAGCAGGAAGCTGCCAAGACACTTAATATGTCTACAAAGAGAACTATGAACATAGCACAGCAGCTTTATGAAGGTGTTGATATTAAGGGCAGAGGAACAGTAGGTCTTATAACATATTTAAGAACAGATTCTACAAGAGTTGCAGATGAGGCAAAAACTGCTTCAAAAGATTATATCAGTGAGAATTATGGGGAGAAGTACCTTCCACAGAGTTCTAATACCAAGAAGGATGACAAGAAGATTCAGGATGCACATGAAGCAATCAGACCAACGGATCTTTCTTTATCACCGGCATTGGTTAAGGAATCATTGCAGAGAGATCAGTTCAGGCTTTATCAGCTTATATGGAAGAGATTTGTTGCGAGTCAGATGGCACCTGCACAGTATGAGACAACTTCTGTAAGAATAGGAGCTGGTGAATATATATTTACAGTATCAGCATCAAAGATTGTTTTTGATGGATTTATGTCTGTATACAAGTCTGATGACGATAATGAAGAAACTAATGCACTTGCTAAGGGACTTGACGAGAATTCAGTCCTTACACTTGATGATGTGAATGGTACACAGCATTTTACACAGCCACCTGCACATTTTACAGAGGCATCACTTGTAAAAGCACTCGAAGAACAGGGAATAGGACGTCCAAGTACTTATGCTCCTACAATATCAACAATAATTGCAAGACATTATGTAATTAAAGAAAATAAAAATCTTTATATATCAGAGCTTGGCAATGCTGTTAATAATATTATGATGACAGCTTTTCCTACTATTGTTGATGTTAAGTTTACAGCTAATATGGAGTCTCTTCTTGATGGTGTTGCTGAAGGAACCGTGGAATGGAAGGAAATTATAAGAAACTTCTATCCGGATCTTAAAGTTGCGATTGATGAGGCAGAAAAAGAACTTGAACATGTTAAGATAGAGGATGAGGTTACTGATGTTATATGTGACAAATGCGGCAGAAATATGGTTATTAAGTATGGTCCTCATGGTAAGTTCTTAGGTTGTCCGGGATTTCCCGAGTGTCATAATACCAAGCCTTATCTTGAAAAAATAGGTGTTGCATGTCCAAAATGTGGAAAAGATGTTATATTAAAGAAGACTAAGAAGGGCAGAATGTTTTATGGCTGCGAAGGATATCCAGAGTGCGATTTTGTGTCATGGCAGAAGCCTTCAGATAAGAAATGTCCTAAGTGTGGCGGATACATGATTGAGAAGGGCAGTAAACTTGTATGTGCTGATGAAACCTGCGGATATGTAGAATCAAAGAATGATAAAGAGCAGTAGCTGATATATGTGAATTGCTTTTTAAAAGAAGGATGGGGGATTTACAATGAGTGTTCAGCTTCTCGACAAAACGAGGAAAATTAATAAGCTGCTTCACAATAATCATTCTCACAGAGTGGAATTTAATGATATCTGTGAGGTGCTTAGTGGAATATTAGAGTCGAACATTCTGGTTATAAGCCAGAAGGGTAAGATACTAGGAGCGGCTTCATACAGCGGAATTGATAAAATAGGTGAGCTTATAACAGCTGATACAGGCGGATTTGTTGATAATATGCTTAATGAAAGATTGTTGGGAGTGTTATCAACTAAAGAAAATGTTAATCTGCTTACATTGGGCTTTTCAGGTGGAAGTGAACGTAAGTTTAAGGCTTTAATAGCTCCTGTTGACATAGCTGGGGAAAGACTTGGAACATTATTTATCTATAAATGTGTTGCTGATTATGATATAGATGATATTATTCTATGTGAGTATGGTGCAACAGTTGTAGGATTAGAGATGATGAGTTCTGTTAATAATGAGAATGCAGAAGATGAGAGAAAGAAAAAGATTGTTAAGTCAGCAATAAAGACATTATCGGCATCAGAACTACAGGCCGTCAAAGCGGTATTTGCACATATGGATGGAATGGATGGCATTCTGGTTGCAAGCCGAATAGCGGATGATACAGGAATTACAAGATCTGTAATTGTTAATGCACTTAAGAAGTTTGACAGTGCTGGTGTTATATCAACAAAATCTTCTGGAATGAAAGGAACAAAGATAAAAGTTCTTAATGAAGTTGTATATGATGAATTGAAAAAACTTGAAGATTGAGAGTATACATTGTATAATTGATAGGGCTTAAAGGATTGAGCTTGAGATGGTGGGATGGATCCAATGTCTGATTGGATTCATCTTTTTGTATAAGTATACATATTGATACATGATAATCCAATGAAATGTGGCAAAATATGAAAAAAATCTTGTTTTTTTTATATTATAATTTATAATGTATGTAGTGTTTTTATGTTTTCGTAGTAGGCATATTTTGTGCTTATTGAATAAGAAAGGAAATAAATATGAGTACAGGCGCTTTTGGATATGTTAATTTGTTAAAGTCAGCGGCAGATGCGAGCTGGACAAGAGAGGAAGTTCTTACTAACAATATAGCTAATGTTGATACACCTAATTATAAAAGGCAGGATGTTGAATTTAGTTCGTATCTTGCCAATGCACTCCAACGTTCAGGAAAGAATTCAGCATCTCTTACACAGAGAGTTAATAATGTTAATTATAATGATCTGGCTATAAGGACTTACACTGATAACAGCACATTATCGTATAGAACTGATGGCAATAATGTAGATCTGTCAACAGAGAATGTTGAACTTGCTTCAGAACAGATTAACTATAATGCTCTTATTGACAGTATGAATAATGAGTTTTCAAGATTTAAGGCAGTGCTTAAATAATATATAATGTGATTGATATATGGAAGGAGAACAGGACTATGTCTATGTTTACGGCATTTAATATTAGCGCATCCGGAATGACAGCCCAGCAGTTAAGAACGGATGTTATATCAGAGAATATAGCTAATGCAGACACAACAAGAACGAGTGATGGAACTCCCTATGTAAGAAAAGCGGTTGTGTTTACCGAAAAGACAATGACTGGTACAGCACTTGGAAAGTCTGCGTATGGTTCATATGGTACAGGAGCATATTCAACATTTTCAGATGCATTAAGACTTGCCAATGGTGGTGTTGTTGGAAGCGGCGTTAAGGTGACATCTGTATATGAGGATACATCAACAGATATGGAAAGGGTATATGATCCTTCACATCCGGATGCTGATGAGAATGGATATGTTACATATCCTAATGTGAATGTGGTTCAGGAGATGACAGATCTTATAGATGCATCACGTTCATATGAAGCTAATATATCAGCATTTAATGCCAGTAAATCTATGGCAAGCAAGGGACTTTCAATAGGTTCTGCTACATAACATATGTGGATAACTGGTTTAATTCATATGATTAATACTATATTTGAACAAAAAGAGGAGATTTAACATGGATCTTACTAGTGCAATAGGAAGCCTTGGCGGTGATTATGTCAATAAGGTTACATCGGCAATGAAAGATAATGCATCACTTAGTACATCTAAAAGCAAAGATTCAGATACAACATTTGATGCTATATATGACTCAGTGGCAGGGTTGCTGAACAGTACCAACTCATATGTGCAGAAAGCACAGCAGGCAGAGATAGATTATGCTCTTGGCAATATGACTAATACTCATGAGCTTGGAGTTTATCAGCAGGAGGCTAATATTGCTCTGCAGTATACAGTAGCAATAAGGGATAAGGCATTGGAGGCCTATAACTCTATTATGAATATGTCAATGTAATTAGGGGTTTTATATGGATAAATTAAAACAGATTCCAGCCAGATTTCTTGAAATATGGAAAAGCTGGTCCAGAAATCAGAAGATAATAATTGTGAGTGCTGTAGCTGTATTTATTGCGGCGGTTGTTGTTATTGCAGTTGTGTTATCAAGACCAACATATCAGGAACTTACAAGATGTGAAGATTATAATGAGATGAATACAGTTACTTCACTGCTTACAGATAATGGGTATACATATCAAATTGATAATATGGCAGTTAAGGTAAAGGAACAGGATCTTACTAATGCTAAGATGCTTATTGCTTCTAATGATATTAAACCTTCGGGATATTCATTAGATGATGCTCTTAATAGCAGTCTTACAACAACAGAGTCTGATAAGAATAAGAAGTATGCCAAATATCTTGAAACTAAGTTTGAAAATGATATTACTTCTTTAGACGGAATCAAATCTGCATCTGTTACAGTACATTTGTCAGATGATACGAATTCATTCTATTCTACAAAGAAAGATACAACTGTAGCCGTTACGATTGATACTAATAAGACAGTTGGAGAAGACACAGCGGAAAGTATAGCAGTTCTTCTTGCAACAGCAGTAGGAAGCAGCAATACTAATGGTATTACAATTATTGATACATCAGGAAAGACATTGTTTAATGGAGCTGATAATTCGGGTTCAGTTTCTAATATTGCTTATTCAAGCAAGTTAAAGTATAAGTCACAGATTGAATCAACGGTAGCAGCAAGTGTTAAGAATACAGCACTTTCAACATCACTGTTTAATGATGCAACAGTTGCTATTAATCTTGATCTTGACTGGGATACTGTGAATAAGATTGCTACTGAGTATACAGCACAGGAAGGCAGAGAAGAAGGTCTGTATGATACTTCTTATGAACTTGAATCGAATGGAACAAATGGTGCAGGTGGAACACCAGGAACTACGAGTAATGGAGAAACAGGAACAACCTACGATCTTACAGATGGTACATCAAGTTCATCAACATATACTGTAAAACAGTATCAGTATCTTCCTAACCAGCTTGTTACTACAACTAATAGTGATCCTGGAAAGATAGTATATGGTACTTCTACAATGGCTGTAACGCTTATAAAGAATGTTATTTATAATGAAGAAGATTGTAAGAATCTTGGATATCTTGATAATATGACATGGGATGAATTCAAGGCTCAGAACGCAAATCCTGTTCAGGTTAATGTTGATAATGACTGGATGAATATGTTTTCAAGTGCTACAGGAATCTCAACTAATAACATTACTGTTTTAGCATATAATGTACCTTATTTCTATGATGCACCGAAGACTAGCGTATTAAGCCGTGCTTCATTCTGGATTCAGATTGGACTGGCTGTTGCTATACTTGGTATTCTTGTGTTTATAGTTTTGAGAAGCGCAAGACCACTTACAGTAGAAGAGAAGGAACCGGAACTTTCTGTAGAAGAAATGCTTGCTTCAACTAAAGAAAACCAGCCTTCTGTTGATGATATTGATCTTCAGGAGAAGTCGGAGACGAGAAAAGCTATTGAGAAGTTTGTTGATGAGAATCCTGAAGCAGTTGCATTACTGCTTAGAAACTGGCTTAATGATGACTGGTGATTATTATGATGGATAGGACCTGAAAGGTCAATTGATTACATATGATTGGAGATGGAAACATATGCCAAAGACATCAGCTAATGCTGAAAGAGGAATGGATGGTGTAGAAAAGGCTGCTATATTGCTTATTGCACTTGGACCAGAGAAATCAGCACAGATTTTTAAACATTTGAAAGAAGAAGAAATAGAACAGCTGACACTTGAGATTGCAAACACAAGCAGTGTCTCACCTCAGACAAAAGAACAGGTGCTTAATGAGTTCTATGAGGTATGTCTTGCACAGCAGTATATTGCTGAGGGTGGTATCACATATGCCAAAGAGCTTCTTGAAAAAGCACTTGGAGAAGATAAGGCAAGAGATGTTATTGGAAAGCTTACAGCGAGTCTGCAGGTTCGTCCATTTGAGTTTATCAGAAAAACAGATTCTACACAGCTTCTTAACTTTATACAGGATGAGCATCCTCAGACTATAGCCCTGATTCTTTCATATCTTCCTGCAGCACAGGCTTCGAGTGTTGTTTCAGCACTGCCACCTGAAAAACAGGCGGATGTAGCCAAGAGAATTGCCATGATGGACAGAACATCGCCTGATGTTATCAAGCAGGTTGAGAAGGTACTTGAAAGGAAGCTTGCCTCACTTGTTAATCAGGATTACACAATTGTTGGTGGTGTTGATGCCATTGTTGAAATTCTTAATTCTGTTGACAGAGGAACAGAGAAGCATATTATGGAAACTCTTGAGGTTGAAGAGCCAGAGCTTGCTGATGAAATCCGTAAGAAGATGTTCGTATTTGAAGATATTCTTTCTCTTGATAACAGAGCTATTCAGAGAGTACTCAGGGATGTTGATAATCATGATCTTGCTCTTGCACTTAAGGGGGCTACAGAGGAAGTTCAGAATGTTATTCTTAATAACCTTTCAACACGTCTTGCTTCTATGATTAAGGAAGATATGGAATATATGGGACCTGTACGTATGAAAGATGTTGAAGATGCTCAGCAGAAGATTGTTAATATTATCAGAAAGCTTGAAGATTCAGCAGAGATTGTAATATCACGTGGTGGAGGTGACGAGATAATTGTCTAATCTGTTAAAACGTGTATACACGGTGAATAAGGACGAAAGAGTAATTGATTATAATGATCTGATTAAGAAAAAGCTAGAGGCAATCATGGAGTCTAAACATGCAGCAGTTGATACAGATGGATTTGTTAGCGGACTCAATGCGGACGTTGTTGAAGAACTTATATCAGATGATAGTTCGGAAGAACTAATACAGGATAGCGGAGCTGATTCTGACCAGTCTGCGGCTGCATTGGAAAATGCTAATGCTGAAGCAGCAAGAATTATAGAAGATGCCAGACTTCAGGCTGAACAGATTGTTTCAGAAGCAAATAGAAATGCTGATACTGCATTTGAAGAAGCCAAACAGAATGGCTATTATGAAGGCTGTTCTAAGGCAGATGCGGAAATTGAAAAGAAGCAGCAGGAGCTTGAGACGGAGTACAATAAGAAAAAATCAGAACTTGAAAATGAATATAACGAGCTAAAGGACTCTATAGAACCTGAACTTGTGGAAGTTATTACAGATGTATTCAGAAAAGTCACAGGTGTTGTAACGGAGGATAATCATGATATTATCCTGCATCTCATTAACGATGTCATGCATAACGCAGATGCAAGCAGAGATTTTGTTATAAAAGTATCGCCTGATGATTATAGTTTTCTTATTAATAATCAGGGCAAGATATATTGTGCAATGTCAAGAGAGGTCAATATAGATATTGTGGAAGATGTTACGCTTGAACGGAATCAGTGCATGATAGAGACGAATACAGGTATATTTAACTGTAGCCTTGATATTGAACTTAATAAGCTTATTAATAATATTAAACTTTTAAGCTGCACAGGCTGATGTTACAAGTATGATCAGAACTAATTTTATTGTTAAGGAGGATGATATGTCATCAATTAATAAAAACAAATATTTATCGCTGACAGAAAAATCCTTCTATAAGAAACTTGGGAAAGTGACTAAGATTGTTGGTCTTACTATTGAATCGGTAGGACCGGATGCCAAGCTTAATGATTTGTGCAGAATTTATTCTGCGGATAACAGTCAGGAATTATATGCAGAGGTAGTTGGATTTAATGATTCAAATGTGCTTCTTATGCCATATGATGTTGTGGATGGGATAGGTCCGGGAAGTGTTGTTGAGAATATGGAACGACCTTTGTCGGTAAAGGTTGGTGATGGCATACTAGGACATACACTTGATGGACTTGGGAATCCTACGGATGGTTCTGAATTAGAATATACAGATGAATATCCGGTTGAGGCAGCACCGCCAGATCCTATGGACAGGGAGATAATAAGCAAGGTGCTTCCTCTTGGCGTAAAGGCTGTAGACGGATTACTTACTGTTGGCAAGGGACAGCGAATAGGCATATTTGCCGGAAGTGGCGTAGGAAAAAGTACACTTCTTGGTATGTTTGCAAGAAATACTAAAGCCGATATTAATGTTATTGCTCTTATAGGAGAGCGAGGCAGGGAAGTAAGAGAATTCGTTGAGCGGGATTTAGGCCCGGAAGGTATGGCACGAAGTGTCCTTGTTGTTGCAACATCGGATAAGCCTGCTCTCATACGAAATAAGGCTGCGAAGACTGCAACAGCAATAGCAGAATATTTCAGGGATCAGGGCAAGGATGTGCTTCTTATGATGGATTCACTCACACGTTTTTCTATGGCACAGCGGGAGATTGGACTTGCGTCAGGTGAACCGCCAGTGACAAGAGGCTATCCACCGAGTGTATACAGTGAAATGCCAAAGCTTCTTGAGAGGGCGGGGATGTCGGACAAAGGTTCTATTACAGGGCTGTATACTGTTTTGGTTGATGGTGATGATTTTAATGAACCTATAACAGATACTGCACGAAGTATTCTTGATGGACATATTGTGTTGTCAAGAAAGTTAGGACAGAAAAATCATTATCCTGCAATTGATGTTTTACAGAGCATATCAAGATGTATGAGTCAGATTGTAGACAAGAAGCATAAACAGATGGCTGGCAGAATGAAAAATGTAATGGCGACTTATAATGAAGCAGAAGATCTTATTAATATTGGTGCGTATAAGAGCGGCTCTAACCGTAATATTGATTATGCTATATATAAGATTGATGCAGTTAATAAGTTCCTTATGCAGCAGACGGATGAAAAGTTTGATTTTGAAGATGAAGTCACACAACTGTCAGATATATTTGCGGATTATGAAGCATTTGAAAATGGCTCACTTCAGTTAAAGAAATAGTGGAGGCATGAATGGCAAAATTTTTATACAGCATGCAGAATGTTCTTGATATTAAAGAACGCCTGGAAACACAGGCTAAAACTGAATATGCTGAGATGAATAACAGGCTTTTCATTGAAGAGGAAACTATGAAAAGACTCGGAAAAAGGCTTGATTCATATGAAAATCTTGCGAGAAGCTCTGCATCAGAAAGACTTGATATTATGGAAATGCGCAGATGTAATGAGGCAATTGATATTATCAAGAACCAGATGACACAGCAGGCGGTCAGAATAAGGATTGCACAGCGCAATGTTGATAATGCAATGAAGAAACTGACTGAGGCAGTGCAGGACAGGAAAATTCATGAAAAACTGAAAGAGAAAGCATTTGAACAGTTTAAACTTGATATTAATGCTCAGGAAATGAAAGAGATAGATGAAACGGTGAGCTTTAAATATAATAACAAAGATGAGTAATTGTTTTTGGGAGAAAGATTGATATGGCTAAGAAAAAAGATGTTAATATTGATGAACTTGATGATGAATCAGGAAAGAGTGGAAAGCTGGTAAGCATACTGGTTGCAATGCTTATTATTGTAATATGGCTTGTTATATTTGCACTTCTTATTAAGATGAATGTCGGCGGTATTGGAAGTAGTTTACGGCCATATCTTAAAAATGTTCCGGTAGTGAATAAGATTCTTCCAGCAGCTACAGATGAAGAGATTCAGGAAGAAACAGGGGGAAAGTACAAGAGCCTTTCTGAAGCAGTTGACAGAATTAAAGAACTTGAAGCACAGCTTGATGAAAACAATAATAATGGGAATGCATCAGCCCAGACAATTGCTGAGCTTCAGGCTGAGATTGCCAGACTAAAAGTGTTTGAAGAGAATGCACAGCATTATCAGGAACTTAAAGATAAGTTCGATACAGATGTTGTATATACAGATAATGCTCCAGATATAAGTGAATACAAATCGTGGTATGAAAGTATTGATTCAGAAAATGCAGCAAAGCTTTACGAACAGGTTGTAAAGGATCTACAGTACTCACAGCAGGTTAAGGACTGGGCAGAAACATATTCTAAGATGGATGCGAAAAATGCGGCAGCTATTCTTGAAGAGATGACTGGAGATACAGATCTTGTTTCTGATATACTTCTTTGTATGACATCTAAACAGAGAGCAGCAATTCTTGCAGAGATGGATCCTGTATATGCTGCAAAACTTACAGTTATTATGTATCCTGCTAAAGGTTAAGTCTGTAGCACAGACTACCGATATATAATATGGATTAGGTCTATCCTGATTCTAATATGAAGAAAGGAGGAGGATAATATGGTAAGTTCAGCTGTTACAGGAATGGTTCAGCCGGTTACTAAGGTGGCAGGAAGTGTTGGAAGCCAGTCTGGTCAGGATAATTCCGGGAATGTTGATTTTGCAAGGATAATGAATAGTTCTGTAAGAAACGATGTGACTGGGAATTCATCAAAGCAGACTAATACATATTCAGCAGCTCCATCAGATTCACTTGTAAGCATGGGTGCTAATAAGTCTAACAAGAATGCAGATATTGTTACCACTAATTCAACTGTAAAAAATGTAAAAACAGATAATGCGGTTAAAGAAAACGATAACAAAATGACTCAGGATGTGCAGAATGCAGTGTCGGACATTAAAGAAAAGATTAAGGAAACAATGAATGTATCTGATGAAGATATAGAGAGTGCTATGGAGAAGCTTGGAATTATAGCAGAGGATTTGCTTGACATGCAGAAGCTTACGGATCTTGTAGTTGCTCTTAGCGGAAACACTGATTCACTTGAGTTTTTGACAGATGCAGATTCAGTATCTATGCTCAATGATATACTGGAATATGCAAAGTCTGTGACAGATAATCTGGAAGATGTGTATAATATGGACATTGATTCAATTAAAGAAATGCTTGTTTCTGCGAAGGATGATGTTAAACAGTATGTTAAACAGTCTGTGGTGAAAGAAGATGCACAGCCAGAAGAACGGCCGGAAGCAGCATCACAGTATGAGTTAAGCAATGTAATTGCACAGAAGACTAAAGTGCAGGCTGATAATGACAATAATGCGGATGATAAGCAGCAGACTCATATGTCTGATAAAGCATCTGTGGGAAATGAAAACTTTACCGGGAATATGGCACAGAACATCCAGAATGCTTTCAGCGAGATTATTGATGAAGTTTCTAATGTTAATGAAGCTGATATTGTAAGACAGGTTGTAGAACAGATTAAGGTTACAACAGGACAGCAGCTTTCAAGCATTGAAATTATGCTTAATCCTGAGAATCTTGGAAAAGTACATATAGCTGTCACAGCAAGACAGGGAGTAATTACAGCACAGCTTACAGCACAGAATGAACAGGTAAAAGCTGCTCTTGAAAATCAGATGACAGCTTTGAAAGAACATTTTAACAATCAGGGTGTGAAGGTTGAATCTGTAGAGATTACTGTACAGAGTCATGGTTTTGAATCACAGCAGAATCTCGAAGGTAATAATTCAGAACAGGCTGGTCAGGAAAAGAAGACTCATAGAAAGCTTGATCTTAGCAGTCTTGAAGAACTGGAAGAATCTGATATGACTGATGAAGAAATCAGGGCAAAAGATGCTATTGTTAATGGCGACAGCAGTGTTGAATATTCAGCATAGAATAAGATGAGAAAGGAGATAATATATGGCTAGTACGATAGGTGCATGGTCTTATGTGAAGAATGATGGTTCATTAAGTACAAAGGACGATGTTAACAGCAACTTAAGTTCAACAGGAAAGAATAAGAGTACTACTAATAAGACAACGCTTGATGTTGAACAGTTTTTACAGCTTATGGTAGCTGAGATGCAGAACCAGGATCCGCTAGAACCTACAGATAATTCGGATTATATGGCACAGCTTGCTACATTTACACAGGTTGAAGCTACTAAAGAAATGAATGATAATACATTACAGGATATGGCATCTAACCTTGTGGGTAAGCAGGTTATAATGACTACAACACAGAACAGCAATGGTTATATAGGCGGAACTGTTGATTATTGGGAAACAATAAATGGAACTGTTTATCTTGGAATTGGTGGAAAGCTTTATGATATTGCAGATCTTGATACTGTAATGGACAAGGACTATTTTGACAAATGGAAAGGAAATGGTTCTACAACAGATACTAAGACAGAGGATACAAAACCTAGGGAGTGACCGTTATGATGAATAATATGATAGGTAATAATATTGCTTCTATCGAAAAGATGACGGACATTATAGGAAAGAAGAATTCTGATAATGTTGATAAAATGTATAATGGCAAAACATTTGCTGATATATATAATCAGAAGCGTTCGATTGAAGAGGTTATTTCCGACAGCGATATTAAATCGTCAAAAGGGTTGAAGTTCTCTAAACATGCTGGTGAAAGGCTTGAACAGAGAGATATCCGGTTATCAGACGAACAGATGACAAGGCTTGAGGAAGGAACCGAAAAAGCAATTTTGAAAGGAATCAAAGAATCGCTCGTTATAGTTGATGATCTGTCTTTTATAGTTAATACAAGAAACAGAACAGTGATTACGGCGATGGATCAGAATAACAATGAAGACAATATCTATACTAATATTGATGGAGCAGTAATTATTTAGCTGGACCGCAAGGAGGCGAATGTCCCTGAATGCCAGAAGGGACGATGCTTTATTGATGAATGCATCAGATATATGTCTTTACATATTTATGGAGGAACAAATATTATGATGAGATCAATGTACTCTGCTGTGTCAGGTCTTAAGGCACATCAGACAAGAATGGACGTTATTGGTAATAATATTGCCAATGTTAATACTGTGGCATATAAGTCACAGTCTATGACTTTTTCAGAAGTTTTTTATCAGACAACTCAGATTGCGTCCGGACCTAATGCAGAAACAGGAAAGGGAGGAACTAATGCTATGCAGATTGGTCTTGGATCATCTGTTGGTTCTATCTCTACAGCAATTTCTTCAGAAGGTGGTTCTGAGAGAACTGATAATGCATTTGACTTAAAGATTGGTGGAAGTTCTTTCTTTATAGTTAACAGTGCGGGTAATACATTCTTCACAAGAGCCGGTAATTTTAAGGTTGATGAGTCAGGTGCTCTTGTAACAACAGGTGGCGCTAATGTAATGGGCTGGCAGGTTGATGAATCTGGTAATGCAAAAAGAGACCTTGTATCAAAGCTGTATGTTAACAGTCCGGATGTTGCATATACTTCACCAGAAAGAACTTCATCTGTTACGGTAACAGGTAACCTTAATGCAGGTTCTAAGGATACAAGTACTACAACTATTAATTTTTATGACAGCCTTGGTAATTCTTATCAGGCAACAGTTAATCTTGTGTATGCAGGCGTTCAGGGAGATAATACGCAGTATACAATTGAGCCTGTTTCAGTTTCAAAGAATGGTAAGCCGACAGACCTTACATTTACTGCGTCAGCACCATTATCATTTAATACACTTACAGGTCTTGCCGATGCATCCAATTCAGATATTAAGCTTACATTTTCTAATAACGGGACTGCATCAGATGCTATTGAAGGCGTTGATTTGAGAGTTATCGGTGAAAGCGAGACAAGTCCTGTACTTACGATGGATGCATCTGGAATTACAATGTTTTCAGAAAAGACTAATCTTAATTCAGAGCTTGGCATTAATGGACTTGGAAAAGGCAAGGCAGTAGGTAAGATGACATCGGTTGGTGTTGATTCATCAGGATATATTGTGGCAAGCTATAGCAATGGTGTTACTAAGAATATTGGACAGATAGCAGTTGCTTCTTTCTCTAACCCTGAAGGTCTTCAGAAAGAAGGCGATAATCTTTATTCAGCAACACTTAATTCTGGAACTTTTGATGGAATTGGTCAGGATGTTACAGAAGGTGATGGAAGTATTTCATCAGGAGTACTTGAGATGTCTAATGTGGATCTCTCTTCAGAATTTACAAATCTGATTACAACTCAGAGAGGATATCAGGCTAATTCGAGAATTATTACTGTATCCGATACATTACTTGAAGAACTTATTAATCTTAAGAGATAATTGACATGAAAAGATATTTATGGCGAATTATTACAAGTATTCCTTGCAATAATTCGCCATAAGTGTTTTAATATATATAGTTGATTTTAAGCGGGGTACTATACCTTATGTGGTATCGGGAGGAATTATGATTGATGTAACACGGTTTAATGGAAAAAGCTTTGTGATTAACGCAGAACTGATTGAAGTTATGGAGGAAACACCTGATACTGTTATAACCCTGACAACAGGACATAAATACGTTGTCAAGGAAAGCGTAGAAGAGGTATATAGCAAGGTTATTACTTATAAGAGAAATATAATTGGTAATCTGTATGCGTCTGGTACAGATACTAAGTGATAATATATATAGAATACTAGAGACTTGGAAGGGGCAATTATGGATTTAGCTACACTGTTGGGAATTATTATTGGGTTTGTCATGGTCGTTATCGGAATTATAACAAGTACGACTAATCCTACACTAAAGGGAATTATGGACACATTTGTTGACATACCGTCAATCGCCGTTACTATTGGTGGTTCAATGGCTGGTATGCTCACATCTTATACATTTAAGACATTCTTAGGACATCTTAAGGGATTTGGCATTGCTATGAAAGATCCCAAGCTTGATAATGGACAGGTTATTTCTAAGATTATTGAGCTTTCTAACACAGCCAGAAAAGAAGGCCTTCTTGCACTTGAAGAAGTGGCACAGGGACTTGATGATGAGTTTATGAAGAAGGGTATTCTTCTCATTGTTGATGGTACTGAGCCGGAACTTGTGAGAGGCATTCTTGAAACAGAACTGGTTAATCTTGATACAAGACATAAGAGTACAATTGGCTTTTTTGATAATTGGGCAGCTCTTGCTCCTGCATGGGGAATGATTGGTACGCTTCTCGGACTTGTTAATATGTTAAAGAACTTATCTGATACAGCATCTATCGGACCTAATATGGCTGTAGCACTTCTTACTACACTTTATGGTTCTTTGATTGCTAACTGGATATGTGTTCCTATATCTAATAAGCTCAAGCTTCAGAATAATGATGAATATCAGCTTAGAGAGATTATTATTGAAGGTCTTCTTTCTATTCAGGCAGGAGAGAACCCAAGAGTTATTGAAGAAAAGCTTAAGTCTTTCCTTTCACCATCTGCCAGAACAGCATTATCTGAACAAGGAGGAGGTGAAGGCTGATGGCTAAACAGCGTACAGAGAATGCACCACCAGCGGCACTTTGGAAAGATACGTTTTCAGATCTTATGAATCTTCTGCTGTGCTTTTTCGTTTTGATGTTTGCTATGTCTAATATTGATTCTCAGAAGTTTGAGGAGATTGCAGCTTCACTTTCATCAAGCTTTAGTGTACTTCCTCAAGGCGGTTCTGCACTGTCAAAGGAAGGAATTCTTGTAAGCAGTGGGGCGAGTCAGCTGAATGAATTGAGCAATTACTATAACAATATGGGCCTTAACAATGATGGCGATATGTCACAGGATGTACAGAATGCTTATGAAGAGATTGAAAAAGAAGGTCTTGAGCAGTCTGAAAATATGGCTGAGGAGATTGTTGATAAACTTACAGCCAGTGGAGTTGCAGATTATGTTGATGTTACTGCTTATAGTAAATATGTAATGCTTAATGTAAGTGGTGGAATTCTGTTTAATTCGGGAAAGTCGGAGCTTACATCAGAGGCACGCAGTCTTCTTGACAAGGTTGCTGATGCACTTATTGAATATGATGATAATGTTATTACCATAGAAGGTCACACTGATAGTGTTCCTATCAATACATCACTGTTTCCTAATAATATGATGCTTTCTCTTTACAGGGCATACAGTGTGTTTGATTTCTTTGTGTCTGAGAAAGGCTTTTCAGATCAGACAATGAGCTCATCCGGAAGAGGAGATGCAGTACCTATTGCAACTAATGATACTCCAGAAGGAAGAGCCCAGAACAGAAGAGTTGAGATTAAGGTGTATAATTCAATTAACAGCTAAGGAGGATTACTCATGAAAAAGAGTATGCTTAATGTGATTATTTTGGCACTTGTACTTGTGAATCTGGTACTTACAGTGATTCTTACATTTTCACTTGTATCAACAAATAAGAAGACAAATTCTCTTATTAATAAAGTGGCACAGATTATTGACCTGGATGTTGCAGGTGGAGTTTCTAATAATAATTCATCTACAGGTTCAGGAATTGAAAATGTAAGTTATATTGATATTAAGAACAATGACAGCACGGATATAATTGTTTCATATGTTGATAATGGAAAAACAAGATATGCCGTACTTTCAGTATCTGTCGGACTTAATTCAAAAGCTAAGGATTATAGTACTGTATCGACTTCAGTTGATAATGGGATGAAGGTCCTTGTTAATAAGATAACCAATGAAGCTAATAAGTATACTTACAGCACAATAAGTGCTAATAAATCAACCATGGAAACAGACCTTTTAAAGGAATTCCAGGAATTATTCAAGACTGAGACGATACAAAGTGTACTGATTAATATTGTTGTCCAGTAAACATTAAAGAATATGATAAGGAGGTGAGGAAGATGGGAGAGGTACTTTCACAGAGTGAAATAGATAACCTCTTAAAAGCTTTAAGCAGTGGAGAATTAGATGTAGATGAGATGAAGAACACAGAAGAAAAGCAAGTCAAGAATTATGACTTTGCAAGACCTTCTAAGTTTTCTAAAGAACATCTAAGAACACTGGAGATAATATTTGAGCATTTTGGAAGACTGCTGAGTACCAATCTTCCGGCATATCTTAGAAAGACAGTCAATGTTGAGGTTGTTAATTCAGAAGTGGTTATTTATTCAGAATTTTCTAATGCCCTTTCTAATCCGGTTCTTTTAGGTGTTGTTGGAATGCAACCATTAAGTGGTAACATAATTATGGAGATGGCATCCAATCTGGGGTTTGCAATTGTTGACAGACTTCTTGGAGGTGCAGGTAATGCTTTGGATAAAGAGAGAGATTTTTCAGAAATTGAGCTTACGATTCTGGAACGTATCTTTACAGTGTGTGTTAATCAGTTGCAGGAACCATGGGAAAATGTTGTAAAGGTTAATCCAAGACTTGAAAGAATAGAGACTAATTCACAGTTTGCACAGATTATATCACCGAGTGAAACAATCGCAATTGTAACTATTAATATTAAGATTGGTGATGTGGAGGGACTTATGAATATATGTCTTCCATATGCAACTCTTGAACCGGTTATGGATAAGCTTAATACCAAGTATTGGTTTTCTAATATGCAGGAAAAAGATTCCAATACATATGAGGATGCTATTGAAACAGTTATTGATAAAGCAATGATACCAATAAAGGCAGTGCTTGGTACATCTAAGATTAGTGTTTCGGATTTTGTTAATCTGCAGGTTGGAGACGTAATAAAAATTGATAAAAAGGTTGACCAGGAATTAGAGGTATATGTAGGTAATATTAAGAAGTTTACAGCTTTACCTGGTTATTTTGAGAATAAATACGCAGTAAGAGTTACTAATGTAATTAGAGAGGAGAGTGAAGAATAATGGATGGAATGTTATCCCAGGACGAGATTAATGCACTTCTGAGTGGCATGAATACAGGAGGAGATGACACATCTGATTCATCAACAGCAACAACAACTATACCAGAGGATAATGCTAATGATAATACAGATGGCGGCTTTACACTTACTGAGTCAGAAAAAGATGCTGTCGGTGAGATATCTAATATTAGCATGGGAACAGCTGCTACAACACTTAGTTCTCTTCTTTCACAGAAAGTTAATATTACAACACCAAAAGTAGAAGTTGCTACATGGGATGATTTATCAAGTAAATATGACAGACCATGTGTTATGTTGCAGATTTCTTACAAAGAAGGTCTTGCAGGCAATAATGTTTTAATATTAAGAGAGAATGATGTTAAGATAATTACAGATCTTATGATGGGAGGACCAGGTAATGTTGATCCAGACGAACCATTGACAGAACTTCATCTTAGTGCAATCGGAGAGGCTATGAATCAGATGATGGGTTCAGCAGCTACATCTTTATCATCAATGTTTAATAGAAAAATTGATATCAGTCCACCAATAGCTAACTTAGTGGAGACATACAATGAATTAGATGATAACCTGCCAGGATTCCTTAAAAACCATTTTGTAATGGTGGCTTTTAAGATGCAGATTGGCGAACTTATAGATAGTGAGATTATGCAGTTATATCCTAAGGAATTTGCACAGGAACTTCTTAACATGTTTATGCCGTCAGCAGAACCTGAACAGCCACAGGTAAGTCAGGAAGATACAGCTAATCATCAGGAAGAGCAGTTGCAGCAGGCCCCGGCACAGAATATGACACAGACAATGCCACAGCAGGATGTACCGGTGCAGAATACTACAGCACAGACAGCACCACAACAGGGAATGCCGATGCAGAATATGGGAATGCCTTATGGTTATGGAATGCCGATGCAAGGTATGCCTGTGCAGGGTATGCCAATGGCAGGGTATGCACCAGCACAGGATGTTAATGTATCTCCAGCAGCATTTCAGCCATTTTCAACAGATGTCAATCCTTTGACACAGAAGGAAAATATTGAACTTATTAAGGATGTTCCACTTGAAGTAACAGTAGAACTTGGCAGAACAACAAAATCTATAAAAGATATACTTGAATTTGCTCCTGGAACAATTGTAGAACTTAATAAAATTGCAGGCGAATCTGTTGATGTTCTTGTTAATGGCAAATATGTTGCAAAGGGTGAAGTTGTTGTTATTGAAGAAAGTTTTGGTGTACGTATAACAGAGATTATCAAGTAATTGTTATGATTTTCTAAAAAATCAAAAAAAGAGTAGGAAATTGATAGTATTTGTTGTATAATACATTCGAATGATTTTTGTGAATAATTTGTTTTTGAATAGGAGAAAATTTATGGCAAAGAATATTTTGATTTGTGATGATGCTGCATTCATGAGAATGATGATTAAGGATATTCTCACAAAGAATGGATACAATATAGCAGGTGAGGCAGAGAATGGACAGAAGGCAGTAGAAAAGTATGCTGAGTTAAAGCCAGATCTTGTGCTTATGGATATAACAATGCCTGAGATGGATGGAATTGAAGCTCTTAAGAGAATTAAGGCTGCAGATCCTTCAGCATCTGTTATTATGTGTTCTGCAATGGGACAGCAGGCTATGGTTATTGAATCTATACAGTCAGGAGCTAAGGACTTTATTGTTAAACCATTCCAGGCAGACAGAGTAATTGAAGCTGTTCAGAAAGTTGTTGGATAATAATGGTTGCATTAGCTGGGTTGAATAGTAGATGGGAAGCGTTTGCACAGTTGCTTACGCTTCTCGTTGTTTTTATATTTGTTTTGGCACTTACATATTTTGCTACAAGATGGGCTGGTAATATGCAGAAAACCAAAATGGCTGGACGCAATATCCAGATACTTGAAACAATGAGAGTGTCTAATACTAAGTATATTCAGATTATTAAGATTGGCAGTAAATGTTTTGCAGTAGCAGTCTGCAAAGATACTATCACTTATTTGAGTGAGATTAACGAGCAGGAACTGACTTATTCGTCAGAGTCAAAGACAATCAATACTGATGGATTTAAAGCTATACTTGAAAAGTTTAAGAAAGACAAACCAGATAATTAATTAGGCAGGAACGAGAGAGTTATGTTACAGTGGATTAGAAAGCATAGAAAGGCATTAGCAGGAATATCGGTTGGGGCAGGAGCTTTTTTTGCAGCCATTTCATTTATTACATATAAGGTAATGGCTGCTGAGGAAACAACAGCATCAGGAAATAATCTTATTAATATAGGTATTTCTACGAGTGATGGTAATGATATGGCTAGTGTTTTGCAGATGCTTCTTGTACTTACAGTAATTTCACTGGCACCTTCTATTCTGATTATGCTGACATCATTTACAAGAATTGTAATTGTGTTGCATTTTACGAGGGCTGCGCTTGGAACACAGACAGTACCACCTAATCAGGTTATTATAGGTTTGTCTTTATTTTTGACCTTTTTTGTTATGTCGCCTGTTTTTACGGAAGTTTATGACAGTGCACTAAAACCACTATCCAATAATGAGATATCGGTCGAGGAAGCGTATGAAACAGGAGTAAAGCCATTGAAAAGCTTTATGTTGAAACAGACTTCTACAAAGGATCTTGATACATTTTTTAAGATTGCAGGATATGAGGAAGGCTCTGTTACATCGGAAGATGATATTTCTATGACAGTGCTTGTACCATCGTTTATTATAAGTGAATTAAGAATTGCATTTATTATAGGATTCTTAATATACATACCTTTTATTATTATTGATATGGTTGTATCGTCAACTCTTATGTCGATGGGTATGATGATGCTTCCACCAACCACCATATCTGCTCCATTTAAGATTTTACTTTTTGTAATGGCAGATGGCTGGAATCTGATAATTGGAAATCTTGTAGCAACATTTAAGTAAGGCAGGAGGTAAAGAATATGGATGCTGGACAGGTTGTAACAGTAGCAAGACAGACTATATGGGTTATAGTGAAGACTTCTGTGCCACTTTTACTTGTTTCAATGATTGTCGGACTTATTATAAGTCTTTTTCAGACACTTACATCTATTCAGGAACAGACACTTACATTTGTTCCAAAACTTCTTGCAATTATGATTGCACTTATGATTATGGGAAACTGGCTTCTTAATGAGATAGTTTCGTTTATGCAGATGCTTTGGGGAAGCTTTGGTCAGTATATATGATGGCAGGATAGTGTGTTATGAATTTTACATTTGCATTGGAGCAATTTGAATTATTTGTTTTGATATTAATAAGGCTGGCATCTTTTGTATTTGCTGCGCCTTTTTTTAATATGGCAAATGTACCAAGAAAGGTAAAGGCTGGATTTGCACTGTGCCTTACAGTTCTGGTATATTCGCTTTTTCCTGATATGACAGTTGAGTATAATGGCATGATTGATTATGCAATAATTGTTGTTGAGGAGATGATTGTTGGAATTCTTCTTGGGGCAGTGTCGTCTTTTTGCGTGCAGATTATTATGTTTGCAGGTAAGATTATTGATATGGATATCGGTATATCAATGGCACAGCTTTATGACCCTACAACAAGAATGCAGGTTGGTATCATGGGAAATTTATATTATTATATGATGATGCTTCTGCTTATAATTTCAGGTATGCATCAGTATCTTGTCGCTGCAATTATTGAGACATATAAAGTTATTCCAATTGGTGGGGTGAAATTTGGTGCAGGAATATATACTGCCATAATAAGTTTTATGTCAGATTTTTTTGTTATAGGATTCAGAATTGCGCTTCCGGTATTTTCAGCGATTCTTATGCTAAACTGTGTGCTTGCGATTCTTGCCAAGGTATCACCTCAGATGAATATGTTTGTTGTTGGTATGCAGCTAAAGATATTTGTAGGTATATTTGTAATTTTGTTTACAATTTCAATGCTTCCATCAGTGTCTGATTTTATACTTGATGAGATAGAAAGATTATTTGCTATGTTAGTAAGGGGAATGAGCTAGTGCGAAGAACTTATCTTTACATGAACCTCCAGTTGTTTGCTAAAGACGGACCAGGAGGAGAAAAGACAGAACCGGCTACAAGTAAGAAGCTGGATGATATCCGAAAAGAAGGTCAGGTTGCCAAAAGTAAGGAACTGATAACGGCAGTTTCACTTATGTCACTGTTTATTATGCTTAAAGTGTATGTTGGAAAGATAGGAACTAAACTGATAGATGCATTTACAACGATATATGCTCTTATGGGGAAGGTTATTAATGAAAGTTCACAGGGACTGACAATTAATATGGCATCTGGTATTGTAAGACAGGCAATTATAATTATTCTTAATATTATTATCCCTGTGCTTATTGTCGCTGTAATCATAGCAATTCTTGGAAATATGCTTCAGCAAAGATGGATGGTTACAGCTAAACCGCTTGCACCGAAGGCAAGTAAAATTAATCCTCTTAATGGATTTAAAAGGATTTTTTCTGTAAGGCAGTTATTTGAACTGATTAAGGCTGTTGCCATGATGAGTATTATTGGAATTATGGTCTACAATTGTGTAAGAAAGAATATGAATATTCTGCTTACTTTTTATGATGTTACTTTATATACTGCGCTTTCTGTGGTCGGTAATATAATTATTAATCTTGGAATCCAGATAAGTGCAGTGTTTCTTATAGTTGGTTTTGTTGACCTTATATATCAGAGACATAAGTTTAAGACTGATAATATGATGACAAAACAGGAAATTAAAGATGAATTCAAGAATGCAGAGGGTGATCCGCAGGTTAAGGGACAGATTAAGAGAAGGATGCAGGAAATCTCAAGAAGAAGAATGATGCAGCAGCTTCCAGAGGCGGATGTTGTAATTACGAACCCGACACATTTTGCGGTGGCACTGAAATATGAACCTGATTCTGGAAAAGCACCTGTAGTTATAGCCAAAGGTGCTGATTATCTGGCTTTCCAGATAAGGGATAAAGCAAAAGAGTACAATATATCTGTAGTAGAAAATAAGCCTCTTGCGAGAATTATTTATCATAATGTTGATATAGGTATGGAAATACCTCCAGAGTTGTACTATGCAGTTGCAGAAATTCTTGCATCTGTTTTACGCACAAATAATAGATAAAAGTCAGATTATGTGATATTATGTAAAATAATGACTAAATTGAAAGGAGAGAAATGATGAAGATTAAGAAGAACGATCTGTTTATCGGAATATATCTGCTTGCAGCAGTATTATTCTTCATTATTTCAATTCCTTCATGGCTGCTTGATATTCTGCTTGCAATTAATATCCTGGTAGCAATGGTGGTGCTTTTTAATTCACTTTTTGCTAAGGAAGTTCTGGATATGGCATCTTTTCCTACGATGCTGTTATTTACGACTATTTTCAGAATTTCCCTTAATGTATCTTCAACTAAGCTTATATTAAAGAATGGTGATGCAGGTAAGGTTGTTGATACATTTGGTAAGTTTGTTGGCGGCGGTAATCTGGTAATTGGTATTATTATATTCATTATTCTTATTATCGTTCAGTTTATAGTTATTAACAAGGGTTCTGAGCGAGTTGCAGAGGTAACTGCAAGATTTACACTTGATGCAATGGCTGGTAAGCAGATGGCTATTGACTCAGACCTTAATACAGGAGCCATTACTGATAAGGAGGCTGCTGAGAGAAGAAAGAAGCTACAGCAGGAAAACAGTTTCTTTGGTTCTATGGATGGTGCTACCAAATATGTTAAGGGAGATGCAACTGCCGGTCTTATTATTACCGGAATCAACCTTGTTGGTGGTATAGTCATGGGAATGATATATGGAGGATTATCAATTAATGATGCTCTTTCTAAGTATACTATTCTTACAATCGGCGACGGATTGTGTTCACAGATACCATCATTGCTTATATCACTTGCAACAGGTATTCTTGTAACTAAAGCATCAAGTGATGGAGAACTTGGTGATGAGATAGTTGGACAGCTTTTTTCAATGGACAGGGTACTTATTATGGTTGGTGCTGCACTTTCTGTTCTTGGAATTTTAACACCGTTACCATGGTACATATTTGTTCCATTAGGAGCAGCTCTTATTTTTTACGGAAGAAAGCTTGGAACTAAAGCAGGAGAAGCTAAGATTGAAGAGAGCGCTGAACAGGAAGAGAACGAGGCACAGGAAATACGTAAGCCTGAAAATGTTGTTTCATTGCTTAATGTTGACCCTATTGAGCTTGAGTTTGGATATGGAATTATTCCGCTTGCTGATGTTAATCAGGGAGGAGATCTTCTTGACAGAGTTGTCATGATAAGAAGACAGATTGCACTTGAACTTGGTGCAGTTGTTCCTATTATCAGACTGCGTGATAATATACAGCTCAATCCAAACCAGTATGTCATTAAGATTAAGGGTATACAGGTGAGTGAAGGTGAGATACTTTTTGACCATTATATGGCTATGAATCCAGGATATGTTGAAGAAGAGATAACCGGTATTCCTACATTTGAACCATCTTTCCATCTCCCGGCTATATGGATAACTGAGAGCCAGAGAGAAAGAGCAGAATCACTTGGATATACGGTTGTTGATCCGCCATCAATTATTGCAACACATCTTACAGAGGTTATAAGACAGCACATTGCTGAGCTTCTTACCAGACAGGATGTACAGAATCTTATTAATAATATTAAAGATAACAATTCAACACTTATTGATGAACTTGTACCTAAGCTTATGGGTATTGGAGAGATTCAGAAGGTTTTACAGAATCTTCTTGAAGAGGGGATATCAATAAGAGATCTTGTTACTATATTAGAAACTCTGGCAGACCATGCAGCTGTTACAAGAGATCCGGATATATTGACAGAATATGCAAGACAGGGATTAAAGAGAGCTATTTCGAGCAAGTATTTTACGGTAGGTGAAGTGACAAATGTTGTTACAGTTGACCCTGCAATTGAGCAGGAGATTATGAATTCTGTTAAGAATACAGAACAGGGGTCATATCTGTCGCTTGACCCTGAACGCAGTAAGAAGATTGTTGAAGCATTAGGCAATGAACTCAAGAAGCTTGAGGATATGGGTAAGAATCCAATAGTTATCACATCGCCTATTGTGAGAATGTATTTCAGAAATCTGGCTAAGGATTATTATAAGGATATAATTGTGATTTCATATAATGAGGTGGAATCTAATGTAGAATTACAATCAGTGGGGATGGTGACAGCATAAATGATAGTGAAGAAATTTCAGGCGGAGACAGAGACAGAAGCAATATTAAAAGCTAAAGATGAATTAGGAAGCGGTGCAGTGGTTCTTAACGTCAAGACATTAAAACAGAGAGGTGTATTCAGACTTTTTAAGAAAGATGTTGTTGAGGTTACTGCCGCACTTGAGGAAAAAGAATTTATTAATGGCATTAATAATAAAAAGCCAACCATGGAAAATAAAGGTGCTAATAGTGGATTTATAAGCAGTCAGCCGATGAAGAATATTACAGGAGGTTCGCAGATTAATCTTGTTGCAGATGAAAAGATTGATATGAATTCCAACGCTGCTAATATTGAGAAGAAACTTGATTCACTTCACTCACTTCTTGAAAATCAGATGAATCCTGGAAGTAACAGTGCAAAGCGGCCGGCAGCAGCATCTGTCATGCATGAAGAAACATATGCACAGGATACAGGAAAGAAGATAGTTAAAGAGCGTGAGAATGCCAATTATAAATTCTTACAACTTATATATAAAAAGCTGGTTGATAATGAGGTTGATTCAAAATATGCAGATGAAATAATTGCTGATATTGAGGCTTCGCTTAAGAAAGAATCTAACATTGACAGTATTCTGTCTGCTGTGTACCAGAAGATTATACTAAAGCTTGGAGAACCCCGCACAATATCTCTTGGAGACAAACCGAAGGTGATATTTTTTATTGGACCAACAGGCGTTGGAAAGACTACAACTATTGCAAAAATAGCGTCACATTTTAAACTTGAAAAATACACAAAGGTTGCTTTTATAACCTCTGATACATATAGAATAGCTGCAGTGGAACAGCTTAATACATATGCGTCTATAATTGACTGCCCTGTAAATGTGGCATATTCTCCTGATGAAATGGATGAGTGTCTTGATGAATTTAAAACTTATGAACTTATACTTGTTGACACGGCAGGAAGGTCACATAAGTCAGAAGAACAGATGGAAGAGCTGGATAAGCTCATTGAGACGGTTGAACGCAGAAAGGATGAATTTGATTTTGAAATATATCTGACATTAAGTGTCACAACCAAGTATAAGGATCTTGTAAATATTGCAGATAAATATAAGCATATTAAGGACTGGGCTATTATATTTACTAAATTAGATGAAACATGCAGCCTTGGGAATATGCTTAATATGAAGCTTTATACAGGCGGACAGCTTTCGTATACAACTTCAGGACAGAATGTACCTAATGACATTGAGGTAATTAATGAGCAGAGACTTGCTAAATTATTATTGGGAGGTAAATCATGATGGATCAGGCAGAGAATCTTCGCAATATAATTAAAAAACAAAATTTAAAAAACATTACGAATTCGCGTGTTATTGCCGTAACAAGTGGAAAAGGCGGTGTTGGCAAGTCAAGTACTTCTATTAATCTTGCAGTGCAGTTTACAAGGATGGGGAAGAAAGTTATTATACTGGATGCTGATTTCGGGCTTGCTAATATTGAAGTAATGTTTGGTGTTATTCCTAAATATAATCTCAGTGACCTTATGTTTGCGGGCAAGGAGCTTGACGAGATAATAACAGAAGGACCTGAAGGAATAAGATTCATATCAGGTGGTTCTGGAATTGCAAAGCTTGTCAATCTTGATAAAGAGCAGGTAAGAAGGCTTGTTAATAAACTCTCAGAACTTGAAGGAATGGCAGATGTTATAATTATTGATACCGGTGCAGGAATATCTCCTGCTGTCATGGAGTTTCTTGTCGCAAGTCCGGAGACGATACTTGTGACAACACCAGAACCAACATCGATAACGGATTCATATGCGCTCCTTAAGGCATTAAGCATGAATGAGAATTTCAAAAAAGATGAAACAACAATTAAGATGATAGCTAACAGAGTTGATTCTGAAGCTGAGGGTAGAAGCCTGTATGAAAAGCTTAATGTTGTGGTTATGAAATTCCTTGAAATTAATATGCAGTATTTAGGTGCGGTTCCACAGGATAATAATATTAAAAAAGCAATTATGAAGCAGAAACCGGTCTCTATGATATTTCCAAATGCCACATCGTCAAGGCATTTTGAAGAAATAGCAACACGGCTGATGTCAGAAGGTGCAGATGTTCCTGTTCATAAGAGAGGCATAAGAGGATATCTAAGGTCTGTATTTGCAAAGAATATGTGATTAAGAGGAAATGAGGTGCGGGAATGTTCGAACAGCTTGTTGTAGGTGGGAAGGTTGAATTATTTAAAAAGAGCAGGCGTATAAAAGAAAACGGAGAAACAAAAGAAATGCTTGTAAGCCAGATAATGGATATCAATGATGAGACTATTATCTGTACGATGCCTTCAAGACAGGGAAAAATGATAGTGCTTGAAGTCGGAACTATGATAGAAGCTTTTTTTTATACAGGTAATTACATTTATAAATCTGACTGTACTGTAAAATCAAGAGGAAAAGAAGGAAATATATTTACAGTTGAATTAAGACCTGAAACAGCACTTGTAAAGTTCCAGAGAAGGGAATTCTACAGGCTGAAATGCACTATTGATGCAGATATTATACCGCTGACAGATGAAGAACGAAAGAATTTTGATGTAACCGGAAAATTGCCGGATAATTTTGTCATGCCGGAAGACAAAGGAATAATTGTTGACATAAGCGGTGGTGGACTGAGACTTTTTTCAAAGAAACAATATGATGCGGATTCGATTGTTAATGTAAGTTTTCCAATACAGGTAGGGGACAGAAGCAGATATATGAAGCTGATGGCAAAGGTTGTAATGTCAATGCGCAATCAGAATTCTGACAGCGTATATGACAGCAGACTTCAGTTTGTGAATATGCAGAAGGAAGATACGGAGGATATTGTTAAATACGTTTTTGCCCAGCAAAGAATAATTCGCAAGAAAGAAAGGGGGCTGTAATATGGCAAAAAAAATACTTGTCATAGATGACTCTGCACTCATGAGAAGGGTTATATCTGATATAATAAACGAAGGTAATGAGTATGAAGTCGCAGCTATTGCAAAAGACGGACTTGAGGGATTTGATTTGATTGTATCTAATCCTAATCTGTACAGTGCAATAATTCTTGATATTAATATGCCTAAGATGAACGGGCTGGAATTATTACAGAAGCTGCAAAAGAATCATATTGAGCAGACTGTTATTGTTGTAAGTACAGTAGCAAAAGAAGGCGCAAAAGAAACTATTCAGGCTCTTGAATATGGAGCGTTTGATTTTGTGACCAAACCAGAGAATTATTTTGAAACTAAGGGCAATGACTTTAAAAAGCGTATACATGATATGCTTAATGTTGCAACAAGTTCCAAAGCGTCTGTGGAAAGAACAAGGTCGGCTACGGATGTGAAGCCATCAGGATATTCTGGCAGCAGGCTTACATCAGGAAGGACATCATTAATTTCATCGGAGAAAAAAGCTTCTATTGATGCAATATCTGCTTTAAGACGCAGGAATGAGATTAATGATACAATTCCTCCAAAGGTTAATCCTTCAAGATTTACCAATATTAAAAGTGGCAGTAAGAAGGTTGTTGCACTTGCCTGCTCAACAGGTGGACCAAAATCATTACAACAGGTAATACCAATGCTTCCTAAGAATCTGGATGCCGGAGTGGTACTTGTACAGCATATGCCGGCAGGGTTTACAGCATCCTTAGCAGCCAGACTTAACGAAATAAGTGATATTAATGTTAAGGAAGGGGCAGATGGTGATGTTATACAGAAAGGCTGGGTATATATTGCACCAGGAGGAAAACATATCAAGGTTGTCAAGAAAGCATCTGAGTATGTGATAAAGCTTAATGACGAGCCTCCTATAGATGGCTTAAGACCATGTGCCAATGTTATGTATAAGTCACTTGTACAGTGTAATTATGATGAGATTACATGTGTTGTCCTTACAGGAATGGGAGCAGATGGTACGGAAGGAATAAAGACTCTTTCTGCCAGCCATAAGAAAATTCATGTTATAGCTCAGGATGAAGATAGCTGTGTTGTATATGGCATGCCTAAGGCTATAGCACAGACAGGACTGGTTGATGAGGTTGTTCCATTGAATAAAATTGCAGAAACTATAACGAAGAATGTGGGGGTATCTTAAGATGGATGTAAGCCAGTATTTAGAGATATTTATCGACGAATCTAATGAACATTTGCAGAATTTAAGTGATGGTATCATGATTCTTGAAAAGGAACCTGATAACAGTGATACAATTAACGAAATATTCAGAGCTGCACATTCCCTCAAGGGTATGGCTGGAACTATGGGCTATAAGAGAATGCAGAATCTTACTCATGATATGGAAAATGTATTTTCAGAGGTCCGCAATGGTAATATTAAAGTTGATTCAAGAATGGTAGATGTATTGTTCCAGTGTCTTGATGCATTAGAGCAGTATGTTAATAATATCCAGGAGACTTCTGATGAAGGAACTGATGATAATGAGCCAATAATTAAGGCACTTAACTCATTTATAGTTAATAATGAAGATAAGGGAGTATTACCTGAGGAAGCTAAGAAGGAAGAAGCTCCTGCAGAAGAGAAGAAAGAGGAAAGCACAGATGTTGCCGGTACTTATGCCAGATATAATAACATGGTATTTGCTGATTTTGAAAAGAATGCTGTTAACGAAGCAATTGAGAAGAAGATGAATGTGTTCATCATTAAAGTAAGTGTTGATGAAAACTGTATTCTTAAGGCAGCCAGAGCATTTCTTGTATTTAAGAATCTTGAAGGTCATTGTGATATTATCAAATCAGAGCCATCTGCACAGGATATTGAAGATGAGAAATTCGAGCTTGATTTCAGCATTGTTGTTGTAACGGAAGAAAGTTATGAATCAATAGTTGGAATAATCAAGAATGTTTCGGAAATTAAAGATGCTGCAGGAGAGGCTATAACAACTCCTTTTGCAGATGAAGATGATAAAGAAGAGAAGCAGGATACACCAAAGCAGGAAGAAAAGAAGGATGAGTCAGAGACAAAACCATCTGCACCAGTGACGGCAAAGAAGCAGGCTCCTGCAGCTAACAATAATAAGGCAGGCAAAACAGTGAGCCACACAGTACGTGTAGACATTGAAAAACTTGATGTTCTTATGAATCTTGTCAGCGAACTTATTATTGCAAAGAACGGGCTTGTATCAGCCAGTGTATCAGAAGATGGTACAACATCTGTTAATCAGAAATTTGGTGAACAGATTGAATATCTTGAAAGAGTAACAACTAACCTTCATGAGTCAGTTATGAAGGTTAGGATGATGCCTATTGAGAGTGTATTTGCCAAGTATCCAAGAATGATAAGAGATCTCAACAAGAAACTTGGAAAGAAGATGGAACTTTATATGTCAGGTGAGGAGACAGAGCTTGACAGAACAGTTATTGATGAGATAGGTGATCCTATTATGCATCTATTAAGAAATTCTGCTGACCATGGACTTGAAAGCGCAGAGATAAGAGCTGAGAGAGGCAAGCCAGAGGTTGGTTCTATATGGCTTGATGCATATCAGGAGGGCAACAATGTTGTCATAGAAGTAAGAGATGATGGTAATGGTATTGATGTAGAGAAGGTTAAACAGAAAGCTGTTGAAAAAGGAAACCTTACTCAGGAGCAGGCAGATGCACTTACAGAAAAAGAAGCAATTGATCTTCTGTTTAAGCCAAGTTTTTCAACATCAGATAAAGTTACAGATGTATCCGGACGAGGTGTTGGTCTTGATGTTGTAAAATCAAAGATTGAAGCTCTTGGTGGAGATGTCGAGGTTAAGACTAAATATGGAGAAGGCAGTACATTCAGTATAAGACTTCCACTTACACTTGCTATTATTCAGGCACTTATGGTTAAAGTTGGAGAAGAAAAATACGCTATTGCACTTGGCTCAATTGAGACAATTGAAGATGTACCGGTAAGCGAGATTAAATATGTTCATGCTAAGGAAGTTATTAATCTTAGAGGCAATGTAATTCCTCTTATAAGATTAAGAGAACTTCTTGATGTACCTGGCGAACCGGAAGAGTCTGACAATATAGTTATAGTAATTGTCCGTAAGGGAGATAAGCTTGCCGGACTTGTTGTAGATAATCTTATTGGCCAGATGGAAATTGTTATTAAGTCACTTGGTAAGTACATTAATATTAACCGCATGATAAGTGGTGCTACAATCTTAGGTGATGGTTCAGTTGCACTTATCATCGATGCCAATACACTTGTATAGAGGAGGAACGGATAATGGAGAATGTTAATGCTATAGAAGATAAGAATTCAGAATCAACAACTTCTGTACAGTATATTGTTGTTAAGATAGGTAATGAGCAGTACGGAATTGATATCAAATATATTGACAATATTGTAAGAAGCCAGAACATAACAAGAGTGCCTAAAACACAGTCATATTATAAAGGTGTTATTAACCTAAGAGGCGAGATTTGTCCAATTATGAGCATGAGACTTAAACTTGGATTAGAGCCGGATGAGCTTACAGATAAAACAAGATTTATAATAGTAAAGGTTGAGGGGGCTTCGATTGGTGTTATAGTAGACCAGGTTAAAGAGGTCGTTACACTTGAAGAAGAAGATATAGAGCGTATAAGCAGATCAACCAATGATGATGCGGCAGCTAACTATATTAATGCAATAGGAAAGAAAGATGGGGAACTGATTTCACTTCTGGATATTGTAAGCCTTATTGTAGAAAATAATTAGTGTTTGAGGTGAAGGTATGTCAAAAATTGATTTGAATCAGCTTAATGATATTCAGTATGATGTTTTAAAAGAAATAGGTAATATAGGTGCAGGAAATGCAACAACTGCATTATCGAAGATGCTCAACCAAAAGATGGATATGTCAGTACCTAAGGTTGAACTTGTTCCTTTTAATGAAATATCAGATATAATGGGAGACGAAGATCAGACAGTAGTTGGTATTATGCTTGGATTTGAGGGGGATGTGTATGGAATGATGATGTTTCTTTTTGATACAAAATCAGCACATCATCTTGTTAATACACTTATGATGCAGGATACAGAGTCAGGTATTGAGGCAGATACTCAGTTTAATGACATGGAAATGTCTGCTCTTAATGAAATAGGTAATATTGTATCGGGTTCGTATCTTACAGCAATTTCTAAGCTTACTAACCTCAAGATGGTATCTACTGTTCCAGAAATGACAATAGATATGATAGGAGCATTGCTTAGCGTTCCAGCTTCAGAATTTGGTAAATATGGTGACAAACTGCTACTTATACAGTCACAGTTTGGTGAACTGGATTTTGTTAATGGATATTTTCTTATGATTCCAGAACTGGAGTCATATGACAAATTGTTAGAATCTTTAGGTGTGTAAAAGATATATTTGAAAGAGTAACGATTATGGGAAACATGATAAAGGTTGGCATGGCTGACTTAAAGGCATGCAAATGTCCTGATGCACTCACTACACTTGGACTTGGTTCATGTGTAGGAGTTGCATTATATGATCCGGTAACGAAAATAGGTGGACTTCTCCACTGTATGTTACCGGATAGTACTCAGTTTAGAAATAATTCTAATATTGCTAAATTTGCAGATACTGGCATAGATGAACTTATAAGACAGATGAAAGCACTGGGAGCGGTTGATACAAGAATTGTTGCAAAGATTGCCGGTGGGGCTCAGATGTTTGCAAACAGATCTAATAGTGAAGCGTTGAGGGTAGGAGAACGCAATGTTATTGCGGTTAAGGCAAAGCTAAAAAGCCTTAATATAAGTATACTTTCTCAGGACTGCGGAGAAAACTTTGGAAGAACAGTGGAGTTTTATTCGGAAACAGGAGACTATGTTATTAAAGCAGTAGGAAAACCGCTAAAAACCATATGATTTTAGTGATACATAATTGTTGCGAGTGGAGGCTTTATGAATAAGTTCAGAAATGTACCAGCCATAATAACATTACTGGCAGGGTTTATAACCAGTGTTATCATGATAAAATACAGATATACACTGGTTAATTTTATGTGGATACTTATATGTGTTATGCTTGCATTTTATATATGCGGAATGCTTATAAGATTTGTACTTAATAAAGTAGCAGAAAAGAAAGAGAATAAACAAAAAGCATCTGACGAAGAAAAAGAAGATGTATCTAATATGGAGGAATCTGCCCAGCAAGAATAATTGTAGCATTTGGGCAGATTTTGTGTTATTATCTGAGTATATTTTATTAATTGGGGGCACTGACCATGGATGAGGCAGGCAGAGATAAACTGTGGAAGAATTACATATCCACACGTAGTGCAGAATACAGGGATGAGTTGATAGTTGAGTATGCACAGCTTGTTAAGCTGGTTGCTGGAAGACTCAATATGTATCTTGGATATAATGTGGAATATGATGATCTTGTTGGATATGGAATATTTGGACTTATAGATGCAATTGATAAGTTTGATTATGGCAAGAATGTTAAGTTTGAGACATATGCCAGCTTAAGGATAAGGGGCGCGATTCTTGATCAGATAAGAAAGATGGACTGGATACCAAGATCTCTAAGACAGAAGCAGAAGAGAATTGAAGCTGCTATGGCAAAGATAGAAAGTGAAACAGGTCATATAGCAAGTGATGAGGAGCTTGCTGCTGAATTAGAGATTACGATAGATGAACTGGCGGACTGGCAGGGAAAGATGAAAGCATCTAATCTTATATCACTTGATGAATATACAGAGGCAGGCAGTGAGGTTAAGATGGAGTCTGTTGGTAATTCACATTTTGACCAGCCAGAGGAAGCTATAGAAAAAGAAGAACTTAAGAAAATGATGGTCAGAGCAATAGATTCTCTCACTGAGAAAGAGAGAAGTGTTGTTGTTTTATATTATTATGAAGATATGACATTGAAAGAAATCAGTCTCACACTTGAAGTGTCAGAGTCAAGGGTGTCACAGCTTCATACGAAAGCATTGAATAAGATGAAGAAAATACTTGGTGATTATGTATTTTCTCTTTAATATAAGTATGTAAAAGGGGTTACAGCATATGGTGGAAGGATGTAGAACAGGGTATTTTCAGTTTGATTCAAGGAACGATGGGTTATATATAATAGTATATCCGCCACAGAATGGAGGCAGAACTGCAAATATAGACGATGTTATGTATTATCTTGATAAGAAAAAGATTGAATGCGACACGGCTAAGCTGGCACAGGCAGTCAGGGCAGGGAGCAGTACGAAGACGGAACTTAAGGTTTCAGATGAGAAGGTACATCAGTATTCTGAATTCGGGGATTACAGGATAAGTGCAGATTGCATGAAAGTTGAAGCTGTATTCTATCCACCGTTTGTTGGAGGAGGCGTACTTACTTCAGGAGAGATTATTAAGGATCTTCAGTATCTTGGTGTGAAACATGGTATAGATAATCAGATTATAGAACAGATATTAAGCCATAGAGAATATGGAGAGGCTTATAAGATTGCTGTCGGTACACAGCCAAGAGATGGAAGCGACGGATATATTGAATATAAGTTTAATACAGAACTGAAACCACGCCCTAAGATGAATGACGATGGAACAGTTGATTTTCATACACTTGAGAATATTAATCATGTTAACAAAGGTGATGTTGTTGCTGTACTTCATAAAGAAGACAGGGGAGATGACGGAATAGATGTTCTTGGAAGGAGAGTTCCTCCAAGAAAAGTTAAGCATGTAATATTCAGGTATGGAAGAAATCTGTCACAGTCTGAGGATGGAACAGAGCTTATGTCACAGGTAAGCGGACATGTCATACTTGAGAATGATAAGATATTTGTTTCAAATGTATTGGAACTAGTGAATGTAGATAATTCCACAGGAGATATTGACTATGAAGGTGATGTTGTAGTTAAAGGCAATGTTCTTGCAGGATTTACTGTTAAAGCAACAGGAGATATTACTGTGAGTGGAATTGTGGAAGGGGCTACAGTAATAGCAGGGGGAAATATTACATTTAACAGAGGAATCCAGGGAATGACAAGGGCTGTTGTCAAGGCTGGCGGCAATATTGTATCTAAATTCATAGAGAGTGCGGAAAATGTATCAGCAGGTGGAAGTATCGAAGCGGATTCAATTCTGCACAGCAAAGTTACAGCTAAGAGTACAATTAAGGCTTCAGGGCGTAACGGGCTTATAATAGGCGGAGATGTTAAGGCTGTTAATATGATAGAGGCTAAGACAATAGGCAATGCCATGGGAACAAACACATCTGTTGGCGTTGGAGTAGATCCGTCAATGAAACGAAGAGTAGATGAATTAAAGAACAGCCTTGGGAAACTGGGCGATAATAAGATACAGCTTAACCAACTTCTTAATGCGTTAAGAAAGAAACAGGATTCAGAGGGTGGGCTTGATGAAGCAAAGCACGAATTACAGATGAAAACAATGCGCAATGTCATAATGCTTGAACAGGAGATTAATAAACAAAAGAAAGAGCTTGAAGAATTAAGAGGTCAGATAGGCGAAGAAAAGCATGCATGCATTAAAGTAAGTGATGCAGCGTATGCTGGTGTTAAACTTACATTTGGTGACCAGTGCATGTTTCTTAAACAGAAATATGATTACTGTCAGTTTGTTAAAGAGGGTGCAGATATAAAAAGTGTGCCAATTTAGACACATTTGATACAGGAGGCAGAATATGGTTATTAAACCGGTGGAATTTGCAATGATACAACAGCAGAACAATATTGCCAAATCACAGTATAATGCTGATAACAGGCCTATGACAGAGCAGCAGACTATAACGCAGCAGGTTCAGAAGGACATCAATGTTCACTCACAGCAGGTTAATAAGAAGGATAATGCTGATAATGAAACTGGTAAATATGATGCCAAGGATAAGAGTAATAATGAATATTCCGGCGAGGGAAATTCACGGAAGAAAAAGAAATCTGATGGAAAAGTCTTTGTAAAAGGACAGGGAAGTGCTGATTTTGATGTAAAGATATGAAACAATGAGGTGTGGAGGATATAATGGTCGCAACAGAAATATTTCTTATAGCGGCTGGCGTAATATGTGTTGTTGTCAGCGTTGTTATGAGTTTTGGAGATGATAAAGAGAATGTGGAGAGCAGTGCTAAAGCGGAACTGACACAGGCACAGCTTGATATGGTAAAACATCAGGTTGACGAGGTTATTAAGCAGCAGATAAGTGGTCTGTCTGAAAAAACGGAAGCTGCACTTGATAAGATATCTAACACCAAGATTCTTGAAATGAATGAATATGCAGAGAGTGTGCTTGGTGAGATTAACAGAAATCATAATGAAGCTGTTTTTTTGTATGACATGCTTAATGAAAAATCAAAAGAAGTAAAGACAACAGTTAAAGATGTTAATTATGCAAAAAAGCAGGTTGAACAGATTAGTGGAAGAACTTCTGATATGTCTGATAATGCAGTCCTGTCAGAAGAACATGAACAGGACCGCACAGGTGATGGGAAAGAACCGGCATATGAACAGGCGGTTAAGTCTGGTAAAGATACAAAGGATATAGCAAAGGAAAGGCTTGCAGCATTAGTAAAGAAAAGCAATCAGAAAGCTAAGAATGCTGAAGACAGAATTAATACACAGGCAGACAGTCTTAATAAAGAATATTCGAATAATGAAAGAATTCTCCAGATGAATGCATCCGGTGTATCTGTTAAGGAAATTGCTAAGAAACTTAATATGGGAGTTGGCGAAGTAAGGCTTGTGATTAATCTGTATAAAGGTGGTAAACAACAATGAAGTTCAGATATTATATAAGAGGTTTTGGAGCTGGTCTTATAGTTGCAACTGCTGTTCTTCTAATTGCAGGTATGATAGAAAAGAATAATAATTACATTGTTTCTGATAATAAAGAGACGCAAAGCAGTGGTTCTGTTATAGCATTTACAACGGAAAGCACGGATAACAAAGAGAAAGAAACGCAGAAAACTACAGGAAAGTCAGATGAAGAGACGACGCAGGTTAATAAAGAAACTACGACGGCTGTGGTGGCAAGAGAAACTGAGTCACAAAGACCTACGGCAAGTATTGTTATCGGTGATGGAAGCGGACTAGTCCAGATTGAATTCAAAGGTGTAGGAACTGCATCTGAGGCAGCAGATATACTGTATAGTGCAGGAATAATCGAAGATAAGCTGGCATTCTATACATATATGGATATATCAGGATATGCTGTCAGAATCAGAGATGGTGAGTATTCTCTTAAGCCTGGAGATTCATATGAGACTATTGCCAGAACAATAACACAGTCAGATTAAAAAAATGCTTGCATTATATTGAATGTATTGATATAATGCATTTTGTGTGAAAAAACATGCTGGTGGATTTTACGGCTGGTGCCGGTATACGCGCCGGTGGCCGAAAAAGAAGAAGCCCGCAAAAGATTAATTAACCAATGGAGGTATCAAAATGAGCGTAATTTCAATGAAACAGTTACTTGAGGCAGGTGTTCATTTCGGACATCAGACAAGAAGATGGAATCCTAAGATGGCTGAGTACATCTACACAGAGAGAAACGGAATCCATATCATCGATTTACAGAAGTCTGTAGGTAAGGTTGACGAGGCTTATAAGGCAATCTCTGATATCGCTGCTGAAGGTGGTACAATTCTTTTTGTAGGAACAAAGAAGCAGGCTCAGGATGCTATTGCTACAGAGGCAGAGCGTTGCGGAATGTTTTATGTTAATGAGAGATGGTTAGGCGGTATGCTTACTAACTTCAAGACAATCCAGAGCAGAATTGCAAGACTTAAGGAAATCGAGACAATGCAGGAAGATGGAACATTTGATGTTCTTCCTAAGAAGGAAGTTATCAACCTTAAGAAGGAACTTGAGAAGCTTCAGAAAAACCTTGGTGGTATCAAGGAAATGAAGAGACTTCCAGATGCAATCTTCATCGTTGATCCTAAGAAGGAAAGAATCTGTGTTCAGGAAGCACATGCACTTGGTATCAAGTTAATCGGTATTGCAGATACAAACTGTGATCCAGATGAATTAGATTATGTAATCCCTGGTAATGATGATGCTATCAGAGCTGTTAAGTTAATCGTTGCTAAGATGGCAGATGCAGTTATCGAAGCTAATCAGGGTGAAGAAGCAGCTCCAGCTGTAGAGGAAGAAGTAGCTGAGGAAGCTTAATATTTAAGTATTGACTTAAGTTTATGTATGCTTCAGCCTGACATATTATCAGGTTGAAGCATTTTTAAAATTATTTTTATTGGAGGATAATATAATGGCAGCAGTTACAGCAGCAATGGTTAAGGAACTTAGAGAGTCTACTGGCGCAGGTATGATGGAGTGTAAGAAGGCTCTTACAGAGACAGATGGTGATATGGAAGCAGCTGTTGATGTTCTTAGAAAGAGCGGAGCAGCTAAGGTTGAGAAGAAGGCAGGAAGAATTGCAGCAGAAGGTATTACAAGAGTTGCATCTGAAGGCAATACAGCAGTTGTAGTAGAAGTTAATTCAGAGACAGATTTCGTGGCTAAGAATGCTACATTCCAGGAATTTGTACAGGCTGTTGCTGACAAGGCACTTAAGGCTTCAGTTGATAAGGCTGGAGATGGCGAAGATGTATGCGCTATCCTTGATATGCAGTCAGAACTTGAAGAGAAGACTCTTACAATCGGTGAGAAGCTTTCTATCAGAAGATTCCAGAAGATTACAGGTGACTGTGTAGCTTCATATATTCACGGTGGCGGAAGAATTGGTGTTCTTGTTGCAGCAGATGGCGCTTCTAATGATGCAATCAAGGAAGCACTTACTAACGTAGCAATGCAGATTGCAGCTATGAACCCACAGTACCTTAGCAGAAACGATATGTCAGCAGATGAACTTGCTAAGTTAAGAGAGATTACAGAGAAGAGTGCATTAAATGATCCAGCTTCTCTTCCAAAGCCAATCTTAAACAAGTTAATTGATAAGGCTATTAACGATAAGGTATGGAGCGATGCTGATATTGCAACATACGAAGAGCATAAGAGCAACATGCAGTACTTATTCAACTTCCTTTCAAAGGAAGCAGCTGCACAGTTAGCAGAGCTTGCATTAGCTGATGAGGCTAATATCGTAGCAGATAAGATCTTTAATGGATTAGTAGAAGGTCGTGTATCTAAGCAGCTTAAGGAAATCTGCCTTATGGATCAGGTTTATGTTAAGGCTGAGGATGGAAAGCAGTCAGTTGCTAAGTACCTTGCAGAAGTTGCTAAGGCTAATGGTGCTTTCACAGTTAAGGGATATGTTCGTTTTGAGACTGGTGAAGGTCTTGAGAAGAAGAACGAAGATTTTGCAGCAGAAGTTGCAGCTCAGTTACAGTAATATTTAATTATAATATACGGTGAGTATTAAAAATCCTCCGGAGTTTATATAAGACTCTGGAGGTTTTTTTAGAATGATATTATAACAAAATGTTGTCATAAGACTTCTAAATTTGTCGTGCGTATGCTATAATCTTATCAAACTGTGATATTGTGTAAAACTGCAGTATACGATATGGAGGATAATTTGATGGGATTATTTTTTAAAGATTTGAAAGATGATTTATCAGAATCAGTCAATAATTTACCAGATGATACTAATAAGGCATCTGAAGACTCAGATGATGTAATGGTAAATACATTAGATGATCCTGAACTTGCCAAGATGGCAGAGGCTTTCAAGATGGAAGCACAGGAATATGATATGTCAGAAGATACTTCTTCCCCAGAAACAGATATGGGAAATGTGTCTGATAAAGATGAGACAAAAGAAGATATAAAGAATGCAGCAGAGAATCCTGAATATATAGCTGATGAGACTGCAGTTATTACGGAGGGACTTTCAATAAAGGGAGATCTTGACTCACTAGGTTCTATTGATTTATTTGGTACAGTAGAAGGTAATGTTACATGCAGAGGAAAACTTACAGTAAGCGGTTCTATTACAGGAAGTTCTAAAGCTAACGAATTTTTTGCGAATGACGCACAGGTTGATGGCGATATAGAGGCAAAAGGTGCTGTAAAGATTGGACAGGGAACTGTAGTTGTAGGTAATATAACTGCTACATCTGCGGTTATTGGTGGAGCTGTTAAGGGCGATATAGATGTACATGGACCTGTGATAATTGATTCATCTGCTATAATTTCTGGAGATATTAAGTCAAAGTCAGTACAGATTAATAATGGAGCAACAATTGACGGACGCTGCTCACAGTGTTATGCGGATGTTAATATGGAAAGTATATTTGACATTAAAGGAAAGAAGAATAAATAACTGGAGGCACGTATGGATAACATTAAAAGAGTAATACTTAAACTTAGTGGTGAGGCTCTTGCTAAGAAAGAGGGCGGCTACAATGATGAGCTTATAGAGAATATTGCTAATCAGGTTAAGACAATAGTTAATAAAGGAACAGATGTTGGTGTAGTTATTGGTGGTGGTAACTACTGGAGAGGCCGTTCTAATGATAATATTGACAGAACTAAGGCTGACCAGATAGGTATGCTTGCAACAATTATGAACTGTATATATGTTTCAGAGATATTCCGTTCACAGGGACTTAAGACTAATATTCTTACACCATTTGAATGTGGAAGCATGACAAAGCTTTTCTCTAAGGACAGAGCTAATAAGTATTTTGAGAAAGGCATGGTTGTATTCTTTGCAGGAGGAACAGGTCATCCATATTTCTCAACAGATACAGGTATTGTATTAAGAGCTATTGAGCTTGATGCAGATGCTATTCTTCTTGCTAAGGCGATTGATGGAATATATGACAGCGATCCTAAGCTTAATCCAGAGGCTAAGAAGTATGATACAATCTCAATCAACGAAGTTGTTGAGAAGAAGCTTGGAGTTATTGATATGACAGCTTCAGTTATGTGTATGGAGAATAAGATGCCTCTTATGGTATTCGGACTCGAAGAAGAGAACAGCATAGTTAATGCTTTATCAGGAAAGTTTAATGGAACAGTAGTAACTGTTGATTAATATAATATTAATGGAGGATTTTATGGAAAATATTAAAGATATTGAAGGAAGAATGCAGAAGTCAGTTGACAACTTAAAGGAAGAATATGTAACAATAAGAGCCGGAAGAGCTAACCCACATATTCTTGACAGATTAAGAGTTGATTATTATGGAACACCTACACCAATCCAGCAGGTTGCCAATGTTTCTGTACCAGAAGCAAGAATGATTCAGATTCAGCCTTGGGAAGCAAGCCTTATTAAGGATATTGAGAAAGCAATTCTTGTATCAGATTTAGGACTTACACCTAACAATGATGGTAAGACAATCAGACTTGTGTTCCCTGAATTAACAGAAGACAGAAGAAAAGAACTTGCTAAGGATATCAAGAAGAAGGGTGATAATGCCAAGGTTGCTATCCGTAATATCAGAAGAGATGCCAACGATGCAATAAAGAAGGAGAACAAGGCAGGAGATATCTCTGATGATGAAGCTAAGAATTCAGAGGATGAAATTCAGAAGATTACTGATAAGTATATTGCTATGATTGATAGTGCTATAGATGATAAGACAAAAGAGATACTTACAGTTTAAGAAAATGTCAGGGCTGTTGGATATTTTACAACAGCCTTTTTGTAATTGAATGAATTGCGAGAGGAATCATAGATATGGATACATTTAACGAGAGTCTTGGATTAAAGATTCCGGGGCATGTTGCCGTTATTCTTGATGGTAATGGAAGATGGGCTAAGAAAAGACATCTCCCAAGAACAATGGGACATGTGCAGGGAAGCAAAGTTGTTGAAGATATGCTTTATGTCGTAGATGAGCTTGGTGTAAAGTATTTTACTGTATATGCTTTTTCAACAGAGAACTGGAAACGTTCAACAGAAGAAGTAAGTACTCTTATGGGAATCTTAAGAACTTATCTTAAGGATTGTGTTAAGAAATCCATGAAGAATAATGTGCGATGCAGGGTTATTGGAAGAAAAGATGAACTCAGCCAGGATATTATAGACAGTATCAATAATCTTGAAGAGAAAACCAAGAATAATACAGGGCTTAATTTTACTATAGCCATTAATTATGGTGGAAGAGATGAGATAACACGAGCGGTAAGAAAGATTGCCGGCAAGGTATCAGAAGGAAGTCTTAAGCCTGAAGATATAGATGAAGATACAATAAGTAATAATCTTGATACTTGGGAATTGCCAGATCCAGATTTACTTATAAGAACAAGCGGTGAGCAGAGATTATCTAATTATCTGTGCTGGCAGCTTGCTTATACAGAATTTTATTTCACAGATATTTATTGGCCTGATTTTGACAGGGAAGAACTTATTAAAGCATTTGAGAAATATAATAAGACGGAAAGAAGATTCGGCGGAGTTAAGGAGGAGTAGATTATGCGTACAAGAATTATGAGCGGAGCTGTGCTCATAGTCATACTTTTCACATGCCTGTATTTTGGAGGCTGGGTTACATTTGGGTTCAGTCTGTTTATTTCACTTGTTGGAATGTATGAGCTTATTAAAGTTAAGAAGCTTGAGAAGACAGGACTGGCAGTTGTAGGATATATAGCGGCAATTACTTATTATTTTATTCTTTTGCTTAATGATCCGGCATATATTTTACTGCTTCTTGTAGCTTCATGCATACTTATGATGTCAGTTTATGTATTTACATTTCCAAAATATAAGACAGAAGATGTTATGTGGGTATTCTTCAGTATAGTGTATGTTGCTGTAACACTTTCTTATATCTATCAGGTAAGAATGCTGCAGGACGGAATATATATCGTATGGCTTATATTCGTGTCTTCATGGGGCAATGATACATGTGCATATTTCACAGGTGTATTTCTTGGAAAGCATAAGATGACTCCAAAGCTTTCACCTAAGAAGACTTACGAGGGCGCAATAGGTGGAGTTGTCGGTGCGACACTTCTTGGCTTTGGATATGGATTTGCCATAAGCTCTAAGATGTCAGATGTACTTGTACATCCTGTATATACATTTGCAATAGCCAGCTTCATAGGTGCATTCCTGTCTATATTCGGAGACTTGGCTGCATCTGCTATTAAGAGAAATCATGATGTGAAAGACTATGGAAAGTTAATACCGGGACATGGTGGAATTATGGACAGATTCGACAGTGCAATATTCACGGCACCTGTTGTTTACTGGGCAATAGAGGTTATTAACAAAGTCTTTGGAGGTTGATAATGAAGAACGTTTCGATACTTGGTTCAACTGGTTCAATTGGAACACAGACATTAGATGTTATTAGAAGAAATGCTGATATTAACGTAGTTGCACTTGCAGCGGGCACAAGGGTTGCTGACCTTGCAGAACAGGTCCGTGAATTCAAGCCACAGCTTGTATGTATAGGTAAAGAAGAACTTGTTTCAGAGTTAAAGACTCTTATCGGTGATATGGATGTTAAGATTGTAAGTGGTGACGAAGGTCTTATTGAGGCTGCAACAATTGAGAGTGCAGAAATTGTTGTCACAGCGGTTGTAGGTATGATGGGAATTACACCTACAGTTGAAGCTATCAAAGCACATAAGGACATTGCACTTGCCAATAAAGAGACACTTGTGTGTGCTGGTCATATTATTATGAGTCTTGCTAAGGAATGCAATGTTAATATATATCCTGTTGACAGCGAACATTCAGCAATATTCCAGTGCCTTAACGGTGAGAACCGTGGTGAGATAGAGAAGATTCTTCTTACAGCTTCTGGTGGTCCATTCAGAGGAAAGAAAAGAGCTGACCTTGAAAATGTACAGTTAGAGGATGCACTTAAGCATCCTAACTGGGCTATGGGACGCAAGATAACAATAGATTCTTCTACTATGGTTAATAAAGGGCTTGAGGTGATGGAGGCACAGTGGCTTTTTGGAGTACCTGCCGAGAAGGTTCAGGTTATAGTCCAGCCACAGAGCATAATCCATTCAATGGTTGAATTCAAGGATGGAGCTGTTATGGCACAGCTTGGAAGTCCTGATATGAGACTTCCTATACAGTATGCTCTTTATTATCCTGAAAGAAGAGAGCTTAATACAGAAAGACTTGATTTCTATGAACTGGCTAAGATTACATTTGAAAAGCCGGATATGGAGACTTTCAAGGGACTTAAGCTTGCTTACGAGGCAGCAGCACGCGGGGGAAATATCCCGACTGCACTTAATGCAGCTAACGAAGTAGCTGTAGCAAGATTTTTAGACAGAAAGATAAAATATCTGGATATTCCGGATATTATAGAATACGCCATGAATGAAGTGGATTATATCAATAATCCAACAGTAGAGCAGATTCTCTCTACACAGAAGATAGTAACAGACATGATAGAAAGCAGGTGGTAGGAGTTGGTTCTTAATGTTATTCTGGCGATTCTTGTACTTAGTATAATTGTTATTGTCCATGAATTCGGACATTTTATAATAGCTAAGGCTAATGGCATAACTGTAGTTGAATTCTCAATCGGATTCGGACCGAAGCTGATACATTTCAGAAAAGGTGAGACGGAATATTGTATTAAAGCACTTCCTTTTGGTGGTGCATGTACGATGCTTGGTGATGAGTTTCTTGAGATGAGTGTTATACAGTCAGAAGAAGATGATGACGAAGAGCTTACGGATGAAGAGAAGGAAGCTAAGAAAAGGAAGCTTGCTATTGAAAATGGCTATGACATGGAAAAGTCATTTGCAAGCAAATCGGTCTGGGCAAGGATTGCTGTTATAGCAGCAGGACCGGTATTTAATTTCCTTCTTGCTTTCGTGTGTGCTGTAGTTATTGTCGGAAGTCTTGGTTATGATCCATGTGACATTGACGTTGTTAAAGATAATTCGCCAGCCACAGAGGCAGGGCTTCAGGAAGGCGATGTCATAACTAAGGTTAATGGACACAAGGTAACATTTTACAGGGATTTTTATTTCTACAGGGCTTATAATGCAGATAAGACTCTTAATATAACATTTACAAGAGACGGTGAAAAGATGACAACAACTGTTACTCCGCAGCATATTAAGCAGCAGAAGTATCAGGTTGGAATTATGATGAATGAGAATTGTCTCATAAGTTCTGTTACCAAGGATTCTCCGGCTGAAAAGGCGGGACTTAAAGCTAATGATGTTATCAAAGCAGTTGATGGTACTGCAATGGAGAATAGTTCCAATGTGACAGAAGCTATTACATCAAGCGGCGGCAATAAGGTTGTATTCACGGTTGCAAGAGATGGAAAAAATGTTGATGTGACAGTTGAGCCTAAGATGGTTGAAGTTGAAAGCTATGATACAGGCTTTGTTGTATATGGAGACAGAGTAAAGACTTCTCCTATTGGTACGCTTAAGTATTCAGTGGAGGAAGTCGGATACAGTGTCAAGACTGTAATTCAGAGTCTTGGAATGTTATTTACAGGAAAGATTGGGTTTGATTCATTGTTAGGACCAGTTGGAACTGTCAGCACAATGAGTGAGATTGTTGAAGAAAGTAAGGCAGATGGTGCATTTTATGTATTCCTTAATCTTATGAATCTTGCAGCACTTATCAGTGCCAACTTAGGAGTTATGAATCTATTGCCAATTCCGGCACTTGACGGAGGAAGGCTTGTATTCCTTATAATAGAGGCATTAAGAGGCAAGCCGGTTAAGAGAGAACATGAGGGAATTGTCAATTTCATAGGTATGATACTTCTTGTCATACTTATGGTTGTTGTATTGTTTAAAGATATAATGGCATTGTTCTAATACAGAAAGGACACAGGGGTTATGTACAGAGATAATACTAAAGTTGTTAAGATAGGAAACCGCATGATTGGCGGTGGCAATCCTATTCTTATACAGTCAATGACTAATACACATACGGAAGATGTTGAGGCTACGGTTGCACAGATTAAGGCACTTACCAAAGCCGGTTGTGAAATAATCAGATGCACAGTTCCAACTAAAGAAGCTGCACTTGCAATCAAAGAGATAAAGAAGCAGATAGAGATACCTCTCGTTGCAGATATACATTTTGATTACAAGATGGCTATTATGGCAATGGAAAATGGGGCTGACAAGATTAGAATAAATCCGGGCAATATCGGTGGAACAGACAAGATAAAGGCTGTTGTTGATGTTGCAAAGGAAAGAAATATACCAATCAGGGTTGGTGTCAACAGCGGTTCACTTGAGAAAGACCTTATTGAGAAATATGGCGGAGTAACAGCAGAAGGAATCGTTGAGAGCGCACTTGACAAGGTTAAGATTATTGAAGACTTAGGTTATGATAATCTTGTTGTCAGCATCAAATCTTCTGATGTAATGATGTGCGTTAAAGCACATGAGCTTATTGCAAAACAGACTAATCATCCGCTTCATGTTGGAATTACTGAGTCTGGAACAATATTCTCAGGAAGCATTAAGTCATCAATCGGACTTGGACTTATACTTAATCAGGGAATTGGCGACACAATAAGAGTTTCGCTTACAGATGATCCTGTAAGGGAAATAGAGGCTGCGAAACTGATACTTAAGACTCTGGGCTTAAGAAAAGGCGGAATAGAAGTTGTTTCATGCCCTACATGCGGAAGAACAAGAATTAATCTTATAGACCTTGCAGGAAAGGTTGAGAAAATGGTTTCTGGGTATGACCTTGACTTGAAGCTTGCTGTAATGGGCTGTGTAGTTAACGGACCGGGAGAAGCAAAGGAAGCTGATCTTGGAATTGCAGGCGGTGACGGCTGCGGAGTACTTATTAAACATGGAGAGATTATTAAGAAGGTTCCAGAAGAGGAACTTCTTGATACACTCAGGTATGAACTTGATAATTGGAATGAGTGATACATATGTACAGATTTTTTGAAGTGTTTAAGACGCTGAAGCTGCCAGAGGATCTGGCGGTGTATTTTGAGAATGTTGAAGTAACTAAAGTCTCGAAAACATCGACCAATTCTCTGGCACGCGTTTATATAAAGAGTGACAGGGTAATAGAAAAACCAATAATATTCAAGGTTGAGGATGCATTAAAGAAACAGATATTCCGTATATCCAACATGGACGTGCGGATTATCGACAGATATGTTTTGTCAGCACAGTATACGCCACAGACTGTAATGGATATATATTATGACAGTATCCTTGCAGAGCTGGAGAAATACTGGACACTTGAATATAATCTTTTAAAGAATTCCAAGTGGGAGTTTGAGAAAGAGGATATGCTTGTATTCACGATTGAGGACAGCTTTCTTGCGCATCAGTATGCGGATACACTGACGGATTATTTCAAGAAAATATTCCTGAACAGATTCGGGTTTGAGATAGATGTTGAGTATCAGTATGCCAAGAAGAAGGAAAGCCAGTACGAGAGAGAAAATGCATACAGGATTAATCTTCGTGTCAAAGAAATTGAGAATAATATGATGGCGGCAGCAGAAGATAATGCCGACGGCAGGGATGATAAGAAGCTTACTTCTGAACAGAAGGCAGCAAAGAAAGCTGAGACAGCAGCCAAGCAGAAGGCGGCTAGAGCAGCATTTTTTGCAAGCGACAACAGGGGCAGGGAAGAGCTTAAGACATACAGCAGAAAGCCTGCTAACGAAGATGTTTTATATGGAAGAGATTTTGACGGTGATGTAACACCGATTGAACAGATAGATACGGCAATCGGAGATGTTATTATCTCTGGCATGGTCCGTAATGTTGAAATGCGTGAAATCCGTAACGAAAGAACTATTATTATGTTCAATGTCACAGATTTTACAGACACTATTACAGTAAAGGTTTTTGCAAAAAATGAGCAGGTACCAGAGCTTTCAGGTGTTATCAAGAAGGGTAATTTCTTAAAGATTAAGGGTAACGCTACATTTGACAAGTACGACCAGGAAATATCAATTGCCAATGTGTGGGGCATAAGAAAAGGATCTGATACAAGACAGGTGCGTAATGACCTCGCACTTCATAAAAGAGTTGAGCTGCACTGCCATACCAAGATGAGTGATATGGATGGTGTGTCTTATGTATCTGATATTATCAAACAGGCAATCAGATGGGGACATAAGGCAATTGCAATTACTGACCACGGTGTTGTGCAGGCATTTACAGATGCATTCCATACGATGAGCGACCTCAAAGGCTCTTATGCCAAGAAGGGTGAGAAGCTTGATTTTAAGATAATATATGGAGTCGAGGCTTATCTTGTTGATGATACCAAGCAGATAGTAACGAATCCGAGAGGACAGAGCTTTAACGATACATATGTTGTGTTCGACCTTGAGACAACCGGATTTTCTGCGGAAGTTGACAGAATTATAGAGATAGGTGCAGTCAAGGTGTGCAATGGTGAGATAGTGGACAGATTCTCTACATTTGTTAATCCTGAGATTCCTATTCCATTCAGAATTGAGACACTTACGCACATTAATGACCAGATGGTTATGAATGCACCTAAGATAGAAGAGATTCTGCCTAAGTTCCTTGAATTCTGCGAGGATGCTGTTATGGTTGCACATAATGCGGAATTTGATACGAGCTTCATAATCAATAAGGCAGAGAAGATTGGTATAAATGTGGATACTACCATTATAGACACAGTGCTTCTTGCACAGTTTCTTATGCCAAATCTTCATAATTATAAGCTGGATACGCTTACAAAGCATCTTAATGTTGTACTTGAAAGCCACCACAGGGCGGTTGACGATGCTGCTGCGACTGCAGACATATTTGTCAAGATGATTAAAATGCTTTACGACAGGGATATTCCGGATGTTGATAGGCTTAATGAAGAAGGTAAGATGGATGAGAACGCCATCAAGAAGCTTCATCAGTATCACTGCATAATTCTTGCTTCTAATGAGATGGGAAGGATTAATCTGTACAGACTTGTTTCTGCATCACATTTGCAGTACTTTAACAGATTCCCTAAGATACCGAAGAGTCTTGTTAACCAGTACAGGGAAGGTCTTATTATAGGAAGTGCGTGTGAGGCAGGTGAGCTTTTCAGAAGTCTTGTAAATGGTCGTTCAGAAGCAGAGATAGCGAGAATAGTTAATTTCTATGACTATCTTGAGATACAGCCAATTGGCAATAACAGGTTCATGATTGAGAAAGAAGACTGTTATGTTCAGAATGAGGAGGATTTGCGCAATCTGAATCGTAAAATAGTAGAACTTGGCGACAAATTCGGCAAGCCTGTTGTGGCAACCTGCGATGTGCATTTCTTAAATCCAGAGGATGAAGTGTATCGTAGAATTATCATGGCAGGAAAAGGCTTTGATGATGCGGATAATCAGGCACCGCTGTATCTTCATACTACTGAAGAAATGCTTCATGAGTGCGATTATCTCGGAAGCGACAAGGCATACGAGGTTGTTGTAACCAACACTAATAAGATTATGGATATGTGTGAGGAGATTGAGCCTGTAAGACCGGATAAATGTCCTCCGTTCATTGAGAACTCTGACCAGATGCTTCGAACAATCTGTGAAAATAGAGCTCATGAGATATATGGTCCGGAGCTTCCACAGATAGTAACTGAGCGATTAGAGCGAGAACTTAACTCAATTATCTCTAACGGATATTCCGTTATGTACATAATTGCACAGAAGCTTGTATGGAAATCTAATGATGACGGTTATCTGGTTGGTTCAAGAGGTTCGGTTGGTTCTTCATTAGCAGCAACAATGGCGGGTATCACCGAGGTTAATCCGTTAAGCCCGCATTATCTGTGTCCAAAATGCTACTATAATGATTTCTATTCAGATGAAGTCAAAGCATTTGCCGGAGGCGCAGGCTGCGATATGCCTGATAAGATATGCCCAAAATGCGGAGCAAAGCTTAATAAGATGGGATTTGATATTCCGTTTGAGACTTTCCTTGGTTTCAAGGGAAACAAAGAGCCTGATATTGATCTTAACTTCTCCAATGAATACCAGAGTAAGGCTCATGCCTACACAGAGGTTATCTTTGGAAAAGGGCAGACCTTCAAAGCTGGAACTATCGGTACTGTCGCAGAAAAGACTGCGTATGGTTTCGTTATGAAGTATTTTGAAGAGAAGTCAGCAAAGAATGCACTTGAGGGCAAGCCTCCTATTGTTAAGAGAAAATGTGAGATAGAACGAATAGCAGAAGGCTGTATTGATATAAGAAGAACTACAGGACAGCATCCTGGTGGAATTGTTGTACTTCCAATTGGTGAAGAGATTCATTCATTTACACCGGTACAGCACCCTGCAAATGATATGACGACATCTATAGTAACAACACATTTCGATTACCATAGTATTGACCACAACTTGTTAAAACTGGATATCTTAGGACATCTTGATCCTACAATGATACGAATGTTACAGGATTTAACGGGAATTGACCCTCTTGAGATTCCACTAGATTCTAAAGAGGTTATGTCACTGTTCCAGAACACTTCTGCGCTAGGAATCAAGCCTGAGGATATAGGCGGCACAAAGTTAGGAGCACTTGGAATACCAGAATTTGGTACTGACTTTGCTATGCAGATGCTTATGGATACCAAGCCGCAGTATTTCTCAGACCTTGTACGTATCGCAGGACTTGCGCATGGTACTGATGTATGGCTTGGCAATGCACAGACTCTTATTAAAGAAGGAAAAGCTACTATTTCAACAGCTATATGTACACGAGACGATATTATGATATATCTTATCCAGAAGGGACTTGATTCAGAGGAATCATTTAAGATAATGGAAATGGTCCGAAAGGGTAAGGTCGCATCCGGCAAATGCAAAGAATGGCCTGAGTGGAAGCAGGATATGATTGACCACGGTGTACCAGACTGGTATATATGGTCGTGTGAGCGAATCAAGTACATGTTCCCTAAGGCACATGCTGCGGCGTATGTTATGATGGCATGGCGTGTTGCATACTGTAAGGTGTTCTATCCGCTTGCATATTACACAGCTTATTTCAGTATAAGAGCCACAGCATTTGACTATGAGAAAATGGCTATGAGCCCTGTAAGGCTTGAACACTACATTGCTGAGTACAAAGCCAAGAAAGCAGAAGGAACAATCTCTAATACAGAAGAAGATGAACTTGGTGTAATGCGTATTGTTCAGGAAATGCATGCAAGAGGCTATGAATTCACACCTATAGACATATATAAGGCAAAGGCAAGAACATTCCAGATAATTGATGGAAAGATTATGCCATCATTCAAGGTTATATCAAAGGTAGGTGAAGTCGCCGGAGAGTCAATAGAGATAGCCGCCAGAGATGGCGAATTTTTATCAAAGGATGACTTACGCCAGCGAGCCAAGATAGGACAGTCAGCGATTGATAAGCTTTCAGAGCTTGGAATACTTGGAGATATGACAGACAGCAACCAGTTGTCACTGTTTGACCTGTAATGGGGGAAACTGTGTTGAGGGCTGATTGAGGCTTGGGCTGGGAAAATGTGTTAAGAGGATGAGCTACGATGATGTGTTGCGGGGCATTACTGGGTGTGTTATGGGGCGAACACCTACTAAAAGCTATCGGATAACAGAATTAGTGGGTGTTTTTCTTATAATATTGCTATGGTTTCAGAGCAGAGACCTACTAAAGTATGTAAGTATTGTACTTTGGTAGGTCTTTTTCTTCAGATTTCATATAATGAAGCAACACATTACTTGAAATTGACCTACGCAATAAGTCGTATTAGATGTTTGTGTAGGTTTTTCTATATAAGAAATCTTGGTTGACAAGAAAATTGACCTACTAAAAATGAATATAAGAATATAATAGTAGGTCTTTGCTTTCTGATTACAGTGTAAATGTGCAGAAAGCCAGTAAACAAGCGGCTTTACAGACATGTCAGTCCTGCTAAAATGTCAATATTTGAGAAAAATTAAACTTTTTTGAAACTTTTTGAAAAAAGTTGTTGACAATGTGTGTACCTGATGATATTATATACAAGTCGCCGCGG
>JAHYZV010000004.1 GCA_019424245.1 Clostridiales bacterium
TAAGTTTTTGTCGCTGCCGTATCGCGGCGACTTGATTATAATATCACCACACCCAACATATGTCAACAACTTTTTTCAACTTTTTTTGATTTTTTTGATTTTTTTCGTTTTACAACGGCATAGCATCCGTCAGAAGCCGCATAAATACTGGGTTTGTTAGTTCTTTTCATTTTTGAGATTTTTCACGATTTTTTGTGCTTTTCGCATCATTTCACCTATATTTCATATAAAAACACCTCATAAAAACATCTAAATTTCATTCAAAAAATTTTAAAAGATGGTGTCAGTCAGCACCAATACCAGTACAATCTTCCAACACCATCTTTATATTTATATTATGAAGCATAACTTATTCCGGATTCTGCCACTCCTGTTTTTTACTTATTATGTCCATCCTGCGTGCATACAATATACCGGCGATTATGCAGCACATTATTATCACTGCCATAATAAGAAGTCCAAGCCACATATTGTAACCACCCGGACTATACATTCCACTTCTAAGTGCCATACAATATATAGATATAACAAGCGGATTATCAGAAAATGCCCCTACAACAAGAAACGATACAACTATAATATATGCGATTGTAGGTGAAACGATAAGTCCCACAGCAATCTGGATAATGCCAAAGGTTATAGTCATTACAAGGCTCATAACCATCATACTTGCCATAAGTCCTGTCAGATTAGGATTATCAATAATAAGCTGCTTATCCATATGAAGAAGTGAATAGCAGACCTCTTTCGTTGGTACAAACGAAAAACTACCCGTACATATACCAGCTATAACAATAACAGCATATAATACTGCATAACACATACATGAGGTTAAAACACACCATATACACTTACTAAGCCACCATTTAATACGGTTTCCAGTTCTTATAAGTATATCCTTACCATACCCATATAGATCTTTTATGACATAATTGCCTATAATATAAGCTATAAATACGTTAGGAAGTATATATACAGATGATATGTCAACATTATTTTTAGCACCCGTATCAAACTTCTTAACACCATCAAACATCCACATAACCATATCACCACATGTATATGTATCTATATGCCTGTTTGCCCCGCACAACATTATAAATTGTACAATACAGGCTATATATATCACACAAAGCACCGCATATTTCTTCCACTGCTGTATTATCCCCTCTCTTATATCATACTTTATCTGCAACATAAACATATGCATATACGTCACGCCTCCCACTTACCAAAGTATATCTAAACCGCTGTTAATCTCTATCATACATCACGACCCCAGAAATTCTTTCTTCTTAAATCTAACTAACACATTTACAAGAGCAAACACTATAATAGCAGCCAGCAACGGATATATAATATTAGTACTTATACTTAGCCCTTTCTTATAAGTTTCACCTGATATATAGTATTTTGCAAATATAAGACTCTTATGCTTATCTGTCTTATCAACTGTTATTAATGCTATCGATGCCAGATATCCTGCCCATTCCTTGTTTGTACCCCACCATACTCCGAGCATAACAATACCAGTGACAAGAAATGTTTCAAAGGTTTCCACTATGTATGATATAAGAAGTAATACAAATGAAGGCTGTTCCTCACATATCCTGCCACTCCATGCCACACAGCGGCTGTTTAACTCATTCCAGTTATAAAACCTATCCGTGAACACCAGTCCTGCTATTGTTGTCAATACGAATACATATAATGTAAAAAATACTGTTAAAATAAGCAAATCAACAACGCTTCTTTTCCATACATTACTCACACTGCCTTCGCGGATAACCTGCATTGGTCTTTGATTATACCTTTCTACAAATAATATATAGAAAAGTACAAATGGCACACAGAATGTTGACACAACATGCAGTACCCCTACCAGATATACATCATACATACATGGCACAGCTCCACCAGATATAAGATTACCCTTTAAGCTAATCAACGCAGCGATTGTCATAACCGACAGTATTATAGCTGTAAATCGGCCTTCATTTATTCTTAATAAATCCACTAACCTTTTCATACGCACCTGCCTCCGTCCTGACTATATCTCATCCACATCCTCTACATTTACAAACATCACATTATATAATAAACAACCCCCTGTATGTTAATCTAAAGTCCTTTTATATCTTCAAGCAGCACTGCCTTATGAACGGGATACTCATGAAAATCTAAATACATATCTGACTTGTTAAGCATCCATCTTCTATCAGTACGCAGAACACCATCTCCAAGTATAAAACAGATAACTACTTCCTTCTCCTCATCTGCCTTAATCTTAACATTACTTATTCCGCTCTCTGTTATTATTTCACCCTGATTAACATAGCCTAATGGATATGCTTTTATTGCAATATGTGAATTAAGTTTCTTTTCAACATCATATTCCTCACCAGATGTATTATTAATTTCAAGCTTAGTTATAAAATACTGGATATCCTGCCTTTCATCTTCATAATCATTAATTCCGTATTGACTATATGCCTCATCCTTAGATACTAACTCAACTGAATTAACCTTAACCATAACATTACTATCACTTATCCACTCATTTACCGCATATATTTCTTCCTTTGGTTTTGGAAATCTTCTATTAACATCTATATATCCAATAACCCAGCAACCTAATACAACAAATAACAGAACTATTATAATTACTGCTTTTATCTTTCTTTTCTTATCAGAGGACATCATCTTTCACTCCTCTCCTTATATACACAACTATATCAAAAAATAAGATGACTAATATAAATACAAGATAACTCTGCCAAAGATTTACAGCAATCTGGTCAATTCTGAAAAGTCTCCACGGAGCTGTAAATCTCAATATTTTGGTCGGAAACCACCTTGCAACAGCATTAAGGAATTCACATAGCACACTAGGAAACAATAATACTATAAATACATTATTGACATACATAGATATAACAAGTGATACTGTAGCTAATAACCCTGCACATATAAATTGTAGTATAAAATACATTATAAAATATATATATGGGTGGGAATATAATATATAAGACCACATTCCATTACCATTGCATGTTGTTTCTCCATTAATAATCATAAACGATGGCAGCACTGCTGCTGAAGCAAAGACATTTAAAGCTAGTGGAAAAACTGCTGCCGTTCCTCCTGTTGTAAATACTGCTATAAACTTTGCTATAAGATAATTAATTTTTTTTGTCCGTGAATAATAGTTTTTAACTATTTCCTTTTTATTATCTGTATAATAAGTTATCGCATATGGAATAGTCGCAAGAATTGGTATCAATCTTACAAATAATGTATAATACGCTCCATCGCCCATAATTATACTATTAGCAAATGCATTAGCAGGCACCTGCAAAGTATTAGATTTAATCCAGTATATAGGGTTAATTGCTGCCGGAATTACCTCTCTGCAGAACTGTATTCCAACTATAATTATGCCTATTATAATAGATAACTTAAAGGACATACTTCTAAAAGCTCTTTCTAATTCTATTTTTACCATCTGTTTCATATCTTTTCACTTCCCATACAATAAACAAACGTTATATATTTTCCATAAGACTATCTCACTTTACATCAAGCTTAAGCAAAGCCTTATTACCTTCAAACCCTTTATTCTTCTGTGCTCCTTCAGATAAGTCTGAATATCTTGTTGTCATATACAGACTGTCTATAGGTAACTCTTCTGATACAAAATCTTTGAAATAATTTTTTCTTTCTTCTTTATCATATTTATAATAATATTGATTAATTAACTCTGTATTAATAAATCCTATAAGTGTTATCTCCCTGCTTTCGTGCGGTTGTAAAGTTACTTTATTTATTCCATGAATATCCCATGCATCCGGACAATCTAACACGTCTAATTCACATAATATCCTATATGACAGATTTGCCTCACTTTGCTTTATACAGCATATTTTTAAATTAGTGGCACAGAACTCGCTGACCTCATCCATTTCATTTACAATATTGGTCTTAATAAATATTGCATTTTGTTCCAGACCTTGTCTATCCAGATTAACTTTCCCTTCTTCATCTATGTTATTATTATTATCAACATTTAGATAATAATTTTCTAATTTCTTATAGGATGACTCCGTAGTCAATTGTTTCAAATCATTAAAATCTTTTGTAAGAACAGCTTCATCAACTCTGAAAGTAAGCGACCTCTTGCTAAGAGAAACTGTATATGCTTCCCCCTGTGGTATTAATTCCGGTTTCTCACTGGAATTCCAATTAATATACGTTTCATTATGCACATACCAGTCCGATGCTGTATCAAAGTTTCCATTTTTCGATGTTTGCATTTCTTCTTTTGATGTACTTTCTGTCATATTATATAAGTCATCAACACTCTTTTTTTCACATCCAGCCAATAACAGCATTGATATACCCAATCCCAATGCCAGTCCATATTTTTTAACTTGTTTTCTTAACATAGCAGACTATATTCTCCCTCCACATTACTTATCAAGAAATATAACAGCTATACCATAATGTATAGCTGTTATATTAGATTAGTTGTTGCAATTTATTACATCATCGTTATATAGAATTCCACCGGCGAATTACTATGTAATGCATTATAGCACATTAATTTTACGATATTTTGCAAATGTAAAAAGTTGTATCTGTTGATGTAATATTTTGCAAGTTTGTTATTATCTTAACAATATTATGGTGAAATTATTGTTTTCTTTTCTCATTCCGGTATATTTTTACCTAAAGTCCTTTTATATCTTCAAGTTTCCACGGAGCTGTAATTCCGCAATCATAAATACTTTAATACCTCTTACTACAACACAGCTTTAATAACAAACATTCTCATCAGAAACCTTCTATATTATCAAGCATAATCATTTTATGAATTGGATAATTAGATAACGTCATATATATTTGAGACTTATGCATCATCCATCTTCTATCCTCTCTGATACTTCCATCACTTATTATAAATGCGAATATAACTTCCTGTTGTTCATCCTTTTTAAGCATTTTCTTTACATTATTATCTTCCCTGTGCACACGCTCTCCTATATTGTGATATCCCAATGGATATATATCCATTGCTATATTTCCATAAAATTCTTTGGCCAGATTAATTTCATTGTCGCTTTTATTCAACACCTCTATGCTTAATATGAAATAATGTGTACTTGTGTCTTTAATCGGTTCTATACCGTATAAATCATATGCTTTCTCCTGATCCATATATTGAGCTGAATTCACACGGATATTAATATTTCCATCATCTACCCATTCATTCATATTGTATGTCTCAGACTTTGCCTTGGGAAATCTCGTATTAATATCTATATATCCAGCAAGCCATATAATTACAATCAATACTGCTGCAACAATTATAACTGTCTTTTTTGTCTTCTTTACTTTCTTTATCTTATTCGCCTTATTATCATCAGAGTACATCATCCTTTACTCCTCTCCACACATACACAACCAGATCCATAACTAATATGGTGCATATAAATATGACATACGTCTGCCAGTATTTAACAGCAAGCTGATCTATCCTGAACAGCCGCCATGGTGCTAACGCTTTTAGTTTTCTTGTAGGCAGCCATCCTGCAGTAGCATTCATGAATTCGCATAATACAGATGGAAACAATAATACAATAAACGCATTATTAACATATTGTGATATAAGCAGTGAAACTGTGGCAATAAGTCCGGCACATATAAACTGCAATATAAAACTCAAAATATAATATATATAAGGATGCGAATAAAGTATATATGACCACATACCGTTAGCATTGCAGCTGATAATATAATCAAGAGCTATAAAAGATGGAAGTACTGCTGATGTTGCCATAAGATTAACCATAAGTGGTATTATTGCTGTCATTCCACCTGTAATAAATACAGCCATCCATTTAGCCAGTAAATAATTGATTTTATTGGTTCGGGAATAATAATTATGTACTATACCTTTCTTATTATCTGTATAATATGTTACTGCATAAGGTATTACCGCAAGTAACGGAATCAATCTTACAAAAAGTGTATAATACCATCCATCTCCCATCGCTATCCATGTCTGATGTACACATACAGGTATTGCAAGTTTATCTTTCATAGGTAATAGTATCTCAGACACCGCTGGAATAACCTTTTGTATATACTGTATTATTGATATTAGCATTCCAATCATAAGAGAAAGCCAGAAACCAGAACTTCTAAAAGCCCTTTCCAACTCTATTTTCAACATCTGTTTCATTTTATTATCACTCCATCTGTTATTTTGTAAAATTCTGCCAAGGAATTCAAAGCATTCCATATATAAATTATGATTTATCTTAAATGTCAACATTTTTTTAGACTGCCATCGCTGATTGACTTATATTCATCGCCTTAAGCTATTAATAATGTTTTATCATCCTGTGTACATTGCAGATATCCTTCACTGATTACTTTATTTTCTTTAGCTGATGTCTGCTGTTCATAAAGAAGAGAACTCTGATTGCATATTATTTAACATTGACACTCTTTCTATCACAAGCAGCTATAAACAACATCGATAATACGCATACGATAATTACATATTTTTTCAGCATTATTCCACTCATATTAATAACCTATTGAATCCGGACTCCACACAATAACCCTGTAATAATTTTCCCTGATAACTTTTTACTTATCATCTGTTGTACATCCAAGTATTTAATATTTTTATAGCACCCCATCGACGAATTACTATGTATCAGATTATATCATATTAATTTATCAATAATTTCCAAATGTAAAAAGTTGTATTGTTTGATGTAACTTTTTGCAGGTTTGTGAATTAGTTAACATTATTTTACATATTTTTATACCGTTTATGCTATATATATTTTATAATATTCAATTCACTTGTTATAAATAATATTTCTTATTGTAATTTTTATGCCGCAGTTGTTTCAAATATAATAATTCTAGATATTTAATATATCATTAAGTACTATTACTTATTTTCATAAAATTAAACAAAAAAATTGCAGAATCTATTTTCACAATAAATTCCACAATCTCAAATGCTATATTGCTATCTTTTCTGAAATCGGTGTTTTCCTATACAGCCTACATATTTTTTCCCATCTTATAATTTCAGTTAATCACAACATAATTGTCAAAATGATATATCACATTATCAACACCTGATATGGCAGCCATTTCATGCACAACTGCCATATCAAATACTGCTACAGATACTATAAATTATACTGTACCCTTATTTAATTATATAGAATCTGGCTCTAATAATCAAAATATCATACATCATCGTTGCTCATCAAATCAGCAGTTATAAATATAATACAAACATCTATTGCATCAGATCAAGCTTTAATAATGCCTTATTTAATTCAAATCCTTTCTTATCTCCATTACTATACATTCCATCAAATTGTGTTGTAATATATATACTATCAAAAGGCACTTCCTCAAGAACAACATCCTTAAACAATATATTATTGTCTGCACCTTTATAAGATGTATATTCATTCATCCATTCATTGGAAACAAAACGAATATCAATAATTTCTTTGCTTTCATGTGGCTGTAATGTTATTATATTGCTTTTTTTCTTATTTTCATAATTATTTTGCAATATAAAGTCATTAAATCCCTCTACTCTTCTATATTGAAATGTAGAATCCGCATCTTTTATAGAATAAAGGGTCAGACTAGTTGTATAAAAGTTCTGTTCATAATCGTTTTCGTTAGTTATACTCATGTCTATAATAACTATCTTCTGCGCAATTCCCTTTCTTGTATTAACTTCCCCATCCGCACAGATTTCATTATTATCATCAATGTTCAATATATAATCTAACGCTGCATTATACATATTCTCATCAGTCATATCTTTCAAGGTATTAAAATTATCTGTTAACAAACTCTGATTTATCTTAAATGTCAACATTTTTTTCCGACTGCCATTGCTGATTGCAGTATATTCATCGCCTTGAGCTATTAATAACGGTTTATCATCCTGTGTACATTGCACATATCCTTCACTGATTACTTTGTTTTCTTTAGCTGATGTCTGCTGTTCATAAGAAGAGGATTCTGATTGCATACTATATATATCATTAACATTCTTTCTATCACAAGCAGCTATAAACAACATAGATAATACGCATACGATAATTACATATTTTTTCAGCATTATTCCACCCATATTAATAACCCTGTAATAATTTTCCCTGATAACTTTTTACTTATCATCTGTTGTACCTCCAAGTATTTAATATTTTTATAGCACCCCGTCGACGAATTACTATGTATCATATTATATCACATTAATTTATCAATATTTTACAAATGTAAAAAGTTGTATTGTTTGATGTAACTTTTTGTAAGTTTGTGAATTGATTAATATTATCGCATATCTTTTTCCATATTATTTGTTATGTATATATTTAAAAAGCATTTATATTTCTTGTTATCAAATGATATTTCCTACTGTAATTTTTATATATCATTATCTTTAATAATAATTATAGGCATTTAATATACCGTTGATATATTATTGATATATTATTGATATATTATTAATATGATATCAACTATTTTCATGATGTGTATTTTCATAAATTTATAAAAAAATGCAGAATTTATTCACACAATAAATTCTGCAATCTTAAGCACCATATATTTTATAAACTATAAATCGTGTTAAAAACTATAATACAACGTACAATACATAAGAAATTCACCACTCAATTATTTTCGCTGACATAAACTCTTTATTTATATCATTACATGTCTATAGTAACCTTTGTCTGATATACATTCTCAGAAACATTTTCCTTATATGTACCACCATATTTCTTCACAAGCCGGCGGACATTGTTAACACCACGCCCATGGTCTATGTAATATGATACTGGCTTTTTCTCATTATTTCTCACATAGTTATTCTCTATTATTATTATCAGTCTTCCTATACTTTCAGATATGGTTATATGTATATAAGCACCCTCTTTGATATCACGGACTGCCTTAATGCTGTTATCAAGAAGATTACCTATTATTACTCCGATATCTCCCATGTCTATATCAAGATTCTCTGACACATCTGCCTGACATTCAAGCTGTATATTATCATCAAGATTGTTAAGCTTATACGTCAGTATGTTATTTATCAGAAGATTATTACAATATATCTTTCCTTTAACATTATCCACACTTCCTATCATATTATCCAGATAATCAAGTGCTGCTGTAGTGTCATTATCTGCTATAGCCACTCTCAGAGCATTAAGTCTGTTCTTTATATCATGCCTTATATTCCTTAATTCTTCCTGTCCTGACCTTATATTGTCATATACTTTAATATTAGTTTCCCGTTCTCTTTCCAGCATGATAAGCTCGTAACTATATCTGTTATTCTGCTCTATCATGTTAATCATTATAGCCATGACGTTGGATAACAACCATAATGCTATTATCAGCATTATTATACTATGTCTTGTTTCTGGATATGCATAACCTATTCTGCTGGATATTATCATAACAATCGTCAGTGACAATGACACCAGTGCTATAGCTATCCCCGCAGTCTTCCCATAGTTTATCTCCACATATCTTTCATATATATTGATGATTATGGAAAGTAATATCTTTATGATTATTATAGTGAGCATCTCACTGTTCATATCTGACATATGCTTATCTTCTATACGTACCAGCGAATATGTTTCCATACAGAATCTCACTATTACACATATCGCTGCTGATGTACTTATATGATATATCGCATTGGTTATAATCAGGCATATGTTCTGACTCTTCATATATACGACAACCAATATGCAGATTGGGATTATATATAGGTAATATCTGTTATTCAACAGGAAATCAAGATAACTTACTGTATCTGCCACTGCTGCTGCGATAATACCTATATGCTGTATATATGTATATTCTGTTACTGCTATATGCAGTTTCTTTAGATATTCCATGTATATAATGATATCTAATATACTGGCTAATATGCTTAGCATACATATGTTAGATGTTGTCATTCTACCACATTCTCCTGCTTCTTCCTCTTGCTGATGTTATATACTGTGCATAATCAGTCATGAAATCATTGTATCTGCCACGCCCAAGGTTCAGCTGTATCTCTTCTTCCCCTATTCTCTTTCTGCACCACACTGATGATTTATCTACACGGCTTATATATCTATAGTTAACTATACATCCACTCCTCGTCCTGCCAAATATAAGCTGTGGCAGTTCTTTATATACATCATTAATCTTTCCGTAGAATGTATATTCGCTATCTGTTGTAACAACTTTAATAACTCTCTTTACTGATTCCATATACACAATGTCATCATAGTATACACTCATTGTCTGTCTGTTATAGCTAAATACCAGTTTCTCTTCCGCAGCATACATTATCTGTTCAAGCTGTGTCACTATCTTATCTACCTTGTCTTCTGTGACCGGCTTGACTATATAATTAAATGCATGCACATCGAAAGCTGCTGACATATAATCTGTATGGCTTGTTGTGAATATTATTACGGAATTAATATCATATCCTTTAATATATCTTGCAAGTTCAACTCCATTATCATTTCCAAGTTCTATATCAAGAAAATATGCATCATATTTAGCATTCTCAAGACCCCGTTTCATATCTTCTGCACTAAGATATACATCTATGGAATTCTCATAACTGGCTATTTCAAATCTTTTCTTTAGCATCTTTTCAAGTGCTCCTGCCTGGAGACTATCGTCTTCACATATAGCTATCTTCATCTGAAAGATTATCCTTTCCGTTCGTTAATGGCGCAGAAAAAAGAAAATGTCTGCTTCGCAGCCGCTTTCTTTTCTTTTGCGCTCATTATATCACGATTCGTAGCTTTGCTACTCGCCGCTGCTATCGCAGCTATCGTGATCGTCATTCGCCGTTCGCCAGAAATCTGCAAGCAGCTTTCTGGCTCTCTTGCGCTCATTATATCATAATCCCACTACTTTCGCCGTGCAAGTTCAAGAAAGTTTTGCTTTCTACAGTATCATCTTGATTATTAGGTTGTTGTTGTATACAAACTCAAGAAAACTGTTGGCATGTATCTGTGCAAGCAGATCCGCTGCCCATGAACTGTTTCCTGCTGCTGTAACAACAGCGAATGCAAGCCATACTATTATAAGTCCCTCTATAAGACCTGCTGCCATACCACCTAATCTGTCTGCCTGATGTATGACTGGAAGTCTGCTTATAAGTCCTGTGACTGATGTAAGCAGCTTAAGTATGACGAATAATGCTATGAATACTATACAGTAGCTGACAGCATTCACTATAATACGTGTCATCTGTTCTGCAAATATTCTTGAGGCAATATCTTTAAGTGTATGTGATGCCGAATCACCTATGGTTTTATCCAGTCCACTGACTGCTGCCGCTGATATACTCTTTGTCAGACTCTCCGGAAGATTCATACGTTCGCTTATAGCCCCGACTTTTTCCTCAATATTATCTATATATGTTGTTATGCCTGACTCTATAAGCTCATTATCATCATTACCATAACTCTTGCCATCTCTTGATACATTTTCATATATGCTTTTTTCTATCTTGTCATCCCATGTTGTATTGTTCCTTATATATTCGCTAAGAACCGGTGATGCAACTGTTGTGACTGCTATAGTTATTACCATAGCTGCAAGTGAAACTGCTATCCTTATAACACCCTTCCTCATTCCTGCTAATGCAAATATGCATAAAACTGCCAATACTGCTATAAATACCATACTATCCATTCTCCGTTTCTTTACTTAAGCTTTATATTCTGTATATACTTTGCACTTATAAGCACATACTCACCTCTTGTACCTATCGGTATAACCTTGCTTGCCGGCATATCAAAGCTCATATTGGCTATATTTTTGCCACTCAGATTATATATAGACAATGCAGTTGAGTTATTCATAACAACACTTTTCTTATCAAATGATATGTTCTCAACCTGTGTTCCAAACTCAGCCTCACATACCTTTCCACCTGATGTATTGTATACAAGCATTTTATAAAGTTCACCTGACCCCGAGTTATCTACTATCACTCCTATATAATCCTCTGAGAAAAATACCCTGCTTATTGCACTGTCTATACTTATTTCTTTCTCAAGGCTTGGATATTCTTTTATCTTATATATGCTGATAACATTCTCCCCTACCGCTACTGCTATGTTGTTACTTAAAAACTGTACATCTCCTACAAGTGTGTCATTGTAATGATTGAAACCACCAACCACACGCTCTGTTTCATTCTGTCCGACTTCCGAGAAGTTGTAGAACACAACATTAGTCTTAATATCTTCACCACTCACATATACATATGATGCTATAAGCTTGGCTGCATCGTTGGATATACTCACATCAAGAGGATATCCATCACCTGACACTGTTGTTTTAATACTATATATCTTAGTACCTTCCTTAGAGTACATATTTATATAATTAGCCTCATTGTCTTCAAGAACAGCCACCACAGCGCCGTTGGCAGCCACTTCTATCTGGGATATGACAAGTGAAGTATCTATCTTTCCAAGAAGTCCTGACTTGTTAAAAACATATACTGTATTTCCATTGATATCGCCTACTGCCACACATTCCTCACACATCTTTACCTGTGGCTTCTGCATGGAATATGTCTGGTTCCATATAGCCTTTCCCTTATCTGTATAGTATGATACACCATCATTGCTATACTTGATATATCCTCCCTGGTAGGCTATATATTGTGAAGTTGCCGTATCTTCCCTGTTTATTGAACCAGTAACACTATAAGATGTATATGAATAACCATCTAGAAGATGCATAGCAAGCACAACTGCCCCTGCTATAAGTGCTATAACAAGTACTATAAGCAGTCCCATCCTTATCCTGTGTCTTACTATTCTTTGTCTTATTTCCTCATAATCAGCTTCTTTAGTTACCGCTGCCTGTCCTATGTTTCTGTCATCATAGTTATTTATATTATTTCCTATACTGCTGTCTGTATTTAACTTGATCACTTTTCTTACAGGAGCCTTCTTATCTCCTGTGAATCTTGAACCACCTGATATTATGTCAGCCATTATTCATCCCTCATTCTGCCATTTTCTGATATAGTTTAGTATCATTTTAATTATACATAATACCCATAAATATTCAAGAAAGTTTGTCTTAATGTTACTATCATAACAGCTTGTTTTTCTATCTTTATTGTCGTTCTTTATTGTTGTTTTTAGCTTTAATTATTCTGGCAGTTTTATCTGCTGTCCTATATACAACATATCACTGTCATCAAGTCCGTTATACTGCATAACCTCCTGATATTTGGTTGTTGTCCCATAATACCGCTTACATATACCCATAAGTGTATCACCCTGCTTTACTGTATACATGCTGTAACTGTCAGTCTTAACACTGCTGACTGATGCATCTGTTTCTGATTCTGATATTGCCTGTGTAGTTTCAGAGGCTGCTTTATTATCTGACTCTGTTTCCCTCTCTGTTTTATCTGATGTACTGTTTTCCTCCAAAGGATACACATCTCCAGACAGTCTGTTTACCTTTATAGCGTTACCATCAACACTTATATCCCCGGATGCTTCGGAATCATGAACACCATTGTCATCTCCATCCTGTCCACCACGTTCATTTCCTTCAAGCTGATTCATAAGATTATCAACCGACTGATTCAGCCTTCTCATTTTCTCGTGGTTATTCATAAGATTAATCCCTATCACTATTATGACAACTACAAGGAAAGCACTTACACCATACATAAAGCTGCCACTTTTTCTTTGTTCCTTTAGTTCTTCCTTTTCACGTATCACATTTCGTATATTCCTTATAACCCGGTCATCTGATGCATCCTCACATGATTTTTTTTCGCTTCGTTCAAGCATATATTCCTGCATCTCGTAGTTACGCTCATAAAAACATACATATCCTTTCTGTCTTTTTAATGTTCCATTCTCATACAGATAAAAATGCTCTTCTTTTTCTACCGTATCAACAAGATACAGTGTCTTCATATTCCCTGCAAAATTATCAAGATGCAGTTTTTTAAGTCTTGCCATGCGTTCATCCGTCACCTCTGGCATTACTGCAAACCATCCTACTACTGAAAGATCCGGGAAATATTTTTCCGTATCTGAATATATTTTATTCCATATATTTTCATTGAAATATATACCTGTATCCGATGTATCACCTAATGCTGCCTTTATAACACCTTTTACAAATACGCACCTTTCATTTCCTTCTTTGGCAAGCTCGCCTAAAAGAACACCAGCCTGTTCTTCCTGAGGACTGTTATATGCAATAGAGTTAATATATGTAAACGCGTAATCCTCTATGTATATCTTCTTATCTGAGCTGACATCACCTATCTGCTTGATATTCTTAGGTCTTCTTATACATGTGTTATTATCTTTAGGATTCTCTTCTGATTTATCTGAATCATCTTTGTTACATATTATCTCTATCATATCCTCCTCCATTCTGCTTTTACATATAAGTCACACTTGTAACATATCCTAAGCATCATTTATATTAAACTGTCAGGATATAAAAGCATTTTGCTCCTGACTGATGTATCCACCCCATCTAAACAGGGATGTCCACTTATAATGCTTGAATAATATCATTAAACAGTTGTGAATTTTATCAGAAAATGTCGGAGAAAATATATTTTTAAATATAGGAATATTTTTTATGATTTTGAATAAAATGATTATGTTTATGATTGATAAATTTATTATTATGAAATGAGGATTATTATGCACTATTATTACGATTCTACCAGTAACGATGCAGCTTTGCTATTAAGTGAAAAGCTAAAGTACATAATAAAGACTTCTAAAGATTCCCGGCAGGAAACTATCATACTATGTGTAGGAAGTGACCGTTCCACGGGTGACAGCCTTGGACCTATAGTAGGGTACAAGCTTAAAAAACATATGCAGTGTAACTTCTATGTCTATGGCGACCTTACGCATCCTGTCCATGCCGCCAATCTGTCAAAATATATTGAATGCATCAACCAGACATTCATCAACCCTTATATTATTGCGGTTGATGCATCACTAGGACGCAAAGACCATGTTGGACTTATAACTCTTGGAGCCGGTCCACTCCGGCCAGGTCTTGGAGTTAAAAAAAAGCTGCCTGAGGTGGGAAATGTCCACATCACTGGTATCGTAAACGAATCCAGTAATGAAAGCCACTCCACACTCCAGACAACCCGTCTATGTGTTATTATGCAGATTGCAGATGTCATTACAAGTGCATTCGGAATGCTTCAATCAGATTAATCTCTTAATGCTGGTTTTTATATTCCGCGATTGCCTGTGCTATCGTTGTACAGGCTCCACTCTTCATGATATTACAAAGCTCCGCAAGCTTTTCTTTATCTACAAACTCCTTGCCAATATAAGCTTCATAATTGGATGATATATATATACGCTGCTGCTTTACAAGATCATCAAGCTTTGTATATTCATCCTTTTTCTTAGTAAGCTCTCTGTTCATAAGCTCGAGCTTATCAACATATCTGCCTTGTATTTCCTCAAGAATATCAGGTTTTACTGTCTCTTCAAACTCCTTAAGAGCCCCCTGTTTTTCATTCTCTGTTTTTTCTATGCTGTCATGAAGATCATTAATCTTATGATCAAAGCTTTCAAGACCATATATTGCATCATTATCGTCCTTCTTTATAGAATGACGGATTTTCTTAATGATCTTTTTGTTGTTCCTTATTCTGTACTTAGTATCCCTTGCCGCTATTATAGTATTGTAATGCGGCATAATAAGATTAATGTATACACATCTGCTTATGATAAGAAAAAGCAAAGCAATCACTGCTGTATAAACAACGGGAACCCATACTGGTACAAAAGGAAGCACATAAAGTACCGCCGGAATACCACCACACATTATAAGCATGAAAAGTATATATACCAATACATCCTTTAGCTTTCTTGACAAAAACAATGCAAGGAAAAATGTATTATTCGTAATCTTTGAAATATTTTCCTGTATAAATGCTCGCTCTATCTGTGATGCGAGTTCTTTATTCTCCTGCCTTAAGGAAGCTGTTTCTGTCTGGATACGCTCCTTCATTCCCTGCTGCTTTGCTTTATCTCTGTCTGCCTGCACCTGCTTTATCTTATCTTTATCGCAGTCTATCGCCTTATCATATCCTGCACAGATAGCATCAGTACTTTCCTTAATTCTGGCTGATATTTCATCCTGCATAGCTTTAGAAGTACTATCCGTCTCTTTTGTTATATCCTTAATGCTCGCAGATATGTATTCAAGTCTTTCCTGATTTTCTTCATATTCATTAATATCTGATAAAATCTGCTCTAAAACACTCTGGTCTGCACTTAATATATTCTGTTCTGCCATTGTCTACTCCTATGTTATCCTGATATATATAATCTCAGAATACAGACATCATAAAACCGTTTATTACTTAATTGTTTCTATAGTAGTTAATAAGGCATCCATCAAGAATAATCTGACGTTCATCATCTGTAAGTTCATCCATCTTAAGTGTGAATTCCTTCATGTCCTTGTTAACAACATATGCTTTCATAGATGTTGCCTTATTCTTAACTGCCTCTGTTATCTGAGGTATGAATATATAATCACCGTTAGCAAAAGGAAGTTCTCCCTTATCTACTATAAATGGAAGCATGCCCCAGTTAATAAGATTAGAACGATATCTCTTAGTTGCATATTCATTAGCTATATTAGCCCATCCGCCAAGCACCTTCTGACATGAAGCTGCCTGCTCTCTGGCTGAACCATCACCTGGCTTAACTGCGAATATTGTGCTTCCAACACCAACATTTTCTTTGCTTACATCATAAGTTTCTTTAATCTTATGCATAATATCTCTTAACTCTGGAAGTGCTTCTCCCATACATTCTCCGGCTTCTCTTGCCTTTTCTGCCTTCTGTACTTCCTTTGCACGTCCAACGTAAGCTGGATCCTTTCTTGAAAGTGCGAACTCTGCAAGTCCTAAAGGATTAGAACGGAATGATGATGTTTCACCTGAAGGTATCAGCTCATCTGTTGTTGTTACAGGATCATGTATCTCTGAAACAACCTTTATTATAAGATTCTCTGGAAGTGCAACCATCTCTGGCCAATCCTTGATATTAGGTCCAAACTGGATTTCCTGGTCAGGATCTGCTACTCCCTTGCTGTCAAATACTCTGTTGGCATATATGTTACTGTCAAAATGATATGTTGGGCCTGTAAACTCAACATCACAATCTGTAGCTGCTGTAAGGAAGCCCTTGTTAGCTGCTGTTGCTGCGATAGATCTTGCATCCATAAGTGCAACTGATGATATCTGACCATTCTGTAACTTAGAACCTTCTCTGTTAGGGAAGTTTCTTGTTGAATGTCTGATTGAAAATGCATTGTTAGCAGGTGTATCACCAGCACCGAAGCAAGGTCCGCAGAATGCTGTTTTTACTATAGCACCTGTTTCCATAAGGTCTGCAAGTCTTCCGTTTCTTGCAAGCTCCATATATATAGGTGTACTTGCAGGATATACGCTTAATGTGAATTCATCAGCACCGATAGAGTGTCCTCTTAATATATCAGCAGCTGCACATATATTCTCGAATCCACCACCTGCACATCCAGCGATGATACCCTGGTCTACATATAACTTACCATCTTTAATCTTGTTAGTAAGCTTAAAGTCTACCTGTCCGTCAAGACTTACAAGTGCCTTCTTTTCTACATCATGAAGAATATCAACAAGGTTTGCATTGAGTTCATCAATAGTATATGTGTTACTTGGATGGAATGGCATAGCTATCATAGGCTTAATCTTACTAAGGTCAACGTATACAACGCCGTCATAGTAAGCAACGCTGCCTGGATTCAGTTCTTTATAGCTTTCACTTCTTCCATGGATATCATAGAATTCCTTAACCTTGTCATCTGTTCTCCAGATAGATGAAAGACATGTAGTTTCTGTTGTCATAACATCTACACCGATTCTAAAGTCAGCACTTAAGCTTGAAACGCCTGGGCCTACGAACTCCATAACCTTATTCTTAACATAACCGTTGGCAAATACTTCACCGATAATGGCAAGTGCCACGTCCTGAGGACCTACACCCTTCATAGGTTCTCCTGTCATATATATAGCAACTACACCAGGCATATTGATATCATATGTCTTGTTGAGAAGCTGCTTTACAAGCTCAGGTCCACCCTCACCCATAGCCATAGTACCAAGTGCACCATAACGTGTGTGGCTGTCTGAACCAAGAATCATCTTTCCACCCTCAGCAAGCATCTCTCTTGCAAACTGATGAATAACTGCCTGATGAGGTGGCACATAGATTCCACCATACTTCTTGGCGCATGTAAGTCCAAACATATGGTCATCCTCATTGATAGTTCCACCTACAGCACACAGGCTGTTATGACAGTTTGTAAGTACATAAGGAATAGGGAACTTTTCAAGTCCTGAAGCTCTTGCTGTCTGTATAATACCTACAAATGTAATATCATGGGAAGTCATCTTATCAAACTTAATCTTAAGCTTATCCATATTGCCAGAAGTATTATGCTTATCTAATATGCCATAAGCTATAGTATTCTTAGCTGCTTCTTCCTTAGTTACATTCTTACCTGTCTTTGCAGCGACCTCCTGTGCTGCTGTCTGGCTATCCTCAATAACCTCTGTTCCGTTAATGAGATATGCTCCACCTTTGCTTAACTTAATCATTGCAAACTCTTTTCCTTTCCCGTTTTTATAATGTGATTTCTGGTACATCGTTTCGTAAATAACTATACCAATCACGTTAGTATTCTGTTAATCTTTAAGATATTCAGAAACCTTACTCTTAATATCCTCTATAACTGAAGCATCTGCCTCATTCTGCTTCCACGTTACATTAACTGTATCATTCTTATATCTTGGAATAATATGCATATGGAAGTGGAATACTGTCTGACCTGCTGCCTCACCATTATTCTGGACTATGTTAAGCCCATCAAAATCCAGTGCCTTTCTATATGCCTTAGACAGTTTAACAGCAACCTTAAATACATGTGCAGCTGTTTCATCATCCATTGAGTATATATCGTCATAATGATTCTTAGGTAATATAAGTATGTGTCCTGGTGCTGCCGGACTTGCATCGAATATAACCTTAACTACTTCATCTTCATATATTGAATTGGTTGGTATGTCTCCATTAGCCAGTTTACAAAAAATGCAATCATCTTTTTTCATAAACTCTTTCTTCCTCCTTATACATCATTTACTTATTTTATATTTAAGTATATACTCGTATAATAACTTAAAGCAAGGTTGATTACAATATTTTTGCAGATAATTATTCAACAATTATTCTGATGTATGTATAATTTTAGAAATGAGGTTTTATATGTTTAATAAAGAGGAATATGATACTATCGTATCGGAATGTAAAAAAAGCAGCAAATTATCATCTGCATTATCTGATTTAAGAAAAGACTCTCTGGAAGAGCTGTCGGTCGTTTCCCACGAAATAAAAAACTACGCAGCCTATCTTAAAACATCTTATCAGTTTATTTCCCATAAGAATTCTGAACTTAAAGATAATAAATTCTGGAACAACATGGGAACGACTATAGATGAGCTGGTTGGATATATGAACCGCACCTCTTTATACAGATACAGCTTTAAAGATAGCGAAATGGTTGAATGTAATGTAAAAGAGCTGCTGGAGCGTATTAAGACATATATTGGAAAAAAATACAGCAATGAAGCACATAGTGAAAAGCTCCCATTAAACACTGAACTTATAAATGCAGACGAAAAAACAAGCTTCTATATATCCTCTCATCTGCTTACACTTGGTATTAATGAGCTTATAGATAACGCATATGAAGCATGCAGTAATAAACCCATCTGTCTGCAGATACAATGCGACAATAAGCTTATGCATCTGTCTATAATAAATGCATCAGACAGCGAACCAGACAAAAGCCTTTTAAAAGACATGATAGATGCAGCTGATAAGTCCGGTACACCAGACATCTACAGTTATGATTTATCCAGACTCTGCACCCCTTTCTTTACGACAAAGAAAAGCCACTCTGGTCTTGGATTACCTAGTGTCTATCAGATGTGTATACTTGGCGGAGCCTCACTTAGCATGACCTATAATAGTGCTTCGCATATTACAACAACCTGTATTACACTTGAAAGGTCATGACAAAGCATGACCTTTTCTCATACCATTCTATGCTCCGAAATCAAATATTTCATCTAACATCCTGAGTGTCCTGAAGTTACCTTTTGCAGTCATATCTCCTGTCATAAATGCCCTGTGAAAGGTGATTCTGCCCTGTACTATATTATCAAAGGTCTCCTTGGACATTTTACCTATGACATCTGCTGTCATATCTTCACCAAACTCTGCGTTAAGCTGTCCACCTGCAACATTCACCACAATATTTTTATCCTTGTCACTTATCATGAACATATATCTGCCATTATAACTAAGCTCAGGTTTAAAATGGTTTCTGAATACACTTAAATAATAATCATCGCCTCCATTTGCCTGGTCATTCATAAGTTCCTTGTATATACTTGCAAGTGATTCAATGTCTTCTTTCTGTGTCTTTACAAACTCATCATCAGAAGCATACTTTGATAACTGCTCACTCTCCTGAGGTGTAAAGCTTACAACTTCCTTTATAACATTCTTTCTTATAGTCTGGCTGCTTGAAGGCAGGCTCTTAACTTTCTTTGATATAGTTCTGTATATATTCTCAGCATATTTTTCTATAATATCTTTATATTCCTGATTGAATTCAAAATCAGTCGTATCATCAACATATGCACTAAGTGAGCTTCCTATAACACCACCTATTATCTCCCACGAATTACAGAGTGCTGTCACAACCTCTCTTTCTCCATATGCCCTTGACATAACAACCGGAAACATATATGTAGATGCTGCCTTGCTTTTATCTGCATATAACCAGCAGGAATCAAGAAGCGTCTGCATATATCCGCCCATTCCAACCCACTCTACTGTTGTTGCAAATATAACTCCATCCGCATCTGCTACCGACTGGGAAAGTGTCGTTATCGTGTTTTTCATCTCATAAAGGTTATATCTTGTTACCGTTACATTAAGCTCTTCTAACACTTCCTGTATTCTGTTTATCACAACTATTGTAGGATCATCGACCATACCACGTCCACCATAGTATATATTAACATTCATAAAATAGTCCTCCATATACTGATTTACCAGTAAACTAGATTGTATCATATGAAAAGGGATTTGGCGATATACTGGTACATATATTTATTTATTCTTTATACTATGATATGCACACCTTAAAATTATAAGCTGCTACTCTTAGTATATCTCCATCAGCTATACGTGTCTTGCTATGCATGGCTATTCTCTCATCATTTATATATGTTCCGTTAGTAGAATTCATATCTTCTATATAGAACTTATCATCCTCTTTAAGCAGACATGCATGCATCTTACTTATAACTGGTGAATCTATGAATATATCTGCACTTCCCTCAAGGCTTCCTATTGTGCATGGATATTTTACTGGTTCTATATTTTCCAATGGCTGCTCATATGCCTCCTCATTTTTCATGTATAACCTGTTATCTTTGTTATCAAGAAGGCTTAGTGTAAGCTTATTATCCTTTAACATCTTAAGATAATCGCTTAGAAGCATTGTATGACTGACTTTTATTTCCTGCTCTTCTTCATCCTTCATCACCCTTGCTGTTACCATACTGCTATATGAAGTTTTTTCTGCATCCTCCATGTATTCATGTTCAGCTTCCGGCTTACGTTCATAAGATTTATCTGTATTGTTATGCATTCTATATGGTATAAGTTCATCCTCTGTCACCTTGTCTTCACTGGCAATTTCCCCTATAATATCAGCCACTTTTCCAGATACATAGAATATAAGCACGCCAGCTATTATGCATATTACAGATGCAGATGTATTAAGCTTTACTACCGCATATGTTTTTAAAAACATGCTAAGGAATGCGTTTAATAAAATAACTGCGGCCACTGCTTTCATGACAAATACTGCCTTTTTACTGCTTTTATTACTTTTGTTATCCTCTGCTGTTTCTGGAAGCACATCTTTTATTATATTCCCTTTATGCTGGCTATTTTCATCCGTCTTGCATGTGATATCTTTTGTTGTTCTTTCTTTTTGGTTACGTTCTCTTACTATGCCATTTTTGCGATTGTAATCTTTTACTGTGCCGTCTTTTCCATAATCAACCGCTTCGCTTGCACTTTTCATTCTGTTGATTTCCCCATTCCAGGTCTGTACAGCATCGTGATACGTTTTACCAACATGCTTATTGTCATCATCCTCTATGTCTATCTGTGTATTATCATTGTTTTCAAAAAAAGACATGAGATTGCGTGGTGTATAATCTCTTACAAGAATTCTCTGATATATTTCATAAAAGCGGACAAGACTTGACTTCTCAACAGAATGATCGAATCTTTCCAATATATATTCAAATAACGAACGCATATTATCATAGAAATCAGAATTACCAGCTATGGGAGAATACATGAAACTGTATTTTTTATTGGCTAGTGAAACATATATATGCTGCGGCTTTAGTATAACTCTGTCAAGATCCAGCATATATTCATCAACCACACGTACCATCTCACTTATGTTGTTAAACATTGTCTTAACCTCTTCCATTGTAACCTTCCCATATTCAAACAGCTTACTAAGCTGCTGTTTTGAAGAAATATCATAATATATACAATTTCTTCCATCAATTTCATTCATTGTGATTGCAAGAAAATGCTCTGGCATGTTAAACATGAGCATCTTTACTTCATAGTCATCTTCACAGTTCCATTCCTTCTGTGCATCTATAACCGCATAGTTAATACTATTATCCCTTTCGTATCTTACATTCACTTCTCTTTCCAATGTATCTTCCATAAATACTCTCCATTCTCTTTTAACGTAATGAGCCACTATTTATGCAGCATTATATTAGTTCTTCTTATAATCTGTTCTGAATGGTTTCTATATACATCCCTGCTCATACTTATATTTCCAATATTGATTCCGAAAAAATCCAGTTTAAATGGCCATTCTGCAGTACATGTAATATGATTTATACCGTCTGCTGCATTTTCTTTTCCTGCATATGAACCTGGCTTAACACTTACTTTTTTTACAAATATTGTTTTGTCTTTTATATATTCCTCACTTTTTACAAGCAGAGCTTTCTGTTCATTACTTGTTATATTCCTGGAATATTCTATTGATAACTGGTTAAGAATATTTCGCATAACAACTTTATCATGCATATATCCGCTGACACTTATAAGTGCTACTATAATAAGCGTAAATACAGGTACAATCACCGCATTCTCAACTGTATGCATACCATCATCATTCCCTTCTATATACAAAACAACGTTAACATATATGCTGATAGTAAAAATGGTATATATGGTACGGCTGTTTTAATCTTCATTTTTTTAGCAGCTACCCATATACCACCTGAAACTGCCAGCATAATAAATGATATCAACACTGTAAAAACTGCTATATACACATCCGAGAGCAGACAGACATAACCAATAATTATCCCGTCTGCTTCGCCAATCAGCGGCGTAAACACCGACAAGAGTATAAATATTATTGCAATAATTATTGACAGTACTATCTGGCTGTACTGTATTATTTCACCACCTGATTTATAATCACACACATACATAACCGGTATTGCGGCTCCCATTAATATAAGCCACATAACAGGAACTGTACGGCTTCTTATATCTTTATATGAAAGTATAGCAAGACATATTATTAAATATATTATTTTAAACATGTAGCACCTCCTGTGACATCTCCTGTGATACCTCCTGTGACACCTCCTGTATTTATAGTCTATAGTCATCCACTGCATTTTTCACACAATTCCCTGTCTTTTATGTCCGATTTTTTCACTTTCTGGATATTGCGTCTTAGCTCTGTGCACATACTGTTACTATGAAAACATGTTCCATATTCTGTATAATACACGCTGTTTGTCTTTGTATCTCCTGTTTCTTGATCATCTGTTTCTTGATCATCTGTATTTTTTTTGCACATTTTACACTCATAATATTTTGAACCAGAATTATTACGTATTTCTTCTATATCACCTTTATCACATTTTTTTATATAACGCAGCAAATGTGTACACTTTGAATCTGTATGATATACCTCCCCACCTGCTGTTATGTATACATATTCCTCTGACATACCATCAGCTTTTTTATATCCATCCATGTCTTCACCAAGCCACGCATTAATCCTCTTCCTGTCAGCGATTTTTATACGTGTATTGCCAAATATATCAAAAGGATTTTTAATATAATATGAAACCTTTATATCTATAACTGAATTTCCCTGCAGTACTCTTGAACTTATAAATATGAAGCCAGCATCACCATTTTCAATGTTATTATTTTTTGCATAATCTTTACCAAGTTCTTTTATAAACATTCTCCTTATGGTCTCAACAACCATGCCTTTTTTTATCCCACCACCTGTGCTGTCTATTATACAATCATCAGCAATTCCATCTTCTATAGCTTTCTGTCCGGCATACTCATTAAAATTTTCGTATATATATGCGTAACCTGCACTTTTCTTTAAAGTTATATATAATGCATCATTCACATGTGAGCGCACTGCCATAACCTGTATAAAATACATTACTGCCATAACTGCATATATAAATAGAGGTATAACAAGTGCTGCCTCCACTGTGGATGATGCTCTTAATGCATTAAAAGCTGCTGGTTTAATATATGCCTCTTTATTGAGATAAACTACATTATTGACTTGAGCAGAGGATGTATTATGTTTATGTATTTCTGGCGTTATAAACATCATACCTGTTAATTTATAAGAATAAGTCTTATCTTTCTCCTTCCTTTAAATTTTCGTTTTTTCCTTTAAGTTTAATTCTAATGTTTCTTTTTGTACTTTATGATTGACACAGCGTAAAGTGCCGTGTTCACATCATTTATTTTTAATATAAGTTTATCTGCACATAAAGAGGCAGCTGCTTATCCTGCATATTATCACTATATGTTTTAAAAAGCGGACTCATGTGGGTTTAGACCTTTTGACCATGGTATCTTAAATATATGAATACTCCAGTTTCTGGCTGTATGTCTGTCCATTTTTTACATATATAAACACAGCCGTGCCAGATGCTTCGTATATGTATTCCTTCATTCTAAAATCCTCATGTCCTAGTGCGATCATTACCAGTTCCATGGCTGACATAATACCTGCATTCCTCGCAGTTCTATCCTTTATAAGCAGTAGAATACGCATATAATCCATATAATCAAGACTGTTATAACCAGCTGTACTGCCTGTTTCTTTCCCAGCTTTATTCTTATCCGAAAACAGACTTGTCTTTAAACCTGCGGCACCGCTGCTTATAACTGTGTTAATATCTGTTATCCAGTTGTCTGCATTTTTTACTGTGGCAATACTTTCACCAGCATACAGCTCTCTTAACTCCATAACTGATTCAGCATATGCCCATATAGACATAATAAAATACTGGGCTGCCTTGATGAGTACCATATTTCCCGTATATCCAAGAAGCTGTAGTGCTAATCCAAAACACTCATTCTTCTTCTGTACATCTGTTACAAGATATGAAAGATTAAGTCCCTCTCTTATCAGTACAAGCTTAAAAAGAACTTCATTCAGATTATCCTTATCTGACTGCCTTCCACACAGAATATATTCGATTTCATAATCAAGCAGCCTGCCAGCAGCACGGTCTTTCTTTTCAATATAACCAGTTTGTTGTCCGTTTTTTTCAATATAATCCGTATAACCTGCATATCTTGATATTATGTATTCACTGACAAGTGCCTGACGTATATCTATATTGGATATACCATCTCCTCCATAACTTCCTGATATACATGTATCTGCAAGGTCAGAATAATCCATGGACTTATCTGATATCTCACCATCAATCACCAGTCCTGCTGCTCCTTCCTTTAATATCTGATAGATTTTATTTAGTGAAGTTATGCTGGTGTTATAATCATCTGCTCTGAAAGTATATTGTTCATATTCCTGTACTATTGTTTTGATACTAAATCCGTTTATTTCTGATCCTATATCTTCGTATATTTTTTCTATCTTTGTGATATACTCCTGCTTTTCTACGTCAGGCTCTGATATTTTCATACATATATCCTGAACAGCCTGCATATTACCGACGATATTTTCTATGATTGAGTTGTCATTATCCACACTATCCCTGATATATCCCTCCGATAATACATCAGCATCACCATATTCTGTGTACAGTCTGTCTATATCCTCTGATAATTCCTGATACAGCTCATCACTTATATCACTCCTGTTAAATTTCAGCTTTTCATGACATTCCCTTATGCTTTGTTCTGACTTTGTTCTTAACTCTTCATAAGACGAAGCCTGATATAATATATCTTGTGAAATGTTATGTATTTCGTTTGATATTCTTTTGATTTTTCTGATATACTGCGATAGTATATTTACATCAGCTGCTTCACTCATATAATAAAGCTCATCCATATTCTTTTTACATTCAGCTACCATACTGGATATTTCATTTTCCTTTTCATCCATATCAGAACATGTATTTATAAGCAGGCTCATCACGCTGCTGCTCTCACCGGCTGCAGCCTGTGTTGAACATATAGCTTCTGTAACCCTTCTGACAGCATCTGATTCTTTTATGCGGTTATTGACAACATTATAGTTTTTAACAACATCAGCATACCCACCACTTTTCATATATTTTATTATCTGCTCTTCAACACCATATCCGCCATTGTCAGTCATGTACTTATAACCAGTATATGATGCTTCTGTAAGGCTTAAATCCTTAGAATATGTTTTTATATTTTCTTTGATGTACTGGGGGATTTTTTCATTGATTATGTCCGATTTTTTCAATGCAAATATATCGAATTGTTCTAATAAATCATTACTATATGCTGCAAATACTGATTCATCAGACAAGCTGCATGACTGTTTTATTATCGTGTTATATCCTGACATTGCTGCACTATCCACACATGTTGTTACAAATGAAACAACAAGCATAAACACCATTGCCGCCATAACCGTAATCTGTGCCCTTAATGATATTGTCCTTATATATGATATTGTCTTTATATGTGATATTGTTTTTATATGTGATATTGCTGCCGTATTTATCATATCTTGTTTGCCTGGCTTGACATTTTTGATAACAGCTTATTAACCAATGCTGTTATCTGACTTTTAAATATGATGACAAGACCTATAAGCACAACGATAATAAGTACTATTTCCACGACTCCCATGCCATCTTCATCCTGCCAGAAATTTTTTATATTTTCTTTTACTTTTCTGCATAATACTGCCATTTTGTTTTTCTTATTTTCTTTCACTGCTGTCTTTATAACATCTGTTTTCATAATAATCCTCCATTCTTGCGTGTGAAAAATCTTATTTTTCACACTATTCTTCCTTTCCTGTTTAATCTTCATATAACATGACAGAAGAAATCTCTGCTTTCTGCTATGTAAGATAAAAGTTCATAACTGCCGGAACCATGACTATAACCATAACTACCATAAGAAGCATAATCATGGGTATAAGCAGTCTTGTTGTAGCTTCTTCACCCTTCTGCCTTGCAATATTTTTTCTTTGTTCAAACGCATCATATGACTCCTGACAGAGTAATTCCCTTAGCCGGTTCGTTCCTCTTTTAAGATTAGTCTGAAGCAGCGATGCAAGCTTTAAGTATTCCCTTGTGTTACATCTGTATCCGAACTCCTCATAAGCTTCATATTCAGATATTCCGGATTTTATATTACAATCTGTTATATACATTTCTTCATATACTATCTTCACTCCACCACCAGCCTGCTTTTTCTTCATATAATCCTCAACCATCTTCTCCCATGCCTTCCTTATGGTCATACCGGCACCAAGAAGTAATGTAAGCTTGGCTATAAGCTCTGAATAATCGTATTTTAATTCCTTTATTCTTAGCTCCTGTTCTCTTTTTTTCTTCATTTTTCTTCTGTACAATATAAATACCGCAACAGCTGCCGGCACAATAACATATGATAACCATGATATTTTTTCTTTTGTGTATCTGTAATATATATCTTTCTGCCCTATATTTGACGGCAGAGCTGCCTCCTTTTCGTCTATGTTTTTATTAACTGTATTATCTACGGCCTTCTGGATAGTATTCTGTGCTATTACCTTCTGTGATTCATCATCATACTCACCGGCTGCCCGTACATTCAACTCTATAACACCATGCCTTTCATATTCCTCGTATTGCATAACGTATGTAAGTGACACCTCTTTAACATCGCCTTCACTTAACATCTCATTATGCACCGTACCATCATAATCAATTACTGAATAATCTGATGGATACATGCTTACACTTATAAGACCTTCTGCAAGCTTATCTGTCATACATATATCCTGTGTAATATAATCTGTTGAAGCATTATTCTTTAGCATAATTCTTAACAGCTCATCATAGGCTTCATCAAAGCATTGCTGTGTCTCTTCCTCTGACATTTTTCTTGGCTCAACATATGTATTTATTGTTGTCTGTTTATTTCCATCTGCATCATAAACATCTAATGAAATATTTTTAGAAGCTTCACCTGGTTCTGGTCTTTTTATATGACTTACTGATGATTTATGTGAATCTTTTATAACAAGTGTCTTAACTAACACTATTACAAGAACAAGTATTGCGGCAATAATATATTTATTATTTATTTTATTTGTTATAGCATTTACTCTGATTTTCTTATTCATGACAACTCTCTTAGTCCTTTTATGTTACACCTTAATATCCACGATTCTGATTGAAATAACAGCTGCAGCTGCATATATAAACAGGCATAGTGTCATAACTATTATTCCCAGCACATTACCATATAGCACATCGACAAACCCCTGTGTTGTCATCCTAAGATATATAAGTATCCCCAATGGAATACACACCATAATCTTCTGCTCCATTTTTCTTCCGCTTATTATCGTGTCTATTTCCATCTGGACTTCTGACTTTTCCCTTATCATTTTTGTCGTCTGTTTAATAATCGCTGGAATATCACCACCACTTCTTTTGGCATACCTGAATATTTCCGAAAAATAGCTGACATCGTCTATATTTAATGTTTTTGCGTAATCATCCATAATATCTTCAAGGTTTTCGTTTCTTTTTATTCTGTTTACCATCATCCTGAACTCCCTGACTATAGATGACTCTTTTCCGTATAGAAGTTCCAGCTCACCCACTGCTTCTGCAAACGCATTTTCAATCGAGTAACCCGTATTTAACGCAAATGAAACCGCCTGCATTCCATCACTGAACTCCATGGTTTTACGGCTTATTTTTTTACCATAAGCTTCCCTTTTACGTAACACAACATATATAGGGATAACCGGACTTAAGAATATGCATGACCATAAGCTGTTATAGAATAAATATGCAGCAAGGACAATCACTGCTATTCCCTGAAGATAATATATAAGCTCATTTTTATTTTGGGGAATTGCAGCCAGTATAGGAAAGCAGCTTACTCTGGTTTTGGAGCTTATATTCTGTTTTCTTAAGTTCACCAATAATCCTTCCGCTTTCATCTTCGCCTTCTTCCACGAACCTAAACAGTGGAATAAGTTCAAACCCTTTCTCACCATAATCACACACCTCTGATATCTCAACAACCTTTCTTGTCTTATCCCTCATTCTCTTAAGATGCACTATTATATCTATAGCTGACGATATCTGCCTGTCTATTGCTTCCACTGGCATATTCATGCCCATAAGAACCATAGTTCTCAGCCTTACAAGCATATCCCCTGGACTGTTGGCATGTCCTGTAGAAAGACTGCCATCATGCCCTGTTCCCATGGCTTGCAGCATATCAAGTGCCTCCTCGCCCCTGACCTCTCCAACTATCACACGGTCAGGTCGCATTCTTAGACTTGACTTAATAAGATCTCTTATTGTAACCTCATTATCTCCTTCCATGTTTGCCCTTCTTACTTCAAGCCTTACAAGGTTATCAACGCCTGATATCTGAAGCTCTGCGGAATCTTCTATTGTAAGTATTCTTTCATCCTTTGGGATATAATTAGATAAGGCATTAAGAAATGTTGTTTTACCACTTCCTGTACCTCCAGATACGAATATATTATATTTCGCTTTAACGAGCAGCTTAAGAAAATCTGCTGCTTCAACTGTTATAGAACCTGCCTGTATCATTCTTTTAATGTCCATGGGTGTTCTATAGAATTTTCTTATAGTTATTATCGGGCCATCTATCGCTATTGGCGGTAATACCATATTGACTCTTGACCCATCCGGCAGTCTTGTATCTACGATAGGTGACGACTCATTAATGATTTTATTTGACATTGCTGCTATTCTCTGTGCTACATCAGCAAGCTTTTCCTCACTTTCAAACTGTCTTTCACACCTTGTTATACATCCATTCCTTTCTATAAATATATTGTCATAACCATTTACCATTATTTCTGTTATCTCGTCATCCTCTATAAGCTCCTGCAATACATCAAGCTTCTTGATTGAATTATATAACCGTGTCCTTAACATTTCTCTCTGGTTAAGTGACAGTCTTTTTACTGCCGTTGCTTTATATATACACTCATCTATTATTTCATAAAGATAATCATCCGATATATCAAGGCTTACATCAAGCTCTTCATATATTTCCTTTTTTAATTTTATAAACAATTCATCCATAAAACTACAAATAATTAATCAACTCGCTCACACAGCCATACGCTTCTGTATACATGATTCTCTGAAGGAAATTCACATCAACATCCTCTTTTGTTTTAAGATTAATCCTCATTATACTATCAGACACCTGCTCCATGTCATTCTCTATAAGATATCTTTTAAGATTATCAAACCTGCAGCCTTCTATATATTCGCCACTATCAGCTATATATGTCACATCACATTTTTCCATCAGCTTCCATGGTCTTGTGATTCCTTCTGATATATTGATCACTACATACATGTATTGTCCGTTATATGCAGCTGCATCAATAAACTGCGAAAGAAGCATATCCCCTGCATATGATATATCATCTGCGGATACTACTGCCGGGATATAATCAAACATATCTGTAAAATGTATACTACGGCGGATACCATCTGTATACTGCATTCCTGCCTGTTTAAACATATATAAAGCATCTGAGAGATTTCTTGATTCATCACTTCCCATTATATGTTCAATACCTGAGAATTCATCAAGGTTTATAAACAGTGTTTTTCCCTTTCTTGAAAAAGCAGCTGATATTACAAGTGCAAGCATAACCCTTAAAGAAGAATTGAATCCATATACACCTATGCACTTAAAACTTTTTTCCTTTTCATTCTGCTCTGTTTCTGTATGTTTTTTAGATATTGTACCTAACAGCTGATATGCCGGCTGATACTTGCATACGCCTGTATGTCCTTCCTTTTTTCTATCATTAATCCTCCTTGCTTCATTTTCTTCTTCACATAAAACAATAACATTATTATTGCTCTTTTTCTGAATCTCATAAGTATAACATTCCTCATTAACCATAAGCACGTCTGTATCGTTACCAGCTATATACTTGTTAAATTCTTCTTTTCTTGTAAACATTCTTGCCTTATACGGAATATCTTTATCATCGTTAATTATCCCCATAAGGCGTTTTGCGTAACGTTCATCCGGATCATATATAACACATACATTTCCTTTTCCCACTTATATCACACCTCCTTTATAGTCCGGCTGACTTTAAACACACCATCATACATACACCTGCCATTATTGCATATGAAAAATGGAATTTATGCATGCTTTTTCCTGTAACCAGCATGATTTCCTTTCTGCCAAGAGACTCTGCCACACCAATAAACGCTCCTGCAAATAATGCAATAACAATAATATACATCACATCCTTATATCCCATAAACGTTCCCACAACCATAAAAAGCTTTACATCACCTGCCCCTATTGCCCTGACCTTATACAACACATAACTGACAACCAGTGCCCACACCATACCTGATAAATACATTAAACCAATATCTTTATAACCCTTATAACCTCCATACGTATTATCCACACCATTTTTACTTACTACATACATCATATACATTTCTGCAATACACACCATTGCTGACAATATCAGACCCCCTATGATTATTCTGTTTGATATCTTATACCTTTTATAATCATCTGCTGCTGCCGCCATCGTAACCATCAATAAAACTAAATATCTTACTACATCCATATGCCATGACAATATTTCTTTATATATTCCAGCCCACATTTTCATACATATTTCCATGATTTTTACTTCTCCCATAATCTTATTAATACCTGTGAATGTGACAAAGGCAAACAATTTATAAAAATATTTCCTTTAATGTATAGATCTGCCAGCTTATGACTATACTTTATAAAAATAAGGAAATGGGGTAACAGAAATGAAACTGTTCTGCAAGAAAAAAGAACCTGCTACATATGATGAAAAATATCTTGTTGAGGAAATAAATCTGACGAAAGCTGCACTTAGTGCTGCGTATGCCAACTTTGATAATGCTACTGACCCGGATCTTATAGACTGTTATATATATCAGCTTAACTCCGAGCAGAAACGCTATAAATACCTTCTCCAGAAGGCTAAAGAATCTGAAATATATTCATATATTCCAAATGTCTGATGTATATATATATGGTGTATCTTATATATACTATATGTTAACTATATTGTCAATATTTTTTTTAGTTTTTTAATCAGTTTTTTTATTGACTTTTATTAGTTTTAAATCTTTACCTATTAATTTTGATTTTGCAGCCGATGATTTTTACATCACATTTGACTTTTATATATCACTCGTATACACTAATTACAGACATAAGGGTCAAAACATCTTTTGGCGCTTACATCATTAACATACGGAGGGATATATATGCATAAGAATACAGATGATATCTCATTAAACAACAACTTTAATGATGATATTCTGAATACAGGAAAAAAGGGGCAGAAAAAGAAAAACAAAAGAAAAGTTTCAATATCGCCATTAACGATTGTACTTTTAGTAACAGCAATCATTTCTATTGCTGCTAATATTTTTCTTCTTGTTACTGACCACACACGCACCAGACATACAGTTGCACAGCTTGAATCAAAGGATCTTGATGTTGCAAAAGCTTCTGAGAAAGAGGATTTACTAAACTCCATACGTGAACAGTTTGAGAGCGGTTCATCGACACTTTCTATACTTAAGAAGCTGTATCCTGATAACATTGTATATTCTAACAGGAAGGGAAATTATGTTTTTGCTGACATTGACCCTGCCCTTGCAAAAACTGATTACAGCACATCCGGATTCACACGCAATGATAATGGTTTTATGACATATTCTGATGATAAATCGACTAAAACGTATACGGGAATTGACCTTTCAAGATACAACTCTGATGTAGATTTTGCCAAGGCAAAGTCAGCTGGCATAGATTATGCTATTATAAGATGTGGCTACAGAGCTTATGGTTCAGGACTTCTTGTCAAGGATACTTCTTTTGAAAAGTATATAACAAGTGCTCTTACCAACAATGTTGATGTCGGAGTATATTTCTACACACAGGCTGTAAGCCGTGATGAAGCTGTTGAAGAGGCCAACTATGTGCTTGACCTTATAAGACCTTACAACGTTACATACCCTGTAGCTATTGATATAGAGGCTATAGAAAATGATTCCTTCCGTCAGGAAAAGCTTAGTGCAAGTGAGCTTACTGATGTTGTTATAGCCTTCTGTGATACCATAAAGGCTGCCGGCTACACACCGCTCATATATAGTAATCTCTTGTACTTTATGGACAATGTTGAACTTAATCGTCTTGAGTCTTACGACAAGTGGTTCGCAGGATATCAGACTGCAGCTCCTTACTATCCATATAAATATACTATGTGGCAGTACACAAGCACTGGTACGGTACCTGGTGTATCTGGAAATGTTGATATTAACATATGTTTTAAAAATTATAAAAATTAACATAAAACTGCTATTATAAAAAAATGCTGGATTCCTGCAGGAATCCAGCGTATTTTTTATTCAGTCAGGCAATCCTCCCTGAATTTAAGTATCATTTCCCTTGTAAGGCTTATTCCATCATCTTCAAGCGAAAGTTCCTCTGCCTTCACCCACTTACCAAGTGAAAGTTCTTCCTCCTGAAGTGTTATCGTATCATCACCATCAAGCTCACAATAAAAGCCTGAAAGTATCGAACCTGACAATCCCCATGGCTGGCTCTTATAGTATCTTATGTTCTTAACCTTAAGCCCCGTTTCTTCCATAACTTCTCTTTTGACTGTCTGCTCAAGTGTCTCACCAACTTCGTTAAAGCCAGCTATAAGTGCATAATTCCTATATGTCCTTCCCGCGTATTTCGTAAGAAGAATCCTGTCATGGTCCGTTACTGCTACTATAACCGCCGGACATATCTTAGGATATATCATATTGCCACATGACGGACATTTTAACATACGTTCCCTGTCATCGTGAATAGTTGGCTTACCACATCTTCCACAGAAGTGATTATCCCTGTACCATCCGTATATATGAAATGCTGTTATAGCTGCAAATGCCTGCGCCTTTGGCTCAGCCTTTCTAAAAGAATTAACTCCGACAAAATCAAAGCCGTCAATAACTGTATCATATTCTTTATGTATGTCTGAGTCAGCCATTTCACCAATATACTGGCCTTTAAGCAGCTCACCGCTCTTTCTTGCAAGAAAATATCTTGTATCATCCACTGACAGAAGATAAACAAATGTATAGTTATCCACTGTATCCTTGTTATCCGCCTTGTTTATCCCCAGAACGAACTCCTTGTACTGTGGATATACAAGTACATCTTCTCCTTCATACCTTGCAAGAAGTGATGAACCCTTAAAGAAAAATATAATATCGTTATCACATGGACTGCACTCTACATACTGGTTATTTAAAACTTTTGGAAATATATCCTGTATCATATTAGAAATACACCATCTCTTCCACTGGTGGTTCTGCTGGCTCTACCTTTTCTACATAAAGAACAGGTCCCTTTTTCTTATATGCCATCTGGAATTCAACCTTAACAGTTGCTGTAACAGTTATCCACTGCCTGTTTTCCAATGAAGCAATGTCATTATAGAAGCTGATATAACCAATAAACTGAGTATCCTCTGCGCAGCATGTCATAACTTTACGTCCTGGAACGAAATTCTTATCTTTAAAGTATTTATTCTTAAGTACCTGTCCCTTAAATCTTACTTTTTTGCCAACATACACATCTGGTCTTTCTGATACATCCATATACCATATGCCATAATCAGCATCATCTATTTCTATAACATCTGCATTTACATCATAAGGAAGCTGTTCTGCTATAGACATCATTTCACCCTTATCATCCTCAAATACTATCTGAAGTGTGTTGTTAAGTGCTCTCATACTTCTTCTGTAGCTTCCAAGATCCATACCAGACTTGCATCTGTTAAATATAACCATATCGGCATACTTAACTGTTTCTGCTACGATAGACCTCATATTATTCCACTGAAGATTAAAGGAAGCTGCATCTACAAGCGTAATAGACTGATATATATCCCATCCTCTTGGCTTGGCTGTTGCCATAATAAGAGCTGGATCCCACATACCATTATATTCAACTATAACTATCCATGGATCATATTCTTTATCAAGCTCATTCAGCTTTTCTTCTGTAAGTTCTTCCTTTTCAAGGACAACCATATCTACACCATTGTCCTTTAAAAGCTTCTCACTATATTCTTCTTCACCTTCTTCGCATACAATAAGAAGCTTATTCTTAGCTTCTGCAAACTGTCCCATTGCTATTGTATCCTGGATAAATCTTGTTTTACCACTGTCAAGCTGTCCATTTATTAAGAATATTGGAATCTGATATTCTTCTTCCTGTGCCATATTTTACCTCTTTTCTTATATTTATGCTGTTTCTGCCATATAATTTTATAAATCCTAAAAATGCAGCCCATGTCATTATGTGCAAAACATGGACTGCACTATTTAAAAACTTAATTTATACATTGAATAACTCTTTAAGAGCATCTTCCTTGAGCTTAGCTCCTATAACGCATATTCTGCCTGTGATTTCTGGTTCACCATCACGGATTTCATATTCTTCTGGTACAAGATCAAAGAACATCCACTTACCTTCTGGTGTAGGAAGCATACCCTTTGCTCTTAATATATCACCATAATCATCTGTTTCAGAAAGCTTTCTTAGTATCTCTGAAAGTGTTTCCTTATCATACTTATCAGGAGTCTCTACACCCCAGCTTGTAAACACCTCATCAGCATGATGATGTCCATGATGATGATCATGTCCACAGCTACACTCTCCGTCATGGTCGTGGTGATGCTCATGCTCGTGATCGTGGTCATGTCCGCAGCCGCACTCTCCATCATGGTCATGGTGATGCTCTTGCTCGTGATCGTGGTCATGTCCGCAGCCACACTCTCCGTCATGGTCGTGGTGATGCTCATGCTCGTGATCGTGGTCATGTCCGCAGCCACACTCTCCGTCATGGTCGTGATGATGCTCATGTTCATGTTCCTCTGCTGCCTTAGCTGCTGCTTCTGCAAGCATCTCCAGCTCAAGATTAGTAACATTTTCCATTGCATCAAGAATCTGCTTACCATTAATATCATCCCAAGGAGTTGTAATAATATGTGCATCCTTGTTAAGTGATCTGATAAGTTCTATATCTGTCTTTAACTTAGCCTCTGAAACATTCTGTGTTCTGCTAAGAATAATAGTTCCTGCATGCTCAATCTGGTTGTTAAAGAACTCACCAAAGTTCTTCATATATACCTTTACCTTAGATGCATCTGCTACAGTCGATGCACTGTTCAGCCTGATTTCATTCTCAATATGAAGATCCTTAACTGCCTTTATAACATCTGAAAGCTTACCAACACCAGATGGCTCAATGATAATTCTGTCTGGATGATACTTTTCAACTACTTCCTTAAGTGATGTACCAAAATCACCTACTAGAGAGCAGCATATACATCCTGAATTCATCTCTCTTATCTCAACACCCGATTCCTTTAAGAATCCACCATCTATGCCGATTTCGCCAAACTCATTCTCTATAAGAACTACCTGTTCTCCTGGAAATGCTTCCTTTAAAAGCTTAGCTATAAGAGTTGTCTTTCCAGCTCCTAAGAATCCTGAAATAATATCTACTTTTGTCATCTCATTATCCTCCATTATATCCTTACTGTATATAATCTCCTGCATTTCTGCCTTATATGCAGAAACCTTTCTTACATCCGACTGCAGCATTATAATAGTTCTATCAACATCTTTATATCTATCATAAATATGCCCCGCCTAAGTTTTATTATACGCTTGTTGTCAATACCCCTGCCTGGCAGCCCTTATCTCATCTGCCATTTCGCTTATCTTTCTTAGTCTGTGATTAACCCCGGACTTTCCCACAGGCGGATCAAGAAGCTCTCCTATATCCTTAAGATTCATATCCTGATGTTCAAGACGTATCTTTGCTACCTGGTATAGTCCTTCCTTAAGGCTTGAAAGTCCTACTGTATCTCTTATATACTCAATATCTCTTGTCTGCTTGACTGCCGCTGATATTGTCTTATTAAGATTCGCCGTTTCACAGTTAACCTTCCTGTTAACATCATTTCTCATCTCTTTAAGAATCATGACATTATACAGCTCCATCTGGGAAACATATGCTCCCATAAGATTAAGGGCATCTGTTATATTGCTGCCCTCCTTCATATAGACTATATAATTATTCTTACGCTGCGTAACCTTTGCATCAAGATTAAAAAAGCAAAGCATATCTTTAACACACTCTGCATCTTCTTCATAATCACATACTATTTCGTAATGATAAAACTTATTAGGGTCACTTATTGAGCCTGCGGCTATAAAAGCTCCTCTTATAAATGCTTTTTTGCAGCAATCCTTCTGTACTATTCTTGGGTCCACGAATACTGGTTCTATATGTTCAAATGTATCATCTGCCCACTTAAGTGTCTGTAATATCTTTGCGACCTGCTTCTGGTCACATATTCTTATGCTTGTATCCCTGCTGCTCTCGGATATATATAATATATCTGAGGAATCTATATCAAATATAGTCTCTAAAAGTACAATAAACTTGTATCTGGCAACCTCATTTTCAGTGAGCAGTTCAACCTGCATCTCACCACCCGATGAACGTCTTATACGTCCCGACATTCCCATAATAGCTGCAAACTCAGCTATCTGGCAGTGTCTTGCCGAATCAAGCCTTGCACTCAGCTCTTCCTTAACATCTGAAGAAAACGACATTAATTATCTCCATTTCTTATATTGCTATACAAGGGTACACCCTGCATTTGTTGTATCAAAGCCGGGGCTTTTGACCATGGCTTCATTAAATATTAAACTCTTATGAATTCTTAACCCTTACGCTTTGAATCCTTCTCTATATCCCTGTGTTCCACCTTGCAGCCATAAGGTGTCTTTGAAAGTCTGTCTGCGATTGCATTGGCAAGTGTCACCGAACGATGCTTTCCACCTGTACATCCAACTGCTATGACAAGGCTTGACTTTCCCTCCTTGACATAATTAGGAAGCAGAAACTGTATAAGTCCATCAACACGCACAAGGAACTCTTCTGCCTCTGGCGCTTTCATGACATAATCCTGTATCTTTTTATCATTACCCGTAAGCGGTCTTAGTTCTTCAACATAATATGGATTAGGGAGAAATCTTACATCAAACACCATATCAGCATCAGCTGGTATACCATACTTAAACCCAAAAGATAACACTGTAACGATAAGGTTGTTAAACTCTTTTCTTTCAAGCACTATCTTTTCAAGTTCTTCCTTAAACTCTCTTGTCAGAAGCTGGCTTGTATCTATGATAACATCTGCTCTTTGTTTAAGAAACCCCAGCTGCTCTCTTTCAAGCAGTATAGCTTTATCCACTCTTCCGTCCTTAGCAAGTGGATGTGTCCTTCTCGTTTCCTTGTATCTTTTTATAAGTACATCATCACTTGACTCAAGAAACAGAATTGTATAATCATATTTCCTGCTTTTCATATAATCAAGTACGGAATCGAACTCGGCAAGTGAATTGCCACTCCTTATGTCTACACCAAGTGCTATGTTGTTATATCCATTATTCTGCTTCTGGCAGTCTGCAAGCTCTGCAAACTTTGATATAAGAGATATAGGCATATTATCCACACAATAATATCCCTCATCCTCTAAAACATTCAACGCTGTCGATTTGCCTGCTCCCGACATACCTGTGACTATAATAATCTTCATATACTGCCTCGCTCCTGACTAAAACCTGTATCTAGAACTCTCCTATTTTAACAACCTCAAGCTCAAGCTTAACGCCAGACTTCTTTAAGACCTCTTCTTTTATCTTATCTGTAAGCTCACATACATCCTTTGCTGTTGCCCTGCCTTTATTAACAACAAAGCCTGCATGTTTTTCTGACACCTGTGCATCACCTGCTGACAGACCTTTAAGTCCTGCATCCTCTATAAGCTTTGCTGCAAAATATCCCTCTGGTCTTTTAAATGTACTTCCTGCGCTTGGATATTCTAACGGCTGTTTCATTCTTCTCTTTTGTGAAAGTTCTTTTATATTCTCTTTTATCTCATCAGTATCGCCTTTACTTAACTTAAGTGTTGCACTTACTACTATATATCCATATTTCATTATGCAACTTGTTCTATATCCAAGTTCAAGCTCATCTTTACCCAGCGTATGGATATCACCATTCTGATCTAAGACCTCAGCACTGACAATAATATCCTTTATCTCTCCACCATAAGCTCCAGCATTCATTCTGACCGCCCCGCCTATCGTTCCTGGAATACCTGTTGCGAACTCAAAGCCTGCAAGTCCTTTATCTGAAAGCCTGTTTCCAAGCCTTGACAGCTTCATGCCTGACATAGCCTTTACTGTTACATCATCAATATACTCCACTTCATCAAAAGCATCTGAAAGCTGTATAATAACTCCTCTGAAACCTTTATCTCCTACAAGCAGGTTGCTTCCATTTCCTATAACATAGTAATTTATGTCTGATTTTTTCAATAATCGTATTATAGTCTGTAACTCTTCAACAGAAGAAGGCATTACGAAATAATCCGCAGTGCCTCCTATTCTGAATGTAGTATGACTGCTCATAGGCTCATCTGTTCTGACCTGTGATTCACCTGCTATATCCTTAAGCTTTTCCAACAAATCATTCTGACTCATGTATTATCATACTCCCTGTCTATATTCATTATTTACATCATTCTGCTTACTCATTTAATACAAGTCTGGCTGCGCCATACATACCAGCATCGTTGCCAAGTGTTGCCTTTAATATCTTAGTGTTTCTTGAAGCATGGAACACATACTCCTTATAGTACTTTTCTATTCTGCTTAACAAAAATTCGCCTGCTGCTGAAACACCACCACCTATACATATAACCTCTGTATCGACCATACCAGAAGCACATGCAAGACCTTTACCAAGATAACGGCACATATAATCAACAACCTTTAAAGCAACGGAATCTCCCTTCTTTGCCTCATCAAACACGGCTTTAGCTGATATGTAAGGGATATCCCTTAACGCTGACGGCTCATCTGATTCGCTAAGCATTCTGACAGCTGTCCTGACTATGCCAGTTGCAGAAGCCACCTGTTCAAGACAGCCCCTCTTACCACAGTTACAATACTCCTTCTCCTCATCAGCTACAGGAAGGTGGCCTATCTCAGCCGCTGCACCATTGAAGCCGCACAAAGGCTTTCCATCAATGATAACACCACCGCCGACACCTGTACCAAGTGTAACTAAAAGACTGCTTGAGTACTCTTTTGCGCTTCCCATCCAGTACTCACCAAGCGCTGCCATATTCGCATCATTTCCAACCTTAACCTTGTATCCTGTCATCTTACTGAATGTCTGTGCCACATTAAACACACCCCATCCAAGATTGACACATTTGTTAACTGTGCCATCATCCCTGACAGCACCTGGAACTCCTATTCCTACTCCGGCTATATCATCACTTGCTTTTTCTACTGCTTCCAACATATCTGGTATATGTTTTTTTATATCTTCCAGTATAAGGCTTCCACCCTCATCCTTTCTTGTTGGAATCTCATCCTTATAAAGAAGCTCTCCTGACACACTAAAAACTCCACACTTACATGTTGTTCCACCAATATCTATTCCAAGTACTATGCTTTTATCATTATTAATATCTGCATTACTTATATTATCCTTACCACACATACAAGCTTACCCCCAGTCATAATCTGTTATCTGATTATTGTAATTAAAGGTCGTCCTCTTCGTCACCCTTCATAAGGTTTTCCTGAACCCTTCTGTATAACTCCTTAGCTGCATTGTAACCCATCTTCTTCTGTCTGTGGTTTACCGCTGCTGCCTCTACAATAACAGCAAGATTACGTCCTGGACGTATTGGAAGCGAATGACATACGACTTTATTGCCAAGATACTCTGTATATTCCTCTTCAAGACCCAATCTGTCATATTCCTTATCCTTATTCCAGTCCTCAAGCTTGATAACCATATCGATTTCCTGTGTTTCCTTAACACTTTCTACACCAAAAAGTGTCTTAACATCTATGATTCCGATACCTCTTAGCTCTATGAAATACTTTGTTACACCTGGAGCTGAACCCACTAATGTTTCATTACTTACCTTTCTTATCTCAACTGCATCATCTGTTACAAGACGATGTCCTCTCTTAATAAGCTCAAGTGCAGCCTCACTCTTACCTATACCACTCTCACCTGTTATAAGCACGCCCTCACCATAAACATCAACAAGCACACCATGGATTACAATACAAGGAGCCAGCTGTACCTTGAGCCATCTTATAACTTCTGCTGAAAATGAAGAAGTTGACTCCTCTGACTTAAGAATAGGTATCTGATACTTCTTTGCAAGCTCTATAATCTCTGGTTCAGGTTCAAGATTCCTGCAGAATATAAGACATGGAATATTGCTTGATAAAAGCTGCATATAACGTTCAAAACGCTCTGTATCTGAAAGACTCTTGAGATATGAATATTCCACATTGCCTATAATCTGTATACGGTCATTATCAAACTGGTCATAAAACCCTGTAAGCTGGAGTGCTGGTCTGTTAAACTCAGGCACATGAATCCATATTCCCTTGACATCTATATCTGGTGTAAGATTCACAAGATTCATCTTCTCAATTACTTTTGATAAATTAACTCTTTCTTTACCATTCATATACTACTCCTATCCTGCATATTAAAGTCATTACTGACAATGCCGCAATTATTATATATTTGATTAATGTTTTCCTGTTTTATATTTAATATATATTTTTACCATATGTATCCACATGCGTACATATTGAATGCAATATTCACAACATTTTATTCCGCTTTCGATATTTACCGTATCTTAAGTAAAAAGGATTTTTCTAAGGACAGAAATGACTTTTATACTTTCGACACTTACACCATCTTATACATTAGTGTAACACAGCGGCTCTGATATTAAAAGATTTTCTTCAAATATATTGTTGTTGAATTGAATATTAGTTGGTGGCAAACGGACAACAAATATAAGTTACAGACAGTCCAGCATATTGCCTGTTCACATTCTACATACATACTCAATGGAAATACTTATATATATTCTGTGCCACATTCTCTGTTATGCCATCAACCTCCATAAGTTCACTCACACCTGCTGCCCTTATCTTTTCTATATCGAGAAAATGCTTCATAAGTGCTTTTCTCCTTACCGGTCCAATTCCTTCTATATCATCAAGCACCGAATTAACCTGCAGCTTACTTCTTAGTGATCTGTGATACTCTATGGCAAATCTATGTGCTTCATCCTGAACACGTGTTATAAGCTTAAAGCCCTCGCTATGTCTGTCTATAGGTATCTCTACGTTGTTATAATACAAGCCTCTTGTATTATGATTATCATCCTTAACCATGCCGCATACCGGGATGTGAATATCCAGCTCTGACAGCACCTTTAGTGCTATATTTACCTGTCCACGTCCACCATCCATCATAATCAGATCAGGATACACCGAAAAGCCTCTTGACTCCTCTTCACCCGCACGTTCCCTCATGCCTCTCTGGAAACGTCTTGTAAGCACCTCACTCATGCTCTTATAATCGTCAGGTCCTTTGACTGTCTTTATCTTAAACTTACGGTAATCATTCTTCTTTGGTCTTCCATCTTCAAAAACAACCATGGAACCTACAGATTCAACACCACTTGTATTGGATATATCATAAGCTTCTGCTCTTCTTAGGTTCTTAAGTCCAAGCCATCCAGCTATCTCTTTCATGGCACCTGTTGTTCTCTTTTCTTCAAGCTTAATCTTCTCAGCATCCTTGGTAAGAACCATAAGTGCATTCTTATGTGCCAGTTCAACCATACGCTCCTTGTCACCCTTTTTAGGTGTTATGACAGATACCTTTCTTTTCTTTCTGCTTCCAAGCCACTCGGCGATAACATCTGCATCATCTATCTCTTCCTGTGTCATGATAACATTAGGAATATATGGAGTTCCACCATAGTACTGTTTCATAAACTGTGATAATATGGCACTTCTGCTATCATTCGCAGCAACCTTCATATGAAAATGCTCTCTTCCAAGCAGCTTTCCCTGTCTTATAAAAAATACCTGCACGACCGCATCCTCTGCATCCATAGCACATGCTATTACATCCCTGTCAGTAGCATCATCCGCTGTAATCTTCTGCTTCTGTGCTATCTGCTTTACGCTGTTAAGAAGATCTCTATATCTTGCTGCTTCCTCATACTCAAGCTTCTCAGAACAATCCATCATCTTATTCGTAAGCTCATTTATTATCTCTGAATAGTTACCATTAAGGAAACTGATAACCGACTCTATATTTTTCCTGTACTCTGATTCACTAACCATCCCCTGGCATGGTGCATTGCACTGTCCTATATGGTAGTTAAGGCATGGTCTTTCTTTGCCTATATCCTTAGGCAGTCTTCTGTTACAGGTTCTTACCTTATAAAGCTTGCATAAAAGTTCTATAGTTTCTTTTACGGCACCTGCTGATGTATATGGACCAAAGAACTTTCCTGTGCCATGCTTCATTGTTCTTGAAAATAACACTCTTGGATATGCTTCATTTACAGTAACCTTGATAAATGGATAACTCTTATCATCCTTAAGCATCGTGTTATACTTAGGTCTGTGTTCTTTAATAAGATTACACTCTAGCACAAGTGCTTCAAGCTCGGAATCAGTTACTATATATTCAAAATATGCTATATGCGAAACCATCTGTACAACCTTTGCAGAATGATTCTTACTGCTCTGGAAATACTGCCTTACACGGTTTTTTAACACCTTTGCCTTGCCTACATATATGATTGTGTCATGCTTATCATGCATAATATATACTCCCGGCTTATCTGGAAGTTTTTTTAACTCTTCTTCAAGATTGAACATACACATCCTCATTTCTTATTTCTATGCTATTCTTTATTTGACCTGCGCTCATTATAGCATCCCCACCTTATTCACTCAATTTCATTTTTATAATTTTCTGATTTTTTCACAATATTCGCATATCGTGGGATTATATGCAAAAATGACTGCAATGGTATTATAACTTACACCATTGCAGTCTTTGCCGATACACCTTAAGACTATATCCATCCCTGTTATTCCTGCTTGTGAAACCCTTCTCTTGCTTTACTGTTTCACTACTTCACTGCTTTTTTATAATTATATACCAGTATTATTTCCATGATTAGAAATACTATGATAAACAGCAGCACACTCTTTAACCCATACCCATATGAATCAAACATCCTGTTTATATCCATTGCGGCTATTATTGACATCTTCTTTGCCAATCCTACACCAAGCACATATAAGACATGTGGAATGAGCATACACAGTGATATGATTACTGACACCTTATAACTAAATCTGTACGATACCATATATGCTATAACTGCTATAACTATCAGCCATAATAACCTGCATATGTAATTAATGATAATATATGAACGTATACTTATATCAAACGGAAAATCTGCGAATTTCTGCAGACACAATATACTCTTATCAATCTGGTTATAGCTGTAGCAGCGTGTTATGTTATATATATTAATGCCAGCAGCAAGCCCCCATATAATGACCGCCAGCATAACAATCTTTGACAGCTTGATCCACCACAGCTTCTTTCTTTTTCCTGCTGTTCTTATATGCATATTCATTCCCTGCTGCCGCTCTGAAGCATAATCTCCTGCCGCTATCAGTATAATGATAACAACGGATATCAGATTCATTGTTTCATTGTTAGAATACAGCCTGCTTCCAAATATATCATCGTAATTATATGGATTAACTATAACCGCATCTGCCTCACGGGACTCATTTATATTTTTAACATAATCATATTCCTTCTGCATTATGTCCACTGTACCAAGAAGCTTTTTGGCATTTTCCTTCTCATAAGAGCCATCTTCTTTACTGTCCTGCACTAGCACAGCCTCATCTCTTAATGCTTCAATATAATCACTGACCTCCTTATCTGCCTCATGCCCATCGAATTCCACATAAAAACTGTTAAGCTTATATGTCTTGTTATTACTGCCATAATCTATGCCCTTCATAACCTTAGCCGATGTAAACAGATATATCCCTGCCAGTATAAAAACAATCCCCTTCTGTACTATCATTGTTTTATAGATTTCCATAACATATAAAGGCATACCAGACACAAGCTTCTGATTAGACTGACTTATCTTTACCGCAGCAGCTTCTATGACACTCTTTTGTCTGATTGTATATTTTAATGAATAAGCAATCACATTTCCAGTCAGTCCTGCAGCAAGTAAAACAGCTGTAAGAATCCACGTTGTTGTACTTATATCTGTTATAAAGCCATCTCTTCCCCAGTTCTCATACATAAGATAAGAGCCTCCAGGAAATATAATATTAAATACATTAATATATTTAAGACTGTTAAATGTACTGTTATACTGTATTCTGCCATACAGCATATATTCGCATAAAAGCACCGCTATAAGCAGCGTAACTGCTATCTTATAATTATTCACAAGGTTTATCATAAGATATATCAAAAGACTTATGGCAGTCATTGCGCAGGCATATACTAATACATATATAACAAAAATCTGATTTACACTAACAGCATAAGGAAACATACTAAACATTTTCGAATTCTGTATACAGCATGTTCCATCAACACCATATATCTTTGCATATATACCATATGTTATTGAATTAAACAGACATGATAATATTATATTAAATACTATAATAATAAAGCATCTTATAACAGGCAGAAATATTCTTCCTCTCCTGCTTGTTCTTACAAGCACATATACTCCGTTGTCGCTCTCTTCTGTAAAATGTATTATGATAACCGTCATCATAATCACGTAGATAAGCGGTATAGCTCTATTATTAAGAAGCTGCTCAATAGCTGCCGTGTTTGTATTATTAAATGCCACATCTGCTTTTTCAAGCTTTTCTTTATCTTTTAACTGCTTATTGGCATTGAGAATATAATAGCTGTCTGTATCACCAAAAAGTGTGCTATCTGCTATTCTGCTATAATTTTTAGACTTGATGTTGTCCGCACTATTGTCATAATAGCTGTTATAAGACTTCACGTACTTTTCCTTATTCTCAACAAGCTCTGCTGCTTTGTTTATATACTCGCTATCTTCTTCCCTATATGTATCATATGCGGCTGTCAGCTTACTGGCTGTCAGACCTACCCTGTCTTCTTTAATCTTGTCATAATCATTGATAATCTGTCTGTAATATCTATATGTCACAGCATCATTGCTGCTGTTAACCTGATAAATACATATGCTTATAACCGCTGCCAGCGCACATATTATACACAGAATGCTTTTCTTTATTATTCTTATCAGTTCCATAGGCTTTCTCCAACTACTCTGGTGTTATCTGCTGCCACTGCATGCTTGTGCTTCCTATCTGTGACTTATCAAGAACCGCAGTTACACATATACGTGCTCCACCCTTCTTTTTCTTTGCCACCTCTTTATCAATAGCCTCTATCTTATCTTTTTCCTCCTGTGACAGTTCCATACCTGCTACATCCGCTCTGGCAGTTGTTACAAGCATGCACCTTTCATCACCGCCTTTATAGTCAAGAGTTATATTACCTGAAGAATTCTCATTAGTTTTATTCAGTACAACCGTTTCATCAACATTTCCATCTGTATCAAATATATAAATATAATTGTCATAGGCTGCCCGTTTTTCTTCTATGCTTTTTCCCACTAATTTAGAAATATTAACTCCTCTGTATACATACAGATGTTTTCCATCATATCCATAAAAATGTATGTAATTCTCATCCCCAGTTTCTTTAAACTGCGAAAACTCTCCATTTTTAATTTCTTTTTTCTCCTGCTTTGCTTCCACTGTCGTTCCCTCAATATCCAATGTAAATATATCTTTTATCTCTCCGTTGTCCAGATTTAACTTTCTTATAATATATTTATCCTCATTGGCACATGGGAAGTACATATTATTGCTTTTATCAAAGCTGACTTCACTGTTCCAGTTTAAGATTGAATCAGCTATGTCAGGATATTGTTCATTCATATTGTAAAGTCTCTGCACATTTTCTGTATTTATATCAAGCACCTCAACATAATATATACTTTTTCCCACAGATATACCACTATTCCAGTTTATATATACTTTATCTCCTATGCCATACAATACTATAAGTTCAAGATAGTTATATGTACTTTCATATGTCTTTATAATATGAGGCTGGCTGTCATCCGATAACGATACTGAACACAGCATGATTGTATTATTACCTGCTAACATATAATACAGCTTTCCATGGCTTATACATGCATTGTTCTTATTTCCATTGACAGAATAACCATCTATGGACAATGTTTTTTCTTCTTTCTTATCTCTCATAGTCTTATTATAAGAAACAAGTATATCCTTCTCAGCGGTCTTTTCTATCATATATATTCTCTGATTGTGATACCATATCTTATTACTAAGACACATATCTGATGATATATATGCCTCACAGTCTTTTGTCTTATGATCACAATCAATATCAGAACACAGTGGAATAGCCTCCTGTTTAACCATATCATAGTAATATATGTAGCTATTATTATTATCACTTACTCCTGATGCACCAGCTATATAATAGTAACCTGTCTCTGCTGCCGCTGCACTGTCTGACATATAATATTGCGGCTCATTGTCATCATATACATATGATGCATACTTATAATCTACGTCTGTCTGTCCGCTATCAGATGTTTTACTGCTACATGCCATCACTGCTGACAAACAGCCTATAATCAATGTAATCACGCTCACATCTACCAATATCTTTTTTATTGATTTCTTCATAAAAACCACCGTCCTTTTCCACATTTATTTCTGTACTTGACAGGTTTGTGCCAAATATATGCAGACACACCCAGCATATTGACCTTTGGTCTGAACATCATAAGCTTATGTATATATTACAGATACGCAGCCGGAAAAGTGACATGTATTATAAAAAAAATAATGGTGCTACATCATATAGCACCATTATCATACATTATCATACAAGAATTTTATGCCTGCCTTCCAAGATCAAACGCCTTATGATTAAGTTCCCTGAACTTCTCTGGTACGATTGCATCTATAGCTGCACTCCAGTCCTCATAAGGTATATCATCAAAATATTCTGATAATCTTCCCATAAGCACGATATTAACAGCCTTAGATGAACCAGCCTCCTCAGCTATTGATAAGAAATCCTTTGCATCAACCTTAGCACCAGCTTCCTCCAGCTTCTTAACAATATCTGCCGGGTATTCTGCAGCACCTGTTATAACAGGCATAGGATCAACCTCCTGCGTGTTGGTGATAATCTGTCCACCAACCTTAAGATATTCTATCCAGCGTTCAGCCTCAAGCTTCTCGAAAGAAAGAATATAATCAGCTTCTCCCTTATCTATAACTGGTGAATATACTTTTTTACCAAATCTTACATAGGTAACAACGCTTCCACCTCTCTGGCTCATACCATGTACTTCCGATACCTTGACATCATAACCCTGATGCATAAGCACATATCCTAACATCTTGCTGGCAAGCAGTGTTCCCTGTCCACCTACACCAACAATCATAATATTCTTAACTGAATCATTCATATATGTTCCTCATTTCTTATTAAAGCCTGATATTTATTGAATAAATCGGACTTTATATTCTGATAATAATGTAATCCTTAAATAGCCCCAAACTTACACATCTGTGAGCACACCTTACAACCTATGCAAAGTGTTGGGTCAATGTGTGCTTTCTTATCCTTAACTGCTATAGCAGGACAACCGATACTCATACACTGCTTACATCCAACACATTTGTCCTCATCAACACTTATAGGTGGCTTATGAACTGTGCCTTTTATCATAACACAAGGTCTGCGGCTTATAATGATAGATGGTTCTTTAGCAGCAAGCTCCTCTGTTACAGCTTCTTCCACAGCCCTAAGATCATATGGATCAACAACTCTTACCCTGTTAAAGCCAAGTGCCTTGCACAGTGCTTCAAGGTCAACCTTACCTGCCGGCTCACCTCTAAGATTCTTACCAGTTGTAGGATTCTGCTGATGGCCAGTCATACCTGTTATGGAATTATCCAGAATAATAACAGTCGAGTTACTCATATTGTAAGAAATATCAGTTATGCCGGTCATACCAGAATGTATAAATGTTGAATCACCAATAACACCTACGCTGTTGCTTTCTCCTGCTTCTCCCATAGCCTTGTTAAAGCCATGAAGACCTGAACATGATGCTCCCATACACACATTTAAGTCCATAGCGTTAAGAGGGGCAACCGCACCAAGTGTATAACATCCGATATCTCCGTATACCATGCATTTTTTCTTTTTTAATATGTAGAATATACCTCTATGTGGACATCCTGCACACATAACAGGTGGTCGTGCTGGCAGATTCTCATCTATGCTCATATGAGCAGGCACTTCCATGCCAAGACATTCTCTTACAAGATTCTGTGAGAATTCCCCACATATAGGAAATGTATCTTTGCCAGATACCTTGATACCAAGCTGCTTACAATGATTCTCTATAATTGGATCAAGTTCTTCAAGAACTACTACTCTGTCAACTTTAGCTGCGAAATCCTTTATAAGCTTCTCTGGAAGAGGATTGATAAGTCCAAGCTTTAATATACATGCGTCCTCTCCTAATACTTCCCTTGCATACTGATAAGAAGTAGAATCTGTGATAATACCAACACTTGTATCTTTTCCCATCTCAACCCTGTTGAATTCACAATTCTCTGCATATTCTATAAGGTCTTTCGTTCTCTGCTCCACTCTTACATGTGCATTGCGCGAATTAAGAGTCATCATAACTTTAGTTGGATCTTTCACATAAGGTACCTGTGCTGGCTCTACGCGTTCCTCTGTATCTACTATACTCTGTGAATGTGCTACCCTTGTAACCATCTTGAGGAGTACAGGAGTATTGAATTTTTCGGACATTTCAAATGCCTTTTTGGCAAACACTCTTGATTCTTCTGAATCAGATGGTTCAAGCATAGGAAGCTTGGCTGCTATGGCATAATGTCTTGAATCCTGCTCATTCTGAGATGAATGCATGCCAGGATCATCTGCCACACATACTACAAGACCGGCATTAAGTCCCTGGTATGATATAGTAAAGAGGGGATCTGCTGCCACATTAAGTCCAACGTGCTTCATAGCACATGCTGCCCTTACTCCACCAAGTGTAGCCCCATGCGCTACCTCAAGTGCTACCTTTTCGTTAGGTGCCCACTCACAATATACCTCCTTGTAAGCTGCCGCCTCCTCTGTAATCTCTGTACTTGGTGTACCTGGATAGCTGGATATCACCTTACACCCAGCTTCATATAATCCTCTGGCAACCGCTTTGTTGCCTAACATCAATTCTTTCATATATTACTCCGTTCTTTTTCGTTACACTAATATTCATTTATGCATTCTTTCTGCTATACATATCTATTAATATACATCAATCAGCCCTGATTCTCCTTAGCAACCAGCTTATCAGCCCCATATATCTTACGAAGCTTAGGTTTCTCTATCTTACCTGTTGCATTACGTGGGATCTCAGCGAATATAATCTCCTTAGGTCTCTTATATCTAGGAAGCTCCATACAGAAATTCTCTATCTCTTCCTCTGTGCATGTAACTCCATCCTTTATCTCTATGATAGCAGCTGTCTTCTCTCCTAATCTTCTGTCAGGAAGACCGATAACAGCCGCATCCTTAATCTTGTGGAATCTTCTTAAGAAATCTTCTATCTGTACAGGATATATATTCTCACCACCTGATACAATAACGTCTTTCTTACGGTCAACAAGGAAGTAGAATCCATCTTCATCCTGCATAGCCATATCTCCTGTATACAGCCATCCATCCTTAAGTACCTCCTTAGTAGCCTCCTCATTCCTGTAATAACATGTCATAACGCCAGGTCCTTTTACACATAACTCACCTACTTCACCCTGACAGACCTCGTTATCATGCTCATCCACTATCTTACACTGCCAGCCGTATCCTGGAATACCAATAGCACCAACCTTGTGTATGTTTTCAACGCCAAGGTGAACACATCCTGGACCTGTAGATTCTGATAAACCATAGTTGGTATCATACTGATGATTAGGAAAATACTCTTTCCATCTTTTTATAAGTGAAGGTGGAACGGGCTGTGCCCCTATATGCATGAGTCTCCACTGCGACAGATTATAGTCTGACAGCTTAATCCTTCCTGAATCAAGTGCATCCAGAATATCCTGTGCCCAAGGCACTAACAGCCATACAATAGTGCAGTGTTCACTTGATACCGCAGATAATATCTGCTCCGGCTTGGTTCCCTTAAGAAGCACCGCCTTACTTCCTGCCACAAGACTTCCCATCCAGTGAAACTTAGCACCTGTATGATAAAGAGGCGGTATACACAAGAATGTATCATCTCTTCCTGTTGAATGATGCTTCTGCTCCATGATAGCTGCCTGTGTAAGACTCTGGTGCTTATGTAATATAGCCTTAGGAAAACCTGTAGTTCCAGAAGAAAAGTATATAGCACCATAATCATCCTCAGTTATCTTAACATCCGGCTCCTTGCTGGAGCAGTCTGCTACCAGTTCATGATAACTTTCTGCGAAACTTGGACAGTTATCACCAACATATATAAGAAGTCTTCCTCTTGATAATCTCTCTGCATTTACCTCTATTCTTCCAATAAATGCGAAGCCAAACACTATAACATCAACCTGTGCAAGCTCGGCACAGTAATATATCTCATCCGAATCATAACGGAAGTTAAAAGGCACTGCGATAGCACCCGTCTTTAACACGCCAAAATATATAGGAAGCCATTCAAGACAGTTATACATAAGAATAGCTACCTTATCCCCTTTCTTAACTCCCCTGCTAAGAAGCATATTGGCAAACCTGTTAGCCTTTTCGTTAAATACACTCCATGTAATCTCACGCCTGTATGGCATGTTATTAATAGGCTGAATCAGATCGAACTCCTTCCAGGTCGTTCTTCTAGTATCCTTCTCATCAGGATTAAGCTCAACTAGAGCTACCTCATCCGGGTATAACTCGGCATTTCTTACTAAATAATCTGTTACTGGCATAATATTTTCCTTCCTGCTATATAATTGATACCATGGTAAAAGGTCTAAACCCACATGAGCTTGCTCATAGGTGGACGAAAGACCTTTGGATCCGCCCCGATATGAGCATAAAAGTGGGATGATAATCCCGTATCTTTATAAAACTTCATTAAATAATAGAATACCACATTTTGCACAATAAAAAAAGAGCTGCAGGGCAACTCTTTAGTTAAATATACCATTATACATTAATCACCAACATACTCATTTATAACCTCACACAGATTACGACACGCTTCATAATATTTTCCTTTATACATTAAAACATCTCCAAAATACACAGGAATTTCTTCACTTGTTCCATCATTATAATTAAGTGTAATCTTATATAAAGTACGTTCTATGTCTGGCTTAGCTTTTTCCGGCATATTATCTTTTGATAGTCTTTCAATACAATCATCTAATGTTTTTCCATCTATAGTCACTTTTTTTGATGTAATATTACTTTTTATAATAATATTTTTCAAATCTGTAAGATTAAACTTAATTATCTTTGAATCATATTCACTATATACAGCAGCGAGTTCATTTATAATATCTGTAATCATGTCTGTATCTTCTACTGTATAACTTTTCCCATTATACTTTATATTGCTTTGCGATATCACTATACTTTTATGTTTTCCATCACTATCTTTATACGAAAGATAATACTCCCAACCAGTACGCGATGCATCTCCTTTTAATATAGAAACAACAGAATATGTTCTCACATGTATTCCATTAATCATACCAGCTATTTTATCACAATCACCTATCTTCTGTATTACTCCATCTTTTCCCCTTGTAACAGATAGTTCTGATATATTCTGATTTATACTGATTCGTTTTGGAATCCTTATATTTATTGCTATGATAGCTATCGCTATAACTAAAAGGCATATTAGTATAATTGCATATTTTTTCTTTTTCATATATATATTTCCCCCTATTTATAATTAATATTTATTCAAAATAATATAAATATACATCTTCCAGATTAATATTATCTTCAACTTTTACTGCTTCATCAGGTAACTCATCTCCTACTACCCTCAATGCTAAACCATTTTTTCTTTGTCTTATATTACCTATCTTATATTTTTTCTGTTTATCACTAATCTGCTCAAGAGAACAAGTAATTTCTCCTACTTTTCCTGACATATTCTCAATCAATTCTACAGGAGTGCCTGTTGCTATAATTTGTCCATCTTTTAATAAAATAACCTTATCGGCTATACACTCTATATCACTTACTACATGTGTTGCAAAAAGAATTATCTTATTCTTTGATAATTCTGCAATATAATTTCTTATTGAAATTCTTTCTTTAGGGTCAAGTCCAGCAGTGGGTTCATCAAGTATAAGAATTCTAGGTTCTCCTAATAAAGCTTGTGCCAAAAGAACTCTCTGTTTCATACCTCCCGAAAAACCACCTATTTTCTTATATGCAACATTACTAAGGTTAACTACATCGAGAAGCTCTTCTATCTGCTGATTAACACTTTTAGTAATTGTATTTCCATTTTTATCTGATACTTTAATTTTTTTCACTTCTTTAATTTCTGCCATATATTTAAGAAATGCCATAGGCGAAAAATCCTCATAAAATCCCTGCTGTTGTGGCATATATCCAACAATTTTCCTAAAATTTTTTCCAAGCTTCAATATGTCTTTTTTTTCTTTATCCTGACTATATAAAATACTTCCACCATTAATCTTATCTCTTGAAATATTATCGGTAATAAGATTAATCATAGTACTCTTTCCTGCACCATTTGAACCTAATATTCCATATATTCCTGATGTAAATTTATAATTTATTCCTTTTAACGCTTGTACTGTTCCATAAGTTTTTTTTAAATTTATAAGCTCTAATTCCATATTTTAATTAACTCCTTTCCTTATCATTTTTATTTATAACAGCCTTATGCTGGAATACATTCATAATATATATAGTTGCGCCTATTCCAATCAAAATAATTATTCCAGTCAAAAACCAGTAAACAGTCATCGTCCTTCCGCTTTCTATCCAACATCTGAAAAATGCCATATACTTTACTATTGATATTTTATACATAAACTTAAACCCAAGCATATACAATAATTGTGGTAAAATAATTACCAGCCCTACAATAAAACAATATGAATATTTAACATATATAGATGCAACTGACATTATCATTTGTATTCCCAAAAGGAACATATATTTAATCATAAAATCAATAAAAATATATACTATTATCGGTGGGTTTATTATGTAATTCTGAAACAGCATTATACTTTTCAATGGTGCTGTTATATTGGTATATGTATATACACCACAAAGCTTCTTATAATACATCCCATATGTAATACAGGCAAATAGCAGACTAAGCATACTCTGGATAAACAACTTCTTTACCAGCCATTTTCTTCTGTTCATTCCCGTAAGAGCCAGACTCTTTACCATTGATTTCTTTTCATATGCTATAAACCCGCATGAAATAACAATAGCTGCAATAACATTTATCATTGCAATAAGTTCCTGATTATTCCACTCTCTGTTTCCTATTGTTTCTGTATACTCATATGGATTAATTACAACGGCTGATATTCCCTTCTCATTCATCTGTTTAATATAATTAAAATTCTCTTTTACAGTATTAAATAAGTCCTGTCTATTAGCAAGAAATGTTTTCGCGCCTTCAGCAGAATAATCAAAGTTATCAAGAAAATCTTCATATTCATCATTATATTCATTATAAATATCTATTAATTCCGTACCATAACTTAACCCTTCCGCTTTCTCATAATATCCTAACATATAACTCTTTTTGGCATCATATATAACCCCATAGCTTGGCTCTACATTAGCTGCAATATATGCAAGAAGCAGCAGTATCCATATTATTCCCTGTGAAATTAATATCTTATAAACTTCTTTACCGAAATTATTCGTCTTTACCATTAATCTCATAATATATGTCAGAATTAACTCTATAGCGTTTTCTACTATATTCATCTTACCAGTGAAATATTTTCTTATGCTGATATATGCACTTGCAAACAAAGCCAGTATTCCTATAAATACCGATACAATTATCGTAGTTGTTAACAAAGATACTGCAATGTTAAAACATCCCCAGTTAAAGTATTCTGCTGCTTTATTCGGAAAAAATAAATAATATACATTCAGATACTTAAATATCTGCAATATAGATTTTGCTGAAATAACCTTATATATCACCACATCAGCCACACAAATACAGCAATAAAAAAACAGACCAATATTTACATTGCCAAAGCACAATAAAATTGCCCATAAAACAAGCGATAATACAACATTTGCCAATATCGATAATAATATTATTAATCCTAAAAACTGTATTCTTGAAAGCTTACCCGAAGTAAGTATAAAATATTCATCACTTACGGCTGCAACATTCAGGTCTTTTACACCATCATATCTGTTAAGCAGCATAACCGCTGACTCTGTATACAGTGCAACATTCGTTACTACCGCCTGTATTAACAATATTATACTTCTCTTAACAAACAGAACTCCCCTTCCACTCTGACCTGTATGTACAATATGATATAATCCGTTTTTTCTTTCCGAAAAAAACATATATACTGTATATACACACGTAATTAATGTTAATAAATGAATATAATTATTCTTATATAATTTTTCTAACCACAATCCATTACTTAATTGTACATCTGCATCTATTATCTGTGATAAATCATATTGCGTTTTTAATAAGTTGTTATATTCAAAGCTGTTCTTTTTATAAGTTCCCGCTGTTGCATATAATATTGCTGTCTGTCTTTTATCCTCAATTATCCCCTTGTAATTATCTATATACTTTGCCTGCTGCATTAACTTCTCTCTTGCCTGTTTAGCAGCTGCTGTCTTGTCAGAACTGTCACTGCCATTGATTTCATATTTCTGAAAATATTCCTGCCACGCTATCGTTGCCGCTTCCGTACTCAGTTTGCTATCTGACTTAACACCTTCAGCCGTATTAAGCATTTCTATATATGCATATGTTACCTGCAGGTCATCTGTTTTATCGCTGACAAGTATCAGCATATTAAACACTAATAAACATACTAACAGACCTATATATGTTTTTCCAACAATTCTTTTAAGCTCTGCCATAACATCCCTTCTCCCCGTAATTATTTTTAAAAAGCAGGATTAAACATTTTATATTTAACCCTGCTCTGTAACTATGATAAATTCTGATATATCTGTTTTATTGATGCAGTGCCACTATTCAGATAATCCATTTTATTTATTACTCCTACGCCTGTTGTTATCACCTTTTTATACGGTTTGCTATTAAGAGATTTTAAATTCTTATATACATCTGAATCACTATTGCTGCCCATAAGAATATATCTTTCGTCAATCCCATATACACAGATTCCTGATGCATCCACAACAACAGAAGTATCCTCTGGATACTGCTCATAATATTTTTTTGCTTTTTCCAAAAATTCCTCATCATATTCCATTTCATATTGTGCTTTTAATGTACCATTCATATCTATTGCTGTGAAATATGACTTTGTTTCTCTGCTTTGTGTAGACTCAAAAAAATATAAATACTCACCATCACTTTGTAATGAATACAACTTCTCCATATCTGTAGTGTAAATAACTTCACTTGTATTTTTATCAAAATTAACCTTAATTAAGGTATCATTATTATTACCTGTTGATGATGTCATAATGTAGAAATTACCATTACTATCCATCCTGACATAACTGCCATCTGACATACCATCTACTTTTCCTGTATTTTCTCCAAATACATCTACTCTGTCATCACCTGTATATGTCCATAATTCTGTATATTGACCTGTACTTAAATCATACTTTGAAACACGGTATTGTACATTATTATCATAAAAATACATTCTCCCTGTTCCGCCAGCATAAAAATAAATATTATTATCTGACAGATAAACGCCAAAACCATTGTTCTCTCCAGCTTTCATAGCATAATCTCCCGGAAACTGAAATTCTCCAAGAACCTCTCTTGATGAATTGCTTTCAAGCCTTATTCTACATATATAAAATGGTGCAATATAACCATTTTTTGCATAGTCAGCATCCAAAAATGATGTATAGTAATAAAAATAACCATCTGATATCATACTTGCATGTACACTGGTTACCATTATCTGCTCATCTTTTACTGATGCAAGCTTTGTAATACGTTCTTTATTTCCAAATGTAGCATCATACTGGCATAAATAATAATCCCTGTCTTTAGTAATCTCAATACAATATAAATGATTATTATAATACATAACTTTTTCATCCATGCAATTACATTCAAATGTGCCATTTTCTGCATTAATTCCACTAACATAAGCATCACATGTTTCACCATCATGATTACAGTTTACCTTAGAGCATAACGGCATATTGACATCGCTATTTATATTATAAAAATACAAAACATTGTTAATTATATAATAATAGCCATTTTCTGCTATTGCCATATCTGACTGCCCATATACCCCCTGCTCCTTTTCCTGATTATATACATAATCAGGAAAAGGATTATTATTATCAGACTGTTCCTCATTTATCTGGTATTTGGTACACGCCGCCAACATAGCCATCATAAAAAATATAACACTTAATACCACTTTTTTCATATTTCCTGTCACCCCTTTCCAACTTCAAATGCCTAAGATACATGAAATCTAACTAACAAATAACCTTCTATGTACCAAGCATCTTACTTATTCATCCTGCTCTGTATCTTTGACATAACCAATAACAATGCACATATGTTAATACCCATAGCCATATATCCTGTTATTGTTCTATCAACCCCCACAATACACAAAACTATAGTTAATAATACTTCCAAAACCACTACAATTCTTGCTCTTTTCTTACTTTCCATTAATTCACTGTCATCAAGTGCAAGATTAGGATGATTAACTGTACCAACACATAATATGTATATAACTGATACCATACAAAAAACCATAACAACAGGCATATACTTTAACCATATGAAATCACATACCTCAATGATAACACATATAAGATTAGTTCCCATAAAACACTGACCAAATGTTTCAAGATGAAAACCGCCTGTTCTTCTTCTAAGAAACATAAATGTACACAAAAATATTATTATATTCACAAGCCTGTTTAAAACCACACCCATTATGCCTATCGTAATTAGTGTCAATACTTTTTCCAGTGTAATTGTATAAGCATACACATATGCTTCCTTGTCATCTTTTGATATAATATCTGTATTTATCATACTATCAACTATTTTTACTATTAATTCATCAATCATATATACAATTCTCTTTCTATTTACATTTTAACACACAAAATACACAATTCAACCCCATTATCAAAAAACGACTATATTGAACAAAAAACGACTATATTAAATCACCCCTCTAAATAGCAACCACAATCTATATAGCAAAAAAACCAGACGTCATCAGACATCTGGTTTCTGCCATCTACATTATTATTGAAAACACAAACTCTCCATTCTTATAATCAATAATATATTCTGCATTATATTTTTCCAATGTTGCAACTACATTTCTCATCCCCCATCCATGCTCTTCTCTATCTTTCTTAGTTGTGCGTATATATCCATCTTCTGTAAGCACTGGTTCCGCCTTATATGAATTAGACACAGCTATACTGAGTACAGCATCCTCATATAGCATTTTTATCTTTACAATTCTTTTCCCTATATCACACTGTTTTGCTGCCTCAATTGCATTATCAAGAAGATTAGACAATATAGTAACAATATCATTGTCTGATATCTTAATATCTGACAAGTCATTGATCTTGAGAACAACTAAAACATCATTTTTTATAGCTTCGTAATACTTTGCATTAAAAATCGCATTCACAACATCATTGTTTGTATCAACCATATCTAACTGTGCATCCAGCCCATCTGATATATTACCTATGTAGTCTTCTAACTTACTATAATCTTTTTTCTTCATAAGCATATCCATACATACAATCTGATTTTTGTATTCGTGTGTTCTCTGTCTTTGTATATTATAATTTTCACGCATCGAATTATATAATTCAAGCTGACCTATAGACTGCTGCCTTAAAGCCTCTGCTTCTTTCATATTTCTAGAATTCTCAAGTATTTCACTAATAAGATGAAACACAACAAGATTAAGAACAATAAGTCCAATAGCTATAATATAATAAATGGCAATTATATCACTATGATACGATTTTATTACAGAACTAGTCATCAACATTACAGCACATATGGTAAATATAGGGAATATCAGAAACTGAATCCACTCTTTATCACTCATATCAGCCGTAACACTGTTGTTTTTCTTAGTGCTAATCCTGCTTAGAATAATAAGTCCTACAAATAATATTAATCTGCTTAGAATAATAATAAGTCTTCCTATTAAAGCTGAAGCACTTTCTAATGCAGTTATATCACCATAAAGCTTTGCAAGTATCATAATTATTATATAGTCAATAAGTGTCATTATACTCTGAACAAAAAACTTTAATATTAATGCTTTAATGGTGCTAATCTTGTATAGATACAACATTGACAATAATATTATAATAATCGTTATTAATATTTTAATAATAGTATAATTCCTTAGAAAATGTATACATAATCGTAAAAATAATACCAATAAGAAAACTGTGATTATTATCTTGCTTTTGGACAATTTTCTTTTCACTGCAAATATATCAAAAAAAGTAAAATAGCATACAATCTCAATAATCAGAATCGTTATATCAGTAATGTATTCAAGCATTTGACTACTCCACAGAAACTATTGCTGTGTCCTTACGCCTGGTCTTTTAGGCTGATGTAATATAGAAGTACATTCTGGTGGCCATTCTTCATTTCTTCTCTGAACCATTTCCTTAGTCAACTTATTCACAGTTTTAAGCACATTTACCTTTAAACTTTTCATTTCTTTTACCTCCATTAACCTATAACTTGGCTTTGAATTCCAATATTGCTTTCTTTACTTCCCTATATCTTTTTTTAGGCACTCCTATGTCAACACCATTCTTCAACAAAATATGATAACTACTGATTTTTCTGACATACATCATATTAACTATATAACTCTGATGTACCCTTATAAAATAATTATATTCACTTAATTCTTTTTCTATATTATTCAGCTTATCATTAGTAATGTATCTATCCATCTCCCTTCCTTCTATGTGGAATTGTACTTTATGTGCACTGCTTTCTATGTACATAACTTTATTAAGTGTAATCTCTTTTTCCTGCTGATTGCATGTGAATACTTTTTTATCGGTGCCAAAACAATTCATCCTGTATAATACCGCATCCATACATTCATATATTGATTGTTCCAACTGATTAGTATTTTTCGGTATATACCTTATCGCATTATAATTATAGCCTTTTAGGGAATAACTAATCATAGCTGTTATAAACGCTATAATCACTCTGTCTGAAAACATTCTTATCCATCCAGCAACTTCAAAACCATCTGCATCTGGCATATCAACATCTAAAAACACAACATCATAAGTCATTATCTTATCCTGAAGTGCCATCAAGGTTTCACCTGAATTATATAATTCAATGCTATATTCCATTGATTTATCTTTAAAATATGTCTCCAACACCTCACCAATATATTCAGCAGCAACTTTTTCATCATCACATATGGCTATCTTCAACCTTACTTACCTCATATTATATATAATTTCTGATAATCATATCCTTTGCCACTATTATACAAAAACTTATGCTGTTCTAACGCGTCATAAAATGTCATAACATATGTTAAGATACAATGTATCACTAACATAATTCTATAACAATATCGTGTGCAAAAAAAGACCATAAAATGCAAAAAAAGACTATTTTGTTATAACATCATAGCAAAGAAAAACTCTCCACTCTCACATCTTATGACATGCCTTGCATTATACTTATCAAGTACTGCCATAACATTGCGAAGTCCAAAGCCATGTTCCTGCTTTTCTTCCTTTCTTGTTATCATATATCCATCATCTGTAATCTGTGGTTCATATTTATAAGTGTTTGACACTGATAATATAGTATGTGCATCCTCGCATGTGAACTTAAGCTTTATCAGCCTGTGATTAATATCGCACTGCCTGGCTGCTTCTATTGCATTATCAAGAAGATTAGATAACACCTGGACTATATCCTCATCTAATATATTTATTCCCGAAAGGTCGTTAATCTTGAATACCATAAGTATATTGTTATCAACAGCTTCATGATACTTTGCATTAAGTACTGCATTAACTATCTTGTTATTAGTATCTATCATATCAAGTTCCCTGTTAAGGTTTCCTGTTATGCTCTTAACATAGCTTTTTAGCTTATCATACTCCCCATTTTCAGCAAGTGTCTCTATACACAGCATCTGATTCTTATACTCATGTGTTTTTCTTCTTTGCCTGTCGAAATTCTCTGATACAGTTCTGTATAACTCTATCTGTCCTGCTGCCTGTTGTTTTAACACCTCATTTTCACGAAGCTTATATGAATTCATTATTATATCCTTTACAAGATAAAACATAATGATATCCATAATAACAACGCCTACTGCTATTACATAATATATGACAGCAAGCTGTGTTGCATCCATCGTCATCATCGTTCCACTAAGTGCTATAACAATAAAAACTGTAAACACTGGGAAAAACAGAAGCTTTCTGCAATCGCTATTGCTTACATCTACTCTGTTAACATTCTTCCTAAGGCTATATTGCCTTAAGAATATCGTTATTAATAAAAATACTGCCCTGCTCAGTATAATAAGTGAGTTACCAGCAGTTTCTGATATATTCCCGACATTTTCCAAGCTTCCAAATATGCTTATCATAATGAGCATAACAAGATAATCAAGCACAATTGCCACCGAATAATATATCAGGGCTATTGCTGCTGACTTGATGATACTTATCTGTTCCATAATATACATATATATAACTATCGCTATCATCCCTGCCAACAGCTTTACTGGTATATATGTCTTAAGAATCCTGGAAATGATAAACATTACACCTATGAGAATAACCATACTCATATTATATACTTTATCTGTTATATTTTTCTTACGGACAACAAAAGACTCATATAACATTCTGCAGGTTATCATTTCGATAGTTATTATTATCACGCTGTTAATACTATTCCCCATTATAATCTTCCCCTGTATGCTATATAGCTGTCAGCAACCTCTCTATACCTCACCTTTGGTATACTTATACGTTCACCATTCTCTAATATAACATAATATCTTACGAGCTTACTAATATACTTCATATTAACCATATAGCTCTGATGCACACGCAAAAAATCTGCTTCTATGTATTCTTTTTCAACATCGTTTAATGTACTATATATACTGTAATCCTCAGGATCTTTTCCAATTATATGAAACAGAAGCTTATGCTTATTACTTTCAATATACATTATCTGGTTTACCAATACCTCACAGCTTCCGCCACAGAAATCTATAGTCTTCGTTTTGTGGCTGCTGCTTATCTTATCAAGTATTGCATCCATACATTCATATATAGATGCAGCCAGCTGATTGCTATTTTTAAGGATATATCTTATTGCATTGCAGCGATATCCCTCTGGTGCATAATTAATATATGCTGTCACAAATGCTATATATATATCCTGTGAGTATACTCTTATTTTATCAGCTGTCTGTATTCCGTTCATATCTTTCATATCTATATCCAGAAATGCAATATCATATTCCATCACATTCTCACCCAATGCAACAAAATCAATCCCGGATGTATATATATTTATTTCACGAGCAATGTGTTTACTATCAAGATATACTTCAAGCAATTCTTTGATTTTCTCTGCAAAAATCTTTTCATCATCACATATGGCAATCTTTAACATCTGTCCGACCTCAGTTTCTTTGTATAATTATACACTTATAATACCATGATATAAGTGTCAAACGCAAATTCAACACTAATATCATACTATATATGCAAAGAAACTATATGCTCAGCATGCATATGTTTTGAGTGTTTTATAGTCGTTTATGACTATATTTCTATTCCATCCACATCTGTGAATCTATCACTTTATTAATATTTATGCAATATCACTTACAAAAACAGGACATTTTATGCAAAAAAAGGACATTTTTTCTTATTTAACTATGTTCTTTAATAAACCACCATTATATTTCAATTAAATCCTCGCATTTACAGTTTAATATTTTTGCAAGTCTGAATACATTTTCAGCTTTGGTATGATTAATATTTCTCTGTCTTTGTTCAAACAACTGTATCTGTCTTAACGACACACCTGATAACTCTGACAATTCTCTCTGTGAATAACCTGAAAGCATACGGATCCTCTTTAGATTAGTATCTATATAATAGCTTTCCCACAGTTCGTTCATTCTATCAACAAACTGTTGTATATCCATCTCGTGATACACAGGATACATATCTACTATATCTTTAAGCTTTACAGCATTCCATATCTTTGCAAATGTTCTGCCTGTGTACCATTGATAATATGCAAGTGCCCAGCCTGTCCAGTATTCTGCTGTTTTATCAATGTACATTACATCTTCTTTATCGTCCAGTTTAAGACCTGATTCCGCTATAACCTCTTTGAACAATTCACATCCAGTTTTACCCGCTACATATGTAGGATTACCTGACTGAAACTGTTTAGATATATCTGATACTATAAACATGCCAAAAAACTCATCAATCTCCACATCATATGTATTAACAGCATAATCAAGCATATCACCCATTATTCTCTGTGCCATATTTACATAATCACACGGATAAGCGTGCATCACCATTTTCAATACCCTCCCTCATAATATCAAGCATATACAGGTCATTAATATCTGCTTTTTCTTTTTTATTCATTCTGTATTCTTTTCTTGCTTGTTTTTCACGTTTCACTTTCTTAACATAATATATATCGTGACTCGCATTTTCATTTCCTGTATATTTTATCGTCTGAAATGCTTTCTGACTTTTTAATACAATCTGCTCCCCAAGCTTTCCATACCTCATAGCTGCCGATAATTTCTGAAGCGATATAACACCTGCCACAAAATCCTGTGCAAACGAAAAATACGAATCATCTGCACGATAACCTATTATCACATCATAATCAGATATATCAATCAAAAAATGTTCTCTAAGATACCTTTTAGCTTCTTCTGCGACACTTCCGTTCTGCCAGTACGTCCTGTTATCAGTTAATACAGCAAGCCAGTTAAGTATATTATACTTTGATGAATTGAGATTAAGTATATTCATTTCTGACATATCTAATTCATACATATTGACATAACCATCGTTATTCTTTGCACATGCCCATTCTCTAGCAAGATTAATATCTTCTGTACAATAAAATCCTCTCCCATAATCATTATTTAATTTTCCTTTTCCATATTCAGGCTGACCAACTATAACATCTGAGCCGTGATATAATTTTATGTTTTTTTTACCCTTCAAATTTTCCATCTCCTACCTGATTATTTTTTTATTATAATATAGCTTTTTTATTATATCGCTACTGCGATATATTTTCAATCAGCTGCATAAAAAACTCCCCATTATCCAGCAGCCATACCACCGGATAATGGGGAGTTTAAGGTGTTTAAGGATTGCGTGAATTGCATAGCAATGTAGCAATCCTGATACATCAGTAAGTGTCAAAAGTCATTTACACATCATGATTCTTTACACCACGAAGTCTGGCCATAGCTCTTGCCAGTGATGCCGTTGATACGTGGTATTCCATAATACTCTGTTTCTGTGCAAGCTGTTCCTTCGCTCTTTCAAGCGCTGCCTCAGCTCTGAACTTATCTATTTCTTCAGGTCTTTCAGCTGAATACACTATTATGTCAACTTTATTGTGTTCAACTTTAAGAAGTCCTGTCGAAACTATAGCTTCCTGCCATGTTGTTTCTCCTGGAACCCTGAATCTTAATTCTCCAGTCTCAACACTACATGTCATAGGCTCATGGTTAGCCATAATAGCCATCTCACCATCAAAACCATCAAATATAAGAATCTCACATGGTCCATCATAGAATACCTTATCACAGGCTATTAATTTCAATGAAAATGTATTCAACCCATACCTCCTTGTTTTTTACGAAGTAAAAAATGCGACTGCCCTTGCAGGAGCAGAGGTATTTACCTCCTTGTTTTTTACGAAGTAAAAAATGCGGGATTTATTTCAATGTTTCTGCCTTAGCCTTAACATCCTCAATAGTACCTACATTAAAGAAAGCTGCTTCCGGATATTCATCCATCTGACCATCAAGTATAGCTTTGAAGCCCTTAACAGTATCCTCAACAGGAACATACTTACCAGGAGTACCTGTAAAGTTCTCAGCTACATGGAATGGCTGTGATAAGAATCTCTGAATCTTTCTTGCTCTGTATACAGTAAGCTTATCATCCTCTGAAAGCTCTTCCATACCAAGAATTGCAATAATATCCTGAAGCTCCTTGTACTTCTGAAGCACCTCCTGAACACGTCTTGCAACAGTATAATGTTCCTCACCTACTACATCAGGTTCAAGGATTCTTGATGTTGACTCAAGTGGGTCAACAGCAGGATATATACCCTGTTCAACAATCTTTCTTGAAAGAACCGTTGTTGCATCCAGATGTGAGAATGTTGTTGCAGGAGCTGGGTCAGTAAGGTCATCAGCAGGTACATATACAGCCTGTACTGATGTGATAGAACCCTTTGTTGTTGAAGCGATTCTCTCCTGAAGTTCACCTAAATCAGTTGCAAGAGTTGGCTGATAACCAACGGCTGATGGCATACGTCCAAGAAGTGCTGAAACCTCTGAACCTGCCTGTACAAAACGGAATATGTTATCAATGAATAAAAGCACATCCTGTTTCTTAACATCTCTGAAATACTCAGCCATAGTAAGTCCTGTCTCTGCAACTCTCATTCTTGCTCCAGGTGGTTCATTCATCTGACCAAATACCAGGGCTGTCTTATCAAGTACTCCTGATTCCTTCATTTCAGTCCATAAGTCGTTACCTTCACGGCTACGCTCTCCTACACCTGTAAATATAGAATAACCACCGCTTTCAGCAGCTATATTTCTTATAAGTTCCTGAATAAGGACTGTCTTACCAACACCAGCACCACCGAACAGACCTATCTTACCACCCTTTGCATATGGTGCAAGTAAGTCGATTACCTTGATACCAGTCTGTAACATCTCTACTACAGGACTCTGTTCTGCGAATGATGGAGGATCTCTGTGAATACTCCAGTGCTCCTCACCATCCAGTTTAGTTCCATCATCAAGGGTATCACCAAGAACGTTAAAAAGTCGTCCAAGAGTCTTTTCGCCAACAGGAACTGATATACCACTTCCTGTTGCTGTGACTTCCATATCCTTACAAAGGCCTTCACTTGCTGCAAGCATAATGCATCGAACAACATTATTACCTATATGCTGTGAAACCTCCATAACCTTCTTTTTACCGTCCTGTATTACATAAAGTGCATCCTTGATAGCCGGAAGATAATTACCTTCAAATTCAACGTCTACTACAGGTCCTGAAACCTGTACTATCTTTCCTTTCATCTCTTCCACGTGAATTACACCTCTTTCTGCCTAGTCTGAAGCCCTTTTTTATCCTGCCTGGGCTTTTTTCTTCATCTTTTTCTTCTTAAGAGCCTTTGCACCACCAATAACCTCAGTTATCTCCTGTGTTATGGCTGCCTGTCTTACACGGTTATACTCTATAGACAGCTCTTTAAGCATAGCTTCTGCATTATCTGTAGCTGCCTGCATGGCAACCATACGGGCATTCTCCTCTGTTGCAAAGCCTTCAACAAGAGCTCCATACACGAAACCTGTAACATAATTATATGCAAGATCATTAAGAACAACCTTTGGAGATGGATAGATAACGAAATAATCATCATTACCTTCAAAATCCTCAAGTGTACCGTTACTCTTTCCCTGTCTGGCATTAGCTGCTAACTCTTCCTTGATGAATTCGTTAGTCTTAAGAGGAAGAAGCTGCTCAACCTGAACCTCTTCCTTCATGCCATGCTCCATCTTGGTATACACGATATACACCTCATCCATCTCTTCCTTCTTATAACGTTCTACTATATCCTCCGTTATAACTCTGGCTCTATGGACTGATGGGTTATTTGCAGAGAATCTGAAAGAATTCTCCACATTATAACCAAGTGAGCTAAAGTAAGCTCTGCCTGTTTCTCCGATGGCAAATATCTTATACTGTTTTGCATCGTCACACAATCTCTTTGCTTCCTTTAAAACATTATGGTTATAAGCTCCTGCCATACCCTTATCACCACTTATGACAATAAATGCTTTTTTCTTGACACTCTCATGCTTATCTACATTTCTGTTATCAAAGAAAAGATGCTGCATAGTAGGAAAATGAAATAATATACTTCTTATCTGATCCTGTAATCCATAAAAATAAGGTTCGGTATTCTCAAGCTTCTGCCTAGCCTTTCTAAGCTTAACTGAGGACATCATATACATGGCTTTGGTGATCTTCATCGTATCATGAATACTACTTATTCTGGCCTGAATTTCTTTAGTATTCGCCATAGCAATCCCCCTTATCTTTCACTCTTGAACTCATTAGCTGCTGCTATAATAGCTTCCTTCGTCTCATCTGTAAGATCCTTAGTTGATTCAATAGTATTAACTATCTCTGAATGCTGGCTATGGAAGAACTCAAGCATATCTGCCCTGAAGCCCTTGATCTTAGAAAGCTCAATATCACTGAATACATGTGCATTAGCTGATACAAGTATAATAACCTGCTCTGCCATACTAAATGGATGACTCATAGGCTGTTTAAGAAGCTCCATAAGTGCACGTCCATGCTGTAACTGCTTCATAGTACCCTCATCAAGATCTGATGAGAACTGTGTAAACACTTCCATCTCACGATACTGCGCAAGATCGATACGGATACTTCCTGCTGCCTTCTTCATAGCCTTAGTCTGTGCTGCACCACCAACACGGGATACAGAAAGACCTACGTTAACGGCTGGTCTCTGACCAGAGAAAAACAGCTCACTTTCAAGGAATATCTGACCATCTGTAATAGATATTACATTGGTTGGAATATATGCTGAAAGGTCACCTGCCTGTGTTTCAATAATAGGAAGTGCTGTTATAGAACCTCCACCTGCTTCTGGTGAAAGACGGCTTGATCTTTCAAGAAGTCTTGAATGCAGATAGAATACATCACCTGGATAAGCCTCACGTCCTGGTGAACGCTCAAGCAGAAGTGATATAGCTCTGTAAGCAACCGCATGCTTAGAAAGGTCATCATATATAATAAGAACATCCTTTCCGTTATGCATGAAATACTCTGCCATGGCTGTACCTGCATAAGGTGCTATATACTGAAGTGGTGCTGGATCTGCTGCTGTTGCTGATACAATAGTTGTATAATCCATGGCACCTGCTGTTTTTAATGTATTAACAAGCTTAGCAATAGTAGATGCTTTCTGTCCTATAGCTACATATATACAGATAACATCCTTACCCTTCTGGTTTATGATAGTATCTGTTGCGATAGCTGTCTTACCAGTCTGCCTGTCACCTATGATAAGCTCTCTTTGTCCACGTCCTATAGGGAACATGGAATCTATAGAAAGAAGACCTGTTTCCATAGGAACGGATACTGACTTACGTTCAGTTATGCCAGGAGCCTCGCACTCTACTGGTCTGTAACCATCTGCCTGGATATCACCCTTATCATCTATAGGTGATCCAAGTGCATCAACTATTCTTCCAAGGAAGCCCTCACCAACTGGAACACCAGCCATCTTGCCTGTACGTGCAACCTTGCTGCCTTCCTTAACTGTCACATCACTACCAAAAAGGATAACTCCGACCTCATCACGTCTTACATCCTGAACCATACCTTTTACACCGCTGTCGAATACAACGATTTCACCGTAAAATGCGTGGTCAATGCCGTCAACATTGGCGATACCATCACCAACCCAGTTAACAACACCTATTTCCTTATCCTTAACTGCAAGCTCGAAATCCTTGATATTAGCCTCAAGTATTGAAAGTATACCTTCCTCACTTGCTGTAGTCTTACCAGCACTTACAGCCTTTGCTATGCTGCTCTTTAACTGGTCAATACGTGCTTTTTCACTCCAGTCATACTCCTTAGAGCCGACCTTTAACACGAAACCACTCTTTATAGATGAATCCTGTACCATCTCTAACTTAATATCAGGATTGTGGAATTCTTTTGCTATAAAGCTTTTGATTCCTGCAAGCTGTTCATCAGATGGTGCCTCAACATAAGTAAGTACTGCTGTACTTTCTTTCTGTTCAGGAGTCATCTCAAGCTCCTTTAAAGCCTTACATACTTCATCAAATAAATTTATATCATCGTTATCACATAAAAGCTGTAAGAAATTTCTCACATTCTTAGAGAATACCTTCTGAATCACAAGATGTTTTTTCTCAAGTGATACTGTTGGGTCACTAAGTTCTTCCTTAACCTGTGGTACAACATCGAATATATCCTTAATAGTGGATAACTCTTCGTGCGACATACCTGTTTTATGTAATTCTGATGCATAATCAATCGCTGTCTGTATCACTATTTATCACCTGCTTTATTCAAAAATGTGTCATAAAGTGCAGCATTTGTATCTTTACTGTTGCTTGCTACAACCTTAGCAGCAGCATCAACAACCATATCTGCAATTTCTTTTTCTGCCTTCTTTAATATCTGTTCCTTCTGGCTTATAGCTTCTGCCTCAGCATCATCCTTAATCTGTGATGCTGTCTTGTGGGCATCTGCAACTATACGCTGATATTCTTCATCAGCAGTCTTTCTTGCTTCAGAAACAACCTTTTTCTTCTCATTCTCTGCATCGCTTAACACAGCCTGATACTTTGTCTTAAGCTCCTCAGCCTCACTCTGCTTAGCAGCAGCCTCACCAAACTGTCTGTCAGCTTCCTCCTGCCTTTTAGCAATAATCTTCTGAACTGGCTTGTATAAGAATATTCTCATAAGCACGAAGAGAATTAAAAGGTTAATAATTGTAAATAAAACATTCCAAACATCTAACTGGAGCATCTTATTTTCCTGCCTTTCTTCGTAGTCTATTCTTTGTTATCTGTATGCTTATATTCTACCTGATATACTTTATGTACAATTATTTTATGTATATTCATACATCAAAATGTAGATACATTTTTATTATGTACCCGGATAATACCGGATATAAACACACGATACCATCATGCCTTTATGCTTAATCCCTGCGGATTAGCCAAGCATAACGATAATCATAAGGGCGATAACGAAACCATAAATAGCAGTAGCCTCTGCCAACGCACTACCAAGAATAAGTGTCTTTGTAATCTTGCCTTCTGCCTCTGGCTGTCTTGCAACAGCTTCTGAAGCCCTGCCAGTTGCTATACCAATACCAATACCTGCACCAAATGAACCTAATACGGCGATACCTGCGCCAATAGCTATGATTGTTCCACTCATAATCTAATCTCCTTTTTCTTTCTTAAGTTTCAAGATTCTTTTCTAATAATATCTTCTGCTGGCTGCACAAGCCTTATCAGACTTTATCCTGCATATAACTGTGCCATACATATATACGCTATATGCACTACTCTGTAATCTCATCAATATATAATGATGTAAGGAATACAAAAACATATGCCTGTAACAGACCATCAAATATATCAAAATACAGACTGAATACAACCGGAAGACCTACCGGAAGTATCATCTTAAGAAGCTCCATAATAACGAAAGCTCCTAATACATTACCAAAAAGTCGCATACAAAGCGAAAGTGGCTTTGTTACTACTTCAAGAATGTTTATAGGTGTTACTATTGCAACCGGTTCAACAAAGCCGTGTAACCAGCGTTTAACACCTTTGTGATAGATACCAGCTGCTTCAATAAGTATAATACTCATAAGTGCCAGTGCTACCGTGACTCTTAAGTCCTTAGTTGGGGACTTAAAGCCAAACAGTCCGATGATATTGGAAACGCCAATATACAACATAACTGTTGTGAGATAAGGCACATATTTCCTGCCTTTTTCGCCAACCATTCCCTGAACCATATTCATAAGACCTGTTACTATACTTTCTGCAACAGCCTGCCTCTTACTTATATGATCCACTTTAAGGTTTCGGGTAAGTATAAATGCAACTATAACCAGCACAGCCATAATGATCCATGTGACCACAACTGCCTCTGAAACTGGTATTCCACCCAAAACAGGAATCGTAAAGACGGTCTCACATTGAAGTTCTTCAATAAGCTTCTGTGCTAAATCATTCAAAAAACCATCTCCTTATCCTTTCGTTTTCATACTGCGGATTGTATACCCATTTTTTGTAAATGTAAAGCCAAATAATTTATTTTTTAACAATGATTTTTATAAACATTTTAAAATATATACAATTTCTTGTATCTCATTTAGTACAATTTTAATTATTGCTTAATTTTATTCAGCTAATTTTATATAATCCTCCAGTTATAAAGTCATGGTACATTTCCACTTATTATAGATAAACACTAGCTTTTCTTTGTTTTTTTCTATTTTATTTCCTGTTAAAATTCTTACAGACATTTAAGGTGCAATTAAATGACTATTGGTCATTTTCACAGTTTTAATAATACTAATTTTGTATTTATGCAATTATACCAATATAAAATTTATATACAAGTATAACATTTTAATATATTTTATATGTTAAAGCTTTGGGAAGTGAATACAAAATACAAGTAAAATACAATGTTATACAACAAATTGTATAAATATTAATATTTTATTAACAAACTATTTATTTTTATATGCCTATATTTTTTATGTGCCTATTTATTTTTATATACCTATATTTTTTTGTCACATTTTTCTTCATGTAATTGTATTATCTATACACAGCATATTACAATAATACATATGCTTGTGTTAATATTAGCAATATCCAGATAACAGCAGGGGGAAACAGCATGGGATATAAAAATAACACAAAAGAATATGAACGTATTCTTAAGATGTACAGTAATGACGTCTACAGAATGGCGCTTCTTAAAACCAAAAACGTCAGTGAGGCAGAAGATATATTTCAGAATGTATTCATCAAATTATACACATATGATAAGACATTTGAATCCGATATGCACATAAAAGCCTGGCTGCTTAAAGTAACTGTGAATGAATGTATCAATACTATTAAAAGTTCATGGAATTCAAAGGTTATTAAAAGTGTCAATGATAATTGTGAATACGATGATAATTCTTCTATTGTAAGCTCAGATAGCGCAGTAAATAATTCTTCGGGGTATACAAACAATTCTTACGAACCACTAAACAGCAGCTCTTATAAGGATTTTGATATAGATTCGATGTATGTATGGGAAACTGTTGCTGCCCTTCCGCAAAAGTACCGCGATGTAATATATCTTTTCTATCATGAGCAGTACTCAACTGAAGAAATATCAGATATTCTTGGTATATCTACTGTAAATGTAAGAACACGTCTAAAAAGAGCAAGGGAAATCTTAAGAAAAGAGGTGAACGATTATGAATTTTAAAGATGCCTTCGATAAAGACTGCAGCAAAATAAATGTAAGCGACGAGCTTATAAACCGGACTCTTATGGCTGCAATGACAGATGATGATAACTCACATACTATGGACAATCCACATACTATGGATAACTCACATACTATGGATAACCGCACGCCTTATGGCACTGGCAGAGCCGGTTTAAAACATACAGAAAAAGCGTCTTCGCACAAAGGCTTAAGCTATATAATAACCGCTGTTGCTATAGCCGCTGCTGTTACATTATGCATTATATCTTATAATATATTATTACCATCACTGAATAGCAGTCATAGCAGTCCATCATCATCAACTCTTAAAGTATATGCTGGTGAGAACAATGAAGAACTTGGAAAAGGAGGCTTGTCACTTGCATACAGCAGGAATTCTGCTGACCATGCCAGCAACATACAGGCATGGGGACCACAGGGAAAGAACCAGACCATGGTGTTATACTTTGATCTCAACATGCAGCTGACCGACAGCACATCACAAATCAGACGGATAACTTTATCCTCATCTGATGAAAACGCACATTTACTTACACGCGAACCTGTTCCTGATGAGATTATCGAAAATAACTATAAAATATCTGAGGAATATGGCATGCAGCATTCTCTTTTCAGACCATCTGCTGATTTTGGATATCATACATTCAGCTTATTTAACTCAAAAGAAAAGTTTCTTTATATAGACCATGCAAACGGATATTCCGCTGATTATAATGACTTTGAACACCTTTATATAAGCTTCTGTCTTTATAACCAGTCCTCTCTTAAAACACAGTTAACCCTTACTGTTGAGTATGAAGATGGCACAACCATTTCAAGAGATTATGAAGCTACTGCTTATGCTTCTGAATTATATATGTTTATAAGGGAATTAAGATAAATATCATCATAAATTTTCATTAAAACATTTATTAAAATATTCGTTAAAATACTTATTTAAATACTTGTTTAATACTCGTTAAAATATTATCTTTTGTTTTAATATTTTTATCCATATGATAAAATATAGCTAAGATGTACATTTAAGTTGCATCTTAGCTCTTTTTATTATAAAGCGCATTCTGCGCAGAAAGCAGGTATTTTATGGCATTACATGTAATGGATGAAGCTAATCGTTGTCTTCAGTGCAAAGTTCCACAGTGTCAGAAGGGCTGTCCTATAAACACTAACATTCCTCTAGCTATCAGACTTCTTAAAGAAAACAAGCTTGATGAAGCTGGTAAAATGTTGTTTGAAAACAACCCTCTTACGACTGTATGCAGTCTTGTCTGCAACCATGAAAACCAGTGCGAGGGGCACTGTGTACTTGGGCGTAAAGGAGCTCCAGTTCATTTTTCTACTATAGAGAATTACATATCCACAACTTATGCTAACAAGATGACCGAAGGTCCTAAACCTTCCAATGGTAAACGTGTCGCTATTATCGGCTCAGGTCCAGCCGGAATCACTATCGCTATTATACTTGCACGATATGGATATCAGGTAACTATATTTGAGGGAAAAGATAAGATTGGTGGTGTCTTAAGATACGGAATCCCTGAGTTCAGACTTCCTAAAGCAGTGCTTGATGATATAGAATACCGCCATCTTGAACTTAAAGGTATTAAGGTACGTCCGAATACAACTATTGGAGGTGCCATAACTATCGAGGATCTCTTCCGTGACGGATATAAGGCAATATTCGTAGGTACAGGTGTATGGAACCCTAATACTCTACATATCAAAGGTGAAACCTTTGGCAACGTTCATTTTGGTATTAACTACTTAAACAACCCTGACAGCTATAAGCTTGGTAAACGTGTTATTGTAATCGGTGCCGGTAATGCTGCCATGGACGTAGCCAGAACTGCCATAAGAAAAGGCGTACGTTACCTCACATGCTTCTCTATAACTAAAGAGGTTGCTGCAAGCCAGTATGAATACAGCTATGCCAAGCTTGAAGGTGTTGAATTTGAATATAATAAACGTCCTGTTGAGATTAAGGATAATGGAGTTATATTCCGTGATATCATAGAGAATGAAGATGGTTCTTTCACTGATGTAGAAGGAACAGACAAGCTGTATGAATCTGACAGTGTTATCATCTCTATAAGCCAGGGACCTATGACAAGACTTGTTAATACAACTAAAGGTCTTAACGCTAACAAACGTGGACTTCTAGAAGCTGATGAAACCGGTCATACATCCCGACCAGGCATATTCGCATCAGGTGATGTTGTAAATGGTGCAAGAACCGTTGTTGAAGCTGTTGCACATAGTAAAATCGTAGCTGAATCCATGCATGCTTATATGCAGTCGCTGGATGAGGCATAGCCATACTCTGTGGGCTTGAGTGTAATACACTTGAAGCCCATTTTATCTCCCTACTAAAAAGAAATTATGCCCCTGTTTGTAACAAAGACAAACAGGGGCATAGATTATTTCACCTGTGTAACCACTCCACTATCATCTACATTTGCATTAATACTAACTTTGTTAAGCAGACTGAATATTCTGTCTTTATCTGAATCCTCAGTACATATTCGAGTTACACAGCCTGAAAGCGTTCCATCCTGAACTGCTGGAACTACTGATACATCTACTTTTCCATCTGTATCATCATCACCACTTATCCTTATATTAACAAGCATAGTGTCAACGTTGTATTCATCAAACCAGAAATTTCCAAGGCTATAGAATATTGGCTTATCTTCATAATACTCTATTCCCTGAAGGCAGTGGCTATGGCCACCTATTATTACGTCTGCACCAGCATCTATATAATCTCTCGCTGTTGACCTCTGAACCTCTTCAAGAACTGTTGTATGCTCTGTTCCCCAGTGAACAACCGCTATTACATAGTCGGCATTTTCTTTTGCTTCTTTAATAGTCTGTATGAACAGCTCTGTATCATAACATCTAAGAATTCCTGGTGTAGAATCAGTTGCCTGTGGTGTCATCTTATATTTTTCTGCCCTTGAAGCTGCCACTATCGCTATCTTTTTACCATCAACTGTTGCATAATATGGCTTCATAGCCTCATCAAGATTCTTACCGGCTCCTACATAAGGTATCCCAGCAGCTTCAAGTGCTGCAAATGTATCATTCATGGCATCAGCACCATAATCATATACATGATTATTGGCAAGCTGCGCAACATCTACACCTAGCAAATTAAGCACCTTCGCTCTTTCTGGTTTAGCCCTGAAAGTCCACATTTTATTAGGCAATGGCTGCCCTCTGTCACTATAACAGAACTCATTATTTACAAGCGTTATATCTGCAGCCTTCATATATTTTATGAGCTCAGGCGATATACACTTTGTTATATCTCCATCATTTTTATCCAGTTCCTTTGTCGTCGGCTCACCCTCAGCAAGATTAATATCCCCTGTAAATGTCAATGTTATATCATAAGGATGCACATCTCTTGTTGTTACTTCCTCTGTTACAACTTCACTGCTGTTGTTTGTGTTATCAATATCAGCCGCTGTCTCTGATGATTTTCCACATCCTGTAAGCAGGAGCGTACCTGACATTGTTATGCATGCTAGCATTGCTATATTCTTTTTAATATTTTTTCTCATTACATTCTTTAGTTTACTGACATAATTATGTTTTATCATACAATAACTCCATTCGACATTTACTTATTCTATCTATCATCAATAGTTCTATAATAAGATGTAAAATATTATTTAACAAAAGCTGTAATATGAATCCAATGTTCATTCATATCACAGCTTGTCTGTACCATGTGTACATATAGTATCACCATATAACATCTTTATTATCTTAATTATTTTATGATCTTATTTTATAATCCTATTATTTTGCTATTTTATAATCTTGTTTTATAATCCTATTATTTTGCTATTTTATAATCTTGTTTTATAATCCTATTACTTTGCTATTTTATAGTCTTATTTTGATGTCCTGGTCAAAAACCACCGACTTTGATACCTACGGATTGTTTATTGCTACGCACTTCTACAATCCTACCCAATATTCTCATGATTCTGTTCCAATAAATTCTTAGCCTTTTCAAAAGAATCCATATGAACAAGAATGTCACACTTCGCATTCTTATCATTGTTAAGGAATCTTAACAGGCCTGTATGAAACTTCCATCTCTCAAAATATGAAATATTATTCTTTCTAAGCACCTTCTCTATCTTTTTGCATTCATCCTTAGAAACATCCGAACGAATAACTCTCTCCATTGTAGAAACTTCACTCATAACCTGACACCTCTCATCATCTTTGCCTTTATACTTTTAGATTTTATCACATCAATTCTAAAAAATCCACTTAAAATAATTAGGTAAATTATGATAGATACAATCATTTTATAATATCTTTTATCATTTATATGACTTTTGATTAATTATCGTATTTAATTATTGTAAAATATTTTATATGTACTTTTTATAAAAAAGCACATTCAAATAACACATAATTCTCTATAAAAACAATTTCTACAAAAGCAATTTCCACAAAAAACAACCGTTTTATGGATTAACCATAAAACGGCTGTCTTATACTATATATTAGGTATATTAGGATATAAACTTATTTAACACTGTTCTTCTTTCTCTTTACTTCATAGAAGCATACACCACCAAGGGCAAGAACACTAAGTACGATTAATACAACATAGAGTGCTGTATTAGCCTTATCTCCTGTAGGTACTGGAGTACCGATTGTAGGATTTGATGACTTAGTTAACTTCTCTATTGAGAAATCAGCACCAACTCCTGCTGGAGCCTTATCTGTAAGCTTAAAGATGTTACCAAGTGCTATTGTACCATCAGCATTTCTTACAATACCTGCTACTGATTTATTACCATCTAATATAGATGAGTAATCAAGACTTGCAAACCAGTCTGCTGAAACTGTTGTTACTGCTTCACCAGCTGCTGGTGTGTTGAATGAAGTCTTAGAAGCTGTATCCCAGTAGAAGTTTGTTGCTTTATATATCTTTGTTAAATCCTGTGAACCAACTGGTTTGATATTTTCTGCAACATCTTCTTTAGCTGTTCTAAATGATATTACTCCTGTAGCTTCAAAATCTGTATTCTTAGCTGAATTTGTATAGAATGCTACGTTAGCACCCTGATTGTTAATTGATGTACAATTCTTTACCTTTATATCTGGGCATGAGTTAGAATCAATACCCTTTGCCTTGTTTGCAAATGCTATTGAATTCTCAAGTACGTGTGAACCAGGCATGCTGTCTCCACCCATCTTGAATCCATTACCGTTACCTGCGTTAGTTCCATCCTCAAGATATCCGTTAGCATATGCTATAGAATTCTTGATAGTTACTGAACCGATAGAACCTGTCTGAACCTTTGCGAAAAGATCCCATCCATCATCTGCATTGTGATGAGCGATACAGCCATCAAATACGTTTCCGTCACCTACTGTAAGCTTAGCTGCGAATCCGTCTGCATCTTCATAACCCTTATCTGCATTACCATATGATGTACAGTTAAGGATTAAGTTGTATGAAGGCCATTCAGCATATGTATCTGTTACATTTAATCTGCTGATCTGAAGTCCTGTGTTACCATTGTGATATGTTTCAATCTGGTCTAATGTGTTATGGCTTCCTGAAACCTGAAGTCCCTTCTGTCCATCTGCTGAACCTGTTACATCAAATCCCTTGAAGTACCAGTAATCACCACCGATAGTCATACCTGTACAGAGTCCCTGGAAGTCAATAACTGGACGAGTCTTTGCATCTGGATCTGCTACCATGTATATCATCTGATCTGCTGTACCATTGATACCTCTTGCAATCTTTAATGGTGATTCAAGCTTATATGTACCTTCTGTAAGAACAATCTGCTGTGAAGGCATTACATACTTAACAGCATCATAGATGCTCATAGGATCTTCCTTAGAACCTGAACCCTTTGCATCTGGTGCAACCCAGATAGACTGACCTGCTTCACCGAATGTCTTATAAGTTACTGTATGATCAATAACTACTGTTTCATAAGATTCCATTGCTGAATATTCGCCATTTGGCTTATATCCTTCTGCTGGTGTAAAGTTTATCTTATATGCGTTATTACCCTTGTTAAGTGTTACACTAGCTGGCTTAACAAGTGTATCTGCCTTTACTTCTACATCAGAAACAATAACTTCTCCATTAGCATCCTCGATTGATAATGTACCATCGCAGTTAGCTGAGAATAAGAATTCATAATCAGCACTACCTGTTGCTGTAGCAGACTGTACATATGTGTTAACTGCCACCTTTTCAATAGGTCTTTCTTCTGCTGGTGCATCTTCCTTAGGATCAATTGTTGTAAATGTTATATCTGAGAATGTTGCTGTTGCATTTCTTGATGCAAAGAAACCTGCATATACATAATCAGAATCGATTCTTTCAAGTGCCTCAGTATCATAATACTTCTTTGTTGTTGAATATGAACCATCTGCTGACTCATAAGTTACAAAGTAACCTGTATTATTCTTCTGGATTGTAAGGTACATCTCTGTTATATCTCCAGCATCTGCTGGTGTATTAGTAGAGTTACCTATTATATTCTTAGCTTCTGGATATCTCTGCTCAAGTGGATAAGATGTTGACTTAAAGTTCGCCTGAACAGTTGCTGTATCATTAGCTTCAATAGCAGCAATGTTGTCCTTTGTCACACCTGTCTTTTCCTGTGATGCAAGACCAATCTTCTGAGATACCTTTGTTGCTGAACTATCAGTTGTTACTTCTTTTGCTTCTTCATTCCAGTAATATTCTGTCTTAGAAGCTACTGCCATATAAGAGTTGTTCCATCCTGAACCACCTAACTTATCAGCTGCCATAAGACCGAAGCCTTCCTGTCCGTTTGATAATGTCCAAGAATCAACTGTTACCTTAGCTCTTAATGTGAAGTTCTGTGATGCAGGAACTTCTGTATAATAGAATGACACTCCATCAAAAGAAGCTGGTACTAACTTACCACTTGCACTCTTGATTGTTACCTTGCCTTCATTAGCAGAACCTGTGAAGCTGTCCTTAGATGAGCTTGCGCCGTTACCATAAGTAATCTGTCCCCACTTCTGCTGTGCTTCTTTTGTTACCTTGATTGTTGCTTCCTTAGATGTTGTTGAGTCTTCACCTCTCTTAGCAACTACTCTTACTGAATATTCAGAACCTACTGTAAGTCCCTTTATAGTAGCCTCTGTCTTATCTGCTGCATCTAATGATGCCCAGTTTTTGCCATCATTTGAATATTCAACAGCATATGATGTAGCTTCTTTAACTGCTGACCATTCTACAGCAACACTTCCGTTACCTTTGTTGTAAATACTGCCTATAGCAGATGTTGCTAATGGAAGTACAAAATCTGCTGTCTTTGTTTCTGCTCCTGTCTTGTCTGCTTCGCCATCACGAACTGCCTTGATTGAGAATGTATATTTACCTGATGCACTTGGAGTAAATGTAACACTTGCTCCTGTTGTATCCTTTGCATAACTTTCTGAAGCTACTTCCTTACCTGCTTCGTCTGTCATAGTAACTACAACATTATCAGCACCATCATAACCAATAACCATTGTAAATGGAACTGTTATCTTACCATCCTTTGATGTCACATCACCAAGTACTGGTGCAGCTACTCCGCTCCAGTCAGCTCTTGCTGGTCTTTCTCCACCTGATGTCTGAGTAGCAACCGCTTTTAGGATTCTTACACCTCTGTTATTCTCTCCATCCTTTGGTGTTATGATTGAATATGTACCTGCTGCAAGATTAGTGTACTTAATCTCTGTTACTGGCTTTGTTCCTGTTACAGCCTTTATTCCATCAATCTTATTGCCTGATGCATCTACTAATGCAAGATCTGATGTATTAGAACTGCCTGTACTTGTTGCTGTAACTACAACATCCGCTGTTCCTGTTACTGTAAATGTAAGTGCTCCTTCTTCTTTGTCATCAGCTCCCTTTGCAAGTTCTGCTGAAAATGTATCACTGTTTCCTCTTGTTACTGTTCCTGATAATGTAAAGTATCCTTCTGTACCATACTTACCTGATGCTATCGCTGTCTTCTTTTCAGCTGTTGTTATAGCTGTTTCTGCTGATGCATCAAATGTATAATCTGATGTAACTACTGATGCTGCAATTTCTGTAACTACTGCACTAAGAACTCTTACGCCTCTGTTATTCTCTCCATCCTTTGGTGCTATGATTGAATATGTACCTGCTGCAAGATTTGTATATTTAATCTCTGTTACTGGCTTTGTTCCTGTTACAGCCTTTATTCCATCAATCTTATTGCCTGATGCATCTACTAATGCAAGATCTGATGTATTAGAACTGCCTGTACTTGTTGCTGTAACTACAACATCCGCTGTTCCTGTTACTGTAAATGTAAGTGCTCCTTCTTCTTTGTCATCAGCTCCCTTTGCAAGTTCTGCTGAAAATGTATCACTGTTTCCTCTTGTTACTGTTCCTGATAATGTAAAGTATCCTTCTGTACCATACTTACCTGATGCTATCGCTGTTTTCTTTTCAGCTGTTGTTATAGCTGTTTCTGCCGATGCATCAAATGTATACACATTATTAGCTGCTGAAACTGCCTTAGCTGCGAATCCAGTAGGAATCAATCCAACTACCATCAAAGCAGCCATAACTAACGCCATTATTCTGCGTTTTGTCTGTCTCTTCATAACTTACCTCCTAATATATTACGGTGTACCCGTTGTATCCGGCGAAGTCACCTCAACCGAACTTTGCATCTAGTATCTCATTTTTGTCCACAAAAATCAATGATTATTTGGGTATTTTCCACATTTTCGGCGGTATCGCTAGTTTTATTTTGGATATTTTGTACAAAACTGATGAAAATAATATAAAAAAGCTCTTAAATTTTTGTTGTATACCGGTACACCATGATTTAAGAGCTTTTATAATAACATATTTAATTTTGTAATTATATGATGTAAGGATTGAAAGTCGAAAAATCGTTTATGCTTACTCTTTTATGCACTTTAAATATTTTCAGCACAATTCACAGTTTTAATTTATTTATCTTATACAAAATCAATATAAAAAGTATTAAATAAAGCGTATGTCATTATTCATACACACGCTTCATAAATATTATATTCAATCCTTACTGTTATTACTGTCCTGTCGCACCTTAAGATATATTCTTCCTATCTGCTCTTATTTCTTAAGTATATCATGATACCTTATCCTATTCTCCTTAGCTATATCCAACATGTCCATTGCCTCTTCTTCTGTCAGGCTTAGTTTTTTCATCAGCTTTACTATATTATCTAACTGATTCTTCTCTATTCCTTGTTCTATTCCTTTCTCTATTCCTTGTTCTAGACCTTGCTCTAATCCTTGCTCTATTCCTTGCTCTATTCCTTTCTCTAATCCTTGCTCTATTCCTTTCTCTAGCCCCTCTTCCAGAGCTCGTTCTAATATAGCCTCACTTATATTACACATATCACTCACACACCCTTCCAGTTCTGTTGTCATTTTCAGTCCATAGCCTTCTAGCTGCTGCATTTTTTCTTTCTTCTTTGTACTCGACAGCAGCACTTCCAGCATTGCTATCAACTTATTCTTAGATTCTTCCCTGTCTTTGCTATATCTTATTCTTAAGAGATAGCACCATTCATTATAATAAACCCCTATTATTATCTTTAGGCATTAAGCATCTTATGATACCTTTCCCTATCCTCCTCGCCTATATCAAGTGTATCCATAGCTTCCTCTTCTGACTGGTTCAGTTTTCTCATAAGTGCCTTTATATTCTCTAACATTGCCTGGTCTTTGCCTTCAAGCCTGCCGCCTTCCCTGAATTCTTTCATCGCACTCCACATTTCCACTTTAACCACCTTGCCTTTCCTTACATCGTCCGATGTTATTATAAGATTTTTAATTCAATTATGCCAATGACCCTCTCTCAAGCCACTTGCCACTCACAAATCTTATGACAAAACATAATGACCTCGCAGCCCAATCTACGAACATTCCTATCCATACACCAAGCACACCAAGTCCAAGTACAACTCCGAATATATAGCTGCTGCCGACACGGAAAAGCCACATCGATACTATACTCACAATCATAGTATACTTTACATCTCCCGAAGCCCTTAAAGGATTCGACAATGTAAATGACAGCGGCCATATAAAAAGTGATACAACATTAAAACATCTTAATATAGTAACAGTAATATGTGTTGCTTCTGGTGAAAGATGAAACCATGAGGCTATAAATCCTGCTGCAAAGAAAAGCGGTATGTTGCATGCCCAGTCGCCAAGATATGACCACCAGAGAACTTTCTTTGTATACATCTTTGCCTGATCCTTCTTGCCAGCTCCTATACATTGCCCAACAACTGTGATAAGCGCCAGTCCCATAGATGAAGCCGGAATATTTGCAAAATCTATAACTGTATAACCCACTGAATTCGCTGCTGTAGCCGCCGTACCAAACGTAGCAACCATGCTTACAACCATAAGCTTTCCTATCTGGAACATACCATTTTCTATGCCTGATGGAATACCTATTGTCAGAATCTTCTTTATATACATCCAGTCTGGAACAAAATATTTTATATGATCTATTCTTATCGGATTAGTCTTTCCGCATACAAGTACTGTCATAACTATTCCAGCTGCAACACGGCTAAGTGCTGTTGACAGTGCAACACCAGCTACGCTCCACTTAAATACGAATACAAACAACGCATTTCCAGCTACATTTATCACATTCATAAGTATGCTTATATTCATGCTTACCTTACTGTTGCCTACACTTCTGAATATTGCAGCTCCTGCATTGTACATTCCAAGGAAAGGATATGAAAGGGCTGTTATAACAAAATATAACACAGCACAATCCATAACCGAATCTTCAACAGTTCCGAATATCACCTTAAGTAATGGTCTTGTAAATGAAACTGAAAATGCAGTCATTATAACTGAAAATACTAACAAAACGGTCTCAAGCTGCGCTCCTGACTTTCTTGATTCATCATCCCTGCCTTTACCTATATACTGACTGCAGACAACAGCGCCACCTGTCGCAAGTGCTGCCATAACCTGTATGATAAGCCTGTTGATATTATCAACAAGTGCAACTCCTGCAACTGCCGCTTCTCCCGACTGGGATACCATAAGTGTATCCACAAGTCCTACAAGAACAGCAAGCAGCTGTTCAAACATAAGCGGAATTATAAGCTTCCTTAAATCTTTACTACTAAACAACATATGTTTACTCCATCTATATTTTCATTTTATGGTGTAAGTGTTAATTGCACAACTATTCTGCACAACTTATATTAAAGAGCTGCAGAATATGCCTTTGACCCCATCACTAATCATACATTTATCACACAAAAATTCGGTCAGAACGTACTTTTAACATTCTGACCGAATATAATAATTACATTATCAGCTGTAATAAACATCTATAAACCAGTTAGCTAAGCTTCTAACAAGCCTGTTAACCATCAGCAATATTAGTCTACTGTGTAAATCCAGCCCTTAGGAGCTTCGATTCTACCCATCTGGATACCTGTGAGTGTTTCATATAACTTCTTAGTTACTGGTCCCATCTCATCCATACCGCTTGGTAAGCAGATTTCCTTGCCGTGATCAACAATCTTTCCTACTGGAGAGATAACTGCTGCTGTACCGCAAAGACCACACTCAGCGAAATCCTTAACCTCATCAAAGAGAACTTCTCTTTCTTCAACTTCAAGTCCAAGGTATTCCTTAGCAACATGTACTAATGAACGTCTTGTGATAGATGGTAAAATACTATCTGACTTAGGAGTTACAACCTTTCCATCCTTAGTAACAAAGAGGAAGTTAGCTCCACCTGTCTCTTCAACCTTAGTTCTTGTAGCTGGGTCAAGATACATATTCTCAGCATATCCTTCTGCATGAGCTGTAACGATTGCGTGAAGACTCATAGCATAGTTAAGACCAGCCTTGATATGACCTGTTCCGTGTGGTGCTGCTCTATCAAAATCTGAAACCTTGATTGTAAGTGGCTTAGCGCCGCCCTTAAAGTATGGTCCAACAGGTGTTGTAAATACTCTGAACTGATATTCATCAGCAGGCTTAACACCTATAACTGGATTGCTTCCGAACATATATGGGCGGATATAAAGTGATGCACCTGAACCATAAGGTGGTACCCAGTCCTCATTAGCTCTTACAGTTTCAGCAATAGCTTCTACAAACTTATCTTCTGGGAATACTGGCATCTCAAGTCTTCTACAAGAATCTGCCATTCTGCTTGCGTTCATATCTGGTCTGAAAATAACTGTGTGACCATTCTCTGTTGTGTATGCCTTCATACCTTCAAAACATGACTGTGAATACTGTAATACACCAGCACATTCGCTGATAACGACTTTGTCATCATCTGTGATAACACCGTTATCCCATGCTCCATCCTTATAATTAGCTACGAATCTCTTATCAGTCTTTACATAGCCAAACCCTAAATTAGACCAATCAATATCTTTCTTTGCCATAATTCTACTTCCTTTCGTGTTCGACAGTTTACTCACCTACTGTCAGGAGCTTTCTATAATAACTGCCGCAGACAATTCTATCCTGCATAATTCACATGCAGTACAGTCAGCATATACGCCAGTCCACTAACCCCTTGGCATAACACACCCTTTTGTGTTCATTATAATGAATCCCATCGATTAATTAAATTACGGATATTTTATACCCACATTTTCTATAAGTCAATAAATTTTGTCTATCTAATCATTATATAAATGTATTTTTTATATATTTGTGCGGTACAGATGCTTTTTATCTGTTTTTTCCGTGCGTATTCAGGGATGTTTCACATACCTGAACACGCGATTATTCATAGCTTGTAATCTGTGTATAGAAGTTATCATAATCTGTTCTTCCATCTGCTGTAAATGCAATAGCAGTTCTTGGATGCTGGTTAGCATTTCCAGTTATCATATACTGTACATCACATCCCCATACGACTCCAGCCTTCTTAAGCGGTACCATATGCTTCTCAACAAACTTAAGTACTGGTGATATTCTATACTTAGGATTTCTTAAGAAGCCCATAAGAAGCTCTGAATAGCAGTTACCGGCGCCTCTTCCCATGCCACTCATTGTAACATCAAGATAGCTTACACCAATAGTACATGCTTCTATTGTATTGGCAAATGCAAGCTGCTGGTTGTTATGTGCATGGATACCTACGCTCTTTCCATACTTTTCAGCTACCTTAAGGTACTTATCCGCAAGTCTTCTTATCTGCTCTGGATAAAGTGAACCATAGCTGTCAACAAGATATATCACACTTGCCTTGCTCTGTGCTGCAAGAAGCTCTAACGCAAGATCTAACTCATTCTCACTTGCTGTAGATATAGCCATAATATTGATAGTCACCTCATAGCCCATATCTGCACAGTAATTAATCATCTCAATAGCTGCCGGAATAGTATTAATATATGTAGCTACCCTTATCATATCTATAACACTTTCAGACTTAGGTATGATATCCTTTTTAAAATCAGTTCTACCAACATCAGCCATAACAGAAATCTTTAAGTCAGTATTGTTATCACCAACTATTTCCCTGATATCCTTCTCATCGCAGAACTTCCACTTGCCATAATCATCCACGTTAAAGACTTCCTTTGATGCCTTGTAACCGAATTCCATATAGTCAACACCTGCTGCCACATTGGCCTTATACAGGTCACGCACGAAATCCTCACTAAACTCAAAATTATTAACAAGTCCTCCATCCCTAAGTGTACAATCTACAACTTTGATATCTGGTCTGTATGATACTAACTCACCCTTCTGTTCCATAACCTGATTACCTCTTCTTCCTTAAATGTTCGCAGATAACTTTAAATTGATCCACGATTAATGCAATTCGCTTTAAAGCGTTACACTTTAAAGTGCTAAACTGTTGTCTATTATAACACTATTATTTAATTTGTAAATACCTTTACCACAATTTTTATATTTCAAGCGCATCCTGCATAATATCCATCATATCAAGCATACCCTCAAGATACTCACTTGCACTTGTAAACTTTCTTTTAGTGACTGTCCATACGAATTCAGGTGTACCTTTAAGCTTAAACTCCAGCGCACCACCAAATGAATCTACAAGCTTTGGTATATTATCCGAGTTAATATCTGCTTTAGGATATATAGTCATAACCGTACGCCAGTTAGAGGCACCACCCGATGGATTATGCTGTGTAGCACCTTTTATATCCATAATCCCTATCTTATGTGCTTTCATCTTGATAAGTGCAATCATAAGCAGATTAGAAGCACTTGATGGCACACTTCCATATCTATCCATAAGCTCGTCTTTCATATCTGACAGCTCTTCTCTTGTTTCAAGTGCAGCGATTCTTTTATATATATCAAGTTTCTGATATTCGCTTCTTATATAAGTTGCTGGAATATACGCATCTACTTCCATATCAACTGTCGTTTCAAACTCATACTCATTCTTCACGCCCTTAAGAGTATTCACCGCCTGGTTAAGCATTTTACAGTACAGGTCATATCCAACCGCAGCCATATGACCATGCTGGCTCTTACCAAGCACATTACCCGCACCTCTTATCTCAAGATCCTTCATAGCTATCTTAAAACCAGAACCAAGATCTGAGAATTCCTTTATGGCACTAAGTCTTTTTTCTGCCACTTCAGATATCATCTTGTCTCTTTTATACATAAGAAATGCATACGAAGTTCTTGTACTTCGTCCAACTCTTCCTCTTAGCTGATATAACTGTGAAAGTCCGAACTGATCTGCATTTTCTATAACCATAGTGTTACAGTTTGGAATATCCATACCTGTCTCGATAATGGTTGTTGATACAAGTACATCTATCTCACCATTAACAAACTGATACATAATCTTTTCAAGCTGCCTTTTATCCATCTGTCCATGAGCATATTCTACTACAGCATCCGGAACAAGATTCTGTATATATTCGGCTCTTTCTTCTATATTACGCACTTTGTTGTATACATAATACACCTGTCCATTTCTGGCAAGCTCCCTTGTTATTGCCTCACGTATCATCTCGTCATTATGCTCTGTTACAAATGTCTGTATAGGATGTCTGTCAACTGGTGGTTCTTCCAGCACACTCATATCTCTTATTCCAACAAGACTCATATGCAGTGTTCTTGGAATAGGCGTTGCACTTAAAGTAAGAACATCTATGTTATTCTTCAGTTCCTTGATTTTCTCCTTATGTGTAACACCAAATCTTTGTTCCTCATCGATGATAAGCAGTCCAAGGTCCTTAAACTTAACGTCCTTTGACAGAATTCTATGTGTTCCTATAACCACATCTATCATTCCGCTTTTAAGTTCTTCAATAGTCTTTTTATTCTGTGCTGACGTCCTGAAGCTTGACAACTGTCCTACATTTACCGGAAAGCCTTTCATTCTCTCTGCAAATGTTGAATAATGCTGGCTTGCAAGTACTGTTGTCGGCACAAGATAAGCCACCTGCTTTCCATCCTGTATCGCCTTAAAAGCTGCCCTTATGGCAACCTCTGTCTTACCATATCCAACATCTCCACATATAAGGCGGTCCATAACACGACCACTTTCCATATCGTTTTTAGTATCCTGTATGGCGTTAAGCTGGTCGTCAGTTTCTTCATACGGAAACATTTCCTCAAACTCCTGCTGCCATACCGTATCCTTTGAAAACCTGTATCCTTCTGCCTTCTGTCTTATCGCATACAGTCTTACAAGTTCCTTAGCTACAACTTCAACCGCCCCATGAACCTTCGCTTTAGTTTTGCTCCACTCCTTACCTCCAAGATTATTAAGCTTAGGTTTCTTTTCTACATCCTGATCTGCATACTTCTGGAGTCTGTCAAGCTGAGTAGCAAGAACATAAAGATTACCATCATCCGCATAAGTTATCTTTATATAATCCTTCTCTACTCCATCTACCTTTATCTTTTCTATTCCTTTGTATACACCAAGCCCGTGATTCTCATGTATAACATAATCACCTATATTCAGTTCGTTAAAGCTTGCTATATTTTTGCCATCATGTTTTTTCTTTTTAAGCTTTTTTATTCTTTTGGACGTAAATATATCATTTTCTGCTATAACAACAAACGAAAGAACTGGATACTCGAAACCCTTATGAAGACTTCCATATGTAACTATAATAAGTCCTTTTCCATAATCCTTACTAAAATCCTCACTGTAAAATGCTGGTATATCAAGTTTCCCAAGATCGTCAGCTATTCTTTGTGCCCTTGTCCTAGAACTGCATACAAGCACCGTTGTATAGCCACTCTTCTTGTACTTCATAAGATCCTTTGACAGGTACTCAAAGCTGTTGTTATAAGAGCTTATACTTCTTGCCTCAACATGCATCTTATAGTTTATTTCAAAACCTTCCGGTTTATAATCAAGAGTTGTAAGTATAAGCTTTTTATATTCTCTAATATCACCTGTTATCTCACAAAGAGTCTTTATCTTATGTGTCTGGCTTGGAAGGACATAGCCTGCTGCAAGCCTGTTTTTCATGCTTTCACCATATTCATATAATGTAAGCTCGTTACATTCCTTAAGTCTGTTAGGTTCATCCAGCACAACAAGAGTACTTTCCTTAGGAAAATACTCTGTTAAGCCTACTGTGTCTTTAATTATTGTATCCAGAAACTTATCATAACTGCCTGTTCTTTCTATGTCCCCAACAATCTTATTAATATTGTTGCCAGCCTCTATCTGCTCCTGTGTACGCCTTCGTTTATCATAATCAAAGCACTGAAGCTGCTTATCTCTTTCTTTTCTTATCTTATCAAGTCCAGCCTGCTTTTCTTCCGCTGTGAAAAGATACTCTGTAGCTGGAAATATATGATATGATTTCAGCTTTTCTATCGACCTCTGGCTTTCTGCATCAAACATTCTTATGGAATCAACTTCTGTATCCCACAGCTCTATTCTTACTGGCGCCTCATCTGTATATGAAAATATATCTATGATGCCACCTCTTATTGAAAACTGACCTTTGCCCTCTACCATTGCTGTTCTTACAAAACCCATGGATACCATTTTCTTTGCAAGTTCCTCTGTATCAATACTGCTTGTGCTATCAATCGTTATTATTGAATCCATATATCTTTTCAGAGGAATCAGTCTGTCTGATACTCCATCAATGGTAGTTACTACTGTCAGCAGACTACCCGAGTCAGCTCTGATGCTTCCAGCTTCTCCATTACGTTTATCCGCTTCCTGTTTACTGCTGTCTTTGTCCGATACTTCTACGTGTTCTGCCGCTTTTATATGTTCTATGATTCTGCTTATACAGCTTAATCTTTGTCCTGTTATCTGATTGCCTGTAACATCTGCACTATAGAATATTGCGTCCTTAGCTGGATAATACAATGCATCGCCATTAAAAAATGCTGCATCATCACACATATTTCTTGCCTTGGCTTCATCACTTGTTATAACAAGCATAAAACGATAATCCTGTCCTATAGCACTTGCTATATGCACCTTCTGCGTATCAATACAGCCACTTATAAGTGCTGTTTTTCCACCATCCACTGATAATTCTTTATTAAGTTGCTCTATTGCTGCTGTATCACATACAGGCTTAAAAAATGTGTTCAAAACCATCCTCCTAATTAAATCTGTCTGATATAAAGATGTCGGGATCAAAAGCTCCCGACTTTGATACCTACGAATTGTTCCGTGCTACGCACTCCCACAATTCTCCCCAATATTCGCATATCGTGGGATTATCCGTTAAATTTATTCATACCACTTTCAATGCCTTCGCTTATTATGCATTCAACTGCTTCACAGGCTCTTTTATTTCCTTCTCTGAGTGCAGGATATAATTCAGCTGGAAACTTTCCAAGAACCCAGTCTGCAAGATCCCATCCCTTTGGCTTGTCTCCTACACCATACTTTATTCTTTTGAATTTATCACTGCCAAGATGAGCTATTATGCTCTTTATTCCGTTATGTCCGCCAGCACTTCCCTTTGGACGTAATCTTAACCTTCCAGGCTCTAAGCTTATATCATCAAATATAACTATCAGGTCATCAATATCAGCCTTATAATAATCCATAACCTCTCTTATACATTCACCTGAATTGTTCATATATGTCATAGGCTTTACAAGCAGAACCTTTTCCCCTTCTATAACACCTTTTCCTATAAGTCCTTTATGCTTTGCTGTATCAACACTAATATTATACTTGTCTGCAAGTTCATCTATGCATGAAAAACCCGCATTATGTCTTGTCCCTGCATACTGTGTTCCCGGGTTTCCTAAGCCTGCTACTATATACATAAATTTATTCTCCCTGTTCTGTTTATCTTATCATTAAACTTTAATTGCCGCATTGCTATGCAATTCGTACAATCCTCTGACACTTTAATCCACCATCATAATATAAATGATATCCGTCAAAAAAGGAAGTATTTATATTATTTTTAACTATTTATGCAATATAAAAAAACTGCAATCATAACAGTTAGCGTGTTCCTAACTATTATGACTGCAATCTTTTTATTTTACAACTTTAAACAAATTTAACTTTATGAAATCTCATATTATATTATCTTATGCGTTTCTTTCCTGCTACTGTACAAGCCATCATTATAGCCATAACTGCAAGTAATAAGTAGATAGCAACTGGAGCTGCATCTCCTGTTGTAGGTGCTGTAACTGTTGTATCTTCTGTAATCGTTGTATCAGCTCCAGATGCTGACTCAACTTCCACATAATCAATAACAAATGGGCTTAATCCACCTGTTACGAATGATATAGCATCATCAGATACTGTTACATCAAGTTTTTCAAGTGTATTATCATCCTTAAGATGATAAACAACTACTGCATACTTAGTATAATCAATATCTGCATTCTTCTTAAGACTTATCTTAAGTGTACCATTAGAAAGCTTAACAACACTACCATCTTTATTGCTTAAAGAAATATCAATGATCTGTGCCTTGTCTGTAAGCTTTATATCCTCTGCATTAGCAACTGCTTCCTTAACTGCTGCTACCTGTTCCTCACTTGCAGCCTTTTCTATTGCTGTAACAGAACCTGTAGCTACGCCCTTGCCTGACTCATCTACGAATTTAGCTTCCTTTGATACCTCAACGGCTGCTATTCCACTTTCTGTTGGAGTAACTATCTCTACTGGCTTAACATCATATGCATAATGAGCAGGAATCCATCCAAGTACTGTATTAACTGCTGAAACATTAGCTGATTCCATATAATCTGCAACTGCCTCAGCTGACTGATTTTCAGCCTTGCTGAACTGTCCTTTAGTTACAAAAGCATTTTCTCCTGAAACATTATTATATTCCTTGAAGATAGCTGATGTTCCATCTCCTGTGCTCATCTCACCCCATCCATCTTCTAACACATAACCATTAGTCTGTGTACCAATAAATGTAGCATTAGAGCCTGCGCCCCATGTTCTACCATAATATCCTGATACTGTACCAGTGCTTACGCCATCTGTTGTCACTTTACAGTTTCTGAATACATATGGACTTGTCTTAGCTGCTGTGATATAACCAAGCTTTGCATTGTTTTTAGCAGCATCCTTTTCATCATCCTTATATGTCTTCCACTGTAATTCACAGTTATCAAATACTGCTGAGAATTCACCACAAATATAATCTACATTACCACCAATCACACAATTGTTGAAATATGTATGATAGTTATTGTTCTTAGAACCATTTCTTCCAAGTGTATCCTGTGAAGAAAGAATCTTACAGTTATAACACTCAATATTATCTGCTTCAATATAGAAAGCATTTGATCTTTCCTTATAAACATATGCTGTAACATCAGCACCCTTTGCAAGTCTGTCTACTGATAATGTTGTACCTGCAATATCTGTCTTCTCTGCTTCTGTTAATTCATAGTTATAAGTATTCTTAAATGTTGTATCTTCTGCGATGAAGTTATCACCTCTTACGATGAATACACCACCCCAGAGACTTCCGTTACCTTCTACATATGAATACTTATCTCTTGCAAGTACTTCATTGTAAAGACCTGTAACAGGATCTACTGAATAATAATATGTACCAACACCATAGTACCATGAAATAGTATGGTTATTACCTTTAAGTGTTACATATGGAGCTGCCATAACTGTCTGCTCGAATATATCTGCTTTAAGATTAATAGTAACTCTGCCTGCTTCCCCTTCTGGTCTGTCCTGCATTCTAAGAATTGCATCTGAAGCTTCATTTAATGTAGCATAATCACCAGGAACATTAAGCTCGCTCTTAAAAGCTACTGGTTCTGCCTCCTTAGCTGGAAGTTCTACATATACTTCATTAACTGTTGTTCCTTCAGTCTTAACTGAAACTCTATCATGTGTTACACCACCATTAGTTGTTACAACACTTGTATTGTATTCACCTGGCTTTAATGTACATGTATAAGAATCTCCTGATACAGTAGCCTTATATGAACGTCCGTTAACCATATTTGTAAGTGAAAGTTCAGTAACTGTTCCTTCTGGAGTGCCTGTAATCTTACCTTCTACAGTTACATCTGGTACATCATAAAGAGAAACAACTATTGCTTCGCCTGTAGCTGTAAATGTATCGCTGTCACCAACAGCAGCTCTTACACCACCATCATTAGTACTTAACTTATATTCATGTCCTTCAAGAAGGTCTGCATTTGCTCCATCCTTTAACTTGATAGCGTTACCACCAAGATTAGCATCTACAACGCTTATCTCTAATGAATCTGTTAATTTAGCATCTACATTCTCAAACTTAACTGGAACGCTTACTTCCTTATCTACAATATACTTATAACCTGCATAAAACATGTTATTAGTCTTTCCTGTTGTAGACATTACATATGTATGTCCTGGTATTACTGCAAATGTATATGAATTAATACTTGTTTCTGTATCTGTATATCCATTCTTAGAACCATCTGCTGTATTATAATCATGGATTCTTAAGAATGATGTTGAACTAAAGTATACTGTCATTGTACCTTTAGCTGCTGGAGTGAAGATAGTTAATGTACCATCTCCCTGTCCAGGAATAGTAGGAATATTGTTACTATCTGCATGTCTTTTACCTGCTGTATAGCTATTATATTCTTTTCCGTCAACTGTTACTGTCTTTCCTGGTTTTACTGTATACTGTGTTTCTCCCTGACCTACTAATGTAAGTGTGCTATCACCATACTTGTAATCACCTGTAGCAACAACATCTTCTTTAGCAATGTCATCAAGCATTAAAGTAAAGCTTTCAACTTTATCTGATTTAGCAAAATTATTTACCATTACTGAGTGAAGATATGCCTCACCTGATGCTTCACATGTTATTGTAAGTGTTGTAGCATCTCCGTTATAAGATATGCTCTGTGATCCTGCATCTGCATCTGACTTACCTGATGTTGAACCAACTTCCTTACCAGAAGCATCTGTAACCTTAAATGCAGTTCCACTGCCATACTTACATAAAGTTAATGCAATCTCTGCACTTCCTGCAACCTTAACTTCAATCTTGTCTCCATTATAAACTGCTGCACCATGCTGTCCATCATGCCAATATGCTTTATCAGCTTCTGATATTACCTTAAATACACCATCATCAGATGTATAACCATTAAGCTGTGTCTTTGTACTATATAATTTTGTAAAATCCAGTACATAACTCTTGCCAGCTTCTGGTGCCCCCGCTGCTTTTGCTATAGTTCTTACACCAGGTGCAAACTGGAATGTTCCAATCGCTAAAACGAATGTAAGAACAACTGCTAAAAGCTTTTTAGCTTTTCTGCCAATCTTCATAAAATACCTCCTGAAATATTACGGATCATTCCGCTAGATTGACTACTACTATATCCCATTATCGAATTAGTAACAACTTATATTTTTATATTTCCCTTATTGATTACATGTATTTTTAGTGTTAAAATACATATTGTTACAATATTAATAAATATTTATTTATTTTTTGGTTATTTTGCACATATTTTATATGTGTATTAATTATATATTAAACATACTATTCAACTCAAAATATTATCTTATATACAGAACGCTCCATTTCTTTACATTTTACAATTCACGCAGTTCTTATACAGCATCATATTCATTAGAAAGAAGGATTATAAACATATGAAACAGACGATACACAATATTTCAAGGTTCCGTATTGAACGTGGCATGCATGAACCACATTATTCCATGCACTCTGCACACAGTCATACATATTATGAACTTTTTTATCTCGTTAATGGTAATTGTACAATTTCCCTGGACAACAAGCTTTATACGCTTTCCGCTGGAAATATTATATTTATCCCTGCTAATGCAATCCACAGAACAAGCTATATAGGTGATAATTCATCCGAACGCATATACATAGAATTTTCTTCTGATTATATATCTACTATTGAAGATATCCTTGGAAAAAACTGGACATACAAAAATCTGTGGGGACATATACTATATATAGAACCAACACATAGATCTTATATCAACTCTTTATTTGACAAGATTATCTCTGAATATAACATTATTGACCACTATTCAGACTGCTGTATCCGTCAGCTTTTTCAATATCTGATTATAATGCTCATAAGAGTTGACAGAACTAACATAGATGAAAAAAATTATATAACACATTCACATAAAAAAATAGATGCTGATATGATAAGTGCCTCAAGATATATTGCTGAGAATTTCAAAAACAACATATCACTAAATGATGTTGCCGAATTTCTTAATCTTAACCCTGCATATTTTTCAAGCAAATTCAAAGCATTCCACGGTATAGGTTTCTCTGAATATTTAAGAAATACCCGCATTAATCATGCTGAATGGTATCTGATTGAGACTGACTTAAGCATGTCAGATGTTGCCGATGAATGCGGTTTCTGTAGTTCTAACTACTTTGGTGATACATTTAAGATTGTAAATGGCATCTCTCCTTCTGAATTCAGGAGAAAATATAAACCAAATAAAGCATAGTGTGCAAAAAACTCTCTGCCATCCTACAATAATCTTGTTGGATGACAGAGAGGTATTTTTCAATCCTTACACTGCTTCTTCTATCTTTTCCCCATTCTTGCTTACAATCTGTCCTTCATAAATCTCATATATCTCATCTGACAGATAATTAAGTTCCTCTGTATCATGGCATGCTATAATTATAAGCGAGCCATTTGCCTTAAGTTCATCAAGTATGCCCTTTATAAGACCTGCACCTGCTTCATCAAGAGCATTGATAGGCTCATCAAGTATAACTATATCTGGTTTTTCCATAATAGCTGCTGCTATACCTAATCTCTGTTTCATACCTAAAGAATACTTCTTGAATGTTCTTGTATCATCAGGATCAAGTCCAACTTTTCTTATAGCTTCCTTTATCTCCTCATCATTAATCCTGTTCTGGATAGAAGCAAGAATCTTAAGATTCTTAAAACCTGTATAATTAGATATAAATGATGGATTCTCTATAAGAAGTCCGATACTTGGTGGAAATGATATCTGCTTACCAAGCTCCCTGTCATTGATAAATACCTTTCCTGATGTTGGAAGTATAAGACCGCTTATCGCTCTCATAAGCATTGTCTTACCTGAACCATTCTTTCCCTTAAGACCTATAACCTTGCCACTTTCAAGTGTAAGATTTATATCCTCAAGTACTGTTACTTTCTTGAATGACTTTGTGTAGTGTTCTAATCTTACTACTGTCCCCATATTAATACCTCCTCTTAATTAAACAATCATCCCAATCCGTATATTAGTTTTATGCCGGATAACACAGGATAAATGATTTATATACATGTATAATAGCACTTTTACTAGATAATGTATACTAAAATTTTAAAAATATCATATTATATAAAAAAGATGCCGTATTAATAAAGCAATATTAATATGACATCTTTTTTATTTAATCATATGCGTGTCAAAAGCGAATTACGTTCTCTGATAATTCCTCTACTTCATCAGCATCATAATATGCTTTCAAAACTGCACTTTGAAGATTTTCTCTGGCATGCTTATTGATAGGATGAGCTATATCCTTAAATCCTCCCTCAATAAGATGCTTACTAGGCATAGCTACAAACAAGCCTTTTTCTCCCTCGACCACTCTTATGTCATGTATAACAAACTCGTCATCAAAAGTAATTGATACATAAGCCCGCAGTTTACCACTGCCTGCAATCTTCTTGACTCTAACATCTGTAATATTCATTTGTTACCCCTATCTGTCTTCTATACAACCTTTTTCTACTCTGGTTAAGACCTTAAATATATATTTATAATCTTTAATAATATGATGGACTGTCTTCTATGACAATCTTTATACCATTCTCACCGACATATCGTGAATTAGCTTTAATAGTGCTGTTACTCTCAACTATACAGTTCTCAATATATGCATTATCTCCTATATATGCATTATTCATGATAATTGAGTTTTTAACAACAGCATTATTGCCTATGTATATTTTCTTAAACAGAACTGAATTATCAACTGCTCCATTAACTATACATCCACACGATATAAGACTGTTTGATACATTGGCACCATAATTATATTTAGCTGGTGGAAGATCATCCACCTTAGAATATATATCTGGATACTGCTTAAAGAAATAATCTCTTACATCTCTCTTTAAGAAATCCATATTAGTCTTATAATATGAATCCACAGATGATATGTTGTTCCAGTATGTATCAAGCTTGTAACCATATATCTTCTTAATGTTTCTATATCTTACAAGTATATCCCTGACAAAATCATACCTGTCTTCTTCTGCTGCCTTTTCAAGTAATTCAATAAGAAGACGTCTTCTTACTACATATATACCTGTTGATACAGTTGACAGATTCGTTTCTAAAGGCTTCTCATCAATATCTGTAATACGTCCATCCTCTGCAAGTGCAACAACACCATATCTTCCTATGTCTGCTCTGTTATCAAGCTTCTTTACAACCATGGTAACATCAGCCTTTTTCTCTATATGATACTGAAGCACCCTGTTATAATCAAGCTTGTAGACACCATCACCAGAAGCAATAACTACATATGGCTCATGGCTTGACTTAAGGAAATCTATATTCTGATAAAGTGAATCTGCTGTTCCTCTGTACCAACTGCTGCTCTCTGCTGTTATAGTAGGTGTAAATACATATAATCCACCCTGCTTTCTACCAAAATCCCACCACTTAGATGAACTTAAGTGTTCGTTAAGTGATCTTGCATTATACTGTGTTATAACTGCAACCTTCTGGATATGTGAGTTAGACATGTTGCTAAGTGCGAAATCTATCGCCCTGTAGCTTCCTGCAACAGGCATGGAAGCAATAGCCCGCTTGTTTGTCAGTTCACGCATCATCCTGTTGTTACCGCCTGCTAATACTATACCTATTGCTTTCATTCTACTTCACCTGCCTTAATTATGATTCCACCGCTTGGTAATAAGCCATCCGGATAATCCTCTGCTGATGTAACTCCAGATATCGCCGTATTCTTTCCAATCTTAACTCCATCAGGAATAACCGAACATTCCCCAATAGTGACAAGACCAGAATTATATATCTTAGGGAACTTGACATTCGGTGCTTCTTCGCCTACACCAAGTTCTACATTATCACCTATAACTACTTCTTCTGCTATTATTGACTTGTTAACTATTGTATTCTTTCCAATAACGGAATTATTCATAATGATGGAATCTCTTACTACGGCACCTTCTTCTATGGTTACACCTGAACCTATAACAGAATTATAGATTCTGCCATATACTTCTGTTCCATCGCCTACTATACTCTTTTCAATAAATGTATTATCTGCAACATACTGAGGTGGAATAGTATCTGTTCTTGTATATATCTTCCAGAATTCTTCATAAAGATTAAATACAGGAATTATATCTATAAGCTCCATATTAGCTTCCCAATATGAACTTAATGTTCCAACATCTTTCCAGTAACTGTTATATTCATATGCAAATATTCTCTTGTTGTTATTAAAGCAGTATGGAATTACATGCTTGCCAAAATCACATTCATTCTGGTCTTTAAGCTTTATAAGTGCTTCCTTTAGCACGCTCCACTTAAATATGTATATACCCATAGATGCAAGATTACTCTTAGGCTCTGCTGGCTTTTCTTCAAATTCAGTTATTCTGTTATCCTCATCCGTAACAACGATTCCGAATCTGCTGGCTTCCTCAATAGGTACCGGCATAGCTGCTATTGTAATATCAGCATTGTTAGCCTTATGATAATCAAGCATTATCTTATAATCCATCTTATATATATGATCACCTGAAAGAATAAGCACATATTCTGGATGATACTGTTCCATATATTCAAGATTCTGATAAATGGCATTGGCAGTTCCAGTATACCATTCACTGCTTGTACTCTTCTCGTAAGGAGGAAGAACTGTTACACCTCCCACATTACGATCAAGATCCCATGGAATACCAATTCCTATGTGGGAATTAAGTCTTAATGGCTGATACTGTGTCAGTACACCAACAGTATCAATACCTGAGTTAATACAATTGCTGAGTGGAAAATCGATTATTCTGTATTTTCCTCCAAACGCAACTGCAGGCTTTGCTACTTTTGCTGTTAAAACTCCAAGTCTACTGCCCTGACCACCGGCTAACAGCATAGCTATCATTTCTTTTTTAATCATGCTACCACCTCTGATGTTTAATTTACTATCTTAAGTTGTATAAATTATATCATATAATTCCGATTAAGTAAAAATAATTTTGTCTTTTTTTGGTGATTTTTCATACAATTTATTCACCTTTTTATTGTTACATTTTAACATATGTATTTTCAGTTAATTTTACGCTTTATTTTACACAGCACTTATATGCAGTATACATTTTATGCGTTCCACATCATTATTATTACAATTATATGATGTCGGGCTCAAAAGCCACCAACCTTGATACCTACGGATTGTTCTGTGCTACGCACTCCCACGTCTACGCTACGCTTCGGTCCATGCTAAACATCTGCCACTTATTTCTCATAACCATAGTACCCCCTGCATATATAACTTTATGCGTTTTATGTTTGAAAAATATATGCTTTAGGCATATAATCTCTATGATGACTTTTAAATATCTTACTAAATATTAATATAAGGTAATATGATTCTGGAACATGTATACAAGCCTGCATAAGCTTTATGTTCTGACATCATGTCATCATCAGTTTATTAACAATAATTTATAGAAAGAGGAATATCATATGTTTAATATTGATTTTAATCATCCGATACATGTACATTTCATAGGCATAGGAGGCATAAGCATGAGTGGACTTGCCAGGATTCTTCTTGACAGGCACTTCACTGTCTCAGGTTCTGATGCACACGAATCAGAGCTTACAGATGAACTTGCAAAGGATGGATGTCTTATATCTTATCCACAGTCAGCAGACAATATCACTGGTGATATTGACCTTGTCGTATACACTGCTGCTATCCACCCTGACAACAAAGAACTTAAAGCCGCTATTGCTGCTGGTATTCCTACTATGACAAGAGCAGAACTGCTTGGTCAGATTATGAAGAACTATCACACAGCTGTCAATGTAGCTGGTACACATGGAAAAACAACAACGACTTCCATGATTACTGAAATTCTTCTTGCCGCCAACGCTGACCCAACTATATCTGTTGGTGGTATATTACACAGTATAGGCGGCAACATAAGAGTTGGAAGTTCAGACATTTTTGTTACAGAAGCATGTGAATACACAAACAGCTTCCTTTCTTTTAATCCTACGTTAAACATTATACTTAACGTTAAAGCTGACCACCTTGATTTCTTTAAAGACCTTGATGATATACGTCATTCATTTAAGCTCTTTACAGAAAAGCTTTCATCTGATGGAACCTTAGTTATCAACACAGATATTGATAATTACGAATACTTCTACCAGGATACAGACTGTGAGGTTATCACCTTCGGTTCTGATCCAGCCAGGTCAATGTACAGTGCTGCCGATATAAATCATGATGAATATGGACGCTGTTCTTACACTCTTCTTATTAATAATAAACCATCAGGAACTATAAAGCTTTCTGTTCCTGGCGTACACAATGTATACAATTCGCTTTCTGCAATCGCTGCATGTATTAAGCTTGGTATATCCATGGAAGCTATTCTAAAAGGTCTTGTGAATTTCACAGGTACTGACAGACGTTTCCAGAAAAAGGGAGTATTTAACGGAATAACAGTTGTAGATGACTATGCACATCATCCAGATGAGATAACTGCAACTCTTAATTCTGCAAAAATGTATCCACACAACAGAATATGGTGTGTATTCCAGCCACACACATATTCAAGAACTAAAGCACTTATGCCGGATTTTGCCAAAGCGCTTGCTCTTGCAGATAATGTTGTACTTGCCAAAATATATCCTGCTCGCGAAACAGATAATCTGGGAATAAGTTCTGCTAATCTTTGCAGTCTGATTAAAGCTGAAGGAAAAGAATGTTACTATTACGAATCATTTGAAGAAATTGAAGACTTTTTGAAAAAAAATTGTATCAACGGTGACCTGTTGATAACTATGGGGGCTGGTGATGTTTATAAAATCGGGGAAGACCTGTTAAAATAGGCATTTCTCCACTGTATAATATTTTTTCAACAAAGTTATCCACATTATCCACATTTTTATGTTGTTATACACAATATAAAAGTGTGGATTTTTTTGTTAACAACCTTTAAGTCAAAAATACAGCAAAATACATTATTTATACCACTTTGTCCACGAGTTATCCACATTATCCACAATATCCACAACAATATCCACCTGCTTTTAACACACTTTTCATTTAATTTTCACTATGATATAATCTGCACTGGCAGAATATCTGCCGCTTAATATTATGTTACATCATAGCAATCATTAATCATCAGGAGGATAGACAAGCTATATTTATAGCTTTTAATATCATATGGGCAATCTTACATTAACTACAAAGAACAATTATGGATACACAGCCATTTCCAATATATTTATAAGCAGCTTTGTACCTGAAGCCAATGGCGAATTCGTAAAGGTATATCTTTATCTTTTACACCTTATAAGCACTGGCAATTCCAATATAAGTATCTCTTTACTTGCAGATACCTTTAACCAGACTGAGGCCGATATTATGAGAGCACTCAGATACTGGGACAAGCTCAATGTCATATCATTAACATTTGCCGGTAACAACGACAGCCTGTCCAACATAACCATCAATGACTTCAGCTCTGACAACAGTGCCGCCAGCACTACTAAAGCTGATTTTAACAATACCACATTTCCTGAAACTGCCAAGCTGGCATCCTCAGCAGCTATAGCACCAACAGTGCCTGCTGCACCTTCATATAACATATCAGAAGGTCCAAAACATGTCGAACCTTCCAGCATGCAATATTCTGCGGAAAAAATAAGCGAGCTTAACTCCGATGAGAACTTTTCTATGCTGCTTTATGTTATAGAATCATACCTTGGACGTCCACTGTCTATTAAAGAAACCAATGCAATAGTATACTTTTATGATTCACTTGACTTTTCTATCGAACTTATAGATTATCTTTTTGAATATTGTGTAGAACACAACAAGAAAAGCATTAACTACATTGAAAAGGTTGCTCTTGCGTGGGCCGATAAAGGTATACATACTGTTACAGAAGCAAAGGAAGAAGTATCTAACCATACCGACTCTGTTTACCAGATTATGAAAGCCTTCGGAATCTCTAACAGAGATCCTGGACAGCATGAACGTGCCATGATATCTAAGTGGGCTGATACTTACTGCTTTGACACTGATATAATTATAGAGGCCTGCAACAGAACAATCAAAGCCATACACCAGCCAAGCTTTGAATATGCTGATACTATTCTTTCAAAGTGGAAAAGCTCAAACATCACAACTATGGCAGACATCAAAAAGGATGATGCAGCATATGCAGCAAGCAGCAACAGCAAAACCAGATATCAGAGTTCTGCCAAAACCGGTTCAACAAAATTCAACAATTTCCAGCAGCGTGATAAGAAATCTGATGACTGGTACAACTCTTTACTTAGCAATAACAATTAACCTGTCAGCATAGCTTATGTTTTACAGCTTACCGATATTATCAGATTCAACTTATCAATATATTTAATTATATGAAAAGGAGTAGTTATGTCACTTACTAACACACAATATGCAGCTGTTATGCGTATGTACGATGATATTCATACACACAATGCAGCCATACAGAACGAGCGCTACAAAGAAGTAACAAGTCTTTGTCCACAATATCAGACAATCGAAGATGAGATAATCTCCCTTTCTATGCAGGAAGCTGCCAAACGTATCGGAAATGACTCATCTGACACGAATACTGATGAGTTCAATGAACGCCTGCAGTCCCTTATTAAACAAAAAGCTGTACTCCTTGCTTCTATAGGCAAGCCATCTGATTATCTTGACAATATTTATACATGCAAAAAATGTCAGGATACAGGATATATCAACGGCACCAGATGTTCATGCTTTAAGAAAAAAGCTATTGACCTTATATATCATGATTCCAATCTAAAGAACATCACTGCCAACGAAAACTTTTCAACATTTTCCTTTGACTGGTATGACAAAACAACTATTGATTCTGCAACAGGACTCACACCATACAATAATATTCACAAGGTATTTGATGTATGCCAGTCTTTTGTAAAAACTTTTGATACTAACTTTTCAAACCTTTTATTATTAGGAGAAACCGGTGTAGGAAAAACTTTCCTTTCCAACTGCATAGCCAAGGAACTGCTAGACAGCTATCACAGCGTTATATACCTCACTGCCATAGAGCTGTTCAAATGCTTTGAAAACAGTGACTTCAGCAAAGGCGAAGATGTGGAATATCAGGATGTCAGCTACTTTATTGACTGTGATCTTCTTATAATTGATGACCTTGGAACAGAAAGCTACAACTCTTATACCATTTCCAAGCTGTTTTATGTCATAAACGAAAGAATACTTAGAAGAAAGAGTGTTATTATATCAACTAATCTTTCTATGCCCCAGTTAGAGAATACATATTCAGAACGTATATTCTCAAGACTTATCAGTGCATATACAATACTCCGCTTATTCTGTGAAGATATAAGGGTACAAAAGGCTACAAAAGGAAAACATTAATTTTAAAAAATGTCAAATATAATCTTAAAAAATGCCAAATATAATTGACTTCTATAATATTTATGATTATAGTTAATTATGTATGTGTATTTAGAATTTAATTCACTGGAAAGTATGAATTAGATTCTTTATATAATAAATATTTTATCTATACAATGGAGGATAATACAATGCCACGAGACGAACGTCATACTGCAACAATTCCATACGGAACACTCGGAATCATTCCTTTAAAGAGCTGCTCTGCTATGGGCGAAAAGGTTGATGAATACCTTGTAAACTGGAGAGAACAAAGAGAACACGAGAATCAGTCTAATCTTGCATTTAGCGGATATAAAAGAGACAGCTATGTTGTAAGTGCCAGCACACCTAGATTCGGTTCAGGTGAAGGTAAAGGCGTCCTTAACGATTCTGTCCGTGGTTATGACTTATATATTATGGTAGATGTATGTAACTACAGCATCGAATATTCACTTTGCGGTAACACTAACCATATGTCACCTGATGACCACTACGCAGATCTTAAAAGAGTAATCGCTGCAGCCGGCGGAAAAGCAAGAAGAATCAATGTTATTATGCCATTCCTTTATGAAAGCAGACAGCATAAGAGATCTGGAAGAGAATCCCTTGACTGTTCTCTTATGCTTCAGGAGCTTACAGCTATGGGTGTTGAGAATATCATCACTTTTGATGCACATGATCCACGAGTACACAACTCTATTCCACTTAAGGGATTCGAGTCTGTATCATGCACATATCAGTTTATTAAGTACCTTTTACTTGGCGTAGATGATCTTCATATCGACAGCGAACATATGATGGTAATAAGCCCTGATGAGGGTGGTATGGGACGTGCTGTATACTTTGCCAATGTACTTGGTCTTGATATGGGTATGTTCTATAAGAGAAGAGATTATACTAAGATTGTTAACGGACGTAACCCTATCGTTGCCCACGAATTCCTTGGTACTAACGTAGAGGGCAAGGATGTTATCATTATCGACGATATGATATCTTCTGGTGAAAGTATGATAGATGTTGCTTCTGAGTTGAAGAAGAGAGGTGCAAGCAGAGTATTCTGTGCAACTACATTTGGTCTTTTCACTAACGGCTTTGATAAGTTCGATGAAGCTTACGAAAAAGGTATTATCGATAAGATTCTTACTACTAACCTTGTTTACCAGCCAGCAGAGCTTCTTTCTAAGCCTTGGTATATCAACGTAGACATGAGTAAATACATGGCTCTTCTTATTGATACACTTAACCATGATTCTTCAATCAGTGATCTTCTTAATCCTGTTGACAGAATCCAGAAGAGAGTTAAAGAGTATAACGAAAGATATGCTAAGTAATAGATGACCATAAGGTCTTAGCATTTATATATATAACAGGGAATATTTATCAGTATAATGTATGGCGGCGGCTATATAATGTATTGGTAGCTATTCCCTTTTTATTGCAGCTTACATCTTATGATGATAAGGTACTGAATGTAATTAATATTTAATGTAATAATACAACCATTCATAACTAATAATAAATAAAGCCTTTCTGCAGCAATGCAACAAATAAAAAACGGTTACTATATTATCGCTATGTAATATAGTAACCGTTATTTTAAGTTATTCAATTGTTTTTCCTCCAAATCATTATTCTTTTAATTAACTATTCTACAATGAATATAATTATTCATAATGCTTGGTATGTGTCATATTTCCATTGGACTATACCTTCCTTTCTCACTCAATTCCTTACATCTATATTAACATTCTTAATGAATGGTTTCGATATATAATCTATCTATTAATATATTGTCTTATGAACTTGTCTCTTTTAATATAGTTAATATATATCTTTTATATCGATTATTAATATGTTTAAGGTCTTGTTTGTTTGTAATTGTATATTAACATGCACTTGTTGATTTGTCAACTCTTTTTTAGATTATTTTTTATTATTTTTAAACTTGTCATTCAGTTGTTTGATAGTAATGCGAATTGTTTGAATTGTGTCAATATTGCAGTATATTGTATACGCTATTATGATGATTGTACAATATTAAACCCTCATATATTGAACTCCCTATACAGCCTTTCTCTTTCACTTTCATCTGTCACCTTCGCTATATCTTCCACTCTGCCTCTTTTCTTTAGTTCCACTACTAGCCTTGCTAATTTCTCCTCTCCTTTTATCTTTCCTCTTGCTTCTCCTCTTGCCTCTCCTCTTGCTTCCCCTATCGCTTCTCCTTCCTCATAGCTCTGCTTTTTCACGCCATCTATATATGCCTTTTCATCAAATTCTGTTAGCAACATATCTGTCACCTCCGCCATATTTTTACTAAGGATATCCTTTAGTACATTATCGCGTATTGTATGCACACATCCAGATGTGTACAATATTAAACTCTCATATATTGAATTCCCTATACAGTCTTTCTCTTTCACCTTCATCCGTCAGCTTTGCTATATCCTCCACTCTGCCTCTTTTCTTTAGCTCCACTACTAACCTTGCTAGTTTATCCTCTCCTCTTGCCTTTCCACTTGCCTCTCCTTCCTCATAGCTCTGTTTTTTCACGCCCTCTATATACGCCTTTTCATCAAACTCTGTCAGTAACATATCGGTCACCTCCGCCATATTTTTACTAAGGATATCCTTTAGTACATTATCGCGTATTGCTTCATCAATTGCAAGTGCTACTGCCTCTGCAAATATTTCTTTCTTATTAACTGACTTCATTTCTTTCTTATATTTCTCCGTCAACATATCGCTTTTCACTCTTACAAGTGCAATAAATTTGGAATACTCCATCAGCTTCTGGCACTTTTCCATCAGCTCCTGATTACACCCATAGTTAATATTAAGTAGTTGTACAGTTACTTCTACGCTAGGTTTATTAGCTTCTTCTACTACTATACCTGTCCGTGCTTCCCCCTCAGGCACCTGCACAAATGAATCTGACAATCTTAATTCCTGTTCCTCTGGTTCGCCCTCCGTTCCATTATAAAAAACAACATATCTTGGAAATGGTAATTTCACAAGCCGCTCATTATATATAAGCAGATTATTCTGCTCTATGTAGCCCTTATACAGCTCAGCAAAATATATAAGACCTCTTACAGGCATATTGGGATTAACGCTGCTTTGATGCTCATAGAGATTCAATTCGCTGTTTATAATAAACGAAATGTCATTCTTATAGCCTATATACATTGCATCCTCAATCGTATTAATAGTAATAAGACTTTCGTCTGTGTGGCTTGTATTATTTAATGCATTATAAAGACTAAGTAAATCCTTCTTATTATTAAAAACCTTCCTGAACAATGTATCCTTGAACTTTCTGTTTATCTTTAAATCCATATATCCTCCGTATCCATAATTTAATTACACTTTTATTGTCATACGAACTGCAGAAATCTAAGCTTTCTCATACTTATATATCTTTCTATATATCCATATATCTATATACACATATATCTGTATATACATGTATAATTCTGCTGACTATCAGCTCTATGCATACCAACAATAATAGTATTAATATTATATAAACACATTTGTTGTATATTCACAATATGCTTTTTATATTTTTGTTGTAAGTCGTTGGATAATTGTTGTAATCGACAATATTTTAGAAAATATATACCCAAATATATAAAATCAAATCCCCCATTCATACTCACATGGGTTGTATGAATGAGGGATTAAAACAGTTACATATTAAGTTTTATTCAAAATACATTAACACATCTTCATGTAATAATCTTTTTAATGAATTAACTACACTTCACTCTTATTACTGAAGGAGTGTAAGAACACCCTGGTTAGCCTGGTTAGCCTGTGCAAGCATAGACTGTCCAGCCTGAGCTAAGATGCTGTTCTTGCTGTAGTTAACCATTTCTTCAGCCATATCTGTATCACGGATACGTGACTCTGCTGTCTGAAGGTTCTCAGAAGCTGTATCGAGGTTGTTGATTGTGTGCTCAAGTCTGTTCTGAACAGCACCCATCTGACCTCTTGCCTTAGATACTTTCTTGATAGCTGCATCAATAGTTGTAGTAGCTGTCTTAGCGCTCTCCTGAGTGCTTAAGTTAACACTACTTCCACCAACACCAAGTGCGTCAGCGCTCATGTCATCAAGTGTAAAGCTCATTGTCTGACCTTCGTTAGCACCAATCTGGAGCTCAATACCCTTGCCTGTTGCTGTTGTTGATGGCTTTAAATTGACACTTGTAGTAGCTGCCTGATCTACTTCTGCATTAATACCTGTCTTAGCACTTATTAACTTAGCCATTGCAGCTGCATCATTAGCACCTACTGTTCCATTTGTATTTTCAGTTTGAACATAATTAACATCCTTATAGTCATCACCTAACTTAGAAGGATCTGTAACATATGCGAACTTTTCACCATTTACTGTGAAAATCTTATCTTCAATGTTACCTGTACCAGCATATGCACCTATTGCCGCATTAATAGATGTATAAGCCTCTGAACCAGTAGGCTGTGCACCAGCTACTACACCTGCTGCACCATCAACACTAATCAATACGCTATTTGGAGAATCACTAGCATCCTTAGTTGTAAATGTAACTGTATCAGTTTTATTTGCTATATCAAATTTATCACCAAGTGATGTATTAGATAACGCCTTAGCAATTGCTTTAGCTGTTTCAGCAGCAGTTGCAGTTTCCTGTGCAGCTGATCCAACTTCATTTCCATCTTTGTCCTTAAAGGTCTTTGTTCCCTTATCATAAGAAACTGTTACAGATGTTGTTGTAGCATTATTGTTCTTATCTAACATAGTTACTGAATATGTTGTGCTTTTACCATCATCAAGAGCTGTTACTGTTCCTGATGTATTAACCTGAGCTACTGCTGCATGATTAGTTGTTGCACCTGTTGCTGCACTCTTACTTACAGAAGCCTGTACCTTGCTTCCTGACTGTGAGCCATCAAGTAACTTCATTGTGTTGAACTCTGTTGTATCAGAGATTCTTGTAAGCTCGCTCTGAAGCTGTTCGATTTCGTTTTGTACTGCTTCTCTATCGTCATCTGTCTCTGTTCCGTTAGCTGCCTGTACTGAAAGCTCTCTCATTCTCTGAAGGATTGAGTGTGATTCATTTAAAGCACCTTCTGCTGTCTGGATAAGTGAGATACCATCCTGAGCATTAGTTGAAGCCTGATTAAGACCTCTGATCTGTCCTCTCATCTTCTCTGAGATAGAAAGTCCTGCTGCATCATCTGCTGCACGGTTGATTCTGTAACCTGAAGATAACTTCTCTGTTGACTTTGACTGAGCTGATGAAACACCGCTTAACATTCTGTTAGCGTTCATAGCTGACATATTGTGTTGTACTACCATAGTATGTACCTCCGTGTAAATATAATAATTTTTTCTGGGGAATCCGTTCCCTCAAATGCTTCATGCACATTTGCTTACCAGTTACTTGAATATAAACAATTCGCATAAAGCAAATCCTTTATAATAAGCAGAACTTCCATGCTAATTCTGCGTATTATCCTTGTTTGCCATCTTGTCTTCTTTAATCAGACGGCGTATCTTGGTAAGTGTGTCTGGTGAAAGCTTGGATTCTGCATAATAAGGAGAAATGAAGCGTGATGCTTCTTTGCCTTCCTTCTCTTTGTTTCTTGCAAGCACCTTGCTTCTTACAATATTCAGTTCCCTAGGGGCATCTATCAGAAGGTGAATATTTCCCTCTGAACCTCCCGAATAAACAACCCTTATATCCTCACCTATGTTGATAAATTCACCAGGCTTAATCGTAAGCTTTAACATATAACCTCCTTGTTAACCTGTTATCTGCAACAATTTATCTTAAAATGTTGCATCCTTTTGAATTAAATGGAGGATTTGATATGGGAACAGCACAACCAATACGTAACGATGAAGAATTAGAAGCATTTAGAAACTACTATCTGGAGCAGAAAACGAACTATCGCAACTATGCCTTAATATGTCTTGGCGTTAATTCAGCATTAAGAATAAGTGATATACTGAAGCTGAAATGGAACGATGTTTATGATTCCAGAAAAAAATGTTTCAAAAAACATATAATAGTGACAGAGAAAAAGACTGGAAAAGAAAACCGAATAGCTATTAACGCAAGTACAAGAACCGGATTGCAGACATATCTTAACAGTCTGCACTATTTTGACGTAAATGAATATATATTTATGGGGCAGAAAGAACACACCCATCTATGCCGTTCACAGGCATTCCGGATAATAAAGCAGGCAGCCTCTTCCCTTAATATGGAGAATGGAATAAGCTGTCACTCTATGAGAAAAACATTCGGATATTATGCATGGAAGTATGGAACACCACCAGCAGTTCTTATGGATATATATAATCATTCATCATACGAAATAACTAAAAGATATCTTGGGATAAAGCAGGATGATAAAGATTCGGTATTTTTAAGTGTGAATTTATAAGGTAAATTTATAACTTGAAAAAGTCGTGAAAGAATATAAAAATAATAAGAAAATAAAAATATAAGATAATAAAAAACAAGATAATAAAAAAAGATAATAAAAATAAAATAATAACATTTTTAACCCAAACTATTTTTATAATTTTATTAGTAATTGCAGTTAAGTATTATTATTATATGACGATATAGAATATGTAATTGAGTAGAACAAACATTCAAAGGATGCAACATTTTAAGATAAATTGTTGCATCCTTTTTTATTAATTATATGAATTCTAAAAGATTTTATTCAATATGTTTATCCATTACATCTACTGATATAACACATGATACAGCTTTAAGAACTTTTCATCTCTTTTTGCTATTGTTTCTTCATCCCTACCATCAGAATAATCATAGAAACCTTTCTTGCTCTTAACACCATATTCTTTTGCATCGCAATGTTCCTTAAGAAGTTCTGGTCCTTTAGAAACATATGTCACCATGCACACATCAAAGGCGGACCGACACCTTAGACCTTAGTATCGCTCCGCCTTTAACAGCATTATATTATAACACTATACATCATTATATTTCTAGAAATCAACTTCTGTATCATAGTAGCAGCACTTAAGAAGCTTCTCCATCTCTTCCTGGCTTGGCTGACGTGGGTTAGAGCCTGTACATGCATCCTTGATAGCATTAGCTGCAACATCTGGAAGCTTAGCAAGGAATTCATCTTCTGGAACAATTCCCTGTTCTGCTGGAAGTCCACCCTCACCATAGTTCTTAATGCACTGTGGTATGTTAAGCTCGTCATTCATCTTACGAAGCATAGCGATTAAGTTATCAATCTTAGCTTCAGTTGTATCTCCACCTAAGCCTAAGAAATCAGCTATGTATGCATAACGCTTAGCTGCTGTCTCGTCCTTAGAGTTAAACTTGATAACCTTAGGAAGATACATAGCATTAGCTGCACCATGGATAATATGTCCACCTTCAAATGCTGCACCTGTCTTATGTGCCATAGAGTGTACAATACCAAGTAATGCGTTAGAGAATGCCATACCTGCAAGACACTGTGCGTTGTGCATTGCATCTCTCTTCTCCATATCTTCGTTATATGAACCAACAAGATCATCCTTAATCATCTTCATAGCATGAAGAGCAAGTGCATCTGTATAATCACAGTTAGCTGTTGATACATAAGCTTCAATAGCATGTGTCATAGCATCCATACCTGTATGTGCTACGAGCTTCTTAGGCATAGTCTCTGCAAGCTCCGGGTCAACAATAGCAACATCAGGAGTAATCTCAAAGTCTGCTAAAGGATACTTAATACCTTTCTCATAATCTGTTATAACTGAGAATGCTGTAACCTCTGTAGCTGTACCTGATGTAGATGAAACAGCACAGAAATGAGCTTTAGTACGAAGTTTTGGTAAACCGAATACCTTACACATATCTTCAAATGTTGTTTCTGGATATTCGTACTTAATCCACATAGCCTTTGCTGCATCGATAGGAGAACCACCACCAATAGCTACTATCCAGTCTGGCTGATATTCTTCCATAACCTTAGCACCCTTCATAACTGTATCAACTGAAGGATCTGATTCGATACCCTCGAATAACTTAACTTCCATTCCTGCTTCCTTAAGATAATCCTCAGCTCTCTGAAGGAATCCGAAACGCTTCATAGAACCACCACCAACACAGATGATAGCCTTCTTTCCTTTAAGAGTTTTAAGTGCTTCAAGAGCTCCCTTACCATGATATAAATCTCTTGGTAATGTAAAACGTACCATAATCCTGTACCTCCTAAAAATAGAATTAAATAATATGTGATTAATATGGATTAATGTAATAATCCACCGGTTGCACCCCACAATGCAATCATTCATTTGTTTGATTAGATTGTTAATACTCTAACAATCTTTATATCAATAGTATATACCCCTTTTTTTGTTATTTCAAGTAATTATATGTTAATTTATTGTATTTTATATGTATTTTATTTGTATTTATTACATATAGCTTTTCAGGCATAAGAATTATCTTACAAATAAAAGCTCCTAATATGCTAAAAGCCCTGATTCAGCCAGCAGCACAATGCGATATACACGATATTGCAGTACTGCTGGTCAAACCAGAGCCTTATTATTATCTATTTGATTGTTGTTTAATTGTTATCTGTTTTATTATTTCATAAGATTAATCCAGATATAGATTTATCCAGATATTTATCCTATAACTTCCTTTACTGTCTTAACAACATTATCAACTGTGAAGCCAAAGTGCTCGAACAATGTAGCTGCTGGACCAGAAGCACCAAAGCCCTCCATAGCAATAACCTTGCCATCAAGTCCTACATACTTATACCAGCCAAAGTCTGAAAGTGCCTCAACTGCAACTCTCTTTCTTACAGCATTAGGAAGCACGCTTTCCTTATATTCTGCTGACTGCTTATCGAACAGCTCCATGCTTGGCATACTTACAACTCTTACATCTATGCCATCCTTCTTAAGTTCTTCCTTTGCATTTACTGCAAGACTTACTTCTGAACCGCTTGCAATTATAATAGCATCTGGAACTTCCTTCTGCGAATCTGCGATTATATAGCCACCCTTAAGTGCATCCTTAGATGAACCCTCCATCTGTGGGAGATTCTGTCTTGTAAGTACAAGTCCTGTTGGTCCACACTCGTTCTCAACCGCATACATCCATGCTGCTGCTGTTTCTGTTCTGTCGCAAGGTCTGAATACTGTGAAGCCTGGAAGTGAACGGAATGCTGCAAGCTGCTCAATAGGTTCATGTGTTGGTCCATCCTCACCTACACCTATGCTGTCATGAGTGAATACATATGTTAATGGAAGCTGCATAAGTGCTGTAAGTCTTGCCATTGGCTTAACATAATCACTAAACACAAAGAATGTCGCAACAAACGCTTTAAGTCCACCGTGAAGCATAAGTCCGTTTCCTATTGCTGCCATAGCCTGCTCTCTTACACCAAAGTGAAGATTGCTTCCTTCATAATTATCCTTAGAAAAATCTCCTGCATCCTTTAGGTTAGTCTTGTTAGATGGTGCGAGATCTGCTGAACCACCTATAAGATTAGGCATAGCCTTCTTTATCATATTAAGGATAGTTCCACTTGTATTTCTTGTGGCTTCAGCTTTATCTCCCTTTGCCCAATATTCATCAGAATTGAATAAATCAGACATATCATATCCATCAAAGTAGTTATCCCATAATTCTTTCATTTCAGGATATTTCTCTACATAAGAAGCGAAAAGTTCATTCCACTTATCCTCTGCCTTTGCCATATTAGCTGAAAGCTCTTTATAATGATCATATACTTCCTGTGGAACCTCGAAGTCACCCTTGCATGGCCATCCGATATTTTCCTTAAGTGCTGCAACATTATCAACACCAAGTGGCTCACCATGTGCACTAGCCTTACCCTGCTTAGCAGGACAGCCGTATCCGATAAGAGTATTAACTTTAATAAGTGATGGTCTTGTCTTATCAGCCTTAGCTTCTTCTATAGCCTTTCCTATTGCACAAAGATCGTTGCCATCCTCTACTTCTATTGTCTGGAAACCAAATGCCTTGAATCTTGTCACAACATCCTCAGTGAATGCTATATCTGTGCTTCCTTCAATAGATATATTGTTAGAATCGTAAAATACAATCAGCTTTGAAAGTCCTAATGTTCCTGCGAGTGAGAAGCATTCAGATGAAATACCTTCCATCATGCAGCCATCTCCTCCTAAAACATATGTATAGTGGTCAACTACAGGATATCCTTCCTTGTTGAATACCGATGCAAGATGTGCTTCTGCCATAGCCATACCTACTGCCATAGCCATGCCCTGTCCAAGTGGACCTGTTGTAGCCTCAACACCTACTGTATGTCCATACTCTGGATGTCCTGGTGTTAAAGAACCAAACTGTCTGAAGTTCTTAACCTCATCAAGTGAGAGATTACCTATTCCAAAAAGGTGGAATAATGAGTAAAGTAACATAGAACCATGTCCACCTGAAAGAACGAATCTGTCCCTGTTGATCCATTCAGGATTCTGTGGATTATAGTTCATATGCTTTGAGAATAACTCATAAGCTATAGGTGCTGTTCCAAGTGGCAGACCAGGATGTCCTGAATTAGCCTTCTGGATAGCATCAGCGGATAACACCCTGATCGCGTTTACTGACATTTCTTCAATATTCATATTAATCCTCCATTTCTATGATGTATTTCCACATCTTATGTTTACTCTTTTTTTCAATCCTTAAAGTCTGCCTCTGTAAGGAATATCACATCACCAGTATCACTGCGCTTCTTCTTAAGACCACCAAAGAACTTTCTTGATGCTCTCCTTTCAGAGTTTGCGATTGCTTTATTAACAACTTCTTTAATATCATCAAGCTTGATATTATCATTTATGTTATGAAGCTTATCTATCTTAAGATAAAGCTCAAGAAGTGCATCATCACCTACTTCATACTGTCTCTTTCTTGCAAATCTTTTAGCCATTTCCACAAGCTCATTAACATTATACTGCTTAAGAGTTATCTTATGGTTAAATGTTTTAGTAAGCTCTGGGTTAAAGTTAAGAAGCACATTCATTTCTGCATCTGAATCTTCAAATATAACTATCATTCTGTCTGTCTCTTCATGCATACATGAAACTATCTCATTTATCCTCTTAGGCTGGATAGTTCCTGCTCCTTCTACGATAAGTGCTGTTCCCTTAAGCTTACCCATCGCCTTTACTATACCTCTCTGGTTGATACTTTCGCCAGATGTTTTGGCTATCTTCTTAGGCTTGTCAGGGTATACATAATTAATCGCCCTTACTATTGTTCTTGCAAGATCTGTCTTGTCAGAGCTTGAGTTACCAGATATAAGAATATTACCGCATGCTGATGTTTTCATATTCATCTCTTTATCAAGTGACTCAAACAGCTCGACGAGCTGTGCCTCAAGTCCCGGCATTTCTCTGTACTTTCTGAATATCTTGGCTAATTCTCCAGAAAGCTTCTTCTCTGACTGTTCTTCATCCATATCATCCATCTGCTTACCTTCCCTGCTGTCGCTATCAGAATAAACAGATGCTGTTTCTGAATATGATGCTGCTGTTTCATTTACCTGCACTGCTATGCTATCAGCTGCATATGAAGCTTCATCTACCTTATCCTGTTTCTGTTCGTATTCCTTAAGCATTTCGTCAGTTACAGGACTTATCTTTGCTGTATCAAGTGAAAGCTCTTCATTTAAATCATCTTTGTTATCTTTCTCCACCAGACTGTCAAAGTTCACTACCTTAGAGTTATTCTGTGGTGTCTGTGCAGCCATATCAGATGTATTGATAGCCTCCTTAGCAGCCTCTTGTTCTGCATTCTTAAGTTCTTTTACAGTATTCTGTTCAAGGATAAATGCTGCTTTGCCTGTTCTCATGGCAAGGTCACGTCTGGCCGAATCAAGTGCAACCTCTGCCTCTGCAAGTCTTTTCGCCTCTGCTTCATCGAATTCTGTGCCTTTGTTTAAAGCCTCTTCCTTCTTCCTTGCGATTATACGTTCATAAGCCTTGCTCTTCTCATCCTTTTCATCTAGCATACGTTCAAGCTCTGCCTTAGAGAACTCCTTCGTATCCTGCTTTCCATACTTTTCTTCCCTTACAGATTCTATCCAGTCTGTGATACTTAGCTGGCCTTCTATCTGCTCATCCTCTGTCTGGTCATCATTATATGGCTGCTCACTGTCTGTATCTGCTGATGCAGTCTTTGCTAAGGTATTATCAACATTCTCGTTATTTCTACTATCCTTTCTTTCAAAAGGTGGTCTGAATGTTTCTTCCTGCTCATCTTCAAAAAGATTCTTTACATTCTTTGCAAGCTCTTCCTGAATATTATGTGTATCGTATATACTGTAATTAGGAACTGAAACTTCTATATTCATGGCATCAGCCTGTTCATCTATACGCTTCTGAGCTACACGTCTGGCTTCTTCTTCATCTTCCCTGCTTATTTTCTCACAGCTGTTTTCTATCTTTTTCTTAGCATTTTCGATAAGCTCTTTAAGCGATAACGAAGCTTTACTTACATTCTCTGAGAAGCTGTTATCCGAACTATCTGACAGACTGTCTGACAAACTATCCGGCAGACCGCCAGCTGGATTATCCTCTGCGGCTTTCTGCTTTTCTTTATTCTCAGCTATTGCAGCTGCTGCTTCTTTATTCGCTTCGTTCTGTCTTTCAATAGCTTTTACAATCGATTCCTTTAATGCACTGTTCTGGTTATTCTGCACAAGGTCTATTGACAGTTCATCACTATCTTCTGAGCTGTCATTATCATGTTCTGAAGCTATATTCTCTTTGGCTTCGGATGCAGGCTGCTCTTTTACACTGTCAGGCTCAGTTTTCTTAAGCTCATCTGCTTCAAGCACATCTCCAACCTCATCCTTTTTAAGCCGTGCAAGTTCCTTCTGTTCCATGAACATTCTTTCCTTGTTAGCCTCTTCGTCAGACTTTCTTGCATTGATCTCTCCAAGTATCCTTCTTTGTGTATTAGAAAGATTAACTCCAAGCTTTTCCTTAAGTCTGACTGCATTCTCAACATATACGCCATCCTGGAACCATAAAACAAGGTTATCGCATGTCTTAATACAGTCTTCCCTGCGTCCTGTTTTATAATATAGGTTAGCAAGCTCATACATATACTTCTCGTCTATCTCTGATTCCTTATAATCTTCCAGTATCTTTACAAGCTCAGTATCTGGTGCTCCCTGTGCCCTTCTTAAATCATAATATAAAATATATCTGTTAACATCATGTGCTGATATCTTAGCATATTCTTTATATAATTCTTCTGCATTTTCAAAATCATTTACCTTTATGAAAAACTCTGTAAGCTTGTATATAAGCTTTCTTCCACCAAGGTTACGGTTGTAAGCAAGTATAGCCATATCCCTTGCTTCCTCGTAATCTCCAGCTGCCTCCTGCACATTGATAACTGTTGCTAGAGTAGACCAGTCTTTGACCTTATTCCAGTTCATTTCTTTAGCTATCTGTGCAGCCTGCTTATACTCTTTCTTAGCGGCAAGCTTCTTAATCTGTTCCAACTTTATATTAAACTCGTATTTATCCACGTTAAAGACCTCCAATGTGTCAATAAATTGACCCTCATATCTAAACACTCCATATAATTTTATCACAGCAGAGTATTGTTGTAAACCGCCAGTTAATGTAAAAAAAAGGCTTAAATCCGGCTCGAATCCGGCTTGAAAAGCAAGCTGTTATAACACATACAGACTATAAGAAATCAAAGCTTGCCTGCTCATAATTCATTCTGGTGTATTCTAACTCCTGTTGTTTTACGTTGCTGTAATAATCAACAACAACTGTCTGCTGCCTGTTATCTGCCATCTTCTGTCCTAATATGTAGTTGACATCAAAGCGTGCTGTTATAGCAGGCGTTGCACCTCTTGCCGGAACTATAAGCTGTATATGATTAGCCTTCAGAAGCTTAAATATAGGCTCCCATATATATATGTCCTTTGCAGCGCCAAAAGGATTATCTATAAATATAGTATTTCCCACAATTCCGCCATCCATAACTGTATTAATATTCGATATATAGTTTATGATTGCAATAAGGAACTGTATATAAATACCCTGTGACTGTCCTGTTGAGCCTACGGCTTCCTCATATCTTAAGTACCTGCTCTGATCTTTTATACGTTCTCTCTTATACAGATTAATCCTTATTGAATTCATATCTGTTACTATAACAGAGAAAAGTCTTTTCCATGTAAGTCTGTTTCGTATATATCTGAACCTTTCCTCAGTATCTTTAAAGCTTTCTGCTGCCTCTATAGTCTCATCTATATACTCTGACATTCTTTCCTTGTATACGTTCTCCTTAACATATGGAATATTAAGACCTATTATAGATATATCTTCTTTATCCATCTTAATATGTGAAAGCTTAGGAAGTCTTTCAAGTTCCGTACGTATATTGCTGCACGTCTGTATACAACGGTTTTCGAAGTTATCCTTTATTCTCTCCATATCTTCGATTCCCTTGTGTACTCTTGTCTTTTCAAGTTCAATATAACTATTCGTCTCATCAAGAGAAGCAATCAGCGCACTTGTCTGCTGCTCATCCTTTGGCATGTTTACTGACATACTTATCTGCACAGCAAGATCCTCTGCATTATAGCTCTTTAGTGAGTCTATAAGCTTACTCTTATATTTTACGAATTCATCTGTTTTTTTATACTCCTGCTTAAGTATTGCTGAATATTCTTTTGCAGTCTGCTCATATTCCTTATTCAGGTTATTATAATCCCGATACTTTGTGTCCGTTTTTTTCAATATTTCTTCATCAGGTATATTTATTCCTGCACCTGACATGATTCTTTCAATATCTTTTCTGCATACCTGGATATCTTTAAGCTCATTCTCAAGCTTCTTTCCTGCTGCCGCTTCCTTCTTTATACCATCCTCAAGCTCTCTTGTTATGACAGTATTATTCTTAACGTAGCCATCCGGATCGTCACACTCAAACTCTTCATATGTTCCATACCTTTCTTCAATCTGTGATATAGCATATGAAACACTTCCCTCAAGTCTGTTAAGCATAGCCTCCTGCATGCCAAGTTCACGGTCTGAATCATTATACTGTTTGTTAAGTTCAGTTAATTCATCTGATATCTCATGAAGCTTTTCCTGGCTGCTTACCGATATCTTTCCCTGAAGATACAGCTCTTTAAGTTTTTCAGGTTCTTCACCTCTGTAGATGATAGAATCAATACATTTTTTCATTGATGCTTCAAGATGACTCTTAAGCGCCTCCTTATCTGTAAGGTCTGCATTCTTATTCATAAGAATATCTTTAAGTCCTGCGAAACGTCCTGTAATCTCCCTTATATTTTCTTCATCATACTCTGTAGTATCTGGCTTTTTGTTTTCATCTGCTGGTATATCATCCTGCACATAATACTTTGAGAAAATATTTTCCCAGTTGTATACAAGTTCTGTGTATTTCTTATCAACATTATCCTTGTATTCGTTAATCCTAAGATACTCTTCCCTTGACTTGTCAAGCTGTGCTGCATACCCGATTATCGCACGTTCTGCCTTGGCAAGCTTGTCATTGTATGCTTTCAGGCTGTTCCTCTCTTCTGATATTTCCGCATACAGGTCTGATATCTTCTTTAACCCTTCTGCCTGGCCTAGTGCACTGTCAAGCTGTTTTTTTAGATTCTCAAGTTTATTGGCATCCTCTGCCTTTTTTTCTTTGTATATGTCTATGCTTCCATCTACCTGTGAAAGCTGTTCTATAACCTGGTCAAGCTCCTGCCTTGCATTTTCAACTGCTTTAGTATGGGTATTTCCTGAAATAGCTTCGTATTTTACAACAAATGTATAATCCTCCCATACTATCTGTTTTCTGCCTTCAAGCTTGTGCATATCTTCATTCAGGTTGTCGAGTTCTTCCTGCGCGGTCTTAATCTCAAGTCTGCGTTTCGTATCATCCCTTAAAAAGCTCATATCTTTAAGTGCGAATACCATCATATCCTTATCTATGGCAGCCTGCTGGCTATCAAGTACCTTCTCACTTATGACTGGATATATCTGTGTACCTCTTCCAAATGTACTTAAAACATTATTATTCTTAACTCTGTCAAAATCATTTTTTATTATAAAGCTGTATTCAACAAACGGAATTCTTTTTAAGACATTTTCTCTTTGGACATCATCAAGCTGTGAAATCCATACATGACCTTCTATAACATCTGTGCCATACGTATTGTAAAGATAATCCTTAAACGCCTTTCTATCCGGACTATCCATATAATATGAGCCGGAATTGAGTGCTTCTATATACTGGTTAAGCTTATCATACTCCCTGGATTTTTCATTGTACTCTGTATTCATCTTTGTATATGCTTTAAGTACAGCCTCATCAAGATCATCGGATAATCTTACACCATATACCTTCTCTATATCTGCAAGTCTGTCAGCATTATCCCTTAACAGCTGCGACTGTTCATCCATTCTGCTGATATTTTCCTGCAGCATAACCTTTTTGGTCTTTAACAGATTAATCTGTTCCTGTACCTTATATATCTGCTTTGTGTCCTCTTCAAGGCCGCTCTTTACACTATGTATATCACCGCTTATATCTGATATATGGTTATTGCATTTTTCAAGTTCAGACAAAGCTGTATCTGCAACAAGTACTCCATACTGTCTGCAAAGCTCCTGCTGTCTTATCTCATCCCTGCTTATTTTTTCCTGAATGTTATCCCTTAATCCAAGAACAACTGCACAGTCTTTTTCTGCATTTCTATGATTATCCTTTGCCTCTGCAAGTATGTCATATGCCTGTTTTTCATCCTCTGCTGCGGCATGTGTCATATCCTCAAGTTCACCTACATGCTTTTCATAGTATATCCTGTACACGCCTGCAAGCCTTTCAAGCTCAGAGGTTATGTCTTCATCTTCCCTCATTCTGTTATCAAGTGCTGTATCAACCTTTAACAGTTCTTTCTCATACTCTATATAATCATAATAATCATTAGCTGATTCCATAAGCATAAGGCGCTTCTTTACAGCAGCTATCCTGCTTTGCTTCTGTGAAAGAAGTTCTTTTGACTTCTTTACAAGCCCCTCAACATCCTTAAGTGACTTCTTTTCTGATAATACTTTGGCAACAGCAATACTCTTCTTTTTATCTTCAAGCCTGTTTACAAGATCAGTATTCCTTTCGTCATGTGCTTCAAGCTCTGACTGCTTGTCTGCTGCCATATGTACTGCCGATGCAAGCATTGAATATAAAGCTTCTTCTTTATTTTTCTTATTCTTGTAGAATTCTGTATATGTATCTGCATACTCCTTGAACCGTTCCAGCACTTCCATCTGGTTATCATAACTGCTTATCTGGCTGTTCTTTCTTGAAAGCTCTATAAGCTTATCCTTTATATCAAGAAGTGTCTTAGCCATCATTGAGTCATCATTTTCAACAGACAGCCTGTTATTGTAAGATTTCTGTATGATTTCTTCTATAAGAAGATCCTCAACGACCTTGCGGCTGGTTCTATAGTTGGTTTCAAAATATGTTCTTACATGGCCCTCAGTTTTGTTAATACCTCTTACTATTTCCCATGCACTTTCATATATACCATACTTTGATATGAAGCTCTGATAGTCGCCTTTCCTGTCAAATATATGAACCTCTATACCCTTATCTTCTTTAGTTACATCTCTCAGATATGCCTTTAATCCATTATAAGTTACTCTTTCACCATTGTGCACAAGCGGAAGGTTCTTTATATCATCAGGTCCGAACTTCTTATAGAATATGCAGTAGTTAAAGTACTCTATACTTGTATTATCTGAAGCTGTACTGCTCCTGGATGTCATGTTTCCTGTATCTAAAGCTGCTTCCATGTAAGCTTCTTTGTCTTGTGCATCTTCTCTTTCTTCTGCACTCCTTGCCCTTCTTGCACAGAAGCCTGTAGTCATATATCTGTAACCATCCCTCTGGCAATGTGAATCAAGCTTCCACTCCACAAGCGAATGTATGCATGTGTTGCCACTGCCTTTCCTAAACAGCTTTTCTACCGGCTGTTTTTCATCAAGTGTGCAGTTTGGTATCATATTCTGCATAAGAAGAAGCATAAGAAGACTCTTGCCACCACCATTGGCAAGATCATATATGGTATTCCTGCAGTTAAAACGCATCATAAAATCATCATAAAACTGAGTACCAAAATTATATTTTACATTATTAACCCTAACTCTGTTAATCTGTGGCATATATACCTCCTTGTTTTTACGAAGTAAATTTACGACTGTTCCTGCATAAGTTCTGCCATGCGTCCCTTATAGCCATCAAAATAGTTCTCTATAAGTGCCTTGAACCTGTCAGTTGGGTAGAATCTGTTCTGTGCTTCCATAAGAAGCTCCTGTGATACACAGAAATTCAGTGCTATCTTTACAAAGCCTGTTTTCGAATTCTTAGCTGCCCTTACATCTGCCGTATCAGCTACTGTTATTACTGGAAGAGCATCCCAGCTTAGTGCTATCTGCTTGAAGCTGTTTTCTTCAACATCATCTATAATCATGCCCAGCTTCTTATCTATTATGGCAGATACGGATGAGTCTACATTTTTTACTATATCCTCAACTCTCACAAACTCTGCGTATGTTGTACTTGCCGAATCAGTATAGAATTCTGTAATTATGTTATATATTATAAAATATACAAGATATAACTCCCTGTTCACCCTTAATCCAAGCTTATTTCTCAACTCTTCGTTAGTGTAGCCAAACACCTTGTTATTATCCCCTGCACTGACATATAAGCTGTTGTTATATTCATATATATTAAGATTGAACTTCTTAAGTGACATATGAACTATGTCATACACCTCAGCGTTAGTATTGTATTCCTGATAAAGCTGACTGTTATCTTTACTTTCACTTATCTGTTCACCCATTATAAGCTTTGATACTATATCCAGTGCCTTGTCCAGATTCCTGTTTTCCATATATCCTCCATGTTATCCTAGCTGAATTCTTACAGCATCGTTTCTTCATACTATGTTCATCATACTGTATTCATCATACTATGTTCATTTTACTGTGTTCACCATACTATGTTCATTTTACTATGTTCACCATGCCAGCTATGACAAAGCATCATCATAAGCCTTCATAAATGCTACATTAGTAACCTGCATGTATTCACTGTCAGCCTGTTCACTCTCTGATAAAGTTCCACCTTTTATTATCTTAAAATGTCTGACCTCTTTACCACCAAAGCCCTCTTCAAGTATGCCATCAAGAAATGTTTCGCTGTGCATGTCATCTCCACCTATAACATACTCATCTCTCTGACACAGATTAACAAAAAATGCATAATAGTCTGCATTTTTAAGTATAGTATCACCATAAGCCCTGCTCATGTATTCTCCGAATTCATCAAGTGTTAATATGTCCGATTTTTTCAAACACACCTTATCTATACACGTAAGAAGATTCGTCATTATGAATATATAGTTGTGACGGATTCTTTCATCCTCTACTTCATCCTCATAGACTATCTTCTCTGGTTCTTTATCATTAACATATTCTTTCTTCTCATATTTCTCAGGCTTTACCATAAGTGCTTCATCTATCGTCCTAAGATCTATAGTCTTTTTAATATTCAGCTTAAATAGAGGATCTATCAGATACTTAAGTGCTTCCGCATTATCCTTCTTTATCATATCCGACAGTGCCGTTGAAAAATCCATATGCAGACGCAGCCTTGACAACTTAGCCCTTCTTACTGCCTCATCCGTTGTATTCTGCATCTGCGTGCAGTCACGAAGCAGTTCTGCATGCCTGTTCATGGCTATCTTTAGCTGATCCTCAAGATAATGTATCTCCTTCATCGTCCTGTAATAGCTGTCTGTTCCCGATGAAAAGCCTTCAAGTCTTGATATTGCCTTATCTATAAGCTCCTTGTTCTTCTTAAAAAGCTTCTCCTCATCATTAAACCACTTCATGCCAGTGCTTACGAAATCCTCATATGCATCTATACCTGCATTCACATCCTGCGAAAGGACTTCCATAACCTCTGCCTTGCGAAGCTTTAAGCGTCCTACCTCTTCGTTGATTCTTTCAACAACCTCTACTCCGCCTTTAAAGTTATTCGAATTAATCATCTTTTCAAGCAGAAGCTGTGAAACACTTATCCTGCTTTCATCTTTTATCTCCTTAGTATCAAGATAGAATTCCACAGCATCAGAGCTTATCGAATACCACACACTGTTATCTCTTATTGTACTTTCAATGAGCTTCATTCTTGACACCCTTTTCTTATGTTCAACCGGATCATAATACCGAAACTCAAAAGGCCTGCCTTCATTTTTTATCTTATCGAACACATAATCCGCCGCTTCCCTGCATTCTTCTTCCGAAAGTTCAAGACCAAAATCTCTTTTAACAAGCAGCTTAAAGAAATCAAGATATTCATTATATGTAATATCCTTTTCCTTAAAGTTATTCTCCTCAATAAAAAAACGCAGAACAGCCATAAGAATATAACCCATATCAAGTGCACAGTACTTTCCATCCTTATACTGGTCAAATGAAGCGTCCATGAGCCTGAAAAATGGATAATACTTCTTAAGATTAAGCATTCTTTCCCTATGATCTGTGATTATCTCTCCTATCATACTTCCTGCCATAACACACCTCATTCTTTAAGTATCTGTTTTGTTGATTCTATATTCTTTATAACAATTCTGCTTTCTATACATAATATGATTCTGTGGATTGTAAAGCAATGCTGCAATCCGGCTGCACCAGCCAGATTCAAAGCCACACTATAACTCAGTTCTTCCATCCAACGCCCTAAGAAGTGTAACCTCATCTATATATTCAAGGTCTCCGCCTACCGGCACACCACTTGCTATTCGTGTAACCCTGATTCCTGCCTGTTTTATCATCTTGCTTATATACATAGCTGTTGTCTCACCCTCCAGGTTGGAATTCGTTGCTATGATAACCTCATCAACATCCTTCTGAAGTCTTTTCATGAGTTCTGCAAGCTTGATATCTGATGGTCCTATTCCAAGCATAGGACTTATCGCACCATGAAGGACATGATATACGCCCTCATACTTACCTGTCTTTTCATACGCTGCCATATCCCTTGTATGCTCAACAACCATAATCTGCTTATGATTTCTCTTAGGATCCTTGCATATAGGGCATAACTCATCATCAGTGAGTGTAAAACATTCCTTACAGTAGTGTACATTCTCCTTTGCACTTACCATAGCATCCGCTATTGACTGCACATCCTCCCTTGGCATGTTTATAATGTGAAATGCCAGGCGTTGGGCGCTCTTAGCCCCAACCCCTGGTAATCTTGACAACTGTTCTATTAATTTATTAATATGACCGCTGTATATGTCCATTAGAAAAGGCCTCCGCCAAGTCCTGAAAGACTGCCTGTAATCTTAGACATAGATGCCTGTGACTCTTCCTCGCACTTACGAAGTGCTTCGTTAGTTGCAGCAACTATTAAGTCCTCTAACATTTCTACATCATCTGGATCAACTGCCTCAGGATCAATCTTAACCTTAGTAACTTCTCTCTTGCCTGTTACAGTTACTTCGACAACTCCACCGCCTGCTGTTGCTGTGAATTCCTTTGTTTCAAGGGCAGCCTGCTGCTCCTCCATCTGTCTTTGCATTCTCTGTGCCTGCTTCATAAGATTGTTCATATTGCCAGGCATTCCTCCTGGAAATCCACCTCTTTTAGCCATTATATAAATTCCTCCTTATCATCTATTTCTATATTCATCCCAACAAGCTCCTCAAGTGCTACATAACGCTTGTTAAAATCTTCGTCTTCATCCATCTTGGTTACTACGATTCTGACAGATACCCCTGTCCTTTCTTCTATAAGCTCCTCTAACATGGTAACTGTTTCTTCCCTGCTTATAGCATTGTAACCACTAAGTGATTTTATCATAATCTCAAGACTATTGCCATCCTCTGTTACAGTAACATATGCCTGTTTTAAGAAGTTCATAAGAAGTGCATCATCTATGGATGAGATTATGACATTCCACTGTGATGCTATCTGCTTTATATCATCAGTCACTGCATCATAGTTTCTTTTAATAACTTGCTTGTTATCGTTATTATTAGCTCCAGCTGCCACGAATCCGTCAGCACCAGCTCCTGTCATGTCGCTGCCATTCACTCCACCCGGTATTATAGCCGCGCCCTGACTTATGGCATTAAGCATACCAGCAGGGATAAGTTCACCTGACTTAAGCTTATCTATAACCTGCATGGCATCACCAAGCTGTGTCTCAAGTGTGTTGATACGTCCTGCAAGCTCCGTCATATCAGCTGGATTCTCCATAGCTGGTCTCATCAGCTTTATAAATGTAACCTCTGCCTTTACTCTCTTCTGTGTTGATGTCTTCATATCGTTTGATAGCTCTGATAACACTCTTATATGTCTCATGAGTGTATCTGCATCAGCTGCTTTAGCAGCTTCTATCATATCAGCTATGTTATCCTTAGATACCTCGATTACATCCTCTATCTTATCAGTATCTTTAGTAGTCTTTATAAGCAAAAGATTCCTCAGATACCATATAAAATCTGTGACAAACTGTGATAAATCACGTCCCTGCATGATAATGTCTTCCATAAGGCTCATACAGCGTGCCACATCATTTTCTCTTATCGTCTTATACATATTACTGAATATAGCTGTATCGACTGCTCCAAGTACATCAAGCACATCATCATACTTAAGCTCTTCCCCAAGATGAAACGCTATGCACTGGTCAAGAAGGCTTAGTGCATCTCGCATAGAGCCATCCGCTGCTTTAGCCACATACCTGACAGCCTTATCTTCAACCACTATATTCTCTGCCCTCATCAGCTCTGACAGCCTGTCAGCTATTGTTTCTATAGATATTCTATGGAAATCATATCGCTGGCATCTTGACATAATAGTTATAGGTATCTTTGCCACCTCTGTCGTAGCAAGTATAAATATAACATAAGCCGGTGGTTCCTCAAGTGTTTTAAGAAGTGCATTAAACGCTCCTATGGAAAGCATATGAACCTCATCGATTATATATACTTTATACTTTCCTTCTGTTGGGGAATACTGCACTTCATCCCTGATTTCCCTTATATTATCGACACCATTGTTTGATGCCGCATCTATCTCTATAACATTCATGGAAGTACCAGAAGCTATTGCCCTGCATGTAGGACACTCCCCACATGGGCTCCCATTTACCGGGTGCTCACAGTTAACTGCCTTTGCAAATATCTTTGCCACACTTGTCTTACCAGTACCTCTTGTTCCACAAAACAGGTAAGCGTGTCCTATTCTGTCGGCATTAATCTGATTCTTTAAAGTTGTAACAATATGTTCCTGACCTTTGACATCTTCAAAGTTGTCTGGTCTCCACTTTCTGTATAATGCCTGATATGACATAACTTAGGACTTCCTTTCTGTCATGTTGTTTTAAAACGCACGAAACCGTGCGCCCGGCTTCGAATGATCATCCACAGACGTTACCGATACAGTTAGCTCGATCCAGGCTGCCTTCCGGCACACAGAAGGTTTCACTTAATGCTGCTTCATTCCTGACCTGACATGGTTCATGAATTCCTGTTGCGGAAGACCCAAATGTCATCACCACTTATATCGGGCGGCTCCATAAAATCTCGCCCTCTGCCGAACATCACCCCTGCTATAGCGGATTGCAGGTACAAGGTGCCGCTAACTCCCCGGCTGCACGGTTCTTTTATTATATATGTTTTATACTAACTCTGTCAATCGTTTTCTTATAGCAACTCACGCAGACTATCTTATAAAGTTAGTTTTTATCTTATCCTCACCACAAGGAAGCTCAACACCCTGCTTCTTTGCTGCATCTATGGACTTAACAAGCCATGCCATATTCTTTCCAAGAAGCCTCATAGTCTGCATGCCTTCCTCATCCCTTACAACTTCTTCAGGTGTGTTTCCATGAACTATGTTCCAGTAGTTAGATGATACAACAGGCATCTGGTTAATCTGGAAATACTTGTTAAGATCATCAATAGTTGACGTTGTGCCACCTCTACGTGCTGATGCCACTGCTGAGCCCGGCTTATACTTCATATCTGCACCGAAAGCTCCAAAGAATCTGTCAAGAAACATCATTATTTCTCCACTAGCTGATGCGTAATATACCGGCGAACCTACTATAACACCATCTGCTGTTTTAACCTTTTCACCAGCTTCTTTGACTACATCATCAACTTCTCCCTTAAGTACTCTGCTTCCTACATTGATAATCTCTGTTTCTACACCCTCACTTTCAATGGCCTCAGCTGCCTTTGAAAGTGCTGTATATGTACAACCTGCATCTCTCCTGCTTCCGTTAATTAATAAAACCTTCATTACTATACGTCCTTTCTTTACTTGTCTACTGTGCAGCTGACTCAGCTGCCATCTCTTCATTGATAGTATCTTCTGAGGCTGCCATAGCCGCAAGAGTCATTGTAAGCAGCTTTTCAAGTTCCCATCCAAGCTGTTTTGCACCTCTTTCTATAACCTCTCTTGAACAGCCTGCTGCAAAGCCTTTGCTCTTATACTTCTTCTTTAAAGACTTAAGCTCCATGTCCTTTGTACTCTTAGATGGTCTCATAAGTGCCGCTGCCCATATAAGGCCTGTAAGCTCATCGGCTGCAAAAAGCACCTTTTCCATCTCATGCTCAGGTGTTACATTAACAGTTATTCCATAACCATGTGATACTACACCATGAATAATATCCTCTGACACTCCACCTTCTCTTAAAAGTTCTGGTGCCTTTATGCAATGTTCTTCTGGATATAGCTCAAAATCTATATCATGAAGCAATCCTACGATACCCCAGTATTCTGCATCCTGCGAATATCCTAACTCATTGGCATACCACTTCATGACAGCTTCTACTGTAAGCGCATGCTGGATATGAAAAGGATCTTTGTTATACTTCTTTAGTAATGTAAATGCTTCATCTCTGGATATATGTTCCATCTTTATTGTGCCTCCATTATGTCTGATTTTTTCAATTATCCTTATAACATCAGAAGAAAAGTATACTTCTCCTTTTAAGACTTACATACATACAAGAATACTCTGTTATTATACACCAAAACCAGCAAATATCAATTTTTTAATATTGTATTGTAATTTATACAATTGACACAATCTAACAGACTTTTAATTTTCTATAAACCATATCACTCCAAAAAATATAACCGCAAACACAGTAACTATCTGCATTTGCGGTCAAAAACTTATTCAAAATAGTACAGATATACATCCTCAAGGTCAATATCATTATCAACCTTTACCGCCTCCTTTGGCAGTTCATCTCCAACAAGTCTTAACACAAGCCCATCCTTTCTTTGTCTTATATTTCCTATATGATACTTTTCCTGAAGGCTGGCAACATCATCCAGCGTGCATGTAAGTTCCCCAACCTTTCCCTGCATTTGCTCAATAAGCTGTGATGGAGTTCCTGTTGCTATAATCTCGCCATTCTTTAACAGAAGAACCTTGTCTGCTATACATTCTATATCACTTACAACATGCGTAGCGAATAATATAATCTTATCCTTAGATAGCTCAGCAATATAGTTCCTGATAGCTATCCTTTCCTTAGGGTCCAGTCCGGCTGTCGGTTCATCAAGTATAAGTATCTTTGGATTGCCAAGCAATGCCTGTGCCAGAAGCACTCTCTGCTTCATGCCTCCAGAAAAGCCACCTATTTTCTTATATGCGACGGATGTAAGATTCACTATTCCAAGAAGCTCATCTATCTGCTGTCCGACCTTTTTCACAGTCACCTTGCCATTATCATCCACTGATTTTATGGCTTTCACACCTTTTATCTCTGCCATGTACTTAAGAAATGCCTTCGGTGAAAAATCTTCATAGAAGCCCTGCTGCTGTGGCATATATCCTACAATACCACGAAACTTAGCACCTAACTTTAATATATCCAGCGGCTCACCTGATATTGTTTTCTCATTATCATCACAGTTATATTCCTGACTGTTTCCACATGTATTATAGCCATCACAGTATGTTATACTTCCACCATCCTTATCCCTGCTCACGTTATCAGTTATAAGGTTAATCATTGTGCTCTTTCCTGCACCATTGGCTCCAAGTATGCCATACACACCTGGCGTGAAGCTATAGCTTATTCCCTTTAATGCTTTTACACTGCCATAGGTTTTCTTTAAATCATCAATCCTAAGTTCCATACTATCCACGCTCCATTTCCCGATATATTCAAGTCACACATTTTTACTGTAATCAATAATCAATGTCCTTTTTTTACAATTCTTCTGACGCTTATCACCCAGCAGACCAGTCCGGCAGCAACAAGCATAATACCATTCAGCTGATTGATGCCACGTCCCCAGTTTTCCTCAACAAGAAGAGGGGATACGATTGAAATATAATACATAAGATTAAAACCCAGCATATATAACAGTTGCGGCAGCACAAGTGCCAGCGATACAACAAGCGATAACACATAACCAGACATTGTTGATATAAGTACTACTATACCGGCTATTGCCATAAGTAATACAAGCTTCCATATTATATTACAGATAAGATAAGCCATAAGTGACATTTTAATTGGAACAAATGAGAACCTGGGATAATTCTGTATGGCTGTCTGCATATCATCTATCTTATATACCCTTGTAATATTCACGATATCCGGAATGAATATCACTACTCCTATGCATATCGAAACTATAAGTACTGCACACAGCTTCATCATACACCAGCTAAGTCTTCCCCTTTTGGCTGTATGTATAGATATAAGCATATTCTGTTTCTTTTCACCAAGCATCTCTTCAACAGCAAAAGGCATTGTTACCTCTCCGGTTATATTTTTTCCCTTAAGATATTCAAGATTGTTTATATTCCGGTGTATCTCTTCCAATCCTTTTTTATATAACGACACCTGCATTGTGGCTTCGTTCATATCTTCCCTGGTGAATTCCTTGGTTTCATTGACAAATGCTGTATTTATCTGCTTAAGCCTGTCGTTCCAGTACTCACTCTCCTGCTCATATCTGTATACTATATCCGAAAGCTCATCTGATAACTGCATGTCTTTTGCTTCACTATAATATTTCATAGCTACAGCCAAATCTGAATCATATGTATATCCCTTTTTTATACCAGTATTGGAAACAATAACAACCGCTATTGCTAACACAACTATTCCTTTTTTAACCCATAACAGCTTATACAGCTCCATGACAAGTACGGGCATATGACTTAACACTGGGGCTGTCGCTTTAACGATGAAAATCGTTAAGGTACCAGCCTCTTTTTCCTATAAAAATACGATTTTTAAGTTACTATTTATTAAAATGAATGGTATGTTCCAAAAATTGGCGTACTTTAATAAACCTATATAGGTTTTAAAAATTTTTATTTTGATATTTCTAAATTCAGGCACTTTTTAAAGGAAATAAATGTGTTCCTGTTTTCCCGTTCTGAATCTTATTATGAAGTTTATTTATGTTTCTTGCAATTGCTAAAAGAGTACTTTCAGCGAGTACATTCGCAGTCCCTTTGCTTAGGTATCTTCTGAACTGCATGTCCTGTTTTAAATCTCCAAATGAGCCTTCAGCCTGAATGCTCCGGTTCATCCGATACAATACCCCTTCATCAGATATGATTCGTTCCAAATCCTCTTTTCTGTGTTTTATAAATGTTTTTTAATCTCAACCTCACTAATCTTCAAAATCAAATATTATATTCACATTTCCTTCACCATCAAATTCCTTATAACTTTTAACATATGCGCCATTTGTACCACGATTTATCACTCTTGGATAATCTGCATCATATGCCATAACACTCTTGTGTACATCTTCATTTTTATCAGGCTTCTCTATATTTTGTATCTCTGGTTTCAGAAACAACATCAGCATAATAATAATAAAAACTGGTATAGATATAAGCTTATTACTAATAGTTACTTTTTGTTCTCTCATAATATTGGAAACTCTTTTTCTAACTGCCACTGCTGCACTTGCGAAACCTAATATTCTTATTTGTGTAACCTGCTTAACCTGTGCAGCATTTAAAAGAATATTGACATAATTCTTATTCCAATCCGTTTCATTTATATGTTTATCACAACAATCATAATCACATACAAGCTCTATACATTCAGCATATTGCATATAAAATATCCATATTAAAGGATTATACCAATATATTAAAGACGTTACCCCAGTTATAATCTTGATAATATGATGTTTTCTACGAATATGCATACTTTCATGTTCATATAGATATTCAATATCAACATCATTAACTCTGCTTGATATATATATTTTAGGTTTTATCAAACCATATACTAATGCGGAATTAATATAATCATTCTTATATATCTTTACCATGCAATTTCCAATTAATAACTTCTGTGGAACACTAGTAGATAATATATTTCTAAATCTGATATCAACTACTATATTATAGAACAGCAACAGCACAACTCCTACACACCATATCTTTAAAAAAAATTCAGAGACTATCGTCTGACTATTAAAATCTCCTGTATTAACCATATTTGTTAATACATATGAAGATGTACTATTCACATTAAATTTAATAGAAAATGGTATTAAAATCCTAACCCATACCAACGACATCAATAACATTCTGATTCTTACTGATTTTACATGTGTTATCTTACATATAAGCAAACATGCCAGTATCGCCAATGCTATTTTAATATTATTTTCCAATATAATTTGAATATATCCCATCATATGTATCCCCCAAAAAACACATTTATTATTTATCCAAATCAAATCCCCTTATTATTGCCTGTTTTCCCTCGTCTGTTATCCATCTGGCACGTACGAAAAGCTGCCATAAACTCTGGCAATCAACAATATTACTTTAAGGCAGATATACATATTCCCTATAGTTGCTTTTCCTATATGTTTTACAAAAAACAGCAACACCATGTAACTGCTTATTTAATACATCTGCATTGTCCACATCTCTGTTTTTCAAACCATTAAGTCCGTACAGAAAATATTCTGACAACGTCTTATAACTGGTATTAAACTTTCCATAATCAGTATTATCCTCTATGTATTCTAATGCCGATTTATAATCTTTTTTAAATTTATCCAGAGCTTTTCTCCTATCCTTGAATATTACTTTTCCATACAGATTATATGCACGCTCATACGCTGCATCTTCTTCTAACATAGTATGTGTAACAGGCTCGAATTTTTTTACCGGGATCTGCGGAACCACAAACAATGCTAATGCAGCTATTACTACTATACCTACTAAAAAAATACATATTTTTTTCTTCATACTACACCCCTTTTTATAAATACATTATACCTTGTATTGTTTCAACATTTTTGACTATAATTTTTTATTACAATTTACACCACCATCAAATGAATAAAACACACACCCTTTATACGTCAACATACCAGTACTTCCTTCCTGAACCTCATCAAAGATTTTTTTATCTACATCCAGTTTTATATTTTTTCCAGCAACATCAAAATACAATCGGTATGCTATATTATTCTTTGATGTAGCACCAAATCCAGGTGCTGGTCTATTCGATGTCAACGTAGTGTTATAAACCTTTATTTCTCTATATCTTTCCTGCACTTTTGATACAAGTGTTGCTTTTACACTTTTCTTTCTTGAAAAAACATGTTGATAAACACCATATTTCCATACCTTATATAATATACTTAACACAAAAACTGCAAATATAATTTCACATACAATATAAAGCCATGCTGGGAACTGTATTCTCATATAACCTCTCTATCCGATATAATCATTCGTATATATCTTTACCCCTATGATTTGTTATTTATCTAAGTCAAATTCCTTTATTATTGCTTGTTTTTCCTCATCTGTTATTCCCCTGGCACGTACGAAAGCTGCCACGAACTCTGGCAGTGAACCATCGAATCTTGTATCCACCATATTGACACTTTCTATAGTCTGTGCATCTTCCTTCTTAACGAGTGATGTAACTATTGCATTTTCCGACTTTATGATTCCTCTTTCACTAAGACGTTTTATTACTGTGTATGTTGTTGATTTCTTCCACTCAAGCTTTTCCTTGCACAGCTTTACAAGCTCTGTACTTTTGACTGGCTCATTTTCCCATAATATTTTACAAAAATTATACTCACTTTCATATATTACTGGCTGCATATTAAAACCTCTTTTCAGAATCATCTTATGGTTTAAGTCTAACACGTTAGACCTTGCATGTCAACCAGTTAAATTGCATTTAGTTCCATTCCTCTGCCAACAGTTACTACATAACCACAACGTAACAATTCCAGATAAACGATATCTTCTAAAAGGAGATTAATATCACGCATATTACCACCAAAAACGGCTTCACCTGATTCCATGAGTTCCTGCTTAATCATCGTTTAATCATAGTTTTCATCCTTCTTTTTGCTTTCTGCTTTGCAGCCACTTCCTTTTTCTCTGCGCTCATTATAGAATTCCTTTTTTAATTATGATAAGATAATAGCTGCATGAATTAATCATTATATAAACCACATGCTTGAGGTGTACCAAAAGCATTGTATAAATACAAGGACTGATTATAATATGAATAACAATGATAACTGCAATGGCATCTGTGACAATAACCAGAGCATCAATAATAATATAAATACGAATACTACATTTTCCAGCGAAGACATACACTATATGAAGCTTGCCATCAAACAGGCTAAAAAGGCCGCTTTGCTTGATGAAGTTCCTATAGGATGTATAATCGTCTATGATGGAAAAATCATAGGACGTGGGTACAACAGAAGAAACACTGATAAAACAACGCTTGGTCATGCCGAGATTACTGCTATTAAAAAAGCCAGCCGTTATATGAACGACTGGAGACTTGAAGACTGTACTATATACGTTACTTTAGAGCCCTGCCAGATGTGTGCGGGTGCCATCGTACAGGCACGTATTCCACGAGTTGTCATAGGCTCTATGAATTCCAAAGCTGGGTGTGCAGGTTCTATAATAAATCTTCTTAATATGCCACAATTCAACCATCAGGCTGAAGTTGTACGCGGAGTATGTGATGAAGAATGTTCTACTATGTTAAGCACATTTTTCAAGGAATTACGCCAGAAAAAGAAAGCTGAAAAAGCCATCATAAAAGGAGCTCTGAAAACTAACGAATAATTTCATTATAAAGCTGATTTAGATTTACACACCAATATAATTATTGAAATAATCGGACATGATAAAACACAGCCATTTAACATAGATATATACAGAAATGAGGATTGACATGAAACTCGAATACAACCTTGGCAGATACTCTCTCAAAGTTCTTAATAAAAGTCATTCTATAGATGTTCTTGACTTCTACTATCGTAACCGAAGGGACTTTGATAAGTATGAATCAGATAAGCCGGCTTCCTTCTACACTGAAAACTTTATCAGCCGCATGCTTGAGGCTGAAATGAAAGGCCTGCTTTCTATGACATTTGTAAGATTCTTTCTGATGGACAGACACGAACCTGATTATATTCTTGGCTCTCTGTCCTTCTCCCATATAAGCAGAGGCTCATCCCCTTCTGCCAATATGGGATATAAGATAGATGAATATCATCGCAACGAAGGACTGGCATCCCTTATGATAGCCACAGCCCTTGAAGATATCGTTCCTGATATCGGGCTTCACCGCACTGAATGTTATATCCATCCGGATAATTCTACATCGCTTCATCTCATGGAGAAATTTGGCTTTATCGATGAAGGCATAGCCCACTCATATGTCAGACTAAATGGTATATGGCAGGATCACAGGCGCTTTGTCTATATTTCCTGATACCAGTATCCAAAGTATGGATTATTGTAGTCACTCCTGTGGCTCTTCTTAAAGTTACAGAATCCAAACATGGATGCCATATAGCGCTCCCTGTTGCAGTACATACCTGGAACCCCTATAAAATAATTAGTATTGTTCTCATTATCACACACTCTTCCAAACAAAAGATGGTGGAAATTATAATACCCATGTATCAGAAAGCTGTTATTTATAATCTCCTTATCCTTAAGTGGCAGCTTTGATAACATCTGAGGTGTCACTTCTATACAATCATAAAAGTAATCATCATCAAATGCATCCACATAATCAGCCTTTGAGTACAGCTTTTTATATAAGTGCTCATTGCTATCCGCACATTTCTTTTTTACAGAAGTATTCACCACTGCTGTTTTGTCTGCATTGTCTGTGTTGTCCATACATTCCATAGCATGTAATTCTTCCATCTTTTCCATACTTTCCATACTTTCTCTTACGTTGATATCCGCTGCAGCTTCGTTATGTCTGTTTTTTTCATCTTTGTATGCAGCAGCTTTAATTCTGCCATTCTGGCTTTCACTGCATTTGCTTTCCGTATCCTTATATGCAGTATCTATGCCTTCTTTACTCACACATCCAGCATTTTCTCCAGCGGCTTTTTTGATATTCTCCTTAGTGTCACTTATGCTGTACTTTCTTACATCACTTCCCGCGAATTCTATAACGTCAGGATTAACATCATAATCCTCCCACATAGAAAACATCATATAATATCTGTCACCCTTGTTGGCAACAGCTATTCCACATATATCTGATGATGCATAGCCAGTATTATCTATATTACTGGCATTAAATATTCCAGCATATGATGCCATTCCATTGTTTACTATACAATCCCCCACTTTCATAAGCCTGTATCTTCCAGGAACAGATGCATCCCTGTCTATAAGCATATGTACTCCAAACATCTGCGGTGTGTCTGTATACACGCCCCTGAGATTGATATTAAGCCTCATCTCACCTGCCCTGACCTCTACCTTTGCAAACCCTACATTCTTATCCTTTACACCTCCCGGATAAGAATAAATGTATGAAACAAACCGCTGATAGTCAGCCATAAAAAACCTCCTGACAATATAAGATTGATATGTAATCTTATGACTGCCAGGAGCTAAATATGTATATCGGTGTATTTATTTAATTTAATTTCCCCACAGCCAGACATGACAAGGCTGTAAGCAGCTGGGTATACTATGTGAAATGCACTTGAAGTTTGATTGTGATAGTTCTTAGTCTTTCCTTACGCTTGCCAGCCAGCTTCGTACACGGATGTACGAAGCTGCGAAGCCATTATTCCACTATCGCATTTGCAATCTGTGCAAACTGCTCCAGTGTAAGTGCCTCACCTCTTATAGTCAGAGGCAGTCCACATTTTTCAAGTGCCGTAGCAAGCTTTTCCTTGGAAACATTAATATCACCGCTGTTGCCAACACTGTTCATCATAGTTTTTCTACGCTGATTGAAGGATGCCCTTATTATTCTGAACATAAGATGTTCATCAGCTACATCTACCGGTGGTTTCTCATATCTTTCAAGCTTGATTACCGCCGAATCCACGTTTGGTCTTGGCATAAAACAGCTTGCCGGAACATTAAGCACGATTCTGGGTCTGGCATAGTACTGTACTGCCAGTGAAAGTGCACCATAATCCTTAGTTCCAGGGCCCACCTGCATCCTGTCAGCCACTTCCTTCTGAACCATGATAGTTATGCTGTCAAGAGGAACTCCACTCTCGAAAAGTCCCATAATAATAGGGGTCGTTATATAGTATGGAAGATTAGCAACCACCTTTATAGGCTTTCCTCCATTCTTCTGCTCTGCAAGCTTTTTTATATCAAGCTTTAATATATCTTCGTTGATAACTGTCACGTTGTCATACCACGAAAGTGTATCTTCTGTAAGTATCGGTATAAGCTTCTTATCTATCTCAACAGCTACGACCTCTCTTGCATTCTCACATAGAATCTGTGTCATAGTTCCGATTCCAGGGCCTACCTCAAGCACGAAATCATCCTCTGTAACGCCAGCCTCTCTTACTATTTTCTGAACAACATTCTCATCTATAAGAAAGTTCTGTCCGAATTTCTTCTGGAAATTAAAACCATACCTGTTAAGTACAGCTATTGTATTAGTCGGATTTCCAAGATGCATGACGTTATCATAATTCTTATTATTCATATATATATTTATCTCCATTCCTGTATCACACATAACATAGACTGTTTATGTTTATTAACACAGCCTGCACTGTTTTTTAACAAACCTTAACAACAAATATACATTTTCTGAATAAGTATGTCAATCAGATAACAAAATACTAAAATCACACATAAATCACAGATACAGTCCATATACTCTGCATGCATTCTGGTATGTCACCTCTGCTATCTGCTCCTTCGTAACACCCTTTATATCAGCAAGCTTTTCTATAACATACTGTATGTTACTGCTGTCATTTCTTTTTCCTCTGTTAGGCACTGGTGCAAGATATGGACAGTCTGTTTCAAGCACTATCCTCTCAAGCGGTATGACATTTGCTGCTTCTATAAGCTTTTTCGCATTCTTAAAGGTAAGCACTCCGCCTATACCGAAGTAGAAGTTCATATCATAAAATGTCTTAACTGTTTCTTTAGAATATGAATAGCAGTGGATTATGCCTCCAACCTCACTGGCATGTCCGCTTTTTAATATATCTATGGTATCAGCACATGCATCTCTTGAATGGATAATAACCGGCTTGCTGACCTCTCTTGCCAGCTCTAACTGTCTTGCAAACCACTTTTTCTGAAGCTCTCTTCCCGGCTCATCATAATAATAATCAAGTCCGATTTCTCCAATCGCAACAACCTTGTTGTTCGTAAGTGTCTCTTTCTTTAGCCAGTCCATGAAGCTCCCACCATATATATTACTATCATCTATCACTGAATTCCTTGGGTTCTCCCCACGCTCAAGCCTCTCATAGTCATCCGGATGCACACCTATAGCTGCATATATATTATCATATTTTTCTGCAAGCCTGACACTTTCTATACATCCTTCAAGGCTTGCACCTACATTTACAACTGCTCCTATATCACCGCTGAAAAGACTTGTTAATAATTCATCGCGGTCTTTATCAAATGCTTCATCATCATAATGAGCATGTGTATCAAATATCTTCATTCACAACCTCTCTTATTTCCTGTGTCTGGTGCTTTTTATTAAATCCTGCAAGAACGACCACCCATGCAACTGATAATATAAGACCTGCCACTGACACACACAAACCCTGCCATAAGTATGGTACCTTAAACGTTATCTCAGTCACTCCTGCTCTTACATATGTAAGATTATTCTTCTTTCCAAGCCACTCATCTGATACGAATATATCATGATAAGCAATGCTTGTATTTACATTATCATAATCTGATGTGATAGTTATTCCGTTCACGTCATGCTCTACTTTAAGCTCTATGTTAGTTCTTTCAGGCAGCTGTGCAGATGTTATATCCATCATATCACTAAGAAGTCTTCCAACAGACTTATCAGCTGACACTCCATAGTAGTATGCCAGATTAAGACCGCATACTATTATGTTATCGTTCTTAACTGTACCATAAAAATCAAGCTTAAGACCGTTGTCCATGACACTTCCCCATGTATTATCAAGACCCGTGACATATACTGTCTGCCATGTTGCATATCCTTTAGGGAAAAGATCCGGATAAAGCACTCCAAGCTTAGTATCCATATCCGGATAGCCATTCTTAAATACAATATCGCTGCACGTAACACCAAGGAACTCCTGACTCTGTGTCTTCTTTTCCTGTGGAATTCCATCTGCATATATAACAACCTTTACTCCAGCTTCACTAAGCCTTAAGACAAGCTCCTCTGCTGCCGTTTTATCATCATATGTAAAGCCATCAAGGATAACTTGCTTATACTGCGATAACTGTTCATAAGAGTAATCATTAAGATTATCTGAATCAGTCTCTTCGACTGCCGGAAATGACTGTGATATAAGAGGTGTACCACTTCCTATGCCTATCACCTCATACTTACTGATTGTTCCCCAGTTATCATAAGTATCCATATGGTATAACCTGTATGCTGCATTTTCTCCTGCAACGCTATATCCTGAGGCACCTGCTGCCATATCCATATCTTTTACAGATACACCATACTTTTCAAGCGATGACAGTCTTACAAGAACTGTATCATTTCCCAGTTCACGGCATCTGTCAAACACATAATAATAATTGCCATCAGCTAATGCCCTGTTTATTCTTACTATGTTAGTGGATGTATTAGCAGCCTCACGTCCTGCACCATATGCGGCAGGTATTGCATTGTTCCAGTCTGATACTAAAAATGCTCCCATAGACCCTAAGCTGCTGTCATCAAGAAGTGCTATTCTCTGCTTTGTTATGGACTGCGCCTTTGATATAAGTGTATTATCCTGCTGCATATCCAGTCTGTCCCACACACTGTCGTTATCTGTGTTAATGCTCACTCCATTCTTAGTTATGGATATAGTACCTAATCCACCTGTTATCAGAGGTATAGATGGCACTATATCTAAAACAAGCAGAACACAGAAAAACACTATCAGCGGCTTTTTGAGTGTATCCCATTTAAGAAAGCTGTACAGTATCATACATAGCGCTATGGATATGAATCTTAACATCCACAGATACTGGCTTCCAGGAAGTATCTTTAACACCGGATACATAGCTGTCGCTGTACATATAAGTGTTATTATAGCTGTGACAAAGCCGGCTCTTGACTTCTTATATCCAAAAAACATTCCTCCAACCGCAAGTATTGCTGCTGCCAGTCCGAAGTAAAAATGAGCATAGTCTGTAGTTATTCTGTCTACCGGGTTAAGTGTATACACTATCTTCTGGAAAAAGTTAGCCATATTTTCCGAATTGTCAAGTGAGGTTATTCCTCCGTTAAGTGAGGCAACCAGCCATACACCTATAAGCATGAAGCTAAGCAGTATGGATATCACTATATCAGCGGCTGCTCTTTTAGAATATCCTTCAATCATATGAACTATACAGTATACTAGCACTGCAAGCGCAACCATACCTGCATATCCAAGATGACAAAGTGCTATGAGAATAAAGCTTATCATGGCAAAAGGAATTCTTATGACCTTTCTGTCCTTAAGATACTCCGATACCTCATATATGAACAACGGCAGAAATATCATGCTGAGTGATCTTGCCAGATTGCCTTCAACAAACAGTGCACACAGGTTATTAGGCATAAAAAACCATATGAAGCCTATAAATGCTCCAAGCACTGGTCTTTTCATCCTTATACCTATATATAACCAGCTTAATGCTCCAAGTACAGATATTATCCCTACAAATATAAGATAGCCTATAAGCATATTGCCACCCGCAAGCATTTCACAGAATGCCATAAAATACGCTGCAAGCGGTGCCCAGTATCTCATAAGCTCAACGCCGTTATACCACATATAATCGTATAGTGGATACCAGTTTCCATCCTTTATGGAGTTGTATACATAATCACCTCTGTATATATGATACATAGTATCTGAGCCAGCTGGATAGGTACCATTCTGACTCACTATTTTAACCACCATCACCGATACGGATACTATCAGTGCCACATACACAATACAGCCTATTATCGACAAGGTGTAATATAAAACATGATTTTTTCCCTGCTTATTCATATAACCTGCCTCTTAATATGTTAAACATCTTTTGACACTCACATCATTATACATTAAGACCTTTAACCTTTTTAACTTAACTTCATTTATTATTTTTCTTTCGTTGCTGTCAGGTCATCAATCACTGTGTCTATAACCTCTGACATTATTTTGTTCTCTATCTCTTTATCGTTAGCAGCATTTTCTTCCTGCTCTGACATGTTGATTATATAACTTCTTGTAGGTGTCTCACTCGCTTCAACAGATGTAAGCATCCCGCCTATATTATGTATTATGCGATAGAATTCTTCTGAAAAATAATCTGTTACATTTTCAAGTGTTGGAAGTATTGCATCAAAAGGTGCTTCTTCGTTTAACACCTTATTCTGGTATTTTTCAAGGAAATCGTTGATTCCTTTTTCAAATATATTAAACTCCACAAACGAGCTTCTTCCAAACCTTATATCAAGTGCAAACTCCCATGTATGCGGATGCGTTTCTCCCTTGTTATCATTAATAATGATATAATGACGCATATTAAGATAAAACTTAATCTTATATTCTCTGTACAACTTAACTGCCATATGCTCTTCCTTCCTGCTGATATCCTACAGATATCTTTCTCTTAGTTTTTCCATATCTGTATTATTATCTATAAGCTCTACTCTCTGGACTTTTACCTCTTTATCTTCAAGTATGCTTATTCCATGCTTCAACTGGTCTGTCGTTATATTGACTGCGATAAGAACTATATCACACGCCCCACACTCGAACCTGAGTACATGCTTATCAAGAATATATACTGCACGTTCAAAAAACTTCCTGCGGCTTTCCTCTGTCTCACATTCTATGCGTGCAAATGTGACGGGATGAACATTTCTTTCCATAAGCTTTTCTACAAATGGCACTATAGCCTTCTGTTTCCATACGTTATTATGCGTATCGTGAAGATCCTTATCTGCCAGCATTTCATTTACCTTTGCAAGACCCCTGCTAAGTGCTTTTACATCAGCTTCCCTCTCATCAAGCCTTATCGCAGACCTTCTTATAATAAATGCATATATAACAGCTATCAGAACAAGCGCCATAAGAATAACTATGACAAATGTTTCCATCTCTACTTTGATTCCCAGATATGTATTGTTATCTAATAATACACTTTTCTCTGTCATAAGGCACAGCTTATAATTCTGGTCTGCATACTTAAAAAGCACACCAGACATAAGATATGTTTTATTGTCCACATTGACTATACTGTGCTGTATATGGTTAACCTGAAGCGAATCCATAAACTCCTTTGATGCTTTTGAGTTATAATATGTGTCTGCAGAAACCTCCTTATACCTGTTTGTTTCCATGACATCCTTTACATAAAGCATGGACTGGTTCCTTGAAAACACCCAGTACTTGTTAGATGATGCATCCATGGTTTTAAGAATATCATTAATAATATCCTGGTCATCCCTGTTTTCTTTTAAGTTAATCTGATCAAGGACAAGCTGTACATATGAATCCTGCTGTGTCGCGCAGACCTCCAGAATCCCCTTTTCATATCTGTTAATCTGAATATATGAAAGCCACCCACATGCTGCTGCCGCTATCACTACACATATTGTTGTTATTATTAGAATCGGATGCTTTCCAGGCTTTTTATTACTGCTATTGCCAGACTTCTGCTCTTCCATAATTACTCCATTTCCTGATTTGCCATGCAAATTTAACTATTTAGCTTTTAATGTTTATCACTTTAAAATTTAACGCTTTCAAGATTTATCATTTTTAACATTTATTACTTTCAACATTTACCACTTTCAACATTTATCGCTTTCAATATTTAACATTTTCAAAATTTACTGCTTTTAACTCTCTGACATTAGTACCCTTATTAAGTTTTCTGACTATCTGCATTAACTTTATGTCTGATTTTTTCAATTTTTTCATTTATTATCTTCATATCACCTTTTATAACATCTGTAAATGCTTTACATTCCTGTGATAAGGTCTTAGTTTTCCATGAGCTGTCAGTCTGTATGCTGTTAATTATTCCTGCTATTCTTATGAAAAATACGATAAGATTAAAAAACGGAAGTAATAATATACACCACCAGTGCCTTATATAGTAGCTTCTCACATTTTTATTAATCTTCAGATAATGTGCCGCTGTTATAAAATATAAGAAGCCAGTTAATATATACAACGCAAATATGATTCCTGTTGAAAGCAATATAACCTTTCCAGAATATCCTACAACCATAAGACATATAAGCGCCAGATACCATATCATTCTTGGAAATGCAAATGTGTGGTCATACAGCAATGTCTTTACACTTATGTCAGACATAAACTTTCTTAGCTTGAAGTTCTTATCCATAAACATTTTTGCTACTTCAAGACTTCCTCTCTGCCACCTCTGTCTCTGTGTATACAGCTTGTTGACATTCTCTATCGGGTCAACGAAAAACAGTGCATCCTCGCACACCTCTACACGTTCATCCTGTCTGTAACGCATCTGGAATGTTATATGTGTATCCTCACATATCGTATCTGTGTTATACATCCACGACTTAAGCACTGCTGACTTTCTGAATGCTGAAAATGCTCCCGAAAGTGTATACACCGAATTCAGTTCTGAAGCATAACTTCTTCCTGCCAGAAATGCCTGTGCATATTCCATGAACTCAAGATTGCGAAGCAGTCTTGGTAAACCAGCCTTATATTTCCTAATCTGCTCCGGAACTGTAAGAATAGCACCAGTCATACAGTTAAGCTCTGTATCTGCCTCAAATCTGTTAATCATATTAACAAGTGCATTCTTCTCTAAAAGTCCGTCACTATCAAGGTTGATTATATATTTACCCTCACTGTTGTAAAGTGCAAGATTAAGCGCCCTTGACTTTCCCTGTTCAGAATTCATCCACTGCATATGAAGTCTTGGAAACTTTTTCTGACATTCTGCATATACATCAAAGCTGTTATCCTGTCCTTTATTATTTACAAGGAATATTCTTATCTTATCATCCGGATATGAGCTTTTATCTATGGACTCTATGCACTGATACAACGTATCTGCCGAATTATATACAGGAATTATAAGAGATATTTCCGGATAAACCTTTATCTCTTTTCTGTTCTTTTTATATTTCATTCCTCTTCTTATGAGCAGTACCACACTGCCTATCGCTGGTACTATCTCCATAATGAATGGAATAATAATCCATCCACCCCAAAAAAGAAAGGAATTAAGAATTGACTTTATCACTGCCATATGCAAAATTCCCCACTTTCATTTTAATAATCTGCGGTTTTGTGAACACATAAAAGTACAGAAGTACACTCAGTACATAAAAGAATATTCTTCCTATAAATGTATGCACAACATAATACGCACCCATACCAAAGAAGTGCACTGAAAGACATATAAGCACAATTCTTAGTGCATTACATACCATGATATAACAGAATCCACCGATTCCTACTATTATCTTTTCACTGATGTTATAGACGTTAAAGAACGCAAGCAGCGAAATAAACGCCATAATCTCTATTATTCCGGAACACTCAAAGTCTATAAGCAATGTGATGGATGACATACCTGTATGTACAAATATAATCCCGTATTTAAAATATGCCGTAAATGCCCCTGTAATGCTTCCAACAACGCCTGCAAGTGCCGATACACATCTTGCAAGAGGCATTGTAAGCACAGGCTGCACTGTCATCATCAATATTGTAAAAAGTCCAAGACTTCCTATGATAAACTCCCACGCATGAAGCTTCGCCCTGTGTGTAACTGATAGAACATATAGCCATACTGCTATAACAACCAATGCAACTATAGGATTAACTCTCATTATAAAGACACCTGCCTGTTACCTTTCTTTTTCTGATATACCAGCACACCTGCTGTTACACCTACGCATAATATAAGTCCTAACCATGCACCAGATGATGCACCTGCTGTTGTTATCCACTGTTGTCCAAGTCTACCAAACTGTGCATCAATACGCTTGAAATCACTGGCATCACATCCGAATTTCTTTGCTACCTTTTCAAGGTCAAGATAGAATTCACATTCATCCTGTACACCATTTTTTACAGTGATGGTCATCTTGCCGTACCATTCACTATTTTCTCTATTTATACTATCCTCATATATATTTCCTGCATTATTCCATGCATCATGAGTTGAGAATATATAAAACTCATATGTACCATCCTCATATCCGCCATTAGGTGTATTCCAGTTGATATTTCCAGCTTCATCAACTGACACCAATCTTGGAGAAAATACCTGTTTCTCATTATTATTAAACTTAATGGTTACAGCACTCATGAACTCACCACCAGCGTCTTTTTCTTTATCCACATGATTTGGCATAGTTGTAACAACATGTCCAAGCAGTGTGCTGCCTCCATCGCAGTAAAGTGCGCCTTTGGAATCAACTATCTGATAATGTGTACCCGCTGTAGCATATTCTATGGTTGTATGTGGATACCTGTCCCAGTCACCATATAGTCCTTTTAATCCATCATATGTTATATCTGTACTTATCTCTACCCCCTTTGACTCATCAAGATTAGATACATTTTCTATAAATGGCTCTGTAAGATATAATCCGAAAGATATTGTGTTATTGTACGTTGGTAATTCTGACTTAGGAATCGCTATCTCCCACTGTTTTCCAACATGCTTACATTCAGCTTTATCTACACCATTTATATCACCATCCTGTGTTAACTGGAACACCATTTCATTGCCCATATCAGACTTTATTGTATACATACCATTAGAATGTGAACCAGCACCATATGCACTGCCTGTATCACCATCTTTTATGTATATATATACATAATCTCCATCAAACACCATGGCTGTTTTCTCAATGCAATCCTCATGCACGGCATTAGGGCAGCCCGCATCATACTTTGTAACTGCATCCCAGTCACTGAATCTGCCATCTATCGTTATTCCTTTATATACTGCTTCTTTATCATCTTCTTTGGTTTCATCCTTTGTATCATCTTTTTTTGTTTCATCATTCGTATCATCTTTTTTATCTTCCTTAGAATCTTCTTTTGTATCTTCCTTTTTGACATCGCCCCTCAGCACTTCCACATCACGTATATCTACTGTTGTTCCTGCAAATGTCAGTGTAAAATCAGAATCAGCAAAGAACTCCATAGGGATAACTGCTTCTACAACATATGGTGCAGGCGTATTAAGATGTGCTTTATTAACAACAGCTATATCTGAACCAGAAATATCACCATTCCAGCCATTCTTAACCTTGTAACCATCCCATGCAGTGAATGATATATTGCTCTTTTCATTCTGTGTTCCATCGGGATAATCCATATGGACACGAACCATCTCATCATTTGCTCCCATAAAGTTATAATCCCACTGTGTTGATGCTGTTCCCTCGTAACATATATATAATTCAGAATAATCTGAGGCTATTGCCACTTTCCACGAATCTATCTTATCTGTTTTTGATTCTCTTTCTTTAATACCTTCCCAGTCAGATGTCTTACCATCTATTGTGATTTTGGAACCATTAACTGCAGCTGTACTGATAGCACTTGTCGTAATGATATTGGAAATCTTTGGATATCCGTTTCTTAAAGTTCCTGCCATGGCAGTAACAGGCATACTTGCCAGAACCAGTGCCATTCCTGCTGAAAGTGCCATTCTTTTATAATTGCGTTTCATCAATGACCACCCCTTTTAATATTAATTGCCATCTTATCCGGCTGTCATATGTATTTATTTTACCGGTATATGTAATAATGTTAATAATACTGCTAATATGATGTATTTGTATTCTTTATATACTTTTAATACACACCATTTATTTTCATTGTAATGGCTGTAATATGTTAAGTCAATAATCTGATATTTATTGTCATGTTTTTTCAGCATTTTCTATTAATACGCCAATAACAGAGCTTAACACATGGGGATTTTTATATATTTTGTCTACTACTTTTTGGGGGGAATTGTTGTTTAGCAGAGTTGATTCATATTATTTATGTTGATGTATTTTATTGATATATTTTATTGGTGTATTTTATTGACGAACGGACACTATAAGGCTTATGAGATATTTTAAGAATAATGCTACAGTCACCAGAAAGCTGATTGGATATTTCTAAGATATTCCATGTATGTATTGTTTACGAACGCAAACGGCAGAATATAATATTAAAATTCAACTGCGTTAATACAATGGAGAGCTGGAAAAAGGTTGGATTGAATACATCATACTCAATCCAACCTATGTATTCTATATTAAAGTGGTAGAATTTGACTCTATATGAGAAAATGCTAATCTGGGTCATATTTCACTGCTTGATTTGCATGGATTTTTGACCCTATTTGCAAAATTGACAATCCGGGTCATATTTCACTGCTTAATCAGCATGGATTTTTTGACCCTATTTGCAAAATTGACAATCTGGGTCATATTTCACTGCTTAATCAGCATAGATATTATGACCCTATTTGCAAAATT
>JAHYZV010000005.1 GCA_019424245.1 Clostridiales bacterium
GTAAATGTATGCCAGTACTGCTTCCAGTTATTAATCCAGTCCTTATCCTCTGTCTCTGATTCTGTGATTGTACCCTCACCAATATCAATAAACATTCTTAAATCTTCAAGTTCTGCCTTGACCTTCTCAAGCATTGAACCATCATCTTCTTCACTGTCAATGTAGAAATTAACCTTAGCCCTGCCATCATCAGGTGGAAGGTCAGGTATAAAATCTACAAACATTGACTTAGCCTCTTCCTTAGTAAGCTGTACATTATCCTCTATTTCGATACCTTCAATTCCAATATCATTAAGTGCGCTGCTTATCATATCAACTGCATCTGTAGTTGTCTGGATTGAATATTTATTCCACTTCATATTATTGTCCTTTCGTTAACACAAACATTTTACATCTGTAAAAATGCTTCATATCCCTTTAATGTCTCATATAGGTCAGCCTTGCTTATTACCTCGTATGGTGCATGCATATTCTGTACAGCAATTCCACTGTCGATTACATTCATATCAAGATTAGCCAAGATATATGCGATTGTTCCGCCACCGCCTGCATCTACCTTTCCAAGCTCTGCCATCTGGAAATACACTTCTGCATCATCCATAACTTTTCTTAACTTTCCAATGAATTCAGCAGAAGCATCATTAGAACCACTCTTTCCTCTTGAACCTGTATACTTGTTAAATACCATACCTTTTCCAAAGAATGCTGAATTCTTCTTTTCAAACACTGATGCATAATTAGGGTCATATGCTGCACTTACATCTGATGATAACATATAAGAATTAGCAAGTGCTCTTCTTAATTTAAGCTCTGAATAATCACCGCATCTGTCCATAACCTCTGCGACCATATTTTCAAAGAATCTTGAATGCATACCTGTTGCACCGACGCTTCCAATCTCCTCTTTATCTACAAGTATGCACACACCAGTTCTTGTAACTTGTGGTGTATTAAGAAGTGCAATAAGCGACGGATAAGCACATACCCTGTCATCATGACCATATCCCATAATCATGCTTCTGTCCAGACCATAATCTCTTGCAGGTCCTGCCGGAACAGCCTCAAGCTCTGCTGATAAGAAATCCTCCTCTTCAATCCCATATTTTTCTTTAAGAATTGCAAGGATGTTCTTCTTAACTGCTTCCTTTTCTTCCTTATTCTCATCTGTATTATCACTGTCTGATTCTGCCGGCATGCTTCCTATAAGGATATCAAGGTCCTCACCCTCAACTACCGAGTTTCCTTTCTTTTCCATCTGTTTAGCAGCCAGGTGTATAAGAAGGTCTGATACTCCGACAACCGCATCGCAAGCGTCTTCTCCGATTACAACTTCAACACATTTGCCGTTCTTTAATGCAACAACACCATGAAGTGCAAGAGGAATTGCTACCCACTGGTATTTCTTGATTCCTCCATAATAATGTGTATCAAGAAGTACCAGGTCTGAATCTTCATACATAGGATTCTGCTTGATATCAAGTCTTGGTGAATCAATATGTGCCCCAAGTATATTCATACCGGTGCTTATCGGTTCACTTCCAATATTAAAAAGCACTATTGCCTTCTTCATATTAACGGCATATACCTTATCGCCTGCTTTAAGTGTTTCATTGGCTGCTATTATCTCCTGTAAATCTCTGTATCCGGCTTTCTCTGCCAGCTCTACAGCCTTTTTTACACATTCTCTTTCTGTCTTGCACTCAGATATAAAAGTCTTATATTCATCTGCAAATGTGAATACATTGTTCTTATCTTCGTCTGAATATTTCTTCCATGCATTCTTTCTTTCCATAATGTCAACTTCCTTTCTATATTCCCAATGTTATCTGACCATCAGAATCTTCCTGATTATCTGCATCAAAGCTTTCGCTTGCAAGCTCTAACTCTGCCTCTTCCTTATATTGTTCAACCATGTCTTCACTTATTGTTGGAAGCTCATCTATCGACTGTACTCCAAATGACCTTAAGAAATCCTCTGTTGTTCCAAAAAGCATTGGTCTTCCCGGTGCATCAAGTCTTCCAACTTCCTTTACAAGGCCAAGTTCAACAAGCTTGCTTACTGCCCTGTCTGAATTAACACCTCTGATATTCTCTATCTCAATCTTAGTTACAGGCTGCTTATATGCTATTATCGACAATGTCTCTAATGCCGCATCTGTCAGTGTATATCTTCTTGGCTGGCTGCACACTCTTATAAGTGCATCATAATATTCCTGCTTGGTACACAGCTGGAAGCTGTTCTCAAGTTCAATAATTCTTATTCCCCTGTTCTCTGATTCATATTTATCCATAAGATTGTGTACTATCTTAACAGTTGTATCCACATCCTGTTCTATGGCATCTGCAAGCTTACCTGCTTCCACAGAATCACCCATAGTAAAAAGCACAGCCTCAATTATGCCTTCCATCTGTTCTAAACTCATCATTCTACTCCTCTGTTATATCTTCAATAAGCTCAGGATCCCTGACCACCCTTATGAATATATCATCCTCCGGGCATTCCTGCTTAACCTCAACGAATCCGGTCTTAATAAGCTCTAACACAACTAAAAACGTTACTATAACAGCAACCTTTGATGGATTATTCCACAAAAGCTCCCTGAAACTAAACTCTTCATGCTCCATCATAAACGCTTTAATATCCACAAGCTTTTCACTCATGGTAACTTCTTCTTTCTCAATCTTTCCAAACTTGCTTCGTACAGGATCTATCTTATCTTCCTTACGTTTACAAACATCAGCAAATATTCTGTTAAGACGCATAAGTGTTGTATCGCCAATAACTTCTGTAAGATCAACCGGCGGTGTATATGCAGCAACCGCCTCTGGAATATTCTGCTTCTTATAATAGGTTCTCTCTGCATCTGTATGCTTGTCCTTTAATTCCTGTGCCATAGCCTTATACAGCTTGTACTCTAACAGCTTTTCAACAAGCTCTGCTCTTGGATCTTCCTCATTGCCTTCCTCATCCACTTCCTTAGGAAGTAACATTCTCGACTTAATATCAAGAAGAGTTGCCGCCATTACAAGGAACTCACTTACTACATTTAGATCTTCCTTCTTTAGCTGCTCAACATATTCCATATACTGTTCCGTAATCATTGCAATCGGAATATCATATATATTAACTTTATTCTTATCTATCAAATGTAAAAGAAGATCTAAAGGTCCTTCAAACACCTGAAGCTTAACACTTATTCCCATATCTGCCTCACTATATTTACTGTGCATAATTACACGTATCACATTTTACATAAAATAACTGCTGTTTGCAAGTAATTGCTAAATTCTATAAAATAACATATAATATCTTGAAAACATTCAGTTAAGGATTAAGGAATAAGAATGCTCAATTTAATATTATTAATCAAAAGAATTATCACAAAAATATCTGAAGACCGCATCGGTGACTACGCATCCTCAGCATGTTACTATCTCATGCTGAGTTTTTTCCCGTTTTTTATTGGTCTTTTAAGCCTTATAAAATTCCTGCCAGTTTCCAAGGCAGACCTTTTAAAAATCATATACGGTGTTCTTCCAACTCAACTGCAGCCTATTGTCCGGGCAATGCTCACTGATATATATGACAATTCAACAACGGCATTAACACTCATTACTGCAATTGCTATCATATGGGCTGCCGGTAAAGGATTTATGGCTATAGTCCGTGGATTAAAACAGATATACAGAAAAGGTAACCAGAAGAACTGGCTTTTCCAGAGAATAAGAGCAAGTATCTATGCCCTTATATTTATGATTCTTATTATTGCCAGCCTTATACTTATGGTATTTGGTAACAATATTATGAACTTCACTATGAAATATATACCACAGCTTACTAATGTAGTCGTGATATTCAGAGGAATATTTAACAGTAAACATTTTCTCTTTCCAAGTATATTCACACTCTTCTTTACTATAGCATTCTCACTTGTATCAAGAAGAGGAAAAAAGTTCTATAAAGAGATTCCTGGAGCTTTCTTTTCTGCTTTGGGATGGTATCTTTTTACAGCTCTATATTCTCTTTATGTTGGCCACTCACCGAACTTTTCATACATGTATGGTAGTCTTGCTACTATTATCATAGCACTTATATGGATGTATGCCTGTATGATTATAATATTCATAGGTGCAGAGATTAACTACTTTATCAATGATGAAAAAATATTCAAACATTATCTTGGGAAGAAATCAGAGTAAGCGTAGTACCTCTGTAGAAGAATTCCAGAATCTGCGCGTAAGTCATGGATTCTGCCATTTTATTGGCAGCATTCTGACTCATGCCGATTCCATGTCCATAGCCACCTCCTGTTATCTTAAAGCCTGTAAGCTTCTTTCCCTCCGTCACCTTCTCAAACACACAGAATGTACTTGGCAGATTAGCATATCTTGTCGTTCCTGACTTAGTGTTCATATCCACATTTGCATTGCCAAATGCTGCCCTAATCGCTGATTCACTGTCTATCACTGTCTCGCCTTTATCACCTGCAACCTTAACTTTTACTGCCGCTCCTCCATTAACACGCTCAAGTACTTCAATATCCGTTATGTTTCCTACATTCTTCCCTGTAGAACGTGCAAATCCTTCACTTATCTCTTTAACAGATTCCTCCATGCTCCATCTGTACAAGGTGCAGTCGTAATCATAATCAGCCTCATTTTCACCTTTTATAAATGTATTGAACTCCGATTCTACTGTCAGTGTAAGTCCTCTGTCCACTCCACCCACACACTCCGCAACAAAATACGGATAGTTTTCTGTTGTATTGCCCCAAAGTGTAACGTCTGTTGTGCTTCCACATGAGGTTGAATAGTAATATGTCTTAACAACTTCTCCGTTATATGATAGCACCTGTCCCGCTGTCTCATCTACTGCAGTATCTGTTGATTCTGCCCGCTGTGAGTTATTATATACCTGAAACTGTATTGAGTCATCAATATGTGCTCCATAAGCACTATAGTAGTTATTAGAAAGTTCCGTATAAGCATAGCTTCTTGCACATACAGCCTGACATTTCAGTGCTTCAAGATTAAACCCTGACGGCATCTCGCTAGGAACAACTTTTTTAAGATAATCTTCTATCCCCACTTCATTTACAACAACAATTCCCTCATCATACAGTGAAACTTCAATAGTTCCGCCATATGAAGGTGTTCCTATGCCTCTGTTTACTGACTGGAACTGTATCTCACCTGATTTAGGAATTAGTTTTATTCTGCCCTCATTAAAGTCTTCTGTATCCGGATTAAACACAACCGTCTCCCCGGGTGCCGTCTCATAAGATTCTTCACCAGTCTCAACTATCATTCCTGAATCAGCACAAAAAACTGCTTCATTAAAAAATATATCTCTGAATCCGCTTGTCTTGATAATTACTCTTATATTGTCAGCCTGCAAAGGTTTATTCTTAATAGCACCACAGACTTCTCCATCCGCCACAATAAAATCCTGTAATGCATAACCGACAATTATACTGCTGTAATTACTTATCAATGAGTTTTCTTTTTCATACATAATAAAGTCCTCATCCAGCTTAACAGAACCATAACCTTCAATTTCAACGCTGTCTTGTGAAACTGACAGCACCTTTCCACTTACAACATCCGTCTTGGTATTAACTCCAACAATCTTTCCATTCTCAACGGTAATATCACATAAACACCCGGTTACATCTTCTGCTATCTTTCCACTATTGAATTTCTTTATATTACCATACATATTAGCAGTTATCGTGTTGTCTTCTATATTAGTTACATATACATTTTTATAAATATTGATTTCTGACGATGTGTCCTGATATCTTGATTTAATCATATGTGACATATATATACATGCTGATGACATAAAAATCACCAGTGCAGAATAGACTAAGAATATTATTTTTGTTCTCTGTTTCATATACTATTCTCCATACTAAATTAAGTGTCCCTGTTCAGACAAGCTCTTGATAGTATATGTTGAAAATGTGCGTTTTAGAACTAGGTATGCTCATCACTTTTCGCGCAAAAAGCAGGCTGTCACTTATGTGACAGCCTGTTAATAATATCCCAAAACGCCGCTCCCCACGCTTTCGACTCCTAGCGAAGCTAGGTGGGCAACCGCATCCAGACCGCTGCCTTCCACTGACTAAGGAGGCTTGACATTGGAATGGAGATATAGGAATCCCGTCGATGAAATGTAGGATCAAAATAATGTGGTTTTGCGAACGTCCCAGGAAATATTCAATTGATACGTAATCTGTACCGATGTATTGATTATACATCTTCTTTACTGATTACACAATATTATATGTCAAAAAAATTCAAATATACCTGCGAAAGAATACAATTCAGACGCAGGTATATAATCAAAGTTCAAACTCAGTAATGATTGAAAATTAAAGCTGTGGACCAGCAGCAACTAAAGCCTTACCAGCTTCGTTACCTGTGTACTTAACAAAGTTCTTATTGAATCTTGCAGCAAGATCCTTAGCCTTAGTCTCCCACTCAGAAGCATCAGCATATGTATCTCTTGGATCAAGGATTGCTGGATCTACTCCTGGAAGCTCTGTAGGAACTTCAAAGTTGAACATAGGAATCTTCTTTGTTGGAGCTGTATTAATAGCACCTGAAAGGATAGCATCAATGATACCACGAGTATCCTTAATAGAGATTCTCTTACCTGTTCCATTCCATCCTGTGTTAACTAAGTAAGCCTTAGCTCCACTCTTTTCCATCTTCTTAACAAGCTCTGCTGCATACTTTGTAGGATGAAGCTCAAGGAATGCCTGTCCGAAGCAAGCTGAGAATGTAGGTGTAGGCTCTGTGATTCCTCTCTCTGTACCAGCAAGCTTAGCTGTAAATCCTGAAAGGAAGTAGTACTGTGTCTGCTCTGGTGTAAGAATAGATACTGGAGGAAGTACTCCGAAAGCATCTGCTGAAAGGAAGATTACATTCTTAGCTGCTGGAGCTGAAGAAATTGGTCTTACTATATTCTCAATATGATTGATTGGGTAAGATACACGAGTATTCTCTGTTACGCTCTTATCTGCGAAATCAATCTTTCCATTCTCATCAAGTGTAACGTTCTCAAGAAGAGCGTTTCTCTTAATTGCATTGTAGATATCTGGCTCTGATTCCTTATCAAGGTTGATAACCTTAGCGTAGCATCCACCTTCGAAGTTGAATACGCCATTGTCATCCCAACCATGCTCATCATCACCGATAAGGAGTCTCTTAGGATCTGTTGAAAGTGTTGTCTTACCTGTTCCTGAAAGACCAAAGAAGATTGCTGTATTCTCTCCATTCTTATCTGTGTTAGCTGAGCAGTGCATTGAAGCAATACCCTTTAATGGAAGGTAGTAGTTCATCATAGAGAACATACCCTTCTTCATCTCACCACCATACCATGTATTAATGATTACCTGCTCATGGCTTGTAATGTTAAATGCAACACATGTCTCTGAGTTAAGACCTAATTCTGCATAGTTCTCAACCTTAGCCTTAGAAGCATTATATACAACGAAATCTGGCTCGAAGTTCTCAAGTTCTTCTGCTGTTGGCTTAATAAACATATTAGTTACAAAATGTGCCTGCCAAGCAACTTCAACGATGAAACGAACTGCCATTCTTGTGTCCTTGTTAGCTCCACAAAATGCATCAACTACGAAAAGTCTCTTATTAGAAAGCTCTGCCTTAGCGATGTCCTTAACCTTAGCCCATACATCTTCTGACATTGGGTGGTTATCGTTCTTATACTCATCTGATGTCCACCATACAGTGTCCTTAGAGTTCTCATCAACAACGATGTACTTATCTTTAGGTGAACGACCTGTATAGATACCTGTCATAACATTAACAGCTCCAAGTTCGCTTTCCTTACCAACTTCATAACCTTCGTTAGTAGACTTAGTCTCTTCCTCGAATAATAATTCATAAGAAGGATTGTAGACGATCTCTGTAGCACCTGTGATGCCATACTTGCTTAAATCGATTTTTGCCATCTTACATAAACCTCTTTTCTTATAATTTCTTGTAAATTATTACAAAATTCTTTTTAATTCTATACCATGCCCTAATTAAAATCAATAAAAAATTGTTAAATTTTTCTCGAAATCGTGTATATATTAATTTTATTAATCAGTTATTCTTTAGGAACCGTCTTTTCGTACTTGATATCTTCAATTGTTTCACTTGAAAGCCTGATAGCCTCAAGTACCACATTTTCTGCGACTCCCATGTTCTTGGCTACTTCTTTCACCGTAGGTTTTCTTCCTAATTCTTCTTTAAGTCTTGTTCCCCAGTCATTTACAAGATTGACTTTATTGAGAATTTTTCCCGAAACCATATTAACATCCGTCTGTTCATCTATAAGCATATTAAGACTGCCTTCAATAAGCTCCTTAACTGCTTCGTCAATTCCTTTAAGCACATTAAGAAGGTCTTCCTGTCCACCTTCTTTAATCTTATCCTTCCACTCATAATTATTAAGCCATTCCTGCTGTCCTATATATGCTGTCATAGCCAGATTGGCCTCCTGTACAAGGTCACATGCAAGAACTCCCTTTCCTCTGAATGGTTCTATCCATGACGCAATCTTTTCAAGATAACTTTCTGTAAGCAGTTTTAGTGATTCTTTATCATTATCCTCAACTATGTTCATAAGAAGATATGATCTTGTAACATCTGTCATAGGCTGTATTCCTGATATATCCTGAAGATATATTTTCAGATACTTCTCATCCTCTTCATAATCAAGATGACTTACAATATCATCCGCAACCTTCTTATCTTCCTGTTCTTCCTTAGAAATATGTTGTCCTGACTCATCAATATTATCATCTGAGGCACTTTCCATCAGCTTTAGGAATTCATTATCTACGCTGTCTTCACCCTGTATCTTAATTCCATTAGCCATCAGATATCCTGAAATCATCTGGAATTTGGCATCATCTAATGCCATATCTTTAAAAAAACTGTGTACATCCTCTCTTGTAACAATATTGCCATTAACCTTGGCATATTCTTTAATGCTTCCGACAGCCTCCATAAATGCTGCCTGGGAATCTTTATTTTCAGCCATATTATCTAACCTCTTTCAACTTAATTCGTTCTGTATAATATAACACATAAGTACGCATTTGGTAAATGTATTATTTCAGTATACACATTTGACAAAAGCAGACCCACAGCTTATAGTTTATATAGAATATAAGAAAAGAGGAGATTTCATAATGAGAATCGCATTAATTAATGAAAACAGCCAGGCTGCAAAGAATGAGATGATTTATGCATCACTTAAGAAGGTTGCAGAAAGCAAGGGACATACAGTTGATAATTATGGTATGTACTCAGCTGATGATAAGGCACAGCTTACATATGTACAGAACGGTATCCTTGCTGCTATTCTTTTAAACAGCGGTGCTGCTGACTTTGTAGTAACAGGCTGTGGTACTGGTGAAGGTGCTATGTTAGCACTTAACTCTTTCCCTGGAGTTCTCTGTGGACATGTTGTTGATCCTTCAGATGCTTATATGTTCATGCAGATTAACGATGGTAACGCTATCGCTCTTCCATTTGCAAAGGGCTTCGGATGGGGTGCAGAACTTAACCTCACATACATCTTCGAGAAGCTTTTCGAAGGTGAGCCAGGTGGTGGATATCCTAAGGAAAGAGTTGTTCCAGAACAGAGAAATAAGAAGATTCTTGACGGTGTAAGAGCTGTTACTCTTAAGCAGGATCTCGTAGAAGTTCTTAAGGAGCTTGACCAGGATCTTGTTAAGGGTGCTGTTGCAGGTGAGAAGTTTGAAGAACTTTTCTTTGCTAACTGCAAGGATGAGAAGATTGCTGAGTATGTTAAGACTCTCAGATAATTAATTATGCAATGTACTTAAAAAGGTGCCTCCATTAATCCGGAGACACCTTTTTCTTTAACTTATTATGCTGCTTTCTGTATAAGACCAGCTTTAGTTATTGCATATCTTACTGTCTTTCCAAGAAGTGTTGCAATAACTATCTTAACAATATCAAATCCGATAAATGGATATACACATACTGTAAGTGCATATGTGACTGAACATTTCATAAGGTATACAAACCATACAGTACCAAATGCATATGCAACAGCAGTTCCAACTACCCATCCAAGCATTGTAAGAAAAATATTTCTGTGTGAAAGCTCAATCACAGCTCCTCCAATAAGTGCCATGAATATGAAACCTATAAGATATCCTCCTGTTGGTCCAAGAAGCTTTCCTAATCCACCAGCAAATCCTGAAAATACAGGAAGTCCTACAGCACCAAGCAGCAGATATATTCCATAGCTTCCTGTTCCTGCCCATATGCCCAGTACAAATACTGTGAAATAAATCACAAGATTAGTAAGAGATATTGGAATCTGACCAATTGGAACTGAAAGTGGTCCAAGAATACATGTAACTGCTGCCATCATAGCCATAAATGTCAGCTGATAAATAGTAACTTTTTTGCTTTTCATAGTTAAAGTCCTCTTTTCAAATGTAGTAATACAACATTTGTTATTGTACACACTTGAAAAGTAATTGTCAACCTGTTATTAATTTAGGTTGACATTAGGTTAACATTACATTTTACAATGCTATTGTAATATATACTGTATCATTCCCGGTCCCAGTTCTGGTGTCGGTCTTGCGATAAATCCATGCTTTTCATAGAATATCTCTCTGCCCTTGGCACACATCAGACAAAGCATCATTCTTGTGCCTTCCTGAGTAATTCCTTTGACATAAGCTATTATATGTTCTATAAGCATGCTTCCTATGTGCTTACTCTGATATTCCGGTATTATTATTAAATCCTGTATATAGCTTATTACAGCCATATCTCCAACCACTCTTCCCATTCCTATAGGCTTGTCATCATCATATACTGTAAATACTTTCACGCTGTTATTCAATGCTCTCTGAGCCTGATTTTCATCTAACTTAATCCAGCCGACTTGTTTTCTTAATGAAAGATATATATTAACATCTCTCATATCTTCTACTATTCTTATCATAATCTCTATTTCCTACAATTTTTTTAACGAATGGAATTATACTCGCTTTATTTATTAATGTCCAGTGTGCTATAATAGCAAAAAATAGGAGGTATGTATTTTTATGATTACGGTAGCTAAAGACAATTCTGGTGACTTTGATTCCATACAGAAAGCAGTTGATTCTGTTTCTGATAATAACAACGAAACTATATTTATCAAAAAAGGAATATATAAAGAACGTATTGAAATCCGGAAAAATAATATTACCTTAATTGGTGAAGATACAGATGAAACTATTATTACTGAGGGTTTCTATGCAAGAATGATTATGCCTGACGGCTCTAAGCGTGGAACTTTCCGTTCCTATACATTTCTTGTATATGCCGATAATTTCTCTGCAAGCAATATTACATTCGAAAACAGCGCCGGATTTGGTGATAATGTCGGTCAGGCAATAGCTGTATACGCTGAAGGTGACAACATCACATTTAAGCACTGTAAAATTCTCGGTCATCAGGACACTTTATTTACCGGTCCGCTGCCTCTTAAAGAAAAACAACCAGGTGGTTTTACAGGTCCAACAATAGACGGTGAAAGAAAGCTCGTTCACCAGTTATATGAAGACTGCTTTATATGTGGTGAAATTGATTTTATTTTCGGAAGTGCCACAGCTTATTTTAAAAACTGCACACTTTTTGCATTAAACCGGAATGAACCCATCAACTCTTATTATACTGCACCTTCAACATATGAAGGTCAGGCTTTCGGTTATGTATTTGATAATTGCACATTTACAGGAAACTGTCCGCCTAAAAGCGTTGCTTTAAGCAGACCTTGGAGAATTCATGCCAAGGTGGTTATTCTTAACTGTGAATATTCCGACCAGATTATTGATGAGGGCTTCACTGACTGGAATAAGCCTGAATCACATGAAACTGTATATTATGCTGAATATAATGGACATGGCGATGGATATAAGCCTGAAAAAAGAGCAGCCTATGTTCATCAGTTAGATGAAGCACAAGCTGCCTTTTACAACATTGAAAATGTTATGCATTCTTAATTGATTGTTAATGAACCAAGCGATGTTCCTGATGATGTTGCCGACATAACCAAACCGGCTAATGAATTGGCATCGCTTTCTTTTACCTGAAATAATACAACTACTTCTTTACTCTCTCCTGCCGCCAGTGAAACATTCTTAAGTGTTGTAATATCATTCTTAAGCATTGAAGCATAATTGCTTACAGCTGTTGAGCCGGCTGTGAGCTTTAATACAACACCACCTGATGATGTAAGATTAACTGTTGAACCACTTGTATTAGTAAGTGTCATCTCAACAGCAACAACCTTACAGCCTGTCTGTGACGGCACTGAAACCACATAATTATCTGCCGGATACTGATTTCCCACAGTATAATCCTTATATGTAAGTGTCACACCATTAAATCCAAGTGCAGTTGGCAGCCCTGTTAATAAATCTGCTGATGTGTTCGCTGAATTACCTGACGCCTTAGTAGTCTGTATTGTATTATTATGTCCTGTAATTGCAGACTGTGTCTGTGACGGTTTCTGTATACCAGACGAACTTATTGTACCTCCACCATTCTGTGCTGAATTAAGCTTCTGATATTTCCATTCATTATCATATGAATACTTAAGAAGCGTTCCTGCTATATACTCAGCAACCAGATCATTATCTTCATTGGTTAATGTTACATCATCTTTGCCACAACCTGTGAGTGCAGATATACACAAAAGCACAAGCAGACCTGTTATAACTTTTTTCATATATATTTCCTCAATTTCCCTTTATAATTATTATCACCGTTCATGATGAATATACAAATTATTCTCATACACTGATAACAATTATATCATATTATGATTTACAATCAAGATTAAACCAGAATTCTACACCATCAGATACATTTCTGACACCATATTCCTGCCCCATTGAATCCATAATAGCCTTTACAATAGACAGTCCTATTCCATTACCTCCATATTCTCTTGTTCTCGCTTTATCAGTCTTGTAGAACTTCTCCCATATTCTTTCAAGATCTTCATCAGCAATATTCTTTCCACTATTATATACAGTAACGGTAATAGTTCCTCCATTCTCTGATTTTTCAGTTCTCACCTCAATTGCACGCTTTCCATCACAGTGATTAAGTGCATTAGATATATAATTAGTAAGCACTTCCTCTGTCTTGTATTCATCAGCCCACACAAAATTATGCTCATTACGGTTATCAAATACTATACTCATATTCTTTTGTCCCGCTCTTATTGCATTGGCATCTGCTACAGAAGCAATAAGCTCATTAATATCAAATCTCTCCATCTCAGGCTCATCATTTCCGAATTCAATCTGATTAAGTGTAAGAAGTCTCTTAACCATTGTATTCATCTTGTTTGCCTCGTCCATAATAACATCACAGTAAAATTCCATGCTTTCAGGATCATCTGTTATGCCTTCCTTAAGACCCTCTGCATATCCTTGTATAAGTGCAATAGGAGTCTTTAACTCATGAGATACATTTGAAAGAAAATCTGTTCTCATTATCTCGAGCTTTTCTTTTTTATCAATATCTTTCTTAAGTTCAAGGTTAGCCTTCTTAAGCTCTGCAATATTCTGTTCAAGCTTCTCAGACATATTGTTCATGCTCTTTCCAAGCAGACCAATCTCTCCCTTATCACTTCCCTCATATCTTGCATTGAAATCCATCTCTGACATCTTCTCAGCAATATTAGAAAGCTGCTTAATCGGTCTGGTAATATATGTTGATACTACAAATGCTGCAATTATACCAACAGCAAGAATTGCTCCTCCAACATACTTAATAAGGGTTGTCGATATATTTACATTATCTTTTATTCCCTGGATAGGAGTTCTTAATATAATTGAATATCCATTGTCAAGTGTACCCCATATCTCAAGATAGTAATCTCCAAGCCTTTCATCATACACCTTCTGTAACGTGTAATTATCATTGGAACTTATGATTGTCCTGTTCTCAACAAGTGATGTACCTGACATATCAATAATGTCTTCCAGACGCTTTCTATGCTCCTTCTTATCATCCTTGTCTGCCGGGTTATCTGAATCATCTTCCTGATCCTTAGGTTCCGGTGCTTTATCCTGTGAGCCATTATTCTTAAAAATATCTCCATTAAATATACTCATACGAAGACGTTCCATCATTGAATCATCTCCCTGAGTACTTACATATATGGTACACCAGCTACTGTCAACTACAAGCACAGATATTCCCTTTGCTGTAGATATATTCTCCATATCAGCACACATAGTATCTTTATCTATCTGTAAATCAGTATATTTCTGCATGATTTCATTAACATTCTCATAAGAATTAATCATGCTCTTCTGCTTACGGTTCATATACACTTTCTCTGAAAAAATGCTGTTAAACCCAATAAGCATTGCCACAAGACATGTAACAGTAACTACCAGAAGAAGTGTAATCTTAAACTTGATTGAATGTATCTTCATCTTTAATTGCCTTCCTTATTCGCAGAATCAGTCAACAATGAACTTGTAGCCCATACCCCAGATTGTCTTGATGTAATCGCCCTTCTCCCCCATCTTCTTTCTTAATTTCTTAACATGGGTATCTATAGTTCTTGCATCACCATAGTAATCATAATTCCATACATTGTTAAGAATCTTCTCTCTTGACAACGCAAGCCCTTTATTCTCAACAAAATAAGTAAGCAGTTCAAACTCCTTATAGCTTAACTCTATCTCTTCACCATCAATCTTAACGATATGTGCCGCTTTATCTATAGTAATTCCGCCAATCTCAATTATCTCGTTGCTGTCAACACCATATGCTCGTCTTATAATTGCATCAACTCTGGCTGTAAGTATCTTAGGTGAAAATGGCTTGGCTATATATTCGTCAGCTCCACATTCAAAACCTTGTAGTTCATCCATCTCCTCACCCTTTGCTGTAAGCATTATAATAGGAACTTTAGAATCCTTTCTTATCTGCCTGCACACTTCCCAGCCATCCATTCTTGGCATCATAACATCAAGAATTATAAGTGCAATATCTTTGTTCTCCATAAATGTATCTACAGCTTCTACACCATCAGCCGCCTCTATAACAGCATAGCCTTTTCTTGTCAGAAAATCACTTACAAGCTTTCTCATTCTGCTTTCATCATCTACTACTAAAATCTTCATCTTATCCATATGTAGTCCTCACTTTCACGATGAATTAATTATCTATATACTATCTGATAAATATGTTTAAAATGTGTACTCTGTTCATATATTTATATTATGACTACTTTGTTGACTGCTGTGATGATGATTTTAAAGACTGCTTTGATTCAAGCTCCGCTTCCCTTGAATTAAGTTCTTTCTCTTTTTCCTTTAACTTGGCTTCCTTAGATTCAAGCTCTGTCTGCCATGAAGAATACTTATTCTGTACATTCACTTCATAATTAATGACATTAGAATTAGAACCTGTCTTAAGGATAAAAAACATTGCAATTAACGCAATAACAAGAAACACATTTACAATCATAATTCTCATATAATTGTTCTTGTACTTTGCCACCTGGATTGAGAGAGTATGCAGCTCACTTCTATGCTCATTTCTTTCACGTCTTCTGTCAATCGCAATCTGTGTTTCACTCTTTACCGGAATCGGCTTAATCTTATCATCTGGAATATCTGGTGAATTATACAGAAACTGCTGTAAATTCTTGAGATAATTAAGTCCAATGGATGTATAAAATAACTGTCTGTCAATTATCTTATTATACAGCACATACACCTGTTTTGGATCTTTGCTGTCCGTCTTTCCAGACAGATACTTAATAGCATTCATCTCATCTTTTGCTTCCTGCGCTTCCTGCTTCGTCTTAAAAGTATATCCGCCGACAACAAAGCCTTTTTCCTTATTATTAACATTTTTATTATCGCTCATAAACTCCACTTCCCACGCACATTTTTGTTAATTGTAACATTAAATCTCATTATCTACAAACCAAACATCTCCCGGCATATCTTTTTGCCGCTTTCCGTCTTAAAAATGTTATTATATGCTTTCAATGCTGCATCCTTTGTAAGATTATCATCGCATATGTTAACCAAGAAATCTGCCTCAACAAGTATCTGATAATCTATCCCGTCTATTTTGTTATAAGTATGGTGATGTCCTATCAGATACTGCACTCTTTCTGATACTTCACTGTCAAAGCCAAGCCTTTCAAGAAGTTCTGCGGCAATAGCCGGGCCTTCTTTTTCCTGCAGTTTCCCTCCGCACTCACCATATTTTTCTTCACATATATGAATCCCGATATCATGTGTAAGCGCCGCTGTTTCAATTATAAAAAGACATTGGTCATCAACATTTTCCATCTGTGCAATCAGTTTTGCATAGCTGTGAACCTTGCAAAAATGCTGTATTCTCTTAGCGTCTCCCTTATATAATTCAATCATTGCCATATGAAGTCTGTTAATCATAGTGTCTCCTTTTAATAACCAAGTGTATCATTTACAAGTATTACATGTATTCTTCCGACATGGCGTGAATATCTTGTAATCAGGAACTGACAGCATAATGTGTCTGGTGATTTGCAGTCAAAGCATTTTCCGGTTGTCTTGCAGGGTGTCTTGACATCAAAATTCTGTGCATTAGTTGGTGCAGCTATATTTCTTGCACGCTTCATTGCCGAATCTAGGTCTGAACAGACTTTATTCATTCCAACTATGAAGATTACCTTCTTTGGTCCCTGCGCTATGCATGAAACACGGTTAGAATTGCCATCAATATTTACAAGTATTCCATCACTTGTCATTGCATTTGCACTTGATAAGAACACATCAGCGTCATATGAAGCCAGAAGTCCCTCTCTTGGAGTCATCTTTGAACGGTCTATATAATTGTAATTGCCCTCTTTCAAAGCCTCAACAAGTCCAATCTCCTGTGCGCTGTGGCAGCCGCCCATAGCAATTGTGCTTTCCTCGTCAATTAACTCCAGAGCCTGCTTTAAAGCTGCTTCTTTATCCTCTGCATAATATCCTGACATATTTCGCGACTGTAAGCCATTAATTACAGTCTGTGCCAGTACTTCGTTTCTTTTCTTTACATTATCGTCCATGCTTGTATCCTCCAGTTATATTGTAATCAACTTTATCAATGTGTCCATTATAGCATACATTTCTACTTGATACTCATAACAAACTTTTCAAGCTTCTCCTGATTATCCTTTGCAGCATTACTATTGCGGTCTGCTAACGCAACCTGACTTTTTATATTTTTAAGACTTTTTGACAACTGTGCAAGACATCTGTCATTGTCCCCGCCACCGCTGAATGTAAACACAGCGTCAATTTTATCTGCCACGCCGTAATTCTTTATAAATGTGTTGACCGGAGACGCAGGCATACCTGCCCATACTGGCATACCCAATATAATTTCGTCATAATAATCTATGTTATCCGGAACACCTTTTATCTTAGGTCTTCTTCCAAATGTTGACTGCATTCCTCCAACAAGCATCTGCCTCACTGTATTCTTGGGTAATGGCTTAACTAAATCTATCTCAAAGATTTTTGCTCCCAGCTTTCTTGCAATAACCTTTGCAGCTTCCTTTGTATTTCCTGATAATGAATAATAAACAACAGCTCTGTTCATAGCTGACTCCTCCTGAAATGTTGTATATTCCTATATTACGATATTATATATTTTACGCTTTTGTGTATTAAGTGGCAATCACTTATAATAAAATAAAAAAGATGCAACAATCTGTTTCAAATTGCTGCATCCCATGTTAATCATTTATTATTGATTACATATCTTATATTGTCATTGATTCAAAATACTTTAGCGTATTTTGCAATTTAATCAAAAATCAATTTGTGATATATCTATAGATTTACATTTAAAATATAACTACTTGCACATCTCAGCCACAACCGCATTGATAACCTTGCCATCAGCCTTGCCCTTAAGCTCTGACATGACAGCTTTCATTATCTGACCCTTGTTCTTAGTAGCTATGACGTCTGCAAACTTCTCATTAAGAATTGTTCTTACCTCATCCTCTGAAAGCATTTTAGGTGCAAACTCTGACATAACAGCCAGACGTGCATTATATTCTTCTAATAACTCAGTTCTGTCCGCTGGACAAGTATCTATCTGTTCCTTGATACTCTTAATCTCTTTTAATATAGCCTGGTCTACCATCTCATCAGGAATATCTTCACGACAGCCCGAATCAATAGCAAGCTTCTTAGCCGCAGATACAAGTACTGCTATAGAATCCTTTCTCGCCTTATCTCTTGCCTTCATGGCATCAATCATAGCTTTCTGTAATGTTGTAAAATCCATTTCTATAACCTCCCTTAAAATCACTACCATAAATTGTAAATCAATTTAACCTCAATTACAATATTTTTTGTTAAATCATGGCTGTACTCATGATATAGATTATTCATGAGTTACGTTTATATTGTACATTTTGACTGTTGAGCCTGCATTCTCACTATTATCTTCACAATCCTGAATATAATTTCCAGCTTTAAAATAATTATAAAAATCAATCCAACCTGTTGTTACCGGATTATAACTATATTCATATTTTTGTGATATTCCATTACTACTAATTGAAACATAACCTGTACCATCAATTATCTGTATAGATATTGTGAATTTCTGGTTCAGCTCTACTTCGTCAAAATAATATATTTTCTGGTCTTCATATGATTGAGGATGTGCTTTATAAGTAATAGCAAGCCGTTTTTTGTTTCCCTCATATATTACCTTCAAAGGAACTGGTCCATTATCACCATTTGGATATATCCCATGCACCTGACATACCATCACTCTGCCATTTGCTGGAATTTTTGTCACTGCCTCTTCAACATCAAGACAATGTCTGCCATTCCAGTCCCAGTTCACTGTTTTATCGTCTCCCATCATTTCCCGCAATTCAGAACGTGCATATTTTGTGTTAACAGTTTTGGGGGCACTGACTGGTGTATTAAATACAAATGCACTATCTGAATCGTCATAATAAAAATATTCACTTGAATAATTGTCAAACGAAATACCTGTTCCTTTTCCTACTTCTTTAATTTTCGTATCGCTGCCATCCTGTAATTCTGGAATCTGTAATTTCCAATGAGCATTCAGCTTTTCAATAAATATTGATTTATAATTAATTGAATTATCCTCTTCTGCCTCAGATACAGGCCACACACAACCTGTAAATACTATGCCCGCAATTATTCCACTTATAATGAGCATAGTCCACTTGTACTTTCTTATCCTCATCACAACCCCTTATATATCTTCTCTATCCACGCCATCACTACATTTTTAGGTCGTGCAAATGGCTCTTTATGACTAAGCATAAAATATGGTGCTTTTATCTTTTCAAGCGCATTAATCTCTTCTTTTAAAAGGCTTTTATTATATTCTCTTACTGGACCCTTAGTTGCCAGATACAATGCATCTCCAAGGAAGCAATATCTCCCGTCTACTTCCATTGCTACACTTCCTTTTGAGTGACATGACGGAAGCTGAAATATATGAAACTTATGAAAACCAGCATCAATATACATATCATCAGATACAATTTCACCTTTATTAGTGTGCTTATAAGTATATTTCCCTTGATAAATTTTTATCCTGTCTTTTATCTGTGGATGTCCTTTATCCTGCGATTCATCATTCTTCCATAATCCGCATATTTTATCCAGATTGCCAATATGGTCAAGATAAAAATGTGACAATACAATATTAATATTTTTACCATCACAATTAATCTCTTTTAAATGTTCTATAACATCGGGATGATTTCCGACATCATAAAGCCATATATCATCACTTCCCTCAATTACCACAACATTAGACGACAACGGCGATTCCGATGGTGTGATATAAGATATTCCATGCTCTATTTCTATTATATTCAATTCACTCATTGTTATATATTAATCTCCACGGTTCAAACTTTTTTCACAGATTCATCACCAGTTATTCATATTATACCGCTATTATTCCATTATCAACAGGTGAATAATATATCAACAGATAAAACCATAATTAACTTATCAGACATACCTGCCTTAGCTGAGTATTTCAACCATAATACTGGCACAAATCGGATCAAATACTGTATCTGCCATCCTTTCAATATTGTCCCTGATATCGGATATGTCTTCATTCCTGCCTATGTGTCGGTCAGCATAATCAGCTATTGCAACAATACGTGCAAGCAATGGAATATCATCGCCACTTATACCCTCATTAAAACCACTTCCGTCATAATTCTCGCGGTGATATCTGACTGCTTGTGCAATTCCTTGTGATTCATCTGTCTGTAACATATTAATAATCTGATACCCCTTACTGACATAGGTCTTAAAAATCTCATACTCGTCATCTGTAAGATCAACCCTGTTAATAAGTGCATCCGGTATGCCAATCATTCCAATCTCATGCAGTAATCCTGCCTTATAAGCATCATCACATGATTTCTTATCAAGATTCATTCTCTGTGCAATACTCCTTGAATACTCTGCCACATTATTACAGTGCTCCTCTTCTCCCGGTATCTTGGCTGCCAGAGCTTTGGACATTGTATCGATAACCTTCATTGACATAGATTCAAGCTTTTTCCTCTCATCATGCACACGTTCCTCAAGTATCTGGTTTCTCTTTCTTTTTTCAACCCAGTAACGCTGGATAATATACATAAGGCAGTATGATATAAGAACGAAACATATAAACAGATATGGAAAACGAAGCGTTATATTATCGCCGTATATAAACTTGGCTGACATATCAACATTGAGCCTGAAACACACAATTACCATAATTAAAAATACAAAATTAAGCACAATGCTGTTACGTATTCCAAGCACGAATACAATTCCACATGCAAATATCATGGAAAACATTACGCTGAAATATCCGATACTCGCATGATAATACACATAAAATACTGGTATGCTTAGAATTATGCACACTATCGCATCTATCCATGTTCTGTAATAAAATCTTGAAACCATTATATTAATAAAAAGAACTGTGACCATTATAATTAATGCTATTATATAATCATCTGGTGCCCCATAGACAATTCCATTAGGAATACTGATAGCCCATATAAATTCAAATACAACCTTAATCCAGAATGCAAGGCTTTTATCTTCATATGGACACACTATCACTTCCCATATATGCTTTATTCGTGATACTACTCTGGTATTCTCTGACATATCTATATTACTATCCTGCCTTCCTCAATCAATGTAATTACAGTTTCTGCAACAGATTTATCAAACTGTGTTCCAGCGCCCTTCTCAAATTCACCAATAATATAATCCTTATCACAATGCTTTCTGTAACATCTGTTAGAATTCATCGCATCAAGTGAATCTGCTGCACTGATTATTCTTACCATCCATGGAAGTTCTTCTCCCTTAATTCCATATGGATAGCCCTTACCATCATATCTTTCATGATGGTACACAGCCCCCATATCTGCCTGTGGAAGAAATTCCAGACCAGATAATATCTGACCGCCCCAGACTGTATGATTCTTCATTATTCCATACTCCTCATCTGTAAGCTTTGCAGGTTTGTTAAGTACCGCATCTGGAACTGCAATCTTGCCAATATCATGCAGAAAGGCACTTCTATATATCAGTGAAATCTCTTCGTCTGTGAATTCATGCGCCTTCAGGTTCTTTGCGATAAGCTTGGAATACTCTGCAGCCCTCTTTGAATGTTCCTGTGTATATACATCCTTTTCATCAAGCATCTGGCTTATTGCTGTAACAGCATCAATCATAAGTTTCTTAGTCCCCTCTACAGCTTCAAGTACTTCTGCTTCAAGATTTTTCTCATTGTCCGCCTGTCTTATCTGATACAGCTTATAGAAAATATCCATGGCAACTACAAGAAGACAGAAACCCCAGTAAAAAATCGGATAATAGAATAAATAATCCCTTGTGTAATTATATATAAGCATATTATTAAGAGGAGTCCAGAATAACACCGTAATATACAAACCAAAAAATATACACACCGGTGCACCAAATGGCATGCCTAAAAGCACAAGTGTTATGACTGGCAGTAATAAAAACCATAATAGTGAAAAGCCATCATTAGTTCCTTCAATTGATATAATAACTGCCAATATAAAAAATACTACAACAGCAGCCTGACATATCCTGTATACATTTTTAATGTATTTTAATACAATTACAAGCACTATACTCATAACTGCAACTGCCAGTGTCACACCACCGATAATATATTTACCAAGCTTAAAATTCTCTATGTCAATCAGCAACATAACTAATACAAATATCATCATGACACTTTGAAGTGCCTTGGTATCTACTCTGACAGTTTTCTCATATCTGCATACCTGCCTGATTGACTCCACTATATCCGATAATAATCTCATTCCACGTTCCCCTGTAAATTTATCTTTACTATTGCTATAATGATTGTATAATATTCATGTTTTTAATTCAATTATTTTTGTATACTTTTGCCCGTATACTGAGTTATAATTAATGTAGTTTTTGTTCGTAACTTTTAATTAGCTAATCAAAGGGGATTACTATGACAAATATTGAAAATGAATTCTGGGAAGGCATGAATGGCATTTTTCCAGACATTATAAAAGCAATTACATCACTCTCCATCAAATATTATAACCACAATGTCAATAATCCACGCAACCGCTCTTCTGAATTCCGAAACGACCTGCCCTCTTTTATATGCAATCTCATCCATTCTCTCATGCTTAGGAAGCATGAATACGAATACAGGTGTCATAACAAATCCTAACATTCCACCAAGCGTGTTACATATAAGGTCATCCACTTCAAAAAATCTGTACGGATATGGATATTAATAAAAGAACATCTGAATTATTAATTAATAAGATGCTTAACGCACAAAATCCGAACTCAAAGAGTTCGGATTTTGCATCAAAAATGGACCAGAGGGGAGTCGAATTCTTCGCTCCGCTCCGGTCGGCGCAAAGCCGAGGTCCACCGGACCTCGTGCGCCCCTGTCCAAAAACCCGGCTACGCCATGTTTTATCCATTAATAAGACTTCCTCTGGTCCATAGGAAAAAGGGAGCGAAGAAGCTCACGCTTCCTCACTCCCTTTTCCCTATGGACCAGAGGGGAGTCGAACCCCTGTCCGAAAACCCATTCCCTGTTCTTCTACTATCATAGTTGATTATTTGACATTCCCTCCGGTGCACGGGAATCAACACCCTTGTACCTTTAGTAGCTTCATGATACGACCAGCACCTCAAAGCTTTGATACTGTCGTTTCCTACATGTTCGAAGCCTGGGTCTTAAAGTGTAGGTGCTTTAAGTCAGACTGCTGCAATTAGGCAGCGTATGCTAAATTATCGTTAGCGTTTATATTTAAGTTTGGATTTTGACGCTTTCCTGCGGATAGCTTCACCAGCTTCAAGATCCCCGTCGAAACCTTTACTAGCCCGTGTGTAAGCAGTTTTACCTGCTTAAATATATTAACATTGGCATAATGCCAAGTCAATGAACTTGTGATTCAAAACTGATAAAATATTTCTAAAATCTAAGATTCTTGTTCTTGAATTCCTTCTGTGCATCTCTTATCTGGTCTTTCTTTGCAATAGAATCTCTCTTGTCAAAGTTCTTCTTACCTTTTCCAAGACCAATTTCCATCTTCACCTTTCCCTCTTTCAGATATACCTGAAGAGGAACAAGTGTGTAACCTTTAATTGTAAGTTCACCAGTAAGCTTATTAATCTGATTCTTGTGAAGAAGCAGCTTCTTAGGTCTTAAAGGATCTTTATTGAATATGTTTCCCTTCTCATATGGTGTAATATTCATACCTAATACATACACTTCGCCATTCTCAATCTTGATATAAGATTCCTTAATTGAGCACTTACCTGCTCTGATTGATTTAACCTCAGTGCCGTGAAGTACCATACCTGCCTCGTATTTCTCTTCTATAAAATAATCAAAATAAGCTTTCTTATTGTTCGCTATAAGTCTGTTTCCTGATGCGCTTGTTTTTGATGCCATGTCAGTCTCCATTCTATTCTATGCAAATGCAAAATCAATTGTTCTTAGTATCTTATCGGTGCCTATAACCACAACCTTAACCTTCTGTCCGAGCTTATAACTTCTGTTCCCAAGTTCTCCTACCATCTCATAGTGTTCCTCGTCAAATGTATAGAATCCCTTCATATTATTGATAGAAACCATGCCCTCGATAGTGTTTGGAAGTTCAACATATACGCCCCACGCGGTAACACCCGAAACAACTCCATCAAATGTTTCTCCAACAAACTGTTCCATATACTCAGCCATTTTAAGCTTGTCTGTATCTCTTTCAGCATCTGCCGCACGCCGCTCCATCGCACTTGTCTGGACAGCAACATCCGGTAATATTGCATCATAATGGTCAGCTCTCTTAGGACTTAAACCTCCGTGAAGATTCTCCTTGATAATTCTGTGAATCTGGAGATCAGGATATCTTCTGATAGGCGATGTGAAATGACAGTAATACTTGGCAGCGAGTCCAAAATGTCCTACACATTCAGTAGTATACTTAGCTTTCTTCATAGAGCGGAGTGTCAGTCTGCTTATAAGATTCTCAGCATCAGAACCCTCTATCTCAGAAAGAAGCTTCTGAATCTCCTTAGGTCTTAAATCATCAGTAAGTCTTAATGTATAACCAAAGTTATTAATAAATGTGGCTAACTTACGCATTTTTTCAGGATCAGGATTCTCATGAGTTCTATATAGAAATGGCATATCCTGCCAGAAATAATCCTCTGCAACAGTTTCATTAGCAGCAAGCATAAAATCCTCAATAATCTTAGTTGCTACATTTCTGTCATATGGCTTAATATCAGTTGGGTGACCATTCTCATCAAGTATAATCTTACTTTCAGGGAAATCAAAATCAACCGAACCTCTTGCAAATCTCTTCTTTCTAAGAAGCTCCGCAGCCTCTTCCATCATATGAAACATTGGAACAAGCTCTTTATACTTCATAATTTCATTAGTATCATTATCTACAAGAATCTTTTTTACGCTTGTATAGCTCATTCTTCTGTCTACATTAATAACAGTTTCACATATTCTATGTCCAACAATATTTCCCTTTTCGTCAATATCCATAAGGCAGCTGAGTGCCAGTCTGTCTTCTCCCTGATTAAGTGAACATATCCCATTTGATAACTTATGCGGTATCATTGGAATAACACGGTCTACAAGGTAAACACTCGTACCTCGTTTAAGTGCCTCTTTATCCAGCGCGCTTCCCTCTGTAACATAATGGCTTACATCCGCAATGTGGACACCTAGATGATATACAGGTCCTTCTTTCGAGATAGATACTGCATCATCTAAATCCTTCGCATCCTCACCATCTATAGTAACCATCTGAATATTTCTTAAATCAACTCGTCCAGCCTTATCCTTCTCACTGACAATATCAGGAATATCATTAAGTGCCTTCTTAACTGATTCAGGAAATTCCACCGGTAAATCATATGCCTTGATGATAGACATTATGTCCACACCTGGATCATCTATATGTCCAAGTACTTCTGTAACCTTTCCCTGTGGATTCTTACTCTGGCTGCCGTAATCACTTATAGAAGCAACTACCTTAGAACCTTCAACCGCTCCATTCATGAATTCCTGCGGTATAAATATATCACAGTTAATCTTGGCATTATCAGGAATAACAAAACCATACGTTCTGTTCTTCTGGAATGTTCCCACAACTTCCTTAACCTCATGCTCAAGAATGGCAACAATCTTACCTTCGGCCCTCTTACCGTCATTCTTCTCAGTAGTTATCACAACCTTGACTTTATCATGATAGAAAGCATTCATCGTGTCATTAGCCTTGACAAATATATCATCTTCCCTGTCAGGTATTACTACAAAGCCAAATCCTCTGCTTGTGCTTTCAAATGTTCCAACAAGTGCTACATTTTCAGGCTTCATATACTTACCCTTCTTTGATACACCTATTGTTCCATCTGCAACAAGACTGTCAAGCACTTCTATAAGCTCAGAACGCTTAGCTTTAGGAATATCGAGAAGCATAGCGATTTCTTTAGCTTTCATTGGAACATACAGTTCATTATTAAGAATCATATCAGCAAGCATCTGTCTTCGCTGTTTAAATATATCCTTCTCCATATCCCTTATATCCCTTTCTAACCATTAAATATACAGATTCTACCAGATTGCCCGTAAAACAAAAACACTCTTAAGAAATTATCCGTTTCTTAAGAGTGTCCGTAATTTAGAAATTAAAATTAAGTATAACTGCTATAACAACAAAAAGAATTACAAGAATCTTGGTTATCTTAACAAGCTTGCCTTCCATTGAACGACCCTTGTTCTTACCCCAGTATGAATCAGCAGCACCACTAATTGTTCCTGACAATCCGTTCTGCTTACTTTCCTGCATAAGAATTATTATTGCTAAAGCTATACAAATTACTACAAATACTCCCATTAAACCAATTCTTAATACATCTCCGACAGACATATGAAACAATGGAATTATCTTATTCATACCATCCTCATTCCTGCGCATCATGCGCTTTTTATTACATAATTATGCCAATACGGCAACATAGGTCATTCTATCACAAATAAACATTTTGTGCAAGAAAAATTGACAAATTAATTTCAACCACTCAATTAGTTCTTCTTAACAAGAAGAGATTCACCTGTCATCTCAACCGGTTTCTCAAGTCCCATAATTTCAATAAGTGTAGGAGCAATATCGCATAATCTTCCACCCTCACGAAGTGTATAATTCTCATCATAATTAACAAGAATGAATGGAACCGGATTAGTTGTATGTGCTGTATGTGGAGCTCCTGTTTCGTAATCAATCATCTTCTCAGCATTACCATGGTCTGCGCAGATAAAGAGAACTCCATCAACATCCTTAACCGCATCTACAGCCTTTCCAACAAGCTCATCAACCTTCTCCACAGCCTTGATTGCTGCTGGAATAACACCTGTATGTCCAACCATATCAGGGTTAGCAAAGTTGATAATAATAACATCATATTTGTCAGACTTGATAGCCTCAACTAAGTCCATACCTACTTCTGGAGCACTCATCTCTGGCTTTAAGTCATATGTTGCAACATCCTTAGGTGAGTTAACGAGTAATCTGAACTCATCAACATTAGGGTCTTCAACACCGCCATTAAAGAAGAATGTAACATGTGCATATTTCTCTGTCTCAGCAAGTCTTAACTGCTTCTTTCCATGATTAGCAAGGAATTCACCAAATGTGTTCTTAATATGCTCTTTCTTGAATGCAACCTTCTTGTTAGGGATTGATTCATCATAATCCTTGAAGCATACAAATGTTAATGGAATAAATCCTGTCTTTCTTTCAAATCCTGTAAACTTATCATCGCAGAACGCTCTTGTCATCTCTCTTGCACGGTCTGGACGGAAGTTAAAGAATATAACAGAATCATTAGCCTTAACTAATGAAAGTGGCTGACCATCTTTACAGATAACTGTTGGCTCAACGAATTCATCTGTCTTACCATTATCATATGACTCCTGAAGTGCCTGTGTAGCTGACTCGGCCTTAATGCCATCACCTGTTACAAGTGAATCATAAGCCTTTTCTACTCTGTCCCAGTTATTATCTCTGTCCATTGCATAGTAACGGCCTGATAAAGATGCGACCTTACCAACTCCTATTTCTGCCATCTTATTCTCAAGTGTCTCAACAAATCCCTTAGCTGAAGCTGGAGGTGTATCTCTTCCGTCGAGGAACGCATGAACATATACTTTAGACACTCCCTGCTGCTTTGCCATCTCTAAAAGTCCATATACATGGCTTAAATGACTGTGAACACCACCATCTGATAAAAGTCCGAAAAGGTGAAGATCCGAATCATTCTTCTTGCAGTTCTCCATTGCCTCAAGTAATTCTTCGTTCTTAAAGAATGTACCATCTTCAATATCCTTAGTAATTCTTGTAAGATCCTGATAAATAATTCTACCAGCACCAATATTCATATGACCAACTTCTGAATTACCCATCTGTCCGTCTGGAAGACCTACAGCAAGTCCTGAAGCATATCCCTTCTGGAACGGGCATTCCTTCATAAGCTTATCCATAACAGGAGTGTTAGCCATAGCAATAGCATTACCCTCTGTTCTATCATTTAAACCATAACCATCAAGTACCATTAAAACTACTGGTTTTTTACTCATAATGTGATTCTCCTTTAAATGTATTCTAATTAATTGCCTATAGCATGATAGCACATTTGTAAAAAAAATCAAAGACCTTGTCTTGAATATTATCATCAAAACAAGGTCTTTTCATGCTTATTTACTTATTATAATTAACTATATCCGCAAAATCCGGCTTGAGACTTGCACCTCCTACCAGTCCACCATCAATATCAGGCTGAGCAAAAAGCTCTGCTGCATTAGAAGCATTAACACTTCCTCCATAAAGAATCCTTATCTGATCCGCTGTTTCTTTATCATATAACTCTTCGAATACAGTTCTTATAAATCCGCATACTTCCTGTGCCTGCGCTGTAGTTGCAACCTTTCCTGTTCCAATAGCCCAGATTGGCTCATAAGCAACTATTGTATGAAGCACCTGCTCTTTAGTAACACCAACATATGCTTCTACTATCTGTTCTTTAACGAAATCAAGTGTAATCCCTTTTTCTCTCTGTTCAAGTGTCTCTCCACAACAAAGAATTGGGATAATTCCATGTTCAAGTACCTTATGCATCTTGAGATTAAGCACTGTATTGCTTTCATTAAAATACATTCTTCTTTCTGAATGTCCTATTATAACATGGCTTACCCCGGCATCAACAAGCATCTCAGGCGATAACTCACCGGTAAATGCTCCTTTCTCCTGATAATATACATTCTCTGCACCAATATGTATATTAGATCCCTTCACTGCCTCCACCACAGGTACAATGTCAATGGATGGTACACAGAACACAACATCAACATCCGGATTATTAACATTCGGTCTCAATTCAGTAACGAGCTTAACTGCCTGGCTTGGTGTCATATTCATCTTCCAATTGCCTGCTATTACTTTTCTTCTCATTCTACGCCTCCCCACAGGAAATTATCCATAATAACATATATATGGACAATCCTATTAAATATTCCGATATAACTATCCTAGTAAAACAAATAATAGCATACTTTGGTACATATTTCAAGTATAGTTTGTGAAATAAATAACAAAAAATCCAGACCCCACTTAACAAAAATAAGGTCTGGATTAAAATATTATTATATAACTATGTCAGTAAAATCAATTACTTATCGTTAGCTGCAACTACACCTGGAAGTTCTTTACCTTCAAGGAATTCAAGAGATGCTCCACCACCTGTTGAGATGTGTGTCATCTTATCTCCGAATCCTAAGTTGTTAACAGCTGCTGCTGAATCACCACCACCGATGATTGTTGTAGCATCTTTAAGCTGTGCAAGTTCCTCTGCAACAGCTATTGTTCCTGCTGCAAAATTAGGGAATTCAAACACTCCCATTGGTCCATTCCATACTACAGTCTTGGCATCCTTTAAAGCTTCCTTGTAAAGCTCACATGTCTTAGGTCCAATATCCATACCCATGTCATCATCTGCCTGATGTCCTGCTTCTACAACATGTGAAGGAGAATCATTGCTGAATTCCTTAGCTACAACTGTATCAATAGGAATAAGCATTTTAACGCCCTTTTCTTCAGCCTTCTTCATCATATCCTTAGCATAATCAAGATAATCATCCTCTACTAATGACTGACCTACATTACCACCATGTGCTTTCTGGAATGTATAAGACATACCACCACCGATAATAAGTGTGTCAACCTTATCAAGAAGATTATTGATAACTGAAATCTTAGAAGAAACCTTTGAACCTCCAAGAATTGCAACGAAAGGTCTTACAGGATTATTAACTGCATTTCCAAGGAAATCAATTTCCTTCTGCATAAGGTATCCAACAACAGCTGTATCAACATACTGTGTAACACCTACGTTAGAACAATGTGCTCTGTGAGCTGTACCAAATGCATCATTAACAAATACATCTGCAATAGAAGCTAAATCCTTAGAAAATGCTTCACCGTTCTTAGTCTCTTCTGGTCTGAATCTTGTATTTTCAAGAAGAATAACATCTCCATCATTCATTGCGGCAACAGCTGCTCTTGCATTATCGCCTACAACAGTATCATCTGCTGCAAACTTAACTTCCTGACCAAGAAGTTCTGAAAGTCTCTTTGCAACTGGTGCAAGAGAAAATGCAGCATCTGGTCCCTTTGGCTTTCCAAGATGTGAACAAAGAATAACCTTTCCTCCATCAGCAATAAGCTTCTTGATTGTTGGAAGAGCAGCTACAAGTCTTGTTTCATCTGTAATTCTGCTTCCATCTAAAGGTACATTAAAATCACATCTGCATAATACTCTTTTGCCCTTTACATTGATATCATCAATAGACTTTTTATTAAGCATATTAATATCCTCCATATAATACATAAAATAGCTACATATACAGCTTTATAAAAAACCGGAGAATAGTCATACCATTCTCCGGCAAAAACAATCTAAATGATTAGTTTAATTCAGCGAAGTACTTAATTGTTCTAACCATCTGGCTTGTGTATGAGTTCTCATTATCATACCAAGAAACAACCTGAACCTGGCAGCCACCGTTTGGAAGTTCATTAACCATTGTCTGAGTAGCATCAAATAATGAACCAAATCTCATACCAACGATATCGCTAGATACAATCTGCTCTGTATTGTAACCGAATGACTCTGTTGCAGCAGCCTTCATAGCAGCATTAACTTCATCAACTGTAACCTTCTTAGCAACTACAGCATTAAGGATTGTTGTAGAACCTGTAGGTGTTGGAACTCTCTGAGCAGCTCCAATAAGCTTTCCATTAAGTTCTGGGATAACAAGACCAATAGCCTTAGCAGCACCTGTTGAGTTAGGAACGATGTTGCAAGCACCTGCTCTAGATCTTCTTAAGTCACCCTTTCTCTGTGGTCCGTCAAGGATCATCTGGTCACCTGTGTAAGCATGAATTGTACACATAATACCTGACTCAATTGTTGCACAATCGTTAAGAGCCTTAGCCATAGGAGCTAAGCAGTTTGTTGTACAAGAAGCAGCTGAGATAATCTGATCTTCTGCTGTAAGTGTCTCATGGTTTACATTGTAAACGATAGTCTTAAGGTCGTTTCCAGCTGGAGCTGAGATAACTACCTTCTTAGCACCTGCATTAATATGAGCCTGTGCCTTAGCCTTAGATGTATAGAATCCTGAACACTCAAGAACTACATCAACACCAATCTCTCCCCATGGGCAGTTATTAGCATCTGGCTCTTTGTAAATCTTGATAGTCTTGCCTTTAACTGTGATTGTACCAGCCTCATCATCAGCTGTTACCTGATCTTCCTCACCGAAGTTAACATATCTTCCCTGTGATGAGTCATACTTTAAAAGATGAGCAAGCATCTTAGGGCTTGTTAAATCGTTAATAGCAACTACCTCATATCCTTCTGCACCAAACATCTGTCTGAATGCAAGTCTACCGATACGACCAAAACCATTGATTGCAACTTTTACTGACATAAAAACAATTCCTCCTAAAATGAATTTTTATAACATAGTTTGTTAAAATTTCAACTACCGTGTATTTTACATAAGAAGAAGCAAAATATCAAGGCTTTCTTCCCATTTTTTACATTTTTGCACTTTTTTCAATAATAACTCATTATCAATTAGTCATTTTGACGAAATTTTAACAAATTCTGTATCCAATATTGTTTACTTAACGCTAATCCCCGCTTAATACTGACTTAAAGGAAACATTTCTTTGTATTCCTCAAAATATTTATCAAAATTAGTTCCGTTATCCTTCTTGAGATTAATAAGATACTCATGTGTATCAAACACATTTAACTCAAGCTCAATAATCGCAACTGCCACGTTAGAACAATGGTCAGCAATTCTCTCAAAATCTGTAAGCAGATCATTAAATATAAAGCCCTGATGAAGTGTACATTCACCTTTCTGGACACGCTTGACATGATTCATCTTCATTTCATCACAATATATGTCAACGAGTTCTTCTAACGGCTCTGTCTTATAGGCATATTCAACCTTGTTCTGTTCAAATGCATCTATTACATTTCCAACTATTTCTTTCATAATTAATGACATCAGTTCAACATCTTCAACAGCACAATCAGAAAACCTAAGCTTTTCATTAAACAGTTCTGCTGCTGCCTGTGATATGTTAACAGCATGGTCACTTATTCTCTCAAAATCAGAAATTGTATGGAGAAGCTTTGAGACCTCCTTGTTCTGTCCAGAAGTAAGCTCCTGCTGTGTAATCTTTACAAGATAAGTTCCAAGCTTATCTTCATATCTGTCAACCTTATCTTCTCTTCTCTGAATCTTGTCATATTTTTCCTGCGAAAATGTATCCAGTAGTTCCATGGAACGAATAAGATTTTTCTGTGCCATATGTGCCATTGAACAAAGAACTGTCTTAGCCTGTTCAATAGCAACTGTAGGATGAGCAATAAATCTGTCATCAAGTACACTGATTTCAACAATATCTTTATCTTCCTCATCAACAACCTCCTTGAAAATTGCACATACCATCTTTTCAAGGAATCTGATGAATGGAAACAGTACAGCAACTGTTGCAACTCTGAATAATGAGTTCACAAATGCTATCGAAACAGTTGTCATCGTTCTGTCCATAAATGAAAAATGCACAAAATGATTAATACTATAAAATACTACTGCCCATATTAAAGCACCAAGTGCATCAACAAGAAGATATACAAATGCTGTTCTCTTACCATCTGTAGTCGCACCAAATGAAGAAATGATAACAGGCATGGCAGCTCCGACAGCAATACCCATTATAATAGGCAGTGCTACTGAAAATGAAATAGCTCCTGTAACTGATAAAGCCTGAAGAATACCAACTGTAGCAGATGCACTCTGCAAAACAGCAGTAACCAAAAGTCCTATAAGTATTCCTATAAATGGATTAGAAAACTTAGTAAGCATATCAATAAATGCCGGCTCAGATCTTAATGGTGCAACTGCTGCACTCATGTTCTGCATTCCTACCATAAGGATACAGAAACCTATCATAATATCACCTATATGCTTTTTTGTAGGGTTCTTACAGAACATCCTAAACATGATTCCGATAACACCAATAACAGCAGCAAGAACCTCTGTTGAAAGTAAGTCTACCCATCCGGCACCACCACTGATATCAGAAAGACATAATACCCATCCAGTAACAGATGTACCTATAATTGCGCCCATAATAATACCGATAGCCTGTTTCATTTTAATCATACCGGCATTAACAAAACCAACAACCATAACAGAAGTTGCCGACGATGACTGGATAATTGCCGTAACACCTGTACCAAGCAGTACTCCCTTAAGAGGTGTATTACTTAATCTATACAGAATAACTTCCAGTTTGCCACCAGCCACTTTCTTTAATCCATCTCCCATAAGCTGCATTCCAAAAAGGAAAAGCGCTATTCCCCCGAGAAGAATAATCACAATGTGTATCAATTCAAAACTCACGAAAGCTCCTATCTGCGCATAAAAGTCAAGGTCGGACAGCGTAGTTGGTACTTCTACATCTATGCGCATTCACATAATCAGAATTTATACGCTGTCTTTTTAATAATATCAATACTAATAATCATTTTCAAGGAAAAATTACCTATATTTTACATTAGTTTACATGTTCTACATAAACATCAAAAATATCAATTGCGGATTAATTATGTTTATGTATAATGTATATTGACATTTAAGCATATGACTAATATTTGATGGAGGACATTACTATGCTGTTATCAGATTCACATATACATACTATGTTCTCTTCTGATTCAGAGGAGAACCCTGTAAATGTTGTTAACAATGCTATTTCACTGGGATTTAAACACATCTGTTTTACCGACCATAATGACTTTGATGCTCCTTTAGAAGATGGAAAAGTCATGTTTGACCTTGATTTTCCGGAATACATTAAGTATTTCCAGAATCTGAAAGAATCATACAAAGATAAAATCAATATTCACATAGGTGTTGAACAGGGACTTATGAGAAGCGTCGCTGACAGAGTTAATGCTTATGATTCTGAAAAGCAGCTTGATTTCATAATAGGCTCGTCACATCTTGTATATGGAGAAGATCCCTACTACCCTGAGTTTTGGGAGAAACGTTCTGCAAAGGATACTGTTTTAACTTATTACGAAAGTATTCTTGATAATCTTGGCTGTTGTCACAACTTTGATGTGTATGGTCATCTTGATTATATTGCAAGATATATACCTGCCAATTCTTACACATATAACTGGCACGATTTTAACGATTTAATCTGCATAATTCTTAAAACAATCATTGAGCAAGGAAAAGGAATTGAAATCAACACTGCCGGTCTTAAATACGGAATGCCTGAAGCTAATCCTTGCCTTGATATTGTTAAAATGTATCACGACCTCGGAGGAGAGATAATCACTGTAGGTTCTGATGCACACGAAGTTAAGTTTTTTGCTTACAGATTTGATGTCGTGGCTGATATGCTTAAAAACGCAGGATTTAATTACTACACAATATTTAATGAAAGAAAGCCTGAGTTCATCAGATTATGATGAGCTCAGGCTTATTTTATATACATGTATCTTATCTGCACCTTCTACATACATCTGTAAAATCTGAAGCTGTAAGGTGGAAGAACTATTTTTCCAGATAAATCTTCCTTCTTACCTGTTATAAGATTAAGTGCATCCGCACATTCTGTATCAAAGTAAGCTGTATATTCATTCTCATCTGCATTAATTGCGACAAGCACTTTTTCTCCATCAGCTTCCCTTTTGAATACATATTGTCTGTTGGTGAGTACTTTCTTGGTATAATCACCATAGCTTAATGCCCTGCTGTTATGATACATTTGTCCTAATGAACTTATTGTATAAGTCAGCTCATTGTATTCCGGCTTGTCAAATGAAGGGCGCAGGATATTGTCATTGCCGCTGCCCTTAACTGCCTCACATCCCCATTCACTTCCATAATATATGCATGGAATTCCCGGCATGCCGAACATCAGCGCATATATAAGCGGCAGGTGTGCTTTATTGGTAAGCGTGCTGGCAATCCTTGAAACATCATGGTTATCAACGAATGTAAGCAGATGTTTTCCTGTATAGAGACACCATGGCTCTTTCCCAAACTGCCTTTCTATGCTGTGTGCAATCTCAAACATATTCATTGAATTAAAGCTTGAGTACAGTCCCTTATAACACTCATAATTAGTTGCACTGTGCAGGCACTCATCATTGACTATTGTGTTGTAATCACCGTGAAGCATTTCTCCTACAAGGAAGAACTCCTGCTTCATCCGGTCTGTTTCGTATCTTAAACGCTTCATAAAATCCCTGTTAAGACAGTACGCAACGTCAAGTCTTATTCCATCAATATCGAATTCATTAACCCATCCGCGCACTGACTCAATAAGATAATTAACCACATCCGGATTATTCAGATTGAGTTTCACAAGATTGTAATATCCTTCCCAGCCCTCATACCAGAAGCCGTCATTATATGGTGAATTGCCATCAAAGCTGATGTTAAACCAGTCCTTATAGGCAGAATCCCATTTTTTCTCACATACATCCTTAAATGCAAAGAATCCCCTTCCGACATGATTAAACACACCGTCAATGACTACCTTTATTCCTGCCTCATGCAGCTTTGACACAAGCTCTGCAAAATTCTTATTAGTTCCTATTCTTTTATCTATCATACGGTAATCCCTTGTATCATAGCCATGATAATCGCTCTCAAAAATTGGAGAAAAATACACCGCATCAGTTCCTAACTTCTGCAAATGCGGTATCCAGTCTGCAAATTCTGATATGCATCTGTTCATCACCCCGTCATTGTCTCTTAATCCATCACAAAATCCAAGTGGAAACACCTGATAAAACACTGCTTCTTCGTACCACATATTATTTTAACCTCCGTAACTGTCTGATATATTAATATTAAGCCAATTCCCGCAGTCTGGCAACATCTTTCTTAATACACTCAACCACATAATCAGCTTCCCTGTGTGTAATTGTATGATTAATTGTCAGCCTTAGTGAACCTTCTGCTATTTTTTCATCAAGTCCAAGCGCAAGAAGGACATGTGAAGGCTTTCCTGAATTAGATGTACACGCTGAACCTGCAGATGCGCATATTCCCTGTTTGTTAAGCATTACAACCAGCATTCCGCCATTAACATACTGAAAACTGAAATTCATATTGCCCGTAACACGGATTTCCCTGCTTCCATTAAGTCTTGAATAAGGAATTTCTCTTAGTATTCTCTTAATCATATAGTCGCTGATTTTCTTTTCCTGCCTTGCCCTGTCAGAAAGTGTTTCATAAGCAATTCTTGCCGCCGTCGCAAGTCCTGCAATCCCAGCTACATTTTCAGTGCCTGCCCTAAGTCCGTTCTCCTGTCCGCCTCCATGCATGAACCGTTCTGGCTTTCCGCCCCTGACATACAGAAATCCTACGCCCTTTGGTCCGCATATCTTATGTCCGCTTACATTTAAGAAATCAACGCCCAGCTTTTTCACATCAACATCAATATGTCCAAATGCCGCCACTGCATCAGAATGAACCTTTGCACCATACTCATGCGCAATTTCACATACATTTTCTATCGGCTGGATAGTTCCAATTTCATTATTAGCAAGCATAACTGACACTAAAAATGTATCATTTCTAATCATTTTTTCTAACTGTTCCAGCTTAACAATTCCCTGCTCATCAACTGGTGCAAATGTGACATCTATCCCATAATCCTTAAGCCACAGTGCCGATTCTGTCACAGCATGATGTTCTATTGAACTTACTATTATATGTCCCTGTTTTCTTTTCAGGCTCTCTGCTTTAACTGCCCAGTTATCCCCTTCCGTTCCACCAGAGGTGAAAAATATTTCATTTCTGTCAGCATTTATTATATCTGCAATAATATCTCTTGATTCCTCAACAACATTTTTAGCTTTTTCAGACAACCTGTACACACCTGACGGGTTTCCATAATCTCCCAAAAGATATGGAAGCATTGCTTCAGCCACTTCTTTTCTGACAGCAGTTGTCGCCGCATTGTCCATATATATCATTATATTTCCGCCCTGTAATTCCTTATAATATTGTATTCAGGCAGGGCATATATTGTTAATAAGTCTATCTGCGGTATCTGCTATGAATAATAAATTATCCTTAAAAGGTGGCATATTCAAATCCGCCATAATACTTACAATTGCCGGCGTTCTATCAAAACTGCTCGGATTTTATTTTCGGATACTTCTCACTAATTATACAGGTGCTGCAGGAGTCGGACTATTCCAGATGTGCATACCTCTTATTGCGCTTGCATTTGCAGTATGCTGCAGTGGATTTTCTGTAGCTGTTTCAAAATATTCAGCATCATCTCCATCTCTGAAATGGCTTTTCTGCGTATTAAAGATTACTATTTCTCTTTCAATTGCCGTTATGCTTTTATTTCTTATATTCAGCGATTTCATTGCAAACCATATATTTATGGAAAGCCGCTGTGAGGGAATAATCCGTATAACTGCAATCTCTCTGCCATTCATGTGCATACATAACTGCTTGTCTAATTACTATTACAGCCAGAAGGAATCTTTTCTGCCAGCCTCCTCGCAGCTTGTCGAACAGCTTGTGCGTATTGGCACTATTATACTTTATGTGCGCATAAAAAATGTATCAACAATATCAATTGCTGACGCAGTTACCGGTAATATATTCGGTGAATTTGCAGCTGCCACATACTGTGCTATCCCGCTGTTTTTCCGTTCCATTCATAATAAAAGCATGACGCAGAAGCTCTCCTGTTCACTCCGTGAATACAGATATATTGTTAAATATGCATTTCCAATTAACGCCAATCAGACTGTTCTGCATCTGCTTGAAGGGGCAGAAGCAATTCTTATTCCCGCAATCCTGTGCATGCATGGACTGTCAAAAGATGATGCAATAAGCCAGTTTGGTATACTTACAGGAATGGCTCTTCCACTTGTGCTTTTTCCATGTACGGCAGCTAATTCATTTGCACTTATGCTTCTTCCAAAGGTATCTGATGAAAGTTCAAATGTCCTGTCTGACCATCTTGCTGTGACAGTAAAAAGAACAGTTTCCATGTGTTTGAGTCTCGGCATTATAAGCATATTTTTATTCATTAACTATGGTGCGCGCCTAGGTGCAATGATGTTCCACGAAGACTCTGTATACATATACACTTGTATTCTTTCATGGCTGTGTCCTTTCCTCTACTTAAAAATCAGCCTTACAAGCGTGACTAATGGCATGGGACATACCGCCCTTACATTCATAATTAATATAACCGGAATTATCATCCGGCTTGCCTGTGTATTTCTGCTTATTCCAAAGCTTGGCATAACCGGTTATCTGTATGGTGTTCTTATTAGCAACATATGCATGAGTCTGCTTTACATTTTTAATATATACAAGAAGTTGAACATCCAGCCAGACCCGTTTGGCAGTATAATTGTGCCATTATGTATTGCGGTCATATCTATATTTTCATCAAGAATTATATGCCGCATTGTATTTGGTCTTATAATAAAAGAAGCAGAAGAATACACTCTCCTGCTTACCGGTGCCGCCATATGCTGCATTGTATATATTATTCTCTTTATTCATGAACAATCGGAACAGCGTCCTTTATAGACGGTGCCGCTTCCCAATAGTCAAGTCTGGATTCGTACTGCTGCCTTATCCATTCCACGGCAGCAAGACGACCATCTTCTGTCAGTTCAAATATCTCTGTTGTCTTATCTTCTTCCTTAACAGCACATGAAGCATATGGCCCGCGCCACACGCACGCAGAAAGCTTTAAATCAGGCTTTTCTCCTGTCTGCTTAAGCATATATCTCATTCCATTGTGCTGTCCTGTATACACACCCTTGTATTTGAAGAAATTAAGTGGCATTATTCCATTCGGATCAATCATTGCCATCACCTTCCACACCATTATTATTCTTTATAAGCTTCTCATTATAAAATGCGCCACCTAAATACATAATTCCTATTACAACCGGAAGGCATATAAGAATCAGCATGTTACCAGTTATTGAATACTTAGATACCACAAATACTATTATTAAATCAACAACTCCTGCTATAGTCATAACAATTCCATAAACTTTGATTTTATTAACTGCATCAACAGCACCTATGTTTGTCATTCCATAAAATCCAGCAATTGCAAAGTAAACTCCTTCCACAATAACTGCTATAAATGCTATATTCAGCAGCTTGACAACCATATATAATGCCTTTCCCTGCTCTGTTGCTGAAAATGAATATAGCTCTGACATAATATAAAATGCATAAAATGCCATTATAATTCCCATCGTTACCGCAAGCATTGATGCTAATTTAAGAATTCTGCACTTTGACTTTTCTGTTACTACGCTCATGTTCTTATCTCCGTTTTCTGATGATTAATGATTATAACATGGGATTGGGGATTTTTAAAGGGTGGGATGTATAGCACGAGTCCATTATGTATTGATTATTCTTTATTATTAACCCTCTGTGTATTCTCATCTATATCTTTATAACCATACTTTTCATCCCGGTATGAAGCTAATTCTGCATCGTAATCTGTAATATTTCCCTCTTTTATCATTTTTAATAATTCTTCTAGTGCTTGTTCTTTTGACATTGTGTTCTCCTGTATAAACCCATTACAGCTATCTTATAAATAAAAAAGCATAATTATTATTGGATGGGCGGTGTATCCATCATCTCAGGTACTCCGAGGAGTGTGTCAGGAACCATTTCCGACCTCAATAATAACTATGCTAATCAACAATATATTCTTTTGAGCAAAAATATACACACCATTTATTTCAATAATTCTACAGCTCCCTTAAATACAGTAATTATCATAACTTTCATTAAGGTCATAAGGAGTTATCTGGTATACATAATAATTCAACCAGTTAGTATAGAGATTGTTGGCGTGGCTTCTCCATGAGAGCAATGGTTTTCTGTTGCAGTCGTCATCAGGATAATAATTTACCGGAAGGTCAGGCTCAATTCCTTTGTCAATATCACGCTTATATTCCTGATCAAGAGTTAATCTGTCATATTCAGGGTGTCCCATAACAAAAATCTCTTTCCCGCCATCGCCAAGAACAATATATATTCCTGCCTCATCTGAATCTGCAAGTACTTTAAGTCTTGGATTGTCAAGAATCTGCTGTCTGCTTGCCTGTGTATATCTTGAATGTGGTGCCATGAATACATCATCAAAGCCTCTTACTAAAGGCTCTTTTCTATTCATAACCCTGTGCTTGTACACACCTGACAGCTTCTTCGGAAGTAATTCCTTCTTAATACCATAATGGTAATACAATCCTGCCTGCGCACCCCAACATATATGAATTGTTGATGTAACATGCTTCTTAGACCACTCCATTACTGTTATAAGTTCATCCCAGTAATTAACCTCTTCAAATTCAAGCTTCTCAACAGGTGCACCTGTAATAATCATTCCATCATAATTATTGTTCTTAATCTCTTCAAAAGTCTGATAAAACTTCTTAATATGTGAAGCTGATGTATTCTTTGAAACATGTGATGACATCTGTAAAAATGTAACATCTATCTGTAAAGGTGTATTAGATAACCCTCTTAAAAGCTGTAATTCTGTGTCCTGCTTTATAGGCATAAGATTAAGAACTATTATCTCCAAAGGTCTTATATTCTGTGAAATAGCTCTGTTTTCGTCCATGACGAATATATTCTCTTCTTCCAATTCTGCTTTAGCTGGTAAATCACTCTGAATCTTAATTGGCATTATTGTTCCTTCTTTCTGTTATCATTGTTGTCTGATTATATCATATCACCTTTAATAACTGAACCAAAGTATGTGAGTTTTCTTTATATTTTTTTGTAACTTTGGTGTCAAACCTTTTAAAACCATTCTGCTTTTCATAAAAATCTAATAATCTATCCTTATTTTCAGATTCTAGAAAAACAACCATCCCACCAACCATATATTGTAGTTCTTTTACTTTTCCAAGCGCAATTGAAAGCAAATTGTCTCCCGAAATTGTATTTCCAATACTATCATCATAATTTTTCCCTAACTGTGCTATCAAATATGCTGACAACGAATATTTTCCATTATCAGAGTTCTGTTCACTTACCCTTGCAATTTTTCTTCTTACTGTATTACTAAATTCATCTGTATTAACGGTAATTGGTTTAATTGTTATTGTAAAATACCCAACTATATTATTCTTGTCTGGCGAAATCACAATATATGTAACCGACTGGTTTTTCTTTGTAAAATCTATAGATTGTTCTGCAAGAAAACTTTCAACATCAAGATTTTTCTCACATTTAAAACTGGAGAAAACCTGCCTGAGCATGTCTTCTCCAGCTTTTCCCATTTTTATATATTCTCTGATATTTAATACTAAAAAATCATCCTCCATATAATTTTTTCCACTTCTCCATTACTCTGTATACTTCATCTGTTTCATGTATTTCTCTGTATCTGCAAGAAGATGGACTTGATTCTGAAAGATATTCTTTATATGACATTTCAATCGCATCAGCGAATTGTTCAACCTGTTTCTTACCTGAAACCACAAAATTCTTGGTAATGCTTGAAGTTGCCATACATAATCACCTCCATATCTTTCTTTAACAAATTGTTTTCTATTAATATTATATTAGACATATATAACATTATCAATCTGTTATTTCTCTACTTTATCATTTCCATAAATTCATCAATCGTAAGCACGTTAACCCCCAGTGAATTAGCCTTATCAAGCTTAGAGCCTGCTGCCTCTCCTGCAACAAGATAATCAGTCTTTTTGCTGACACTTCCTGTTGCTTTGCCTCCATTAGAAACAATCAGTTCTTCCATATCCTTACGGCTGTAATTATCAAAGCTTCCTGTTACAACAATCGTCTTTCCTGCAAGCTTATCTGATATTTCTTTTTTCTCTGGCATCTGCATATTAAGCCCTGACTGTCTTAACCTTTCTATTAATTCAATATTAGCTTCATCATGGAAAAAGTCATATATACATTTGGCTGTAGTTGCGCCTATATCAGGAATATTCTGCAATTCTTCTTCACCTGCATCAGCAAGTGCCATAAGATTATCATAATAATTCATAATCTGCTTGGCTGTATTCTTGCCGACATTTCTTATTCCAAGTGCAGTAAGCAGTCTGTCTGGTGTATTCTGTTTAGACTTCTCAATAGCTGCAAGCAACTTATCAGTATTCTTCTCTTTTCCTATGATTCCCTTCTCAATAAGTTCATCTCGGTGTTCTTTCAATGTATATATATCAGCATAATTGTGTATATATCCTTCTTTTATAAGGGCATCAACAAGAGTTTCACCAAGTCCCATGATATTCATGCAGTCAAGAGATGTAAAATATGCCACTGTTCTTGACAACTGTGCTGCACATGACGGATTAACACATCTTATATCTGCTGTGTCATCTTCTCGTACAAGAGGTTCCCCACATACAGGACATACTTTTGGTGCTTCAAACACATGCTCAGGTGCCTTTACACATCCATTAAGCTTAGGAATAATCTCTCCACTCTTAAACAGCTTATATTCCCCACCAATACCTACATTCATCTGTGTAATATAATCCTGGTTATGAAGAGTCGCTCTTGATACACTTGTACCACAAAGTCTTGCAGGCTTTCCGGTTTCCGGATCATGGAATATCCCTGTAAATGTAAGTTTTCCTGTTCTTCCCACATCTACAAGAATATCATCCATAACAATAACCTTTTCTTCCGGTGGATATTTGTATGCAATATGACCGCTTGAATACTTGCTTCCTGCAGGGAACTCCTGTCTGAATGCGATATGGTCAATCTTTACAACAGCACCGTCAATGTCATATGGAAGTTCTTCTCTCATTCTTCCTATCTCGTCAATTGCTCTGACAACCTCTTCCTTAGTCTTACATATCTTATGATATACAACCGGTACACCTGCTGCCTTTAATATATCCATTCCCCTGCCGTGGCTTTCCATAATCTCATCAGGTCCGTCCTGTACATTAAAGATAAACATCTTAAGACCTCGCTTCTTCGTAATTGAAGTATCAAGCTGTCTTAATGTTCCGGCCGCAAGATTTCTGGGATTAGCAGCTGTTTTTTTCTCAAGTCTTTCCTGTTCTTCATTATATTTTTCAAAATCTTCATGGCTCATATACACTTCGCCACGAAGTTCTAGTGAATCATAAGGAAGGTCAATAACCTGTAACACATCCCCCACTACCCTTGCATTAGCTGTCACATCCTCACCAATAAGACCATCTCCTCTTGTCTCTGCCAACTGCAAATGCAGCTTCCCATCTGCTTCTTTTACATATCTTAAGCTCATGCTTAAACCGTCAATCTTAGTCTCTACTGAAAATGTGCAGTCAGGATGCATGGCATGAACCCTATCAATCCATGCACACACTGCATCTTCTGAAAACACATCTTCAATAGACAGCATAGGTACATTATGTGTGACCTTAACCCCGGCTTCTCTTTTTACAGTGCCACCAATCTTCTGTGAAGGTGAATCAGATGTCACCCATTCCGGATGTTCTTTCTCAATCTCTTTAAGCCTTATCATAAGCTTATCATACTCATAATCGCTTATCTCCGGCTCGTCCTGATTGTAATATCTGTCCATATGATAATCTATCGTCTTCTTAAGTTCTGAATATTCCTGTAATAAATCCATAATCCGCTCCTTAATTATCAGCCTGTATGTTGACTGTTTCTATCTGCTTATATATCTGCTCATAAAGTGTATTAAGCTCTTTACCGTCAAGTTCCCTGTACTCACCAGTCTTTAAATCCCCTAATTCCACATTCATAATCCTTATTCTTGTCAGTTTAGTTACACTATATCCACATTCCGCACACATTCTTCTTATCTGTCTGTTAAGCCCCTGTGTAAGAATTATTCTGAATGTCTTGTCTGATATCTTTTCCACAACACATTTTCTTGTAGTTCTGTCGAGTTCCTTAAGATATATTCCCCCTGACATTCTCTTTATAAATTCTTTATTAATTGGTTTATTTACTGAAACGATGTATTCCTTCTCATGACCATTAACGGAACGAAGCAGCCTGTCCATCATGTCGCCATCATTAGTAAGCAGTATAAGACCATCGGACTCTTTATCTAATCTGCCCACAGGATATATGCGTTCCTTATATCCAATAAAATCTACTATGTTATTCTTTCCCTGTTTATCAGTTGTTGTACATACAATTCCTACAGGTTTATTAAAAGCTATGACTACCTGTGGTGGTGTGCAGCTGTCTATCTTTCTGCCATCAACACATATAATTGTAGTGTCTTCTACCATCTCACCCATAACTGCAATTCTTCCATCAATTGTGATACGTCCTTCCTGTATCATTCTGTCAGCTTCACGTCTTGAACAGACTCCATGGGCACTGAGATATTTATTAATACGCTCTGACATGTTTCCTCCAATTCTTATCTTCATTGCTGATAAGTTCAAATCAATATACAGATGTATTAATTCTAACAAAAGAAAAAAATTAATTCAATTGTTGCGGGTTTTAATTTAATAATGTATAGTATATAAGCATATAAATTATTATATGTTGTGTACATGTAGCTTAGCTGGATAAAGCGTTCGCCTCCGGAGCGGAAGATCGTGGGTTCGAATCCCATCATGTACATTATTGTATTATTCTGTCCCTACATAGTTATCAATCTTTCTGTTCTGTTATATTCATATACATGATCAGAAAGGACTTCATCTGCAGCAACCCCTTCTGTATTAACTTCCTTTACCATATTAACAAGTTCATCTTTCTCAAACATCGAAAGTTTGGGAAGAAGTATAACCTCATGCACTGATGAGGGCAGTATATACAGATCTGCTCCCAGCTTCTGTGCAAAATCATACAATACATTCTCATATAATATGCAGGCTGCACCATTCAGTTTGCTTTCATTCGTAAGCACATACATATCAGACGGAACATAATCTTTTAAATCAACTTCCTCTCCATCCACATTAACACCACATTTTTCAAAAAGTGCGGCCATTGAACTAATCTTACTGTGAAGCAGATCCGGTGTATTCTTCAAAGCAGCTTTATACACATCATCAATAGTTACATTCCAGTTTTTCAAATTGTTATTATATATTAATGCTGTTGCACTTCTTCCATATTCATTATCAAGCAGACAGTAAAACACCACAGCAAGGTCAAGTATTCTCTTATGAGGCACCTGTTCGAGCAGTTTTTCATTACTTCTGTAATTGACGACCTTATAAACAATCTTGTCCTTTATAGTGTCAAAATGCTTAAGAATATTTACATCAAATGTAACATTATTCTTATTCTGTTCATATATAACCTCTATCTGTCGTATTATGTTCTTAATATTCTCACCATTCGTATACAATTCATAAAAGCTGTCCAGATATATAGTTGGCGCGATGTCTTTCCCCTTCTCCATAATAACAAGCCCATCCATCTCACAGCCATTATTCTTAATCACATGATTAATAGTAATATTACCACCTTCTCCAGCTATATACCCTGCATTCATCTTAATATATTCCACAAATTCCTTATACTCCATATACCTTTTCCTTTCAAATGTTTCCTATCCCCCTGCGCACGGAATTTAATAAATGTTTTGTACAAGTAATATAGTATATCAATAACAAATCTCTGTCAACAATATATATAGTATTCTATATGTTTTGTCGTGTTCTGTTGAGTTTATGTCGCATTTGGTATAAAAAATGTCGTATCTGGTATAAAAAAAGCTTTTTTCAGCTCATTTTACCAGATACGACTAACACAATATATAGTATTATTCAATTATTCATGCCAACTGTTTTAAAACGTCAGTTATAAGCTCCCATGTCCTTTGTGTCGAAGCAATATCCAATTTTTCTTTTACAGTATGGATATCAATTATATCAGGGCCAAACGATACACAGTCAAGGTCATCAATCTTTGCAGCCATAATACCGCATTCAACACCTGCATGCATTGTTTCCACCAAAGCCTCTTTATTAAAAAGTCTATTATAAGATTCACACAACATATCCCTGATTGCAGAATTCTTCTTAAATTTCCATGCTGGATAAACACCTTTAAGTTCATAAGTTCCACCAAGATATTCAGTCATTTTTCCAACCTTATCAGTAAGATATTCTTTTTCACTCTGCGAACTGCTCCTTATTAAGTAGGTTGCTGCAAATGTTTTCTCAGCCAGCTCTGTAATCCCCAGATTAAGTGAAGTCTGCACCAGCCCCTTGATATCATTACTCATCTTAACAACACCATCAGGTATAAAATTAAGCACATTTATAAGCATCTGTGTTGTCGCATCATCACATGCCAAAGTGCTGCCTTCACCTTCACAATTCACCTTGATGGTAAGCTGTGGGTCAGTAACCGAATACTCCTCTTTCAAGACATTTGCAGTATTATTAAGAAGCTCTGCAACCTTATCTGCTTCCTGTGTCATTATAACCGCATCAGCAAATGGAGCTATAGAATTATCTTTTTCACCACCTGATATGCTTACAATATTCACACATTCTTTAACAGCAAAAAGAAGACGTCCCATCAGAATATTTGCATTAGCTCTCTGGCATATTATATCTGTTCCAGAATGTCCGCTTGTAAGACCATTAATTTTAATAGACATCTGCGTTCCTGTGATGTCCGATTTTTTCAATGGATAAGAAGCCTTTAAAGTTGCTCCTCCTGCACATCCTGAAAGGAATATTCCCTCCTCCTCAGAATCTATATTAAGCATAATTTTGCTTTCAAGACAGTCAGTATTAATTGCCTCAGCGCCAAGCATTCCAATTTCCTCGTCTACCGTAAACACAGCCTCAATCGGCGGATGACACATATCCTTGCTGTCTAATATAGCAAGCGCATACGCAACTGCAATTCCATCATCTGCACCTAAGGTTGTCCTGTCAGCCTTGACATAGCCATCATCTATATAAAGGTCAAGACCTTCTTTTTCCATATCTTTAACCTTATCATTCGTTTTGACGGCAACCATATCAATATGTCCATGCAAAATAACAGGTGCCGCCTTGCTCTCGCAGTTACTTGCCGGTTTTTTAATTATCACATTATAACTTTCGTCCTGCTTAAACCACAGATTTCTCTCACGTGCAAATTCACACAGATAATCACTTATCTGCTTCACATTGCCTGAGCCATGTGGAATTGCACATATCTGTTCAAAATATTTAAAGACAGCTTGTGGCTGTAAATCTGCTAAAATGTTGTTACTCATATTTTACCTCCTTTACCTACTATTTCATCACCTTTAGCAGCTTTAATAGGTTTTTGCCCCATTCATACATTAATTTCATATGCCATTTTACACTATCGTGTGTGGTGGAATGGGCGACAGGATATCTCCACCGCCCATTATAGGGAAAATGTGAGGTAAAAACAAGATGCGCTTCGCGTCACTGTGTATACGCCTTCTCACCCCTCAACAATCTGTCAAGCATATCTGCCACCGGTATCATCGCATTTTTAACCTCTGTGCTTGTATTAGTCTGTGCTCCTGCTTCTATAAGCATCGACCTGCCCTTCATATGCAGACAGTAACGATATGCATTAATATAAATATTCCGTAACAGCCCGGGATAATACGCTTCTCCTAAAAGATACATCTGAAGACTCATTGCCAGATTGTCATCCCTGTTGGCATTGTAAAGATAGCCTATATCTCCTTTTGCCTTGCTGTAGCTTATTCCATTAAAAAACATTACCTTTGACATTGTTACACCATTTTCTTCAGTTACAAGTCTTGTAGTATCCGGAACCCCATCCCTGTGAAGGTCTATTACAACCTCAATTGACGGATTTTCTTCCAGTATTTTTGCCACATTTTCTTCTGCATATGTATAAGCCTTGCTTCTGTCAAGCTTTCCATCAACATAATCATACACACTTGTATCATGATAAACATTGTAACCATATGTATTAGTGAGTATATCCGTGAGATAATCTCCAACACCGACTATTGTTGTAGATGTATCTCCTTCAACTGTATCCACAAATCCCTCCTGTGAATGTGTGTGAAATATAAGTATCTGCGGTAAATCTGCATTTTTCTCTAATGACAGGTCTTTTGCCAGAAATTCCTCTGGACGCATTATCTGTGTTGTCAGGCTTGTGATGGATGTGACCGTATAGAACTTCATAAGAAAATCATAATTCTTTAAATCTGCAATATTATAAACATTTCCAGCTGCATTTTCCTGTAAAGGCCAGGAGCAGACTGCAGCACCTGCCTCCACGACCCCCTCATCCGTCTGTGTAGCAGGTTTTTTATCCTCCTCAGCCATGCTAAACATATATTCCGAATCAACCCACACAGAACCTGCATTTTCATCATAATTGTCTTCAAAATATGTTTCTACAGGAAACAATGTCTTAACTGCATTTTCATAAATTCTGTTCTGAATATAATATATTAGATTAAAACTATAATTCATCATTATTACCATAAGCATTAAGCCCATGAATATAAACATATACACAGGCCTGTACTTTCTATCACTCATATATCCTCCTTGCTTTGCATTACCATTATATTGTATTCACATCAGCCATGAATATGAACACCAACACGGTTAATTGCTTTGGATATTATGATACTTATATTTCTAATGTCTGAATCAATGTCCTTCGGGGTTACATACATTTTTCCTGCTCCCTGAATAATGCCTTCTGCGTCTATAACAGTAGGCACGCCAATTGCAAGCACCGGAACACCTATATTGTCTTTTGTTATTCCTATTCTGTGATTTCCAACACCTGAGCCGGGATTAATTCCCTGGTCAGAAAGCTGTATGGTACTATTTAATCTGTTAACACTTCTTGCAGCAAGGGCGTCTATTGCTATGCATACATCCGGCTTTATCTGGCTTACAACACCTTTAATAATTCCGGCAGTCTCAATACCTGTCTGTGCCATAACTCCCGGACTAAGTGTGCATACTCCTGTCTCCTCTCCATCACTTATATTAATACTAATGTTATCTACAACCTCAGGGCCTAATGAATCTGATGTTATATTTCTGTTTCCAAGCCCTATGACAAGAAGCTTTTCTGGTTTGACATTTTTATTCATGCGCTTTAAGAGCTTAAATATATAGCCTGCCAGTGTCGATATAACCTCTTTTGCATATTCTTCGTCCCCACCTGTAATATCATCTGCCTCTATAGTAAGATAAGTTCCTTTGGGTCTTCCTATCGCGGCTTCGCCCAAATGATTTGTCACCTGCAATTCTGTGACTTTCACACCCATCCTTGATTTATTGCTTTCTCTTATTCTTATCCCCCGCAGCTTTCCTGTTCCATTCATTGCTTCTTCATTTGCTTCTACTGCAAGGTCAGTTCTTACAACTATATTATCCATTTTTCACATCACCTCCCCAACATATTGTGCAGAAAAACGAAATTTTTATACCAAAATCTTCATTTAGTTCTTGACATATAGATGTTTGTACTATAAAATGTGTGAGTATGTTTACATTAGATCGTCCGTGTCCGGCTTTAATGCGAAACAGATATTATTATTGAATTATGATTTGGAGGTGTACGGATTGGCTAACATTAAATCTGCTAAGAAGAGAGTAATTACAAGTCAGGTAAGAGCTGAGAGAAATAAGGCGGTTAAGTCTAGAGTTAAGACTTATATTAAGAAGGTAGAGGCTGCTGTTGCTGCTGGTGACAAGGCTGCTGCTAACGAAGCTCTCCCTGTTGCTATAGCTGAGATCGAGAAGGCTGCTTCTAAGGGAATCTTCCACAAGAACGCTGCTGCAAGAAAAGTATCTCACATTACTAAAGCTGTTAACGCAATGGCTTAATAGGAATTTTAATAATTTAAAGAACCCGGTGCTGACACCCACTCGCACCGGGTTCTTTTTTTATTTGCTGTATTTAATTATAATAAGTTCTACTCCCAGACTGTCATTAAGCCTTCCCTGCTTAACTGCTTCTTCTGTCTTCGCACATTCATTTAATGCATCCAACAGTGTATTCATCTCAAAATATTTTGCCTGTGCCTGATATTTGCTGGCAACAAATGGTGCTGCTCCTATCTTTGATGCAATCTCTTTACCTGAAATTCCCCTTGACATAAGATCTTTTACCTGTAGTATTCCGTTAAACTGTCTTACTATAAGATAAAGTATTCTCATAGGAGGTTCTTTTAATTCCAGTAAGTCATAATATAAATCAAGCGCCTGCTGTTGTTTCTTATTCGCGATTGCACTTATCATATCAAATATATGACTTGTTGTCTGTGTTGTGCATACTTTCTCTACATCTTCTACTGTCACAACATCCCTTCCCTGACAATAGCTAACAAGCTTCTCTATCTCCTGCTTTATATAATCCATGCCTGCACCTGTCTTATCAAGTATCAAATCACAGGCTTCACGGCTTATTTTAAGATTATCCTTAGCAAGAAGCCCCGCTATCCATTTTTCAAGAGTAGCAGTTGTCTGTGGCTTCATCTCGCATACATACCCGACAGAATCAACCGCTTTATATACCTTATTACGCTTGTCCACATCTTTTTCTACCATAACAATAACAAGATAATCAGGAATATGCTTAATATAATCTGCAAGCTCGTCATTAGAACTCTTTAAAAAACCGGTATTTTCCATTATAACAAGTCTCTTCTGGGCAAAAAAAGGCAGTGTTTCACACACATCAATTATATCCTTAACGCTGGCATTATCCGAATCATAATATGAATAATTCATTGTATCGTCACCAGCTATAGCATTCTTTAATCTGTCTCTGTACTGCTTCTTAAGATACTCTTCCTCTCCATACAGAAGATATACACTCTTAAATTCGCCCTTTTTAATATCATCACTTATGACCTTCAAACCTGCTGCCTCCGTTTCTAATCTTAAACAATAGTATCAGATATGTACAAGTGGTTCAAGTTGAAAAATATTTTCTCATATCCCAGCACCTTCACAGTTCTATTCTTACAAAGCTTTAAATACCTCAATTTTATACAAACCATCCCTGACACGCACCGCAATCTCTCCACTTTCGTCTGTCCTATACACCTTTGCTCCAATCCCCGACAATCTCTGTAAAGTCTGCGTATGAGGATGTCCATATGAATTACCTGCTCCACAAGATATCAATGCAGTTTCAGGCTTTACATAACTTAAAAATTCTTCTGAACTTGCCCCCTTACTTCCATGATGTCCGACTTTCAATATATTAACTGACACAAGCCGTGCCGGTTCGCCAGCATCCCCTGTCATACTATTGACATCCTCAATAATACACTTTTCCGCTTTCTTTTCTGCATCTCCTGTCATAAGCATAGAAAAATCTCCATATTCCACAAGATATACAGCAGAATAGTCGTTAGCTGACTCGTAATTGTAACCCTTGCATGGGTGCATACACTCAACCGAGAATTCTCCCGATTTAATACTGTCACCCGCATCAGCATAAACAACATTAATACCAGCAGCTTTCAATGTTCTCTCTAACTTCGACATATCATCACAATCCTGCTTCTTTACTGCCGTAGTCTGCCTGATTTCCGGCAGTACAACAGTACCTATCTCAAATGTGTTATCACACAATTCAATCAATTCATATATTCCATTAACATGGTCTTTATCCGGGTGACTTATAAACACATAATCGAGACTTCTTACCCCACAATATTTAAGATAAGTATATATGGTATATCTCCCAACATTCTTCTTGCTTGTGCTTCCTCCATCAAACAATACATTCATGCCCTCCTTAGTATGCATGACAATTGAATCCCCCTGTCCAACATCAAGCATGGCAATCTTCATGTCTGAATTAATATTGTAATGCAGCCCTGTCAGCACACACACTAATAAAGCAATACATACAGCATCAATTTTTTTATTCATCAATATAATATGTACACATATCCATATAATTAAAACCGCAAAATATAAAAACACCCTTACAGTATCAGGGGTTCCCGCAACAATGACTGCATATTTAAAATGTGATGACAAACTGCACAGCTTATAATAAAAATCAAGAATATATCCACCTGCTCCCGCAAAAAAATATGCTGCTTCAAGAGATAGCATGCCAGCAATTCCCGTAAATATACCGCTTATCATTATCAACGACATAAGTGGAATTACTATAACATTAAGAAACAGGCTTATTACAGGAATCTGCCCAGATATAATAAGAATTACCGGAAGTGTCGCAATTGTAACACACATGCCTGTAATAACCGAATCTGCGATTCTGAATAAAATTAATTGAAAAAATCCTGCATTCTTTTTATCAGGACGTCTTATATATATAAGAATAGTTTTATCATCAGACAGTATGGGTTTAATATATATAATTCCTGCCACGGCAAGAAATGACAACCAAAAAGCTGAATTTATAAGATTATATGGATTAATCCACAGAAGAATAACACTTGCTATCCCTAACGTATTAGCCATATCACTGGTTCTTCCAAGCACGTCTGCCAGCATATATACAAGAATCATTATTACAGCACGGCTGGCAGATGCACTATAACCTGTCATGCACAGATATGAAATTATAAGAAATGTACTAAAACATGCAGATGCAATTCTCCCAATTCTCTTTTTTAACCAGTCATATATAAACATTCCAACAAGCGAAACATGAAGTGCACTTATTGCCAAAATGTGGGAAATTCCATTCTTCTGATACATTCTCTTAACAACATCATCAAGCCCTGACCTGTCACCTAGCACAATTGACTGCATAATTCCAGCATTCTGCTCAGAATATGCATTTTGGTAAATATTTTTTATAGAATCTGCAAATCTGTAAATGCTGGAAATATAACTGCTTCCAGATTGTACATTCACAACATCTGACAAATCTGCACAATAATTAAATCCAAGTGATGTATAATATTTTCTGGCATTAAACTGTCCTTCATTAGATGGTATATTAAAATCCTTTAATGTTACTTTAATCTTAACTTCATCCCCCGGATTGGCAAATCTTTTCTCTGAGTATACTACCAAACCGCTTTTAAACTGCCTGCCCCATGAATCCGGCATAACAAAGGCATTTCTTATATACACCGCATAACCGTTTTCTGACTGTTTAATATCTGCTATGTATCCATTTACACAAGCAGCATATGTTTCGTCCAACAATTGTCCCTGATAACATAGCTTTTCCATACTCTCTTCAGTTCTTAGACACATAATAGGAAACATCATGATAAAAATCACATAAAATCCTGGAATTCCTGTTTTCTTAAGATATATAAGGAATCCGGTAAACACCATTATTCCTACTATAATAACGATATATGGCTTGGCATATAATGACAAATATACTGCAGCAATGCTCATAACTGCTGCCACAAAAAATGGTCTCTTCAATAATATCCTTTCCAGAAACGACCATTAATTATCAGATAAATCTTTTTTTACAAGTTCATTATTCATATGAAATACTGTATCAAGGCTGATTACATCTCTATACATCAGATTAGAATTCCCATTGACAAGTATCTTAACGCCATCAATTCCCTCCAGTCCTGAAAGGGAGTTAACAATTGAATATATAGTTACATTGCTCTTTGCATTAACCATATCTGTTGCAAATTCCTGACTGAGATTAACATAACATATCCTGTCGACAACAGATATACTAAGCAGCTTGGTATTCGACGGAATACTCTGGTAACATCCTGACTCTGTTGTTCCTTTAATAAGCTGTTCCATTACAACCTTCTCAACAGATACATTCTTATTATAACAGATTCTCTTGCTGTTCTTTACAAGGGCATCTCCTGACTTGTTAGCAAAATACAGATTAATCGTCTTCCACTTCACATCAGCCATAGCACCTTCCTGTGTATCTACAAAATCCTCATCACTCATATTTCCTATGACTGTTCCATCTTCATACACAGCATCCTTACCATCAACATAAAATCTTACATACAGGACATCACTTATCTGTGACAATTCTTTAACAACTGCTGCCCTGTAAAGTACTTCCGTACCTGGTTTCATTCCATAATAAGAGCTGTCATAATAGACCCCTGCATATATTCCATTAATTTCAACCGTTGGCTGCGATACAGACACTGGCTTAATTATGCTTGTATGCCTGCCTTTTGCAACATTCATTTTTTCAAGGAGTTCATTTGCAACTGAAACAGCATCCTGACTTTCGATGTATACCCTGCCTTCAGTTAGTGATGTTCCGTCTTCATTAAGAAAATATACAGAATATGCTGTTCCCTTCTTCTGCGAAGAACATGAAACAGTTACAAATGTTACTGCAATAACAATTATAACGAATGTCAATTTCATAATAGCTTTCCTTACATGTCCCATCATAACTGCTCCTTTCCTATCCTGTTATTCTTAACAGCTTATGAATATGTCCACTGGCATACTTTCATCTGCATTACTGCTGGTTTTCAACATAATTAAGAGGTATTCTCATTGTAAATGTTGTTCCTATATTTTCCTCACTATGAACCTTAATAGTTCCATGATGCATAAGAATTATGTTTCTTACAATAGCCAGTCCAAGTCCTGTTCCGCCCGTTTCACGCGACCTTGCCTTATCTACCCGGTAAAATCTTTCAAATATTTTATTAATACTTTCCTCTGGTATTCCTATTCCTGAATCTTCAACTCTTATATAAAAATATTGATAATCTGCATTCAGTGAAACATGTACCCATCCATCTTCGACATTATATTTGATAGAATTCTCAACAAGGTTGGATATAACCTGTGTCATCTTAACTTCATCAATCTGTGCAACAACCGGTCTGAAACTTTCAAAAAGCAGTTCAATATTCTTTTTCTGTGCTAATGGCTTAACTCTCTTGAGGGTCATCTCTAATAAATCATTCATGTTAACAGATGTAACATTAAGTGTTGCAACAGATTTATCCATTCTGACAAGAGTAAGTAAATCTTCTATAATCTTACTTTCTCTGTCTATTTCACTTACAATATCCTGCATGAACTCCTGATACACTTCTATTGGCACATTTTCCTGTGTATTAAGAGACTCAGCCAATACTTTAATCGATGTTATAGGTGTCTTTAATTCATGTGACACATTTGAAACAAATTCTGCTCTGGACTGGTCTGTTTCATTAGCTCTGTCCATTATATTATTAAAATCATCTGCAATCTCACGTATTTCGGTATAACTCCTGACAGGGATTCTTTCATCAGTATGCCCTGCACTTACATTTGAAACAATATCAAGTACCCTTTTTACAGGCCGGTTAAGAAAATATATGCCTACGATAAGTAACGCCAGACATATTGTTATAATAACCAGTTTAATATTATTATTCTGACTGTTCACATCGTGAAACATTGCATCTATCTCCGTGTAATCAAGATCAGCCACAAGAACAGCGATAAATTTACCCGAATCATTGTATACCGGAACCGCTGCCTGTATATTACCTGTTTTCTTATCATAACCGGAACTGTTCTTATGATTACTGAATATATCGAATACTCTTGGATTAAGAATTGTCTTGTTAGTGTCAATAGAATATGTGTCAACACTGACAACATAATTAAGATTAACAATTCTTATTCTTATCTGATTAAGTGCCGAATAACTGCTGAGTCTGCTGTTCATATCATTATTCTCAGCTGCTTCAAGACTTTCATAATTAGAATATTCTGCTGCAATGAGAACCGCTTCATTCTGAATAACCGCAGTCTGTCTTGTAATTACAGACTGCCTGTAAATATACTCAAAGCCTTCAAATGTACATATTACCGCTGTTGCAACTATTACCGCTATAACTGCGAACTGTCTTGTTGAATATTTATTTATGAACCTGAAAAATGACTGAAACTCCCTGTCAAAAAAGATTTTCCTATGGTCATTTCTTTTTTTAATCTTATTAAACATTAAAATAGTAACCTACTCCCCACTTAGTGTGAACATACTTTGGTTCACTCGGATTATCTTCAATCTTCTCACGAAGTCTTCTCATATGGACATCAACCGTTCTGCCGTCACCTGAATAATCCTGTCCCCACACAGCTTTAAGAAGGTTATCCCTGCTGTATACCTTTCCTGGATTAACTGCTAACAATTCAAGAAGATCAAATTCCTTAGCAGTAAGATTAATAGGTCTTCCTGCAATATACAGATTACGGCTGTCACAATCTATCTTCATATCACCCGCATTAATAATATTGCTCTTTGCTGCTTTCTTCTCTGTCACAGCATTTCTTCTTAAAATGGCTTTCATTCTCGCCTTAACTTCAAGAATGTTAAATGGTTTTGTAATATAATCATCTGCACCATACTCAAGGCCAAGAATCTTGTCCATGTCATCGCCTTTAGCTGTCAGCATAATTATTGGCACATCTGAAAACTCTCTTATCTGCTGGCATACTGATAATCCATCAAGCTTGGGAAGCATAATATCAAGAAGTATTATGTCATATTCATTGTTTTTAGCATACTCGAGAGCTTCTTCACCATCATATGCACAGTCTACAACGCTATAATCCTGCATAAGACTGAACTTAAGTCCCTTAACAATCATTTTCTCATCATCAACAACTAAAACTCTGCCTGCCATAATCTACTCCTTTTTACTTTCTATGCATATGCATCTTATCATACGCAAATATAATTCTTTATCTTATTAAATGCTGCTTCCTTAATTCCAGACACTTTCATTATATCTTCTATTGTCTGGAATCTGCCATTATCTGTTCTGTATCTTACTATATCTGCTGCCCTTGAACTTCCAATTCCCGGCAGTGTCATAAGCTCACTTTCTGTAGCTTTATTAATATTAACAATCCCCTCTGTCTGTTCTTCAACAGAAATGTCCTCTCCATATGCCGGAATATATATCCTTTCCCCATCAGCAACAAGTGCTGCAAGATTAACTGCAGACATATCAGCCAAATCATCAGCTCCACCAGCCATTGCCACTGCTTCATACAGCCTTGTTCCCTTCAGGCACTTTACAACACCTGGAGAATTAACATGACCACATATATACACATATATGTCTTCAACTGATGATTCACTTTCCATATGCCAGCTGTCTTCTATACTACTTGATACGACATTATCTGCAAATGTATTCTCTGAAACTGAAGCATTCTTTCTTCCTGCCAGATATACTGATCCGGTTATAATCAGAAAAACTGCACATATTCCGTATTGTACAGCCCTTTTGTGTTTTTTATATAATTGTCTGTATTCCATGTACACTCTCCTTAAGCATTACCCTTTGGAGATTCCTTTTGCGTACTTTTCTATTTTACAAAATTGTACTATCGAATACAAGCCTAATTTGCCTATAATTGTTTACACTTTTTTCGTTCTTTGGTAAAATGTTACTATTACCGGCTAAGGGAGGGAAGCCATGAATTCATCAAAGAAATCAATTCTTAATTCTAACTTTACATATCTTGCTGCCTTTGTACTTCCAGTTATAATGATGATGGCACTGTACTATACAAGAGGCATATTCCCATGGGGAAACGAATGTTATCTGAGGTCTGACATGTACCATCAGTATGCACCATTCTTTTCAGAACTGTGGCACAAGATAAGAAATGGTGAAAGTCTTACTTACTCATGGGATATAGGAATGGGAACTAACTTCACATCTCTGTTCGCATATTACCTTGCAAGTCCATCTAACTGGTTCGTTGCACTTTTCCCACAAAAATACACTATAGAGATAATGAATGCATTTATAATACTTAAGATAGCTGGCAGCAGTCTTTCTTTAACGTATTATCTTACTAAACACAATAATAACAAGCATGTTATTGCTGCCATATTTGGAATGTTCTATGGTATGTCCGGATTCATTGCGGCATACAGCTGGAATATCATGTGGCTTGACTGTGTTATTCTTGTTCCACTTATCATGCTTGGACTTGAACGACTTGTTAATGAGAACCGCTGCATATTCTATTGCATAACTCTCGGATTATGTATATTTACTAATTATTATATTGCAATCATGGTATGCCTTTCAGTAGTGATTTACTATGTTGTTCTTATGATTGCTTATAACGGTATTAAAAGCCCTATGCAGTATGTGAAGAAATTTATTAATTTCTGTGTATATTCACTGCTTGCCGGTGGACTGGGAGCGTGTCTTCTTCTGCCTGAATTCTATACATTTTCACTTTCAGCCTCAAGCGACACAACATTCCCTGATAAGCTTATTTCTTATTTCAGCATATTATCAATGCTCACAAGACAGCTTATCAACATTCCGGTTCATTTAGGACTGGACCATCTGCCTAATATATACTGCGGCGTTGCTGTTTTTGTACTGCTACCGCTTTATATTATGTGCAGCAAAGTCAATGCACGCGAGAAGATTGGCAAATGTGTCATCCTGCTTATCTTCCTGACAGCATTTAACTTAAATATACCTAACTATATATGGCATGGTATGCATTTTCCTAACAGCCTGCCTTGCAGACAGTCATTCATATATATATTCTTTCTGCTTGCAATGTGCTATGAAGCTGTTATTAACCTTAAGAATTCTACTAACAGGCAGCTTGGTGCATCATTATGGATTGCAATTGGTCTTCTGCTTATTATGGAAGAACTTTTTATTAACTCAGAGACTGAATATTCATTTAAGAGTGTATATATAAGTGGAATATTTATTCTTATATATGGTCTGTTAATGTTTATTCATAACAACGCCAGGCTCAAAATTCCTGTTGTTCTTATGCTTGCATTCTCAGTATCAATCATTGAATGTACACTGAATATGGATGCAACCGGTATTGGAACAACAAGCCGTACATCATATCTTCTTGATTATGATGCCGTAAAGACTGTTACAAAAACCGTATCTGATAATGACACATCCTTCTATAGAATGGATAAGCTTTTTGGTGCGCGTTCTAAGAATGATGGTGCATGGCATAATTACAGAACTGTTTCAACATTTTCATCAACATGCAATGCAGGGATGTCAAAGCTTTACAACCTTATAGGAATGGAAAATTCAACTAATGCATATGGCTGCAATGGTCTTACCGCTGTTACTGATTCTCTTTTCTCTGTAAAATACACTATTTCTAACCGACTTTTAGTTGAAAGTGATATAAGAAATTATTATACAGGCAGCGATGGTGAATTTGTGTATAAGAATAATTACACACTTCCTATTGGTTATGCGATTAACAGTTCAACAGCATATGACCTTGTTATGGCTAAGAATAACAATGGTATTGAGAACCAGAATCTTCTTATTCAATCTCTTACCGGAATAAGTGATGTATTTGAATATACTACCTCATTCCCTACTGAAGCCGATTGTATCATCACGCCGGCAAAAAGTGGTCATATGTACCTGTCAGTTGCAAATAAATCTGTTGATTCCGTAACTGTTACTATTAATAACACAACCACTTACACCTACAATAATATAAAGAGCAATAACCGGATTCTTGATATTGGTTATGTCCACGACACAGATACTGTCGAAGTAACTTCTGATACCGGCGGAATGAATCTTTCTGTATACACACTCGATGAAGACAAATTCATCAGGGCTTACAATAAACTCAATTCAGAAAGCTATCAGGTTGAGAAATTCTCTGATACTAAGTTTACAGGAACTCTTACTGCTTCCTCAGACAAAGCAATATTATTCTCTATTCCATACGATGGTGGCTGGTCTGTGTATATTGATGGCAAGAAAGCTGACACTTATGCCTGGGAAAATGCATTGTTATGTGTTGACGTAAGTGCCGGAACTCATACCGTTGTATTAAAATATCGTCCTGTTAATTTAATATTGGGTTGCGTTATTACTACACTTTGCATTATTATATTGATTGGCATTTATCTTGCCAACTGCTTTATTAAAGCAGGAAAAGTAAATATGGCATATTTTCCGTTAGTTATCAGAAAATATCTTGATGATCCGTCTCTTACTGACAAATACATTAAGAAACTGTCTGATGATAATATAGAAAGTTCTATTCTTGATGATATGGATGATTTCGAGAATCTTGAATCACCTGATATTGATGATGAACTTACTGACAGTCTTCTCTCTTCTATTGAAGATGAAGAAGATAATTTTAATGAAGAAAATACAGATATTTAATTCAAGGAGGATTTATAAATGAAATTATGGGGTGGACGATTCACCAAAGAAACTAATGAGCTTGTTAACAACTTCAACGCATCAATTTCATTTGACCAGAAGTTCTATAAGCAGGATATTGAAGGAAGTATTGCACATGCTACTATGCTCGGCAAGCAGGGAATTATTCCTGAAAGCGAAAGTGAGCAGATTGTAGAAGGTCTTAAGGGAATTCTTGCTGATATTGAATCAGGAAAGCTTGAAATCACTGATGAATACGAGGATATCCATACATTTATGGAGGCTACTCTTATTGAGAGAATCGGTGATGCCGGAAAGAGACTTCACACAGGACGAAGCAGAAATGACCAGGTTGCTCTTGATATGAGACTTTTCACAAGACAGGAAGTTCTTAATACTGATGCTGAGCTTAAAGAGCTTATGGCTGTTATCTTAAGAATCATGAAAGAAAACACTCATACATTCATGCCTGGATTTACTCATCTTCAGAAGGCACAGCCTGTTACTGTTGCTCATCATTTCGGTGCATATTTCGAAATGTTCAAGCGCGACAGAAGCAGACTTCACGATATATATGAAAGAATGAATTACTGTCCTCTTGGTGCAGGTGCACTTGCAGGAACAACTTATCCATTAGACAGAGAACTTACTGCTTCTCTCCTTGGTTTCTACGGACCAACACTCAACAGCATGGATTCTGTTTCTGACAGAGATTACCTTATTGAATTCTTATCTGCATTATCAACTATCATGATGCATTTAAGCCGTTTCTCTGAGGAAATATGCATCTGGAATTCTAACGAATACAGATTCATTGAACTTGATGACGCTTTCAGTACAGGAAGCTCTATTATGCCTCAGAAGAAGAACCCTGATATCGCAGAGCTTGTAAGAGGTAAGACAGGCAGAGTATATGGTGCTCTTATGAGCCTCCTTACAACAATGAAGGGTATTCCTCTTGCTTACAATAAAGATATGCAGGAAGATAAGGAATTATCATTTGACGCATTTGACACAGCCAAAGGCTGCATCAGCCTTTTCAAGGGCATGATTGATACTATGAAGTTCAACAACAAGAGAATGGAAGCTTCAGCAAAGAACGGCTTCACTAATGCTACTGATGCTGCTGACTACCTTGTTAAAAAGGGTGTTCCTTTCAGAGAAGCCCACGGTATTGTCGGCCAGCTTGTTCTTATGTGCATCGAGAAAAATATTGCACTTGATGACCTTTCACTTGAAGAATACAAGGCTGTAAGCCCTGTATTTGATGAAGATATCTACGAGGCTATCAGCCTTCAGACTTGTGTAGATAAGAGACTTACTCTTGGTGCTCCGGGACCGGAGGTTATGAATAAGGTTATTGCTATTTATGATAAATATATGGAAGATAATTAAATAGTATTTCGGGGTTGTACAGTCTATGAGTCAAGCATTAGTGCCAACTTTAGGTAAGCTGACCTAGTGGCTGTAAATGCCGCCATATACAGAGTTTATTACGGTGCAGGAAATCAAACGCGCTTCGCTTGAACGAGATTTCCTGCACCGAACTTTTGTATATAGCGGCATTAACACCCACACGGTAAGCTTACATTCCGTTGTCGCTAACGCTTAACTCACAGACACTACCACCGCGAAGTACCGATTTTGTTTCATGCCATATGTCTCCAGTATTTAAAAAATGGTATGGATAATCCCATACCATATTCTGACTAACAAAGTGACCTCGCTGGTCAAATTATTCTTTCAAATGTAGTCTCGCCAACCCAAAAACAATTTAACTAACTATCCATTTATATTTTAGAAAAATATACTTTTTTTATCGGTGGTCATGTCGAAGAAGTGCTTCACACCATCACAACTAAATTGTAAGCTGTCGGTGTGGGTGTTATGCCGCCATATACAGCCACTAGGACCGCTTACCTTAGTTGTGATGGTGTGAAGCACTTCTTCGACTCCCCAACCGTTAAAATCATACTCTTATCTTAGTTCCCTTAGTATCCCTGTGTGCCGTCTTCATCTTGGCAAAGCTGATACTCCTGCCCTTATATTCCATGGTGAACTCATCACCTTCTGTTAGCAGGAATACATCTTCTATATAATCATCTTTTGAAAGCTTGATTCCTCTTACGCCAACAGCACTCTTCTTCTTCATTGGAATGTCTGTTAATGGGAACTTTAAGAATACGCCGCCTTCTGTCTGCACAATTACATTCTGGTTACTCTCAACAACCTCTTCTTCCTTGATTTCTCCATCAAGTGAGAACTTGGAATAGATTTCTACTCTTGCGTCTGTAGAATACATTCCGATTAGCTTATCATCATCTGCTAATTTCGTACATGCAACTGTACGCTTTGAAACCTGGAATTCTTCGCTGTCTACAAGCTTCATCATTCCCTGTCTTGTGACAAACAGCATTTTCTGATTCTTAAGTCGTTCAAATGGAGTAATGTACACAATTATCTCCTTAGAGCTGTCATAGTTACACAGATTATCAATCGGTGTGCCTTTATCTCTGAACTTAGTGAATGGCAGATCCTTTATCTTTAACTGATGCATGTCTCCCATATCAGTAAATATGCAGATTTTATCTGTGTTCATTACCGGAATGACATATTTGTTCTCATTAAATACAGCATCTTTATTTCTCTCAAATGCAGCCATATCAATGGTTCTTGCATATCCGAATCTGTCCATAATAAACATAACTTCCATCTCTGGAATCTTCTTTTCCTCAAATACAGCAGCTTCGCCGTCTTCAATTACAGTTCTTCTTTCAACACCATATTCCTTCTTAATATTAAGAAGGTCAGACTTGATAACCTTAGCCATCTCTTTTCTGCTGCCAAGTATCTTTTCATACTTCTCAATCTTCTTGACACATTCATCATATTCCTTCTGAAGATTAAGAATTTCAAGGCCAATCAGCTTGTACAGACGCATTTCTAATATTGCGCCAGCCTGTCTCTCTGTGAAATCAAGACCTGAAGCCTGCTTTTTTGACTGCTCTGACTTAAACTTGATTCCCTCAACATTACCATTAACAAGGCAGTCCTTAGCCATCTTAAGATTAGCACTGCCTCGTAATATCTCGATAATAAGGTCAATAATATCACATGCTCTTATAAGACCTTCCTTAATCTCCCTGTTAGCCTTCTCCTTTTCAAGAAGTGTTGTGTACTTTCTTGTAGCAAGCTCATACTGGAAATTAATGTGGTGTTTTATTATATCCTTAATACCTAAGGTCTCAGGTCTTCCATCAACGATAGCCAGCATATTTACGCCAAATGTATCTTCCAACTTGGTCTTCTTGTAAAGAAGATTTTCAAGATTCTTGACATCAGCGTTCTTCTTAAGTTCAAGGACAATTCTTATTCCTTCCTTAGAAGATTCATTGGAAATGTCGACAATATCGGTAGTTTTCTTAGTTTCTATAAGGCTTACTACATCAGATATAAATTTACCTATGTTAGCACCAATCATTGTATATGGAATCTCTGTAATAACAAGCTTGTCCTTCTCAGAACGGTTCTTGGCAGGCTCGAATACGACCTTGCCTCTTAACTTAATCTTACCTGTTCCAGTCTCATATATTGCACCAAGCTCGCTTTTATTAATTACAATTCCGCCTGTAGGAAAATCCGGTCCAGGGCAGAGCTGCATAAGCTCGTCTGTTGTGATATCCTCATTATCCATATATGCACATACTGCATCAACAACCTCTGAAAGATTGTGTGGAGGGATATTAGTTGTCATACCAACCGCAATACCATCTGCACCATTTACAAGCAGATTAGGTACTCTTACAGGAAGAACCTCAGGCTCTTTTTCTGTCTCATCAAAGTTAGGCACGAAATCCACAACATTTTTATCAAGGTCAGCAAGATATACGTCCTGTGTGAACTTTTTTAACTTAGCTTCTGTATATCGCATAGCGGCAGCTCCGTCACCTTCGATAGAACCGAAGTTTCCGTGTCCGTCAACAAGAGCCATACCCTTCTTAAAATCCTGTGAAAGTACAACAAGTGTCTCATATATTGAACTGTCACCATGTGGATGGTATTTACCCATTGTATCACCAACGATACGTGCAGACTTTCTGTGAGGCTTGTCGTAATTAAGCCCCAACTGGTCCATGGCATACAGCACTCTTCTTTGTACCGGCTTTAAACCGTCCCTTACATCAGGAAGTGCTCTTGCTGTAATAACGCTCATGGAATAATCTATATAGGACTTCTGCATAACCTCAGAATACTCAGTCCTTATAATCTTCTCAGCCATTTTCTACTCCTTTAGCTTTTACGCATCAATCTCAGCTTCATTAGCATGCGTATATATAAATTCTCTTCTAGGTGGTACATCTGTACCCATAAGCATTGCTGTAACCTCAGTTGCAAGCCTTGCGTCCTCAATCTCAACCTGCTTTAAAATTCTTGTTTCAGGATTAAGAGTTGTCTCCCATAGCTGGTCAGGATCCATCTCTCCAAGACCTTTGTATCTCTGAAGTGTAAATGTTCCTGACGTATGCTTCTTTCTGTAATCCTCAAGTGCCTTGTCATCATATAGATATTCACCCTCGCCCTTCTTAGGAACAACCTTATAAAGAGGTGGTGTAGCAATATATACATGTCCCTGATTAATAAGCTCAGGCATGAATCTGTAGAAAAATGTAAGAAGCAGTGTATCAATATGTGCTCCATCCACATCGGCATCAGTCATGATAATAATCTTATTATATCTTAATCTGCTAATATCAAAGTCATTACCGTAGCCCTCTAAGAATCCACAGTTGAATGAATTAATCATTGTCTTAATCTCGGCATTGGCAAGTACCTTATCAATACTTGCCTTTTCAACATTAAGAATCTTACCTCTGATTGGAAGAATTGCCTGAGTTCTTCTGTTTCTTGCAGTCTTTGCTGAACCTCCAGCTGAATCTCCCTCAACAATGAACACCTCACATTCCTCCGGATTCTTGCTCTCACAGTTGGCAAGCTTTCCGTTGCTGTCTATAGAGAACTTCTGCTTTGTAAGCATATTTGTCTTAGCCTTTTCTTCTGCTTTTCGTATCTTCGCAGATTTTTCAGCACATGCAATTACAGCGTTAAGGTCATCCAAATGTCTGTCGAAATAAAGCTGTACCTCGTCTCCTGTTACATTTGCAACAACTGTACCAGCATCCGGATTATCAAGCTTGGTCTTGGTCTGTCCCTCAAATCTTGGTGCAGGGTGCTTAACTGCAACAACTGCAGTCATACCATTTCTTACATCAAGACCTGTAAAATTCGCATCCTTATCCTTTAAGATGCCAAGTTCTCTCGCATACTGGTTGATAATCATTGTAAACTTGGTCTTAAAGCCTGTAATATGCGTTCCACCCTCCTGAGTGTATATGTTATTACAGAAGCCAAGAATATTTTCCTCAAATTCATTAACAAACTGAAATGCTACTTCAACCTCAATATCTTCCTGCTTCTTCTTAAAGTAGACGATATCGCATACTGTCTCTTTGCCATTGTTAAGGTCTTTGATATATGCCTTAAGTCCGTCAGGCTCATGGAAAGTTTCCTTATCCTCGCTGCCCTTTCTCTTATCTTCAAACTCAATTGTAAGCCCCGGATTAAGATATGCAGTCTCATGAAGTCTGCTCTTTATCGAGTCTGCTTTGAATCTTGTCTTTTCAAATATTTCTCCATCAGGAAGAAATGTAACAGTTGTACCAGTATCATTTTTTCTGCATGTACCAATCTTTTCAAGCGGCGCTGTTGCTTTTCCACGCTCGTATCTTTGCTTGTACACACCACCATCAACTCTTATCTCGACCTCAAGCCATACAGAAAGTGCATTAACTACAGATGCACCAACGCCGTGAAGTCCTCCAGATATCTTATATCCGCCATCTCCGAACTTGCCACCTGCATGAAGTACTGTAAATACAACCTCAACCGCAGGTATTCCGGCTTTAGGATGGATTCCGATAGGAATACCTCGTCCATTATCCTTGATAGTTGCTGTTCCATCATCATTAAGAGTTACATTTATCTGTGTACAAAAACCCGCAAGATGTTCATCCACTGAATTATCCGCAATCTCATATATAAGATGATTAAGACCTTTTGTTCCGACACTTCCAATATACATACCAGGTCTCATTCTTACCGCTTCAAGGCCCTCCAGTATTGATATACTGTTAGCATCATATTTATTAGCTGCCATTATTAATTACTCTCCTCTTTACTTTCCAAAATACGCATTGAAAGTATCCTCAAAGCTGCTTCCCAACGTATACGCATCCTGAATACTTAATTTCTTCCATTCGCTATTATTAAATTCCATATATATACCAGCTTCATATTTCTCAAAATCAGCATTAAACTGCTCTAACTTTCTCTTTTCAAGAATTGCAGACTTATTAACCTCGGTCTTAGCCTTATCATTATCCGATGTACATCTTATAATGTAATATCTGCCTGCTGCCTCAACTATACTGCTCATCTCCCCAGTAGACAGATTGAATGCTGCTTTTTCAAATGCTGCATCCATCTCGCCACGTTTCAGTTCGTACTCATATTCGCCATCCGCATTGTACTCCTTGGCAACAGCAAAGAATGAACTTCCAGAATTCACAAGATTATATGCTTTATTAATATCTTCCTCTGAATCTGATACAATATACTGGATATCAATAACTCTTGCCTCATCTGCGCTTACTTCAATATCCATGCTGGAAGTAAGGTCATCGTAGAGTTTCTGTGCTATTGCAAATTCAGTAAACATTGTATTCAGTTTATCCTTAGTTATTCCTGTACTGCTTATCTGCGATTCTGTTAATTCATTGTAAAATGCATCAACAGCCTTACCCACAGAATCTTTTTCTTCTCTTCCAAGCACAACACCGCGTTCCTTAGCCTTAACATTCATAGCCTTGACGCGCATTAACTTACTCTTAATCTGGTCCTTAATATAGCTTTCAAAATCAGCATCACCAATTTTCTCTCTCCATATATTACTGCCAAACATTTCCTCATATTCCTTCTTCACATCAGACATTAGAATATCTGCCTCGCATGTATAAGTTGTCTTCTGTCCTGCTGTCTTAATAAGCTCACCGCTCTTCATACCTGTTGTGAAATATATCAGACGTCCATTAAAGAACTTAATATATCCTGCAACCAATAAAACTACAACAAGAATAACTGCTAATATAATAAATGGTTTTTTTCTTCTTTTCATATTCTATCCTCTTTAATTATTTGTGATATGGCTCATTCTTCATAATCCTGTAAGCCCTGTATATCTGTTCCAAAAGAATAACTCTCATAAGCTGGTGCGGAAATGTCATCTTTGAAAAACTCAGCTTATAATCAGCTCTCTTAAGTACATCATCTGCAAGTCCCAAAGAGCCTCCTATTACAAATGTTATGTTACTTGTTCCTTCTATTCCAAGTCTTTCAATCTTTTCTGATAGTTCAACAGAATCAAGCATTTTCCCTTCTATTGCAAGTGCACATACATAAGCATCATCTTTAATGGCAGAAAGAATTCTCTCCCCTTCCTTATTCTTAATCTGTTCATTGACTATATCACTTGCATTATCTGGTGTTTTCTCATCAGGTAGTTCAACAATATCAAGCTTACAGTATCTTGAAAGTCTCTTAGAATACTCTTCAACTGCCTGGGTATAAAACTTTTCCTTAATCTTGCCTACACATACAACATTTATACGCATCTGTACTATCCTTCCACGAAGAAATATCCGCCATTATCAAGCCTGAATACTTCTAACTGCTCAAGAAGCTCATCATTGCTTAAGTCAGATACATCCATTCCCTCATCATCCATCACTTCTCTTAATTCTTTAATATCCTTGCAGTATACCGCCATACAGTCCTCTAAGAATTCCTTAGCTTCCTCTAAATCATATGCAACAGGCTCATCGAAAAGTTGTTTCTGATCTCTTAAAAACACCTTCGCACACTCATCAATATGTTTATCCATAACTTAAATCTCCTTATCTTATCTCTTTAAATTGCTCCCTTAATGTTCCTTCTACCCATCCTGTTATGAAATGTCCGTGTTTCTTAACATCATCTACAGCTTTCTCCATAACATATGAGTAATACACCCTGTCTAGCATTGCAATATCATTATAGTTGTCACCAAATGCCATACATTCTTCAGGCTTTAAGCTGAAATATTTCTGTATCTGTTCAATTCCTCTTCCCTTATTGACATTAGTATCCATAAGGTCTAAGTAAAGTTCTCCTGATACGAGTACTGAAGCCTTATCACTCCATTTGTTAATAAAATGCTCCTTGGAATTCTTAATTCCTGTCATATCACACACAGCTATCTTTAATATATCCTCATCAATGTCTGTGAACTTATCAACTAATGTAGTATGGTAATTGACCACCTTGGTCATTCTGTAATAATATTCTTCTGACTTAGGCTTAATATATGCCGTATGTTCTCCTGATACAAGCACCTCACAATTGGGCTGTTCAATTACATCCTCAATTATCTCTAACGCAAGCTTCCTATCCATCGCAGTCTTTCCAATAGTTTCACCATTATATTCCACAAGTGCACCATTCTCTGCAATATATGCAAGCTTATCACTGACAGCCCCAAAAAGTCTCTTAAGACTCGTTATCTGCCTGCCACTAGCCGGTGCAAATATAACGCCTTTGTCAACAAGTTTATTGATATACTGTATAGCAGATTCGTCGACGCTCTGTGCTCCGTTAAGAAGCAATGTCCCATCAAGGTCACTTGCTACGAATTTAACCATATATTTTCTCCTTAAAATGCTTTAAGCTCATGTACAAGTCTGGCAACAGGCAGACCGACAACATTATTATAGTCGCCTTCAATACCCTTAATGTATGCTGCAAATTTTCCCTGAATACCATATGCACCAGCCTTATCCATAGGTTCTCCTGTGCTTATGTAATCCCTGATTTCCTCATCAGTCATATCATATACCCACACATCAGTCTTTTCATAAAAACTTACATTCTTATGTGTGCTGCATATAGTTACACCTGTATACACCTGATGTATCTGACCTTCTAAAGACTTAAGAATTCTGAATGCATCCTCTTCATCCTTAGGCTTGGTAAGAATCTCTCCTTTATGATAAACAATAGTATCTGCACCTATAACGATTACAGAATTATCTTTATCTGCATATTGCTCTAATACAGACTGTGCCTTAATAGAAGATAATTCTCTTACATAATCTTCAGGCTCCATCTCTTTAATATTCTCATCTGCATCACTTGTAACAACAGTAAAATCAAGTCCTACCTGACTCATTAATTCTCTTCGTCTTGGTGAACCCGATGCAAGTATCAAATGTTTCATAAAACTTCCATCTCCTTGTTCTTCACTGTATTTTGTGTTCAAAGCCTACTTCGACTCATACATATTGCATTATAGCATAAAAAAGCAGAGTGCTTCAATACCACCCCAATAAAAAAGGCACAACATTACTGCTGTGCCTCTCTGATATCATTAACATTTATTATCTTTTATTGCTCTTTTTGCTTATCACAATAACAGTTCCAGAAATAACAGCTGCTGCTACAAGAATCACAATATATACCCATACATGATTATTGTCACCAGTCTTTACAACCTCTTCATCAGCCGCAACTTCACCAGTTTTTCTGACTCTTGAGCCACCAACAGTCTCATCTTCTTTTCCTATAACTAATTCTTCATCTCCTGCAACTTCACCAGTCTTCTTTGTGACCTGAGTTGATGAAGTTGTATGTTCTTTTGCCTGTTTATTAGAATCTACTGTTGTTTCATTTGACTTTGTTGTCTCATTAACAGCTGTTGTTTCGTTTGATTCTGGTTTTGTCGGCTTAGTTTCCTTACCAGCATCAACTGTTGTCTCATTCGACTTTGTTGTCTCCTGCGCAACTGTTGTCTCATTCGACTTTGTTGCCTCCTGTGCAACTGTTGTCTCGTTTGACTTTGTTGTCTCCTGTGCAACTGTTGTCTCGTTTGACTTTGTTGTCTCCTGTGCAGTTGTTGTCTCGTTTGACTTTGTTGTCTCCTGTGCAGTTGTTGTCTCATCCGACTTTGTTGTCTCCTGTGCAGTTGTTGTCTCGTTTGACTTTGTTGTTTCCTGTGCAGTTGTTGTCTCTTCTGACTTTGTTGTTTCTGATGAAGACTGTGCTACAGATGTTGTTTCCTTTTGTGTCGTCTCCTGCTGTTGATTATCTGATATAAAATGCATTTGTCCATTGACATTAACAAATGACTTAGAAATTGCTCTTCCATTACATGTAGATGTTAAGGTAATATCTGCTTTTGGTGCAACAACTATACCACATACCTCACCTATATTAATATTACCAGTTACATTAACAGCATTGAAAATAACCGTGTCTGATATATCAACATCTGTTAATCCACCTGTATTCTTACCATTAATGCTGAATCTTTTGATATCTGCATCACCATCACCGCCAAGAAGATTAATGATAACAAACTGTCCCTGTGCTTTATTTGTTATGTTTAGCTGTCCTTCTCCATAATAAGATGAAACTTCTTTTCCCTGCCAGTCAATATAATTATTAGCATACATATTTACCACTACAATCTGCTTATTCTTAAATGAAGAAAGATCAATCTTTCTCTCATCATAAGCATCAATAACTATATCAGCCTCCGAATCTGGTGTATCAGCATACGCCTTGAAATTATCGTATACATTATCAAGTGCTGCCGTTACATCCATATAATCCTCTGCATAATAAACATTGATTGTATCCTTGCAGTTAGCCACATTAATAACAGCACCTGTTCTTTTTCCGTCAGAATCTTTAATATAATATTTATTCTCTCTGGGTTCATAATCATAATCAGTTCCAAGTACAAGATTATTAAATGCATTTCTATCCACATTAACTTCTGATGAACCAGAATTATCAAAACTCTTGATATATGTTGTTCCAATGCTCATATCAAGCCATGCACTCATCCACTGATCTGTTATTAGAAGCTTGTTAGTCGCGAAACATGTCTGATTGTGATTACTATTCTTAAATTCTTCAGCAACTACACCATAAGGTTTTGCTGCTCCTAATAATTCATTAAGGACATCCTGTGTTTTCGAGTATGCACCAGCTTTTAAAGATGTACCGGCAAACACAGAACCTGCAACCATTGCAACTGAAAGAACACCAACTGCAGTTTTCTTAACCTTTGCATTCAAACTACTTAATAGTTTTCTAAAAAACATTACTATCCCTCCAAAAATGTCTAAATCAACAGTTTCCCCTTAACTATATTTCTTTTCCCCTCTGAGCGTATAATAGCATTAGTACTATAGTACCGCTTCCCCCTTTGAGGGGGATTTTTTAATTCTACATAAATAAAACAACCCATATCCTGAATCAGTATCATTCTAGTATACGTTCCGGACATGGGTTATATTACACATTATTCAATTTAAATATTATGCTTCAAGGCTTCTGTTCATAGCTGACTCTAACGCATCAATAGAAGCTCTGATGATATCATGGTCAATACCAATACCAAAGTAATTCTTTCCATCCTCTCCTGTAATACCAACATATGCAATGGCACTAGAATCAGAGCCCTTCTTTAATGAATGTTCTTCATAACAGAAGATATCACAAGGCTTTCCAAAGTGACTGGCAAGAGCATTACTTACAGCATCAAGACGACCATTACCGCCATCTTCAACATTGCATTTCTTACCATTCTCATCAATAGTCACAACAGTCTGGATTCCATTAATCTGCTTGAAATGCACTTCAGAAATCTTGAATACTGGTGTATATTTCTTATATCTCTTCTCAAATATCTCAAGCACTTCATCTGCTGAAAGCTCCTTATGATTAACATCTGATACATCTTTGACAGCATAACCCAGATCTTCTCTCATAGCCTTAGGAACAACCATTCCATAGTTATGTTCAAGAACATAAGCAACACCACCCTTACCAGACTGGCTGTTAATTCTTATAACATCTGAATCATATGTACGTCCTACATCTTCCGGATTAATTGGAAGATATGGAACTGTCCATTTATTAGGATCATTTTCAATTCTGTAATGCATTCCCTTAGATATAGCATCCTGATGTGAACCTGAGAACGCTGCAAATACAAGCTTACCACACCATGGATGACGGTCATCAATCTTCATCTGTGTAAGTCTTTCAAATACTTCTGCAAGATGTGGCATATCGGAAAGATCAAGCTCAGGATTAACACCCTGCATATACATGTTCATAGCAAGTGTAATTATATCAACATTACCTGTTCTCTCACCATTACCAAAAAGTGTTCCCTCAATTCTGTCCGCTCCTGCAAGAAGTCCTAACTCTGCATCAGCAACACCTGTCGAACGGTCATTATGTGGATGAAGAGAAATAATAACATTCTCTCTGTTGTGCATGTACTTAGACATATATTCAATCTGGCTTGCAAATACATGTGGAAGTGACATCTCAACTGTAGCAGGAAGATTGATGATACATTTCTTATCAGGTGTTGGCTGCCAGATATCAACAACAGCGTTGCATACCTCAAGTGCATACTCTGGTTCTGTTCCTGTAAAGCTCTCCGGACTGTATTCGAAAAGGAAGTTTCCTCCATCAGCTTCAGCAAGTTCCTTTAATAACTTGGCACCTTCAATAGCAATCTGCTTAACTTCTTCCTTAGACTTCTTGAATACCTGTTCTCTCTGTGCTAATGAAGTAGAATTATATACATGAACGATTGCTCTTGGAGCTCCCTTAACAGCTTCAAATGTCTTCTTAATAATATGTGGTCTTGCCTGGGTAAGAACCTGGATTGTAACATCATCAGGAATCATATTTTTCTCAATAAGTGTACGGCAGAACTCATATTCTGTCTCAGAAGCTGCCGGAAAACCAATCTCAATTTCTTTAAATCCAACTTCAACTAACATCTGGAAGAATTCAAGCTTTTCATCAAGACTCATAGGTTCAACAAGAGCCTGGTTACCATCTCTTAAATCAACCGAACACCAGATTGGTGCCTTATCAACATACTCCTTGTTAACCCAGTCATTGCACTTAACTGGTGGCATAAAATAGCCTCTTTCATACTGTCTGTAATCAAACATTCCTAAAACCTCCTGAAAATATAAATATATATTGTTAATAAGTAAAGGCTTTCTTAAAGGTAAGCATAAAAAAATCTTTCGTCCATGGGTAATTCTACCCAAAGAGACGAAAGATAAATCTCACGCGTTACCACTCTTCTTCATAGCTATGCTATGCACTCACTGAATACGTACAACAAATATGCTGCATTATATTCTGTCCACTATAACGGTTGGCTTCCGGCTACTCCTACTTCTCATAATGATTTCAGGTAGCAGCTCCAAGGCGAGTTCAATAAGTTCCTTCGACTGCCTCGCACCACCCGGCAGTTCTCTGACTCTGGTTCCTATCTAATAGTCCTCTTCACAGCATTTACTTATTATGTACGTTTATTATACTTGTCATTTTTTATAAAGTCAAGCATAAATTCAAGTTCTTCTTTGGAAATATTCTTATCAGAATATCTTGCTTTCTCATAACTTGCTGTAATTCTGTCTGCAGCATCAGCATCGTCAGTTATTCTGTTTATTGTTATATCCTGTGGCTGCATATTTTCAAGTGATTTACCATCCGAATCCCTGGCTGCCTTTGATGATTTTATTGCTGCTTTTCTGAATGCCTTCCTGTACTGCATATTAACAGGCATATTCTTAGCTTCTTCTGCTCTCTGACGTCTCTTTATCCTTGCTTCTGTTCTTCTGTCATTGCCAATGAATTCAATCTCATCACCATTATTATCCTGTGACTTTTTGAAATTCTTGGCATATCTGATAATCATATAGACAATAAATACAACAAGTGCAATTACAAGAACTATTGCAAATGCTGTAAATAATGCACTCATAACAGGATTATCAGTAAATGCAAGGTCGTTATCTCCCTTTACCACATCATCATCAGTGACTGGATTCACGGAATCTTCGGGCATCGTAGAGACTTCTTCTTTCTCTCTTATAAGTCTTAAGAACAGCTTCAGCACTATCCTTACAACTGCTACAAAACCTGAACCAATCAGTGTAAATATATTGCCATAATCCCCACTATAGAACAGAATCATGCCAAGAATCATAAGTCCTGACACAACCATGACCATTATCATGTTAATTCCTGTAATTCTCTCAGCAGGAAATTCTGATTTGCCAGCATTACTTATAAACAGAGAATTAAGCTCTTTTAACTGGTTAGCAAGAAAAGCAAGCAGAACAAACAGCACAAATAATACTGTTTCATAGTTAACAAGCAGTCTGTTGCCTGCTGAACCGCCATAAAGACTTCCTGCGACCATAACCAAACAATACAGAGGTGACATTCTCTCTCCTGCCTGCAAGGCAGCTTTCTTGTCTTCCTGAGTTACATCAGCAAACTGATTCCCATAAAGCGGTTCATTCATATATTCAGTTTTTCTTGCATTAGCCACTCTTATGCTTACAGACCTTATACACACAGCAAGTACACTTACAAAATATGCTGTAGACTCTGCATCTCCATTACCAATTATAATGGCTGTTATAAGCAAAGCAGCATGAATCAGCATAAATAGAAAATTCTTATGTATATTCTTTCTTGCCGCATAAGTTATAATAACCGGAACTGCCATAAGAAGTGTTGCAATAATATAACTGTCAGATTTATTCGTAAGTCCCAATATAACAAATGCAGAAAATGCGAACGCTACAATACACTGGCTTATTATATCTGTCAATGTTCTTATTGTTCTCAGTTTATTATAATTATAAACTTGTCCCGACTCATTCATATGTTATCTCCTGATAAACTTATTTCACTTCCCAGCCCTCTGGTCTGATACCACAATAATCAAGGCTGTATTCTCCACCAGTCATATATGGAACAATCCATATAACCTGTCCATACTTTTTCTCAAACTTCTGCATAGTCTGCTGCAGCTTCTTTCTTCTGCTCGCTGATATAACAACATATACACTGTTGTCACTACTCTGGACAGAAACATTTTTTATAAATGTTCTGTTAATAAACGCTGCAAACTCTTCTTTTTCAAGCTTTAAATCCATTCTTGCAAGTACAGTATTAATACTTCCAAGATGTCCAACTCCTGATCCTTCTCTTATACCAACTGCTTCCTTTGTGTCAACATCACATGCATTACTAATTAGAGAGACATTAATTCCCTGTCTGATGAATTCTTCTGCCACAGAAGCTGCAAGACTTATTGCTTCTTCATTAACCGAATCATATGTAAGCATTCCATCATCCTCAAGATTAAGAAGAATACATACATTACGGCTGATTGACTCATTATATTCATTAACACACAGATTACCTGTTCTCGCTGTTGCCTTCCAGTTCACATTCTTTAGGCTGTCGTTGCTTGTATAATCTCTTATTCCTCTGAACACAAATGGATCTTCAAGCATATATTTCTTACGTTCTGCTTCTCCTGATATTCTGCTTCTTATAAAGCTGAATCTCTTACTATCCACAGTCTTAGGATAAACTGTTATCTCACAGGTACTACCCACTTTGATAACATTAATCTCATTCATAAATGGTCCGGCAAATGTAAGCTGTACTCCTGATATTCTGAACACACCTCTGTGATTGCATTTAACAGGAATTCTTCTTGTAATTCTCTGATTAGCCAGAAATGAGAACACATCATTGCGGTATGTAAGGTCTGACACACTTGAATTAGTATCTGTTCCAGGAAATTCAAGTTCCCTGTCCACCTGAAACTTAAGATTCACACATGGCAGCGGCAGACGTTTTTCGTTGGATATAACCTCAACAACATTAACTGTTTCGCCATTTACAACATGCTTTTTCTCAAATTCAAGAGCGACACCCAGCCCCTTATTCCAGTTATAACGAAATACAAGCTTAATTGCCAGATATACTATAAGTACACCAATAAGCATCAATAATACATTCATTATCTTTTCCAATCTTCAGTAGGAACTGCTGTGTTATTAACAACATGTTCTACAATCTGTTCTTTATTATCCATATTCATGTAACCTGTCTGTAACACAATTCTGTGTGCCCATACTACAGGTGCAAGTATCTTGATGTCCTCTGGTACAACATAATCTCTGCCTGCAACATACGCATATGCTCTCGCCGCATTGAGCATACCAAGAGTTCCTCTCGGGCTTACACCGATTGATACATTGTCCTGCTGTCTTGTCATCCTTGCCAGTTCAACAATATAATCAATAAGCACTGGGTGAACATATACATTTTTCACATCTTCTTTCATTGCAACAATATCTTCACATGTTGCAACTGTTGAAAGTTCTTTAGAAGGATCTTCTTTTAAGAATCTGTTAAGAATAAGTACCTCATCATCTTTCTCTGGATAACCCATGTTAATCTTCATAAGGAATCTGTCAAGCTGTGCCTCAGGAAGCTGATAAGTTCCTGCTGTCTCAATAGGATTCTGTGTTGCAATTACAACAAATGGTTCTTCTAACTTAGAATATTCACCATCCACAGTAACCTGATGTTCCTCCATACATTCAAGCAATGCTGACTGTGTTCTAGGTGTTGCCCTGTTAATCTCATCTGCAAGAATAACATTAGCGAATACCGGACCTCTTCTGAATACGAATTCACCATCTTTCTGGTTAAACACATGCACACCTGTAATATCTGAAGGAAGCAGATCTGGTGTAAACTGAATTCTTGAAAATTGTCCATCAATGCTCTTTGCAAATGCTTTCGCCATCATAGTCTTACCTGTACCCGGAACATCTTCAAGAAGAACATGTCCATCAGCAATAATACTTGTCAGAACAAGTTCTGAAACATTTCTCTTACCCACAATCACCTTACTTACATTATCTAATATATCTGAAGCCTTACTCATAATACCTCCTCGTAACACGAAATTTAAACTCAGATAATTATAACAAAAACACTGCCAGAACAGCAAGTGTCTGACAGTGTTAATAGGTTAAATAATTATGAACTTTTGATGAATTTAATTATCTGTAGGCATCTCCTGATTAACATCAATACCTCTTGGAGCAACAGGTGTTGAGAACACAATCTGTGTACTTGTTCTTCCGAACTTCTGAAGCTGGCCGATAAATGTATCAAGTTCCATGGTACTTGGGAACATAACTTTTAATAGCATTGAATAATTGCCTGTTACACAGTTACATTCAACAACATTAGGGCATGACTTGATAAATGGATAGAAATCCGGTTTCTGCACAGGAGCAACTTCAAGATTAATAAATGCTGTTATATGATATCCCAGCTTTAACTGATTAATCTTAACTTCATATCCTTCAATAATCTCTTCCTTCTCAAGTCTCTCAATTCTTGCTGAAACAGCCGGTGATGAAAGGAAAACATTCTCGGCGAGTGCCTTTAATGGCATTCTTGCATTCTGCTGTAATAATGTAATTATCTTCTTATCGATTTTATCCATGGCGTGAACCTCCAGATTATAATATTCGTTGTAAATGCTATTAATTTAACCAAAAAAGGGACAATCCTAGCGTTGTTGCTAAAATCGTCCCCTTTGACTTAAATTATTAACTTATACATAATATACACCTTACATAATAAAATAGCAAGTGTTTTTTCTTTATTTTCATTGCTTTTATACATAATATTTGTTAGAGTAGAGAAAATACTAAAGCCATTACTGGCAGAACGGAGACATTATGGAGAATAATAATCAGGAATATAACACAGTAACTCTTATGCTTGACGATAACACAGAATGTGAATGTGCAATAATACGCATATTCCCTGCTGGAGATAACGACTATATCGCACTTCTTCCACTTGAGGGTGAAGCTGCAGACAACGATGAGGTATATCTTTACAGATACAAGGTTGAAGGCGACAACGAACCTGTACTTGAGAATATTGAATCTGATGAAGAATATGAGCTTGTATCTGAAGCATTTGACGAAGAATTAGATGCTATGGAGTATGAAGATCTGTACGAAGAAGAGGATAACGAGCAGTAAGAAGTTCTTCTATAAAGCGTGAACGGGTTGTATCTTTGTTGTACCTCTGCTTGGGATACAGAAGATACAACTTTTCTTTCGCCCTCGTCATCGCAACATAAAAAAGTCTCCTCTCCTCTTCAATCTGCTCATCTAAAACCGCCTTATTATACGGTATTATTCCCTCACAGACATCCATTACCAGTACAATCTTATATTCAAGACCTTTAGAGCCGTGCATTGTAAGCATATGCACACCGTCTGCTGTATTATTCTGTCTGTCTTTATCGCACTGCCTGATGTATTCTGCAATACCATCAAGCCATTGTGACAGACTCATATACTGTGAAGCCCTGTGTGCCAGTTCATCAAGCACATTATATAATTCTTCCTTATCAGCCTTGTGTTCATATATATAATTCCTTATATACTCATCATAACCAACACCCTTTCTTATATAATTAACAGCTGCAAATGGAGACATACTTCTTATCATACTAATATCAGACACCAGCTTTTCTACCTGTTTACTCATCTGTTCATTCCCCTCATAGCCTCTCTTCAATGCATTAATATCTGCCGGCTGTGTAATATATGAACGGCTTATATATCGGAGTGGCTTATTAATAATCCGCAGAAAGTCTATTCTTTCCCTGCTGCCAAGTGCTATCCTTATATATGTAAGAATATCCTTACTTATCCAGTGCTCATATATATCCTGTACTGCCGAATAATCACAGCATGGAATCCCATCACTTTCAAGCCTTGACATATACATATTCCCAATTACATTTGTTCTTGATAACACAGCAATGTCATCAGCAGCTATTCCAGTATCAATCAGTCTTCTTATCTCTGATACAAGAAATGCTTTCTCATCATTCAGACTGTTAAATTCATATACAGACACAGTATCTCCTTGTGAATTGTACGTCGTTATATCTTTATAATAACGATGCTCATTCTCCTCTGCTACAGCCCTTGAAGCAAACACAATATTGCCCGTTGACCTGTAATTAATACACATGTCAATTCTCACTGCATCACTATAATACTTATTGAAATCTAACATTATCTGTGGAGCAGAACCCCTGAATCCATATATACTCTGGTCATCATCCCCCACCACAAAAAGATTTCTGTATTCATCAGCAAGAATCCTCACGACATCAAACTGTGCCTTATTAATATCCTGAAATTCATCTATCAGAATGTACTTATACTTATTCTGCCACGCCCTCCTGTAATCTTCTCTCTGCATCAGAAGCTCGCGGCACTGTACAATCATATCATCAAAATCAATCAGATGTTTTCTTACAAGCATATCATCATATGCCCTATACATTATTCTAAAACTCTGTGGTGGAATACATCTGCTCTCATATTCATCTATATTAACAGCTTCACCCTTAACACAGCTTATCTCAGATAAAACACCAGCTACAGCTTCCTTCTCATCATCATACTCCAGTTCAAGCCTGCACATCTGGTCTTTCACGAATTCATGCTGTGTCTGCGGCTTAATAATACAGTGTGCAGAATAATTATATGCTGCCTTAAGTATTGTAAAAAATACTGCATGAAATGTGCCAAACGTCACTGCAGAGTTTCTGCCCTCTGACAACCCCTTAAACTTAAGCTTCATCTGTTCAGCAGCAGCCTTAGTAAATGTAATAACAAGAATATCTGATGGATTAACGCCGTACCTCTCAATCAGATATCTTACCCTGTGTGTAAGAACCGTGGTCTTTCCAGAACCCGGTCCTGCAATTACCATGCACGGTCCTGTATTATGTTGTATAGCCTGAATCTGTGCTTCATTAAACTGCAAAAGCGGCACCCCTTATAATAATCTTACGCAAACAAATGTATACTAAGATTATATAAGTATGCCGCCATTATGTCAACTTAATAATATATTTTTTTATTTATTAATAACTTGTTATACTATCATCAGAATCATCAGTATTAGATATACTCTTGATAACAACATAATATTCAACCTGTGGATTAACCTGTACAAGCACCCTGTCACCCTTCTTATGCCCAAGAAGAGCCTTGCCAAGAGGCGACTCTATGCTGATCATACCGCTTAATGAATCAGCTCTGATTGTAGTAACAATTTTAATAGTCTCAGTACTTTCATCATCCTCATACAATACCTCAACCGTATTATTAACGCCAACCTCATCATCTGCTGATGAATCATCAATAACAGTCGCATTCTTAATCGTTCTCTGCAGATATCTTATTCTGCTTTCATTCTTATTCTTAAATCTTTTCGCTGCATGATACTCGAAATTCTCACTTAAATCTCCCTGAGCCCTTGTCTCCTTGACATCATCAAGTGCAGCCTTTCTTACCTCATGTATCCTGTACTCAATCTCTTCTTCCATCTTTTTGATATCATTCTTAGTAAGTTCGTGTCCCATATCTATCCTTCTTTCTTACCTTTAATCATTGAAATAATACGAGTATATTTTGCCCTTTTAAGATACATTTTGCAAGTTTATTCTGTCTCGACTTTATTACTTGTCGGCTCATCAAGAAGCACGAATGGCGCGTCATGTAAAATGCTTTAGCAAGCCTGATTCTCTGCTTCTCTCCGCCTGATAACATATCTCCCAGTTCACCGACATTAGTGTCGTATCCATCAGGAAGCTTTGATATGAAATCGGTACTGAAGCCTTTTTGCACGCCTCAATTATCTTCTCATCTGTTGCGTCAAGCTTTGCAATTGTTGATTTACCGCTTCCGCTTCTTCCTGAAATTCCAATAATGCTTCCTTTTAGAACCGGAATTGATACATCAGAAATTATAGTTTCCTCACCATATGAGAATGTAACATTTTCAGTAGCTGCACAATTAAATTCAACTTCCTCACAACCTGTGATATCCTTAGTTACCGGCTGTTCATCAAGAATATCCAACACTCTGTTTCCTGCTGCAAATGTGTTCTGCAATGTACTTCCAAGATTATCAAGTGCAACAATCGGTCCGAAAGAACTCATCATTGCAACTACAGATACTAATTATTTATCAATAGCCTTTATCGCTGCTTCTGCTTCTTTCACATCTTCTATCGATATCCCTAACATGTCTGCCGCTTCCTCATATGTTCTTCCTGATAGGATATTCACTATTAATCTATAATTTCTTTCAATTGCTTTGCCAGCTCTGCTCTCCGCTTCATCAGCTTTTCGTTTTTCTTCTTCAGCTTTTCGTTTTTCTTCTTCAGCTTTTCGTTTTTCTTCTTCAGCAAGTTTCTTTGCTTCATCTGCCAGTTTCTTTGCTTCATCTGCCAGTTTCTTCGCTTCTATTGCTTCCTGTATTGAATTCTTTGCATATTCTTTAGCATAATCTTCTACTACCTTACACATTTCACTCTGACCTCCTTCTGTCTCCTTGAAATAGCTTATCGCATTGCTAATTTGTGGAAACTTATCATTATAAAACGCTTCTTTATTAAGCATTAACTGCAATAGTTCTGATTTGTCCGAGCCATCATTAACACAAGTGTTTGCAAATATTATATCTTCTCCATCTTTCACTGGAACGTAACTTTCATCATTCTTCATACACCTTGTTACATGCGTCACTGTCTGATTATTCTTTAAGACATCATACTCAGATATATATACAATTGTAACATCTGGAATATTCTTAAAATCAGCACCTTTAGGTGTATATTTTGCTGTCAACGCTGCCGCATGAAATCTTGTCCTTCTGATATCATCATTGGAATTTCCCTTCTGCACCTCAACATTGCAATATCTTCCATCTTGTGTCATGCATAACGCGTCTAATGTTATTTCTCTTTGAAAGCTCTGAACCACACTCTGTACAGAAACCTTCACAACCTGTAAATGTGGCATATCAAGAAGTGTTCTTAATATTTCTTCACATACACCCGGCTTTTCTCCCATCAATCTAAACAGTGCGTCATCTATAATTCTAAGATTGGCTGCTGTTTCTTTTATTTCTTTTGAATATTCTTTTAAATTCCCCATACTCTTCCCCTTTTTACTTACGGCAGGTAATACCACATATAAGGATAGAGTGATTTCATTTGTCTTATATATTTATTATATACTACTCTTAAACCTATTTGCAATAGCATTCCCACCTTATTATCGCATTGCGTAACATTATTTATATAGTATATATCATATATCATTTCTAAAGTCAATATAACAGTTATTTTTATTGTATAAATATATTTCATTATTTCTCTTGCACTTCCTCATAAATACGCTATAATATATAAGTCGCATTTAAATATCGGCGTGTGGCTCAGTTTGGTAGAGCGCGTGGTTCGGGACTACGAGGCCGCAGGTTCAAATCCTGTCACGCCGACTTATAAAAAGCTCATGCAGATTGAAGTAATCACATTTACCACAATCTGCATGAGTTTTTTATATTATTTATCCAATTATTCTATACAATATTATTTTTTACATATGCCAGTGCTTTATTAACAGAAGGTAGGGATATAACTACAAGAGTTACCACTGCTTCAAGTCCGATATACGAGCCATTGTAAACAACTGAATAAAGTATCGCACTATTAAAAAATTCTGGTGTATACACAGCAAAGAATATCCAGCCAGACAAGAAAGAACATATAAATCTGCCTATAACTCCTATAATATATCCCTTCACTAGACCGTGTTTTGATTTAGAAAATACTCCTGACAACCCAAGTGCTCCAAAGCCTAATATATAATCAAGAAGCACCTGAGGAACATTCAGGATATATGGATCAAGTAATAACTGCAAAACTCCATATGCAATAGCTGCTGTCAGACCAGTCTTTATTCCATACCAGTATCCTATAAGCACTATGAATAACATACTGAACAGTGTTACAGAACCGCCCATTGGCAGTTTAATAACTTTAATCATGGAAGTCGCAACCGCAAGAGCCATAGCCATTGCTGCAAATGCAATATGTTTTACATTCAGTTTACTATTATTATCTCTTGCAAAACATCCTATAGTCATTAATAAGACACAGACAATTATTAATACCACATATCCTGAACCTGTAATACCATATGAAACGCTGCCATCATCAAGTATTTTATTAACTAAAAAATTCATAATCTTCCTTTCATTATCTCTCATTCTTTTATATCCCGTAAAGAATATCTACATTTTCACTAAAAGTCAAGCATTAAAAAAGAGAGCAACAGGTTTTTATCACCTGTTGCTCTCCAATATTTTGTCAATTACTTTTTATTAGAATTTACCGTTCTTAGCAGCTTCCTCAATCGAAACAGCTACAGCTACAGTAGCACCAACCATAGGGTTGTTACCCATTCCGATTAATCCCATCATTTCAACGTGAGCTGGAACTGATGAAGAACCTGCGAACTGAGCATCTGAGTGCATACGTCCCATAGTATCTGTCATACCATAAGAAGCAGGACCTGCTGCCATGTTATCTGGGTGAAGTGTACGACCTGTACCACCACCTGAAGCTACTGAAAAGTACTTCTTTCCAGCTTCAAGTCTTTCCTTCTTATATGTACCTGCAACTGGATGCTGGAATCTTGTAGGGTTTGTTGAGTTACCTGTGATAGATATATCAACATTCTCCTTCCACATGATTGCAACACCTTCTGTTACATCGTTAGCGCCATAGCAGTTAACCTTAGAACGAAGACCATCTGAATATGCTGTTCTAGAGATTTCCTTTACTTCGCCTGTTGAATAATCCATCTCTGTCTCAACGAATGTGAATCCGTTAATTCTTGAGATAATCTTAGCAGCATCCTTACCAAGACCGTTAAGGATAACTCTAAGAGGTTTCTGTCTAACCTTGTTAGCCTTCTCTGCGATACCAATAGCACCCTCAGCAGCAGCGAATGATTCATGACCTGCTAAGAAAGCGAAACATTCTGTATCTTCTTCAAGAAGCATCTTACCAAGGTTACCATGTCCAAGACCAACCTTTCTCTGGTCAGCAACTGAACCTGGAATACAGAATGCCTGAAGACCTTCACCGATAGCTGCAGCAGCTTCTGAAGCCTTTCTTGCACCCTTCTTGATAGCGATTGCTGCACCTACTGTGTAAGCCCAGCATGCATTTTCAAAACAAATTGGCTGGATACCCTTAACCATAGCATATACATCTAATCCGGCATCCTTAGTAATCTTTTCAGCTTCTTCAATACTAGCTATACCATAGCTGTTAAGAACTGAAGTAATCTTATCTATTCTTCTCTCATATGATTCAAATAAAGCCATTCTAATTATCCTCCTTACTTAACTTCTTCATCTGTTCTTGGGTCAATAATCTTAACAGCATCTGCAACTCTTCCGTACTGTCCGCAAGCCTTCTCATATGCTGTTGTAGGGTCATCACCCTTCTTAATGAAGTCTGTCATCTTACCAAGGCTGACAAACTTGTAACCGATAATCTGGTTGTCCTTATCAAGGGCGATACCTGTTACATAACCTTCAGCCATCTCAAGGTAACGAGGACCTTTCTTTAATGTACCATACATAGTACCAACCTGAGAACGAAGTCCCTTACCAAGATCTTCAAGACCGGCACCAACTGCAAGTCCACCCTCAGAGAATGCGCTCTGAGTTCTTCCGTAAACGATCTGTAAGAATAACTCTCTCATAGCTGTGTTAATTGCATCACAGACAAGGTCAGTGTTAAGAGCTTCCATAACTGTAAGTCCTGGTAAAATCTCTGCTGCCATAGCTGCTGAATGTGTCATACCTGAACATCCGATAGTCTCAACTAAAGCTTCCTGAATGATACCTTCCTTAACATTAAGAGTAAGCTTACATGCACCCTGCTGAGGAGCACACCAGCCTACACCATGTGTAAAACCTGAAATATCTTCAACCTTCTTATTCTGTACCCATTTACCTTCTGTTGGCACTGGAGCTGCTCCATGATGAACGCCCTGTGCTACTGGACACATATTCTCTACTTCCTGTGTGTAAATCATCTTATTACTCCTTTCGTAATTCATAGTGTTTACTATAAATGAAACGACGGCCAGAAGCCGTCGTCCAAGCCTTGACTATTTTCTCACAAACTTTTGCATTAGTCAATGTGAGACACAACATTTTTACATTAATAAAACAAAAATTTCACATAATTATCTCTTAGTTACTACTTCGCCCTGCTTCTTATATATAGAACCTGCCGGAATAAAGCCTCTTACGCTTGAAAGCGGATAAATATTACTCTCTCTTCCAACAATTGTTCCAGGATTAAGTACGCTGCCACAGCCAACCTCAACATTATCTCCAAGAAAAGCACCAATCTTTTTGATACCTGTATCAATATTGCAGTCAGGTCCTTTAATAGTAATAAGCTTCTTGTCAGACTTAACATTAGAAGTTATAGAGCCCGCTCCCATATGAGCCTTGAATCCAAGAATTGAATCTCCAACATAATTATAATGTGGAACCTGTACCTTATTAAAAAGAATTACATTCTTAAGCTCAGTTGAATTACCAACAACAGCGCCTTCACCTACAATAGCTTTTCCACGGATAAATGCACAGTGTCTTACCTCGGCATCTTTACCGATAATTGCAGGTCCTGCAATATAAGCTGATGGAAATACATTTGCAGTTCTGTGAACCCATATATTCTCCCCACGCTTCTCATATTCATCTTCTGGCAGTGCATTGCCAAGTTCTACAATAAAATCACCAATCTTCACAAGTACTTCCCATGGATATGTACAGTCTTCAAATACCTTTGCTGCAATAGTCTCATTAAGGTCATACAGATTACTTATCTTTAATGCATCATTATTCATATCAAATATCCTCTTTATATCAATTATTCAACAGTAACAGATTTTGCAAGGTTTCTTGGCTTATCTACATCGTTACCCTTAAGAACTGCTGTATAGTAGGCAATAAGCTGTAATGGGACTGCCGCAACCATAGGCATAAGAAGCTGGTCTGCCTGTGGAAGCTTAATAACAATATCTGCCACTCCATCCTCAATATCAAGCTCTGGTTCTGCAATAAGCACTACAAATGCTCCTCTTGACTTAACTTCCTTAATATTACTTATAGTCTTTTCCTCAAGATTCTTCTGTGTTGCTATTGCAATTACAGGCATCTGTTCTGTAATAAGCGAGATAGTTCCATGCTTAAGCTCTCCTGCTGCATATGATTCAGAATGAATATAAGATATCTCCTTTAACTTAAGAGAGCCTTCCATACTGAGTGCATAATCAAGACCTCGTCCTATATAAAGAAGACTGTCCGCATTAATAAGCTTAGAAGCTGCAAACTGACACTTACTCTCAAGTGCAATGGCTTCTTCAATAACCTCAGGTACTTCTTCAAGCATCTTAGTGTATCTGCTGCATTCTGCCTCATCCATCTTTCCATTAGCATAAGCTAATTCAAATGCAATTAAATACATAATTGATATCTGAACCATATATGCCTTAGTTGAAGCAACTGAAATCTCAGGACCTGCATGTGTATATACAACCATATCTGCTTCTCTAGCAATTGAAGAACCCTTAACATTAACGATTGCCATAGTATCAGCGCCTGCCTGTTTTGCAAGTTCAAGTGCAGCCTTAGTATCAGCAGTCTCACCTGACTGTGATATAACAATCATAAGGTCACCTTCATTAATAAGAGGATCTCTGTATCTGAACTCTGATGCAATATCAACAGTTACAGATACTCTTGCTATCTTCTCTATTATATATTTACCAACCATTCCGGCATGCATTGCTGTACCACACGCAACAATATATATATTCTTGTAACTTTTCAACTTGTCAGGATTGAATCCTTCGGCACTGAAATCAGGCATATCATCTGTAATTCTTGGCATGATAGTTCTCTTTACAGAATCTGGCTGCTCATGGATTTCCTTAAGCATAAAGTGCGCATAACCGCCCTTTTCTGCAGCATCAACATCCCAGTCAGCAGTATTTAATTCCTTATGTATCTCATTACCATGAACATCGTATATCTTAACTGAATCCTTCTTAATAACTGCAATCTCATTCTGGTCAAGAAGGTAATAATCTCTTGTGTAGTGAATAATAGCCGGAACATCAGATGCTATGAAATTCTCATGTTCTCCAACGCCAACAATAAGAGGGCTGTCCTTTCTTACTGCAAATATCTCATCAGGGAAATCCCTGAACATAATTCCAAGTGCGTATGAACCCTTAATCTCTGACAGTACCTTTGCAATAGTCTTCATCGGGTCACCATCATAATAGTAATCAAGCAGCTTTGCAGCAACTTCAGTATCTGTTTCACTTGCAAAGCTATATCCCTCTCCGACAAGAAAATCCTTAAGCTTCTTATAGTTCTCAATTATACCGTTATGTACAATAGTAACTCTCTTATTGCCATGTGGATGTGAATTAATGTCTGATGGTTCTCCATGCGTAGCCCATCTTGTATGGCCAATTCCAACATGTCCTTGTGGTTTTCCTTCTTCATCCATCTTCTCAACAAGGTTGGCAAGTCTTCCCTTGCACTTCTTGACCTTTATATTACCATGATCAAATACCGCAATACCTGCTGAATCATATCCTCTGTATTCAAGCTTAGATAATGCATCTACAAGTACATCTGCGCTTTCTCTGTCCCCTACATATCCTGCAATTCCGCACATATATTTAATTCCTTTCACTCATTTACTTATAATTCTTAGCGGTCTCGTTAAAAAGTCCTATAAGCCCCGCCTGATTCCTTAATGCCATAACAGCCCTTGTTCTTCTCGAAACAAAACCATCAAGCTTTTCCATATACTCATCTGCTGTAATATTCCCCTCTGCTACACCTGTAAGTCCTTTTTCCCAGCTTGCCGTAAGCTCCGGATTAAGCAGATGCCTGATAGAATTGTCTACAACATCATATATTATCTCACCTAAAAATGTAGGTGTAATAATCTGTGTCTTAGAATTAATAGAAATATACTTAATAGTATTAAGTTTTTTAAGGATTTCAGCTCTGGTAGCACTTGTTCCTATTCCACTACCCTTAATCTGGGCACGCAGTTCCTCATCTTCAATAAGCTGTCCTGCATTCTCCATTGCAAGAATAATAGAACCTGAATTATATCTCTTAGGAGGTGATGTTTCACCTTCTTTGATATTAAACCCATTAAATGTGATTGTAGAACCTTTTCTGTATTTTTTCAATACCTCAAATAAAGCTGCATCACATTTATTATCATCCTTATTATCGGCACTATCATCTTCCTTTACTTTTGCATCATTTCTCGCCTTTGCAAATGAGTTCTTAGCTACGCTAAGATACCCTTCATCTACAAGCACTTTAAATGAAGCATACAGCTTTTCATTCTTTACATCACTGGTAATACTTACCTTCTGATAAATAGCCGGTGGATAGAATATACTTAAAAATCTTCTTACAATTATCTCATAGGTTCTCGCAGCTGTAACTGACAAGTTCTTTAAATTATTAAACCCCTGTCCTGTCGGAATAATCGCATAATGGTCTGTTATTGCTTTATCATTGCAGTATCGTGTCTTTTCAATTCCCTTCTGCATATTATTCTGTAATATATGCTCTGCCATCTCCTTCACAGGAGGAAAATTCCTAAGTCCGCCTATATTCTTATGTATTTCCTTACTTACCGCTGTTGATAACACTCTCGCATCAGTTCTTGGATAAGTAACCAGTTTCTTTTCATACAGCTCCTGAATAATATTAAGGGTCTCATCAGGGCTTATCTTAAACAGCTTGCTGCATTCGTTCTGAATCTCGGCAAGATTGTACAGAAGCGGTGGATTCTTGGTTTCTTTCTTTCTCTCAATAGAATCAACTACTCCCTGTGCCGGCAGTGGATCAGATAAGAACTTAACCAGTTCCTCAGCCTTTTCCCTATCCTTAAAACCATTATCCTTATATAAATATGGCGTACCGGCATACATACTCTTATCACTTACACGCCATTCTGCATCAAATGTTGAATTTTCAGCCTGTGCCTGTCCAATAACTCTGTAGAACGGAGTCTTTACAAAGCTTCTTATCTCCCGTTCTCTTCTTACTACCATTCCAAGAACACATGTCATAACCCTTCCGACAGATACAACTGCCCTGTCAAGGTGCAGGTAATTAGCAATATTGCGTCCATATTTCAATGTAAGAACTCTTGAGAAATTAATTCCCATAAGATAATCTTCCTTCGCACGAAGATACGCTGAATCACTCAGATTATCATATTCAGATATATCTTTAGCCGTATTAATTCCTTTAATAATCTCTTCCTCGGTCTGCGAATCAATCCACACACGGCGCTCTTTCTTTCCCTTAACGCCTGCCTCCTGCCTCACAAGCCTGTATATATATTCTCCCTCTCGTCCTGAATCGGTACACACATATATATATTCAACATCATCCCTTGTAAGAATGTCTTTAACTATATTAAACTGTTTCGCAACTGCAGGTATAACCTCATACTTGAATTCCTTTGGTATGAATGGCAATGTGTCAAAGCTCCATCTTTTCAGAATAGGATCATATGCATCCGGGTAGCTCATAGTTACCAGATGTCCTACACACCATGTCACAATATGGTCTCCACCCTCAAGATATCCGTCTTTTCTTGTGAAGTTCACATGCAGTGCCTTGGCAAACTCCTGCGCCACGCTTGGTTTTTCCGCGATATATACGGATTTTCCCATTATATCCCTCATTTCTGTGTCTATTACACAATTATTATTCTCCTGAAGCATCAAGAGTTCCCATATAAGCTGGTATATATTCTTTTATAAAATAATCTGCTTCCGGAATATTCATATCAACAATAGCCTGATATATTGTCTTTTCCGCATCAGCAAAATCCATATTACCAGACTTCTTTTCCTCAAGACATTTGATATAAGCTGACATCTTATCAGCCGCCTTTACATATTTCCAGAGTTCTTCTTCCTCTTCTGTCTCTGATAACACACCCTTATAATGTGCTCTTATATCAGATGACAGACCTGAGAGCATCTGCTCCTCTGCAACATGCTCTACTTCCTTATAAGCATTTCTTATAACCGGATTGTAATACTTTACAGGAGTCGGAAGATCACCCGTAATTATCTCTGTAACATCATGATACATTCCAAGAATTGCAAGCCTTTCAGCATTAATATTCCCACCATATATCTCATTGTTGATAATTCCCAATGCATGTGCTATGAATGCCACTTCAAGACTATGCTCGCACAGATTCTCATGGCGTGTATTCTGCATAAGTCCCCATCTGTTAATATATTTCATTCTCGACAGCATTGCATAAAAATAATTTTCCTTCAATGTAAATGTCCCCTCTTAACTCTTTAAGTCGTTTCATAATTTTATATCATAATAGGTTTTTAAGCAAGTAAAAAGAGATGCCATCTCTGACATCTCTTTTCTGGTATGTGTATTAGAATTTAATTATTCTGCATCCTTAGGAGTGATATAACCCTGTGCCTTAAGAAGCTCTGCAATAAGAACAGCTCCACCTGCTGCACCTCTTAATGTGTTGTGTGAAAGACCAACAAACTTATAATCAAACACACTATCTTCTCTTAAACGGCCAAGTGAAACACCCATTCCATTCTCATAGTTAACATCAAGCTTAACCTGTGGACGGTCATCCTCTTCAAGATACTGGATGAACTGCTTTGGAGCACTTGGAAGATTAAGTTCCTGTGGAACTCCCTTAAAGCTTCTCCACTTTTCAATAATCTGTTCCTTAGTAGGCTTCTTCTCAAAGTTAACAAATACTGCTGCTGTATGTCCATCAAGAACCGGAACTCTGATACACTGGCATGTGATAACCGGATCACTTGCAGGAACAATCTTTCCGTCCTCAATCTTACCCCATAATCTTAAAGGCTCTTTCTCAGACTTTTCTTCTTCGCCACCGATATAAGGAATGATATTCTCAACCATCTCTGGCCACTGTTCAAATGTCTTACCAGCACCTGAGATTGCCTGATATGTTGTTGCAACAACAAGCTTTGGTCCGAATTCCTTTAATGCATTAAGAGCAGGTGTATAGCTCTGGATTGAACAGTTAGGCTTAACACAGATAAATCCTCTCTTAGTACCAAGTCTTTCTCTCTGATATTTAATAACTTCAAGATGCTCTGGATTGATTTCCGGAACAACCATAGGAACATCTGGTGTCCAACGGTTAGCACTGTTATTAGAAACAACCGGAACTTCTGCCTTAGCATATCTTTCCTCTATAGCCTTAATCTGGTCCTTAGGCATATTAACTGCACAGAATACGAAATCCACCTTAGAAACGATTTCATCAAAATCCTTATCCATATCATATACAGTCATCTTCTTAACGAACTCAGGCATTGGTGTCTGCATCTTCCAACGTCCGTCAACAGCCTCTTCATAAAGCTTTCCTGCTGAACGTCCAGAAGCTGCTACTAAAACAACCTCAAACCAAGGATGATTCTCAAGTAATGTTATAAATCTCTGTCCTACCATACCTGTACCACCAAGGATACCAACTCTTAACTTATCGCTCATTTTTAACTCCTTCAATATGTAAAATCTAAAAGACACTTCCCTCTGTTCTGTCTTTCTGTGACGGACATTTGTTTTTGTGTCTAAGAAAATATATCACAGCCTATAGGATAATGCAAGCCATTTTTAAATATTTTAAGATTTTTCTTAATAAAAATATATTTTTTAATGTAAAAATGAAAAAGCCCCGGCAGTTAACCGGAAGCTTTTTCTGGAAATATTAGGAGAAGTAAATTCTTATAAGCTTATTTATCAAATGTCTTCTTTCTCTTTAATTCAACACATGCAATTCCTGCTGTTAATGTCATAGCAGCAATATACCATACCATATGGTATGAATCACCTGTCTTAACACCATTATTATCTGATACCGCTGGCTCTGTAGCTGGCTGCTCTGCTGGTGTCTCTGGTTTAACAGGCTGCTCTGGTGCTGGTTCTACTGGTGTTGGATTCTCTGGTTCGCCTGGTGTTGGATTCTCCGGTTCACCTGGTGTTGGATTTTCTGGTTCACCTGGTGTTGGATTCTCCGGTTCACCTGGTGTCGGATTTTCTGGTTCGCCTGCAGATGTAATCTCCTTACCATCAACAACAAGCTTAACATTTGAAAATGTCACATCAGCACTTCTTGCAACATACATTCCAACATATACATATTCTGAATCTACAGAAGTTAATTTAAAATCAAAACCACCTGTAATAGTTTCTTCATTACCAAATGTACATGCATAACCATCTGTATTACTTTCGATTTTAAGGTTATATGTCTCACCAGCCTTAATCTCATTAGCACATGTTCCTCCCTGTGTAAGAGCGCCACTCTTTCTTGCAAAACAGTTCCATACAGAACCTTTCTTAGTAAGCTTAAGTGGACCAGCTGCAACATAGTCACCTAAAGTATTATTATTATTCTGATCAACATACATATCATCTCTTGCCATAAGACCAAATGATACCTGATCATTAGATGTAAAACTGTTCACAGTCGCCTTTGCTGTAATTGTAAAATTACTGTTTGCTGGAACTCTGTAATAATACATAGCAATTCCATCAGCAGTACTTGCTATCTTTCCTGCTCCGTTAACAGCAATATTGATATTACCATTATCAAGACTCTCAAGCTTGAATTTAGATGCTATCTTGTCATTGCCGCCAACATTTCCAAATACAGTTCCCTTAAAGATTCCTGCATTAGCCCATAATTCACTGTCTTTTAAATCATTTGAATATTCTGACTCTTTATAATCAGGATTAGACTTTAAAACATCACTCTTAGTTGGTGCTTTAGCATCAATAATATGCTCTGCAAGTCCAGCTACATTAAGTTCCTTAATTGTCTTAGTAACAAGATATGCATTATATGTTCCGCCCCAGATATTAGTATGCGTATTGTCTACACTTTCTGGCTTTGATGATGTCCATGCATGTAAATTAACTGTCTCGGATGCTCCTAATGAATCGTATAATTTCTTAGTAAGAGAAGTCATATCAACCACTGGAACATTAAGATCTTTTCCAAGATTAATGATTGCCTGTGGATAACTTCCTCCTTCAAACTCCCCTGAAGCAGCTGTAACATGAAGCTGGCTGTCAGACCAGTTGCCATCAGCAGTTCTTCTTACAATCGGTGTACATAAAACAACAGTTGTTCCTGCTGCCTGTGCCGGCTTTATATAATTCTCATATAAAGAATTAGCAAATGAGCCTGCTGTCTTATAATCTCCATTAGGGTTAGTATATCTTCCGCTCTCCGCTTTTTCATCATTGTGGCCGAAACCAACAAGAAGAAAATCTCCCTTTTTCATTCCAGCTATAAGCTCACCATACTCCTTATCTGCTGTATAGCTTGTTGAACTTCTTCCTGATAAAGCAATATTCTTTACCTCAAAAGTTCCATCCAGATACTTATCAATCTGTGTTCCCCATCCATATCTAGGATAATAATAATTGTCTGTGAAAGCACTGACTGTCGAATCTCCCACAATCCAGACAACAGGCTTTGATGAATCTGATTCCTCAGCTCCTGCAAATATGCCAAATCCAAAACTCATAACAAGCAAAAGAACTGCACTAAGCAGACAACTGATTCGTCTTCTATTTTTGTTTTTCATAACAAAGACCATTCCTTTCTTTTATTTGTTCAAATTGTAAACTATGAACCAATGTCAAGGTCAAGTCTTTGTGTATATTTTACCATAAAATGTTTTTACAAAAAAATCCCCGCACTATGTGCGGGGAAATTTACAAAATATTAATACGCTATACCATTAGATACTTCTACATAATAAATATTAACTCCACCAGATTCTGATACAATATAATATTCACCTGCCTCATCTAATCTGAATGACACTGACTTAAGTGAAGAACCAGGTATCTTAGCTGTACTTGTTACATCATTACCGTTCTTATCAATAATCTTAATAAGTCTGCTTGTATCTGTATCTGAGCTTGTTGCATATATCTTTACCTTAGATTCACCTGCTGTCTTAAATGCAATTGCTCTTGCAGATTTGCTTCCTGCACCGCCAAGCTTGATTCTCTTTGTAAAGCTGATATTCTTGTAATCCTTATCACTCTTATCAACTGTTACAGTCTTTTTGCTTGTTGCAACAATCTTAAGACCATCAACTACAGTTGAACTCTTAATCTTTCCTGTTGAAACATCATTAGCATTAAGAATTAATTTTTCACCCTTTGTTGATACTGAAGATGCTTCTGTTGCTTTTGTTGGAGCCTGTGTCTCCTTTGTTGTTGCCTCTGTCGCTTTAGTTGGAGCCTGTGTCTCCTTTGTTGCTGCCTCTGTCGCTTTAGTTGGAGCCTGTGTCTCCTTTGTTGCTACCTCTGTCGCCTTAGTTGTTTCCTGAGCCTTTGTTGTCTCTTCTGGCTTAGTTACCTCAGATGATGAATTCTTTGAAGATACACTAATCATCTGATTAGCAACATTGAATCTTGCTCCCATTGAAGCATAACTTCCTATTGTCTCATAGAGACCGTTCATATTAACAGTTCCATCAGAATTTCTAAGCTGTTTATCTATATTTTTGCTCATATCGATTGCATTAACAGTGTTCTTAAACATTCCAGCTGTCTTAGCAGGGTCAGTCACAACAGTTCCCTTCTTATCTCCACTTACTAAAGAAGTAAACAAAGAACCTGAAAGATTATAATACTTACCTGAGTTGTAATATATTGAATCAGCCATTTTACCAGTAAACTTATCTGAATCAATTGCACCTGCTGATACAAGTCCCTTAAATATTGCTGCACTTGATGTTCTGTAACATAAGAAGTTACCCTTCTTAGCATACTTTCCGTTGCCCCATGCTGTAACATTTACAATTGTAAGACCTGTTGGGTTATTATTATCTGTAAATCCTGTTGCACCATTGTCAAATGACAGACAATTCATTACATTATGTGGAGTTCCAACACCTGAACCTCCAAGCTTGAATCCATTCATATCTCCATTAGCATAATGAACACCGTTAGATAATGTTCCATTATTAAATGCAACACAGTTTCTAATTGTAATTACACCGATAGGACCTGTTGCACTCTTTGCAAATAAATCCCATCCATCATCTGAGTTGCTATATGATATACATCCGTCAAACACATTGCCTTCACCGCATGTAAGCTTTGCAGCAAATCCATCTGCATTCTCACCTGTACCACCCTGTTCAGGGAAATCACAGTTATCATGTGATGTACAGTTAATAATCAGGTTATTTGATGGCCATAAATCTTTAGTGGCTGCTGTTGTGTCATATCTTGAAATCTGAAGACCTGAATCCCTGTTTGCTTCAAATACACATTTTTCAAAAATGTTGTTATTACCAGCAAGTAATACTCCGTTATCTCCAGCACCATAGAAATTAATTCCCTGGAAATACCAGTAATCTCCATCTACAACTACACCTCTGTTAGCTCCGTCAAGCTTCTGTGCTGAGAAATCAAACTTAACTTCCTTGCCACTTTCAGCCTTTACAATAATATAAGAGCCTGATTTTCCATTCATGGCATTATTAATTACAATTGTATCAGAGAACTTATATGTTCCCTCTTTTACAATAATTACATCACCAGCCTTAGCTGAACTGATTGCATTAAGAATTTCATTTGAAGATGATACATACTTTGCATTCTTGAAATCTGCATCTTTCTTCTTACTGATATCTGTATACGCACCTGAATAAGAAAGGCTTGTCTTATCATATGATGTTGTTGCATCTGAACCCGTTGTTTCCTTTTCAGTTGCCTTTGTTGCGCTTTCTGTTGATTTAGTTGTTGCCTGTGTTGCTTTTGTTGTTGTCTGTGTTTCCTTAGTTGTTGCCTGTGTAGCTTTTGTTGTACTCTCTGTTGCCTTAGTCTCTTCTGTTGTTGGATCTGGTGAAACAATCTTCGCATTAGTACCACCTACAGAAACAAGGTCTGTATTCTTGTAATTAGTAACTGTTGCCTTTAATTCCTTATCTATGGCATATACAGAATCATCTTTATCAGAGAATGTCCATGAAATCACTCCACCACCAAGGCTTCCTGCTCCCTTTGCAGATGTTACTACTGAAGGTACATCTTCTGCATTATTAAGACTTCCTGATTTAACTCCGAGATCCTTAGTTGTATCAAAGTTATCATAAGATGTTGCACCTGCTACAGTCTTATATGAAGATGGAACTTTCTCATCTGCTGACTTTGCAAGGTATGCATCAAATGATGCCGCATTTGCAGAATCACCTGTTTCTGAAACAGCATTTGCATAGATAATCTTCTGTGCACCTACGATAACATTTCCATATGCTTTAATGATACCACCGTTCTCACCTGAGAATGTACCCTCACCAAGTGCATCTGTTCCCTGATTAGATGAAAGCATTGGATTCTTACAGTTTCTAAAATAGTTATTCTGTATGAATAATGAAGAACCCATTGTTGAACCAGCACCATACTTTGCATTGCCATCATAGTAGTTGTTATACATATGCACTGACATTGTTCTTACTCTTGCATGTCTTGAATCAGAATGATCAAACCAGTTATGATGATATGTAATATAGTTAGGACCAGACTCACTCTTCATTCCACATAATGAGCACTTACCTGAGTCATAAAAATGTACATATGAAACTGTTATATACTGTGAATTACCTTTAATGTCAATTGAACCGTCACCCTTTGCCTGGTCAGCATCCCCACCTGCTTTACCATAGTACAGATCAACATTGTGAATCCATACATTGCAGTTTGCTGTATCGAGAGAAATACCATCATCCATGAAATTAATAATTGAGAAATTTCTCATCTCAACATTTCCTGCATTTCTTAAGAGGAAACCGAATCCATTGATTGTTGCATCATCTCCGATACCCTCTATTGTCATATTAAGATTTGAATAAGCACTAGCTCCTTTAATCTGTACTCCCTCAGATGAACTTGAAAACTTATCCATTGCAGTATCTGTAACACATCCGATTACACGAACATCAAGTGCTCTTGTTTCTATCCCCTTGCTAGCACTTTTTGTATATGCATCAATTATTGTCTGAAGACCTGTATATTCCTTCTCTCCCTTTGCCTCTTTTACTGATGCCTTAATTGTCTTTGCATTATCGTTAGTAACATAAAGAACAATTGCATCTTTCTTAAGTGTTCCATTCTCATTGTAAGCACCTGAACCTGTTTTATATTTTGATTCAGATGAAAATGCAAATCCGGATCTGTCATAAGAACTTACATTGAGTGTCTTAGTAACCTGTGCTTTGTCAGTAACTTCCTTTCCGTTCTTTACAGGAACTACCTTAATAACATAGTCACCTGCCGCAAGTCCTACTGCATCAACCCTGTAGTAGTTCTTATACTTTCTGATAAGTTCATTGTCGATTCTTGCATAAGCAGAATCTGACTGGCTGGCTTTCTTGATATATGCTGTATATCCTTCTGCCTGATTATCAATGGCCCACTGTGCATATGCTGACTCTAACCATCCTGCCGCACCATCAATAAATTTAACTGTTCCAACATCCGCCTTCGCTGTAAGAAGTGATGTAGGAATCACGATACTCACAATCATAACCAATGCAAGTACCCATGCCCATTTTCTACGGGCTGCTTTGCTAATAATAGCTTTCATGTTTTGCTTTTCCTCCTCAATACATTTTTTTGTGCATTTTGCTTTAACCAGCAAGGGTTTATGTCGTTATATTAGCAATTTTTACTCAAAAAGTACATGTATGTTAAGTAGGAAATAGGTACCATATTCATAATTTTTATGTATTTCATGTGAAAATATGTCAAAAATATGTAAAACACCGTAGCACATTTGCTGGTAAGCTAATATGCCACGGTGCAGATTAAACATCCGGATATTCAAATATATATCTCTCATACCCATTAATTATCTTAGTATTCTCATTATACTCATATTCCTGCTTAAACTTCATCTGGTAGCTCCTATGGATATGACCATGGATAAAATACTTAGGCTTATATTTTTCCAACAGATAATTAAAGCCCTCAAAACCCTTATGCGGTTCGTCAGGTCCGTCACCTATTCCCGCTGCCGGAGAATGTGTAAGCAGTATATCAAAACCTTTATTTTTCTTTATCGAAAGCCACATTTTATTAATTCTGTGGTTCATCTCTTTCTGTGTATACTGGTTCTTTCCCTTCTTATAGCGTATAGAACCACCAAGTCCCATAATACGGACACCTTTATACACATATATCTTATTCTCTATATCAATGCATCCATCCGGTGGCTGTATATCATAACAGTCATCATGATTGCCATGCACATAAAGAACAGGTACTTTTGAAAATGATGCAAGAAACGACAGATACTGGGGCTTTAAATCCCCTGCTGAAAGTATAAGATCTATACCTTCCAATTTTTCCTTTTCGAAATAATCCCATAAGTACTTTGATTCAACATCAGCTAACACAAGTATTTTCATTAATAATTCCCCAGCCACCACTGCAGGCAGCATGCTTTCTATTCTTCTTCTTTGACAACACCCTGAAGTGCCATTTTTAATTTAGCATTATCTGTAAGTTCATCATACCGAGGCAGTCTGCCAACCACATTATCAAGCAGCCAGTCCATAGTAATTATATGTTCCGGATCAATAAGCTTCCCTTCTTCAACCCTTATATTACCCTGCTGATCTTTTAATTCACCCTCAAACACTCTAAACCTTGCTTCCTTAAGTTCTTTCTCAAAGAGCTTTACAAGTCTCTTAGTTGCTGATGGCAGACTCTCTGAATATATAAGATCAACAACTCCTGCCGACATTCCCCACCAGTAATTAAGTGCTTTTACATTATCGCCGTCCTCATCCTTACTCCATGAACCACTCATAATGCTCTGTATAAGCTTTTCATAAAAAACTCCCCAGTGCCATACAGGCATAGCCAGGTGCTTATCCGAATCACTCGCTTTATACAACCCGAACTTTCTCTTACTCTTGCCCGGAGTAATCATATCCTGATTAGAAATAATGCTTATATTCTTCTTAGCAAGATTTTCCTCTGAATCATTATCCTTAATACTGTTCCATTCAAGGTAAACCTTGGCTCTTGGATTAACAAACTTTACTCCCAATGCAAATGCATTTATATTCGCACATGCCCCATAAACCGGATTATCAGCTATATAACCAACATTATCGTCATCAGCCAGTGAACCTGCAATAATCCCTGTTATAAACTTTGCTTCAAACATTCTTGCATAATATGACCTGATATATTTATGTGAAATGTTAAGAGAACAATCAAGAATCTTTACTGACGGATGTGCTATTGCAGCTTTAAGTCCAGCCATATTCATCGCCGAAGATGTCACGAATATAAGGTCACATCCTTTCTCTATAAGTCTGTTAATTGCCGCCTCATCATTCTGCTCCGGTATCACATTCTCCTCAACATATGTTTCTATCTGGTCACCAAATGTATCATCAATATACTGTCTTCCAAGCTCATGTGTATAACACCACTCTGAATCCTGCGGTGTCTTTTCATACACAAATCCAACCTTAAGCTTCTTAACTCCTCCACCCATTGGAAGCAGATAGCTTAATATATTCTTCTTAGGTGCTGCTGCCGGCGTCATCTTAAGTTCCACTTCGCTGTTGTCATCAAGAAGCTCGAATTCAGCCCATGTCTTGGCGACATTCTTTGCCATTTCAGACTTAGTCATCTTCTTAACAGCATCATATCCGTGAATATGAATGAAGCGTAAAAATGAATCTCCTGTTGGGAAATCAAACTTATCCCCTCCTCTTGATTCATAAGCAAGCCTGAAATTAAGATAGCACGAAACAAGGTCTTTCTTATCATCCTCATCCATTGGTTCTCCTGGTGTAATTCCAACCAGCTCCATAAGAGTTGTAAAACTGCCCTCTTTACTGAAATATATATCGTTTAACTTGGTAGATTTATAAAAATCCATGAATTCATAATATATCTTAACATCAGGATCATCACTGTATTTAGGTATCTTTCTTATAACCTGTGCACTTACTGTCACCGCCTTAAAATATTTAAGTACACTGACTCTTTTATTACCTTCAAGCACATAGAACTTATTCATGTACTCATATACTTTAATATCGTCTCTTATTCCTTCATTCACCTGACTGTCGCTAAGCGAAGCCCACTTTGCTGAAAATTCTGTTCCCCAGTCAAGTATAGGCATGAAGTTGTCTGCAAATGCAGTAGTTCTACCTGCTGTACATGTTCCAACCACAAGTCTTAACGGAATCTGGTCACTTCCAAGACTAACTTCTCTGTCAATACTGTTTTCATCAATAATATCCTCCAAAACCGGAAGATATGGGTATGTACCCTTATTTACACACGCATGATATTCTTTTTTACCAATCTTTACTGCACTAAGATAATCCTGTACTGACATATCTTCTACCTTTCCTTTCTGTCTGCATTCTACCGTTTAATGTTCCTGTATGTAACATTTGCAGACCGCCATATCTTATTTATTTCTACTTACATATATAAAACTATCACATTTTCACCAAAAAATACACCTTAAAATTGACTTTTGTTAATTATGCTAGTATCTTATTCGATAGGCTTGAAATTTTTCTATATTTCGGGTCTGAATAAAATGCATGCAGATACGCATTTAAAGAAATGGAGTATACATATGAATATTGAATTTTCTAAGAGAGCTGACCGCTTTGGCAGCAACATTTTTAATATACTTAATCAGAAAAAGAATGACAGACTTGCACAGGGAAAGCCGGTATATAACTTTACTGTAGGAACTCCTGATTTCAAGCCTGATGAATCTGTTATGAAGGTTGTTTCTGAGGCAGCACTTGACCCTGAGAATTACAAGTACTCACTTGGTGATACTGATGAATTGCTTGACGCTGTATGCAAATGGTACAAACGCCGTTACAACACCGTTATCACACCTGATGAAGTCGCCTCTGTATTCGGAACCCAGGAAGGCATGGCTCATATTGCCCTTGCTTTGTGCAACCCTGGTGATTTATGCTTAGTTCCTAATCCGGGATATCCTATATTCGAGATTGGACCATTCCTGTGTGACGCACAGATTGCTTATTACAATCTTCTCCCAGAGAATGATTATCTTATAGATTTTGATTCTATCGATGAAGATACTGCAAAAAAAGCCAAAATGATGGTTGTATCTTATCCACTGAATCCTGTATGTGCTACTGCACCTGATGAATTCTACGATAAACTCATCGCATTTGCCAAGAAATATAACATCATTATTATTCACGACAACGCATATTCTGAGATTATATATGACGGACAGATTGGTGGCTCTTTCTTAAGCCACGAAGGTGCTATGGAAGTTGGAGTTGAATTCAACTCTCTTTCTAAAACTTATAATCTTACTGGTCTGCGCCTTTCATTTCTTATCGGAAACCGTGAAATCGTAAGCAAATTCAAAACTGTCCGCTCACAATTCGACTATGGAACAAGTTTTATATATCAGAAAGCTGCTGTTGCTGCACTTAACGGTCCGCAAGGATATGTCGCTGACAACCGTGCTGAATATGAGTTAAGAAGAAATGCTCTCGTTGCCGGAATTAAGAAGCTTGGACTTAAACCTGCTGATGTTAAAGGCACAATGTTTGTATGGGCTGCCATTCCTGACGGCTATACCAATTCAGCTGATTATGTTATGGAACTTCTTAATAAGACTGGTGTTTTATGTACACCAGGAAGCAGCTTCGGAAGCCTTGGAGAAGGTCATGTAAGATTTGCCCTTGTACTTCCCCATGAAGAAATTGACAATATTTTTTCTAATCTGTAATTCACTAAAAAACATAATATACGTACAAAACCCCGTATCCTGCAAAACAGAATACGGGGTTTATATGTATCTTTGATATTAACAATCACTGGTGATTAGCCACGAATCTTCTTAACAAGAGCAACAGCCTCTGCTGTCATATCCTTAATCTTGTCAAATTCTCCTGCCTTAATCATATCACCCTTAACCATCCATGATCCACCACAGCAGAAGATCTTATCGCATGATAAGAATTCCTCAAGGTTAGCTGTGTTGATACCACCTGTAGGCATGATTCTTACATTAGTGTAAGCTGCGCACATAGCCTTGATCATCTTAATTCCACCTGCAGCTGTAGCTGGGAAGAATTTAACTCTTGTAAGGCCTCTCTTAACAGCCTGAGCAAGCTCTGAAGGTGTAACGATACCTGGCATAACAGGAATGTTCTTAGAAATACAGTAATCAACGATTTCTGGATCAAATCCTGGGCTTACGATAACTGAAGCACCAGCTGCTACAGCTCTGTCAACCTGCTCTGTTGTAAGTACTGTACCTGCTGCAAGTACCATATCTGGATATGCTTCATGCATAAGACGGATAGATTCCTCAGCTGCTGCTGTACGGAATGTAACCTCTGCACAAGGAAGACCACCCTTAACTAAAGCCTCAGCTAATGGAAGTGCATCTTTAGCATCATTCAATACTACTACTGGAATTACTCCAAGTTCTTCAAATTTGTCTGCAATATTGCTCATAATTATATAGACTCCTTTCATATTTTCCCAATCTCTGGGATAATTTTGTCCGCAAATATTCTATCACACTCTTAGCACCATTACAAGCATTATAAATGTTGTTATTCCCTCAGCAACAGCATACGCAAGCCATACTCCTGTCATTCCAAAAAGTGCTGACATTACAAAAACTGCACCTAAAATCAGCACAAATCCTCTTGCCACAGAAACAACTGCCGCTTTAAACGCATCCTCTGTTGCACTGAATGCACCGCCACCTACAATATTAATTCCCGCAAAGAATATTCCAATAAAATATAACTTAACGCCTTCTGTTGCGTAAAGCCTTAACATTTCTGAACCTTCACTGTTAAACACTGCGACAAACTGTCCTGCAAATATAAACAATATACTATACATAACCGCTGCAAGTACAAATGCTGTTGTATATCCCATTCGTTTTAACTGTGTACATCCATCCTTGTCTCCCCTGCCGAAACAACTGCTTATAAGTGGCTGACTTCCCTGTGCAACACCATTAAATACCGCAGTTGTAACAATTGCAATATTAGCCACAACTCCGTATGCAGCTACTCCGACATTACCAGCCAGTTTAAGTATTACGAAATTAAAAGCAAGTGTAATGACCGCTGACGACATCTCTCCTACAAATGCCGATACACCAAGCTGGCTTCCTGCCACAAGTTTTCTTACTGAAGGCTTACACACAACAAGCCTGACACTGCTTTTCTTAGAGAAGAAATGTATGCTGCATATTCCCATACCTATAATCGGCGACAAAGCTGTTGCCAGTGCTGCACCTTCCATTCCCAGATTCATCGGGAACATGAGAATATAGTCAAACACTATATTAAACAGACTGCTAAAAAGTGTTGCACTCATGGCAATTCCCGGGGCTCCGTCATTTCTCACAAATGCATTAGTCACATAGTTACACATAAACATCGGTGCAAAACACATGAATATCTTAGTATAATTATTCCCAACTGCCACAATATGTTCATCAGCTCCTAGAACACGCATGATATCTGCCGAAAAGAATATTCCGGCAAAAACGAATAGCATGCTTGACAATATACACCATATTAATGCATTCCAGAAATAGTCATCTGCATCTGCATCTTTTTTAATCTTACTGATTGCATACCTTATAGCTGAACCAACACCAATCATCTCACCAATTGAGAATATTATACTATATAATGGCATAACAAGATTTAATGCTGTAAGTCCGTCTGCTCCCTTTGCTATAGATATAAAATACGAGTCAGCAAGAACGTAGCATGAAAACCCTATCATTCCGAGAATATTCTGCGATACATATTTAAAAAAATTCTTTCTGTTTTCCTCCTTGCTCATCGAAATCTCCTTAATTAAATAATATAAGTTACAAAAACGGCTCCCGTTGGGAGCCGCATTTTACACACTATCATATCTCTTAACGCAAAGCAATTACATGCCCATAATTATTTACTTAGTTCCGAAGATTCGGTCTCCGGCATCCCCAAGTCCTGGGCAAATATAAGCATCTGCGTTAAGCTCTCTGTCAAGATGTCCAATGTATATCTGAACATCTGGATGCGCCTTATGAAGCTTTTCAACTCCCTCTGGGGCAGCTATGATACACATGAACTTAATCTGCTTTCCGCCAACCTTCTTTATCTGGTCAATTGCATCAACTGCCGAACCACCTGTTGCAAGCATCGGATCTGTTACAACAATAGTTCTTTCCTCAATTGGATGTGGAAGCTTGCAGTAATATGGTACCGGCTCATGTGTCTCTTCATTACGGTACATTCCGATATGTCCAACCTTAGCAGTTGGTACAAGTGAAAGTACACCAGGAACCATTCCAAGACCTGCCCTTAAAATAGGAACAATTGCAAGCTTACGGCCTGAAATCATAGGTGTCATACAAGTTTCAATAGGTGTCTCAATCTCAACATCTTCTGTTGGAAGGTCTGATAAAGCCTCAAAACCTTCAAGCATAGCTATTTCTTCAACAAGCTTTCTGAATTCATTAGTTCCTGTTTTCTTATCTCTAAGAATTGAAATCTTATGCTGGATAAGCGGATGTGTAAATATAGTTATATTCTTCTCATTCTCAAAATCCATCATTATAAAGTACCTCCAAATTATATAATATAATTACTCAATGTATTTACTCTGCCTCTTCTGGCTTTTCCTCATCAGAGTCTGTATTCATAACATAAACTCCACGGCTGCTGTCACCTGCTGGATTCTTACCGAATTCATAATCATTACCAGGTAATATAGCATTAAGAAGAATACCTGCTATAGCAGCAATTGCGAGTGCTGTAAGTGTTATAGATGTTCCACCGATTGTAAATGTAAGTCCATCACCGAAGCCTAAACCACATACAAATATAACACCTGCAATAATAAGATTTCTTGACTTAGTAAGGTCAACCTTGTTCTCAACAACATTTCTTACACCGATAGCTGAAATCATACCGTAAAGCATGAATGATATACCACCGATAATTGCTGTTGGCATAGTTGATATAACTGATGAAAACTTAGGTATGAATGAAAGTATAATTGCAAATACTGCTGCAATCCTGATTACTCTTGGGTCATATACCTTAGAAAGTTCAAGAACTCCTGTGTTCTCACCATATGTAGTATTAGCCGGACCTCCAATTGCTCCTGCAAATGCTGTTGCAACACCATCACCGATAAGTGTTCTGTGAAGTCCCGGATCTGCTAAGTAGTTTTCTTCAACTGTAGCTGAAATAGCTGACATATCTCCGATATGCTCCATCATTGTTGCAATAGCAATCGGTGCCATAACAAGGATTGATGTAACATCAAATTTCATAAACTGGAACTTCGGAATTCCTACCCATGAAGCAGATGCAATTGATGAGAAATTAAGTATCGCTGAACCATCAGGATTATGTACTCCGCATGCATTAAGAATAAGTGCAAATACATATGAAATTACTACACCCATAAGAATAGGGATAATCTTGAAAAGTCCCTTGCCCCATATATTGAATATAATAATTACAGCAAGTGCAACAAATGCAAGTAACCAGTTAGCTGATGCATTAGTGATTGCTGAACCTGCAAGTGAAAGACCAATACATATAATGATAGGTCCTGTAACTACAGGTGGAAGGAATTTCATAACTCTGTTGACTCCAACAAGCTTAATTATAAGTGCAAGTACAAAGTAAAGCATTCCGGCAACAAATATACCACCACATGCATAAGCAGCTTTATCATTAGCTGACATTCCAGCATACATACCACTGTCAAGATTAGCTACTGTGTAGAATCCACCAAGAAATGCAAAGGAAGATCCTAAGAATGCAGGTACTTTGAACTTAGTACACAGGTGGAATATCAATGTACCAAAGCCTGCACAGAAAAGTGTTACTGATACAGACAGACCTCTGGTAAGTTCCTCACCACAGGCAGCCTGAAAATATCCTGATACCAGAATAGGTACAAGAATAGTTGCGCCAAACATGGCAAACATATGCTGAATACCAAGAATCAGCATCTTCGCTTTACCAAGCTTTCTGGCATCACGAATAGGTTCGATTTTCTTTTGTTCCATAATACGCTCCAATCAATATATATTTTCATATTATTATAGAACATATTATGATTTAGGGCAATGAAAAAATATTCCATTTTAAACATTTCGGGGCATGAAAAGCTTTCGCCTTCCATGCCCCGAAACTCGTGTTATGGTCAGAAATTGGATTATTTCTCTTCCGCAATCGCAGCCTGTGCTGCAGCAAGTCTTGCAATAGGTACTCTGAATGGTGAGCAGCTCACATAATCAAGACCAATCTTGTGGCAGAATGCAACTGATGAAGGATCTCCACCATGCTCTCCACAGATACCTATGTGAAGATTCGGATTAACCGGTCTTCCAAGCTTTATTGTCATCTCCATAAGCTTACCTACACCATTCTGGTCAAGCTTTGCAAATGGATCATTCTCAAATATCTTAGATTCATAGTATGCATTAAGGAACTTACCAGCGTCATCTCTTGAGAATCCGAATGTCATCTGTGTAAGATCGTTAGTACCAAAGCAGAAGAAATCAGCTTCCTTGGCAATCTCATCAGCAGTAAGTGCAGCTCTTGGAATCTCAATCATAGTACCAACCTCATATTCAAGGTCGATTCCTGCTGCCTTAATCTCTTCATCTGCTGTCTCAACAACAGTCTTCTTTACATACTTTAATTCCTTAACCTCACAGATAAGCGGAATCATAATCTCCGGCTTAACATTCCAGTCAGGATGTGCCTTCTTAACATTGATTGCAGCTCTTATAACAGCTCTTGTCTGCATCTTGGCAATCTCTGGATATGTTACTGCAAGACGGCATCCTCTGTGTCCCATCATTGGATTAAACTCATGAAGACTTGCAATAATATTCTTAATAGTCTCTACTGACTTGCCCTGTGATTCAGCTAACTTCTTAATATCTTCTTCCTCTGTAGGAACAAATTCATGAAGAGGTGGATCAAGGAATCTGATAGTTACCGGATTGCCTTCAAGTGCCTCATAAAGTGCTTCGAAATCTCCCTGCTGATATGGCAGAATCTTATCCAGTGCTGCTTCTCTTTCTTCTACAGTATCAGAACATATCATCTCTCTGAATGCTGCAATTCTGTCCTCTTCAAAGAACATATGCTCAGTACGGCAAAGTCCTATACCTTCTGCTCCAAGTTCTCTTGCCTTCTTGGCATCCTTAGGAGTATCTGCATTAGTACGAACCTTTAACTTTCTGTACTTGTCTGCCCACTCCATAACTCTTTCAAACTCTCCTGCAATCTTGGCATCAACCGTAGGAATCTGTCCATCATATATGTTGCCTGTTGTACCATCAATAGATATATAATCTCCTTCATGGTATTCCTTGCCTGCAAGTGTGAACTTCTTATTAGCTTCATCCATTGCAATATCACCACAGCCAGATACACAGCAGGTTCCCATACCTCTTGCAACAACCGCTGCATGGCTTGTCATACCTCCTCTTACAGTAAGAATACCCTGTGAAGCCTTCATACCTGTAATATCTTCTGGCGATGTCTCAAGTCTTACAAGAACAACCTTCTCTCCTCTTGCATTCCACTCTTCTGCGTCTTCTGCTGAGAAAACAATCTTACCACATGCAGCGCCAGGAGATGCTCCAAGACCTCTTCCTGCTGGAGTTGCAGCCTTAAGTGCAGCTGCATCAAACTGAGGATGAAGAAGTGTATCAAGATTACGAGGATCAATCATTGCAACTGCTTCCTTCTCTGTTCTCATCCCCTCATCTACAAGGTCGCATGCAATCTTTAATGCTGCCTGTGCTGTTCTCTTACCATTACGTGTCTGTAACATGAACAGCTTGCCATGCTCTACTGTAAATTCCATATCCTGCATATCTCTGTAATGTTCTTCCAGAGTTGCACACACATCCTTAAACTGCTCAAATGCTTCCGGGAACTTCTCACTCATTTCCTGAATATGCATTGGAGTTCTTACTCCGGCAACAACATCTTCACCCTGTGCGTTAGTAAGGAACTCTCCAAAAAGTCCTTTAGCACCAGTTGCAGGATCTCTTGTAAATGCAACACCAGTTCCACAGTCATCCCCCATATTACCAAATGCCATAGACTGTACATTAACTGCTGTTCCCCAAGAATAAGGAATATCATTATCTCTTCTGTATACATTAGCTCTTGGGTTGTCCCATGAACGGAATACAGCTTTTATAGCTCCGTATAACTGTTCCTTAGGATCATCTGGGAAATCCTTGCCAATCTTAGACTTATATTCAGCCTTAAACTGTGTTGCAAGCTCCTTAAGATCATCTGCTGTAAGCTCTACATCAAGCTTAACCCCTCTCTCATCCTTCATCTTGTCAATAAGCTCTTCGAAATATTTCTTACCAACTTCCATAACTACATCTGAATACATCTGGATAAATCTTCTATAACAATCCCATGCCCATCTTGGATTGCCGGATTTCTGTGCAATTACATTAACAACATCCTCATTAAGTCCAAGATTAAGAATAGTATCCATCATACCCGGCATAGAAGCTCTCGCTCCAGAACGAACAGAAACTAAAAGTGGATTCTCCATATCTCCAAACTTCTTGCCTGTAATCTGTTCCATCTTCTCGATATGTTCGTTAATCTGTCCCATGATCTCATCATTGATTTCTCTACCATCCTCGTAATACTGGGTACAAGCTTCCGTGGTAATAGTAAACCCCTGTGGAACCGGAAGACCAATATTAGTCATCTCTGCCAGATTCGCACCTTTACCACCAAGAAGCTCACGCATATCTGCGTTACCCTCTGTAAACAAATACACCCATTTCTTTCCCATAACAAAACCTCCATAATTTAATATTCAGTTATTTAAGTAGTATATTTCTTAGCTTGTTAAAATTATAACATAGTAATCGTTTTCGTGCAACCATAAATGTATTTATTTTAATACAATTTTATATACAAGCCTTACATTTACAGAATATGCTTAATATGGGAAAATATTAATGCTGTACTAAATAGTACAACAATAGAACCATCACTGAAAACACAATATAAGGAGGATTTTTCTATGCCTAAAGACCCTGTTATGCTTTTAAGCTTTGTCAATACACAACTTCGAGACAATTACAATACATTAGAGGAACTGTGCAAATCTTATATGGTTTCAGAAAAAGAGATAACTGATAAGTTAAAGACAATTAATTATGAATATAATACTGAAAAGAACCAGTTTATCTAGTTCTGTAATATGTCTTAATCTGATTATTGATTCGTTGTTCATTATACCTATAGGTAGTCGCATTATCACTTGATTTATAGGACATATCCAGGCAGAATCCTTATTCAACATTCACTTTTTCTTCCAATCTGCCTATAGATAAACTTCCTCGTGCCTGCCTGATAGGTATATTCCTGCAATTTCATGTATTTCTGCCTGAAATTTGCCTATATAGATTGATTATTTATTGTTCTTATAGGAACACGCAGAAGTAAGTTCCTGAACAGAAACAGACTTTTCCATAAAATAAAAGCAATGCCAGTATCCACTCTTCCCAGCATTGCTTTATCTTTATATATTATATTGTCAGCTATCACTCCATATCCGGACACTTGTATCCCGCATTAATCATATTAGCTCGCAGCTTTTCTACACTTATTCCAAGCTTTTGTGCACCCTTTTCCATACTTATGCTCTTATCTTCGACCAGTGAATATATCATCTGGTTGCCGCCAAGACTAAGTCCTTCTTCTCTTCCCTTCTGAAGTCCTTTCTCAATTCCCCTGTCTTCAAGCCTCTGCGCTACATCACACATATTGCTCACCCCTTCCTTATCTGACAATATCTCTTCATATCTGTTATCCCCTGTCATAACTGATAAAAACTTTAGTATCTCATCCACGTGCTTAATTGTTGTCTTATCATCTGGTATGTAATCTTTGTTCTTTCTCTTGTTCACAAAGAAATTAGCAACTATCTTATAATCACTTGTAAACTTTGCTATCTGTTCATCTGTCAGCCACGCTATCTCAAATACATTAGCTTTAGTGTCATTAACATACTTATCCAGATTATCCGGAACTTTAATCAGAGACTTAAGATTCTTTGGTGCTGTCCATTTTCTGTCTGTACCATAATACAGCACCATCGTTATTACCGGCACTATTGTTTTCTTATCATATTGTCCTCTGTATGAAGCACCTTCATATCCCGATATCCTTGCTGGCATTCTTTTCTCAACCTTTGTCTGATTCTCTATGCCATACAGGACTATGTCTGTACCTCCTCTTTTCCAATACTTAGCAATATCGCGTTCCTGTTCATGAACTTTTCCATCTTCAGCCTTATATTGTGAGTGAACTGTCGTATTAACAAGTTCATTCTCTTCAACCTCCGACTCCCCATCAAATAACAGTACATTAACAATATCCGCAAATATATCATTATTATCTTCCAGTACCTTTTGTGTTATATCTTTCTCTTTCATTCACATACAAGCAGTCTGTCATGAATCTTTAACCATAAATCATTTTTAATATACAATTAATATAAGTTTTTGTCAATACCGCAATTGCGGTTTGCTTATAAAGCATGCTGTCAGAAATTCAAAGAATAAATTGCTGGTTTGCTTTCAAAAAGCCTACTAAACTTGCATTACACAATAGTTTAGTAGGCTTTTATTTCAATATCAGGCCTTATCCCTCAACAGCCCTCGCGGCGGCTCTGGCTGTCAGCTTTCCATCTACAAGGTCAATAACAATATCATCCCCTGTATTGATATTGCCTGCAAGTATTAACTTGGCTGCCAGTGTCTCAACTGTCTTCTGGACATATCTCTTAAGCGGTCTTGCACCATACATTGGGTCAAATCCGTTTTCAACTATGAAATCCTTGGCTGCATCTGTAAGAACAATCTCAAGCTCTTTATCTGCAAGTCTCTTGTTAACATCTGCAACAAGAAGATTGATAATATTGCTGATATTATCCTTAGTAAGAGGCTTGAACATAATTATCTCATCAAGACGGTTAAGGAATTCAGGTCTGAAATGATTCTTTAAATCACCCATAACAGCTTCCTCTGCCTCTGGCTTAATTGAGCCATCAGGATTGATGCCTTCAAGCAGATATGAAGAACCAATGTTACTTGTCATTATGATTATAGTGTTCTTAAAATCCACAGTTCTTCCCTGTGAATCAGTGATACGGCCATCATCAAGTACCTGTAAGAGGACATTAAATACATCTGGATGTGCTTTCTCAACTTCATCAAAAAGAACAACTGAATATGGTTTTCTTCTTACAGCTTCTGTAAGCTGTCCACCTTCATCATAACCTACATATCCTGGAGGCGCTCCGATAAGTCTGGATACTGAATACTTCTCCATATACTCGGACATATCAAGTCTTACTATATTAGATTCATCATCAAACAGACTCTCAGCCAGTGCCTTTGCAAGCTCTGTCTTACCTACACCTGTAGGTCCTAAGAACAGGAATGAACCAATTGGCTTAGTCGGGTCTTTAATACCAGCCTTAGACCTTATGATTGCCTCTGTTACCTTAGTAACACCTTCATCCTGACCGATAACTCTCTTGTGGAGCTGTTCATCAAGATTAAGAGTTTTCTGTCTTTCAGACTCACTTAACTTGCTAACCGGAATACCAGTCCATCTTGATATAATCTTAGCAATCTCTTCCTCTGTAACACTTTCATGGACAAGGCTCATATCTCTGTTACTTGACTTCTTTTCAGCTTCTTCCAAAGCCTTCTGTGCCTGTGGAAGCTTACCATACTGAAGCTCTGCTGCCTTATTAAGATCATATTCTCTCTTAGCCTGTGCTATCTGGGTATTAATCTGGTCAATCTCTTCCTTTAACTTACTTACCTGATCAACAGAAGATTTCTCGCTGTCCCATTTAGCTTTCTGGATATTGAAATCAGACCTTAATTCTGACAATTCTTTCTGTAATGCATCAAGTCTTTCCTTACTAAGATTATCAGTCTCCTTCTTAAGGGCAGCCTCCTCAATCTCAAGCTGCATAATCTTTCTTCTCTTCTCATCAAGTTCTGCCGGCATTGAATCAAGTTCAGTCTTAATCATTGCACATGCTTCATCTACAAGGTCTATAGCCTTATCTGGCAGAAATCTGTCTGAAATGTATCTGTCTGACAAAGTAGCTGCACTTACAAGTGCGCCATCTGTAATCTTAACTCCATGGAACACTTCGTATCTGTCCTTAAGACCTCTAAGAATTGAGATAGTATCCTCAACTGTAGGTTCATCAACCATAACCGGCTGGAAACGTCTTTCAAGTGCCGGGTCTTTCTCAATATACTCTCTGTGCTCATCAAGAGTTGTAGCACCTATACAATGAAGTTCACCACGGGCAAGCATTGGTTTTAACATATTACCTGCGTCCATAGCACCTTCTGTCTTACCTGCACCGACAATAGTGTGAATTTCATCAATAAACAGAATTATCTGGCCTTCAGATTTCTTAACCTCATCAAGTACAGCCTTAAGTCTTTCCTCAAATTCACCACGATACTTTGCACCTGCAACAAGTGCGCCCATATCCAGTGCAAAAAGCTTCTTATCCTTTAAGCCTTCTGGAACATCACCTCTCACAATTCTCTGTGCAAGTCCTTCAACAACTGCTGTTTTACCAACACCAGGCTCACCAATAAGAACCGGATTGTTCTTAGTCTTACGGGAAAGGATTCTTATTACATTTCTTATTTCATTATCTCTGCCGATAACCGGATCAAGCTTTCCATCCTTAGCTCTTTCTACAAGGTCAGTAGCATATTTGCTAAGAGTATCATAAGTTGCCTCCGGATTATCTGAAGTAACACTCTGATTGCCTCTTACTGTGGCAAGAGCTGATAAAAATGTTTCCCTGTTAATTCCATATGTCTTAAAAAGCTGCTTTATGCCCTTGTTAGGTGCTGCAATCATTGCAAGCATAAGATGCTCAACAGAAACATACGCATCGCCCATTCTCTTTGCTTCATCTTCTGCATTTACTAAAACCTTATTAAGATCATTGCTTACATAAAGCTGTACATTTCCTGAAACCTTATTCTTCTGGCTAAGCATAGTCTCAATATTCTTTATAAATGCATCCTTATCAATTCCCATCTTCTCTATCAGGCTCGCGATAAGACTATCTTCTATAGTTAAGAGACTGTACAGAAAATGCTCCTGATCAATCTCCTGATTACCATAATCGTAGGCAATCTTCTCGCACTGATTAACAGCCTCAATAGACTTCTGTGTAAATTTATTAATGTTCATACGATTACCTCCTTCTGCTGCAATGAAGTCTTAACTTCACTGTTTATTTATTGTTTTCCTCTTACAATTGATGTTATACATCTCGTTGTTAGCACTGTCAAGAGGTGAGTGCTAATGAATTTATTAAAAAAATATAAAGCCAGCAAAATACTGGCTTTACACTATAATAAATAATTAAATTATATATTTTTATCGCTTTATGTACCTTATCAATCTGATATAAGCAGCACAGAAACATCATTAACATTTGTTCCCGTAGGTCCTGTTATAATAAGCCCCTCTGTTAGTTTCAAAGCATTATAAGCATCATTATTCTTAAGCACTTCAAATATATCTATTCCTTTATTCTTTAAAACTCCTGCTGTATCACCATCGCTATATCCACCTGCCGCATCCGTAGGTCCGTCTGTTCCATCGCTGCCTATACTGAATACTGCTGCATTTGACATTCCCTTAATACCTTCCGCTGCCGATAATGCAATTTCCTGATTTCTTCCGCCTTTACCATGTCCGGTAATATTAACAACAGTTTCTCCGCCTGCTATGTATGCCAGCTTCTTTCCTGACTTACAATGTGTCTTTGCTATAGATGCAAGAAAACTTCCGGCTTCTTTTGCCTGACAGCATAGCTGGTCAGTAAGCATTACTGGTTCATATCCATACTTTGAACATTCCCTTGATACTGCACTGCATAATTCACGCACACTTCCATTAATAAAAGTTGTTACATTATCCAGTTTCTTCGGTGTCTCAATATCCATCAGCTTTTTTATATCTTCACTTATATTAAGATTATATTTTTCTACAATGTGCCATGCTTCTTCACATGTTGTTGTATCTGCACATGCCGGACCTGAAGCAATCATATCCAGTGGGTCACCAAGTATATCTGATAATACTATTGATAATACATGCGCCGGTTCACATAACTTTGCAAACCGTCCGCCCTTTACTTCTGATAAGCGTTTTCTTATCGTATTAATCTCAACAATATCTGCGCCGCATGCAAGTAACTGATTAGTTATATCCTGCAATTCTTCTCCTGTAATCTTCGGCTTCTCAAATAAAGCACTTCCTCCACCTGAAAGAAGAAAAAGCACTGTATCATTCTTATTGAGTCCGCTTACCATCTCAATAACTGCCTGTGTTGCTTTAAATGAATTCTCATCCGGAACAGGGTGGCCTGCCTCAAAACATTCTATTCTTTCAATCGGCTCTTTTACATGTCCATACTTCGTTATTACAATTCCTTCATTTATTCTGTCTCCCAGACAGTCACTTGCCGCCTTTGCCATCTGCCATGCGGCTTTTCCTACTGCTACAAGAATAACTTTTCCATCAAATTTCCTGTCTTTAAGTGTTTTCTTAACTGCTTCATCCGGAAGAACTGCTTTAATTGCCGCATCAATTATATTATCTGCAACCGCTCTTAATTCTTTATTCATAAGATTCTCCTTCCTGACATTATAATAACCTGTCAACAACATTTATAATTTTGTGTCTGCCAGTTTTTCATAATAATGTATAATTGCACTGTGGTCGCTGCTTCCATCTCCATTATTATGCAGATACTGCATTATTTCCTGAACCTGTGCCGTCATCGGTACTGGAGCTCCAACACTATGAGCACACTCAAGTGCATTATTCAAATCTTTAATATGTAAATCTACTCTGAATCCTGGTTCAGCATTGTCCTCTATCATCATTGGAACTTTGGCATTCATAACAGTAGACCCTGCTAGTCCGCCTTTTATTGCCTCAAATACACACTCAGGATCTACTCCGGCTTTTTTTGCCAGAATGAAGCTTTCAGAAACTGCCTGGATATTACATGCAACAATTATCTGATTGGCAAGTTTTGTTGTATTTCCAGCTCCAAGTTCACCACATCTTGTAACTGATGAACCCATATGTGTAAGAATCTGTTTATACTTATCAAATGTTTTCTCATCTCCACCAACCATAAATGCAACTGTTCCATCTATTGCTTTAGGTTCTCCTCCTGACACAGGTGCATCAAGCATATCAATTCCTTTTTCTTTTAATACATCACCAATATATCTGCTGTCGACAGGATTAATTGAACTCATGTCTATAAAACATGTTCCTTTTTTCATATAACCCGCAATACCATTTTCCCCGAGCATTACATCCTTTACCTGAGGACTGTTTGGAAGCATTGTTATAACCACATCACTCTCCGTGCCAATCTGTTTTAAATCACCACTTCTCGCACCTGCCTGTACAAGTTCATCGACATTTTCCTTATGATGGTCATTAACAATCAATGTATATCCAGCTCTGCAAAGATTCTTTGCCATCGGTTTTCCCATTATTCCCAATCCAACAAAGCCTATAACCATATATAATCCTCCTGATATTGTTCTAAATGTATTGTTATTATAATCTTTCTTTTATATAATAATGCGACCATACTGATAAGTCCATATAGTTCTCATAAGTATAGCCGCATTATGTAACATTTATATTATAAAATTAATGAAAGAATAAATATTTCAACCATTGCTGCAATACCCATTATTAATGTGCACACTGTCTGTGTCTTATATCCCTGTTCAGGATTCATGTCACCAAAATTAGTAACTACCCAGAAGTATGAGTCGTTAGCGTGTGATACTGTCATGGCACCAGCGCCTATAGCCATTACACAAAGCACTGTCTTAACAGGTGATGCAAGTCCAAGTGCTCCAAGCAGTGGAGCAATGATACCTGCTGTAGTTGTAATTGCAACCGTCGAAGAACCCTGTGCTGTCTTTAATATTGCTGCAAGAAGGAATGGGAAGAATATTCCAACTGCTGAAAGCACTTCTGCATGCTGTGTAATAAATGCAACCATTGAGCTTGATGAAATTACCTTTCCTAACACACCACCAGCTGCTGTTACAAAAAGTATAGGACCAACTGTCTTTAATGTCTCATTGGTAATATTGTAAAAATCGGACATCTTATGTGCCGTTGCAAGCTGGATTACTGCAAATATTGTACCAACAGCAAGAGCAATTATTGGTTTACCAAGGAACTGGCATGCTGTATCAAGCGCACCTGTCCAGCCAGCCATTGATGAAATTGAACCAAGTGCCATAAGAATGATTGGTACAAGAATTGGAGCCAGCGCATTAAATCCATTAGGAAGCTTTCCATACTCTGCAACTAATTCTTCATATGTCTTAGTAACCTCTCCATTGTCTGTTACTTCATCAGCACTCTTTACTCTCTTTCCAATAAACTTAGCATATACAAGACCTGCAATAAGAGGAAATATTGAACATGCAACACCAAGTCCCATTACAAGTAAAAGATTATCTCCAACTCCAAGTGTATTAGCAGCTGCTATCGGACCTGGTGTTGGTGGAATAAACACATGAGAAATATAAAGTCCTGCTGAAAGTGCTACTGTCATTGCTACACTTGAAACTGCTGTTCTTTTTACAAGTGCTTTTCTTATTGGATTAAGAATTACAAAACCACTGTCACAAAACACAGGAATTGAAACAACCCAGCCCATAAGCTCTATTGCAAGTTCTGGTCTTTTCTTTCCTACTACCTTAATTACCATATCTGCCAGCTTCAATGCTGCTCCTGTTTTTTCAAGTACCGATCCAATCAATGCACCTAATATAATAACAATACCGATGCTGCTGAATGTACCTGAGAATCCAGCTCCTATAACTGTTGGAATTCCAGACACCTTCGTTCCGTCTGGTTTTACAGTATCAACAAATGGAATCCCTGCCAACATTGCAAGAATAAGTGATACCGCCATAATTGCTAAGAAAGGATGAACCTTAAACTTAGAAATTGCAACTATCATCACAATGATAGCCAAGACAAATGCAATTATCAATGCTACTCCTGTCATAAAAACACCTCATTTCTATTTTATTGTTGTACGGTTTGCACAAATCTTTGTGCTTTGTATGACACAATAATAGCATGTAAAGTTCAATAGCAAAATGTTACACAGCACATAATATCATTTTTATTTTGTATTATGTAACAATAATGGTAAATCATATTTTTCATTAATTAATTCATCAGTAATTATGTATGCCAGATACAACGCTGGACTTTCTGTTGGTTTCCTGACATCAAGTCCTGTTATTTCTTTCAGTTTTGATATTCTGTATTGTAATGTATTCTTATGAATATACAGATTGTCTGCTGCTTTCTGTATTGATCCCTGTGCATTAAAATACGCTTTCATCAACGCAATATTTTCACATATATCATTATAATCCATATCTTTGAATACCTTCTTTAAATATTCAAGCTTAATCTCTGTCGGTACATTGCTTATTAAAAGTTCAAGACTAATATCCTCATAGCATATAATCTGTTCATGTTTTTCAGCTGCAGCCGTCCATGCCCTATGTGCTTCAACATAAGCTTCATGCATATCATAGCTTTGAGCTGAATCTATACCAATATTCAGTTCAAACTTATCTTTTTCCCACACATATCCTGCCAGCTCTTCTGCAAATTTAACCACATCTTCTGTATCCATATTATCTATGATTATTATCTGTCTTGAAGCGTTCCTGAAATGCATTTTATAATTATTTCTCTTTAAAAATACATCAACATCATTCTCAAATTTTGCAATCTGAGACTGTCCCTGCTGTGAATCTTTAAGGTTGTCCAACTCATCTATGCTGGCAATAAACACTCTTCTTGGCTTATTAATATCTATTCCCAAAGCCATTCCACGGTCTTCTAAATCAGCATTCTTATATCCTCCATTTATAAGCCATTCTTCATAGAAAGCATTCCTTACACGCTTATTCATAAGCTGTCTATAGTTTGCACGACTCTCCATCAAAAGAATTTCCGTCATCTTTTTTAACAGTTTTCCAGACGTTATAACCTCTTCATATCCACCTGTCATTCCTATCACTCCTACTATTCCGCCATCAAGTTCAAGTGGAAGATTAATTCCTTTTTTTATGCCTTTTGATAAATCATCTTCATCAATATAATATTCCTCAAGATTTTCAGATATAATCTTATATGCACCATAATGAAAATCCCCTATTCTGGATTTATCACGACTTGCAATTATATGTCCTGTCTCATCCATAAGATTAATATTCTGTTTAACAAGTTTTGAAATTTCTTCAACAATCTGAGTTGCAGAATTCTTTGATATATGCATAACACGTATCTCCTTTTTCATAAGGATGTGACGGATTCCGTCACATATTCTTTCTATATAATATTGTACCATACATTTTATATCATTAAATTGTCATATCATACAAATTTTTGAATAAATCAGATATTCAGAATTCATAATATTAATTAATAATTATGAATGAAAAAGGAGTATTATATGAGTAATAATATGGATCTTGGATACGATATGTTCTGCTATCAATGTGAACAGACAGCCGGCGGAAAAGGCTGCACTAAACTCGGCGTATGCGGAAAGACGCCAGAAATAGCCAATCTTCAGGATTTGCTTATCTATCAGCTGAAAGGTATCAGCTTCTATGCCAGACATATTCTGGATTCAGGACTTAATGTTGACAAATCTGTTGTCAGCTTTATTGAGAATTGTCTTTTTACCACTCTTACCAATGTTAATTTCAATGTAGATGACCATGTCCATCTTCTTAAACAATCCCAGGACATCAAAAATAATCTGAAAAATATAGTAGGGACAACTGATTATATTACCCCATCTGCTGCATACGAACTGCCAGAAACTAAAGCTGATATGCTGCGTGACGCGCCAATGGCAGGCATTATGTACGACAAAACTCTGGATCCTGATATCCGCTCATTAAGACAGACTATTCTTTATGGTCTTAAAGGAATAAGCGCCTACGGTCATCAGGCAAGGGAACTTTCATACTATAGTGATAATGTTGACAATTTCTATATCATTGCACTCGAAGCAATAACAGATAACACCCTGACTGTCGAAGAACTTATCCGTCTGACTCTTAAAACAGGTGATATGGCTATTGAGATAATGAAAAAACTTGATGAAGCAAACACAACCATATATGGTAATCCATCACCACACCCGGTCAACGTTCACATTAAGAAAGGTCCCTTCATCATTATTTCCGGTCATGACCTTAAAGACCTTGAAATGCTTCTTAAACAGACCGAAGGACTTGGCATTAATATATATACCCACGGGGAAATGCTCCCTTCCCATGGTTATGAAGGTCTTAAAAAATATAAGCATCTTGCAGGTAATTTTGGCGGTGCATGGCAGGACCAGCAGAAACAGTTTGATAATCTTCCCGGCTGTATCCTTATGACAACCAATTGTCTCATGCGTCCAAGAGACACATATAAAGACCGTATATATTCTACTAATGTTGTAGGCTGGGATGGCATAAAATATATAGAAAAGAAGCCTGACGGTGAAAAGGATTTTTCTGAAATCATAAAACAGTCTCTTGAACTTGGAGGCTTTACCGAAGAACAGGAAGTAAAAGAAATTCTAGTAGGATTCGGACATGAAGCTGCTCTGTCTCATGCAGGTGAACTTGTTGAAGCCGTAAAATCAAAACAGATACGACATTTTTTCCTGATTGGTGGCTGTGATGGTGCAAGACCTGGCAGAAGTTATTTTACTGATTTTGCCACTATGGTTCCTGATGACTGCATGATTCTCACTCTTGCATGCGGCAAATATCGTTTCAATAAGCTTGATTTCGGCACAGTTGCCGGACTTCCAAGGCTTCTTGATATCGGACAGTGTAATGATGTATATTCTGCTATTCTTATTGCCAATGCCCTTGCAGATGCATTTGATACAGATGTCAATGGACTTCCTTTATCTCTTATTGTTTCATGGTATGAGCAGAAGGCTGTTGCAGACCTTCTCGCCCTGTTAAGCCTTGGCATTAAGAATATTTATCTTGGTCCGACACTTCCAGCATTCTTAAGCCCTAATGTATTACAGTACCTTGTAGACACTTTCCAGTTAAGACTTATAAGCAATCCGGAAGATGACATTAAGACATGTCTTGGACAGGCTGTTTAAATGTTCCTCCTAAAAAGGCTGCCACAAAGTGACAGCCTTACATACCTCATTAACATTCTTATAATTCTGCCAGTCCGGCAAGTGCAACATATTTTTCTGATACTGTAAACCATGTAGGGAAATCTGTTATTCCTGACTGTGGCAGATTAAATATCCGCTGGAATTCCTTAACCGCCGCTGCTGTCTGCTCACCATATATTCCATCAGTACTTAGGACCGGAATAGAACTATAATACTCTCCTATAAGGTTAAGCTGTTCCTGAAGCTGTCTTACCTTCTGTCCTGATGAACCTATATCAAGATTAGTTCCCGGCCATGAATAAGGAATTCCGCTTATCTGTTCTGCCGCATTAATATACACATCCTGACCATAATAATATCTTAATATATCAATCGATGAATAATTCTGATCTCCCAGATACTTGCTTCCCCACTGGGAAAGTCTGTTAGGACATGTCACCCTCTTTCCATCACAATACTGTGTAAGTATTGGCTGCTTCACATTAGGTCTTGATATGTAATTGTCAAATATATCATCTACTACCTGTGATATACTTTCGAACACATTTCTTCCATTAACCCATTTCTGGTCATATGCAGTTGATGATGTTATTGTAAAATCATAAAATTTGTTTCTGTACCATTCTGTATATACCCGGTTTAATGTAAATGACATAATAGCAAGCACATTTGCCTCAATTGTCTGCCTCGGCCATGTTGAATATATCTCAGAGCTTGCTACATTCTTAATATAATCCTTATAAGTAACATAATAATTATCTGCCTCAGTATCTTTAGGCGGTCCGTCATGTACAACTACAATTTCAGGAACAACAACTCTGTCAAGCACAATTTCACCCGACTGACCCATAGGCTTAATCTCTTCTTCATCAATCTTAGGTGGGTAATCTCCATATAATGTGTTAACAGGTATGACTATATTATTCTGTGAATTATCCCTTGCAGACATCTTTACATTCTGAATGCTTAGCTCCCCCGAAAACATATCACTGCCTGATATATTTACATTATCAAATCCTGGCGCACTTACAGCTATGTCATACTCTGAAAATGGCTGCCTGTTCCCCGGTTCCATGCTATATTCAATTGGAGGTGTTCTTAAGTCGTTAAATATACTTATCCCGTCTCCATCTGTACCACTTTCTCCTATTATATTATCAGGATTTCCTGTATACGACAGTCTTACAGCCGCTCCTTTAATTGGCACATTTTCTTCATTGACAACACTTACCTTCAATCGGCCTTTATCAATATTATTTTCTGGCACTTCAAATGTATGTACATATCCAACGTTCATAATCTGTCCTCTTTCTCATCTTAAGATAAATATATGTGACAGGTACGCTTATTATGTCTTTTGCATACAATAATATGATTAATGTTATTGGAGATATTATGGCTCAATATAAGATTGCTGTAGATGCCGGACACGGCGGTAGCGACTATGGTGCAACATATAATGGCAGAGCTGAGAAAGATGACAACTTAAAGCTCGCTCTTGCCGTAGGTGATATATTAGAAAAAAATGGTATTGACGTTGTGTACACCCGTACTACTGATGAATATGAGACACCTTTTAAAAAAGCGACTGATGCCAATGATGCTAAGGCTGATTATTTTGTTTCAATCCACAGAAATTCATCCCCTACGCCTAACCAGTACACAGGCGTGGAAACTCTTGTTTACAATAATTCCGGTATTAAATCACAGATGGCTGCCAATATCAATTCTGAGCTGGAAAAGGCTGGCTTTAAAAATCTTGGAATTACCGAACGTCCTAACCTTGTTGTACTCAAACGGACAAAAATGCCTGCCGTACTTGTAGAAGCCGGCTTTATTAACAACGATAAAGATAATGAAACATTTGATAAGAACTTTAACCAGATTGCAAATGGAATCGCAGATGGCATTCTTAAGACCCTTGGAATTAAACCAAAGACAAATAATACTACTGCACAGGCTGCTTCAGGTGAAGTCTCATCAGTGAAATCAGATTCTGCCAAATCCGCTGAAATCATGCCTGCTGCATGCGAAAAAAAGTCTGCATCTCCTGCTAAACCAGCATGTAACTGTGATGACGACCTCTCTCCTGAGCCACTTTATCGTGTTCAGGTTGGTGCCTACCGCAATAAAAATAATGCAGACCGCATGCTTAATTCCCTGCTTATTGAAGGCTTCCCGGCTTTTATTATATATGAAAATGACTATTATAAAGTTCAGGTCGGTGCTTTCAGACAGCTTTCCAACGCCATTAAAATGGAGCAGAAGCTGCGTAAATTCCGATACAACACATATATTGTATACTCATAAATATACGCTGCTCCATTGAATTATTTAACACTGTATATTATGCTCTGTACTTCATCATCCTTCATAACGAACGAAAGTCTGGTGTTACCTGATTCATACAGAAGCTGTCCGTCAGCTTCTGTATAATCACTTCCATATGCTGATAAAACCTTATCTTTCTTATCGCCAATACGGACACCTTCTTTAGTCTTAACAGCATCATCCATAAGTGTTATAGAATAAAGCTTATCATTTCCGTCCTTCTGATATCCCTGTAGAGTTACGCTATCATAGTAATAAAATTTGTCCATTCCTTCAAATGCACAGCTTTTAGCCTCATAGTAACCACCAGAAGGTTCTCCAAGCTTAGATGTATATTCTGTAAGATCGCCATCTGTCTTTAACTCTATGCCTTTTAATTCAAATGAATACTTACTTTCCGTCTGCTGTGATGCAACTGGCTTTTCCTGACTATTATCTGGCAGTGTTGATGCACTTCCACATGCTGCCATCATAACTCCTGCTGCAAGTACTGCCGCTAACATTAAACTCTTCTTTCTCATAATCAATCTCCCTGTTTCTCTTCGTAATATTTATTAACTATTGACTGCCATGCATTCTTATATGATTCATCCTGTCTATGGTCAGTAAGCCTGAAATTCTTAACAAGCTGTTCCCCAAGATATAATGACAGCTTCTCAGCTCCTTCCACATTAAGATGCTGTCCATAGTCAAATGTATCAGTAGTATAGTCTATACCTATATTTCCAGCCTCATTAATTGTATTAAGATATAGTATTCCATGCTCATACGCATAATCACTAACCTGCTTATCCCACTCATCATACCAGTGAGGATATACACTCGGTGCTTTCATAAGAACAAGATTAATACCATTATCTTTACAAAGTGAATATATCTTATCAAGATATTCCATATTCCTGTCACTGAATGTATAATTAGCAAGTGGTGCAGCTTTTGGTATGGTCTTAACTGGTCTTACTCCCTTCTGCATAAGATAACCGTTAGTTGTGACGGATGGTGTTTTCCACATATATCTGAAATCCTCTGATGACAATTCACTCCATCTTGAGTGATATCTCAACAGTGGAAATATATAGCTAGCCATATTCTCATCTTCTGTCATTGACTCCCTTATAGAAGCTATCTTATACTTTGAAAGCTTCATGCCATCCAGTGTCATTCTGTTATAAGCCTCGCTTTTGGCATCTCTTTGTGTCATTGCAAGTACATTTACAATAACAACCTGCGGTTTCTCATACTTAAGCGTATCTTCGAGCAGATAATACGACTGCCATATAAGCTGTTCCGCACTTCCACGGATATAACTTGATATCCCGTAATTCTCCCACATTGTAACCGGGGATATATTCTCATATACTTCACAGTCACCAAGAATAAGCACATCGTGATTCTTTTCACTGTTGTAATATTCCTCAATCATTGCACCTTCTTTAATATCTGATGCATATTTAGGAACTAACAGACACTGTAAAAGATACAGACATACTATCGGTATTATGATAACTGCAGTACCTGTACATATTTTCTTTCTCAAAACTGTCTCCATTCCTTAGAAAATGCTTTCTAAAACTGATTATATATAAACTGACTTGACTCGTATCCGGTTCCATAGATTCCCAACACAGCTATAAGCAGAAAAATCACAAGAAATACTGTATATCTTATAATATAATTTTTCTGTGCAAGCTGCTCTCTAACCGGACATCTTCTCTCAAGCAGGCTTACCACAAACATTATAACCACACCTGCAAAAAGTACTATATAATCAGCTACTGATAAACCAATACTCCACATTCCCTTAGTGAATACAGCTGCATAATTACCACCTCTAAACATTGAGAAAAACATACGGAATGCCTCTGCAATATTTCTGTAGTAATCAAGCATCTGCAGACAGCATACTATAGCAGTAGTTCTTATTATCTCAAATACTTTGTAGTATTTTAACTTTCTGTAACCTAACCTGTTATCTGCCTTCTCATATAACGGCTTAAGTTCCTGAGAAACAAGCATAATTATGCTGTTCAAAAGTCCCCACACTACGAAGTTCCAGCTTGCACCATGCCATATACCTGTCACAAACCACACAGTAAGACTTGAAAAATACACTGGAAATCTTGAACCTACCGGCTTTCCTACATGCTTCTTAAGCCACCTTGATACCTTATTCATCCATTTAGACATTGATAACGGATAGAAAAGATAATCCTTAAACCATGCACACAACGTAATATGCCATCTTCTCCAATACTCCGCAATGCTCTTTGAAAAGAATGGTCTTCTGAAATTCTCTGGAAGAGTAATTCCAAACATCTGTGCAACACCAATTGTAATATCTATGCCACCTGTGAAATCTGCATACAGATCAATTGCATACAGCAGCATTCCTACAAATGCATATGCACCATAATACACTGAAACATCTGACTGTATTGTTGCAAGTCCGATTGCTGCCCTGTCTGCGATTACCATCTTCTTAAAATATCCCCACAGAATTCTCTCAAAACCATACTGTATATTAACCCACGAGAAAGCATGACTTTCAAACAGGCTTTTCTTCAAATCATTCCATCTGCTTATAGGTCCCTGTACAAGCTGTGGGAAAAAGGACACAAACAGTGCATATCTGAACAGATTCTTCTCTGCATCTGCAACACCGCGATACACATCAATCATATATCCGGTAGACTGGAATGTATAAAATGATATTCCCATCGGAAGTATAAAATCAACCGTATTAAATGTTGTAAATGTGACTATAAACATATTGGTGTATTTAAGTACAGCAAGTATTCCAAAATTAATAAGCAGAACAATAGTAAGAAACATTTTCTGTTTTCTTAATGAAATGTTCTTTAGCTTTTTCTTTTCATCTCTGGATATATCACCTTTATGTTCCTCTATGAAGCGTACAGACCTGTCTTTCTCCCTGTATATAAGCCTTGCACCTGCATACGTCGTTACGATAGTTGTCACTATGAATATTATTCCGCTTAATCCGGCATACACATAGAATAACATATTCATACATAACAGTACTATCCACTGAATACGTTTAGGAACAACATAATATAAAATAAGTGCAACCAGAACAAATAAAATAAACTGATAAGATGTAAATAACATTTATCTTACTCCTCCCTAATATGAAAACTCTTCTGAAGGAGTTGCCGGATACGCGGACATATCTCTTCTATATATTGAATTTCCTCTGTTAATATAATCCTGCACCTGTGAATCTGTCAGCATAAAACATTCAAATCCATCATACATTCTTGTTGAATCAAAATGATACCAGCCTGTTCCAAGATTACATAAAACCCAGCTATGATCTCCAGACCTTGCGCCCTGATTATCAACCCATATACACTCAGCTCCTATCCCTTCAAGGAGCGCTCTGTCAACAGAAGCATATGTGAAACAGTCACCCGACACATATCCATTCTTCTTAATCACTTTTAATGCCTCAAATGCTTCATCCTGCCATTCTGAACTCTGTGTATAACTGTTTCCTGCATATCCAATCTTAGTATGTGCATACTTATATATTGCCCTTGCTTTCTGTCCTTTAGACATTGAATTATCTGTAATATCCTGAAGAACTGCAGCTACAACCTCATCAAGAGTTGAATAACTGCTGTTTACTTTAACTTCCTGTGTCTCCTCTTCAATAAAAGTAAATGTCGCTTCTTCTATAGTCTCATTACCATCTGAATCTACTGCTTTATAATAAACAATATAACTTCCCGGCTGTGAAGTATTAACCTGTGATTTATCAACCTCAACATCAATCTCCTGCCCTGAGAAATCTGTTGCATACACATCTGTCATATATGAAACTTTACTGCCTATATAATATGTCTTATCTGATATACCATGAATTACCGGTGGCTCAACATGAATATCTGACGACTGGTCATTAACATCTGACTCACTGCCCTCTTCTGACTGATTATTTCCTTCTGGCTGGACAGCTTCAGTCTTAATACTTCCTTCGGAAATATTATTCTTGTTGTTACATCCTGTCACTGCTGCAGATAACATAACTGCAACACTTATCAATCCATATACAAGAACTCTTCCTGCAAAATATCTGTGTTTAATCATTGTTCACATGCACTTGTATTATTCAAATGCTATTCTCCTTAAATTTTAATCATATAATTATAACTCACATCAATTTATATAGTCAACCTGTAAAACCGGCTCTTACTATAAACTATAAAAATGCTGATACCAGATATAGTTTCCAATATCTGATACCAGCATATACATTTTACGTTTAGATTCTTAATTAATCAGTATTATTCTGTTTTACCGTAAGTTTCAGGCTCTTTAGCTGCTGCACTCATCTCTTCTGGAAGACCTGTGAAATTAACGTTCTTAGTAGTCTTGGCATCATATGTATTAGCCTTCATGACTTCTGTAAGATCAAAGCCTGTAGTTTCCTTGATACTTTCAATTGTCTTAGCAAGAACTGACGGTACATTACCACTGAAAGTTCCTACTCCGTTCTCTCCTGAACCTCCATCAATAATAGTAACCTTATCAATGCTTTCAAGCGGCTTTGCAATTGCTTCTGCCATCTGTGGAAGAACTTTAATAATCATCTCTGTCATGGCAGCCTTACCATACTTAGCCATTGCCTCCGCTTTCTTTTCCATAGCCTCAGCCTCAGCAAGACCTCTGGCTTTAATACTTTCTGCATCTGCAAGACCTTTTGCCTTAATGCTTTCTGCTTCAGCAATTCCCTGTGCCTTAACAGCTTCAGCTTCCTGCTCTTTTGCAAATCTGTCTGCTTCTGCCTGTGCTTTCTTAGCCTCTGCCTGTTTCTGAATTTCAAACTGCTTTGCTTCTGCTTCCTTCTGTCTCTGGTAAAGCTGTGCATCAGCCTTCTGCTGTGTTGCGTATTTCTCTGCTTCTGCCTGTTTACGGATATCTGCATCAAGTGTTTTTTCCTTAACAGCAATCTCTTTCTCTCTTAACTCAATCTCTTTCTCCTGCTTTGCTATATTAGCATCAGCAGTTGTAATTTCGATTGTTTTTCTCTGTTCCTGCTGTTGTATTTCGTATGCAGCATCAGCCTCAGCTTTCTTAACATCTGCTGCTCTCTTTAATTCCTGTTTCTTAATCTCAAGTTCATTATTTCTTTCTGCAATAGCAGTCTCAGCTTCGATTCTTGCATCATTTGCCTGCTTTGTTGCATTAGCTTTGGCAACTGCGATATCCCTTTCTGATTCTGCTCTTGATATCTGTGCTGATTTACTGATGCTTACAACCCTGTCAATACCAAGGTTCTCAATAACATTTCCCTCATCAGTAACATTCTGGACATTAAAGCTTACTATTTCAAGACCCATTCTTGCCATATCAGGAGCAGCATTCTCCTGTACCTTCTCAGCAAACATCTTTCTGTCCTGAACAATATCTTCCAGCCTCATCTGTCCTATAATCTCACGAACATTACCCTCTAATACATCTCCTACTGAGTTTCTGATATAATCTTCGTTCTTGTTAAGGAAGTTGCTTGCTGCTTTCTCAAGCATTTCCTTAGAAGAACCAACCTTAATCTTTACAGCAGAATCAATGTTGACATTGATATATTCGTTAGTCGGAACTGATTCCTTAGTCTTAACATCAACAGAAATCATCTTAAGTTCAAGTTTATCAACTCTCTGTAAGAATGGAATTCTTAACGCTGACTTACCAATAACAAACTTAGGATTCTTTCTTAAACCAGAAACAATCAATGCCCTGTCTGTTGGTGCTTTAATATAACTTGCAAGAATAAACACAACAAATAAAATCACAACTACCCCAATAATAATTGCCAATTCCATATTATATACCCTCATCTTTCTAATTACTCATTAGTTAATAACTGCCATTAAAACCCAAGTCTTGCACTACCAGAAGAACTCTTTCCATTAAACAATTCATTATATAACTTATCACTGAAAACATTAGATAAAACATTTAAATTCTTCATAAGCTCATATGCCAGTGTTGTGCTCTGGGTCTCTGTAAGATTAGCAAGATTGTAAGCACCTGGATAATCTGATGCAGAATATTTTAACTTGCTGAATTCTTTCTGTGTTGCTTCACCTGAAAGTTTCATATCTATATTGCTGTCATCAATATTGCTGTTCACATAAAGATTATCAATCTTAACTGTTGTTCCTGATGAACTAAGTTCTGCTCCTGCTTTGATATACTCTTTATTCTGAGTCATCTCTAATGCCAATGCAGCCTTATCATCCTGTGTCTTTACTGTATACTTCATATTAATATCATCAACATCAGCTTCGATAACAACATATTCAAATGGATTGTCATTACCAAGAAATGAGATCGCAACAAATCCTTTTTCGCTTGTATTATAATCTGCTGCATCAATTGCAAGTCTTACAATCTCATCATTCTTGTTAATATACATTGACAATGTAACTGGCTGCATATCACTTAATGAACTCTCAATACTGCTCTTGATAGTTGTCTGTGAAACGCCTGCCATTGTAAGAATTGTCATATAAGAAGAAAGATCTTTACTTGCATATAATTCATCAATAACTGTTTCGCATGCCTTAATAACAGTCTCCTTAGTTATTGTAATGCTATACTCAGAAACCTTGATATCTCCGTTATCCGAATTATATGTAAATTTATCACCCTTCTTGTATTCACATTCTTCTGCAAATGTGTTAATCCCCTTAACTACACATTTAACTGCTGCATTAACAGGTTCTCTGTATAATTCAATATTGCTTGTATCTATTGCTGAGAAATACTTTGAAATACTACCCAAACTTCCATAAGAAAATCCCGAATCAATTTCATCCTCAAACTGTGCCAGTGAGATTACGAATGACTCTGAGAATAACTCAGGCACTTTGAAATACATATTATTGCCATCTGAATAAAATGTAACTGTAAGTGCTGTAGCTGATCCATTCTGTAGCTTAATCTCTCCTGCCATCTTCTCTGTTGAAGCATCCATCTGAATATCATATGTAACTGTATCAGCCTTGATATAATCTGAATACTTCTCGCCATCAATTGTTGCAGTATCAATCTTTAATGTACCTGTTATCTGATTCTTGTCTGATACAGATGTAAGTGACATATTATCAAATGCACTGCTTGCTGTATCCTCAAGACCTGTTCCAAGCTTCTTGATAGCTGCTATTGCATGCTTATCTGGTGACAATACATTAGGAAGTACTACAAATCCGAGTACTGCTGCCGCTGCAGCAATAACTGCTATTATAGCAACTACTATTGGCCACTTCTTCTTTTTCTTCTTAGGCTGTGGCTGCATAGGAGGTGCTTCCTGATATCTTGGTACATCTGCATTCACTGGTGGAACTGCCCCTGACTGTGGCTGTGTTCCGAACTGCTGCTGTACTGTCTCATTAAACTGTGGCTGTGTTCCAAACTGCTGCTGTTCAACCGGCTCACTCTGTACCGTCTGTGCAACTGGTTCGTTCTGTACAGGTGTTTCCTGTACTGGCTGTGGATTTAAAGGATTTCCACACTTTGGACAAAACTTAGCTGTCCCTGCATTATATCCGCATTTTGTGCAAAACATAACATTTCTCCCCTCTCTTGTTTTTTTATTATAGTATCAAATAAAATGTATATTTTCAATGAAGAAAATATGCCAGAAACTTTTCTATCATATCCGTTTCTGCACGATTCAAAGCATAATTTACATTTTACAGTACTTTTTAAATTCGTAGCACAAATCAAAGTATGTGTGTTCCTCACTCATCTGTGTAACTTTCCATTCTGGCATCTTATCCAGATCAGGAAAATGTGCATCTGCATCATACTTATAATCAACACTCGTTATGTGTGCCACATCGCAATATGGAAGAAACTGTTCAAATACAGATTCTCCACCGATTACATATATATCCTCTGACTTATATGATGCAACCTTTTCAAGTGCCTCTTCTACTGAATGTACTACAACAACTCCATCCTTCTTATATGACAAATCACTGGTAAGCACTACATTATATCTGTCTATAAGAGCTGTTCTGTCCGTAATCTGCTCATATGTCTTTCTTCCCATTATTGCAGCTTTTCCAGCTGTTTCCATTCGGAAAAGCTTAATATCTTCCGGAATATTAACAAGAAGATGTCCCTGTTTTCCTATTGCCCAGTTCTTATCTACTGTTGCTATCAGATTCATAATTACAACTTCCCTTCTATCTCCTTAGGAACATAGGCAAGCACCTTAATTCCATCTTCTGTGTACTCTTCACTTTCAAGCTGTCCAAACTGTCTTATAAGCTGTATCTTGCCTGCTTCACTGTAAGGAAATACTCTTTCAATTCTTATTCTGCTCTTAAGAATAATTTCCTGTATGCACTCTTTAAATGCTTCAAGGCCATTGCCTCTTATGGCAGATATATTGTATGTATAGTCTGCATGTAAATCCTTAGCTGCCGGCTTCTCCGTTAAAACATCACATTTATTAAATAATGTAACAACAGGCTTTCCTTCAACACCTAACTGCTTAAGTGTTGCATATACTGTTGACATCTGCTGTTCATAGTTCGGGTTGGATACATCAACAACATGCACTATAATGTCTGCATACTTTGCCTCTTCAAGAGTACTCTTGAATGCTTCGATAAGATTATGTGGCAGTTTTCTTATAAATCCGACGGTATCTGTAAGCAGAACTTTTTCACCATTAGGAAGTTCCATACTTCTTGTTGTAGGGTCAAGTGTTGCAAAAAGCTTGTTCTCCGACAACACACCTGCATCAGTAAGTTTGTTAAGAAGTGTTGATTTGCCGGCATTGGTATATCCAACTATAGCTGCGACAGGTGTTGAAGTCTTAGCTCTTTTGCTTCTCTGGACATCTCTGTGCTCTTTCATATCCTTAAGGTCTACTGAGAGCTTTGATATTCTGTCTCTTATAAGTCGTCTGTCTGTCTCAATCTTTTTCTCTCCGGGACCTCTTGTTCCTATTCCGCCACCAAGTCTTGACATTGATGTTCCAAAACCCGCAAGTCTTATTGAACGGTACTTTAACTGTGCCATCTCAACCTGAATCTTACCTTCACTCGATGTAGCCCTTGCCGCAAATATATCAAGAATAACCATAGTTCTATCCATTACCTTGATTCCAAGTTCATCCTCAAGGTTCTTAAACTGGGCAGGACTTAGTTCGTCATCACATATAATTCCCGTAGCATCAAGCTCATCAATCATAAGTCTTAATTCTTCAATCTTACCCTTGCCAATATATGTTGCAGGGTGAAAGTTATCTCTTGTCTGAATCATCCTTCCCACGGTCTGTGCACCTGCTGTCTTGGCAAGCTCTCCAAGCTCATCAAGAGAGCGCTCTGTGTCGTCATCTGTATCAAATGCTACTCCAACCAGAATAACTCTCTCAATAATCTCATCTGTTTCATAAACTGTCATATATATATTTCCTTTTATTTTTTATTTCTTTCTGATAAATAATCACTAAGATAGTCTGTTACTTCCTTCTCAGTTGCCATTGACATAACCTTATCTGTTACAAGTCCGGCTTCTTTAAGTGACCAGTCTGCAATTGTCTTTCTTGTCTCTAATACCTTTCCTGTTGATACTGAGAATTCATCCAGACCAAATGATAACAATATCGGTGCCATTAAAGCATTTGCAGCTGCCTCACCACACATTCCGGCTTCAATACCTGCATTATGAGCACATTCTATTATCCTTCTTATAAGTCTTAACACTGCCGGATTGAATGCAGAATACAGATATGCCACATTTTCATTACATCTGTCTACTGCAATAGTATACTGTGTAAGGTCATTAGTACCAATTGAAAAGAAATCAGCCTCCTGTGCTATAACATCTGCCATAACAGCAGCAGCCGGAGTCTCAATCATAACGCCTGTCTGGATATTCTTGTCATAACTAATTCCATTATGGTCAAGGTCGCTGCATATTTTCTTAATCATATCTTTAACCTGTCTCACTTCATTAACTGACGTAATCATAGGTATCATAATTCTTATAGAGCCATATGCACTGGCTCTTAATATCGCACGGAGTTGTGTTGTGAATATATCAACTCTGTCAAGGCAGAATCTTATTGCACGGTATCCTAAAAAAGGATTGGTTTCTTTCGTAAGTCCCATGTACGGAATATCCTTATCTCCACCAATATCAAGTGTTCTTATTGTAAGCGGCATACCTTTTGTCAGCACTGCCGCCTTCTTATATTCCTCAAACTGTTCTTCCTCTGTCGGCAGCGCATTCTTATTAAGAAAAAGAAACTCAGTCCTGAAAAGTCCCACACCTTCAGCTCCAGCCTTAACAGCCTTAGCTGCTTCATCAGCTCCACCAATATTGGCAGCAAGCATAACCTTTTTCCCATCAGCTGTCTCTGTGCTTTTATTAATAAATGTCTTCAATTCCTCAATGTGTTCTTCATATTTCTTCTTTTTCTTTTCATATATAGAAAATGTACGCTGTGTTGGATTAATAAAAACTTCTCCATAAGCTCCGTCTATTATTATAGAATCTCCATTTTTTACTTTCTGAAGTATTCCCTTCACACTAAGTACTGCCGGAATCTCAAGTGCTCTTGCAAGAATTGAAGCATGTGCCGTATCGCCGCCTTTTTCTGCAACAATACCTGCAACATGTGCTATGTCCATGGAAGCTGTCATAGATGGCTTAATCTCATCTGCAACAATAACAGTATTATCTGGAAGATTAGTAAGGTCAAACGCTTTCGTTCCCTGCAATGTCTGTATCATTCTTTCTCTCATATCCTGAATATCAGTAACACGTTGCTGCATATCAGGATTATCCATTGAAGAAAACAATTGAATCAGCTTATTACACACATCATCAAAAGCTGCTTCTGCACATATGTGACTATTATCAATTGCAGCAACGACTTCATTCTCTGTTGTTATATCTCTTGCAAGATATATCTGATTCTTAAGCACCAGTGCATCCTTGTCAGACTCACCAAGTTTTTTCTCCAGTTCAGATAATAATTCTTCCGTCTGCTCTATAAATGTTTTTCTTGCCTCAAAGAATCTTTTCTTCTCTTCTTCTGCGTTATAATGCGTTCCCCTGTTTACAACAGCACTGGCATTATAAACAATAAGAACATGTCCTATTCCAATTCCTCTTGAAGTTCCTATTCCTCTTTCCATACATATGCCCCCATTCTACTGATTAAACACATACCTTATCATGTTAACAATAGTTTCTGATGTATCTCTTGAATATATTGTTTCCCTTGCAAGAACCGGATTATCTGTGATAACGCCGTCAACGCCTTTGTTAGTCAGGTTCTTGATAGAATCTTTATTATTAACTGTCCACGCATAGACCTGCTTACCTGAATTATGAATTGCATCAATAGTTCTCTTTGATAAATACGCTGCATTAACACTGAAGAAATCTATATTCTTCATATCATAATAATCGCCATACGCCGCTGATAATATATATCCTACTCTAATATTTTCATCACATGATTTTGCTGACAATAAAGCTGAACTGCTAAATGATGTTATTACGCAATCATTCTCCATATTATATTTTTCAATAAGAGCGACCGTTTTCCTTGCAAGTTCTTCTCCATTATCAGCAGGCTTTAATTCTATATTAAGCTTTATCTTTCCCTGTGCAAGTTCTAGTACTTCTCTAAGTCCTGGTACTTTCTCACCTTTATATTCATCTGAATACCATGAACCTGCATCCAGCCTTCTAACCTCTTTATATGTCATATTTACAATATTTTCATCCACACCTGTTGTACGATATGCATTAGAATCATGCATCACTATGACTTCTCCATCACTTGTAAGCTGTACATCAAGTTCAATATAATCTGCCATATCATCTATAGCTTTCTGGAATGCGGCCATCGTATTCTCAGGTGTCTCTGTTGAAGCCCCCCTGTGAGCCATAACCTTAGTCTCATGAAAGATAGCTACATTTTCAAATGGATTATTGTTAAATGTCATTATTAGATAAAATGCATCTGCAACAACAGCAGCAGTTAAAACAATACTATATATTATCTTTCTTCTTTTTGCAGGACCTTCCTGTATATCTATGAACTCAAATGTAATATCGTCTACATCAGTATATTTGTAATACATATGTGAAATAGCCGAAAAAGACAGTGGTATTGCTACACATACAAGAATACATTTTATAATTAGTCTTTCTGTCCTTAATGCAGACAGAAATATAGCATTTCCAAGATATGCCATATTAAGAATCTTAACACCTGCAACAAGAAATACTGATATAAGCACATAAGTTATTCCAATAATTGCAAGCATAACCAGATTATACACAACAAGTGCTGATATTGTTCCCATTGGATGCTTCTTAACCATACGGGCACTTTTCTTATATGCTTCCCTAAATCCCAGTCCTTCCATCATGCATATATTCATTGCATATATTCCAGGAATTACAATTGCGTATATAATGACAAACATAAATATAACTTCAGCCTTAATATACCAGTGATTCCTAATGATATACATTTTAATTAAGTTAGTATTAGTCTCACTGTATAAGACATTAAACCATACAGTTACATTGGAAGCCAGAATTGATATGAAGTAAAATATACTCAGACCTACATGCCTTGGCTTAAAAACATTTTTAAAAACCTTATAAGAATTATAAAATATATCAACAACAGATGCATTACATGATGTTCTCTTTGTCTCGAAACAGACTGAAAGATATGTCATCTCATAAGTGCAATAGAATACAAATATACCCACAGCAAGAAAAATTGCAAATATGACTACAGGGTGAGTCATTGCTCTCTGAATATATTCATTAGTAAGATAGTTCACTCCTGCTATCTTCATAAGAAAATTAATTGCAAATAAAACAATAGGGAATATAACAGCAAAAGCAACAAGCTTGTATGCCAGTTCAAATGTCCATACATGCCTGCTGCTGTCAATTAAAAGACTAAAATTGTTTCGTAACTTTTTAAAAATCATATAATTATCCCCGAATCAATTGTCAATAAGATGCTGATTATCTGTGAAACATCTTAATAAACTTTCTCATCTCCGCTCTGATATCCATATTCTGCATATTAAGACTTTCCGAAAAACTCTGCATAAAATCCGCAGTATATGAAAAGACAAGAATCATTGCCATAACACTGGCAATCCTGTAATCGATTGAGAATACAAAACGCTCCACAAATTTATTCAAAAATCCGAATATAAATACGGCAACAAACCCCCAGGCAAGTGTTGACTGTAAGCATATGATGCCTTTGTAATTAAACTTAAGATGATCATAATTCCACCACACTTCACCAAACAGTTTTAACATAACCTGTGCTGTAAGGTACTCAAATGCTGTAGCACATATACATCCAAAAATATATAGTGCAATATAATTATGCTCTATTGGCTTAAAAATATTAAAAGCAATCAGTGTCCCGAAACCATATATTACACAGAACGGCAGCTTGGCAAAGCCCCTGTTTTCCCAGTAACCAAGCTGCTTTCTGATAACCACACATTCCATACACCATCCAAGAAAGCTGTATATAAAAAACCATATAACAAGCTGGCTTATATTCATACTTCTAAATGTTATACCCATTATATGTGACATAATGTACCCTCCATCATTAAATGGAAAATTCTCCCCTTAATTAAAGGAGCTCCTCAAGAGTCTTTCTTATTGCACTGATGAAATCCTGTGTATTAAGTGTTACAGGATTCTCCATTGTTGTAATAAGTGCAAGATCCTTTGTCATCTTTCCATCTTCAATAGTCTTAATGCATGCACGCTCAAGAGTATCAGCAAATTTTCCAAGCTCAGGAATATTATCCAGCTCTCCTCTTTTTCTTAAAGCACCTGTCCATGCGAATATAGTAGCAATAGGGTTAGTAGATGTTTCTTCACCCTTAAGATGCTTATAATAATGTCTCTGTACTGTTCCGTGTGCAGCTTCATACTCATAGTATCCATTAGGTGATACAAGAACAGAAGTCATCATTGAAAGTGAACCAAATGCTGTGGCTACCATATCACTCATAACATCTCCATCATAGTTCTTGCAAGCCCAGATATATCCACCCTCTGAACGGATAACTCTTGCTACTGCATCATCTATAAGAGTATAGAAGTATGTTATGCCAGCTTCTTCAAACTTATCCTTATACTCAGCATCGAATATCTCCTGAAATATGTCCTTAAATGTATGGTCATACTTTTTAGAGATTGTATCCTTAGTTGCAAACCAGAGATCCTGCTTTGTCTCAAGCGCAAAATTAAAGCAGCTTCTTGCAAAGCTCTCGATAGAATCGTTGAGATTATGCATTCCCTGAAGAACTCCTGCGCCCTTAAAGTTATGAATAAGCTCTCTTGTCTCTTCACCAGCCTCATTAGTAAATACAAGCTCTGCCTTACCAGCCTCAGAAACCTTCATCTCAGATGCCTTATACACATCACCATACGCATGTCTTGCAATTGTGATAGGCTTCTTCCATGTCTTAACATATGGCTCAATACCCTTAACGATAATAGGAGCTCTGAATACTGTACCATCAAGCATGGCTCTTATTGTTCCATTAGGGCTCTTATACATCTCTTTAAGGTTATATTCTGTCATTCTTGCTGCATTAGGCGTAATTGTTGCACACTTTACTGCAACACCATACTTCTTAGTAGCTTCTGCTGAATCTATAGTCACCTGATCATTAGTCTCATTTCTATGTACAAGACCTAAATCATAATATTCTGTGTTAAGATCAATAAAAGGAGTGAGCAGCTCGTCCTTGATAAGCTTCCACAATACTCTTGTCATCTCATCTCCGTCCATCTCTACAAGTGGAGTTGTCATCTTAATTTTGTCCATAATATAAAGAACCTCTCTTTCTTTTTCTTACTTGATTAATTATTATAATTTATTTCAAATATTTTGTAAACAGAAACTGACTTGTATTAGCCTGATTACTTTGTTATAATTCATAAGTAATTTTTACACACTACATTTAACAATGCACAGATTGTGCAGTCATAATTATGGAGGTACAGATACATGTGTGGATTCGCAGGTTTTACTGGATACTTGGCTGATGGTGATGCTGTTCTTGAACGCATGATGAACAAAATTATTCACAGAGGCCCTGACAGTGCTGGTAAATACATTGATGATAAAGCATACATGGGTTTTAGAAGACTTTCTATCATTGACCTTGATAACGGAAGCCAGCCTATGTTTAACGAAAATAAGAAGATAGTAATAACATTTAACGGTGAGATATATAACTATCAGGATTTAAGAAAAGACCTTATTGAGAAAGGTCATGTATTTGCTAACAATTCAGATACTGAAGTTCTCATTCACTCATACGAGGAGTATGGCAAGGACATGCTTAACAAGCTTCGTGGAATGTTTGCATTCGTAATCTGGGACAGTGAAAAAGAAACTCTTTTTGGAGCAAGAGACTTCTTCGGAATCAAGCCTTTCTACTACACAGTTGCAGACGGCAACATGATATATGGTTCAGAGATTAAAAGTATCTTAGAGCATCCTGCTTATAAGAAAGAGGTTAATCCTGTTGCACTTGAGAATTATCTCACATTCCAGTACTCAGTACTTGATGAAACATTTTTCAAAGGAATATTCAAGTTGATGCCTGGTCACTGCTTTACATTCCACAAAGGCGAGCTTAACATTGAAAGATACTGGGAGCCAACATTTGATGCTGATGAGAGCAAGTCTTTAGATGAATTTGTTGATGAAATCGACGATGTCATGCATGATTCAGTTGAACACCATAAGATCAGTGATGTTGAGGTTGGTTCATTTCTCTCAAGCGGTGTTGATTCAAGCTATGTTGCTGCTACATTTAACGGTGACAAAACATTTACTGTTGGATTTGATTATGAAAAATACAACGAGATTGACTATGCCAAAGCTTTATCTGACAAGATTAAGATTGACAATTATTCAAAGCTTGTTTCAAGTGAAGAATACTGGGCTGCAATTCCTAAAATCCAGTATCATATGGACGAGCCTTTAGCTGACCCTGCTGCCATTGCACTTTACTTTGTAAGCCAGACAGCAGCCAAGCATGTAAAGGTTGCCATGTCAGGTGAAGGTGCTGACGAGTTCTTCGGTGGATATAACATTTACAGAGAACCACTTGACCTTGCAGAATTTCAGAAGCTCCCTAAGGGCTTAAGAAAAGGACTTGCCAATATTGCCAACGCTATCCCATTCAAATTCAAGGGAAAAAGCTTCTTGAACAGAGCAAGCAAGACAGTTGAAGAAAGATTCATAGGTAATGCTTTCATGTTCAATGAAAAAGAGCGTGCCAGGATATTAAAGAATCCTACCGGCAAGTATGACCATAAGGAACTTACAAAGCCTTTCTATGATAAGGTTGCTGATAAGGATGATGTTACTAAGATGCAATATATTGATATCAATTTCTGGCTGATAGGCGATATCTTACTTAAGGCTGACAAGATGAGTATGGCTCATTCTCTTGAGGTAAGAGTTCCTTTCCTTGATAAGGAAGTATTCAATGTTGCCCGTACTATTCCAACTAAGTACAAGGTTAACAAGAGTAATACCAAGTATGCCATGAGACAGGCTGCCCATAGACATCTTCCAGACATGGTTGCTGAGAAGAAGAAACTTGGATTCCCTGTTCCTATCAGAATCTGGCTCAAGGATGAGAAGTACTACAATATGATTAAAAAGGCTTTCACAAGTGAAGCTGCTGAAAAGTATTTTAACACTGATGAGATTGTTAAATATCTTGATGACCACAAAGAAGGTAAGGCCGATAATTCACGTAAGATATGGACAATTTACATGTTCCTTGTATGGTATGAAGATTTCTTTGGCAACGGAGTTAAAGAAGCTGCTTAATATTTAAATTTGTATTTGCAAATAAGGCACGGACATTCATGTCCGTGCCTTATTTGATATTATGAGTAAAATATTACGCTGTAATTGTTGTTCCTGTCTTTCCAGCAAGACCTTCCTTAGCCTTCTCAAGATTAGCAATAACAGCCTTTCTTTCCTTATCTGCTGTTACGAATCTGATAGATGCGTCAACCTTAGGGAAAGTTGTAACTGCTGGGAAGTGACCATCCTTAATATATTGGTGAAGATCTGTTGCAGAAACTGTATCAAATACCTTCTCCTCTGGTGTTCCCTTTCCTATAGTAAGCTTATCATATGCTGTAAGGAAAAGTAATGTTCCCGCTCCAACAAGCTCTGCTAACTTGGCAGCTGTATAATCCTTTTCAATAATAGCACTTGCGCCCTTAAGATGTGAACCTTGCTGTAATACAGGAATTCCACCACCGCCCGCTGCAATAACAACCTGATCTGCATCAAGTAATGCCTTGACAGCATCAATCTCATATATATCAATAGGCATAGGTGAAGCAATTATTCTTCTGAACTTACCTGGCTCTTCTTCAACTACATAATTTCCTTTCTCTTCTTCAGCATCAGCTTCTTCTTTAGACATATATCTACCAATAACCTTAGATGGTTCACTGAAAGCAATATCAAAAGGATCAACTCTTACCTGAGTAATAATAGTTGAAACTGTCTTATATATTCCTCTGTTAATAAGCTCTTCTCTTATGGCATTCTGAAGATCATATCCAATATAACCTTCACTCATGGCTCCACATACAGACATAGGAGCAACTGTTCTGTCATCAGGCTCAAGTCTTGCAAACTCAGTCATTGCTGTCTGAATCATACCGACCTGTGGTCCATTACTGTGTGTAATAACAACCTGATACTTAGCTTCTACAAGATCAGCTATTGCCACTGCTGCTTTCTTAACATTCTGCTGCTGCTCTGGAAATGTTTCTCCAAATGCATTTCTTCCTAAGGCAACTACAATTCTCTTATTATCCATAACATAAACCTCTCATACACGATTATTATTGATGTAAATATTATATTCCATGAACCGCCAAAAAGCAAATTATTTCAATATATATATAGTCATTATGGCATTATAGAATTAGCACCATCAACAATCACACTCTGTCCTGAAAAATAGCATGAATCCGGACCTGCTAAAAATGCAATGACTGGAGCAATATCTGTCTCTGGATCACCAAAACGCTTCATAGGATTAAGGTTAACCTGCTTCGCATATTCCTCTGGAAATTTCTCAGCCCATGCCTTAGCTGCTGGTGATTCCGCTCCTGGAAGAACGATATTGACACATATACCATACTGTCCCCATTCCTTAGCTGCAATCTTAGTCATACCTCTTAATGCTTCCTTGTTAGAACCATAAGCTAACTGTCCTGCAATACCAAACATACCTGTTGCAGAAGCGAAGTTAATAATTCTTCCTTCATGCTGTTCCTTCATATAAGGGAATGCAGCCTGCATATAGTTAAGCGAACCAATTACACCACTCTGCCATGCCTTAAGCATATTATCATAAGAAGTTTCTTCAACTGGAGCAGAAGGAACAATAGCCTGTGCGTTATTTACTACAACATCAACTGTTCCATACTTTTCTGCAGCAGCCTTAACAACCTCTTCAACTCTTGCTCTGTCTGCTGAATCACATGTCATGGCAAAGCCTTCTCCTCCTAATTCCTTAATTTCTGCAATTGTCTGCTCAATTGGCTCTACTCTACGTCCCGTTGCAATAACCTTAACCCCTCTTTTTGCAAGACAAAGAGCAATTCCTTTACCTATTCCCTGGCCTGCTCCTGTTACAATAGCAACTTTTTCATTTAACTGTTTCATTAAAGTACCTCCATAATTTTTATATTTAAATTATATCAATTATTTATAAGAAAGTAAATGAATAATCAGTCACATCTAATCCCTGTAATATAACCGCACTAAACCACCTAATCTGAATATACTAAAATATATATATTATGTTCTGAAAATAATTATTATGAATAAATTAATCACTGTTGCTGTAATAGATTCAGGAATATATCCTCATATAGATTTCAAAAACCGTATAGTAGCTTTCAAGGACTTTGTCAATGGCAGAAAAAATGCTTATGACGACTGTGGACATGGCACCCATGTAAGTGGAATTATCGCTGGCAGCGGTTATGCAAGCCACGGCAGAATAAGAGGCATCTGTCCTTCTGCCTGCCTTGCCGGAATCAAGGTATTAGACAGACTTGGTAATGGCAGGATAGAAAATGTTTTAGATGCTGCTGGCTGGATAATCTCCCATCAGAAAGATTTGAATATAAGAGTTGTCAATATATCCTTCGGTGCAACCACATTTGGTGAAAAGGAAAATCTCATTGCTCTTGAAAAAGCAATTGAAAAGCTTTGGGACAATAATATAATTGTTGTCGCAGCCGCTGGAAATGAAGGGCCTGGACGACAGACTGTTGCAATCCCCGGAACCTGCAAAAAAATTATCACAGTCGGTTCCCCGGATGGCAAAGATTTCTATTCAGGAAGAGGTCCAACCAGTGAATGTATAGTAAAACCAGAGCTTATTGTAAATGGTTCATATATCAGGTCGTGCAATAATTCCGTTAGCGGATATTCTGTAAAAAGTGGAACTTCCATGTCTGCCCCGGTTGTTTCAGGTGCAATTGCAGATGTTCTGATAAAAAAAGACATGTCTCCTAAAGAGATAAAGAAAAGGCTCCATTCATGCTGTACTAAAAAAGCCCTGCCAGATAATCTGCAGGGCTGGGGATTATTAAATCTTTCCAAATTCATGAATATATGAACTATTTTGTGTTGACTGCCATAAGTATATCAATCATAAAATACTGTATAAGAATAAGTACAAGTGCAAGCACTACGATAACAACAAGCGGAATCCACTTATGCTTCTTTAATCCCTGTCCTTTCTGATTCTGTTTTTTAAAATTACGACTGTCTACCATCAGACTGTACCTCCAATCCATTCCTTAATATTATTGTCAAGCCAGCTTATCCATTCTTCAAAGCCTTCGCCAGTCTTAGCTGATACGAAAAATACCTTTGCCAATGGATTTCTTTCGTGAATTCTTTCAACAACTGCTTTGTCATCAAAATCAAAATACTCTTTAGTATCTATTTTATTGATAAGAACTACATGACACACCTCGAACATAAGAGGATATTTAAGTGGCTTATCATCACCCTCAGGATACGAAAGAATAACGACATTACGCGATGCTCCTGTATCTGTCTCTGCCGGACATACAAGATTTCCAACATTCTCCATAACAAGAAGGTCAAGCCTCTCTGTGTCAAATTCATCAAGTGCCTGCATGGTCATATGAGCGTCCATCGCACACTCTCCGCCTGTATGCACCTGAATTGAAGTAACCCCTGCTGCCGCCATCTTCTCAGCATCAACAGAAGAATCAATATCTGCTTCCATTACACCTATACGATATCTGTCTCCTAACATATTAGCTGTTCTTATCAGAGTTGTAGTCTTACCTGCTCCCGGACTTGACATAAGATTAACCATAAATGTTTTCTCTTCCTTAAGCCTTGCCCTTGTCTTAGCAGCTATCTCATCATTAACGGCATAAACACTCTGATGTACATCAATTACTCTTACATTACCCATTCTGGTTCTCTCCTAAATATTGTGCTGCATTGTCTTTTAGCCATTCGCACCATGCATCCATTCCTTCTCCTGTTCTTGCAGAAATAGGGAAAACTACTGCTTCCGGATTTCTCATTGCAATATTATCCTTAACCCTATCCATATCAAAATCAAATGCCGGCATGGAATCAATCTTATTAATAATCACAACCTGACACTTCTCAAACATAAGTGGATACTTAAGCGGTTTATCATCTCCTTCCGGAACTGAAAGAATTGCCACATTAAGACATGCGCCTGTATCAAACTCAGCCGGACACACAAGATTACCAACGTTCTCGAGTATAATAAAATCAAGTGTATTATCTGCTTCAGCTTCTAACGCAGCCATTCCCTGTCTTGACATATCAGCATCAAGATGACACATTCCTCCTGTATGCAACTGTACTGCTGGCACTCCTGCCTTAGCAACAGTAAGTGCGTCAACATCAGAATCAATATCTGCTTCCATTACACCTATATTAAAATGTTCCTTAAGTCTTTCAATTGTACCAACAATAGTTGTAGTCTTCCCCGAACCGGGACTTGACATGACATTCATATAGAATATATTTTTCTTCTTTAACTCTTCTCTTAATCTGTCAGCATCAGCGTCATTGTCCTCTAAGATAGTTTTCTTAAGGTCAATTATCTTCATGCTTCTTTCATTATAACTATTATTCATATCAACTCCAATTAATAATCCTTAGCCATCTGCACATAACCAAGCTTCTCAAATCCAGCCTTCTTATATGCTTTCACTGCCCTTTCATTCTCCTCTTCAACCTCAAGTCTGAACCTGACAGCTTCTTTTCCATACATATTATCAAGATGTTCAAAGAACACTCCTGCTATACTCTTTCCTCTGTAATCCGGCTTAATATATATATCTTCAACCCACACACAATTACCACCACATTCAGTAGAATAACTGTGTGCAACCATTGAATAACCCATGATAACACCTGTGCCATCTTCAAACACAAAGCACTCTATAAATGGATTATCCCCAAGACAGTCCTCTATATCCCTTTTCATTACTTCCTCTGAAGGATCTGAAAGCAGTGCCGGTGATGCATAAAACACCTTCATCATCTCAAGGACTTCAGCTGAATCCTCTTCTTTCATGTTTCTTATAACAACATTTTCCATATTAATCATTCCTTTTCCACATAATAATTAATGATATCATAGTATTTATTTATTGGCAAATCAAAAGACGCGGACTACCAAACTGACAGCCCGCACTTTTCAAATATAAGTATCTTGTTGTCTGTAAGACCAAGGATTGCTGTTGCAAGCATATCAGGGATTTCTGTGAAAGCCATAGCCCATGACATGAATTTTGATTATCTCAAAGCTGGTAATGGTGATAAAGCTTATAGCATCCTTATAGATCATCTTATGATGCCTCTTAATGTTGTTAAACCTGAAAAATAATTAAAAATCTAATATATTATAGATTTCTTCCATATCTCAACAAGTTTCCCCAATGAATATGCAGCATTTGCAGGACTTGTTGAGGGAAGAATGTCTGGTTTAATTCCCAGATATTTCATCTGATATTTTTCATAATATTTCCCTGATGTTTTCCCATTACATATTACTTTTTCAATCTTAGAATTATCTATAATGCTTTTTAAATCTGTTGGCACAACATTCTTAATACTACTGTCACTAGAACCAATTATGTCACAACTGTATATCGTATCCCACATTGCAATATTATGCTTTAACATAAATGCCTTCTTTTCTTCTATCGTCTGTGGAACTGCCTCTTTGAATACTCCGCTAATCATTTTCCAGAATCTGTTCTGCGGATGTCCATAAAAAAACATCTGCTCTCTTGACTTAACTGAAGGCAGGCTTCCAAGTATAAGTATTCTTGATTCACTGTTATACAGAGGTGGAAATGGGTGTACTATATGCTCATATTTAGTTTCATTCATGATTATCTCCTCATCATTATTTTATTTCGCTTAATTAGCTTTATAATTAAAGTTTTTAAATGCAAAAAAAGGATTCAAGCTGAAATTCAACTTAAATCCTTTAAACAGCAGGGGATGAGAGAATCGAACTCCCACCAAAGGTTTTGGAGACCCCTATCATACCATTTGACCAATCCCCTATCTTTAAGGAGAAGGATTGTTCCTTCAAAACTGCATATTAAATATATCATATCATATCTGTCTTTACAAATACTTTTTCATCCGATTACTCTTAAGAATAACTCTCTTTGTTCTATCCAAA
>JAHYZV010000006.1 GCA_019424245.1 Clostridiales bacterium
TAAGTCTTATTTGTTACCGCTTACCGCGGCGACTTGTATATAATATCATCAGGTGTTCACATTGTCAACAACTTTTTTCAAAAAATTTCAAAAAAGTTCAATTTTTTTCAATCATTGACTTTTAAGCGGGACTGACATGCCTGCGAAGCCGCTTGTTTACTGGCTTTCTGCACATTTACACTGTAATCAGAAAGCAAAGACCTACTATTATATTCTTATATTCATTTTTAGTAGGTCAATTTTCTTGTCAACCAAGATTTCTTATATAGAAAAACCTACACAAACATCTAATACGACTTATTGCGTAGGTCAATTTCAAGTAATGTGTTGCTTCATTATATGAAATCTGAAGAAAAAGACCTACCAAAGTACAATACTTACATACTTTAGTAGGTCTCTGCTCTGAAACCATAGCAATATTATAAGAAAAACACCCACTAATTCTGTTATCCGATAGCTTTTAGTAGGTGTTCGCCCCGTAACACACCCAGTAATGCCACATAACACATCACCGTAGCACATCCTTTTAACGCATCCCTATAGCACATCCCCATCAGCACGTCTTCTCATTAATTAAAGGAGGTCTTATACGACCTCCCTGATTATGCCTATACCTTTAATGCATTCTTAGCTTCATCTGTTATCTCTCTCTGATAAGCTATCTCATTTTCAATATTTCTTGCAACCTCATTAGCAGTATATGCTGCATCTATTACTTTCTTAAGCACATTTCCAACATCATCTGCTTTTTCCTTCTGCCTTGATGAATTATCATAAATATTCTTCATAGCTGTGACCGTTTCATCAACCGAGGTCTGTACTTTAGTAATTGTGTCTGTTATCTCTTTAGACGACTTAGCTGACTGAGCAGCAAGATTTCTTACCTCACTGGCAACAACAGCAAATCCCCTGCCATGTTCACCGGCTCTAGCGGCTTCTATTGATGCATTAAGTGAAAGTATATTGGTTCTGTTAGATATTGAACTAATAACAGCTGCAAATTCTTCAATCTTCTTAGACAAAGCTTCAAGTTCTTTAATCTTAGCTGAAGACTCCTCCACAACTTTATTCATTGATTCTATCATTCCAAGAATCTCTTCTACACTTGACATGCTTTCCTTAACCAGATTAAGAGATGTATCTGACGAATTAATAACATCAAATGCATCTTTTTCAAGCTTTTCCTGTGAATCATCAAGTCCATTAAGAATATTGGTGAGATTATTCACCATTGCTTCGTTACTCATAAGTAATCCCCCATCCTGTGTATTTTATATCAGTTTAATTGCTTCCTGAACATTATTAACACCAATTATTTCAATTTTATCATTCTTCTTTATGTTTTTCAAGCATACACCCGGCAATATACATGTTTTAAAACCAAGCTTAACAGCTTCATTAACTCTCTGTTGTGCCTGGCTTACAGCTCTCACCTCACCTGCAAGTCCAACTTCACCAAATATAACTGTCTTTTCGTCTATTGCCCTGTTCTTAAAGCTGCTCACAAGGGCCATCACAATTCCCAAATCAAGCGCTGGCTCACTTACTTTAATTCCACCTGCAACATTCACATAAGCATCACTGCCTGACATATGTATACCTGCTCTCTTTTCAAGAACAGCCATAAGAAGATTAACCCTGTTATAGTCAGTACCTGCAGCAGTCCTTCTTGCCATTCCAAAATTAGAATCGCACACCAGTGCCTGAATCTCTACCATTATAGGGCGTGTTCCTTCCAAAAGGCACACAACAACTGAACCTGATGCATTCTCTGGTCTTCCATTAAGCATATATTCTGATGGATTCTCAACTTCCGACAGACCGCTCTGCTGCATTTCAAATACACCAATTTCATTAGTTGAGCCAAATCTGTTTTTTACGCCTCTTAATATCCTGTATGAAGCATATCTGTCGCCTTCAAAGTAAAGCACCGTATCAACCATATGCTCAAGCATTCTTGGTCCGGCAACTGTTCCTTCCTTGGTAACATGTCCTACAATGAATATAGTAATGTTCAGTCCCTTCGCAAGCTGCATAAGTATTGATGTTGTCTCTCTTACCTGAGAAACACTTCCAGGTGCTGCTGCCACATCTTCTTTATACATAGTCTGTATCGAATCAATTATCACAATCTCAGGCTTATTTCTTGTAAGAATATCTTCTATGCTATCTAAGCTTGTCTCACATAATAACTTAAGTGTTCCACTGCATTGGCCAATTCTGTCTGCCCTTAGCTTTATCTGCTTAAGCGATTCTTCACCAGATATATAAAGTACATCTTTTCCTGCTGCTGACAGGTTGTAACACATCTGAAGCAGAAGTGTTGACTTTCCTATTCCAGGATCTCCTCCTACAAGCACTAAAGAACCCGAAACAATTCCTCCACCAAGCACTCTGTCAAGCTCAGCTATACCTGTGGATGTTCTGTCATTTTCTTCAAAGCTTACACTATTTATCTCTACAGGAACAGGTGCTGATGATGCCGCTGCCCTCTGGCTTGTGCCTGCTATTCCTTTGGCTGACTTAGGTTTACTTACTGGTTCTTCTACAAATGTGTTCCATTCCTTACATGCCGGACACTGCCCGAACCATTTAGCAGACTCATATCCACATTCTTTACAAAAAAAAGCTGTATTCTTTGCCTTTGCCATATATCCCCCTAAAAAAGGCTGCCACAACATATAAATGTGTAGCAGCCCTGTAAAATCAAAATACTTTTAATTATAATCAAGCCTTCTTAATATCCACTTTAACAGGCTTCTCACCATCAAATTCAACTGAAAGAACAAGCTTACCACCCATATTAGTAGCCATTGTTCCTGCATCTTTATCGTTAATTCTGATATCATATGATGTACCTTCTTCAAGGCCTAATGTAATCTGTGCATCCTCATCACCTTCTACCATAAATGATACACTTGTATCTGTTGCCTTAAAATCATTAACTGCTGTACCCGGAACAGATTCATATACAAAAGAGCCGTTCTTCTCCAGCTTTGTGATTTCGTTAAATGTCTTAACCTTGTATGTATCTCCACAATGTTCGAAATCTGGCAGCTTTGACTTGGTATCCAACTTATAATTACCAAAACTAATTGCTCCATCCGCTTCTGAACGAATCAATTCATTTACTACTGGCATATTATTATCCTCCTATATGTTACGATATGTATGTACTGATTATACAATAAACTGACAAAAAGCGCCAGCAATTTGTCAGTTGTTTATTGTTTATTTATTAATTTATTTGTTCATTCCTCTCTTGAGGGTAAAGTTCAGTTTATTTTCCTTTACAGTTATCTTTACTTTATTGCCAGCGTGAACTTTTCCCATAAGAATCCGCTCTGCAAGAACATCTTCAACCTCATTCTGGATTGTACGGCGTAATGGTCTTGCACCATATTTAGAATCATAACCCTTATCAACAAGCCACTGTCTAGCTGCATCATCAAGCTCTATTGATAATTTCATCTGTTCCATAATACGCTTATTGACATTGGCAATCATTATATCGACAATCTGTGCTATCTGCTCTTTTCCAAGAACATGGAATACAACTATATCATCTATTCGGTTAATGAATTCTGGCTTGAATATTCTCTTAACCTCGTCCATAACCTTGCCCTTCATCTCCTCATGATTCTGCTGCTCAGTCATTCCTGACGAGAATCCCAGTGATTTAGGTGATACAATATTTTCAGCTCCAGCATTGCTAGTCATTATAATTATAGTATTCTTGAAATCTATAACCCTGCCTGTTGAATCAGTGATATGCCCGTCGTCAAGCACCTGTAAAAGTACATTAAATACATCCGGGTGGGCTTTCTCAACTTCATCAAAAAGAATTACAGAGTATGGATTTCTTCTTACTTTCTCACTAAGCTGTCCTCCCTCATCATATCCTACATATCCTGGAGGTGAACCTATAAGCTTTGACACTGTATGCTTCTCCATAAATTCTGACATATCTACTCTTATAAGAGAATTCTCTGTACCAAACATTGCATCTGCCAGTGCCTTTGAAAGTTCTGTTTTTCCAACACCTGTAGGTCCTAAGAAAAGGAATGAGCCAATTGGTCTGTCAGGATCTTTAAGTCCCACTCTTCCTCTTCGTATTGCCTTAGCAACAGCTGCAACAGCCTCGTCCTGTCCTATAACCCTGTTGTGTAAAGTTTCTTCCAGTTTCATAAGACGCTCAGACTCTGCCTGTGCAATTCTCTGTACAGGAATCTTTGTCCATGTCGATACAACAGAAGCAATCTCATCTTCATCGACAATAAGATTATTCTTATTGATACTATCCTGCCACTGCTTTGTCATCTTTTCAAGCTGTTCTTTTTTCTTTAACTGTTTCTTCTTAATTTCACCAGCCTGCTCATAAGCTTCTGACTTTATTGCTTCTTCCTTATCCTTGGTAAGCTGTTCTATCTGTGCCTCTAATGTCTTAATCTCATCAGGCATTACATATGCATCAAGCCTTGTCTTAGAAGATGCTTCATCAATAAGATCAATAGCCTTATCAGGAAGGAATCTGTCATTGATATATCTCTTAGATAACTTAACAGCTGCAACTACTGCCTCATCTGTAATTGTAACATGATGATGCTCTTCATACCTGCCCTTAAGGCCTCTTAATATCTGAATTGCCTCTTCTGCCGTAGGTTCTTCAACCTTAACAGGCTGGAATCTTCTCTCAAGAGCAGCATCCTTCTCAATATGTTTTCTATACTCCTCAAGAGTTGTAGCACCAATAAGCTGGATTTCTCCTCTTGCAAGAGATGGTTTTAATATATTAGATGCATCTATTGCTCCCTCTGCTCCTCCAGCACCTATTATTGTGTGAATCTCATCCAGAAAAAGTAATACATTTCCAGCATTTTTAACCTCTGCTATTACCTTCTTGATTCTTTCCTCAAATTCACCCCTGTACTTAGAACCGGCAACCATACCCGACAAATCTAATGTCAGAAGACGCTTGTCCTTAATTGTCTCAGGCACATTTCCTTCAACTATTCTGGCTGCAAGTCCTTCTGCTATGGCAGTCTTACCAACTCCCGGTTCACCTATAAGGCAAGGATTATTCTTAGTTCTTCTGCTCAATATCTGAATAACCCTCTGAATCTCTTCTTCCCTGCCAATAACAGGGTCCAATCTGCCTTCTCTTGCCATCTGTGTAAGATCCCTGCTGTACTGGTCGAGAGTTGCTGTGCTTTTTTTATCATTTCCTCTAGGTCTTCCATTCTGGAAATCTTCTTTAACCCTGCCGGCATCTTCTCCCATAGCCATAAGAAGATCAACATACATCTTCTTGACAGGAACCCCTATAGTATTAAGAAGCCTTGAAGCTACGCTGTCTGTTTCTTTTATTATTGCTATTAAAATGTGTTCTGTTCCTATAAGCTCTGACTTAAATCTTGCCGCCTCTCTTGCTGCATTATCGAGTATATGTCTAACCCTTGGAGTATATCCTGATGGTTCTTTGACATTAACTACACTATCTGGTGCTATAAGCTGGCACACAAGATTAATTATCTTCTCATCCGTAATATCATTGCTAAGAAGAACTGAAGATGCAAGTCCGCCCTCCGCTTTGATAAGTCCTATAAGAAGATGCTCTGAACCTATATAACCATGACCTAACATAGCCGCTGTATCTGCCGCATAATTAAGTGCCTCCTGCGCTTTGCTGGTAAATCTGCTCTGCATATCTATAACCCTTTCTATGATTAATTTCGTAAATATCTGTTAATGTATTGTTGGAAGATGTTCTCTTATAAAATCAGCTCGTGACACTTCCAGTTCCTCTTCATTCATATCCTTGTTAGAAATCATAAGAAGATTTGCCGGATGAATTCCAATCATAAGCTGATATATATTACTCTCATCAAATCCGTCAGCCTTAATAAGCCCTGATGCAAGTCCGAATCTTATCTGGGAAAGCAGCAGTTCTCCATCATTAAGTGTAACCTTTCTGGCATATTTTAACACACCATATGACCTGTACACCATATCAAGTGCTGTCATTTTTCTTTTTGTAATATACTGCTTCCTGTAATTTCTTTCCTGTGCAATAATCTGTTCTGCTATATTATCCAGATTGTCAATTATATCTTTCTCACTCTTTCCAAGTGTTACCAGATTAGTAAGCTGGTATATATCACCTAAAGCTCTGTTATTGTCGCCCTCCATTGCTTTTAGCACAAGTCCGAATCTTCCAACCTCAGGAATCAGCCCTGATATTTTATCATTTCCTGCAAGTGCTGGCAAATGTAGCATATAACTTGCTCTCATTCCTGTACCTGCATTAGATGGAAGGGTTGTAAGATAGCCAAACTTCTGATCATACGAATAGTCAAGTACATCTCCGATAACATCATCCATCTTATCAGCCAGTGTATACGCTTTCTGCATATTCATTCCGGCAGCAAATGCCTGTATTCTTATATGATCCTCTTCATTAATCATTATTGACACATCTTCATCAGGTGCAACAAATCCTGCTGCGTAATCCTGCTTTTCAAGATACGGACTTATAACATGTCTCTCCCTCATGCCCATCTTCTGATAAGCATCAAGATAGTCAAAATTATATGAATTATAACCGCTTATTGGCGATATTGTCTTTAACTGGTCAGTAACATTTTTAACCAGCTTTTTAGCATCTGTGTCTGACATCTTATAAGAAAAATTATATCCATTAATATTACGGGCAAGCCTTACTCTGCTTGATATAACAACATCAGAGTTATTGCCGCCCTCTTCAAACCATCTAAGCATCGTGACCGCCTCCCTGTGTTGAATCATCCGTATTATCCATTTTCTTTAACTGGTGAATCATGTCCCTTAATCTGGCTGCCTCTTCATAATTCTCTATCTCAACAGCCTCTCTTAACTTTATCCCCAGTTTCCTGATACGGCTTTCATAATCATCATTTTCATCCTGCATGACTGGCAGAGTATCTGTCTCATTATTTTCATCAGACAGCCCTGAGTATTTCTTATATATCTTTCCCCTATGAACTGAATCTCCATGCAGTCTTTTCATATTATCCTCAATAAGAGGTCCGAATACCCCATAGCACTCAGCACAACCAAATTTACCAACCATAGTAAATTCATCAAATGTCATTCCACAGCCTGGGCATCTGATATGCATCATAGGTCCGTCTTCCACCTGGGCTGAATTACCAGCCAGCAGCCCCGTCAGAAGCCTTACAAATGGAAACTCCGCATCTGAACTGTCTGACATTCCTGCAAAATTAAGCCTTCTTGCACAATCCATGCATATATGGTGTTCCTTCTTAACTCCGTTAATTATTTCTGTATAATGAATTGAAGCTTCATTCTGATGACAATTCTCACAAAGCATATTATTCCTTTCCAGTCAGGAATCACATTCCTGCTTTATTCAAATACTCTCATCTTAGTTAAAGCATAGTAAGGGCCAAAATATGTTATTAATGCAACCATAAAGGCTATTACCAGTGCCAGAACATTAGATGATGTAAGTGTATACATTCCCTTATATGAAAGCCATGTGAACACGCCCATTATAAGTGCCGATATACCTGGTTTTGCAAATACACTTATATACGGCATCGTATAATCAATCTCCTGATATAAGGTTCTTAGATTAAGTATAAATATTAATATTGGAAATGTTGCATTACCTATAACCACTGCATATATTCCTAGTGCCGAGAACTTAAGAAGCACGAATACCAGCACAATATGAACAGCAAGTGATATAGATGAATGAATCATTGGTACATTTACACGGTCAATTCCCTGCAGTGCTGTACTTGTAACTGTAGAGAGTGTATAGAATACTACCGCAATCGCACCTATTTTTAACATCATTCCACCCTGAGCGCTGTTATAGCGGGAAAATAACAGCTTTATTATAGGCTGACCTATAACAAACAGCCCTACAAATGATGGAACAGCAATAAACATGTTAGTCTTTAATGTCTTAGTAATCTTATCATATATAGAATCATAATCCCTGTCTGTAAATGATGCAACAACGCTAGGCAGCATCGAAGCAGACATTGCAGATGCAACCCCCTGTGGAATTCCTATAAGCAGGCTGTAGCTTGAACTGAAATTACCAAGATCCATAGATATGCTCTTAGTAATATCTCTTCCAACCATTATATTGCTAAACATTACATCGTCTATCAAAGCACTTATCTGATAAAATGTCTGTCCAAGTATAATTGGTATCATTGTATATATGATTATCTTACAAATCTGCCCTGTGCTCTGGTTCTCTGTATGTCTGTCTTTTCTTTTTAGTCTGTTAAATGTCGGTGTATATACCGCATACAAAAATCCCATGAATAAAACAGCTGTAAGTGCTCCCATCGCAGTACCAAGCGTACTTCCTGCCGCACCATATGCTGCCACATCAGGTGATGAAGCAAATGCTTTCATCATTCCATATCCTGCTGCAATACTAACAATCGCATTAACAATCTGCTCTAGTATCTGCGATACGGCAGTTGGAATCATTGTACTCTGTCCCTGAAAGAAGCCTCTTATAACCCCAAGAATTGCAACAAGGAATATTGTTGGTGCAAGAATCCTTAATGGAACCGCAAGTCCCGGAAGTCCTCCTCCATATATAACATTCTCTATAAATGAAGCGCCAAAAAATACAAGAAGTGCTGCAATTCCTCCTGTACACACTGCAACCATTAAAGAACATCTTAATACCTTAGCTGCACTTTTATATCTTCTCTTTGTAAATCTTGCTGACACAAGCTTTGATACAGCCATTGGCAGTCCGTACGAAGACAACACAAGCATTATATTATATATGTTGAAAGCAGCTCCATATATACCATTGCCTTCACTTCCTATAATGTTAACTACAGGAATTCTGTAAAGCATGCCTATTATCCTGACAAGAATACCTGCAATTGCAAGAATACTTCCATGAACTATAAAATTACGTTTATTAGACTCCGACATATTCATCTCCAAATCTTATGTAATAATTGTTTTCGAATTAGATTTTACATCTTATATACAATAAAATCCATAAATTTTTTGTTAAAAAAGCCGTTCCAACCACATACGATTAGAACGGCTTATATTTTTATATTAATTAATTAAGAAATCAGCCAGCATCCATGTACCATTCTGTTTTACAAATGTATATGTAAGCGATGTTTTATATGTTGTATTACCTGTCTTGTAATCAACATAAAGGTCATAATAGACATCACATGAGAAACATTTGTCTGAATACTTTCTGAAATTAGTAATAGATTCATTGTTGAACTGATAAGTATATGACTTACCCCAGAGGTACGCCCATATAGCAGGAATATCACTGACATACTCAGCTGCAGTACCAACCATATAGCTTGAAAGCTTAGAAAGACTTCCCCTGTTGATAATATAAGCTCCATACTGTTCCGCTATTGTATATATCCTTGATTCCATACTTTTATACAATTCATCATCCGATGGATAGTAAATTGTATATCCTGTCTTCTTGTCATAATCAACTGTCAGATCTTTACCATTAAGCTTTGCTGTTATATCAGGCTTTGCTATAAGCTGTCCTACATCATACACATCATTAGTTGGTACCGTAACATAATCTGATACATGCAGACAAGGTGCAAACTTAACTTCTGACTCTGTCTTGTATGTATCAGTAACCTGTACTCCATTAATATAAACATCTGCACCTGTTGGAGCTGTTATTTTAACTTCTGCAAGGTCCTTTGTAAAATCTCCAAAAGAAATAGTTCCAAGAGTCCATTTATTAAATTTATGTGCATTCTTTCCTGCCGATTCAAGTTCAACCTTTGCTATCGGCGTATCACCTGCATATACTACATACACAGGAGTTTTTTCAGAATATTCACCAGCCTTTTTCTTATATGATACTGTACCGTCATTTAACTTATCTGTAAAATATGATGCTATCGTATCATTCGTTTCAAACTCATTTACTTTCACGTCATTATCTGATAAAAGCTTTCCAATCCCATCAGGAGTAAACTGATTCACAATCTTATCCATTGTTCCTGATGGCATTCCCTCTTCATAATCTTTTAAAAGACTATGAAGCATAATTAATGTAATCACACCTGCCAGAAGAAGAATCCCGCAGTATATACATAAGAATTTTTTAAAAATTGAAAGCTTCTTTTTTCTTTTATTATTTCGTGGCATACTACTTTTCTCCTCCTTACTTAATTAAAAATGCTGTCGGACAGCTTCTTGGACCTGTTGGTGAATATGGTACATTTATTACTTCACCATCATAATACATCTGTGTTGATGTTCCACCATCCATTGTAGATGCATTTACAGCTCCATACTGTGCCATAATATCCTGTAGGTCTGAAAATGTAGCACCTATACTGTTAGGCTGTCTTCCATCTACTGCAAGAAGAAGAATCTTTCCATCTGCTGTCTGTCCTATGGCAGTTCTTGGATTAGTTCCCCCTGCAATACCAACAATATCCTGAGCCTCTCCATTAACAATAAGAAATGGACCAATATGATTGCTTATGCTTACGCAGTCTCTTATATTAAGTTCCTTTGCCTTTGCAGCATTCATATTACCAAGAACAAGCTTATTATCAAATGTAATTCCGGTAACATGAGATGTTCCGCCATTATCATTAAGAATCTCTCCGTCTTTCATTACAAGACCAATCGGCATTGCTGTATAAGTTGTTTCTCCATCAACAAATTCTCCGCCATTAACTCCTCCGATTGCATCATATCTCTTTGCAATATCTGCAACAACCATTCCATTTCCATTGGTAAATTCAGGAACTGTTCCCACAAATAATCTGCTTGGATCTTTTACAATCATGAGTTTTCCAGAATATGTAGCACCCTTTACATCTACAATCTCAATATCAGGAGTTTCTGGATCCTGGGCTGCTGTATCAATATTTACAAGTCCCGCATCTGTTATCTCATCTGTATCTTTAATTGCGTTATTGGCCTTAATCTGGTCTATCTCATCCTGAGAGCAGAACCAGTTAGCAAGAAATCCTATTGCACTTGTCTCCTGTACAGAAAGTACAAACTGAATCTTTGCTGTCTTAGACGGTCCATACACAAGCATTGCCATAACAGCATACAAAAATATCACCAGAATAAGAATAGTTGACAAAAGTGTCGCACCGACTCTTCCTGCCCATACAAGAACTGGATTCTTCTTTTTATTTTTATTTCTTTTATTAGATGCGTTGCCACCTCGTGGCTTATCGTTACCATACGACTTTTTATCTTCATAGCTGTCATCTAAAACGTCAAATGGATCAAAATCATCAATATCTTCAAGTTCAAAATCATCAACGATATCTATATCGTCAATATTATTCTTTCTTTTTGCCACTATAACTTCCTCCTAAACCGTTACTTAAAAACCCATCTTTTCTGAATCTGATAACTTACAAAGAACAATGCAAGATCAATTATTATCTTGGCAATTCCTGAAAGCACAATGCTTAATGCCAGCAGCTTTGTAGCAATATACACCAAAGCATAAGAACAAGCAAGCTGACAGAACCATAAAATGTAATATCTTACCACCGTCTGTTTAAGACCGGACTGTGATTTAAATACTGCATTTCTGTTAAGCGAGAAATTAAAAACTGATGAAAGCACTCTTGCCGCTGCTGTACTTATGAATATTCTTAAGCTGACTGTAAGCCCTATAAGCACAAATTCAAGCACATTAAATATTATATTATCTATAGCCCACGAAGCAATAGAGCTTCCTACATATTTCATGCCTGTGCTTTTAAATAAATATTTAAATATCACTTTGTATATCTTAATTGAATCTTTGACAGGATTAAAATGTGATGATGAATTATCTTCTATGTACACAGTTTCTATCGATTCTTCCTGAAATCCAATATTATACTTTTTGAAAGCAAGCAGCATATTAGTCTCATACTCAAATCGTTCGCCTTCTACCTTGTCAAATGTCTCAAGGTACTTGTAAGGTATTGCTCTTAAGCCGGTCTGTGTGTCCGAAATATTCAATCTGCAAAGCACCTTAAATACTCCACTAGTCATATTATTGCCAAATTTACTTCTTGCCGGTACATCATCACCAGTAAAATCCCTTACGCCTAAAACGACATTGCCTGTACTGACCATAGTTTCACTGCATTTCTTAATATCTTTGGCACGATGCTGATTATCACCATCTACTGTCACAACTCCATCAATATCTTTTCTATTCTCAAGGCAGAATTCAAATGCAGTCTTCAAGCCTCTTCCTTTTCCCTTGTTAACTTCATGTGTAAGAATTGTACATTCACTATGTGCTGCTACTTCATTAAAAGGAGCCATATGTTCCTCATCACTTCCATCATTAACAATAATGATGTCCTTAAAGCCTTCTTCAAGTAAAGCATCAACTACAGCTACAAGCTTATTATCAGGATTCAGTGAAGGTATAATAACCGATACTTTCATAATATTCATCCCACTCTTTGCTAATATTTATAGTGCTTTTCCATTTAAACGCACTGTATTTAGAATATAATAATTTCCTAAAGATTGCAATAAAATTTTCATATACTGTGTAACAGGGTCATGCTGTAAGCCATAATATTGTATTGTAGATTAATTTTGGAGGACTTTTACATGAGTGATTTAGCAGCAACAAACTGCGGAGGATGCGGCGGATGTGGAGATAACTGCAATTCTATTGTATGGATTATCATTCTCCTTCTCCTCTTTGACGGAAATAACGGATGTGGATGCAACAATGGTTGTGGAAATGGTTGCAATTCCTTCTGGATTATAATTCTCCTCTTCTTATGCTGTGGCTGTGGCAATGGAACTAACTTCCTCAATGGCTTTGGTTGCGGATGCAACAGCGGATGTGGATGCAACAGTGGATGCGGATGCCAGTAATTATTTAATATGGGGCTGCCTTAAACGGCAGCCCTTATATATTAATTATTATTATGTTCCATCATACATTTTCCATCTATTTCATATATGGTATTCTCTTCTTCAACAAGTATATTGCCATTGTCCTGAACATCCATATTAATTACCATATCATAATTCCTTTTTTATATATTATATGGACTTATTTATTAATTGCTAAGACTTACAGGCATAATTAAGACATATAACCTAATATATATAGAATAAAATATTCCGCCGAGAGTTCACATGAAAGAACTTCCCATAACAGAATTTGATATGCAGACACTGCCACAATTCATACAGCTTGCCAAAGCAATTCTTCCTTTTATGGAATTTAATACCCAGCAGACACTTAGTCCTCTGCTCCGCGCATATGAATTTTCATGTACAATGAACTATTACAGCCGCCCTGAAAGCCTTCGTATTGCGGCATGTTCTGCAAAGCCCCACCTTTCATTAAACAGTCCAATACAGGATATACTTTCAGATGAAAATATCATGAATGTTATTCTTACTTACTGTCCAGACAATCTCCGGAATATTCTGAGTAATTTTAAAAACTATAATAAAATGTCCGATTTGTTCAACATTTTAAATCGTGATCAGAATGGCAGTAATAGTTTTCTTAATCCTGCCCAGCAAAAAATGTATGAAGCTTATACAGAACAGTTAAACAATCTTAATCTTTAATATTTGGAGGACTTTATGTCAGAATTAGATTTTAGAAAGCAGCTTCTTCTCAACGAATTCAAGACTTTATCCCAGGGAAAGAAAAATGATGAAATCATTCCTCTTCTTTTCGCTATTAATGATAAAGCTAAAAAATCCGGTATAACCTTCACAAAAGAAGATTGTCAGTTAGTCATCAACAGTATGTCTGGGCAATTAAGCGAAAAAGAGCTCAGGCTATTGCCTGAGCTTCTCTCTCTTCTTAATATGAATTAATGTTTTATTATTCTTAATTACTTTGCAACAATATTAACAATTCTTCCCGGTACATATATTTCTTTAATAATGTTACCAGAAAGCCTGCTTCCAAGTGCTTCCTTAGCGGCAGCAATTACACTGTCCTTGTCAGCATCCTTGGCGATATTGATAGTAGACTTAGTCTTTCCATTAATCTGGACTGCTATCTCAACCGTTGACTCAACTGTCTTAGCTTCATCGTATTCAGGCCATGTCTGCTGATATACTCTTCCGTTCTCGCCGATTGCTTCCCACATCTCTTCTGTAATGTGTGGAGCAACCGGATTAAGTAAGATAAGGTATGTCTTGAGTTCTCCCTTAGTAATCTTACCTGCCTTGCTGAAATCATTGAGCATAGTCATGAGCTGTGCAATAGCTGTATTGTATTTCAGATTCTCATAATCAAATGAAACCTTCTTAATTGTCTGATGCATCTTTGTCTCAAATTCCTTAGAGAAACCTTCCTCATCAGTCATTATATCCTGAAGCTTCCATACTCTGTCTAAGAATCTGCGGCAGCCCTTAACGCCATCCTCTGACCATGAAGCTGCTGCGTCAAATGCACCGATAAACATCTCATATGTTCTTAATGTATCTGCACCATAATCTCTTACGATATCATCAGGATTAACAACATTGCCTCTTGACTTACTCATCTTCTCGCCGTTCTCACCAAGAATCATACCGTGGGATGTTCTCTTCTGATATGGCTCTGGGCAAGGTACAACCTTCTGGTCGTAAAGGAATCTGTGCCAGAATCTTGAATAGAGTAAGTGTAATGTTGTATGCTCCATTCCTCCGTTATACCAGTCTACCGGAAGCCAGTACTTAAGTGCTTCCTGACTTGCGAGTGTCTCTGTGTTATGTGGATCTGTATATCTTAAGAAATACCATGATGATCCAGCCCACTGAGGCATTGTATCAGTCTCTCTCTTAGCTGGTCCGCCACAGCATGGGCATGTTGTATTAACCCAGTCTGTCATGGCTGCAAGAGGTGATTCTCCATTATCTGTAGGCATATAACTTTCTACCTCTGGAAGAAGTAAAGGAAGTTCGCTCTCATCAACTGGAACATAGCCACATTTGTCACAATGAACAATTGGAATAGGCTCGCCCCAGTATCTCTGACGAGAGAACACCCAGTCACGGAGCTTATAATTAACCTTTGCATTACCAATTCCCTTTTCTGTAAGGAATTCAATCATCTTTTCCTTAGCTTCTTTAACTTCAAGTCCGTTAATGAAATCCGAATTAATAAGAACACCTGTTGCTACATCTGTAAATGCTGCCTCATTAACATCAACTTCTTCACCGTTCTTTGCTACAACCTGAATGATAGGAAGGTTAAATTTCTTGGCAAACTCCCAGTCTCTTTCATCGTGAGCAGGAACAGCCATGATAGCACCTGTACCATAGCTCATAAGTACATAATCTGATACCCAGATTGGAACTTCCTTGCCATTAACCGGATTAACTGCCTTAAGTCCGTCAATCTCTACACCTGTCTTATCCTTTGCAAGCTCTGCTCTCTCGAAATCTGACTTTCTTGAAGCCTGCTCTCTATAGCTTTCTATTTCATCCCAGTTCTTAATCTCGTCCTTATACTTATCAAGATATGGATGCTCTGGTGATACAACCATATAAGTAACACCGAAAAGTGTATCGCATCTTGTTGTATATATTCTTAACTTATCTTCCTTACCAGCAATTGCAAAATCAACCTCAGCACCTGTAGAACGTCCAATCCAGTTCTTCTGCTGTGTCTTAACTCTCTCGATATAATCAACATGGTCAAGTCCTTCTATAAGCTTATCTGCATAATCAGTAATCTTAAGCATCCACTCACTCTTGACCTTACGGACAACAGGTGAACCACATCTTTCACATACACCATTAACTACTTCTTCATTTGCAAGACCTACCTTACATGAAGTACACCAGTTGATAGGCATCTCCTGCTTATATGCAAGTCCAGCCTTAAAAAGCTTAAGGAAAATCCACTGAGTCCACTTATAATAATCAGGATCTGTAGTATTAATCTCTCTGTCCCAGTCAAATGAATAACCAATTGACTGAAGCTGTTCCTTAAAATGATCTATATTATTCTTAGTAACTATCTTAGGGTGAATCTTGTTCTTAATAGCATAGTTCTCAGTTGGAAGACCAAATGCATCCCAACCCATTGGATATAAAACATTATATCCCTGCATTCTTCTCTTTCTTGCTACAATATCAAGCGCTGTATATGGTCTTGGATGACCTACATGAAGTCCCTGTCCTGATGGATATGGAAACTCTACAAGTGCATAATACTTTGGTTTTGAATAATCATTAGTTGCAGCAAAGGCTTTTTCATCCTGCCATACCTGCTGCCACTTCTTTTCAACTGTTTTGTGGTTATATACTGCCGACATAACACATTCCTCCTTAAAAACGCATAAAAACATTCTACACACATCACTTTAATTTGTCAATTAAATAGCCGCCTTTACATTATTGCTTTAAAGTGTTAAAATACCACTATTCGCATGAATATTAATATTTCTTACATGGAGGTTATAACATATGAAGACAAAGGTTGGATTCATAGGTTTCGGACTCATTGCAGGATCCTTAGCCCATGCCCTTAAAGAAAGCGGCAGGGATTATCATATAACTGCCACAAGCAGACATTTAGAACCAGTAATCGCTGCGGTTGCTGATGGTATTGTTGATGTCGCTGCTCCTGCGGTAGACGAAACATTTGCACAATGTGACATAATCCTGTTATGCACACCTGTAATTACTATCACAGAATATCTTACAAAACTAAAAGCCATTGCCAGTCCGGACTGCATAATTACCGACGTTGGAAGTGTCAAGACTATCATACATGAAGCAGCAGATTCATTAGGACTTAATGACCGCTTTATTGGTGGACATCCTATGGCTGGCTCCGAAAAAACAGGTTATGAGAATTCAGGTTCATCAATTATAAAAGGTGCAAGATACATAATCACACCAACCAAAGAAACCAAGCCTGAAAAAATCAAATTAATGAAACAGTTTGCATCAGATGTTGGCATGCGCCCTATCGTCATGGATTATCATGTTCACGACAAATCTGTTGCCGCCATAAGCCATGTTCCACATCTTTTATCAACTGCACTAGTTCATGTTGTATCGGACAATGATGACGAAGAAAAGCACATGCAGTTACTTGCCGCAGGCTGCTTTCGTGACATGTCAAGAGTTGCAGCTTCTTCTCCTGAAATGTGGGAACAGATATGTTTGACTAACAGCTCTGCAATCAGCAACATTCTTGAACAGTATATTGAAATGCTTGAAACAATTAAAGATAACATCGATAAAAAGACCCCAGGCTATGTCGCCAGTCTTTTTGAAATGTCAAGAGAATATAGAAACTCCTTAGAAAGCAATCACCCAGAGCATTGATGCCCTGGGTGATTGTGTTTATCCAGTATTAAATTGCATCTCTTTTGGACTTCCTCTGTGCCTACCACTACTTTAAAGTCCAATTTATACCAGGCTAAAATATATCATATACACCGTTGGAGCTGCCTGTCTGTGGCACAAAATTGAATTATGGCGAGCTGTGCAGGAGTCAATGTCGCTATATACATAAGTTCAGTGCCTAAAAGCTCGTTCAAACATAGTGCGTTTGCTTTTGGGCACTGTAAAAGACTTTGTAGATAGCGACATTTACTCCTGCTAAGCGCAGTCATACTGAAATTTTGTGCCACAGACAGGCAGCTCCAATGGTGTATTTCATATAATAACTGTCCTCATCACACCTTAAAACAGCCACCGCCTACGAATTCCCGTAATATAGAATCGATTGGTACGTTCTCGTAGCCGCATGGAAGGAAATAGTTCATGAACTTAAGCAGTCTGTTTGCTTCCTGATATTCAGGGTCAGCTTCTGTTACCTGAAAAAGTATAGGCTCAACGAATGGTTTTAATACGCATGGTTCATATGGCATTGCTGAGTTAAACATAACATCCGCCTGCTCCTGGAATGGGAAGATATTCTTCTCTTCACCTCTTCTTACAGACTCCCACATCGAAAGAGTCTTCTTTGCAGATGCTCCTCTTGTCCTGTAATCTCTTACAAGCCTTCTTAAAAGTCTTCCATCTGTAGTTGATACCCTGTTATGTTCGTCAACATTAAGCTGTGTAAGTGCACTAATATATATCTTGAACTTACTGTCTATTGGAAGTGAATATGATAATTCATCATTAAGACAATGAATTCCTTCTATTACAAGAACATCCTCTTCCCCTAACTGTAAGAAATTACCATTATATTCCTTTCTTCCGAACTTAAAGTTAAATTCCGGCAGCTCCACTTTTTCTCCGTTAAGAAGTCTGGTCATATGCTGATTAAAAAGTTCAATGTCTACTGCATGAAGGTCTTCATAATTGTAATCACCATTCTCATCAATAGGTGTCTGCTCTCTTTCAACAAAGTAATTATCGACAGCAATTGGGTGTGGCTTATATCCATTAGCCATAAGCTGAATTGATAATCTATGTGAAAATGTTGTCTTTCCTGAAGAAGATGGACCGGCTATCATGATGAATTTAGTATGCGGTCTTTTCTTTATCTCATCAACTATCTCAACAATTTTCTGTTCCTGAAGTGCCTCCTGCGTAAGCATAAAAGAAGTCATATCCCCATTAGTTATATGGTCATTAAGTTCTCCAACCGTAGACATGCCAAGCATCTTTGCCCAGCTTGTGCTTTCCTTTAACACATTAAACAGCTTTGTTTGTGGATTAAATTCAGGAACTTCAAGAGGTGCATTCTTAACCGGAAGCTGTAACACTATTCCCTCGTCATACAGGAATATGTCAAATACCCCAAGCATGCCTGTAGAAGATGCCATATATCCGTAGAAATAATCTTTGTAGCCATTCAGGTCATACACATTAACAAATGAACTTCTTCTGTATTTGAACAGTGATGTCTTATCTGTCATTCCTTTTTCTTTAAAAAGATTCATAGCATCAGATATCTTCATCAGCTCTTTCTTGATTGGAAGATCCTTCTCAACCATACTGTGCATAACTGACTTAACTTCATCTATAAACTCTTTGTCAGGTCTGAAGTCTCCATCAAATGTGCAGTACAGTCCCTTGCTTAAAGAATATTCAACAACAACTCTGTCAATATTCCTGTCTATCTTATCTATAGCTGCAAGCATAAGAAGAACCACGCTTCTTCTGTATGTCTCGTTACCTATTGATGTCGAAGTTGTAACAAATGTAACATCACTGTCAGGGATATATTCTTCTCCAAGTTCTTTAAGCTTACCATTAACATTAGCGAGTATAATCTCATCCTTATATTCGTTCTGCTTCTCTGCTGCAAGCTGTGCCAGTGTCATTCCCATAGCATCCTCCTCTTACGCATCAGTCATAATATGACAATGCATCCATAATTATATTATTCTTCTGCAAAAGCTGCTGTAATCTTAACTTAACCGTAGGATTACTTTCATCTTTCTTAAGACTGTTACTTATCCCATCATTAGTTTCTTTCTCTTTTATAAGATATTCATAAAGAGTCTTATCTTTGCTCTCTAAAAGCTTCCATCCGTACTGATATTGCGTCTCACTGTATTCAGAATAAACATTTTCGTCTGACTTTCTACATTTGATAATAAAATAATACTTACCGTCTTCCTTAAGCATCTTCTCATCATCAACAACCAATCTCTGTGAAACAAGAAAATGTCTGAAATCTCCTACTTCTGACTGCGGTGATACTATAAGTGTTGTATTCCTGGTAATAACATTCATTCCCTTAGTTACAATATCAGCTATAAGCCTGCCACCCATACCACATATGGTTATAATATCAGCTTCATTCGCTGAAAGCTTTTCCAATCCGTCTGAAAGTCTTGTCTGTATTCTGTCCTCTAAACAATTATCACATATATGCTTCTTTGCCTTATCGAGTGGACCTTTTCTTAAATCCATCGCAATAGCAGACCGAGCTATTCCTTCCTGCACAAGATATATAGGAAGATAGCCGTGATCTGTCCCTATGTCAGCCACGACTGCTCCCTTTTCACACATATGTGCAACTGTTCTTAATCTGTCAGATATTCTTACCATAGCTTAATCCTAATCAAGATAATCTCTTAACTTACGGCTGCGGCTTGGGTGTCTTAACTTTCTTAAAGCCTTGGCTTCAATCTGTCTGATACGTTCTCTTGTTACATTGAATTCTTTACCAACTTCCTCAAGAGTTCTTGCTCTTCCATCATCCATACCAAATCTTAATCTTAATACCTTCTGCTCTCTTTCTGTAAGAGTTCCAAGTACTTCAACAAGCTGTTCCTTAAGAAGTGTAGAAGCTGCTGCCTCTGCCGGAACAGGAACATTATCATCCTGAATGAAATCTCCAAGATGGCTGTCTTCCTCTTCACCAATAGGTGTCTCAAGAGATACCGGTTCCTGCGAAATCTTCTGAATCTCTCTTACTCTCTCTACAGGAATATCCATATTCTCTGCAATCTCCTCTGGTGATGGTTCTCTTCCAAGTTCCTGAAGCAGCTGTCTCTGTACTCTTACAAGCTTGTTAATTGTCTCTACCATATGAACAGGAATTCTTATAGTACGGGCCTGGTCAGCTATAGCTCTTGTAATAGCCTGTCTGATCCACCATGTAGCGTATGTACTGAACTTGAATCCTTTTCTGTAATCGTATTTCTCAACAGCCTTTATAAGACCTAAGTTACCTTCCTGAATAAGATCAAGGAACTGCATACCACGTCCAACATAACGTTTTGCAATACTTACAACAAGTCTTAAGTTAGCTTCTGCAAGTCTTTTCTTGGCTTCCTCATCTCCTTCTTCCATTCTCTTGGCATACTCAATCTCTTCATCAGCACTAAGAAGAGGTACTTTACCTATCTCCTTCAGATACATTCTTACCGGATCATCAAGACCGATTCCATCAGGAACAGAAAGATCTATCTTCTCAATATCAATCTCATCTTCATCATCAAGAATAATATCCTCATCTTCATCAGGTACATCATTCATTCTTACATCTACTTTTTTTAGCTCAAGAATTTCAAATACCTTCTCCATTCTGTCAGCTTCAAAATCTGTATCCTGAAAATATGTCATAATTTCCTGATAATCAAGTACATTCTTTTTCTTCTTGGCTATTGCAAGAATACCCTCTATCTTCTCCCAGAATTTAGCTTCCTGTGCTTCTGCATCATCTGCGTCACTGTTTTCTGTCTCTTCTTTTACTTCTTCTTTAATCTCTTCTTTCTTAGTTGTCTTCTTTGCTGCTGCTTTTTTTGCAGGAGTCTTCTTTTCTGTTGTCTTTTCTTCCTTAGTCTCCTTAACATTCTCTTCTAATGTTTCTACCATTTTCTTAGCCATTTCTCTTCTCCATTCTTCTTCGCGTAACACGCTCTATATATTTATAACTTAATATGAATCTGATTCAGCTTCTGCTGTTCAATTATTATCTCCTGCATACGCTTCGGGTCTACAGTCTTATTAAGTTCATGATTAAGGCTGTTAGCCTTAATTCTGATAACAATGTCATTAAGAGTCTTTTCTCTTTCCAGATTATTAAGGCTCTCATCCAGGTCTGCCGAAAACATTGCTGCGACTTCCGTATGTTCTTCTGTTGTTGCATAATCAGCTATAATTGCAGCAGGGCTTATATTTCCTGTCCCATACTGTTCATATACTTTCTCTGCCACACCCGAAAATAACGGGTCAATAAAATCCTCTGGTTTAATATAACCCGCAACCTTATCAAATATATCCCTGTCACTTATGAGCCATGTAAGAAGCATTTTCTCTGCCTGTCTTAAACCATCTTCACGCTTCTTCGGCTTACGCTCAACAGTTGGCTGCGGACTAACTGCACCTGCATTTCTTGATATAATTCCTTCCTGATTACCAAGCCTTGATACCATCTGCCTCATGCCATCTTCTGGTATCATAAACTGCCTGCACACTGCTTTCAGGTAATTATCACGTTCCAGCTTTTCTTTAAATGTAACAAGCTTTGCTGCAACTTCTCTTTCAAATGCAGTCTCGCTTTCCGGATCCCCCCTGTCGTAATTTCTTAACATGGTTCCTATCTCATACATAAAGCTGTTCTCTGCATTATCAATTCTTTCCTGAAATGCCTCTGCACCCATAGCCTTAATAAACTCATCAGGATCCTTATATGGCCGCATATTAATTACCTTCGTTGAAAGCCCTGCTTCCTTAAGAATCGGAATTGCCCGGAGTGCCGCCTTAACTCCTGCCTCATCACTGTCATAGGTTATAAGCACATTATCTGTATATCTCTTTAACAGCCTTGCATGTCCCGGTGTCAGTGCCGTTCCAAGTGACGCAACCGCCTGGTTAAAGCCCGCCTGATGCATTGATATAACATCCATATAGCCTTCACATATTATCATGTTAGGCTTTCTTGACGTTCTTGCTATATTAAGTCCATATAGATTGCGGCTCTTATCAAACAATCTTGTCTCCGGTGAATTAAGGTACTTTGGCTTGGCATCACCCATAACTCGTCCACCAAATCCTATGACCTTATTATTAATATCCATAATTGGAAAAATTACTCTGTTCCAGAACTTTTCATGAATACCTCTCTCATAAGTAAAAAGTCCTGATTCCTTCAGAATATCATCATCATAACCTTTGTCCTTCAACAGCTTGTACAGATTACCTGTTGACTGTGTTGCATACCCCAGTCCAAAGCTGTTAATTGTACTGTCAGACAATTCACGCTTTTTAAGATAATCAAGACCGGCTTTCCCATTCTCACTTCTAAGCTGCCTGTAATAATATGTGGCAGCAATCTTATTAATCTCTAAAAGCCTGTCTCTTATCCCTCTTTCTTTGCGGTCTTCTTCTGACATAGACGTCTGCGGCAGTGCAACTCCGGCTCTTTCACCCAGCATCTTAACTGCCTCTAAGAATGTCATATTCTCATATTCCATAACAAATGTTATGACATTACCCCCAGCGCCGCATCCAAAACAATGATATAACTGCCGCTGTCCTGAAACCGAAAATGATGGCGACTTTTCATTATGAAACGGACATAGTCCGGTATATGAACTTCCATTCTTTTTTAATTTGACATACCCGGATATAACATCAACAATATCATTCCGGGATATTACTTCATCTATTACTTCTCTCGAATACATTACTTCATCCCTTCCAGGCCTTTGGTACAAAGATTTCCTGAAACTTACTTATTGAATACTGGTCACTCATGCCAGCTATATAATCACACACAACCTGCTCCGGTCTTTCATCAAATTCTGTTATAAATCTCTTATATGTATCCGGCAGTTTATCTGTGTTCGCAACATAGTATCTGTACAATTCTGTTATCAGCTTATCTGCTTTCGCTTCCTCACTTTTAGCTGTCGGATTAAGATACAGACTTTCAAACATGAATTTTCTTAATTCTGTCATTGCTTTACGTACAGGTTCTGACATTACAAGATCATTCTTTCCTATGCTGTTCATTATTATATCGCTAATCATCGTATTAAGTCTTTCCTTGGTTGAATTACCAAGAACATCCGTATATTCTGACGGAATGTCGCTTTCCTTCAATATCCCTGCTCTTATTCCATCATCTATATCATGATTAATATACGCTATCTTATCGGAAAGTCTTACTGCTTTTCCTTCAAGAGTTGATGGATTACCTGATGTTCTATGGTTCAATATTCCATCACGCACTTCCCATGTAAGGTTAAGTCCCTGGCCATCCTTTTCAAGAAATTCAACAACTCTTATACTCTGTCTGTAATGAGCAAATCCCATAGGACATAAAGAATTAAGTGTTCTCTCACCTGCATGTCCAAAAGGTGTATGTCCAAGGTCATGTCCCAATGCAATAGCTTCTGTCAGATCTTCATTAAGATTAAGCGCCCTTGCTATACTTCTTGCAATCTGGGCAACCTCTAAGGTATGAGTCAGTCTTGTTCTGTAATGGTCTCCCTCTGGTGCAAGAAACACCTGCGTCTTATGCTTTAAACGCCTGAATGCCTTACAATGAATAATTCTGTCTCTGTCTCTCTGATATATTGTCCTCATAGGGCATGGTTCTTCATCTCTGTCGCGTCCTCTTGACTCATCAGAAAAACTTGCATATGGGCTGAATATCAGATGTTCCCTCTTTTCCTGTTCCTCTCTAATGTTCATCTGTATGTGCCTCCCGCACTGAAACACTAATTTTAAAGCTCACAATTTAATTATTCAACAAAACATGTGTTTTTCCTTTTTTATTTTTTAAAATTTTTCACAAAATAATCATTTGTTATTATCATTACCCACATTATGGACTGAAAAACCCGCCAAATGCCCCTGCAGCCACACATGCAGCTACTGACATGACGATATTATTACTACTGTCCGGTGCCTGTTTCTTCATTATTGCAGCTATTACCAATAACACTGTAATATACACTGCTCCATATATAATTCCTACGGCCACTCTCCTCCTTTTTATCATCCATGCACTAAGCATCGCACCGGTAAAGCTTCCCGCCACATATATTCCAAATATAATATTATCAACCGCTTTCTCGTCAAGTATAAATTTTCTCATAAGATATGTAAGAAGTCCGAGCATAAGCAGCGTTATTACATATCCTGCAATAAGAGATTGCACCATTTTTCTTATATAATCCATTGATTTCCTTTGTTGTCCTCTTTTTATTAATTGTATGATTAAAAATGTTATCTTATGATTATCTCCTGTTTTCTTTAATAGCACTTGACGGCACAATGTGCGTACTGTAGAATGAGAAGAAATATTTTAATTTTAAGACTGGAGGGATTTTTCTTGGATACGGATAGTATTATCCAACTTATTGCAATTGTTATTTTATTGGTTTTATCAGCATTTTTCTCATCTGCAGAGACTTCATTTATCACTGTGAACAGAATCAAAGTGCTGTCTTTAGTTGAAGAGGGTAATAAGAGGGCTGCTCTTGTAATTAAGATTATTGACCAGCCGGCAAAGATGCTCTCTGCTGTTCTTATTGGCAATAATATAGTCAATATCAGCTGTTCTGCATTAGCTACATCATTTACAATCAGTGTATGGGGTAATAAGGCGACAGGTATTGTTACCGGTGTTCTTACGCTTCTTGTTCTTATATTTGGTGAAATTACACCTAAGAATACAGCCAACATGTATGCCACTAATATGGCAATGGCTTATGCTCCTATAATATGGGTACTTATGATTGTTCTTACACCTGTTATATTCATAGTTGACCACCTTGCAGGCTTCTTCTTATGGTTATTAAGAATTGACAATAACAAGAAGAAAGATATATTTACTGAGGATGAGATTCGAACCATTGTTAATGTAAGCCAGCAGGAAGGTGTAATTGAATCTAACGAAAAGAAAATCATTAATAACCTCTTTGATTTTGGTGATTCAACAGCTAAAGATGTTATGATTCCAAGGATTGATATGACTCTTGCTGATGTCAGCTCATCATATGATGATATAATTTCTCTGTTCAGGCAGACAATGTATACACGTATTCCTATTTATGAGAATACACCTGATAATGTAATCGGTATTCTTAATATTAAGGATTTAATTGTCAATCCTTCTGATAACGATACATTTAACATAAGAAACATTATCAGAAAACCATTCTTTACATTTGAACAGAAGAATACTTCTGACCTGTTTAAGGAAATGCAGTTAAGTTCAACAAGCATTGCCATTGTCCTTAGTGAATATGGAACAACATCAGGAATGATTACTACCGAAGACCTGCTTGAAGAGATTGTCGGTGAAATTCGCGATGAATATGATACTGACGAAAAGGAAGCTTTATCTAAGATTAATGATACTACATACAGAGTTGATGGCTCATTTAAGCTCGACGATTTAAATGATGAGCTTGGTACTAAGCTCGAGTCGGAAGATAATGATTCAGTTGGCGGACTTATCGTTGAAAGACTTGACAGACTTCCTAAAGCCGGTGATAAAATCACTATTGGTAATGTCTGGATGTTTGTCGAAAAGGTTGCTTCTAACAGAGCTGAATCTGTTATTGTAAAGATTATACCTGAGAAGAAAGACGAAACTAAAAAAGCTAATTAATTTTATAAAAAATGCTGTGCATTAACATCATCTTGTTAACGCACAGCATTTTTATTATTAATACTTATATATTACTGATTAAAGTGCCTTGATTCTCTCAAGTGCCTTCACTGTATTCTCATATGAACCGAATGCTGTCAGTCTGAAGTATCCTTCACCACTTGGTCCGAATCCTGAGCCTGGTGTACCAACAACATTAGCCTTCTCAAGAAGGTAATCGAAGAATTCCCAGCTTGTCATCTTATCAGGAGTCTTTAACCAGATATATGGTGCATTAACACCACCTGATACTGTGTATCCTGCTGACTTAAGTCCTTCAAGGATTGTCTTTGCATTGTTCATGTAGTAAGCAATCTGCTCTCCTGTCTGCTTCTGTCCGGCTTCTGAATAAACTGCCTCACCTGCTCTCTGTACAATATAAGGAGCTCCGTTAAACTTAGTTCCATGTCTTCTTGCCCAGAGGCTGTGAAGTGTTACATCTCCACACTTAAGATCCTTAGGAATAACTGTAAAACCAAGTCTTACGCCTGTAAATCCTGCATTCTTAGAGAATGATCTGAGTTCGATTGCACATGTTCTTGCGCCTTCACACTCATATATTGTATGAGGAACATCCGGTTCTGAAATGTATGCTTCATATGCTGCATCATAGATAATAACAGCGCCAACCTTATTAGCGTAATCAACCCACTTCTGAAGCTCATCCTTAGTAATTGTTGAACCTGTTGGATTGTTAGGGAAACACAGATATATGATATCCGGTGTTTCTTTTGGAAGCTCTGGTGCAAAGTTAGTCTCTGCTGTACAAGGCATATAAACAACATTGCTCCATGCCTGCTTCTCTGGAATATAATCTCCTGTTCTTCCTGCCATTGCATTAGTATCAACATATACAGGATATACAGGGTCACATACTGCAATCTTATTATCTACTGAGAAGATATCTCCTATATTGCCTGAATCAGACTTTGCTCCATCTGATACGAATATCTCATCTGCTGATATATCACATCCGCGCTTCTTGTAATCATGGTCTGCAATTACACTTCTTAAGAATTCATATCCAAGATCTGGTGCATATCCGTGGAAAGTCTCTGCATGTCCCATCTCATCAACTGACTTATGTAATGCATCAATTACTGCTGGTGCCAATGGCTGTGTAACATCTCCAATGCCAAGTCTGATGATTTCCTTATCTGGATTAGCCTGCTGATAAGCTGCTACTTTCTTACCGATTGTTGAAAATAAATAGCTTCCTGGAAGCTTTAAATAATTATCGTTAATCTTAAACATATATTCCTCCTTATTTTCTGCCTTGTTTTACAAAACTAACGCTTATTATACATCATTTTTCATTATGTTCCAAGATAAAATCTTGATAATCTTTCATATTCTGTATTAATTGCCTGTAAAAGTTCTTTATCTCCATGCATATTATCAGGATGATATATCTTTAAAAGTGCCTTATAGCGCTTTTTTAAAGATGTTGTATCCTCAACCCCCTTGAAGAATATCTTTACATTTTCAGCATTAGACATACTGCGCCTTGCTTCACGATAAACCTTGTCCTTATATATAAGCTTTTCCCGCTCGAACTTATCTTTATCAATTGCAAGCTGTCTGGTTTCTCTCTCCAGAATATTCCATTTTTGTTCAAATAAATCTCTCTGACTCTCAAGCTGTTTCTTAAGCAACATATTCTTACTCTGCTGTCTCTGAAGCATTCCCATCTGAATCTCAATGAGTTTTCTCTCATCTTCCAGATTTCTGCTTAATTCCTGCAGCCTTACATTCTCTTTAAACAGCCATTTCTTCTTCTCATCTTCACTGCTTAGTTCATCAAACATTGCAACCTCCATATCAGCTTCCCATCAAGCCAGCCGCAAAATATATCTAATCAGATTCCGCTATGAAACCAGAAAACCTTCAATGGCTTTTCTGAGTCAACCGTTTTCATTGTATGTCTGACACCCGGCAATGCTATGAATGAATCACCCGCTTTAACCTCAAACTCTTCGTTGTCAAGTCTGACAAATCCATTTCCTTCCAATACAAAAAAGCCCTCCTGGTCATCATGAAATCCCGGTTCTGGATTAAACTCTGTTTCTGAACATATTGTAACTCCTGAACAACAGCCATTGATACATCCATTTGCCTCTGTAAGGAATTTAATGCTTCTTCTTCCTTCTTCTCTTGCTGCAAGTGCTTCTTCCAATGTTATATATGGTTTCTTCATAATTAATCTCCTTCTGAAATATAAAAAACGGAGTCCCAGGCATATGCTGTAAGACCCCGCTTTATTATGTTCTATATTCTGCCTGTTACTTATTCTCGTATCTTAAAAGTTCTGTATATGCAAGAAGGAATGGTCCTACACCTTTGGCATCATCTTCTACGATTGGCTCTGACATATAATAATCATATGTACCAGGTCTTCTTCCATTACCACCAAGTCCTGCAACAAGACAGATACCACCAAGTGATAATGAACCATCTTCCTTAGTCTTAAGGTATCTTTCACAGATACCATCGATTGCTTTCTTGGCATACTGCGCATAATCATCAGAAAGATATCCAAGACGTACAGCCTTAAGAAGTGCGTATGCCATAATTGAACTTCCACTTGTCTCAAGGTAGTTCTTATCCATGCCACCATAATTAACCACCTGATACCACATACCACTCTCATCCTGATACTTAAGCATTGAATCGACAAGATCCTTAAATGCATCCTCAAGCATCTTGCATTCAGCATCATACTTATGGTCCTTATTATCAACCTGATCAAGTGTATCAATAAGCGCCATTGTATACCAGCCAATAGCTCTTAACCAGCTGTGCTGTGATAAACCTGTAACCTTATCACACCAGAACGCTTCCCTGCTTGTATCCATTGCATGGAAATAAAGTCCGTTAATAGGATTCCTCATATTCTCAATTACGAACTTGAACTGTCCGAAAATATCAGAGTAATTCTTTCTGTCATTGTATCTTGTCTCATATTCAAGATAGAATGGAAGTCCCATATAAAGACCATCAAGCCATACCTGATTAGGATATATATCCTTATGCCAGAAACTTCTGGCTTCATTCTGACATCTAGGCATAATCTCTATCTGTGAATACACTAAATCTGCTGCCTTCTTATATTTTTCCTTACCTGTAAGGTCATATAATTCAAATAAAGTCTTACCAGCATTAACATTATCAATATTCTTCTCGCCTATGCTGTAGCCATCTATTGTACCATCTTCAAAGACTCTGTAATCTATAAAATCATCTGCAAACTTAAGATACTTTTCTTCCTTGGTTAAGTCATACATCTGAAGAACTGCTTTAATCATACAGCCATCAATATAGTTCCACTTTGACTTAAGGCCCTGCTTAATCTTTTCAATGTTCCATACAGGAGCATCTGGTGTGCTTTTTTCCAAAAGCCCGTCAATATACTTTACTACTGCGTCCATTATTTCTGTCTCCTTATCAACTTAAATGGGGAAACATATATATCAATTCCACCCATATTTTATAGAAATTGTACACTAAAAAATGCCTTTAAGCAACCCATTTTTAACAAATATAGCCAAAAACACAGATTTTTATTGACTATATGCTGATTAAATACGAAAATATAATCAATAATTCATTGTAAATGCTTTTATAAAAACATCTCATTTATTTTATATAAAGTTATTATTCAGAAAGGTCAGATTATGAAAACAGGAATTGTATTTGAAGGTGGTGCATTCAGAACCATTTTTTCATGTGGTGTTATGGATGCCATGTTAGAAAATAAAATTATGCCTGATTACATGATTGGTGTATCAGCCGGCGCTGCATACGGTGTATCCATGGCATCAGGACAGATTGGAAGAAACTTAAAGATTCTTATTGATTATAGAAACGATAAACGTTATGTGGGACTTAGCAACATGGTACACAGGGATAACCGTTCTCTTTACGGGCTTAATTTCACATTTGACACTATCCCTAATGAACTTGTTCCTTATGATTATGATGCTTTTCTCAGATATAAAGGTACTTTCAAATGTGTTGTAACTAATGTACTCACTGGAAAACCTGAATATAAAACATTCACAGGATATGACCGCACTAACCAGCTTTTACGGGCAACGTGTGCTCTCCCACTGGCTTTTCCTCTTATATATCTTGATGGAACACCTTACCTTGATGGCGGTTTAAGTGATTCCATTCCTTTTGAGAAAGCATTTGAAGATGGCTGTGACAGAGTTATTGTTGTTCTTACCCGTGAAGCAGGCTATCAGAAGCAGACAACCAGTTCAGTGCGGACCCTTGCAAGAGCTTTCCTTAAATATCCTGAAATTCAGCGTGATATTCTTCTTCGTGCTGAACGTTACAACCGGTGCTTAAAGCGTCTTGAACGCTACGAAAAAGAAGGACGCTGCCTCGTTATCCGCCCTACTAAGAGCAAAGGCTTTGGAAAGATTGAAAAAGACTTTAATAAGATTCTTTCAATGTATAACGATGGATATAACCAGACTTATTCGTTAATCAATGAAATACAGAGGTTTTATCATTAATATATGTAGAAGTACCTGTATTTTAGTCTGATAACCTCAGATATTACTCACCTTGTGTAAGTAAATGCTGCCATTTGCAGAGTTTTTTATATTGCAGAAAAGCAAACGCGCTTCGCTTGAACGAGCTTTTCTGCAATACCCTTTTGCAAATGGCAGCATAACTTACACTGGGTTCGTAATAATTCAGTTATCAGACTAAAATACAGGTACTTCTTTATATATAAATAATAAATTCTTAAAAATTTCCGAACACAAAGTCTTTTACTATTCCGATTGCTTCTCTTACCATATAGTTTATGAAGAGTACATGGTCGCTTTCTGCTGGCATTCCACAGGTATTGTTTAATCCTGCATGTCTGGCAAGAAGGCGGCTTCTTGCTATATGGAAGTTGTTGGTTGCTATGCCAACCAATGAATCTGTATTCTCTATGTATTGTACTGAATACTTCATATTTTCTGATGTATCTGTTGAATTATCTTCCTGTATTATGCGTGAGCCATCTATTCCTTTAGACACAAGATAATTATACATTGCAAATGCTTCTGTTGTATTTTCACCTTTTCCCCTGCCGCCTGATACTATTATTGTTGTATCAGGGTTATCTATTGCATAGGAAACAGCAACATCTAACCGGTTCTTAAGTGACCTTGTTATGTGGTCACCTCTTATCTGGCAACCAAGTACTATTATATAATCACAGTTATCCTTTGGCTTTGCAGTCATTCCTTTTATTATTAATACTTCAATGAAAATAAACAGCGACACACCTGCTGCCATTATCACTATAAAACATATTCTTAAGACCTTTGCCACATGAATTATACCTTTAATTTCTAATACTCTCACTGCAAATATCAGTCCAAAAAAGACAGCACCCATCAGCCATATAAATATAAATGATGAACCCACCCCTGCGTATGTTGCACACACTATATAATATCCCAGGCATATAAGTGCCAGCACAAGCCATATTGTATACATAAAACTACTATTCTCCGTTACTTTTTCCATACTTTATTCCACGCTCATACATCAATTATCCTGCATAATCCACATTTTTACCCGCAAATTCAGGATAATCTGCTGATTTCTGGTTCTGTCCGTAAGATGTGACAGGATATTTAATTGCTGTATTGGTGACACCACCTGACACATACGACCTTCCGCACTCTGGACAGACAGCCGTTTTAAGTGTAACTGTCGCATTCAGTACTTCGCCATCTTTACTGGCAGCCTTCCTGTTCGCATTAGAAACATGCTCCTGTTCATGTGCCATAACCTTTGTGGCCGCTGCTGACGGGTCAATATGTGCTGCACTCTTAAATGAAACATTTACTTCATCTGAACCATCCTTATATTCCCTGTTCGCACATGTTTCACATTCCACCTGTCCGGAACGCTTCATTGCTTTAAGTCTTGCAGAGCTTATATCCTGTGTATCAACACCTGCTACATTAACAGACAGATTTCTATTCATATCATTAATGCCGTTAATCATCATCTTAATGTGCACCCCCTTCATGTAAAATGTTTAAACAATATATCTGTATTTAATATAACATAGTTTGATAATTATGCTAGTTTTTTTTGATGTAAAAGTTTAATATATACATACAAACAATCAATAATATAGAAACGAGGTATTATATATGTTTACATTTAACAAAGATGTTACAGCTACTAACTGCGAACCTGGTGTTACAAGAAAAATATTATGCTACTCTGATGACCTTATGATGTGCGAGATTCATTTTGAAAAAGGTTCTAAGGGCAATTTCCATAGCCACAAGCATCTGCAGATTACTTATGTTGCTAAGGGAAGCTTTGAATTCACTATCGGTGATGAAACTAAAATCGTTAATCAGGGCGACAGCGTATACATGCCTTCTGGCGTAACCCATGGTGTTACATGTCTTGAAGAAGGAATCCTCTGTGATGTATTCAATCCTATGAGAGAGGATTTTCTTAAGTAAAATGAAGGTACCATTTAATATTAATCTTTCAGGTAAAACTGCTGTTGTAACCGGAGGAAGCGGAACTCTCTGCTCAGCCATGGCATATGGACTTGCCGTATGCGGTGCTAAGGTTGCAATAATCGGACGTAACAAAGAAAAGCTTGCTTCTGTTTCTGAGAAGCTTACTAAAGATGCTCTGGATGAATATAACAAAAATGTTATTGTTAAAGGCTACAGCTGCAATGTAATTAATAAAGATGAGCTTTCAGCTGCTTATGAAACTATTAAGAATGAACTCGGCAGCTGTGATATTCTCATTAATGGTGCAGGCGGCAACCAGCCTGGTGCAATTACTTCCATCGAGATGTTAAAGAAAGAAAAAGAAGATTCTGACTATTCTTTCTGGAATCTTGATGAAGACAGAATCCGTGATGTTATGGATCTTAATTACATGGGAACTCTTCTTCCTATTCAGGTATTTACTAAGGATATGGTTGAAAAGAGAAGTGGCAGTATTATCAATATTGCCTCTGTAACTTCTATTCTTCCTCTTACTAAGGTCATGGCTTATGGCAATGCCAAGAGTGCTATTCTTAATCTTACACAGTGGCTTGCTGTACATTTTGGAGAAAGCGGTATCCGATGCAACGCAATTGCTCCGGGCTTCTACGCTGCCGAGCAGAATCATGATCTCTTATTCAATGCAGACGGAACATACACAGACCGTGCCAGAAAGATTATTGCCGGAACACCTATGGGACGCTTTGGCAATCCTGAAGAGCTTATTGGTGCTGCACTCTTTCTTGCAAGCGATGAAACAGCCAGCTTTGTCAATGGTATAGTGTTACCTGTTGACGGCGGATATAGTGCTTATAGCGGAGTGTAGGATTCTTTAGTTGGAAACTGTATATAATTCAGGGCGATGTCAGCTTTGACATCGCCCTTTTTGTTGGCCAGCCACACAAAAGCCTACACTACAACTCTGCCCTGATAATCTCAGCTGCCTTAACCATATTCTTAAGGCTTGCTTCTGTCTCTGGCACACCTCTTGTCTTAAGTCCGCAGTCTGGATTTACCCACAGCTTGTCTTTGTCTATCTTTGTTAGCATTATCTTTATTGCACGGGTAATCTCTTCTACCGACGGTATTCTTGGTGAATGAATGTCGTATACTCCCGGTCCAACCTCTGTTTCAAAGTTGTTTTCTCTTAATGAATCAAGAATCTGAAGGTCTGAGCGTGATGCTTCAAATGTGATAACATCAGCGTCCATATCGTCTATTGCTGGGATTATATCTGTAAATTCACTGTAACACATATGAGTATGTATCTGTGTTTCAGGTTTTACGCCGCTTGCAGTAAGTCTGAATGCTGGTATTGCAAAATCAAGATATTCTGTATTCCAGTCAGATTTTCTTAATGGAAGCTTTTCTCTTAAGGCTGCCTCATCAATCTGAATAATCTTAATTCCATTTGCTTCAAGGTCAAGCACCTCATCTCTTATTGCAAGTGCAATCTGCGAAATTGATTCCTTGATTGTAATATCTTCTCTTGGGAATGACCAGTTAAGAATTGTTACCGGACCTGTAAGCATTCCTTTCATTATCTTATCTGTAAGTGACTGTGCATACACAGACCACTCAACTGTTATCGGCTTCTTGCGGTAAACATCTCCCCATATAACAGGTGGTTTAACACATCTTGTTCCATATGACTGAACCCATGCTTTCTCTGTGAACAGAAAACCTCCCAACGCTTCACCGAAATATTCAACCATGTCATTTCTTTCGTATTCTCCATGAACAAGTACATCAAGTCCGATTTTTTCCTGCCATCTGACACATTCTTCAATTTTCTTCTTATTAAATTCAACATACTGTTCTTCGCTGATTTCACCCTTACGGAATGCTGAACGGTTGGCCTTAACATCTTTTGTCTGTGGAAATGAACCGATTGTAGTTGTAGGCAGCTTCGGTAATGCAAATTCTTTCTTCTGAAGCTGCTGTCTCTCACTTCTTGCAGGAAGTCTTCTGTAATCCGCCTCTGTAACTTCCGCAAGTCTTTTCTTTACAGCTTCATTATCACATTTTCTTGTACCTGCAAAAAGCTTCCTGTTTGTCTTGAATCTTTCATCTTCTTCAATATTTCCACACTCGGCAAGCACGCTTAATTCCTTTAATTCCACAAGCTTTTCTTCTGCAAATGCGAAGTAATTCAGATATTCATCCGAAAGTTTATTCTCATGCTTTAATGTATATGGAACATGCTGCAGCGAACATGATGTTGATAAAACCGTCTGTATTCCCTTATCTTCAAGCTTTTTAAGAACATTTAAAGTCTTTTCATAATGATTCTTCCAGATATTCTTTCCATTTACAAGTCCAGCGAATAATACCGTGTCCTTTGGAAATCCATATTTTTCAATGAGTTCTGCTGTCTTCTTTCCCTCAATAAAATCAAGTCCGATTCCGTCAAACGACAGCTTAACAATATCTTCATACACATCCCTCACGTCTCCGAAATATGTCTGAAGCAATACTTTGCATGATTTCTTCTTACCTAAAATATCACTATACATTTTGACAAACAGTTCTCTGTCTTCTTCTGTCATGTCCTGTACAAGTGCAGGCTCATCAAACTGAAGCCACTGGATTCCTACAGCTTCACATTTGCTATAAACATCTTTATATGCTTCAATAAATGCATTGATAAAATCATCTGCCCTCTTCTTGCCTGTAAATCTGCACAGCTTAAATAAAGTATACACACCTGTGATTACCGGTTTTGTCTCGATTCCAAGTTCTTTTGCCTCTGCATATTCTGCCCACAGCTTATTACCTGTAAGTCTTATCTGCGTGCTGTCCTCAACCTCTGGAACAATATAATGGTAATTAGTATTAAACCATTTCTTCATTGCAAGGGCTTTTACATCACCGTTCTCTCCCTGATAGCCCCTTGCCATTGCAAGATATTTATCAAGCTCTGAAACCTCAAGTTCCTTGTATCTTTCAGGAATTATATTCAGTAAAAATGCTGTATCAAGCACTATATCATAATATGAAAAATCATTGCTTGTGATACAATCAATCCCTGCCTCTTTCTGTATAAGCCAGTGTGTCTTTCGTAACTCCTTTGCTGTCTGTGTCAGTTCATCTGCACTTATTTCTTTTCTGAAATATTTTTCTAATGCAAACTTTAACTCTCTTAATGTTCCTATCCTTGGATAACCTGCTACTGCTGTCTTCATATTTTCTCTCCTCATCTATAATTTGATGTTGTCATTATAAATTTGAAGAACGCATTTGTATAATACATAAAAAAACAGGTTAGTCATAGTTTAAAACTATGTCCAACCCGTTTTATATACATATAATGACTACTTAAGATACTTCCTTATAGCCTCAAGATATGTATTTCCAAGCCTGCTAAGTATCCCTTTTTTGTGAGTTATGTAACCAATATGCATATCTGATTCATCAGCAAGCGGCACTGCTATAATGTCTTTTCCGTTGAGCTTCTTGTCAATAATACCACTACTTACTGTGTAACCATTAAGACCAATCAGCAGGTTAAAAAGAGTTGCCCTGTCACGGACTCTTATGTTCTTCTTTCTTGCTGTCTCTGAAAATATCTCTTCCGAAAAATAAAATGAATTATGTTCTCCCTGCTCGAATGACAGATACGGATAATCCTCTAACTGCTCATTGCTTATAACATCACACTCTGCAAGAGGGTGCTTTCTGCTTATAAATACATGCGGTCTCGCAGTATACAGTTCATGAAATTCGAGGTCGTATGACTTAAAAATCTTCTTAAATACCGCCTCGTTGAAATTATTAATATACAGAATTCCTATTTCACTTCTAAGCTTTGCGACATCCTCAATAATCTCATAAGTCTGGGTTTCTCTTAAGCTGAAATCATATTCGTTCTGTCCGAACTGCTTAATAAGGTCAACAAATGCATTGACAGCAAAAGAATAATGCTGTGTTGATATACAATATTGCTTTCTTCCACCATTATCGCCCTTATACTTGTCCTCTAAGATTGCCGCCTGGTCAAGAATCTGTCTTGCATACGATAAGAACTCTTCACCTTCTTTAGATACACTTATTCCTTTATTAGTTCTGTTGAATATCGTAATATTCATTTCTTTTTCAAGTTCATGAATTGCATTCGTAAGGCTAGGCTGGGAAATATATAATTTCCCTGCCGCCTCTGTGATAGTTCCTGTCTGTGCAACTGTAACAATATATTTTAACTGCTGTAATGTCATACCCTTACCTGCCTAAAATTTTTTAATATTATAACACATTTTTGTTGTTTTTTAAAAAATATTCTGTTACAATCAACCCGTAAAATAATCTGATTATGAACGGAGGTGGATTTTCATGGATAGTTGCGATCGTATAGGACGAAGTAAGAACTGCGGTGTATACTATAAGTGTAGGCTCGGAATGTGGCTATCTGTGAGAATCTCATAACCACATTCTAATAAATTGTGCCTTTTATACATCGCATCAGAGGATCCTTACTATCACAATCATCTGTAGCGATGTATTTTTATGCCCAATTGAGGCAAGAAGGAGGTCACAATGAACAAAGTATTATTCCCGAAGAAAGATTATGTAAAAGAACTTGTCAGGATTTTTAAGTCATCTAAGAATTCACAGAAATTAGTTAAGGCACTTTCTAAGTATCATGAAAAAGATATTGCTGAAGCAATCACTCTTCTTACACCTGCTGAAAGACAGCATATATATAACGTTCTTGATGAACATATGATTGCTGAGATTTTCTCTTATCTTGATGATGCGGAAAAATATCTTGAAGAGCTGTCATTAGAGAAAGCTGCACGTGTAGTATCTTACATGGATTCTGATGATGCGGTTGATGTACTTGACGATTTGTCAGAAACTAAGAAGAATGAAATTGTTGAACACTTAGACGCTGATGCAAAGGAAGATGTCCAGAAGCTTCTTTCTTATGAGAACGATGAGATTGGTAGCTGTATGACTAATAATTTCATATGCATACCAGATAACCTTACTATAAGAGAAGCCATGAGTGCCCTTGTCAAGCAGGCTGGCGAACATGACAATATATCAACTATATATGTAGTTAATAGTGCTGACAAATTTGCCGGTGCAATTGACTTAAAGGATTTAATTATAGCAAGACAGAATGATAACCTTGCCGACATAATAAGCAGTTCATACCCTTATGTATATGAGCATGAAAATATCAATGAATGTATTGATAAGATTGCAGATTACGAAGAGGATTCCATTCCTGTACTTACTGAAGATGGAAAGATATGCGGTATCCTTACTGCAACAGATATCGTTGAACTCGTTGACGATGCAATGGGTGATGACTATGCAAAACTTGCCGGTCTTACTTCAGAAGATGATTTAAGCGAACCAACGCTTGTAAGTATCAAGAAACGTCTGCCTTGGCTTATTATACTGCTGTTTCTTGGAATGGCAGTTTCATCAGTTGTAGGAATATTTGAATCAGTAGTTGCTGTTCTTCCGATTGTAATATGTTTCCAGTCTCTCGTTCTTGACATGGCTGGTAATGTCGGAACACAATCACTTGCTGTAACTATCCGTGTACTTATGGATGAGACTTTAAGTGCTAAGAAGAAGTTATCCCTTCTTTTCAAAGAGATGAAGATTGGTTTCATTAATGGTGCAAGTCTTGGAATCATGGCACTTGTATTCTTAGGTGTCTATATTCATATATTCAAGAAATATGCGTGGATGTCAGCATTTTTAATATCTGGCTGTGTCGGATTATCTCTTATTGTTGCAATGGTTGTTTCGAGCCTTGTGGGAACTATTATTCCTATGTTCTTCCACAAGATTCACATTGACCCGGCTGTTGCGTCAGGTCCGCTTATCACGACTGTGAACGACCTCGTTGCTGTTGTCACTTATTACGGACTTGCAATGATATTTCTTGTTGAGATATTTCATGTGTAATATAAATGTGGTGTCATATTCTAATTGATATGGCACCACATTTTTTACTTTATTTACTCTTTAAATAACCCGAACAGCTTAAGCAGCTTCTGCCAGAAATTAAGTTTCTTGGCTGTATCTGCTGTATCTGTTGTAACCTCTGCAACTCCGTCTGTGTTCTCATTGATTCCACTGTCAAACTGTCCGTAGCTTTCTGTAAGCTGTGTAACCGCAGTCCCTAATTTTAATATATTTGCAGAAAGATTGATAAACCAGATACTGCCATGAAAACCTTCTGGCGTAACAACGAACGCTTTGCCGACCTCTTCAATGCTGTAGCTTTTAATGGCAGGCAGGTTATTAATCCTGATGAACTAACTGAGATGGATACCGATGTTTCCGGTATTATTCAATTCAATGATTACAATGAATCTCTTGTCAGAACAAGAGACATTATCAAGAAGTTCCATAATGGTATTGAATTCACTATTCTTGGTCTGGAACTGCAGACTAATCCACACTATGCCATGCCTGTAAGGGCTTTGCTTTATGATGGGCTTGGTTATCTTAAGGAATGTAATGAATTCCGTAATATACACAAGGCAGAGCATGACTTTGACTCTGATACCGGCTTTCTGTCCGGCATGAACAAATCGGACAAGATTCATCCTATAATCACGCTTATATTCTACTATGGAGAATCTCCATGGGATGGTCCTGTCACTTTATCTGGCATGATGACTGACATCCCTGAAGAACTGCGTCCTTTCTTTTCTGATTACAAGATAAATCTTGTTCAGATACTTGATTCAGGACACTATCAATTTTATAATGAAGATGTCAGAAGTGTATTTGACATTACACAGAAGATATATACAAAGAATCTTCAATGATTGTCTGAAGAATACACTAACAAATCAATAGACGGCGAAATCATCAATCTGGTAACAACAATTACCGGTTTTTCCAAATTATCAGATATATTTAATGAATTAGACGATGGAGGTGAAACTCCCGTGTGGAAATGTGTTCAGGAGATGGAAGATGAGTGGGTTCAGAAGGGTGTTGCTGAAGGCGAACGTAAAGGAGAAATTAAAGGCATGCAAAAAGATCGTCAGACAGCAATTATTACAATGATTGAGCTCAGACTGACCAAAGAGCAGATTCTTACTAAATACTCAGAGGAAGATTATTTAAAGGCTGAAGAAGCTCTTAATAATTAGAATAATTAACTTTAAAACCAGACAGGAGCATGTTACCGGGTAAATAGTAACATGCTCCTGTTCTTTATGAAACCTGTCTATGATTAGTAACACAGAACCTGATAATATATACAGCAAGCAGTTCAATTATCACAATAGCCGCAATGATTATCATATATTTATTAAAGCTGTGTATATCTGTCAATGTATGCAACAGCCATGAATACATCATACTTGTAAAGCATGCTCCTATCAGACTGTACTCCCTTCCAGTCTCTCCTTCATATTTTCGCATGCTGACATAATTCTGAATAATAAGCAATGCAAGATTAAGTATAAATATTATAATAAGCTGCACATTTATAATTCGTCCTATATTTCCGTCTATCTTCCATGACTGAATTTCATGATTATTAAATATGCCAGTTACAATTATCATCATAATAAAACTGTATGCCATACTTCCAAATCCGATAATATTATATATCCGCTTATCCGCATTTTCTCTATTTGGATCTGCACCGATTAATCTTTCTTTCAGAAACACAACTACAAGAATAACAGCAAGAGATATCCCAAGATAATACATTCCCGAACTGTCAATATGTCCCCTGAATGAGTACCACCCACACATAAGCATATATCCAACAATAATAACAGCAACAATTCCTGTTATAAGTTCTCTTTTCTTTACTCTGTCCTGCAGCTTTGCCACTCTCACAACTTCTGTAACCGCTGTTTCACTGTCGGTATTCTTCTCCTTAATCTCCCCTATTACAATATCCTGAATCCTTATGTCAAGTATTCTTGATAACTCTTCTATAACACCTATATCGGGAAAACTGTCTCCTTTTTCCCATCTGGAAATTGCTTTGTTAGTCACTCCAAGCAAATCACCCAATTCAACCTGTGTATATCCTTTCTTAATTCTCGCACTCTTAATAAGCTCACCTGTTTTCTGTTTGTCCATAGAGCTACCTCCTGATTGTAGTATTAATATCACAGCACTGTTCTTTGTCTATTAAAATGTTACTAACAAATCTTAGAAATAGCAATCTATCATAGCGAGAATCGGGGAATTATCTTCCTTATTTTTCATAAGATGCTCATCTTTTGCCGTTGTAAAATATTCATCTTTTATATGATACGCATATCCTTGTTTTATCTCCATTTGTCCTCCATAATCCCCTAATAAAAAACAAAACCCCTTCACTTAAACTAAGCGAAGAGGTTCATATTACACAATCTCAAGCACATGCTCAATAACATTCTTATCCTTATCAACACCAAATGCCTTAAACACAGGATTGTCATTATCCATAAAGGACATAATCATATATACAGCAGTCGAATCATATGCCAGTCTCTTATCCTCCTCGGAAGGTCTTGAAGGAGTTTCCGGGTGTGAATGAAAGTTTCCAAGCATGGTTAATCCAAGACTTCTTGCATCCTTGACTGCTGCGAACTGTTCTTTAGGATCCATAGTAAAATGTACATTATTATGGTCAAGATTAGTAAGAAAATACACCTTCTCAATAACCTTAACATCCCCATCAGTAAATCCCGCAATAAGCCCACAAGATTCATTAGGAAGCCCATCTAAGCAATAACGTACAATTGAATCATAATCCACCTTTTTAATTCGTATAACCATACCTGTCCTCCAAAACAAAATTATCACTTTCATACTTATCCAGCGTAAGCCCCGCGCACACGCTGAAAGAGAAAACATATATAAGCAGAATAATGAGATAATCATGTGCAGCGCACTTTGGAGTCACCGGCACTTAGCAAGCCAACGCCTTCGGCGTTGGCGAGCTTAGTACCGCTGTGAACGACAAGTAGCGAAAGCGTGCCTGCACATGATTATCCCATTATTCTGCCATCACATATATTTTCTCTTATTACTTATGCATATCACATTCAGCCTGCTCATAATCAATAAGTTCATGAATTGTAGGATTATCGCCGCATATAGCACAATTATGATCCTTTGGAAGCTTAATTGTATGGAATTCCATCTTTAAAGCATCATATGTAAGAAGTCTTCCTGTAAGAAGGTCTCCCTTTCCAATGATGTACTTGATAGCTTCCATTGCCTGAAGACTTCCGATAACACCGCCCATTGCTCCGATAACACCTGCCTGCTTGCATGTTGGAACTGCATCCTTTGGTGGTGGGTTCTTGAATACACATCTGTAGCATGGTCCTTCTCCCGGTACATAAGTCATAAGCTGACCCTTGAATCTTATGATTCCGGCATGAGAGAAAGGCTTTCCAGCCATAACACATGCATCGTTAATAAGGAATTTTGCTGGGAAATTATCTGTTCCATCAATGATGAAATCATAATCCTTGATAAGCTCCATAACATTCTCAGATGTAACGAATTCTCTGTAAGTCTTAACTGTTACATCAGGATTGATTGCTTCCATTGTTTCTTTAGCAGATTTAACCTTAGCTTTGCCGATATCTGCTGTTGAATGGATAATCTGTCTCTGAAGATTAGATAAATCAACCTCATCAGCGTCAACAATACCGATTGTTCCAACTCCGGCTGCTGCCAGATACATAGCTGCAGGAGCTCCGAGTCCACCTGCACCGATTATAAGCACGCTCGCATTAAGAAGCTTCTTCTGTCCTTTAGCTCCAACTTCCTTTAAAATAATGTGGCGCGAATACCTTTCAAGCTGTTCATTAGTAAACGCCATTAGTATGCTCCTCCTCCCATGAAATATAAGAACTCAACTGCATCGCCTTCATTTAACTTTGTTGTCTCAAAATCATCTCTCTCAACAAAATCATCATTAACAGTAACTGTTACATATTCCGGATTCTCAACATTCTCCTTAACGATAAGCTCTGCTACTGTAATTCCATCTTCATATTCCTTCTTGTTTCCTGCAACTGTAATCTTCATAACATTCCTCCCTGTAATTAAATCTCATTTCTTGCGCCGTTTATTATACTAATCCTTCAAATAATCCAAGCAGTGCATCCTTAGTTGTCTTTCCTGCAATTCTGCCTGTCTCAGCACCTTTGTTGAATGCAACAAATGTAGGTGCTGCCAATACTTCATATTTAGAAGCAAGCGATTCATCAAAGTTTACATTTACCTTGTAAACATTAAGCTTTCCCTCGTAATCATCTTCAATGTCTCCTACAACCCCTGCCATCATCTTGCATGGGATGCATGAATCTGAATAGAAATCCACAAGAACCGGAAGTTCTGACTTAAGAACCAGTTCTTCGAAATTCTCTGCATTAGCTCTGGCTGCCATAAGCCCTCCTTTCCTTAATCCTCGTCTTCTACCTTTCTTACGATAAGAGTATATGTACCATCCTCATTAGCTGTAAGCTTTAATATCTGATGTCCCTCTTCCTTAATACTTCTTGGAACATTCTGAACAGGCTCGCCGTCATTCATTCTGACTGCAAGAATCTGTCCGTCATCTAACTCCTCAAGTGCTACCTTTGCCTTAACAAATGTTGTTGGGCAGACCACATCAGTAATATCTACTGTATCATCAATCTCAAAATCAGCCATTGTATGCCTCCTTAATCTTCTTATAGAATTCTTCTCTTCCAACTCTGTCGAGTGTGAACTTAAATCTTTCACTTGGCATTGCGTTGTCTGCAAAGAACTGGATTGCTGCATCACAGACACGGAATAACTGTTCTTCATTTCTGATAAGCGGAAGTGGTGATTCACCCTTGCTTATAGAATTACCAAATGTTCCTGCAAATGAAATGATATATGCAGAAGGTGCGTCCCACGCATCTGTTGGACAGGATTTAGCACATCTGCCGCAGTAATTACATTTGTCATAATTAACTGCAACCTTGCCATCCTGCATTGTGATTGCACCTGTACGACAGGCCTTCTCACATACACCACAGCCAATACATTTGTCTTCAATCCACTTAACATCAGCAGCACCCTTGATACCGACATCATTCTCCTCTGCCTTAAGACAGTTGTTCTGACATCCTGTAACACCGAACTTGAACTTGTGTGGAAGCTCTCTTCCGAAGTATCTTTCGTCTAACTTAACTGCTATGTCATATGAATCTATGTTACCACTAGGACATATTGCATTACCCTGACAGGCTGTGACTGTACGCACTCTGGGACCACATACACCAGGTCTGCAGCCGCCCTCTGCAAGTTCTTCCTTAACAGCATCTATATCTTTAAGTTTAATAAACGGAATCTCAACGCCCTGTCTTGATGTAAGATGGACATGTCCGTCTCCATATTTTTCTGCAACTTCAGCAATCTTGGTAAGATTCTCGGCTGTAAGATATCCTCCTACAACTGCAAGACGAAGTGAGAAGTTATTCTTCTGCTTCTGTCTCATGAATCCGCCCTTCTTAAGTGTTCCATAATCAACTTTCTCTGCCATAATATCCTCATTTCCGTGCCATGCACTATTCATTATCAGTAGACTCTAAGGCTGCCCTGAAATCTTCCTTAAGATCATCTATATCCTCTATTCCTACGCTAACTCTTATCAGATCGTCATACACTCCCGAAGCTTCTTTATCCTTGTCGCTTAGATGAAGTGCAATCGTTGAAGCAGGGTGGATAACCAGTGTCTTGGTATCTCCTATGTTAGAAACTATATTAGGAATCTTTAATGCATTAATTATCTTAAATGCTCTTTCCTTGCTTCCAACTCTGAATGTCATTATCGCACCATAGCCTTTAGTAAACTGCTTATCAGCCACTTCATGATACGGACTGCTCTCAAGTCCCGGATAATTAACTGTAATTCCTTCAAATGTGTCTAAGTATCTGGCAAGTTCATACGCATTAGAACAGTGTCTCTCCATTCTAAGCCCTAATGTCTCAAGTCCCAGGTTATTAAGAAAAGCATTCTGTGGTGAAAGACAACCACCAGTATTTCTGAATAATCCGTTACGAAGTTTAATTATATATGCCATTGGACCGAATTTCAAATATGGTTTAAGTCCCGGATACTTTTCTTTATCAAACTTGAACTTTCCATTAAAAGTAAGTATTCCGCTTATCGCATCACTGCTTCCATTAATGTACTTTGATGATGAATTAACTACCACATCTGCGCCAAGAGTTATAGGCTGTATAAGATATGGCGTTGATACCGTATTATCAACTATAAGCGGAATTCCATGTGCATGTGCAACATCCGCTACTGCCTTAATATCTGTTACATCAAGCTTGGGATTACCGATTGTCTCTGCAAATACAACTCTTGTCTTATCTGTTATAAGTTCTTCAAAACACTCTGGCTTATTATCAGCCACATATTTCACTGTAATGCCAAAGCTTTCCAGGTCTTCAAACAGTTCGACTGTTCCACCATATAATCCACATGAAGCAACAACCTCATCACCCTGTCTTACAATATTAGCTATAGAATTAAATATTGCCGCCATTCCGGAAGAACACGCTACACTTGAAAATCCTTCTTCCAACTTGGTAATTCTTTTTTCAAATGCTTCTATCGTCGGATTATTGATTCTCGTATATGAGAATCCCATTGCCTTATTATCAAATATTCTCTCCAGTTCTTCTGCACTCTCATGCTTAAATGCACTTGACTGATATATAGGAACAAGTGTTGCTCCGTTAGGATAATCGTCAACGCCATCATGCAGCAGTGATGTGTTAAAACCACTCATATATTTCTCATCCTTTCATCTGTTATGCGATGAACATTCAATATTTAATGAACTGTCCATATATTAAACCCTTTTACCTAGTATGTCAATAGGTTATTTAAGAAAAAATATGACTGCCTGAATAATCTCAGGCAGTCATGAACTATCATTAACATTTACTATATAATATAACTGTCTATTCCCACATTAGAATTAACCAGATCTGCTATTGTAATATTGCCGAAGTAATCATTAACAAGCTTCTCAAAACCTTCCCACATCTGTAAAGTCTTACATTCTGCCGCCTTCGGACATCTGTTAGGCTTCTTCTCAAGACATGCAACCGGTGCAAGTGAACCTTCTGTTACAAGAAGTATACTAAGCACTGAATAATCCTCCGGATTGCGTGCAAGCTTATATCCGCCACCCTTTCCTCTTAGTGATATGAGGAACTCATTCTTGCTTAATGTTGCAACAATTGCTTCAAGATACTTCTCAGAAATATCCTGTCTTCTGGCAATATCCATAAGTGGAATATATTCTCCTGTATTATGTTCCGCAAGATCAATCATAACCCTGAGTGCATATCTTCCCTTTGTTGAAATCTTCATATATATAACCTCATTTCTTATAACACATTAATACTGTATGTTAAACATACTTTACCACAATGTTTGTATATTTTTCAAGTGTAAAATAAATTTATTTGACGGGAATGCTTGCCGCAACGCATAATTCTCCCCAGCCTCTGGCTGAATCAGGCCATACATTTCCCACCCGTGTTGCACCATTTATAAGGTATGCTTTAAGCTTTTCACCATACATATATTGGTCATTGCCCTTCACAATCCCCCATTCCATCAGCATAGCAGCTGCCCCCGTAACCATGGGTGTTGCAAAAGATGTCCCCGTGACAGTTTTCTCCTTATTTCCCGGAATTCTAATATTAACTCCCGGTGCTGTTATGTCAGGTTTTGCATACAACATAAGGCCGCTTTTTACATTAACTCCCCTGCCAGAAAATGTGGCCGCACTCCCCGGAGCACGCCCATTGGCACCAACACATATTGCCCGCCTCGAAGTCCCTGGTATTGTAAATGTGTACTCAGGCGACGGCCTTAAAAAACCTGTTGCACTGCTTAATGTCGAAACCGGAGGAAGCCACATATTAAAGAATCCATCCAACACATTTGCTGCGATAAATCTTATATTCCATATTCCAGAAGTAATATATCCGCTTGTTGCAACTATGGCTGCGTATATCTCTTCGCCCATATAGAATGGTCCCGGTCCATATGCCTTTGATATGACACGCATATTCTTAATGTTATGATGCACAACTCCCGCATTTCTGTCACTTATAACCAGATTCTCCCCTGTTGGTGCAATAAGTTCTATTCGTGCATTGTCCATTGCCCTTTTCCATATCTGTATACTTATCTGCGGCTCATAATCACCAATTGCAAGTTCTGCATCCAGTACATTTCCACTGATAAGCTGACCTGAATAATGTGTTCTGCCTTCTCCTTCATTGCCGACCCCTATACATATACTGCATCTGTATGTTGAACAGCAGTCATCTATAAACATTTCAAATATCGAACCACCCTCATGATTGCCATAAGTTCCGCCATAACTTATATTAACCACAACCGGCTGACTATATTCAATAGCTTTTCTTATGCAGTAATCAACGCCTCTCATAATCTGCGTTGTCCTTATGTATGCATTTCCCCCTGAATTTCCCAGCTTTACAATTAAAATGTCAGCATCAGAAGCAACACCGCTTCTTCCACATGCAATAACTGCAACTTCATTGCCATGTCCGGTTTCATCCCTTGCCGGCAATGTCTTTACAGCTCCATTCTTGTAATCCTCCAGTATACTGTTAATTTCCATATCAGAATATGTAATACCTGTTGTCTGATCCCATAACGCCTTAATTCTTGTATTCCCTGAGTTATCAAGAAATTCATTATTACCTATATCTATTCCCGAATCAATTACCGCTACAAGCACACCTTTTCCAGTCACGCCTCCATACTGGGTTTCTTCTGCTTTTGCAACATTAACACAGGCTTCTGACTTTGCTGCATACAATTCAAAGTATAATGCCTTAGGCTTTTCAATAAATATAATCTCTGGTTCTGTGGCAAGTGCTTCAATATTATAAATCGTTGTTCTTACAATCCAGTATCCACACAGAAGCTGCGTAAACTCTGCATTTGTATAAATGCTTCTAATCCTGTCCAGACTTCCAGCCGTCTTGACAATTATCTCCCACGTTCTGTCAGAGTCATCAAACCCTGCATCCATATCAGGTACCTGCTGCCTTATATCTTCACTTGTATCAGCACTAATCTGCAATAGATTCTCAATTCTCGGATTCACACATAATTCTCCGGTTAAGTTTACATAATATCTATGCCGACAACCACAATAACATGAAAACAGCTGATGCATACGCACCAGCCGTTAATTAATTCAATATCATGTTTTCTTGATAAATTCTATACGACACTTAGGACACTTAATACTTATTCTGCCCTTTCCCTTAGGAACTCTTATCTTCTGTCCACAGCTTGGACACTTGAAAATTCTATGTGTCTTACTGTCCTTGATTCTTGCTCTTATCTTGTTAAACTTACTCATGAATTTATAATGAATCTTCATGTACTTCTGATTTTCAGCACTTCTTCTTGATATATTTCTTGAAAACATTCTGAAATATATGTACACAATACCAAGAAGTGCTACTGTATATATTACATTACTCCTTAAGAAGAAGGTAAGTATAATCAAAACAAGAACTACATATGATAAACATCTCGAAAGCTGGTCCATGCCATATCTTCCATACATAAATCTTGAAAAACTCTGCTTAAATCGGTTCATAAAAAACATTCCCTTTCTATATATTGAAGTAATTCACATCAACATACATATGGTAACATACAACCCGATAAAAGCAATTAAAAATGTATAAAATAAATATGATTGTTCTATATATTTTGTAATGACACCTGTTCAATATTCTTCTGTAATGTACCAATCAATTCCTCAATAACTATAGGTTTGGATAAGAAACCATTCATACCGCATTCCAGTGCTTTTTTTCTATCTTCATCAAAGGCATTGGCAGTCATGGCAAGAATAGTAATCCCAGCCAGTGCCGGATCATTCAGTGCACGGATCTGTTTGGTAGCCTCATATCCGTTCATTACAGGCATCTGAACATCCATCAGTACGAGATCATAATTACCCGGTGTCGAATTCTTAACCTTCTCCACCGCCTCAGCTCCATTTTCTGCAGTATCAACCACGAAGCCATACGCATTAAGAAGCTCCACCGCAATTTCACTGTTCAGTTCATTATCTTCCACAAGCAATATACGTTTGCCTCGGAAATCTGAACCCGCAGCCGGAAGGATTGTATCCTCTGCAATCTTCTCTGTATGGTGTTTCTCAGACTGAATCCGAAATGGCAGACAGACAATAAATTCAGTACCTTTACCCTGTTCTGTCTGAACATCAATCGTTCCGCCCATCATATCCACAATATTCTTGGTAATAGCCATGCCAAGCCCAGTCCCCTGAGTCCTGCTGACTGTGGAAGTACGCTCTCTCTCAAAAGGAGAAAAAATCCTCTTTACAAATTCCGGACTCATGCCTATTCCGTTATCCTTTACCCGGATCTCGTACATTTCACTGCCCTTTACTGTCCCCGGGAACTGCTTCAACCGTACAGAAACAGTTCCTCCTGCAGGAGTAAACTTAACTGCATTCGACAAAAGGTTTAAAAGCACCTGATTCAGTCGTGTCTTATCACAATAGACATCCTCATCTGTCACATCCATGACATCCATATAAAGATCCAGATGCTTTGCATGGATCTGCCCACTGATGATGGTCTTCAAATCATGAAGTACATCCGACAGATTGACCTCCGTTTCTTCCAAATGGATTTTTCCACTCTCGATACGGCTCATATCCAATATATCATTAATCAGTGAGAGGAGATGGTTGCTGGATGAAAGAATCTTGTCCAGATAATCCCGGACTCTTTTCTGATCATCAATATTACTTACCGCCAGTGTTGTAAAACCGATAATCGCATTCATTGGTGTCCTGATATCGTGAGACATATTGGAAAGGAAAGTACTCTTTGCCCGGTTTGCTGTCTCTGCAGCACGTACTGCCTCTGAAAGTGCCTGATTCATTTTCCAGTCAGCAGTACGGTCTGACATAACCAGAATAAATTTCTTTTTCCCGTTTATCTCACAGCACATCGCAATATTATGAAACCAGCGTTTTTCCCCTGTTTTCAGATGAACATATTCGAAATCTCCTTCTTTCTGTTCATGAACCTGAATTCCTTCCAGATAATTTTTCTCTGTATCTCCCTGTTCTGCCATATGCAGTTTTGCCAGAATACTACTATCCTTACGAATCTGTTCTACCGTAATGCCCAGCAGTTTTTCCACATTCGGACTGATGTAATCTGCCTGATATGTTTTTGCATCCAGCATCAGGAAAACATCATCAACATTCATTGAAAGCTTTTGAAACAGCTCATCCCGGTACAGAATCTCCGTATCTTTTTTTCTTAAGTTTGTCCTGCTTTTTTGAACAATCAGGCTTATAAGGAATGCGGCAATACAGAACACAATCGCACTAACTAGAAGTATCGTACTGCGCTGCAGGCTGTTCATACTGGCATTGACAATATCCGCCTGTACAAGTCCTAAGAACATCCAGTCCTGGATATCCGATTTTTCATAGACCAGATAGTAGTTCCTTCCATCCAGATTTAGGAGCATCGCATCGGTACATCCTGTTTTAAACTTCTCCGAAAGCTCATTGATTTCTTTTTCAGACATATCAGAGTGCTCTCGCAGAACGCCAAAGAAATTATACACATTACCCCATGATGCAGACGAATGATTTACCACAACACGTCCATCCGGATGAACAACAAAACTCTGGGCATTTCCATTAAAAACAGAAATATCCAGTACATTTACGATATCAGAGTTTTCATAGGCAATGGCAATCGCATCATATTCAAATCCCTGATAAATTCCATGAGCCTTAGGAGTGGCAAAAACAAGCAGCTGGGATTTTCCGGGAACTGCTGCATTTGCAATAACATCATTTCCCTGCCTGATTTCCTCTTCAATATTTTCCTGTAATCCAAGATACCCGGTGTTGCCTGTTACAACCTTATAGTTTCCTTCAGCTGACAGAAAATAAAATTCTACAAAGCCTGCATATTCCTGCGCTTTCTTTATATAGTCACGGATTTCGTCCTCACTTGAGATATTCTGCAGATTCTCACCCCACATATGAAGATAAGTCAGATTCTTATCTGTAAGTTCCCGTAGCATGTTATCAGACTGATGAAAAACTTCCGTCAGATGAGAAACGCTTTCCTCATAAACAGTTTTCGATATAAATCCAAAATATTGGAAAACCAGCAATACAACACACGCAAAAACAGCTAGATATGCCGCTATACTAAATCGTTTTCTCATGCCAGTTCTCTTTCTGTCTTTATTATGATTCTTAATTTCCATACTTCTCACCTCAGAGTCATGTAGTCCTCAGGCTCTGCAAGAACGGCATTACCATCTGATACAGCTCCTGTCCAGGCATCTTCCACAGCAGTATCTTCTTCATCAAACACAATATTCTCATCTGCCGGATAAGCTTTCATGTGTTTTGGTATCGCAAGACAGATTACTGTAAAAGTATCATTGTCCTGAACTTTCTTTCCGTCCTTTGTAATTTTACTCAATGTATAACCATCATCTGTTTCTTTGACTTCTACAGAAATGCCACTAAACACAGGCAGTGAGCCACGGTTAAATGGGATGAAACCGCCCTCATAGCCTTCTACAAAGTTTTTAACAGTCTCTTTCAGCTCAGCTCCACTCATCTTGCTGCTGTAGGCTGAAAGACAATTTGGCATGATCATGCTTCCCGCCATTTTGAGTGTATAACCGGCTTTCAGCACATTTCCCGTAAAGCTGTTTCCGGTTGCTATCAGCACATCTGTCCCATAGATGCCACGCAGAGTGTTGGCCATAACCGAATATGCCGCATTTCCACCGTTGCTATGAAAACGATTGGAATAAGACTTCTGTGAATCCAATATTACTTTCTCAGGAATGGATTTCTCCTCAAGAAGCTGAGAATTAAATGACTGATAAGCCTGCTCTGCATCATATTCTCCTGAAATCATTCTCGAAACCACATTCTTGGAAACAGAGAAAAAGTCATTTGACGCAATGCGGATATACATATGGTTTTCTTCTATCACAGGTTTCACATCTTTCAGATATTCCGTAAGCTTAAGATTCACATCCTGACTGTAGCTTAACAGATCCTGTCCATCACTAATAATCCGGTTCTGTGCATCCTCTGAAAGCATTGTGTTCAGCACCTTCATTGCTTTCTTCCGGCGTGTTTCATCCTGAGTCAGGTCACGGTTTAAAGCCACCTGAAAATATGGTGTAGTCATAAGCCACTTTTCACCATTCTTCTGAAAGAATGGAAGAAATGTTGTGTTAATCCCCTGATTCTGAAACATTTTTACTCCAGAAGAGCTTCCAAAGTACATGGCAAGCTTTCCACTTTGATACATCTCAACTATATCATCATAATTCATATCCAGATCATCCGGGCTCAGACCAGTATCCTGGATAAATTGCTCCATGCGTTCAAAAGCCTCAGGCCAGATAGTACTGTCCAGACCTTCTCTCTTTTCATTATCAGGATCACTGTAGGCAGTACGCCACTTGCGTCCATCTACAGAAGACAACTCTGATGCTGACAGACCCTGCAGTGTTTCCATACAGGTATAATCATAATAATAGTCTGCAGTAAACCCACGGATTCCCACTTTGTCAAATGCCTGGCAGGCAGAAACAAAGCTTTCATAATCTGTTGGGAGAGGGATATCATACTTTTCAAAAAGATCTTTGTTAACTACAAAACCGTGTGCATCCGCACACACTGGAATCCAGTTTACGCTTCCATCCTCATTCATAAAATTGCTAAGGTAGCTGTCATAGACCGCACCTGCTGCATTGGTTGTAGAAAGATCCATAAGACTGTCTTTTATGGGACTCGCATCATGCAGTGAAAAACGACAACAAGTTATAATATCCGGCAATCCACCGTTTTCCTTAAGAAACTTGTAGAAATCCAGATTATTATTTCCTACTACAAATTCAACATTGATATCCGGAAGCTGTTCCTGAATATATGGTGCATATTTTTCATACAGGCTTGTGCTCCATAAGTACACCGTAATTGTTTCCCCATCTTCTTTTTCTGCACTTTTGCCGCCACAGCCTGACAAAAGTGATATAGCTGTCACCATTACCAGAAAAACCAGCAAAACTCTGTTACATTTTTTCTTTTTCATTACGAATTCTCCTCTGAGTTTCCTTTGCATTTTTCTACGCCGTAAAAAAAACCTATGACTACTGCCATAGGTCTTATTTCTGATTGAATAATAGCTCCTGTCACATACAATTATCCTGCTGCTTTCGGCATATTAATATTCCATGTACTCTTCCCCATCGAGGTTCTTCCAGTAGAACTTATCGTCCAGTATCATATAACTGTGTTCTGAGTTTTCTTTAGGAATTGAAACTGAACCAGGATTCATGTATATGTAATTATCTCTCTTCTCACACTTAGGTACATGTGTATGTCCGCAAAGTAGAATATCTCCTTCCTTTAATGCAGGTATATTCTTCTCATCAAGCTTGTGTCCATGTGCAAGAACGATTGATCTGTCATTGAAATTAAGATATGCCTGTTCTGCAAGTACATTAAAGTCAAGCACCATCTGGTCAACCTCTGTATCACAATTACCTCTTACGCATATAATCTCATTGCGTAAAGGATTGAGCATTGCAATAACTTCCTTAGGTGCATATTCCTTAGGCAGGTCATTTCTCGGACCATGGTAGAGTATATCACCTAAAAGAACGAGTCTGTCTGGCTTCTCTGCTTCATATCTTTCAAGCAGCTTTCTGCAATAATATGCAGAACCGTGTATATCTGATGCAATCATTATCTTCTTCATATTCTGTCCTTTCCTTATGTAAACCGATTCTTGATTATCTTGCAAGCTTATTAAATGTTGGCACTTTATAATGTGAAGCATTACTTAAAAACTGAGATAAAGTATTAGGAACCTTGTATGTATCAAGTACCTTCTTCATAAAAGCAATTGATCTTTTCTTATACTTCATGCTTCGCAATACTGTTACCGCGGCCTCATCATCATAACCCCTTGCAAACTGCTTTGCATATCTTGCAAATTTAGTTTTATCAAGTTCAGGAATGTTAAAATAATTCTGGAATATCTCCATTGCCTCAATAATTCTCGTATTATCAAAATCAAGTTCTACTGCAGGTCTTTTCACCTCTATATTACCAATATGACATACAGACTGCTTACACACGTTAGAATACAGGCTTATACTATCAGACTTAACATTCGTAAGCGAATATTTGTTATACAGGTGTATTCCGGTAAACATTCCGCTTGAATTATCCTCTCCAAAGAAATAATTCAGTAAAAGCTCTGTAATATCTCCCTGCGCATCTGATTTCTTAATATACATGCCTCTTCCAACACGGATTATCTCACCCTCGTCAGAGAGTCTTTCGACCGCCCGGAAGAATGCTTCCTGATTCATCCGCACAAATCCATGCTCATACATGTCATTAGCCGACACAATTGTGCCATCTGCCACATTATCAAAGTAATCTAATATCTTATCTCTGTTCTTCATAATTCTTTAGCATAGTGAAGTTATTACACTTCTTCAAGATTGATTGTCTCTGTTTCTTCTGTATCATCAGCAGATTCTTCCTTTTCAGTTTCTTCTGCTTCTTCCTTATCTGTATTTGTATCAGATGCTTCTGGTTTTTTCTGCTCATTATCAGATACTTTTCCATTAATTACCTTGACTTCAACCTCAACGTCTCCGTCTTTCTCATCAAATATAACATCATCATCAAAATCATCCTCTGATGCGAGGCAGTCATCCTCATCAACAAAATCAGGATCTTCCTCATCTTCTTCATCGACATAGAAATTAACAGGAATTACTTCTACATTACTGCATACAGCCTTACCAATAATATATACTGTGTGGATTCCTTCTTCGTCAACATTATCAACAAGATTCTTAACACCAGCTATCTTTCTTGAAATATCACATGTTGCATTGACACCTTCTGGAAGAATGATAGTTACTGAACTTGCATTACTTGAGAAATTAATATATACATCCTTCTCAAACACTGCAAGACCGAGGTCAAGTACTGTCTTAGAGGCCACTGCTTTAAGCTCGCAGCCAGCAAATACCTCATCTTCAACCTCTATAACCTTCTTCTCTCCGATAGCATTATACTTACGGATTTCATCATCAAAACTATCATTCTCTTCTTTAGCGAATCTTTCCTTAGTCTGCTTGAACTTATCAAAAGCAACCTTGCCTGCTACAGCAGCAGCGCCCACTCCTAAAACAACCTTAGCCAATCCATGTTTCTTTGCCATAGTATTATCCTCCAATTCACGCATTATAATGCAATCTACTCTTTAAATTTAATCACCACAAAATCTTGTTTTAGTATATCATACTCCCTATACAAAAATCAACGCGAATAGACACATCCGCAATAATTCTGCCTGTATAAATTATACTCATGTGATAGTTCAATAGAACGCTTATATCCCTCTTTTTTCTTAAAATCTGATAAAAGATATGGCATATCATATTCCTCTGAAAGCTTTAAACCTATTTCATTAAGCTTGACGCTGTTCTTTAGAGGGCTTATTGTAAGCGTTGTCGTAAAATAATCAAATCCACCAGCCTTTGCAGTTTCACAGGTCTTTTTAAGCCGCAGCTCATAACAACGGAAGCATCTCTCCCCGCCTTCCCTGCACTGTTCATATCCTTTAGCTATGTCATAGAATTCCTTAGTATCATAATCGCCTTCTATGAAGGAAACCTTATACTTTGCCGGAAATTCACTGATGAATCTCTTCTGTTCCTCTACTCTCTTCCTATACTCTTCTTCTGCTGATATGTTCGGATTGTAGTAGAATACAGTTATATGGAAATAATCAGAAAGATACTCTATGCAATGGCTGCTGCACGGTGCACAGCAGCTGTGAAGCAGCAGTGTTGGTACAATTCCGTCTTTCTGGAAGCCCGCTATCTTCTTATCAAGTTCTTTCTGAAAATTTCTCTGTTCAAAAGGTATTCCCATATTACTTAACCTGTCCTGTTATCTCTTCTAACGCAGCGTAAAGCTTTTCCATCTGCTCATCAGTTCCTATTGTAATTCTTAAGTAATTATCAATAAGTGGCTGGTTAAAATATCTGACAAATATGTTCTTTTCTTTAAGTTTTTCAAATATTTCCTTAGCCGGAACACTCTTGTGTGTTGCAAATATAAAGTTAGCCTTAGAGTCAGGGAATGAGAAGCCTAACTGTGAAAGTCTTTCCTTAGCATTCTCTCTGGTCTTAACTATCTTACCCACGCACTCTTCAAAGTATTCCTTATCATTGACAGACTCAATGCCATAGCTTATTGAAGTTCTGTTCATTGTGTATGAATTGAATGAGAATTTGACATCATTAAGAGCCTTTATAAGCTCAGGATTACCAAAGCAGTAACCTATTCTCATACCAGCCATTGAACGTGACTTAGAAAATGTCTGGACAACCAGCACATTTTCATACTTATTGACAAGCTCCATTGCTGACTTTCCGCCAAAATCAATATATGCCTCATCAACAATAACAACTACATCCTGATTATGTTTAATAATATCCTCAACCTTATCAAGTTCCATATAAAGTGCTGTAGGAGCATTAGGGTTAGGGAATACCACTCCGCCATTCTCCTTGTAATAATCTTCTGGAATTATATTAAAATCCTTATCAAGCGGCTGCTTCTCATATGGAATTCTGTAAAGGTCAGCCCATACACTGTAGAATGAATATGAGATATCAGGAAACAGTATTGGCTTGTCAGAATTAAAGAATGTCAGGAAGCACATTGACAATACATCATCAGAGCCAACTCCGACGAACACCTGATTATCATTCATTCCGTAATAAGCTGCAATTGCATGTACAAGGTCTGTAACCTCAGGGTCCGGATAAAGCCTTAAATCGCTGATATTCATTCTCTCTGCTGCCTCAAGCACCTTAGGTGTTGGAGGATATGGATTCTCGTTGGTATTAAGCTTTACAACATCTTTAACCTTAGGCTGCTCTCCCGGCACATATGGCTCAACTCTTCTGATATTCTTCTCCCATGTCTTCATATATAAGTCCTCTTCTTTCACAAATAATTATAACCCCATCTCTTTAGCAACTTCTGCAAAATGTGGTAATGAATTAACAATTGTCTCATAAGATACACAGTATGCAATTCTAACATATCCAGGGCATCCAAATGATGACGCAGGAACCATAAGGATATTGTGCTTCTTGGCTGCCTCACAGAAAACAGTTTCATCTTCAACAGGCGACTTTACGAAAAGATAGAAAGCTCCCTCTGGCTTTACACATTCAAAGCCTAACTTTGTGAGTCCTTCGTATATTACCTTTCTGTTCTTGTCATATGCTTCAAGGTTAACCTGTGCATCAACACATTTTGCAACAACTCTCTGCATAAGTGAAGGTGCATTAACGAATCCTAAAATTCTTGTAGCTACAGAAGCTGCTGACTTAACATCTTCTGAATCTGTAACCTCATCAGGAATAACAAGATATCCGATTCGCTCACCTGGAAGTGAAAGCGACTTACTGTATGAATAACCAACAATAGTATTGTCGTAATATTTAGTAAGATATGGAACATCAACACCGTCATAAGCTAACTCTCTGTATGGTTCATCTGCTATTAAGTAAATCTCTGTTCCGTACTCCTTCTGCTTCTTATCCATAATAGCAGCCATCTTCTTTATAGTATCCTCTGAATATACAACACCTGTCGGGTTATTAGGATTATTAACGATAACAGCTCTTGTCTTAGGTGTTATCTTTGCTTCAAACTCGTCAAGCTTAGGCTGGAAATCCACAGTATTAGGTGAAACAACGACTAATTTTCCACCAAAATTGCTTACATAATTCCTGTATTCACCAAAGAATGGCGCAAATGTCATAACCTCTTCGCCCGGATTAAGTAATGTCTTGAATATTGTATTAAGCCCGCCTGCTGCTCCAACAGTCATTACAATATTAGTATGGTTAAAATGTGTTCCGAATCTTCTATTAAGTGACTCAGCTATAGTCTGTCTCACATCCTCATATCCTGCATTACTCATATAGCCATGTATAAATGTTGATTCTTCATTATCTACTATATCCTTAACTGCTTCATTAACCTCTGCAGGTGCTGGAACATTAGGGTTACCAAGTGAGAAATCATACACATTTTCTGCTCCGTATAACTTGGCAAGTCTGTTGCCTTCCTCGAACATTGCACGGATTACCGAACTGTTTTTTACTAAAGAAACCATTGAATCAGCTATCATTGTTTATATCCTCCCAAAAAAATATGACTACATTATAATCAAAATCATTTGATTTTACAACTTTCAATAGATGTAATCATATGTTATTATTTAGATTAGTATTTCATTAATTCCAACTGGGGGAAGAATATTATGTCTAAAACTCTTTATTCAGTATACAGATATATTGTTTTAGGTCTGTTTCTTATTATTAACATATGGCTGTTTCTGCTAAGCATTTTCAGTACGAGCAGACTGACATCTGATGCAAGTGAACACACTTATTACACAGGAGACCATGCATGGCTTCATATAATCATACTTGTAGTTCTTATTGCTGCAGCCTTTTATCTTGTGAGAAATAACATTTTCACCAGAATTAACAGTTATCTTTCCAATAACGAGAAAACATTTATACGAATCCGCAATATATGTCTTATTATAATTGGTATAAGCGGTGCTGCCTGGGTTCTGCTTACGCAGAGTAATGCAGGCGCTGACCAGTATTATGTGCTTGATGCTGCAAGAGGACTTAGAAACGGTGATTATTCGGCATTCCGGTACAATGGCTATATAGCAAAATACACTAACCAGATTGGGCTTCTGTTCATTGAATACATTATAGGTTTCATAGTTGGTGACTATAATTACTTATTCTGGCAGCTTCTTAATGTTGTGATGATTGTATTCACTTACAAGATGTTTTCTGACATACTTGGGATTTTAAAGCTTCCGCGGATTGCAAGCCTGTCCACTATTATACTGGGAATTCTGTTTTTCCCATGGACTCTCTACAGCGTATTCATATATGGCAATGTTGCAGGATTATTCTTTGCCACTTCCGCTTTCAAATACACAATGCTTTTTATTGACAGCCTTAAAGAATTTAACAGCTTTAAGATTTCATATATTGTTATAAGTGCTGTTTCCATGATGTTAAGCGTTATGGTTAAGAATAATTATCTTATATTCATGATTGCGCTCATAATCTATACGGTTGCAGAAGCACTAAGACACAGAAATATACAGATTATTCTTGTTACATGTGCCGTAATTGCAGGATTTGCAATTCAGGCCATTGTTCCAAAGCTTGTTATCGAAAAGATTTCCGGCTGCAATCTTGGAAGCGGTGCTTCAAGCTGGACATGGATTGCAATGGGACTTCACCCATCTGATGGCAATGTTTATGCAGACGGCTGGTACAGCGGGCGTATTGCTGCATTTTACGAGAATAACGATTACGATACTAAGAAAGAAGCTGAGGTTTCTAAAGCAGAGATTAAAGGTTATATTGACACATATAAAAACGACCACAAAGCATTTACATCATTTCTTTCGAAGAAAGTTGCCTCTCAGTGGAATAACCCTGAATTCCAGTGTTTCTGGATAACCAATGTCCGCAGCAGTGATATTGAGAAAAGCCCTGTTATCTCGGATATTCTTTCACTAAAGGGAAGTTCAACATTTATCGCATTTCTTAATATGATGCAGAGTATTATTTTATTTGGAAGTATGCTTTATGCTGTGAATACACTTATTGAAGGTACTTTCGCAGGTGCTGCTGTGCTTCCTCTTACTTTCATTGGTGGTTTCATATTCCACCTGTTCTGGGAAGGCAAATGCCAGTACACGCTTCCTTATTTCATGCTGTTACTTCCTCTTAGTATTATTGGTTTTTACAGCATGGCAAAGAAACTGTCCTCAGTCTCAAAGAAGTATTTATACAAATGTAGTGTATTTGCTGTAATTCTTTTATTCATAGCAATTATATTCAACCGTTTTATTATTCTTAATCAGGATAATAAGAGTTACAGGCAATACAGGGAATACACTATTGAACAGCAAAAACTTTAACGGGAGGTTTTTATGAACAGACCTGATTGTTTATATATTGTAATTCCATGCTACAATGAGGAACAGGTTCTGCCTGTTACTTCAGGCATGTTTCTTGATGAACTTAACCATCTTATCAAAGCCGGCAAAATCAGTTCTGACAGCAGGATAATGTTTGTCAATGATGGAAGTTCTGACAGTACATGGGATATCATTACGGATTTATCAAAGAAAGATAAGCATTTCATCGGAATAAGCCAGAGCCGCAACCGCGGACACCAGAGCAGTGTACTTGCCGGTCTTATGGAGGCATCCCAGTATGCTGATATGACTATATCTATAGATTGCGACGGACAGGATGATATTCATGCAATGGAAGATATGGTTGACGCTTACCACGATGGCTGTGATATCGTCTATGGTGTAAGAAATGACCGTTCAACAGATACATTTTTTAAAAGAAACACAGCCAAAGGCTTCTATAAAATCATGGCAAAGCTTGGCGCAGAAACTGTATATAACCATGCCGATTACAGGCTTTTATCAAAGCGTGTGATTAATGAACTGGCACAATTCAAAGAAACTAATCTGTACCTTCGTGGGCTTATCCCGCTTGTCGGTTTTAAAAGTACAAGCGTATATTATTCAAGAAGCGAACGACTTGCCGGAAAGTCGCACTATCCTTTCAGCAAAATGCTTAACCTTGCATTAAACGGCATAACAAGCCTTAGTGTAAAACCACTCCGTCTTGTTATGTCACTTGGTATTATCGTTTCAATTCTCAGCTTCATCGGTGTTATATGGGCTGTCGTTGACAACCTGCTCGGCAACACAGTAACCGGCTGGGCAAGTACAGTATGTATCGTATGCTTCATGGGCGGAATACAGCTTATGTGCCTCGGGGTTATCGGGGAATACATCGGGAAGATATATATGGAGGTCAAGAATAGACCTAGGTTTATTATCAGTGAGAGGACTTATGAGTGCAATGAAGATGACAATCAGTAATAAAAGCGCGGCATATAATCCAAGACTGATGTAGATTCATTATACATGCCTGATGAGTGATACCATAGACTTATTTCCCATAAAACATTCATATATGTGTTTCTTATAGGCAGATTATGGGTTCATCTATTAAAATAAACGTGAATTAATTATGTAACTACCTATAAAAAGTTGTTTATAAAACTTCTTATAGGTAGTTTTTTGCTTTCAGAAATACTCTTTGATGAAACCAGTGGGAATTTTGCCTATAAAAAAGAAGATTATGATAAGTCTTATAGGACAGAACTAAGAGGGAACATTATTTATTAGCATGGTTAGGTTGAAATATATGAGATACTACCTATAAGTGAGTATATAACATATTTCTTATAGGACACAGCCACTACGCTATCAGGACGGGTACAATCAGATTAAATACCAGCACCATCAGTATGTCTGATAGATAAATGTTTCTATAGGCTGCCAATGTTATTATTATTCTTATGGCTATTATTATCACCGTCATTACTGCACATGGTTTTATTTTCTTTTTTGTTATGAATATCCATAGCTGCATCCTGTCTATTGGCATGTTTTTGAGCAGTTCTTTTGTTGTTATTCTTTTTCTGTTAGTGCTGTATGATTCCTGATAAGATTTGTATTTCATGACCATATATGTCACGCCAAGAAGGTAAAACATGTACCCAATCAGAACAACCTTCATGTCATTGTTTAAATCACTGAAATCTATCATTTTATTAGGTGCACATGCTAATATTCCTGATATTATGAAGAAGAATATGGCCAAAAACTTCTCTCCTACGTTATCCGAAAACCACGTATTTTCTTCTTTAAAGAACTTTTCTAATTTTTCCTGCTGTTTGATATCTGTTTTGATAGTCATCTTTTCCTCTTTCCTGCGCTGTTCTCACACTATGCATCCAATACTTTCGCTGAACTCTCCCAGTCTGCCGCCCTCCATAACTGCCACATAATCCGTATTCTTCATAATCTCTGTCATGTCATGTGTTGTCATAATCACACAGCATTCCTGTGCTATAAGTTCTCTTAACATGTCAAATAATTCTATCTTAAACACTGCATCCATGCCTGCTGTTGCTTCATCAAGAAGATACAGTCTGCTGTGATGTGCTATTGCAAACGCAAGCTGGAACTTCATACGCTCACCTCTTGACATACGCCACAATGTCGTTGCAGTGCTGACATTCATCTTTTTCATACATTCATTAAACAGTTCCACATCAAAATCATCATACACAAGTCCCAGTATATCAGCATTCTGCTTTCCGGTACGGTTCTCGAAGAATACATTATCCTCTGACACCAGCCCGGTGATTTCCATTGCTTTTGCATGATTTCCAGCAAGCTCGTAACCGGACAGCTTTATGCTGCCTGTATATCTTTTTTTCCCTGTTAAAATGTAGTTAAACAATGTCGTTTTTCCTGCTCCGTTCTTTCCTGTGACCGCATATATGTAGCCGTTTTCCAGTGTCATACTGACATTCTTAAGCTTAAATCCAAAGCCTTTTCCTGTTACATCTTTAAACTCCAATGCAATATTGTCCATTTCTATTTCTCCTCATACAAAGTGCGAACCATATCCACTAAATCATCACAGGAAAGCCCTGCATTTTTTGCTTCATATATGATTTCCTGAGTTCTCTTTTCTATCATCATAAGCTGCTTTTCTTTCAGATAATCTGTGTTGTATTCACACACATAAAATCCTTTTCCAGCAACTGAGCGGATAAGCCCCTCTTTTTCAAGTTCTTCATAAGCCCTCTTGGTTGTTATCACACTAACCTGCAAGTCTGCTGCCAATGCCCTTATTGAAGGAAGTGCCTCGCCGGATTTCAGTTCCCCAGTTACTATCGCATTCTTAAGCTGCATTATTATCTGCTCGTATATTGCAAGCGTTCCCTGTGGCAGGATATTTATATTAATGCTCATAAAACCACCTCTTCATAAACTGCCGCTGACTTAAGCTTTCTTTTTACCTGCCTTGCATAACCTATGCATACTGGAAACTCTATAAGCACCATTATTGAATATAAAAAACGTTCTTCAATAATCGGCGTAAATGAACTCATTAATATATCAAACTGCCAGCAGTCAGTAATTGTACATATAATTATAAGTGCCATAACATATGATAACAATCCATCTTTTTTGCCATATGGAAGCAGCGTGCTGATTATAAATGCATTTATAGTAATATATATAAATACAGATGCACTGAATCTTACTGCCATCATCATAAATATATTGCCAATCGTCAGTATCAGCATGTGTACTGCCACTCTGAAGATATAAGAGTTTCTCACCAACTTTTCACGCTCATTGGTTGTAAGCGGGCATACATAATACATTGTTCTTAATTCGGCAGGGTGTGTGAATATTGAAAGACAGCAGATAGCAAGAGATATAAAATACCCTGAAGCAATTACTAATTGAGCCCATCCGGCTGTTTTAATAATCTGTGCCATAAATATAAGCTGTACCGCTAATAAATTAAATATTGCTGAATTTCCATGTTCATATGATGCCTTGAAATTCTCCCACCGCCATCCATATATATAATCTCTGATTAAGTATTTCATATTACACTTTCACCCCTTTTACTGTAATGATACATAAATTCTTCCAGTGTCGGAACTGTTACCGTAAGTGCACCATCATACTTTGAATATCCATGATTGACTACAAGTGCTTTAGTTCCGTATTTCCTGTCCTCTGCATGTATGATGTCTTCCTGCTTAAGAAGTTTCACTTTATAGCTTTCTCCTGATATTATCCTGTACTTATCCCTGAAGCTTTCTATATCTCCTGAATATACAAGATCTCCCTTATCAAGATATATAAGATAATCTGCAATCCTGTCTAATTCATCAAGTATATGTGATGCAATAATCACACTTTTCTTACCGCTTTCCATAAACTGCATAATCACATTCAGGAAATCCTGTTTAAAATCAGGATCAAAATTAGCTGTCGGTTCATCAAGTATCAGATACTTTGGGTCTGTTGATAATGCAAATGCAAACTGTGCCTTTATCTTCTGTCCCTTCGATAATTTTCCAAACTTTATCTTTCTATCAAGTCCAAACCGTTCAAGATACTCCATGTAGATGCTTTCGTCATATCTGCTGTAAAACCTGCCATAACATCTTCCATTCTCTAAAAGTGAAAGTTCTGTATTCATAAGTTCATTGACTGGTACTATTCCTGTAATATCACGGATTCTCTTCTCGCTTTCCGCTTCCTGATAATTCAATCCATCAATTACAACCGTTCCCTCGTCCGGTCTGCAAAGCCCCAGTATCATCTTAATAAGAGTAGTCTTTCCTGACGCATTCTGCCCCACAAGTGCACATATGTATCCATCAGGAATCTCTATTGAGATGTCCTTCAGTCTGAAACTTCCTAATCTCTTATTAACTCCACTCAAAGAAATCATTCTTCTGCCTCCCCAAAACACAGTCTTACACATAACAGCTATACACCTGATATATTATTTTTGTGCATACACTGTATATATACATATATACAGTGTATGCACGCATTTGTCAAGCAATTCTTGCTTTATTTATGTGTTTATTTCCGCTTCCGTCCTATAAGAATCCTCATACCTGTTGATTTATAGGTAACTTTTCATATAATTCACGCTTTTTCAGCCCGTAAATACCTTTTTCTCATGACTGAACCTATAAGAATCATTATTTGAACTAATTTATAGGAGTTTTTCTATCAATTTCAGCAAAAATTCTTCTTCAAAGCAAAAAAATACCTATAAGAAGTCAATTCAAAGACTCCTTATAGGTATTTTCATCATTATTTTATATCTATCTTAATAGTCAAGTTTGTAATTCACCTATAAATCACACACTTTACATCATTTTATAGGTAAGCGCTGAGGCATTCCAGACCTATGCAACCCTCTGACGCATCATAGCATTCAGCACTCATGCAGCAAGAATCACTACTTCACGCCATCTTATAAGCTTTCATCATTCCACACCATCAATAAATCTGGCAACAAAGCTTAATGCTGCTCCAAGCCCTGATTTTCCGCCGCCATCATCTGATATTTTTAAATAATCCGCATCTGTATCAAAGGAATAATCATTAACAAGACGTTCTTTAATACTATTATCATATTGCTTAAGATATGGTGCAACTGTTCCGCCAAGAACAATATCACAGTCCATCATCGTGTATATGTTATTAATTCCAAGAGCCAGATTGTCCATATATTCATCTAACACATTGGAATTATTCTTATTTCCCTGCGCTGCCAGTTCAAAGAAATTGTCAAGTGTCATATCAAGCTCTGATGATAATACCTTTTCTGAAACATATGCTTCAAAACAGCCCTTCTTACCACACAGGCACTGCTTTCCTCCAGGGTGAATAACCATATGTCCGAATTCGCCACCACGGTTATGAACACCATTTCTGATTGCGGAAGCGTTAATATATGCACCTCCGACACCTTCACCAAGCATAATATATATTTTTTCATCTTCAGGCTTTCCATTAAACCAGTGGTCTGCGTATGCCTCTGCCCTCGCATCGTTCATCACTACGACCGGATAATCAATAGCTGATATAAGCCTTGTAAAATCATAGTTCTTAGCTTTTAATGGTGGTGCTGAGATAAGAATCTGCTTTTCATCATCAAGTATTCCCGGAACTGTAATGCCAACTCCCAGAATGTCATCTGCGTCTGCTCCAACATAATCCGCTGCATGTCTTACCGCATCAGTAAGCTTCTCAATATATGCGCTGCTTTTACTAAAATGTGCTTTAACATCCATACTGTATATAATCTGACCTTTAAGTCCGACTACATCTACATTAATATAGTCAGCTTTGATATTCACGCTGATGGCTTTTCTTGCATTATTACTAATAGTAATTGCCTGTGCCCTTCTTCCACCTGTTGAAGTGAAATTGCCAACATATTCTATAAGTCCATCTTCCATGAGCATCTTAAGATTCTGATTTACTGTCGGCAGCGACAGACCTAACCGGTCTGCTATCTCCTGCCTTGATATCTTATCTGAATTATATATCAGTCTGAATATACGGTTTTTATTAAGTTTTTTTACATCCGTGTTTGTTAGTTTCTGTGATGAATCCATCCATTACCTCTCGCTTAATCCCGGTTAACCTGTATGTCAGTTACATTACTCGCCAAATACAGCGATATAATCTTTCTTGAACTTCTCAATTCCTGCATCTGTAAGTGGATGGTGAACCATCTGCTCGATTACCTTATATGGTACTGTTGCAATATCAGCTCCTGCAAGTGCACAGTCTGTAATATGTATTGGATTTCTTACACTTGCACAGATAATCTCTGTCTTAAGATCATAGTTTGCAAATATATCTGCAATATCCTGAATAAGATTAATTCCAGGCTGTGATATGTCATCAAGTCTTCCAAGGAAAGGAGACACATATGCTGCACCTGCTCTTGCAGCTAAAAGTGCCTGATTAGCTGAGAATATTAATGTAACATTAACCTTTATTCCCTCAGATGATAACACCTTAGTAGCCTTAAGACCTTCAACTGTCATAGGAATCTTAACAACCATGTTAGGATGGATTGCTGCAATCTCCCTTCCCTCTTTAATCATTCCTTCTGCATCCTCTGTAGTAGCCTTAACCTCGCCACTTATAGGTCCGTCAACAATAGATGTAATCTCCTTTATAACTTCCTTGAAATCTCTTCCTTCTTTGGCAATAAGAGATGGATTAGTAGTTACTCCACAGATAACTCCCATGTCATTAGCCTTACGGATATCCTCAACATTTGCAGTATCAATAAAAAACTTCATTATAAAATTCTCCTCGTATAATCACTCATTAATTGTTCTGAACACATTCTTTATTGCAGGATAGATACATCTGAACTTATTGTACTTATCCTCGTATCTTTCTATTATCTTCTCGTCCGGCCTTATTGTCTTTCGTACTTTAACGAGAGCATTAGACGCATCTTCAACGCAATTATACTCCCCGGCTGCAACCATGGCAAGCATTGCCGCACCCATAGCAGGACCTTCCTCTGACTCTAACAGTTCCACAGGAATTCCAAGTACATTAGCCATAATCTTGCACCACAGTTCTGACTTAGCGCCACCACCGCACATACGGGTTGACTCCACCTTAATACTGAGACTCTTAGCAACCTCGAAGCAGTCCCTTATTGCAAATGCAACGCCTTCCAGAACTGCCTGTGTCATATCCTTACGCTCAGTATCCATTGTCATTCCTGTAAATGTGCCTCTTGCAAATTCGTCATTATGCGGTGATCTCTCACCCATCAGATATGGAAGGAAATACACATTATTATTGCCAAGGTCATCATCTGTTATCTGCGACTGTTCACCTGCATAATCATTAGTTCCGAGTATCTTGTCCATCCACCATCCATTAGCTGAAGCTGCACTTAATATACAGCCCATAAGATGATATTTCCCATCCGCATGTGCGAAAGAATGAAGTGCATTATTGGAATCCACTCCGAATTCCTTGCTTGAAATGAATATTGTACCGCTTGTTCCCAAAGAAACATTACAATGTCCGTCACCGACAGTACCAGTGCCTACTGCAGCAGCTGCATTATCACCTGCACCGGCTGCAACAATTACTTCACATCCTATTCCAAGCTCATCAGCAATATCCTTCTTTACAGTACCAACGCACTCACTACTTTCAAAGATGCGTGGCATCTGTGCTTCTGTCACGCCACATATATCAAGCATCTGACGCGACCAACGCCTGTTCTTCACATCAAACAGCAACATGCCCGATGCATCTGAAACATCTGTACAATGCACACCTGTAAGACGATACGCAATATAATCCTTTGGAAGCATTATCTTGTCTATCTTAGCAAAATTATCCGGTTCATTCTCCTTCACCCACAATATCTTAGGTGCTGTAAAACCTGCAAATGCAATATTTGCTGTATATTCTGATAACTTATCCCTGCCTATCACTTCATTCAGGTACTCACACTGCTTCGTTGTTCTTCCGTCATTCCATAAAATAGCCGGTCTAATAACCTCATCATTCTTATCAAGAATAACAAGTCCATGCATCTGTCCACCAAAGCTGATACCACCAACTGTTGATTCATCCTGTCCGTCAAGCAGCTCCTTCATGCCTTCTATACAAGCATCATACCAGTCATAAGGATTCTGCTCTGACCAGCCGGCCTTAGGGTAATCAATCGGATAACTCTTAGACACATTTGCAATAATATGTCCTGCTGTGTCCATAAGAACAATCTTGACCGACGAAGTTCCAAGGTCAATTCCTATATAATTCATGCCAGACTCCTTTCCACAATCATATATCTATAACCGCACCTGTTTATGCAAATGGGTTCTCGCTCTTGTAAAGCATGCCCTTAGGCTGGTTGAATGACACATTCTCAACACCGATATACTTAAACACATCAAAAAGTGTCTTTCCAAAATGTCCGAATGCAACTGCACCATGATGTGGAAAATTGCCTTCAATAAGCACATGTCTGTAGAATCTTCCCATCTCTGGAATAGCAAATATACCTATTGCACCAAATGAACGTGTTCTTACCGGAAGAACTTCACCCTGTGCTATGTAAGCGGAAAGCTTGTTATCTGATGAATTCTGGAGTCTGAAAAATGTGATATCTCCCGGAACGATATCCCCTTCAAGTGTACCATTAGTAACTTCTTCAGGAAGTGAACGTGCCATAATCATCTGGTTTCTCATCTCGCAGAATGACAATTTGCTTGATGCAGTGTTGCCACAATGGAATCCCATAAATGTATCCTTCTGTGTATATGCATATCTGCCTGCGATATCCTCATTGTAGATATCTGCTGGAACTGTATTATTAATATCAAGAAGTGTAACAATATCGTCACTTACAACTTCTCCGATAAATTCACTCAATGCACCATATATATCAACCTCGCATGATACAGGTATTCCTCTTGAAGTAAGTCTTGAGTTGACATAACAAGGAACACATCCGAACTGTGTCTGGAATGCCGGCCAGCATTTACCTGCTACTGCAACATATTTTCTTGAGCCCTTATGTGATTCAACCCAGTCAGTTAATGTAAGCTCATACTGTGCGAGTCTGCTTAAGATTTCAGGCTTTTTATTTCCTGTACCAAGCTCTTTTTCCATATCCCTTACAACATCAGGAATTCTTTCATCTCCTGCATGCTTATTAAAGCTCTCGAATAAATCAAGCTCTGAATTTTCCTCAATCTCAACACCAAGATTATATAGACCTGCGATTGGTGCATTACATGCAAGGAAATTGTTAGGTCTTGGACCAAAGCTGATAATCTTAAGATTGCTTAATGCGTATACCGCCTTTGCTACAGGTATGAATTCATGAATCATATCTGCACATTCTTCTGCTGTTCCAACAGGATACTCCGGAATATATGCTTTAACTCCACGAAGCTTAAGATTATAGCTTGCATTAAGCATTCCACAATAAGCATCGCCTCGTCCCTGAACAAGACCTCCATTAGCTGATGTCTCCTCTGCTGCCGCAATGAACATCTTAGGTCCGTTGAAATTTTTTGCAAGCATTGTCTCAGCAATCTCAGGTCCGAAATTACCAAGATATACACAGAGTGCATTACATCCTGCATTCTTAATATCCTCAAGTGCCTGCATCATATGTATCTCACTCTCAACGATACATACCGGACATTCATAGATATCCCCCTTGCCATACTTTGCTTCATATGCCTTTACAAGATTCTGTCTTCTTGTAACTGAAAGTGATTCTGGAAAGCAGTCTCTTGAAACTGCAACAATACCGATTTTCATAACTGGTGTATTATTCATAACTTATCTCCTTTAACCTATACTGTTATATTCTCTCCCCTTAAGCCGTTAAATGCTCCATCTATATGAGCATCTTCATGGGCTATCAGCCATTTATTAGATGCAGCAAGCAACTTGTCTTCTGCTGTTGCATGAGTATTAACTACATCAAGATTAGTTCCCTTTGGAAGTACAACTACGCACTTAAAGCCCTGTCCATCCACACCGCATGGTGCATAATGAAGAGTTGTTGCATACACCTCAATAGCAGTTCCCTCAGGCACAAAAAATCCTTCAACCTTAGATGTCTCATATGTAAAATCGTCTTTCACATCTTCTCTGCTACCAAGCAGCAGAATCATATCTGTTGCCGCAATATTAACTTCTGAACTTCTGTGATATTCCAGTGCATTAAGTTTCTGGTTATGTCCATTACAATACCCTGTCTGTACAGGACATCCACCATATATACTCTCTTCCATTACCTTATGAATCTGTGTATTTTCAAGCTTTTCATCACCTGCAACATATACAACATCTTCAGGCATATCATACGAATCCATAAGTTTCACTATTTCACTGGTATCAATATCAGCAATAACTCTGCCATATTTCTTAAATCCAGCATCCAATACACTCTGCAAAAACACTACCTCCTTTTTCAACTCATGTTAAACTTTTATAAAGTATCTTTCTAAAAGTCATTCTATCACTGTTTTATTTCTAATTCAATAAAAAAATCTCCGATTATCAAAAATGTATCCTGAAAGATACACTCCCAATAACCGGAGATTAATATTAATATGTTAAATTGCCAATCTTACAATATAATCTTTGATAATGCATCAATTATAATTCCCCATGCTACACCACTCACATAAAGAATCGCAAGAATTCTAAAATTATCCTTCATATCATCGTTCTCTCTGAACAGCACAAGAATACCTACTCCCGAACCGGCAAGCAGTCCTGCCATAAGAGAGCCAAGTCCAAGTACGCCTTCAATATAAAGCTGTGTTAATACTACTGATGATGCACAGTTAGGAATAAGACCTATAATTCCCGCTATCAATGGTCCAATAACAGGCTTATTAAGTATAAGATTTCCCAAAGTCTCTTCACCAACAAAGTGAATTAAAGTATTAAGTGCAAAAGATATAACAACAATAAATGCAAATATAGTTATTGTATGTCTTAACGCTGACTTAAATATGCTTGTCTCACAGCCACAGTGGTCATGATCACATACATGTCCAATCTTTTCTACCATATTATAACTTTTCTTGCTTCTTCTCACTATCAGATCAATTACAACACCCATTATAAGACCTATAAAAACCTTAATGAGTATAAGCTTGACAAGCACTAATACATCTACCTGTTCTGATAAAAATACTGGTATCATCTCGTCTGAAGTAGACATAAAGATGGCAATAAGCGTTCCCATAGTAATTACTTTACCTGCATACAGGTTAGATGCCGCTGTAGAAAAACCACACTGTGGAACAGCTCCAAGTAAAGCTCCTATAACAGGCCCAGCCTTGCCAGAATCCTTAACAAACTTCTTCGTCCTGGCACTTGTCTTATGTTCAAGATACTCCATAGCAAGATAAGTCAGAAAAAGAAACGGCAACAGTTTAACACTATCAATGATAGTATCAAATACCACATCCATCATGATATACAATCGTCCTTTCTTAAAAACAGTCACATAGTTACATATTCATTATGCCTTGGCAAAAAGCTTCTTATAAGGTTCTTCTCCCGAAAACACCTTTCTTGCTTTCTCTGATCTTTTCATAATAAGCTTTGTAAAAAAATAACCTATTACTCCATACAGTGATCCAAGTAACAGACTCGCAAGTACATCTGTTGGATAATGAACTGTAAGATATAATCTTGAAACTGCAATCAGAGCTGCAAGTATAACTGCGGGAATTCCTTTCTTTCTGTCCCACAATATAATAGCTAATGCCGCTGCAAAAGAAGCTGATGTATGTCCTGATGGGAAAGACCAGTCCTTAATGCCATTAAAGATTCCATAAAGATTCTCAAATGTCGGATCTGCATTGAATGGTCTTATTCTTGCTGACAGATTCTTCATAATTCCGTTACACATAATAAGTGACAGAATAAGTCCAATTGCCATACTAAGTCCTAACTTTCTGTCTTTCTTAAATACCGGTATAAATAAGAACGCCGCACATAATAAAATCCAGAATATTCCAGCATTTCCAAGACAGGTTATAGCATACATAACCGGATCTGTTACAGGATTATGTAATGATTCAAACCAGTGTAAAATCTGAAGTTCCATAATAATCTCCTTATCATATCATTCTAGTACGCTCCTTTTCAGGCACACCAGAATATTCTATGATATAAGAAAACATTTGTCAATTAAAGGAATACGTTTTTTCATAGTAACATTTTCCTGTTCTTCCACCAAATGGATATTCATATTCTTCTGTAACTCCAATCTGAAACAACCCTCTGTCTAAATCTGAATCTATAAGTTTAACAGTAACATTACCATCTGATGCAACTCTTTCACTTAAAACCACACAAAATTCTTCCATCAGATCAGTCAGTATCTGTTGTCTTTTCCCAGCATCATATGTTGTAAAATATTTATCAGCATATACATCACCCATCCTGTCAAATGCAAAATCCATTGCACCGTCAAGACTTCTGTTGACTTCATCTCTTCTAATATTGTTTCCTGTTATCGACGCATGTATCATGACTATTAACGCTATAACAACAATAATACCACTACATGTAATAACTCCTCTCAAATATCTTCAGCTTACAAAGTAACGTGCAAGTCCTTTATATGTATGTTGCGAAGAATAACCAAACATAGCCGCAGACAGCGGATATTCCAGTGTGTATTCTATATATTCATAATCACCTGCCCTGCTTACGTCTCCATATGTAAGCCTCATACCCCCTTTCTGAACTGACCTGGCTAACACATAAAGCTTCTTATCTCTAGCTTCCTCTGATAATTCACTATCAGGAATATCCCCACAATATGCTTCAATATAATTCTCAATATACTGGCTTATCTCTCCTGCATCAGAAACTCTCTGATTAATCCTTATGAAATCAATAGAAAAGAAACATACCAATGCAAATATAACAAGATAAACTGATGTCTCAATTATCCCCTTCATTAATACCCCCTTTATCTGCTATCCAAGGCATGAACCTATCACACCTAAAAGTATATTTCTGTACGCAGACATAGACATTCCAATCATTGTCATGGCAACCACCACTGCACACATTCCTATTACTGCTTCTCCGTATGTATTAATAACATCCTTCATATTCTTATCACCCCTGTAAAGATATTTCCAAAAATATTAATCATTGAATAAGATACAATCAGTCCAATTATCACTCCTGCATATTCATCAATAATATGATTCATATAATATACACCTCCAATTATAAGTACATATTAACAACTAACATCATATCAACCGCCATCTTAAATGCCACAAAAAAAGTTGGTATATACTCAGAAAATCTCATCATGCTTGTACTGTCAAGATATCTGGCAGCCTCTGCCTTATCTGATAATTCATAATTTCTTCTTACGAGAGCATTAATCGTCTGATTCATGCTGTCCCTGTCTAGATCTCCTATTGAATACAACATTCTGACTGCCGATTGGATATCCATCACATCAAATTCATTTAAGAAACTATAATATGGCATGATATCAGATGGATTGAGTTCAATCTCATATATAAACTTTCCTAAAGATTCTTTCATGATAACAGGACAGCTATCATAAGTATCTTCAACTGCTGACAATAATGGTTTATTTTCAAGATTAACTGCTAAGTCTCTTAGCCATTCTGTAAAACCACAATATAAGTCATTCTTAATTCTTCCTGCTGAACCTTTTCTCTGTGTAAATGGCGTTATTATAAACAGAAACATAACTGCAGCAACACATATCGCCGCAATCTTTAACTGTACTAATACGAGAATTATCACTGTAAGCAGCATAATCCCCCATAACGGAATCATCTTTAAAGTAATCTTCTTTGCTTCCGACTTAAATACATTATTATAATCACGCATTATCTGCTTATCTGTTCTGGCTTCTCCTATCCAGTCACAACCATAATGCTTACGGGTATATATGTAAAACAGCATGCATAGAACAACAAACACAATGGAAACGCACTGATATGCCAGAGTATCTGTTATGCTAAGCGGCTCTTTTGAAAACATATTAAGAGTACTGCACATAACGGTAGTAAGCATTGCAAGCACCATGCTTATCATTATTCCTATAGTAATATCCCGCTTTATCTTTCTTATCTCTGACTGATACTTATATACATTATTAACCCATCTGTCAAAATCCTCCAGAAGCACTTCCATTGCTCCTGTGTATCGTCCACCCTTTTCTTCTACACTGACTAAGAACTTATGAAGTGTCCGTATTCTTGAACAATCATATTCTTCTTCAACAATCTTCAATGCATCTTCATATACTCTTTCCCCCATTCCATATTGAAGTTCTTCAATTGCCCGTGAAAGACATCTCTTCAGTCTTCCGCTGCTGATTGCATACGCATCCTGAAGTGCAATATTAACCTTCGGATTCCTGATAAACGAGTATGTCATCTGGTGAAGATACACATCCACATCTGCAAATCTTGACGCTTTACTTCTTTCCATAAAATAATTCCTTACCAGTCCGGGAATCATAATTACAGCCAGAATCATAACAAATAACGCTGCGATATAATTAATTCTGTACAACAGACATGCACCATATACAGCAACTCCTGCAAGCATGGTTGATAAAACAAATCTTCTTACAGACATAACGCCATTCAGATCTGCAATATCCTCCATTAACTGCTTTACAGATAAATATCTTAATATCTTCTTCAATTGTGCCTCCATATATACGGATCATCTATTCCGTATTTAATAAACTTATCCATAATATCCTGTGGAATATCACTATCCAGAAATTCCCCATCTTCATATATAACAGTACATGTATTCTCTCCCTGATTCCTGCTTAAAAAACCTACCTGGCTAATATGTCTTCTTTCAAATCTGTCGCAATCAACAAGCAGCACAAGATCAATATACTTATATATACTGTTAATAAATCTGTCTGACGATTCTCCATTACCCAGCATAGAATACATTCTGTCTGGCATATCCCTTATATCATCCAGATGCATAGTCGTCATACAATAAGCTCCCGTAGATAAACTGTTAAGAAGCTCCATAACTTCTGGTCCTCTTGATTCTGAAAGAAGAACCCAGTCAATGTTATGTCGTAAACCTGCTCTTATAATATCCTGATATGTAATCTTAGAATCCACAAAAAACTCAACACACTTGCTATGTGGATTAATCTGCCTGTAATGTATCTCCTGATTATCCTCATAAACACCAACCTTTTCTTCTGCCGGAATAAATGTAGCCAGATACTTAAGAAGTTCTGTCTTTCCTGCATGAGGCTGTCCACCAATTACAGTTGAAAGATGAGCCATCACACAATTCTCAAGCAATGTAATAATACTCTCAGGAGCATAATCAGACTTAACAAGGTCACTATGCCCAAATCTAAGTTTCCTTGGAATCTTTCTTATAGCCATGCTCTTTCTTCCACACCTTGATTCGTGCCATATTGAGATTCTTAAAGATTCAGTATTAGCCTCCAATATCGGGTGCATTCTGTTAAAAGATGCACCCATAATATTGGCAAGTCTTATAGACAGATTATCCATATACCTGTCACTAAGCTCTTTCATGGAAATATAGCAGCCTCTTCCCAACTGTGTTATCCAAAGATTATATCCATCCCACTCGATATCAGTTACAGTATCATCAGATATCTCATCCTTAATCTCTGAAAAGATATCCTCTTTATTATTCTCTATCAGCTCCTGAAGCTGTTCTTTCTCCATATACATTCCTCACATTACTGATTAGGTCTGCTCGCATCAATAGCATCATATATATGCTCCTTATACGAAATGTCACTAACAGCACCTTTAGTTCTGTCTGAAACAATAGTAACAACTGCTGCTGTAAGCAATACTGCTGCAAGTACCCCCGCAAGTGCTATAACGACCTTTCCATAATGCTCAATAATATCATGCATATACAAATCCTCCTCTTGATTAAATTATTTAAAAAGTACTTTTTATATTGTGGATATTATCACACATTTAAAAGTTTGTAAAGTATAAAAATATATAAATTTCAAAAAAAGACTTTCGCATCATAATATAATGCAAAAGTCTTAAAATACTATTTCTTATTAAGTTCTATTGTATTGTTTCCATCGCTTAAAGAAAGTACATTTTTCTTGATTGAATATGTATACTCATCTGTCTCTTCTGTCCCAAGGAAACTGATTGTTATGCTCAGCTTTCCATCTTTTGCTTCATACGAAGTAATTGAAACGCTTATCTCTCCTATCTGCTGGATTCCTGTTCCATCATCATTGAAAGTATAAGTATAATCATCTCCTTCCCATGTTCCAACAACCGTTGCTTCCTTACCACAGCCTGCAAATACTGCAATCACTGTAATAAGTACAGCTAATATGCTTACTCTCTTAAGTAATTTCATAAAACCTCCATTATAAATTAATTGTTTTTACAGCCTCTACAACTTTGGTAAATTCCATACCATGAGATGCCTTTATAAGTATATTATCACCTGTTTTCAGAATATGTCCAATACATTTTAACATATCATCTCTTGTTTCAAAATCATGTACTTCACAACCATGCGCATTGTAATTAGTGTAAATATACGCCCTTGTTCCTGCCGCAATCTGTGCAGCAAGGTCGCCTGCAGTTATAAGTACATCAATATCCTTTGTTCCAAGATACATCCCAACATCGTAATGCATCTGTTTCTCGTTCTCCCCAAGCTCAAACATACTTCCAAGAATAGCAACTTTTCTTCCAATAGCAGTGTCAAGAACATCAAGAGATGCCTTCATTGAAACTGGATTAGCATTGTAGCAGTCATCAATTATTGTAAATCCATTTTCCTTAATAATATTGTTTCGTCCGGCAATTGTCTTTAAATTCTTCACTCCACGCTCAATCTCAATAGATGAAAGTCCAAGCACAGAACCAACAAGTGCTGCTGCCATCGCATTATATACCATATGATGTCCAGGTACAGGTACAGTCAGGTCAAATGTTGAATAGTTATCTGATGTTTTGATTCCATGAATTGTAAAGCTGGTTCCATCAAGTCCAAGACTCTTGATATTATCTGCATATACCCCGTCTTTGTTGCTTATTCCGAACACAAGCGGTCGCTTGCCGTGTACCTGGCTTATTGTTGATAATTTGTCATCATCTCCGTTAACAATAACAATTCCATCCGGATTCATATGATTAAATATCTCTGTCTTAGCCTTAAGAATTCCATCTCTTGTTCCAAGATTCTCAAGATGGCAAAAACCGATATTAGTAATAACACATATGTCAGGCTGTGCAATCTTAGATAATCTGTCCATCTCACCAAAATCACTGATTCCCATCTCAAGAACAGCAACTTCATCATCTTCTGTCAGTCTGAAAACAGTAAGTGGAAGCCCAATCTCATTATTGAAATTACCAAGTGTCTTTAACACCCTGTATTTTTCAGATAAAACAGAGCTTATTGTTTCCTTAGTACTTGTTTTACCAACACTTCCTGTGATTCCTACAACCTTGACATCCAGATTATTTCTGTAAAGAAGTGCAAGATCCTTTAATGCCTGAAGACTTGATTCAACCTGTATATACGAACGTTCTTCATCTGGCAGCTCCTTTTCAGAAATAACGCATGCAGCGCCCTTCTCAAAGCATTGTCCTATAAAATCATGGCCATCACTTCTTTCCCCTTTAATAGCAATAAAAAGCCCGCCCTCAGCTACCTTTCTGCTGTCAATCGTAATGGCAGTAATCTCTTTGTCATAATCTTCTCCATTGCCATGATATATGCCGTTAACAGCTTGTGTCATGGCTCTTAAGGTCATTCCCTTCATAACACAATATCCTCAATTCTTTTCTTAGGCACATGATGTACCTGATTCTCATCTCTGTAATACTTGATATCTCCATCCGCAGGAATATCCTCAAGCACCACTTCTTCTTTAGGATAGCCAAATGCAATGACATACACAATCTTTAATTCAGACGGTATATTTAGCTGTGTCTTTAACTCATCTCTTTTAACATTGCCAAAAAAGCATCCGCCAAATCCGGCTTCTGTAGCTGCCAGAAGCATTGTCTGTCCGACAATTCCCGCATCAACTTCATCATTGACATTCGCAGGACAGGTTATAACAATATATCCTGTCGGCTTCTCACCTTCAGATGGGCCATCCCAGTCCTTTAAATATCCGGCAAATCCTAATAGTCTGAAAACTTTCTCATTCTCTTCCTCATCACACACAATTCTATACTTAAATGGCTGTCTGTTAGCTGCTGACGGAGTAAGTCTTGCAGTCTCAACAAGTTCCATAAGCTGCTGCCTTGTCAGCTTCTTTTCCTGATAAAATCTTCTGTATGATCTGTTTTTCTTAACAAGTTCCTTAATCATAACATAACTAACCTCGTTTTATAAAAATGCATTATTATACATTTACATTTCTTCTATTCATACTTTGCAAGAGATATCTCGATAATCTTCTCTGTAAGTTCATCATACGATATACCTACTGCTGCTGCCTCCTGAGGAATAAGGCTTGTGTCAGTCATTCCTGGAAGTGTATTAATCTCAAGACAGAATATATTATTATTCTTATCAAGAAGTTCATCAACTCTTGCGTATGTTGTTACGCCTGCTGCCTGGCAGCATTTTTCTGCCCAGAACTGCATCTGGCTTGCAATATCTTCTGGAATATTGGCAGGGCATGTCTCTTTGTTAGAGCCAGCCTTGTACTTATTCTTGTAATCATAGAAGCCTTCAAGCGGTTCAATCTCAATTACTGGAAGTGCCTTTCCATCAAGCACTGCAACTGAGAATTCTCTTCCATCAACAAACTCTTCAACAAGTACAGTATCTTCATAAGAAAATGCTTCATCAAGTGCATCTTCAAACTCTTTCTCGTTATGTGCTATCGAAACACCAACGCTTGAACCACCACAACAAGGCTTAACAACACATGGGAATGGAACATACTCAATCTTATGTCCTTTATGTAATGTAACACCCTTAGGCATAGGAATTCCCTCTGGTACAAGAACCTTTTTTGCAAGTTCCTTGCTCATTGATATAGCACTGCTTAAATAATCTGTACCTGTATATCTGATTCCAAGCAGATCAAATGTAGCCTGGACCTTACCATCTTCACCATTGCTTCCATGAAGTCCCATGAATACCATATCTGCTTCTTTACACAATTCTAATACATTACGTCCGAAAAAGCTTTCTCTTGCCTCTGTTCTTCTCTTAACCTCTGCCGGAATGTCCGCTGTTTTCTTCTTTAAATTGTCAGACAGTTCTCCCAAATCATTCTTTTCTGTGAAAAATGTCTTAACCTCACTGTCATCAACACCTAAGAAGATATCAAGCATATTTGCTTCATGTCCGTTTCTTCTAAGACTCTCGCATACTCTGTATCCTGTGACTAATGAAACGTCTCTTTCTGTACTTGTTCCACCTGCTAAAACTACTATTCTCATAATTTCTCCTTTATCCCTGAACTTTTCCACAATATCCACATAGTTATTCACATTTTTTGTTAATTGTAAATTTTTTGTAAAATTGTCAGATAATTGTAATATATTTATATAATCCACATATTCTTATGCAGAATCTGTGCAAATTATTACGGTCTTAAATGGCTTCCTTCATACTTTGTATGTGCCTGTAAAACCTTTCTTAAAGAATCAATTCTTCCAGAAAGTTCGCCTTCTGGAACAACTATCTCCAGTGATTCAGCCATAATATCTATCATTGGATTTGTGAATCTGCTTTTGTATCTTATAAGGACATCAAGCTTTTCCTCATATCCTCTCGCATCTAAAAACTTATCCAGGACGCTGTCCCCTGCAGCAACCTGCTGCTCTGGCTGGGCCAGTGAGTTATCCACACTGTCCTCTTTTAATGTGTATGCTTCATCAATTCTATTGCCTGAATTAACTCTTACTGCCTGTAAATTGTCAGATATCTCCTGCATCGTCAACGGATCTACCTGCTCAAATCTATATTTCTGTGCTACATCCGGATATTTTACATGATCCACTTCACTCATGAACATATCATATGGTCTTACATACACAGCATATTCACCATACATAGCCTGATATACCACCATTTTCTCTTTGGTTTCTGAATGATATGCAACACACTTTACCTGGTAAAGCTTATTCTTAAAATGCTTATAAAATCCGCCTGGTACTAACTGTCTTTCCATCAGTAAACCTCCCTCCAAAAATATATTGTTATTTTATCGCACAATGCCGTCTCTTACAACATTTTTTAAACACTTTGCCAAATGTTTTACACTTTAATAAGTTGTCTGAGTATGGTAGAATATATTTACATTTTATAAGAGGAGCTTACTATGAAACAGATAGATTTACATGTTCATTCCACATGCTCTGACGGAACTGATTCTCCTGCTGTTCTGGTTGATAAGGCAGTCGATAAGGGACTTGCTGCATTTGCTCTTACCGACCATGACACTACCATGGGAGTTAAGGAAGCTCTTTTAGCATGTGAAAATGTTAATAACAAAGGCCACGAACTTGAAGTTATTCCCGGAGTTGAGATAAGTACTAATTATGATAATACTGAGATACATGTTGTCGGGCTTTTTATAGATTATAACGACAATGAATTCAATTCATTCCTTAATAAGCAGTTAAGTTCAAGAGATGAAAGAAATAAGCGGGTATGTGAACGCTTCCAGAATATAGGAATTAATATTACATATGAAGATATGCTAAAAACCTATGGCGATGCGGTAATTACAAGAGCACATTTTGCAGACAGACTTGTTGCAATTGGAGCTGTTGGTGATAGAAATGAAGCATTTGACAGATATTTAGGTCAGGGAAAGCCTTGTTTTGTGCCAAGAGCCAAAGTTGACCCTGCAGAAGCTATTGAACGTATTCACCAAGCCGGCGGTATTGCAATCTTAGCTCACCCGGTTCTATATCATCTTGGCAATGCCCAGATGAACAAATTGCTTGACCATATGTGCTCTGCCGGACTTGATGGAATTGAAGCCATATATTCAACCTACAAGATGGGTGATGAATTATCAATAAGACGGATTGCTTCTGAAAGAAATCTCCTGATATCCGGCGGCTCTGATTATCATGGAAAGAACAAGCCTCATATACAGCTTGGAACCGGCATGGGACATTTATTCGTTCCTTATGAACTGCTTGATAAGATGAAAGATTCCATGCCAATCACCAACACGCAGAAGGAGACTTACGATGAATAACAAAATTCAAAAAACTATACAACTCTTTTTAACTTTCATAAAAATAGGTGCATTTACTTTTGGAGGCGGTTATGCTATGTTACCACTGATTCAAAAAGAAATTGTTGAGAAGAAGCATTGGATAACTGATAATGATATTCTTGAAATAGTGGCTATCTCCGAGTCAACTCCCGGACCAATTGCAATTAATGCAGCTACTTTTGTTGGCTTTCGTATCTGTGGTTTTTGGGGTGCACTATTTGCAACACTTGGAGTTGTGATACCATCCTACCTGATTATTCTTATTATATCTTTTGTACTTAAAGAATTCCAAAGCATAAAAATCATACAATATGCCTTTAATGGTATCAGAGCTGGTGTACTTGCTCTAATTATCAAAGCTCTCTGGTCAATGTATATTCAATGTCCTAAGAATGTTATTTCCTATATAATTATGGCATGTTCTTTTGTTTTTACTGCCTTACTTAATGTAAATGTGCTTATTGTAATTATCAGCTGTGCAATATTAGGTTTAGTAACATCTATTACCATATTAAGGAGGAAATGTTAATGATTTATCTTGAGCTTTTTTATATTTTCTTAAAAATCGGTGCATTTACCTTTGGCGGTGGTTATGCTATGTTACCATTGATTCAGGATGAAGTTATTGCCCATAATTGGATAGATTCACAGTCACTTATTGATTTTATAGCAGTTAGCGAAAGTACACCCGGACCATTTGCTGTAAATATAGCAACATATGTAGGAGCAGAGGTTGGCGGTATTTTCGGTTCTTTTTGTGCAACACTCGGAGTGATACTCCCATCCTTTATTATCATTCTTATTGTTGCAAAATGTTTTATTCAATTTCAAAAAAGTATAGTCATAAAGGGATGTATGTCAGGATTAAAACCTGCTGTAGTTGGTTTGATTGGTTCTGCTGTAATTTCGATGAGTTCAACCGTTTTCATACCACATGGGTTTAATACTACTGTTTTTACTGATATTTCTTTTTATACAACATTAATTATATTTCTGATATCCGTAGTTTTAGCATTCAAAAAATTAAATCCAATTTTAATTATATGCTTATCCGCAATACTCGGAATAGTTTGCGGATACATATAATTAATTATAACAAAACATCATAAAAGACTCAGATTAACGGTTCTGGATAGTTTAAATTAATGCCTGTATCATTTTTCATCCACAACCTGGAAGATGTAGAATTTCAGATAATAGCTCTCCTGCGCCTCCCACAATATTGGGTGGTCAGGTGACTGTGTTCTGAACTCGACCTGACGGAGCCTTTTATGTACAGCCTTAGCGGCTTCCTTAATAGTCTTGGTAAGAAGCTCCTGTGTCATGAAGTGTGAGCATGAACAGCTTGCAAGATAGCCGCCGTCTTTGACAAGCTTAAGTCCCTTCATATTGATTTCCCTGTAGCCCTTAATTGCGTTCTTTGTAGCTTCCCTCGATTTGGTAAATGCCGGCGGGTCAAGTATTACAACGTCATATTTCTCACCTGCTTCGTTAAGCTTTGGAAGCTCATCCAATACATTTGCACATTTAAAATGTACTGTATCCTCAAGTCCGTTAAGCTTGGCATTGGCTCTCGCCTGTTCAACAGCATATTCTGATATATCAAGTCCAGTAACTTCCTTAGCACCTGCAATTCCTGCATTTAATGCAAATGTACCCATATGGGTAAAACAGTCTAATACCCTCTTGTCCTTGCACAGCTTCTGCATTGCAAGTCTGTTGTACTTCTGATCAAGAAAGAACCCGGTTTTCTGTCCATTCACAACATCTATCATGTAGTGGACACCATTCTCAACTATCTCAACATTAGTGTCAAATTCATCACCAATAAAGCCCTTTACTCTCTCCATCCCTTCAAGAGTACGGACTTTGGCATCGCTTCTTTCATATACTCCACGGATATCAATGCTCTTTTCATGAAGGATTTCCTTCACTTTTTCGACAATAAGTGACTTAAATCTGTCAATACCTAAAGCAAGCGATTCCACAACAAGCACATCTGAGTACTTATCTATAACAAGCCCCGGCAGAAAATCTGCCTCCCCAAATATAAGACGGCAGGCAGAGGTATCTACTGTGTCAAATCTGTACTCAACCGCAGCCCTTACTCTCTCCTCAATAAATGCTTCGTCAACAACATCTGTGTGTCTTGCAAGCATTCTTACTGTAATCTTGGATTTTCTGTTAATAAATCCGATTCCCATGAAATAATCATCAAAATCAAGCACCTCAACAAGATGTCCATCAATTATTCCGTCAGACATCCATTCAATTTCGTTATCATATACCCAGGCTCCACCTGCCTTTAAGGTTCTCCCTTCTCCTTTTCTTAATCGTATCTTTCCACATACACTGAATAAATCTTCCATTCTGTTCCTTCCTGTCAGATATTTCTGACATTTATCATAATTCTTCATAATATATTAATCCGTTGACGGATTACCAAGAAAATAAAACATACATACTCCTGCAACCGTAATAAGAAGCGACACAAGCTTAATCCATGAAAATGTAGTCTTCTCACTTCCAAACAATCCAAAAAGTCCTAGCAGATATGAAACAATTATCTGTGCAGCTACAATCGTAACCTCAGCTTTCGCAATTCCAAGACCACTTATACTTTTTATAACTGTAAATGTTATAAATGCACCTATCACACCTCCAAGAAGTGTAATCTTGTTATCAACCTTAAACAACTTCATGATATCAGGTCTTCCGTCAATTACCCACATAATCGCACAAGTCGCCAGTGCTGTCAACTGCACAAACATTGCCGTAACCCACACACTGCTCGCTTTCGTAACATTTGTATTAAATGCCCCCTGTAAACTCATAAGTGCTCCTGATATTATTGCAATCAAAAATCCTGCCATTAACTAACCTCCCCATTAATCTGCATAGAATAATTATTAGTTAATAACAGGATATTTATTCATAATGTTATTTAATACTCTGCGTACTGTTTTCATTATTATTTTTAGTTGTTTTTTCTATTGTTGTTGCAAATGTACTGTAAGCTGTATCAACATTTCCACCATCATATACCTGATGAAGCATAATCTCATATCTCATGTATACTTCACCAACACCAATATATTTGGCCTTTACAACAGAGTCAGAATAAATCTGGTGTAACTGTTGATAGCTTTCTTCTCTCTTAACCTTTAAATCTGCCCTTGCACAGCTTTTCTTAGCCATGTTCCCAAGATAATCTGCATAATCATAAGAAATTGCTCTTGCAACAGCCTTGGATGCATCTACATTCTTAGTGTACGGATTAACTACTGCCATCGTAGTAACAGACATTGCCTTAGAATCAAGGTCATCTCCCATTGAAGGATACTCACATATTCCATAATCTACATCTGTAACATTAATCTCTGCAAGACTGTCTGCATCTAGCACCGTATAGAGCATATTCCCAGTAGAAAACAGATCCGCACATTCTTTAAGACTTACTGTATTTCTGTCAATACCAAATGCATCTTTTAACTGAGCGTACTTAGTAAGAACCTTCTTAATCTTTTCCTCATTAAGAGATACCTCAGCCCTGTTCTCTGCATTAACTCCGCCTATATTAATATAGGCTCCTGCTGCTGCATAATTAAGGAACATTGAATCAGGATCCCATTCAAACACCATTGAAACATCCTGATTCTCATCTGTAATCTGGTAATTATCACTTATATTACGAATCTGGTCTATAGTATCAACTGCTTCTGCATATTTCTTATTATATACAAGAAATGAAGTGTTGAACGACACCGGGTAACCATATAACTTACCACCATACGAACATGCAGTCATTGCAGCCTTACCATACACATTCTCATTATAGACTTCAGGATACATATCATTCTCAGAGGTAAGACCTGAAAGATAAGCCTTCTCCATCTCTTCTGATGACAAAAAATATATATCACACGCATTGTCGTTTCTGACCGATTCGTCATATATATAAGTAATATATGAATCAGCCTCAATATATACAGGCTTAACAGTCACCAGTTCATTAGATTTCTTAAATTGTCTGGCAACGAATTCAAGATAAGACTCATATGCACTGTCATTATACCAGACATTAACTGTAATAGGTCCACTAAGATTAAGCTTCTTCGCAGCCTGTGTCCTGTCATCTTTATTACCACAGCCTGCAAAGACTGTCAGCATGGTAACAATCAGCATCATACTGATAAATCTTCTTAATTTCATAAAGTAAACTCCTGATTCTATAAGGATTTCTTAAGCTTAGCTATGCATTCATCTACATCTGCCTTAGTGATTACAAGTGGTGGAACAAATCTTATAACATTAGTTCCTGCTGAGAACAGAATAAGTCCATTATCAAGTGCTTTGGCAATTACGTCCTTAGGATTAACTGATAACTCAAGTCCCTGCATAAGACCCATTCCTCGTCTCTCGACAACAACATCTATTGTCTCAACAAGCTCATCAAGCTTTTCTTCAAAGTAAGCAGATACTTCCTTGACATTATCTAATACATGCTGCTTCTCAAAAAGTTCGAACACCTTGGTTGCTGCTGCACATGCAAGTGGATTACCACCGTATGTTGTTCCATGGTCTCCTGGAACCAATGCCTTCGCAACTTCCTCTGTCGCTGCAAATGCACCTACTGGAACTCCACAGCCAAGAGCCTTGGCAACTGTAAGGATATCAGGCTTAACGCCATACTGCTGGAATGCGAACATACTTCCTGTTCTTCCCATTCCGCACTGAATCTCATCAAGTATAAGAAGAATTCCCTTCTCATCACATAGCTTTCTTACACCTTCAATAAATTCTTTAGTAGCAGGATAAATTCCTCCTTCACCCTGTACTGTCTCAAATATTATAGCACAAGTTTTGTCATTAACAAGTTCCTTTACACTGTCAAGGTCGTTATACTGTGCAAACTTAATTCCCGGTATCATAGGTCCAAATGCTTCCTGATAATGCTTATTACCAGTTACAGCAAGTGCTCCCATACTTCTTCCATGGAATGAATGCTGCATTGCAATAATCTCTGCATCAGCCTTTCCGTTCTTGACATAATAATATTTCTTTGCAAGCTTGACTGCACCTTCAATAGCCTCTGTTCCACTGTTAGTAAAGAATACTCTGTCCATTCCTGAAGCCTTTGTAAGTGCAGTTGCAGCCTCTACAGCCGGTTCATTATAGAAATAATTAGATGTGTGTATAAGCTTATCAATCTGTGCCTTTAATGCATCATTATATTCCTTATTGTTATAACCAAGTGCAAATACTGCTATACCTGCTCCAAAATCAAGATATTCTTTACCATCTGTATCGTAAAGTCTTACTCCGTCACCCTTATCAAGTACTATCTGGTAACGGTTGTATGTATGAATCAGCTTCTCTTCTGCTGTTTCTATAATCTGCTGTGTATCCATGATTACTCTCACTTTCCTATTCTTATGAGCACACATTTTCACATGAGCCAATATAATATTATAACCTCAAAGCTTACGGTTCGCAATTATTTATCTGAATCAAAGAATTTTTCTGCATCATCTGAAAGAATAGCTGTACCAACACCCTTGTTAGTAAATATTTCAAGAAGAAGGCAGTGTGGAATTCTTCCATCAAGAATATGTACTCTTGATACACCATGCTCAATAGCATCTATACAGTTATTAAGCTTAGGAAGCATACCGCCGCCGATTGTTCCGCTCTCTAAAAGTGTTCTCGCCTCTGAAGTAGAAAGCTCAGATATAAGTGAATCCTTATCGTCAAAATCCTTATATACACCTTCGATATCTGTTAAGAATGCAAGCTTCTCAGCATTGACAGCTCTTGCAATTGCACATGCTGCGTCATCTGCATTAATATTATATGCATGGAAATCATCATCATATCCGATAGGACATATTACCGGTAAGAAATCGTCCTTAAGCAATGAATCAAGAAGTGTTGTATCAACATCTGTTACTTCTCCAACATATCCTATGTCCTCACCCTTAGAATACTTCTTCTCAACCTTTAACATGCCGCCATCCTTACCACTGATGCCGCATGCCTTAACTCCAAGCTGCTCAATCATTGACACAAGACTCTTATTAACCTTGTTAAGAACCATCTCGGCAATCTCCATTGTTGGCTCGTCTGTAACTCTTAAACCATTCTTGAATTCAGGTGTCATGCCTGACTTTTCAACCCATTTGCTGATTTCCTTGCCACCGCCGTGAACGATGATTGGCTTAAAACCAACAAGTTTAAGAAGAACTACGTCCTGAATAACTTTTCTCTTAAGTTCTTCATCTACCATGGCACTTCCGCCGTACTTAACTACAATTATCTTTCTGTTAAATTTCTGGATATAAGGAAGTGCCTCAACAAGCACCTGTGCCTTCATAAGTTCCTCTGTCATATCTTTTGCGCTCATAATAATCTCCATTTCATATTTATTCAGATATACTTGCTTTAAAATGCTGTGTCAGATTAGCTTCTGTAATCAGCATTTATCTTGACATAATCAAATGTAAGGTCACAGCCCCATGCTGTAGCGCTTGCATCGCCCTGCTTAACATCCGCAATAGCAATTACAGGATTCTGTGAAAGTATTTCTGTTGCTTTCTCCTCGCTGTAATCTGTAGCAGTTCCATCTTTAACAATCTGAAGCTCACCTGCTGAACTCTTAAAGAAGATATCAACCTTCTCAGGGTCAAAGTCTGCACCAGAATATCCCATTGCACAGAGAATTCTTCCCCAGTTGGCGTCATGTCCGAATATTGCTGCCTTGGTAAGACTTGATGTAACAATTGACTTAGCAAGTGTCTTGGCTTCTGCCTTAGTTGTTGCACCCTTTACCTGAACCTCGAAAAGACATGTACAGCCTTCGCCGTCACCTGCAATCATCTTGGAAAGCTCTGTAAATACATAGCTTAAGCCTTCATAGAAAGCATTATAATCAGCACCCTCTTCTGTAATCTTCTTGTTGCCAGCCATTCCGTTAGCAAGAACAAGAGCTGTATCATTAGTTGATGTATCTCCATCAACTGATATCATGTTAAATGAATCATCAACAATTGCACTTGTCATCTTCTGAAGAAGTGCCTTGTCAATATCGCAGTCTGTTGTTATGTAGCAGAGCATTGTTGCCATGTTAGGATGAATCATTCCTGCACCCTTGCACATACCACCGATTGTTACCTTAGTACCAGCAACCTCTACTTCTACAGCAACCTGCTTGCTTCTTGTATCTGTAGTCATAATTGCCTCTGCTGCCTGTGTTCCTGCTTCTAATGAAGCATCAAGCATTGGAGCAAGCTTTTCAATTCCTGCACAGATTCTGTCAACAGGAAGCTGCATTCCGATAACACCTGTTGAACCGATAAGTACTGCATTCTCCGGTACATCCAGCACCTTTGCGACTGCCTTTGCTTCTTCTGCACATGCATTATCTCCTTCAACACCTGTACATGCATTGGCAACACCGCTGTTTACAACTACAGCCTGTGCAAAGTCTTCATTATATACAATGTTTCTGTCCCATTTAACAGGAGCTGCAAATACTTTGTTAGTTGTAAATGTTCCTGCTGTAACACATGGCTTCTCACTGTATACAAGTGCCATATCTTTCTTTCCGTTCTTATATTTAATCTGTGCTTCACATCCGGCAGCCTTGAATCCTTTAGCTGCTGTAACACCGCCTTTAATTATATTCATAACATCCTCCTATTGTACCATCACATATATCCTGTCATCACACATATTTTGTCGTGTAAATTCTAAACTTACACCACATTTATTATGGAAACATTGGTGCAAGCTGTAATCCCTCATTCTCTGGAAGTCCGAAGAGAAGGTTCATATTCTGTACTGCCTGACCTGCTGCACCTTTAACGAGATTATCTAACGCTCCCATCATAATAAGTCTGTTGGTTCTTGGCTCAATCTTAAATCCTATATCAACAAAATTGCTTCCCTCAACCCAGCGTGTTTCAGGGCATACATCTTTAGGAAGTACTCTTATGAAATATTCCTTATCATAGTACTTGTCATATGCTGCCTTAACATCTTCGTATGTAACATCTTTGGTAAGGTTGGCGTATGCTGTTACAAGAATTCCCCTGTTCATTGGAACCAAATGTGGTGTGAAGATAAGCTTTAAATCGTCTCTTCCACACGCATATCCCAGCTGCTCCTCAATCTCAGGTGTATGTCTGTGAGTTCCTACACCATATGCCTTCATGCTTTCATTAACTTCACAGAAAAGGTTGGCAACCTTAGCGCCACGTCCTGCACCTGAAGTTCCACTCTTGGCATCAATTATAATTGTATCCGGATTGATTATTCCTTCCTTAACCATTGGATAAAGTGTAAGAATTGATGTTGTTGTATAGCAGCCCGGATTCGCAATGATTCTTGTATCTTTGCTCACCTTGTCTCTGTTAATCTCACATAAGCCATAGACAGCTTCATCAATATACTGTGGTGCTTTATGCTCAAGCTTATACCACTGTTCATATACATTAACATCCTTAAGTCTGAAATCAGCACTCAGATCTATAATCTTAGTCTTTGAAAGAATTTCATCATTAACAAGTGATGCACATAAGCCCTGTGGTGTTGCTGTAAATATAACATCAACCTCATTAGCAAGCTGTTCCATATTGTCGTCCATACATTTTGCATCTACAAGCTTAAACATGTTTCTATATACATCTGAATAATTCTGATCTATGTAACTTCTCGAACCAAGCCATACAATCTCTGCATCCTTATGTCCTAATAATAATCTGACAAGCTCGTTACCTGCGTAACCTGTCGCACCGATAATGCCTACTTTAATCATAACTCCTCCTTGTTTTGCGAAGCAAAATGCATATATTCAACATTTATGCATAAAATAACGCAAAATGTAAATTGATAACCTACATTATAGCAACTTTTTTTCTTATGTAAAGGATATTTTGAAGAAATTTTATATTTATACATTTTCATTGCATATTTGTGCATAATATGCATAATTTGTTGTTGCATTTTTAAATAAAGTAGTTTATTATAATCTGCAGGTGCATAGCATATGTGTTTTACTATGTAAACTTAATAATATACGGAGGAATATATAATGAAAGAAAAAGTTATTCTTGCTTATTCTGGCGGACTTGACACAACTGCCATCATCCCTTGGTTAAAGGAAACATACAACTATGATGTTGTCTGCGTATGTGCAGACTGTGGTCAGGAAGAGGAGTTGGACGGACTTGAGCAGAGAGCTCTCTCATGTGGTGCTGCCAAGTTATATATAGAAGATATCACTGATGAGTTCTGCGACAACTACATCGTTCCATGTGTTCAGGCACACGCTGTTTATGAAAATAAATATTTACTTGGTACTTCAATGGCAAGACCTCTTATCGCTAAGAGACTTGTTGAGATTGCCCGTAAGGAAGGGGCTGTTGCTATCTGCCACGGTGCTACTGGTAAGGGTAATGACCAGATCAGATTCGAGCTTACAATCAAGGCTTTAGCTCCAGATATCAAGATTATCGCTCCTTGGAGAGATTCTAACTGGAAGCTCCAGTCTCGTGAGGATGAGATTGAATACTGCAGACAGCATGGTATTCATCTTCCATTCAGCACAGACTGCAGCTACAGCCGTGACCGTAACATCTGGCATATCAGCCATGAAGGTCTTGAGCTTGAAGATCCAGCTAACGAGCCTAACTACAAGCATTTATTAGTTCTTGGATGCACTCCTGAGGAAGCTCCGGATGAACCAGAATATGTTACCATGACATTTGAAAAAGGTGTTCCAAAGTCAGTTAACGGCAAGGCTATGAAGGTTTCTGATATCATCAGAGAGCTTAACAGACTTGGTGCTAAGCATGGTATCGGTATCATCGATATCGTTGAGAACCGTGTTGTTGGTATGAAGTCCCGTGGTGTATATGAGACTCCTGGTGGAACTATTCTTTACGAAGCACATCAGCAGCTTGAGGAATTAGTTCTCGACAGAGATACAACAACATTCAAGATGGATGTTGGAAACAAGTTTGCACAGGTTGTTTACGAAGGAAAGTGGGAGACACCTCTTCGTGAAGCACTTCAGGCATTCGTTGAGAAGACTCAGGAATATGTAACAGGTGAAGTTAAGTTCAGACTTTACAAGGGTAACATCATCAAGGCTGGAACAACATCTCCATATTCACTTTACAATGAGTCAATTGCATCATTCAAGACAGGTGATATGTATGACCATCATGATGCTGACGGATTCATCAACCTCTTCGGTCTTTCACTTAAGGTAAGAGCTATGAAGAAGCTTGAGAACGAGAAGAAGAACAATAAGTAATTAAAGAATATAACAAAAACATCCCCGGCATGGTTATTAATCATGCCGGGGATGTTGCTTATTTATTCTTAATTATATTCTCTTCTTTTGGACTTCAACTTGTCTTTCCACTGCTCTAACGTCCAATTCCGCGTGATGGCAAGCGACTGGATTATTTTCCAATTTACGACACTTACATAAGCCAATACAATGCTAATACTATCATGTAGAAAATAACAAATACAAAAAACACAATACTCAGAACCAGATAAATAGTCGGTTCATTTCCCATCACTGCATTCTTGGGATTTATTTTACTAACATATATCGTATAAACCTCCCCTCTTGTATGAAGCGGTGAAAATATATTCATACTTACCCAGCCAACATAATTATACCCTTTATCGTCACGGATAAGGAACTCAGAAAAGTAATGATTGCTATTACCATATGCGATACCTTCAGTTTTATAGAATTGAGTTTTTATGTATAAATATCTAGCCAAAAATATCATATCCAGCATAATATAAATAATTATATATTCTCCATGCATTATTGCATCCCCCTTAATGAATCACATCTAACATAATATAAATCATCTACCTTATCTTACCACTCCCCAAAGTTCCTCGGTAAACTACTATGACAATAGCACTATGTATAAACCAACAAATATAAACTCCACAATACTCAGAACCATATATATAGTCAGTTCACTCCCCATAACTCCATTATATGGATTATGTTTTTTTACAAATATGGTATAAACATCCCCCCTTACATGATACCTTGAAAATATATTATTTGTTACACTGCAGACATAATTATGCCCTCTGTATCCATATATAAACTCAGAAGTGTATCGTCTGTCATTTCCATTTGCGACGCCTTTGGTTTTATAGAATTGGGTTTTTATGTATAGAAATCTTGCAAAAAAAATCATATCCAGTAAAATCCCCATAACTAATGCTTCCATTTTCTATCCCTCATATTTTATATTAGCAATTATAGATTCTTTACATTTACTATTCTAGCATACATCAAACTTTACCATTTGTAAACAACCGTACCTCCGTGTCCCCGACACAAGATACAATTCCCGAACAATCTTCCGTGCAAATGGAGGCAGGCTGCTGTATATATCATTTTCAAACCGTTGCTAAGACGCCGGCACTTAGTAAGCTGGGAAAGCTGGCACACAGTACCAGCAAATCCCAGCGAACTTAGTACCGCTGCGTCGTAGCACGAGCGCAAGCGTGTTTGAAAATGATATATACAGCAGCCTGCCTCACACATCCGCACGAAACCTACCCCTGAAATTTCTCTCTGTCAATCTCCTTCTCTTCCACTTTCCTGTTGACATATGTCCGAAGCAGCGCATAACACACTGAGCTGATTGGAATAAATGTAAGCATCCCCATTATACCAAACAGATTGCCACCGATTGTAACAGCAACAAGCACCCACATTCCCGGCAGTCCAACAGAACTTCCAACAACATGAGGATATATAAGATTTCCTTCAATCTGCTGTAATATAAGGAATACTCCCACGAATATAAGTGCCTTTAACGGGCTTGTCATCATTATAAGAATCACACCGACTATACATCCGATAAATGCACCAACAATCGGAATAAGTGCAGTAACCGCAATAATAATTCCTATAAGAAGTGCATAAGGCATTCGCAATATAGACAATGTAATAACAAACATCGTTCCAAGAATACATGCTTCAAGGCACTGTCCTGACAGGAAATTAGAGAATGTAGTGTTGGTAAGTCTTAACACTTCAATGATTTTATCTGCCCTGCTCTCAGGCATGCACACATACATAAGTTTCTTACACTGTGATGCAAGCTTTTCTTTCTGGAAAAGCACATAAACTGAGAATACAAACCCAATAAAGAAATTAGTAATACCTGAGAAGAATCCGCTTATAGCCCCGATTCCGCCATTAATAATTCCTTTAGTTCCTATTGAAAGGAAATTCATAACATTTGAAAGAACAGAATCCCAGTTGATTGATATGCTGCTTAACTTTTCCTCATACTCAGGATATGCAGACAGCTTGACCTGCAGCCAGTTGATTAGATTATTAACCGCTGTTGGCACCTGTCCTATAAGGTCAGCAATTGTGTTCACCAGTTCAGGCACAACCACAAAAAGTACGCCTGCAATAATAGCCAGTATCAAAATCAGTGTAAGCATATAAGCAAGCACTCTTATAAGTCTGGGATGCTTCTTCTTACAACGCTTGTCAAACAGCCTGTTAAGTCCTTTTTCAATTGCTTTCATAGGTACATTGAATACAAATGCGATGACTGCGCCAATTATAAATGGCATTACAAGTCCTGCAAGATATGATATAGAATCAAGAATTCCAGTCACATTGTTAAGGGCAAGGTATATTACAATTAGCACTGCGCCTATCGTAATTCCCTTAACAACCTGACTGTCTTTAAAATGTCCTTTGTTCATACAACCCCTCCACTCTTTAAAGTTACTTCTAATATACTATACAGAAGTCCGGGATTCAAACATATTATATAAATTTAAGAATTGTAAAATGTTAGTTATACTGTGCATCAACCATACTCATCATCATTCGCATATTGAATGCTCCCATGAACTTCACTGATGGAAGATATACAAAATGCTTCTTCTGGATTACACAGTCATCCTCATATTCATCATCATACACTTCAAGTCTCATAACCTCATTTACAAGCTGACCCTTACCCGGCTGTACATTGAATGCGCCTTCTATGAATGGTGCGAAGCAGTCACGCTCGCCACTCTGGTCAGGGTCATATGCAATAAATGTATGAATCATACTCTCATACTTTGTAATAAATAATCCATTATCTGCACCGCTTTCCTTTAGTGCATTTCTGTAATTGTCCATCTCTTCCTCATACACTGCTGACTGCTTATTAATAATCTCTTCTAACTCACCCGCAGTCATAGGAATATTTTCTGCAAAGAAAAATGCGAGTGGCTGGATGCTTCCATATAATAAAAAGCAGCTCATATCCGAATTAAGAGTCTGTGATACCTCAAGCTTATCAGTGTCACCCATATACATAAGAACTGCAAAATTGCCCTTAGAAGTAAACTCCTTAAGCATATTAATAGCTGCCTTTAATTCTGTTCTCGAAAAATGTCTCATAATATCTAATTCCTTTTCATTTAAACTATCGTAGATTATATCACCTATGACTGATATTTTCACTTCCAAATTTTACTTTTCATAATTTCATACAATCTTCATTCAGATATATGGACTTCAATATGCCACCACTTCTCAAAAAGAAAGGGGCACGAAAGCTTTTCACTTTCGTGCCCCTTTGCACTTCGACACTAACTATAGTCCCAAGTGCGTGAAATTGCAACAATAAAAATATGCGTTTTTTCCTTAATTCATAAGGTGATTTTCTAAAAATTTCTTTATTCGTAAAGTGGGTACTTATCTGTAAGTCCCTTAACAAGTTCCATTGCCTTAGCCTGATTAGCATCTACATCATCAACAAGCATAGCAATTGCTTCTGCAACAACATCCATATCAGCCTCATTGAAGCCTCTTGTTGTAACGGCTGCTGTACCAAGTCTGATACCGCTTGTTACGAATGGAGAAGCCGGGTCATTAGGAATTGTATTCTTGTTACATGTAATATTAGCTGCATCAAGAAGCTTTTCAACTTCCTTACCAGTCTTGCCCTTGCTTAAGAGGTTAACAAGCATAAGATGGTTATCTGTACCACCAGATACGATATCAAAGCCTCTGTTCATAAGTCCATTAGCAAGTGCTGTTGCGTTCTTAACAACATTTTCAGCATACACCTTAAAGCTTGGGTCAAGTGCTTCCTTTAAGCACACTGCCTTACCAGCAATAACATGCATAAGAGGTCCGCCCTGAATTCCAGGGAATACAGCCTTGTTAAGCTTGAACTTCTCTGCTGCCTCTGCTGAAGCAAGAATCATACCTCCTCTTGGTCCACGGAGTGTCTTATGTGTTGTTGTTGTTGTAACATCTGCATATGGAATTGGGCTTGGGTGTGCACCACCGGCTACAAGACCTGCAATATGTGCCATATCTACCATAAGTAATGCGCCAACTTCATCACAGATTTCTCTGAACTTCTTGAAGTCGATTGTTCTTGCATAAGCAGAAGCTCCTGCAATAATCATCTTAGGCTTGCATTCCTTGGCAATTCTTAATACTTCATCATAATCAATAAATCCGTCTGCTGTAACGCCATAAGGAACGATGTTAAAGTATTTTCCAGAAATATTAACTGGTGAACCATGTGATAAATGTCCACCACAGTCAAGGCTCATACCCATAACTGTATCTCCAGGATTAACAAGTGCAAAGAATACAGCTAAGTTAGCCTGTGCTCCTGAATGTGGCTGTACATTTGCATATTCACAGCCAAAAAGCTTCTTGGCTCTTTCAATTGCAAGTGTCTCAACAACATCGACATACTCACAGCCGCCGTAATATCTCTTTCCAGGATATCCTTCTGCATACTTATTAGTAAGAGGGCTTCCCATAGCAGCCATAACTGCCTTACTTACAAGGTTCTCAGAAGCGATAAGCTCGATGTGGCTTCTCTGTCTTCCAAGTTCATCATCCATAGCCTTAGCAAGGTCTGGATCATAGTTTAATACTTCATCAAATGAATACATATAACTTCCTCCCATTATACTTTAGTGAAACAAAGCGTCCCTAATTACTTATGATATAATTAAATTACGAATTAGTCAATTTAAAGTTATGAATTCCTGCTTTTTTTAATATTTGTTTCTGTATATCGACTGCAACTCCATATCCCTGCTCCTCAAGTTCATATGTTGATTGTTCAAGTGCCATCTCAAATTTTTCAACCATACTTAAAAAATGCTGCGTTGCTATTCCTTTTCCAAGACCAAGTTTCTTTGCCTCATTCTCAAACGACTTCTGATTTATATTCCTTATATCATATTCGCCATCTATGTTAAGCGACATTTTCTCTGTGCTGCTGTCATATATAACAGTACTTAATAAATCATATGCCGGAGCTAATCTTATTCCTTTTAAATCCTCACTATATAAAAGAGCAATATTTTTAACATGATTATCTGTATTACCTATAAGATAATTAAATATACATAAATCCCATAGCCTTATCTGATCTTCAATTGGATTGCTTGAATAATTTTTTATTAGTTCAAATGCATCTGCTAAATAATCTTTCCCGTTTTTCTCGTATTTTTGTGACGCTGTAATTCCAAGTGCCTGTGCAAAATCCTCCTGATGAAGTCTTAATGGAACTTTCTTCCCCATTAATTCTTTGGATGTATCTAAAATCTTTCTGTCATATCTTTCAGTTGCAAATAAAAAATCATCTTCTTTATCATTAAGATTAATAATAAAACTATCTGGTGTCCTAATTCCTAGTTTTCTTGCTGTCAGCAAACATAACTGTTCATTAGCAACTATCTTTTTTAATCTTACATGGCTCTGCTTTAATATATGTGTACTTGGTGCCAGTCCCGCTGGCTGATACCATTCATTATTATTCCTGTCATAATATAATCCGGTCTTTCCTGATGCCCCAGCTAATGATAAATGTGATTTAATAACCAGTTCCGCTGACTTAGTTGCACCTTCTCTTGCAAACTCCAGCAATTCCTCATGTGATAATAATCTGTAAGAAGATTGTTTTATATTCATATCTCCTTCTACTATTCTTATTGCTCCGAGACACTCACTTCCTAATTCTGAAAGAACTGATATATAATCATTTTCATCGACATGAAGCCAACCCGCAACACACCTTCTTGTATATCCTTCTGGTAAAAGACTTTCAAAGAAACATCGCGTTCTTTCCGCTGAAAAACTTCTTTCATCAAGCGGTAAACTGATTGATATTGATCTTGAAGATTTATCTTCTATATATTCCTCTGAATATGAAAATACAGCATCGTCAGAATTATGCCCTGTAATACTGCCAACATTAATCATATTTCCATTACATTCAATATATACCTCTAAATTTCTCATTATCTCCCCCTTACATCAATATTGATATCAAGTCCAAGAATCGAAATTAACTGTATTACCTTGCCAATCTCAACAGTCGGCTTACCTCTTTCCACATCTGATATAAAACTTACACTAAGACCAGTATATTCCGACAAAAATGCCTGCGTATACTTTAATTCTTTTCTCCTGTTCCTGATTATATTTCCAAGCCCCTCTGAATCAGTTATTTTCATAATATTCACCTCAACGCAAAAAACAAGCCGTACGGCTTTATTATACATATTTTCTCACAAATAAAGCCGAGCGGCTTTGTTTTGATAAAAACATTATAATATAAGCCGTACGGCTTAGTCAATTTTCTTTTGTTACATAATTTCATTTTCTTGTAATAAAATAATATCCTGCGATTATTAATTTATATTGTGCCTTATGGGTATAGTATATATTTATCCAATCAGAACTTTTTGCCTTCAAACAAAAAACGAACCCACCCGAAGATGAGTCCATTTCATAGTCTTATACTGGCAGATTCTTCATACTCTCAAGACTTATAACAAGTGTTGATGTATTATGAAGAAGTGCTGAAGTTGTAGGCTGTATGACGCCCGTTACACCAAGTGCAATAAGTGCGGAATTGAATCCGACAATCACACGGTAATTTCTGTTAATCTTCTTAATCAGACTGTCACTTAATTTCTTAAGCATAAGTATCTGGTTAAGATCATCTGCGCCGACAGTGATATCTGCAATCTCTCTTGCAATCTCAGCACCATCACTTATGGCAATACCTACATCTGCTGCTGAAAGCGCTGGTGAGTCATTAATTCCATCACCAATCATAATTACCTTTCGTCCGGCTGCCCGCTCTTTATCTACGAACTTAGCCTTGTCTTCTGGAAGAACTTCTGAATAATATTCAGTAACTCCAACCTTTCTGGCAATAGAGGCGGCTGTTCTTTCACTGTCTCCTGTCATCATGACAACCTTTGATATTCCAGCCTTCTTAAGCCCTTCAATAACCTTTGGTGCTTCTTCTCTTAATGGATCAATTATGCATATAACTGCTGCAAGCTGACCGTTAATTGCCATATAAAGATGTGAGCAGTCATCTGGAAGACTGTCAAATAACTCCTGCTTTCCTGCTGGAATTACACATGCTTCATCCTCAAATACAAAGTGATGGCTTCCTATGATAACCTTGCTTGTATTAATAAATGTTGATATTCCATGTGCAACAATATATTCAACCTTAGAATGCATCTCTTCGTGCATAAGGTTTCTTCTGCCAGCTTCATTAACAACAGCCTTAGCCATTGAATGTGGAAAATGCTCCTCTAGACACGCAGCTATTCTTAACAGCTCATCTTCCGGCATTCCGTTAAATGAATATACCCTGCTTACTGTTGGCTTAGCCTTTGTAAGTGTACCTGTCTTATCAAATACGATAGTATCCGCTTCAGCAATTGCCTCTAAGAACTTACCGCCCTTGACTGTTGCACTCGCCTGACTTGCCTGTCTTATTGCTGCAAGTACCGTAATAGGCATAGCAAGCTTCAATGCACATGAGAAATCAACCATAAGTATTGACAATGCCTTAGTAGTATTTCGTGTTAACAGATATGTAAGTGCAGTTCCACCAAGTGAATAAGGTACAAGCTTATCTGCAAGATGCTCTGCTTTTGACTCAAGACCTGATTTTAACTTCTCAGATTCTTCAATCATCCTGACAATCTTGTCATATTTGCTTGAGCCTCCGGCACGCTTAACTCTGAATACTATCTCGCCCTCTTCTACTACAGTTCCTGCAAATACAGAAGTTCCCTCACCTCTTCTTACTGGCTCAGATTCTCCTGTAAGTGAAGCCTGATTAACCATAGCCTCACCACTGATAACAGTTCCATCAAATGGGATTACATTACCCATCCGGATTATTACATTATCTCCGTCCTTAACATCTTTCACAGATACCTGTACTTCTGCATCATCTGTCTTTAACCAGACCTTATTAACGTTAAGTGACATCGTTCTTGCAAGGTCGTCAACCGACTTCTTGTGTGTCCAGTCCTCTATTATCTCACCTATACCAAGAAGAAACATTACTGAACCAGCTGTATTAAAGTCTCTTCTTAAGATAGAAACTCCTATTGCAGTTGCATCAAGAACTGGCACTTCAAGTTTTCTTGCAAGCAGTGTCCTGATTCCTTTATAAATGTACTTCATTGAAGATACCGTTGTTAATACCGCACATACCGGTGCCGGAATAAACAATTTCTTAGTCATTCTCCACAACACCTGATCTGCCAGCTTTTCAGTATAATGAGAATTGATTGCTCTTCCTGATGTTGCAAGAACATCTTCAGGAACCTCTACATTGCTGTATCTGAACTTAGCAATAGCTTCAATCACAGTCTTTCTTGAACATCTGTACTCAACAACTGCATCAGCAGTTCTCTCATACACCTTGGCATTAGTGACACCCTGCAGATTCTTAAGATAATACTGCAAGGTATCTGCCTGTGTAAAAGTCATGCCAGAAGCATCCATGTGAACACGGATTCTTCCGGGCACATCATGCTTTATTATGAATTTCATACTCTGTTACGCTTCCTCATCTTCATCTACTGAATCAAGTACAACTTCTTCTGTGTTATACTTTGTCTCATTGATTGTCTTAGCATCAGCATATATATCCTCACAGTTTTCCTGAACAGTTGTAGCTGTCTTCATTATACATGATTTAGCTCTTAAAACTGCTGCTGTACAGTTAGTGTAAAGCTTCTTGGCGTCCTTGCTTGTGAGAATCTTAATTCCTGCTGTTCCAAATAATACACCTGCTGCAAAAAGTCCTGGTTTCTTTAAGTTATCAATTTTCATACTGTGCTCCTCTCTGTCCATATTGGACAATAAATGTTTCTTAAGTTTGTCGGTTATTATATTACACATCATGTAACATTTCTACATAAATCCTCTTATTGAGAAATCTTCTCAATATAGCAAAATGGAGAGATGAAACAGTTTCATCTCTCCATTGTTAGCAAATATTATTTAACTGAAACTGACTTTTTCCTGTCAACTACACTTGTTATCTTCTGATTCTTAATGTATCCGCAGGCTTCCAGCCCTGACTCAATAATTTTACTCCATTTGCTTTCTGATAAATTAATTGACGAATCATCGTTTAATCTTACAGTATAACCGCCATTATCGTTTTCATCACAAGTTATTCTGTACATATTCTTACGGTTAATTGCACCTATCTCTTCAAGTGTATTAACCATACGATATACAGTAGCAGCTCCTATTTTAGGATCCTTCTTTATTGCCTTGTAATAAATCTCTTTACAGCTTGAGCAGTCCTCTTCAAGAATTACATCAAGAAGCATAAGCCTCTGTTTAGTTATCCTGCAACCCTGCTGCTTGAGACGAGAAATAATAATGTCTTTGTCTTTATCAGGATTTCTGACCACCCGTTACCTCCTTTTAATGGCAGTGTCCTTTGCATTTTCCGCAGTCACCACCACATGTGAACGATTTACCGTTTTTCTTGTCGTGTACCATACTGCGTACAATAAGCGCAACTATAATCACCAATATTACTCCTACTATAATTGTTCCCAGCATAATTACACCTCCGATAATATATCATTTAATTACTTTGTTGCATTTAAAATCTTCTTAGAATCAACCTTTAATGTCTTACTTTCCTTATATGGTCTGAATAACAGATAAATGAAGCCAACAATTATAAGAATTGCGATTACTGTGAATACATTAAATGCTGTGTCGCCAGTAATAAGACCAGCAATCTGGTTAATTACAAGACCTACAAGGTAAGCATATCCACACTGGTATCCGATTGCAATCCAGAACCACTTAGTGTTGTTCATCTCTCTCTTAATAGCACCCATTGCTGCGAAGCAAGGAGCACAGAGAAGATTAAATGCAAGGAATGCATATCCGCTTACTACTGTAAATGTAGCTGCCATGTTAGCATATACTGTTCCCTCACCTGCTGAGTAAAGGATACCCATTGTACCAACGATATTCTCCTTAGCAACAAGACCAGTAATAGAAGCAACAGTTGCCTGCCAGTTACCAAATCCTAAAGGAGCAAATATCCATGCGATTGCCTTACCAATTCTGCCAAGAATAGAGAAGTCAATCTGATCATCTGCAAGCATTGTAAATGTTCCATCAACAAATCCGAAGTATGTTGTGAACCAGATAATGATTGTTGAAAGTGTGATGATTGTTCCGGCCTTCTTGATGAATGACCATCCACGCTCCCACATGCTTCTTAATACTGTACCAACTGTTGGAAGATGGTATGCTGGAAGCTCCATAACGAATGGTGCCGGATCTCCAACGAATAACTTTGTCTTCTTTAAGATGATACCTGAGCAGATAATTGAGAATATTCCAAGGAAGTATGCTGATGGAGCAACCCATGGAGCACCATCAAAGATAGCTCCGGCAACCATTGCTATGAATGGAAGCTTAGCTCCACAAGGAATAAATGTTGTTGTCATAATTGTCATCTTACGGTCTCTGTCGTTCTCAATTGTACGTGAAGCCATGATACCAGGAACACCACAACCTGAACCGATAAGCATTGGAATGAATGACTTACCTGAAAGACCGAACTTACGGAAAATTCTATCCATAATGAATGCTATACGTGCCATATAACCGCAAGACTCAAGGAATGCAAGGAATATGAATAATACAAGCATCTGTGGAACGAAGCCAAGTACTGCACCAACACCGGCTACAATACCATCAAGGATAAGACCCTTTAACCAGTCTACACAACCAATTGCATCAAGTCCTGACTCAAGAAGCACTGGGATACCAGGAACCCATACACCATAATTAGCAGGATCTGGAGCTGCACCATCATTGTCTATACACTGTTTTATAGCTTCCTTAACACCAGCTGCATCTGTTGTCTCTGTTGTTACACTAAGATTTTCCTCATCTTCTACATCATAATCTAATGTAAGATTAGCTGGAACTGTGTTTTCAAGTTTCTTTAATGCTGCTACTGCTGCATCTGAATCATAATCATCAGCTTCTGTATCAATAGCATCTGCATACTCTTCACCTTTATCACCAAGGCTGTCGATATATGCCCCGATGATTGCATCTGAATCACCATACTCATCAGCTACTTCTTCGTAAGCTGAAGTGCCAATTCCGAAGAGATGCCAGCCATCACCGAACACACCATCGTTAGCCCAGTCTGTTGCCCATGTACCAACTGTTGTAACTGATACATAGTATACGATGAACATTACAACTGCAAATATTGGAAGTGCTAAGAATCTGTTAGTAACTATTCTATCAATCTTATCTGATGTAGAAAGCTTCTTCTCAGACTTCTTTGCAAAACATCCACTGATAATTGAAGATATATATGTATATCTTTCATTAGTGATAATACTTTCTGTATCATCATCAAATTCTTTCTCAAGAGTCTCAATCTCAGCTGAAACATCTGGAACATTCTTCATAAGAACTTTAATCTTATCATCCTTCTCAAGAAGCTTGATAGCAAAGAATCTCTTCTGTTCTTCAACAATATCAAGACCAAGCTTATCTTCTACTGCAGATATAGCTGCCTCAACCTTATCATCAAACCTGTGAGCAATTGTATTGAGCTTCTTGCTCTCTGCAAGCTTAACAGCCTTCTCTGCTGCTTCCTTAATGCCAGTTCCCTTAAGAGCTGATATCTCAACAGCTTCACATCCAAGGTTCTTTCCCAACTTGGCAAGGTCAACCTTATCTCCGTTCTTTTCCATGATATCGACCATGTTAACAGCCATAATAACTGGAATCCCCAGTTCCATAATCTGTGTTGAAAGATAAAGGTTTCTTTCAATGTTAGTACCATCAACGATATTGATGATTGCATCAGGTCTTTCGTTAATAAGATAATTTCTTGCTACTACCTCCTCAAGAGTATAAGGAGAAAGTGAATAAATACCTGGTAAATCCATGATAGTTACATCTTTATGTCCCTTTAATTTACCTTCCTTTTTCTCAACTGTAACACCTGGCCAGTTACCAACGAACTGATTAGAACCGGTCAAAGCATTAAACAATGTTGTTTTACCGCAGTTTGGATTACCTGCTAATGCAATTTTAATTGACATTTGACTACCTCATTTCTTTTATATAAATGTTTATGTATTTACTAACAAACATTCGACAATTCTTACAGTAATTAGATTATGCTAACCCACATGTAAAAAAAATCAGCCTACCTCTATCATCTCGGCATCGGCTTTACGAAGCGATAATTCATAGCCTCTTACTGTAACCTCTACAGGATCTCCCAAAGGTGCTACCTTTCTTACATAGACTTCAACTCCTTTAGTAATTCCCATATCCATAATTCTTCTCTTAACCGGACCATCACCATTTAACCTGGTAACTTTAACAGTCTGGCCTACAGATACATCTCTTAAAGTCATAGTTTATCTCCTTCTTATTTTAGTTTTATATAAGAACTGGCATATTCAGTCCTTTATACCATAATTTTATTAGCCATATCTTTTCCTATGGCAACTCTTGATTCCTTAATGTTAACAATGACATTACCGCCAGCTTTAGAAACAACTGTTACCACTGCTCCCGGAACGAATCCAAGATTCTCAAGAAAACGTCTTATTTCCTCCTTTCCACCAATCCGCTGGATTGTGTATGGAGTTCCTTCATCAATCATAGTTAATGGCATAAGCTCATCTCCTCTTTTTAGCATATTGATAATGTTTTTCATTACCACCTTGGTTAGTATATTCTAATGGTCATTAGATGTCAACAACTTTTGTTATATTTTTATAATATTTTTTAGAACAGATTAACCCCTGATTGATATAACCAACCAGGGGCAAAATGTGCAATCTTTTCAATATATTACAGGCAATAAATAATTATGCTAACGCTGCCCCAAGTTTTTTGCAGTTTTCAACAGCATCATCATCTGGTGCTTCCTGACAGATTACGCTGTCTGTTGCAAGAACAGCCCCTGCAGCCTTGCTTCTTTCTTCCCAGTCAGCCATCCATTCGCCGCTTCCCCATCCATATGAACCGAAAAGTGCAATTTTCTTACCGCTAAGGCTTCCTTCTACCTCTGTGAACATTGGTTCAAACTCTGATTCCTCGAGATTCTCTGCTCCCATTGCCGGGCATCCGAATGCGATTCCATCATATTCAGCAACCTTTCCTGAATTAAAATCATTTGCCACAAGTACATCAACCTCTGCTCCAGCTCCTTTAGCACCTTCTGCAACTGCGTTAGCCATTGTCTCTGTATTACCTGTTCCACTCCAATAAACTACTGCTACTTTACTCATTATCCAATCTCTCCTTTTTACTTTTTATATGCTTAAACCGTTAATGCAGATATGCTTCTGCCTCGGTCAAAGACTCTTAAATATACTTCTGTGCATTTTCTGTAACGTGCAAACATCTTCTGGCTGAATGCCTCATCACAATACACCTTCCATACCCCACAACATTTGTAATTGCAGCCCTTTTGTCTTATAAACTGGATTACATCTTCCACCGGGTAACTTAAGAACAGCCCTATTTCATGTGGAAAACATGTGTTCTCCTCCACTCTCTGTTTAAGATGCTTGATGCTTGCTCCCACTTTATAATCTGTATATCCAAATGTTTTCAGTACATTTTGTACTGCTGGCTGTGACAAATCCTTCTCTAATCTGTCAGGTCTGAACACATATAAAAGTGCACTCTTTTCATTTCTCTTTAAAAATGTTACATATACACCTTTGGCATTAAGTTCTCTGTTTACACTTGCCAGCTCTTTCTTAAAATCAGATATATTATCATATCTGTAATTAAAAAGACTGCCAGTCTTTAATCCGGCAAGCGTCGGTGAACACTCTTTTATTACTTCCCGCTCAATTCTTCCCAATACATCTGTACAGACCATTTTTCTTTTCCTTCCATATTGCACTTTATTCTCTTCTTTATCAGCATGCCCTGCTTTCGCTTAAATATGTTTCTAAAACACTTGTAAGCGATGCCGCACTGCTCGAATGTGTTCTCACAATATCAACATCATTCTTCTTAGCCTCTGTAACAGCTGATAAAACCATCTTATGAGAAACCGTATTAGTAAACAGTATCATAAGATCCGGTGTTCCAATCTGCTTGGAAAATCCACTTTTTTCCTTAACAAATACCTTCGCCTTGCAGCCGTGTTTCTTACATATCTGCTGATACTGGCGTTCCATACATTCATTTCCACCAATAATAACTACGCTCATATTCTCGTCCTTTCATTTACCTTACTTTTGTTAGCTTTGTCTAACCCGTATTTATAAAATAACGGATATCCTAACTGGATACCCGTTACATCAGTTAGCTTTAACTAACTATTAAAATATCATCTTTCTATATAGCTGTCAATACATTTTTACAAATTATCTGTCAAATGGTGCATCGTCATCATTATTGTCAAAGTCATCAATATCCGTATGACCATCTGAATGGTCATGACCGTCAATCATATTCTCTCTGTTGACAACTCTCTTGATATCTCTCTGCTTCTCCACAAGATCTGATAACAGCTCCTTAGTAGCCTTAGGCCTCTTGATATTCTTAATCTCAAAGTCACCCATTGTCTTGTCTCCAGAGCATACTTTAATAGTTCCTACTCCGACAAGTCTCTGCATGAATGAGCGCTCCAATGAAATATCCATAATCCGATACAGTCTTACCTCATCATCTTTAACACTGAAAAATCCTTTGCTTATAAAGAATCTGTCCTTAGATACACTGTATCTTGTAAATGACCATGGAAGTCCGAGGAAGAGAATTCTCTTCCTGTCCTTCCATAATATATCTGTGCTGACTTTATCTCTTGCCATAATATCCCCTCCAATTCTAATGGCACACTGCTGACATATTCTATGTATTACTTGAAATACTTAACACCAGATTCGAATATCCTGATATCCTGCTCACCATATATATTAATAGCAACACTGTCACCGCGTCTCTCAGAATGTGCCATCTTACCAAAGCATCTTCCGTCTGGGCTTGTGATACCTTCAATAGCCATGTATGAACCATTGATATTCCACTCTTCATCCATAGATACATTACCTTCAAGATCACAGTACTGTGTAGCAACCTGTCCATTAGCAAAGAGCTTATCAAGCCATTCCTTAGGAGCAACAAATCTTCCTTCACCATGTGAAGCTGGGTTGCAGTATACTCCGCCAAGTTCAGCATTAGCAAGCCATGGACTTAAATTGCTGACAACCTTAGTATATACCATCTTAGATATATGACGGTTAATTGTATTAAATGTAAGTGTAGGTGACTGTGCATCCTGTCCTGTAATCTTACCATTAGGTACAAGACCAAGCTTGATAAGTGCCTGGAATCCATTACAGATACCAAGTGCAAGACCATCTCTCTCATTAAGCAGCTTCTCAACTGCTTCCTTCATCTTGGCATTACGGAATGCTGTCGCAAAGAACTTGGCAGAACCATCTGGTTCATCACCTGCTGAGAATCCACCAGGGAACATAATAATCTGTGCCTGGTTAATAGCCTTCTCAAATTCATCTACAGACTCTCTGATACTCTCAGCGTCAAGGTTCTTGAATACCTTAACGATTGTATCAGCACCGGCTCTTTCAAATGCTTTGGCACTATCGTACTCACAGTTAGTTCCTGGGAATACCGGGATAAATACTGTTGGCTTGGCAACCTTATTCTTGCATACATGTACGCTTGGTGCTTCATATAACTTGCTTTCAACCGGTGTAGTTTCCTTAGAAGCCTTTGTTGGGAATACGCCCTCAAGGGTATCAGCCCATACGCTTAATGCTTCTTCTACATTAATTGAAACTTCCTTGTATGTGAACTTACCATTATCCTTAACAGTACCAACCATAGTATAATCTGTAGTAATCTCACTAAGCTTGTCCGCTGGAACTTCTGCAACGATACAGCCATAAGCTGGTGCAAAGAGGTCATCTTCCTTAACGTCTGCGCTGATCTCAAAACCTAACTTATTACCAAATGCCATCTTGCTGAGTGCTGGCACAAGTCCGTTAGCATCAAGAACATATGCAGATACGATTGCCTTCTTCTGGATAAGCTCATGTATTGCACTGTAGAGTGCCTTAACCTGTTCGAAATCCGGAAGATCATACTGATTCTTCTTAATATCAAATCTGACTAATACATCACCATCATTCTTAAGCTCAGGAGTAATAATATCTCCCTCCTTAGCTACATCAATAGCAAATGAGCAGAGTGTTGGTGGAACATCAATATGTTCAAATGTTCCTGACATACTGTCCTTACCACCGATTGATGGAAGTCCGAATCCCATCTGTGCTTCATATGCGCCAAGAAGTGCAGCAAATGGCTGGCTCCATCTTTCTGGATCCTCTGTCATTCTTCTGAAGTATTCCTGATATGTGAATCTAATCTTGCTGAAATCACCACCAGCAGCAACAATCTTAGCTACAGAATCAGTTACAGCATAGATTGCTCCATGATATGGGCTCCATGATGAAAGATATGGATCAAATCCATAAGACATCATAGTTACTGTATCGCATGAACCCTTAAGCACTGGAAGCTTGGCAACCATGCTCTGTGTCTCTGTGAGCTGATATTTACCACCATATGGCATATATACTGAACCTGCTCCGATAGAACCATCAAATCTCTCAACAAGTCCCTTCTGTGAGCATTCGTTAAGGTCTGCTAAAGTCTTTAACCACTTACCGCGTACATCTGTAACCTTAACTGGCTTAAGGTAATCATCTTCCTGTGAAGGAATATCAACTACAACCTTAGTCTCCTGATGAGCACCATTAGTATCAAGGAATGCTCTTGAGATATTAACGATATCCTTGCCTCTCCAGTTAAGAACAAGTCTTGGTTCTTCTGTTACAACAGCTACCTCAACTGCCTCTAAGTTCTCCTCAGCAGCATACTGAAGGAATTCCTTGACATCCTTAGGATCAACAACAACAGCCATTCTCTCCTGAGACTCTGATATAGCAAGCTCTGTTCCATCAAGACCTTCGTACTTCTTAGGAACTTTATCAAGATCTACCTTAAGACCTGCTGCAAGCTCACCAATTGCAACGGATACACCACCTGCACCAAAGTCATTACATTTCTTAATAAGCTTAGTAACCTCTGGTCTTCTAAAGAGTCTCTGCATCTTACGCTCTGTAGGAGCATTACCCTTCTGAACCTCAGCACCACAATCCTCAATAGACTTCTCTGTATGAACCTTAGATGAACCTGTAGCTCCGCCACATCCATCTCGTCCTGTTCTTCCACCAAGAAGAATAATGATATCTCCCGGGTCAGAATTCTCTCTCTTAACTGCACTTCTTGGAGCAGCAGCTATAACTGCACCAATCTCCATTCTCTTGGCAACATAATCAGGATGGTAGATTTCCTTAACATATCCTGTAGCAAGTCCGATCTGGTTACCATATGAGCTGTATCCGTGAGCAGCACCTGTAACAAGCTTTCTCTGTGGAAGCTTTCCATGAATTGTCTCTGATACCGGAACAGTAGGATCTGCTGCACCTGTAATTCTCATTGCCTGATATACATATGTACGTCCTGACAATGGATCTCTTATAGCACCACCAAGACAAGTTGCTGCGCCACCAAATGGCTCAATCTCTGTTGGATGGTTATGTGTCTCATTCTTAAAGTTAACAAGCCATTCCTCTGTCTTTCCATCGATCTCAACTGGAACAACAATTGAGCAGGCATTAATCTCATCAGATTCTTCCTGATCAGCTAACTTACCCTCAGCCTTTAACTTCTTAGCACCCATAAGTGCAAGGTCCATAAGGCATACGAACTTGTCCTTACGGTCCTTATATATTTCTGCTCTGTCTGAAAGATACTTGTTATATGTAGCTTCCATAGGGGCTTTATAGAATCCGTCCTTAAACTTAACATCTGTAAGCTCTGTTGCAAATGTTGTGTGACGGCAATGATCTGACCAGTATGTATCAAGTACTCTGATTTCAGTCATAGAAGGATCACGCTTCTCAACACTAGCAAAATGCTCCTGAATGAACTTAAAATCCTTAAATGTCATGGCAAGTCCTAAAGAATCATATAATTCCTTTAACTTATCCTCTGGCATATCCTTGAATCCGTCAAAATAAATAACATCAGCAGGAGTCTTGAACTCAGTAACTAAAGTTTCTGGAATATCCTCTGCTGCCTGTCTTGAATCAACAGGGTTAATGCAGTGTTCCTTAATCCTGTTCTTCTCCTCATCAGTAACAGTTCCTGTCAATACATAAGTTACAGCAGTCTTAATAACCGGTGTCTCATTCTCATTAAAGAACTTAACACACTGTTCTGCAGAATCAGCTCTCTGATCGAACTGTCCTGGAAGATACTCTACAGAGAACACGAAATCTTCCTTTCCCGCTGGAAATGTTCCCTCATAAACATCATCTACCGGTGGCTCAGAAAAAACAGTAGTAAGTGCTTTCTTATATGTTTCTTCTGAAAGATTCTCAATATCATAACGGATAAGAACTCTCACATCTGTAATAGTCTTTATTCCAAGATATCCTCCTATCTCCTCAAGTAATTCTTTCGCATTAACTGCAAATGGTTTCTTTTTCTCGACAAAAACTCTCTTTACGCCGCTCATATCTTCCTCCTGAGATTAGTTATATTAATTATTAATATTTAACCATTGTATCACAATAAAACATATTTTCAAACAACTATTCATGCATTCTTCTTATTATCTTGTAAACAACCTGATTACCCATTACGGTAGGACCTGTATGTGCGAAGAAAACAATACCGTCTGTCTGTGATATTATCTCACTCTTAACAGTACCCTCGCATGGGTCAAGAATCTGTGCTATAAGCTCACCATGATATACAGGATCACCCGGCTCTTTAAGTCTCTTGTAAAATCCTGCATCATAAGTCTTGACTGCCATAAGGTCAAATTCGTTGATAACACTTGCAATATATCCACTGTGATTGTTGTACTTAAGAATACCCATTCTGGTTAAAAACCTGAGAACAGATGACACAGCCTGTCTTGCAGATTTCTCATCAATCATATCTGTGCTGTTAGTATATATTGAAAACGCATTAGTACCATTCATCTGCCAGTTATAATTAAGTGTCACTGTATCCATTGGCTTCGGCTTTCTAATAACAACGTACTGAAGTCCGAACAGATTGGCAAGACTTGCACTCTGAAATCCTGTATCCATCATCTTTACATGAGGAATAAAATCACCCGGCATATAAAAGCTCGCAAAATGTATGCCATAACTGTAACCCTTAATTCTGTCAAAAAGTGTTCCTGCTATCTGCTTGGTTGTATCTCCATTAACATCCCCAGGAAAAGCTCTGTTAATATCAGAATTATCTGTAGGCCAGAATCTCTTTCCAACATTCATGGAAAATCTGTTAACAGATGGGATAACAAGAATCTCATGATTGTGCGATATTGCACCATGAGCCTCAAGCTCTTTAAGTGCCTTAACAAGCTGCGAACATATATACAGCTGCTGTATCTCATTACCTCTTAATGCACCAACAATACATGCCGACTTCTCACCACCGCCGAATCTGTAGCCTTCTATCTGATAATCTTCTCTATATATACCCTTTAACGAATAAATAATCTCTTTCTTCATTATCTGCCACCATAAACTCTTGCTATAAGAGCCCCCTTATGTACTACCGGATTCTCTCTTAATGTAAATATAATTCCATCTGTAGGCGATTCAATTCTCTGGATTATTCTTCCCTCAATAGGTTCGATAATATCTCCTATATGCGTTCCAATTCCAATCCTTCCCATAGAATCAACTGCTGATACGAATATTCCGCTTTCCTTAGCAGTAAGAAATGTAACCTCACCCTCTGTAGAGATAATAGGTTCATTCACTTCTTTCGGCTCATCATCCCATATCCCCATATGAGACATAAGGTTAAATATACCATCAACAATATCCCTGCAATACTTTGGCGTAATTCTGTTTCCAACACCCATCTCCGTAACAAGAGTAGGCACACCAAGATGGTTAAGACTATAAGCAAGAGTTGCATCAAGCACAGTAATAGACGAATATATCCACACAAATTGTGCATTCATCATCTTCGCATAAGGAAGAAGCTTTTCCTGCGTATCATCATTAATTCTTACCTGTGGCATCTCATTTACAAATATATTGCTTGAATGGATGTCAATACACAGATCACTTCCAATAATATCTTCAATAATACCTGCTGCCACATATTCAGCCATCGCTCCATTGTTATCGCCAGGGAAAACCCTGTTCATATCAAGGTCAAACATAGGAATTCCTCTTGAACCTGTATCAAGTCCAAGAGGATTAATATCTGGATAAATATCTACAATTCCTTTAAGCTTATTCTTCTCTCTTTCAATCCTTCTGATAACCTCATAGCAGATATACTGTCCGTCAAGTTCATCCCCATGAGTGCCTGTAACTATAGAAATCCTTGGCATATCAATGCCGTTTTCTTCATTCGTAAGTCTGTTCTTTCTTACTACCAGCCTTTCATGCACCGGCAATTCCACCGAAACAACTTCTTCTATCATAATACTCTCCCTGTAATATACTTATTCATCATAATCCCTAAGAATAATCGTGCTTGGCGTCTTCTTAACAATAATATGTGAAAATACAGAACTTGGCATGTAAGTCTTATCATCCATATATACCCTGCTTCCCGGATATATATGATTCTTTACTTTAACAACTGCTCTCTCTGAATCTCTTATAAGATTGTATAATGCCTTGCTCTTTTCTTCAAGCTTGGCTTTCTGTGCCATCTTTACAATCTTTGACTGGGTAACCTTCAATGCCACTTTACTATCATACTTTTCAGGCATGTTCTGTTTAATCATCTCAAACTTCTTATTAGCCATTTCAAAGGCTTCAATCTGTTCGTCCACATCCTTAAGCTCCATAATAAGTTCTGCATACTCTTTTCTGATTTCTTTGGTCGAACCAACCCTCAACAAAGTCTTTACATTGCTTTCATGTCCACATGATGTAGTACTGATTCCCATAACACCAGTTACATCACCACCTATAATAGAACCTATGGGTCCCTCAACAAATACCCTGCCATATGTAAGCACCCTGCAGTTAAGAATATAATTACACTGTAAGTCTCCTTTGGCAATAACCTCTGTATTCTCAAAAAATCTGCCTGATATATTTCCCCCTGCCTCGATTTTTCCTGAATTCTTAGTATTAACACCATCCTTTAATACAATATCTTTCCCAGCAATAAGTGTTGCTCCCTCAACGAAGCCTCCAACATATATACTTCCCATGGCATGAACTGTTACACCACTTCTCACACTGCCAGTAATATTAACATCCCCGTTAAAGTCAATATTCCCCATGCTCATATCTAGATTACCATTAACCTCATATACATTAACAACACTTAAATCATAGTTACAGTATTCAATCTTTCCAGATATTGCAGCATAAGTTTCTTTACCATCATCAGATGTCTTAAAGCCCTTACCATGCAGTCTTGGCTTTGGTTTTCCTGGTTTAGGCACAAGCAGCTTCCCACATACATCAAAGCCAAATTCCCCTTTAGTCGGCTCATGATATCTTGCCAGCAGATCACCCTCATTAACCTTTTCAAATCTCTTCTGATTAAAGTAATCAATAGAACCATCTTCTCTTACTGTAGGTCTGTTATTATTAATTGCATCTGTATCAAAGAAGAACTCATAATATCCATCTTTTCCTGCCTCTACCGGTTTACCAAAAGCAACTTCAACCGGCTGGTCATATATTTTTTGTGAAATCATCCATCGAATTTTTTCTTCATCTATTCCCGTCTTAATTCCATTAAGCGATAGCTTATTCATGACTTCATCATATGTATATCCTTCATCACATTTGCCAAGCCTGACTGATGCGCTCATATTATCATCTGCAATATATACATAAACCTCATGTAACTCGATATCATCTATATCAGCTGTTTCATTAACTATTTCTGTATTGCTCATGCTGTTCCCCCTTTCCGAAGGTCTTATCCATTCATTATCAAAACACTGTACTGTAATAGCTGCATCTTAACATCCATACTTAAGCAGCCCATCCAGATTACTTCCCCTCTCAAGTGCAAGTCTTATCTTCTCCATCTCTTTAAAGGTATATCTTGGATCAGCATATAAAGAAACATCTACACCGCTTGTAAGTCCCATAAGAATTTCCTGTGACTGCAATTCATTAAGTGCAGGCTTCTCGTCATTCCATTTATCAGAAATTCTGTGTCTTGCCTCTTTCATGCTTACCGCATCAATAAACGGATCTGCATATTCAGAAACATCTATTCCTTCTTCAAGCCCAAGTCTTATCTGCTTCATTTGTCCTGATGAAAATCCAACCATGTTATATGGAGTAACATCAATCCCTTCCTCAAGTCCAAGTCTAATCTGTTCCATCTGTTTTCCATTGTATTCATGAAGCAGATACTTAGTTATATCGACACAATTGTGTATTCCCAGCCTTATCTCATTGAGCTGATATTCATCATAATTATCCTCAACAAAAAATGTAAGGTCAATCTCTTCTTTTTTTGCAAGTCTTATCTGTCTTAATACCTCTCCTGAATAACCAAGCTTTGCATACCTGGTCAGATCATAATTAAGCTCTGATGCAAGCCTTATCTCTCTCATAACAGAATGACTGAACTTAGGATTACATATATCATCCATATTCATTCCGCTACGCACAGCCTGCTTCAGTTCTTCCATCTGCATATAATCATACTGTGCATCTGCAAATCTGCTTACATCAAGTTTTTCTTCCAGACCAAGTCTTAATGCTTTCATCTGGGCAGCGTTAAATTCCTCTTTGCAATACACACTCACATCAACGCCATTCTCAATTCCTCTGATAATCTCAATAGTCTGTAATTCATCAAATCCCAGAGACTGCCAGGCCTGCTTGTCTACAGTTTTGTTTTCTATATTCTTATTAATCTCTTCCACGTTCTGCATAAGCCCATCTCCCATAATCAAACCAAATCATCATATATCCGGACCTTAATAATATCTGTCTAAATTCTATCACACATACAGTCCGACTACAAGTTCTAACATTGTACATTTTTTATCAATGCCCTATATATCCTGTTCCGTCCAGAAATCCTTAATACATTTATAAGCATTACCCAGACTGACTGGAAATATCCTGTTCCACTCCCTAGGATACATACGCTCATATTCACCAGTCATGAATCTGTCATCCAGAAGTGCAATAACGCCCTTATCCGTATCCGTCCTTATAACCCTTCCTGCTGCCTGAAGCACCTTATTCATTCCCGGAATAACATAAGCATACGAATATCCATTTTTGCCAAATTCATCAAAATAATCCCTTAAAATGTTGCGCTCCCTGCACACCATCGGAATCCCCGTTCCGACAATGACAGCTCCAATAAGGCTCTCATCCTTTAAGTCAATGCCTTCGGAAAATATTCCTCCAAGCACACAGAAGCCTGCAAGCGAAGCCCCTTCTGGAAGTTCCTCGTAAAATGCTGATAAGAATTTTTCCTTGTCAGCCTCCTTCATAAACCTTCCCTGCACAAGCACATTTACACAGCTTTCTGGTAAAAATGTATCTTCTCCACCACATTCGACCACATTAACACCATTTTCCCACCTGAAGCACTCAAGAACACTCTCCATGTAAGAATATGACGGATAGAACACCATATATCTGCCGCTTCTGCCAGAAATCATATGCATAATATAATCATGTACCTTGGCATATTCCCTTGCATTTCTTCTTGTATAACGGCTTGTCACATCAGTAGCCACGACAATTCTCTTATTATCAGGTTCAAAAGAAGAGTGTGCATACACCGCTCTTTCTGATACATCACCTGAAAGCATTTCCTTAAAATAATTAACCGGAAGCAGCGTTGCCGAGAAGAACACCGTGCTTCTGCCCTGTGAAAGTCTCTCACTTATGTTGCCAGACGGGTCAACACAGTACAGATGTACAAGAAAGTTTCCATCATTATCATGCTCATTATAATAGACATATTTTTCATCAGCACAGTCATACATATTAAGAAAATGTCTCACTGCAAAGAAAAACTCGAGCAGCTCGTTAGTCACAGGCTCACCCTTATGCCTTTCCATAAACTTCTGCATAAGTCCCATGACACGCTCAAGGCTGGCTGGAAATGTTCCAAGACCACTCACAACCATGAATGTATCGCACTGTCTTTTATATTCGAGCAACTGCTTGTTACATCTGTCAAGTGCGCCTGCAAGCCGTTTGTCCATCTCTTTGACAAGCTTCTTAGCCGCAAGAAAATCTTCTTTTTTCAACACTGCGCTGTACATTTCTCTTGCTCTGTCCACAAGGTTATGTGCTTCATCCACAAGAAACACATAATCACCCTTCGCACCATTGCCAAAATACCTCTTAAGCGACGCATCCGGGTCAAATACATAATTATAATCACATATAATTCCATCACACCAGTACGAAACATCAAGCGACATCTCAAACGGGCAGACATTATGTCTGTTGGCATATTCCATGACATTATCTCTTCCGATAACCATCTGGCTCGTTATAATGTCGTACACAGCATCATTAATCCTGTCAAAATGCCCCTTGGCATAAGGACATGCCACGGGGTTGCAGTTGCGCTCATCAAGTGGACATATTTTGTCCTTCGCTGTAAGAGTAACAGTTCTCATATGAAGCCCGTTATCTCTTAATATAGCATAAGTATCCTCCGCAACAGTTCTCGTTATTGTCTTTGACGTCAGGTAAAATATCTTGTCTGACATCTGCTGTCCTAATGCCTGCACAGCCGGGAACACAGTAGACAACGTCTTTCCGACACCTGTAGGTGCCTGAATATATAGATTGGTATTATCTTCAATAGCCCTGTATACACTCACGCACAGATTCTTCTGCCCCTCCCTGTATTCATAAGGGAACTTAAGTTCTCTGATTGATTCCGTCCTTTTATACCTCTCATCAAATGTATAATCAGTCCATCTCTTAAAGCCTGTAATCAGCTTATTAAACCACTCTTCAATTCTTTCAAATGTATATTCTTCCAGAAACTTGTTGATTGTCTCAGGCTCAGGAGTAACGTAAGTCATCTGGATTCCAATCTTTGACAGCTTCTTCTGGCTTGCATATATATAGCCATATACCAGTGCCTGGGCTTTATGCACATAAACCGGTTCTTTCAGCAGAGAAACATCTGTCTGCATAGTCTTTATCTCATCAATTATTGCATCGCTCTCCGGCTCTTTATTACCATCCTCGTCATAATTAATATCTGCAATAATACCGTCAGCCCTGCCTTCAACCTGTAATACATACTCAATCCCTAAGTCAGATACAAGCGGTATCTCAATCTTTAAAGGCACTTCCGCATGATACATAGTTCCCATGCTGTGCTGGATTTTTCTGTGAATCCTTGCCCCCTCCTGCATGATTTTCACATCATTGCTGCCTGTATTCCTGTTGTCAATATCACCTTCTGCACACATGAATTCCACAAGATTTCTTACAGATATTCGAAAGCAGTTTCCATTTACAGAGTACATACTATCTCCATTCAATAATGTTCTTCAATATCGTATATATAGGCATTGCCTGTCTTTCCGACTCTTTTAACCTGTTCCATGTAATTAAGCATTGCAAGTACACTGGCAGCAGTCTGCCTGTCAATATGCGCTGCATTTGCAAAATCCGCTGAAGTAAAGTTCTTCTCAAGTCCCTCTGGTACAAACTGCATATAATCCTGTGGACAGTCCAGTTCAACTATCTTTCTTATTCCAACAGGAATGCGGTCATAACGCACACTTCCGCGCTTCTTATCGTAACTCCAGCCATTAAGAAGCTTATATTCTTCCATATCGATCAGCAGCAATGTAACCTTAAGATTCTGATTCTTTAAAAATGCTTTAATCTTATATAGTTCAAACATCGCATCATACATAGAACATCGCTTCGGAGACTTTCTTCTAGAAGTAATGTCCCCTGTTTCCGGCTCAATCCAGCTTAAATACTTCTCATATGGCATTGGATATACAACCCTCACCTGATATTCATTCAGGAACACTGACAACTTATCCCTTAACTTGTTAAGCTGCCTCGTCTGAATCTCAATTATCCCATGCTCGTTATATATATCTGCAAAATAACCATCTATTGCAACCTCATGATTATCCTCATCGGGTTCATAATACATTTTTAATACTGCATGCAGTGTCTTTTCCGACAAAGTACCTATCCCCTTGTCATTATGGCTCTTACCGATTATCTTCTCTTTCGCCGCGTCAAAAGCCTGACTGTCTATATATTCAACTGGTTCTGCTGCAGATTTCTTTTTTGACATTGTGTACCTCGTATCAGATATATGTTATCATTGATAACAAGTATCTTACGAATACCTAAAAAAATCAAGGCATTTACCGATATAACCTATATAAATCCAATTAAGAACAGGAGAAAAACATGATATCAATAAGCATGTGCATGATTGTAAAAAATGAGCAGGACATTCTTGCAAGGTGTCTTGATTCATACGCAGGAACTTATGATGAATTGATTATTGTAGACACAGGCTCAACTGACAATACTAAAGAAATTGCCGCTCACTACACCGATAAAATATATGACTTTGAATGGATAAATGATTTTTCAGCCGCAAGAAATTTTGCATTTTCCAAAGCTGGATGTGACTACATATTCAGTGCTGACGCAGACGAAGTGCTTGATGATACCAACAACTACGCATTAAGAGAATTGAAACATATGCTTCTTCCAGAGATAGACATTGTTCAGATGTATTATGTCAATGCATCAGAATATAATTCTGTATACAATGCACACAAAGAACTCCGCCCGAAGCTTTTCAAAAGGCTCCGTCCATTCACATGGATTTCACCAATACATGAAACAGTACGGCTCACGCCAATCGTATATGACAGTGACATTGAAATTCTTCACATGCAGGTGGGCGACCATAGTAAAAGAGACTTTTCAACATATTTCAAAGCATTTGAAAAAGGTATCCACATTGAAGATTATGTAGTTACCATGCTGTGTAAAGAGCTTCTTATATCCGGTGAAGATTCCGACTTTATTGCTTTCAGGAATATATTTGAAAATGTTCTTTCCAAAGAAGGCAGAAGCAATGATTTAATGAAAGAAATCAACTGTATTCTTGCTAAGATATATATGGCAGACGGTGACACTGACGCATTCTTTAAGACCACTTTAAAAGCAGTTGCCGACAATCCTCCTGCTGAAATGTGTCTGATTCTCGGTACATTTTACATGAACCAGACAGACTATGAAGAAGCTGTGTTGTGGCTGTATAATGCTGCATTTGAGACAGAGAGCATACTTGATGTGGCAAGCAGCGGAAACAAGCCTTTATCTTTGCTTGGCAGATGCTATGAAGAACTTGCAAAGACTTCAGATGACGCATACCTGTGTGCACAGTACAAGGAAATGTCTGACGATTATTACAATCAGGCTGATAACTGGTCGCTTCCAGAAGAATAAAAAAACCTTAGTGAAACCGTCAATGATTTCACTAAGGCTTTTTTATTATTTATCATCCTCAACATCAAAGAGCTTCAACTCTTCAACATCACTCTTACCTGACTTATCGTCTCCATAGGATATCTTATCAGATGATGTATCAAGTTCTTCATAACTGTCATCCTCATCCTCGGCATATCCATCAATTACCTTCTCTGTATATTCATCAAGGTCAACACCATCCTTTGACGCCATGTTAAACACCTTCTTCACTTTCGCAAGCTTAGAGCAAAGAACAATAGTAATCACTATAAATACCGCTATTATCAGTCCAAGTATTAATACTATCATCAGCCAGAATCTGCTGTTTCCTGATGTTTTTCCATTATCAGCCTTAACATCAGCATTAGCAGTGTCAGATTTCACAACAGAATACGCCTGAATCGAGCCATCACTTATCCTGTATCTGAACCATCCCTTCTCTCCAAGAGAACTTACTCCATAGAACAGGCAGTACTGTCTGTTAGCGTCCATAAGTACCTGCACTTCTTTACCATTCATGGTAAACCTTGTAAGTGCATAACCTGCCGGCTTCTCTAACGAGTTCGTTATAGGCAGAACAACATATGTTATCTCTGGTTCTGCAACAGTATTGTATGGTGAAAATGTTTTCGCAGTCTCATCATAGATGTAGAACCCACCTTTTCCATCTTCACTTTCAAGATACATAAGGATAAGACCTGTCTTTATGCCTTTAACCGCATTTATCTTCTGACCATTATAATCGTAGTCAATCTCCTGATATCCATCTGGAATTGTGATTCCTGAATAATCCCTTACAACAGAATACTTCCTGCCATCTATCGTCACAGTTCCATCATTATTAACCGCCTGTGATGCATCTTCTGTAACAGCTTCTGTCTTTGACTCAGCCTCTGTTGTTGCTTCCTGACCATCCTCAAGTCTTGTTGTATATATTATATATTTCTTAACTGAACCATCTTCTGCAGTAACAGTAATTGTTGTTGTATTACTTCCCGGGTCCATTCTTCTACCGCTTATGCTTATCTTGGCAGCACTGTCATTAGCGGCAGCACTTACAACAAGCTCTGTAACATCAGCATCAACAGTTGCATTGTATGTTGTCCTGTCTGGTGAAAATGCTGGTGAAAGCGTTCCCGGACTTATCTGCAGGGACTTTAATGTGTTGTCTGAGGAATAGCTGGCTGGAGCTTTTACATTAACTGATCCTGAAGATGTTGTTAATGACATATAATCTTCATCTGCCGAAGATGTATACGACGTTGATTTATCTACTGATATCGTCGCTGTTCCCGGATTAATAGTCTTAAAAACAACATCAAATGAAGTTGCATTTGGAGATATTAATCTTCCTGTTCCTCCACCGCCAGCATCAAATCCTTTCACATACTGTAATATACTTGAATCATAATTTATTCGTAAATCACACAGTTCTATCTTTACATCAGATGATGCTGTTATTGTTATTGTTACCTCATCACCAACATTGGCACTGGCAGAACTTATAGAAACATGTGCTGTCTGTGCTGCTTTTACATTAGTCAGACCAGAAAACATTAATATGCTCATCAACATTGCCATTACTAATGCAGTTATTCTTTTTATGTTATTCATAATATTCTCCAATATAATTACTGTACAATATATCTGATATCAAGAACATGTCTCTTAACATACAACATATCTATACTGCTGACTGTACCATCATGATTAGCATCAGCGGCTTTATAATAAGCACTTGTAAGAATTCTAATATCAAGAACATGTCTCTTAATATATAACATATCAATACTTGTTATCTTACCATCTCCGTTAGCATCTCCGTATATAACAACTGCGTATGATGCATACTCATCTCCATCTGAAGTATATACAACAAATCTGTCTCCGGTTGCTATTATTTCAGATGTTTTCTCTGCTGAATCTGAGCCATATATCTTTCCATAACATCCATTCTTGAATGAAATACTGCTTATAACATCATCAGCTGTGCTTTCAACCTCAAATCCTGATATAAATCTTCCTTCTTCATCTATATCATAGCTTGTATCAAAGCCATTCTCTTCTGATGGATCAGGGTCTGGAACCGGATCAGGATCTGGTATTGGATCAGCTTCTTTTCTTACGATATTGATTACATAGTCCTGATTTTCTCCATTCTCTGCTGTAACAGTAACAACTATTCTGTTGTTACCTACAGATAATGAGTACTCTCCAAAGCCTTCTACTTCAGCACTATCAGCTAACTTATCACCTGATACATATACACTTGTAACATCATTATCAACAATCAGATCATATGATGTCGTGTATAATGAAAATGATGGTGTTAATGAATATCCATCAACATACAGATCCTTAAGTCTGTTATTAGGACTTCCATCTCCTGTAGGAATTGCACATACCTCATCTGGCATATTATCATATACAGGAATTATAAACTTAAATGATGTGTTATTAAGTGTTGTTTCACTATATGCTCTCTTGCTTGTCTTTGCCTCTGATCTTGGTGCAAAAACATTAGTCATATACTGATGCGAATAATTAACCACATCAAACTTTTCATAATATATAGTATCCTGTCCTTTATTTATGTACCATTTGCCAAGATTAATTGCTCCACCTACTACCGCTTTATATCTCGTATTCCAAGGTCTTAATGTACCAGAATCAGATTCCTTTGCATATCTTAATCCATTCTGTACAGCAGTATAACCACCTGACGCATATGCATTCTGACTGTAATAATTATAATAGCCTACATATCCGCTTACATTACCTGATATCTGTCTTCCCGTTCCATTATATCCCTGTTCCTGAATTATTCTCGTAGCAAGATGATATGGGCTAACCTGAGACATTTCTCCTGCTTTCATCAAAAGTGAAGGATAAGTATAACCGTCAAGATCATGACTTGAACCGTCCATGAACGAACCACTTATTATACTCTCAACTCCACTCATATTCTGAACAGATGAATCATATGACAGTGCCTCAAACATAAATATATATGTATCATCAAGGAAATTTCTTGGATCAAGTACATACTGTACCAACTCACTTGAAGCCTGTACATATCCACCACTATCAAAAGAATACCACTCACCGGTTTCCCAGTTATAGCAACCATCTGCTGTAGATTTCCATGAACTTATATTATCCTTATGAACAAGGCTTCTGGTTTTCACATTCTGCTTCTCAACCATTGTGTTCCAGTCAGTCCCATTATGGTCTGCCACAAACACCCAGTTAGGATATTGCGCATGAAGCTGTCTTAACCCATCCTTATAACTATCCGGGAACCCCTGTGAATCAAGGTACTCCTCGAAATCCGCATCCGGCTCATAATCATTTCTCTTATCAACAGTTATGTAACCGCCATATATATAACCTCTTTCATAACTGCCATTAAGATAAAAGCCTATGCCATACCATGTATCGCCATCATCATCAGTTGTCTCTTCATATATATCAAACTTAAATCCACCGCTTACAGTTGTAATAATACTGCTGTTTGTTGTAGGACCTTTTCTGATTCTTAAGCCTGTAACATCATAATTAACATGGCCCTGACCAATGGACTCTTCCGCCTTAGTATTAAGCACAGAAGTAACCGTAAGGCATGTCAGCACAAGCATACATAACATGACACCAATTGCGGCTATTCTTTTTGCACTACATTTGTATCCTGATTTCATGTAATCACCTGACTCCTGAATGTATAGTATTAACTAGTTTCTTCCAAATTCTGAAAGCTTTAAGCCCTCATTTCTCTCAAGTACCATATTAACAGACCAGCTATTGGCAAATACCAGAAGCGGATTGCCCTTAAGGTCTTTAATCTTCTTCATATCTGATGTACCAACAATTCTGTTCACATCAATTTCCTCAGGATTCTCAATCCAGCGGATATGCTCGTATGGAAGCGGCTCAAGTCTGATATCAACACCGTATTCATTCTTAAGACGGTATTCAAGAACTTCAAACTGAAGGACACCGACAACTCCCACGATAATCTCTTCCATTCCTGTATTGAACTCCTGGAAAATCTGAATCGCACCTTCCTGTGCAATCTGGTTGATACCCTTAATGAACTGTTTTCTCTTCATAGTATCAATCTGTCTTACTCTTGCAAAATGTTCTGGTGCAAATGTAGGTATACCCTCAAATGCAAATTTCTTGTTAGATTTGCAGATAGTATCACCGATAGAGAATATTCCCGGATCAAATACACCGATAATATCTCCTGCATATGCCTCATCAACAATATGCCTCTCCTCCGCCATCATCTGCTGAGGCTGGCTGAGTCTTATCTTCTTGCCACCCTGTACATGGTTAGCTTCCATTCCGGCTTCAAACTTACCGGAACATATTCTCATAAAAGCAATTCTGTCTCTGTGTGCTTTATTCATGTTAGCCTGAATCTTGAATACAAATGCTGAGAAATCCTCGGTAAATGGATCAATAACTCCCTGGTCAGACTTTCTTGGAAGCGGAGAAGTTGTCATTGATAAGAAATGCTCAAGGAAAGTCTGTACACCAAAGTTAGTAAGTGCTGAACCGAAGAATACCGGTGTAAGGTCACCAGCACTTACCATTTCTTGGTCAAACTCTGCACTTGCTCCGTCTAACAGTTCGATATCTTCCTGAAGCTTGTCGTAGAAAGCATCACCAATTCTGTCCTTAAGAACAGCCTCATCTGATGCGTCAACAATCTCAGTATCAACTTCCTTCTGGCCATTCATGGCTGCCTTGAATAAAGAAACATTTTTCTCTTTACGGTCATATACGCCCTTGAATTCCTTACCGCAGCCGATAGGCCAGTTAATTGGGCATGTAGCAATTCCAAGTACGCTCTCAATCTCATCAAGAAGCTCGAAAGGATCATTAGCCTCCCTGTCCATCTTATTAATAAATGTAAATATAGGGATATGTCTCATGACACATACCTTAAAAAGCTTTATAGTCTGTTTCTCAACACCCTTAGAAGCGTCAATAACCATGACCGCAGAATCTGCTGCCATAAGAGTTCTATAAGTATCCTCGGAGAAATCCTCATGTCCCGGAGTATCAAGGATATTAATACAGTAGCCTTCGTAGTTAAACTGAAGAACTGAAGAAGTTACCGAAATACCTCTTTCCTTCTCAATCTCCATCCAGTCAGAAACCGCATGCTTGGCAGTCTTCTTCCCCTTTACAGAACCTGCAAGGTTAATAGCTCCTCCATAAAGCAGGAACTTCTCTGTTAATGTTGTCTTACCAGCATCCGGGTGAGAGATAATGGCAAATGTCCTTCTTTTCTTAATTTCACTTTCTAAACTCACTGTTTTACTCCTTTATAAACATAATACATAAACAATTCATACCCGTTCCGGCATACACATAATATAAGCCTGTGACGCAGTCTACGGCTTCACAGGCTTACTCTAATCAATAGTCTTCGAATTATTCACGGTTAAGACCGAACTTGTATGAAACCTCAGACTTGTCATCAATTCTTCTGAAAATGTTGACTACTCTGTCCATAACCGGTTCGAAATCTTCCTCATTCTCAACCTCAACAGTAACAACCTGTCCGTCTTCCTTAATAACTGCATCCTTAACAAGTGCTAATGCCTTGATATCTTCCTCAGTCTGGGCAACCTGCTCAGGTGTTGTTAACATCTTTGATTTACTCTTATACTTAACAGCGTATGTTCTTGTCATCATATCCTCCTATTGGCTCTTCGTAGCAATATAATCTCATATGTCATTATATTATATAACATGTTTTAGGATTATGCAATGGGGTTTAGTGCGCATAGTAATTGTTTTATCTTGATTCCAGCATCAAATATGGTCTTACTTACATGAAAATATAATGTTTTATCAGCATCACCAATAAGGCTACTACTCCTTTTCTCAAAAACAACATGTACCTATGCAATCCTTGAAGCTTTCTTCATCTATGAATCAATCTCTAAACTCTTGAATTAACTATATAAATATGCTACCATATCCAAAGTATTTTTACAACATAATGTCATTTATGAAATACAATATAGATTTAAGAATTGAGGTATACCCTATGTGGTACATAGCACACACAACTGCCGGCAGAGAACTAGATGCCGTTGATAAATGCCGCAAAGCCATTCCAGAAGATATAGCCGCAAAAGTATTCTCTCCTATCTGGCAACATGCCAAGAAATATGAAGGTTCCTGGCATCTTGACGATGACATTCTATTTGCAGGATACATATTTATAGAGAGCAATTCAGATTCCAAGACTCTTGAAAAACTTCTCTGGCGTATACCTAATGTAGTTTCTCCTGTCCGCATAGGTGGGGATTTCAATGCCCTTAACAAGGAAGAAGAACAATATCTTCGTCAGCTTATGGACGAGTATAACTATATTGCTATGTCATATGGATATATTGTAGATAACCAATTAATGATAAATAAGGGACCTCTTAGCGGAAGGTCTGATATGGTTAAGAGAATTGACAGACATAAGAGAATTGCTGATATAGAAGTATATCTGTGGCATCAACCTAAGCGTGTTCGTGTCGGACTAGAAATAATAGATAAAATCACTGCACAGGAATATGCAAAAATCAAATTACAAAAACTGGAGATTTCCCATGAATAATAAAATCACTAATACCGATATTAATAGTTTTGAAGAATTCCTTATAAATGAGAATAAGAGCAGAACAACTCTTGATAAATATATGCGGGATATACGAAGATTTCAAATCTTTCTTTCTGATAACTGTTACCCAATATCTCAGGATACTGCAGATAAATATATTGAGATTCTTAAAAATGCTGATTCCAGTATAAGCAGCATAAATACAATTATATCATGTATAAACACATTTTGTAATTTTATAGGAAGAAATGATATTCACTGCGTTAATCTTAAGAAATCTAAGACCGAATCAACAGATTCTAACTTACTTACAGTTGATGAATATAACCAACTCCTTAAAACCGCTATAAACAATAACGATTATAGAATAGCTATGTTAATTCAAGTCCTTGGAAATACAGATATAAGATTAAACGAATTGCAATACCTTACTACACACTCTTTAGAAATGGGAAAAATTACTGTTATACGTTACAGCAAAGAATATAACATCAGAATTCCAGATGATTTATTGGATGGCTTATACGAATATATAGACCATGAAGCAATAATAAATGGGGTGATTTTCTGTACTAGAAAAGGCACCCCTCTTGAAAGATCTAATATATGGAGATTGATTAAGAAACTGGCTGTTGATGCTGGGATTAATCCGGATAAAGTTTATCCGCAGAATCTGAAGCAGCAGCTTGGGAAGAAATATTATAGTATAAAATACTAATCTACTTCATACTCTTCTCTTAATCTATCAATCAACTCAAATGTAAAAAACTCTGTACCTATGTCAGGTATCAGTTCCAGTCTTGCAATGGTTTCTTCTTAATATGGCTTTATCATTCAAATCAATCGGCACAAATATGCGTATATTATCCTGTTCATTCTCACAGTCTTTATATTCAGGATAATCAAGCAATGATTTATCTGCTAGTTATGGTTCATTATATAAATCAACTTTGTATCATTAGGTATTGGATACGGATCTATTCTATGATGCTCCATCTATATTCTCCTTGTCAAATATTTCTACAATAATTACAGTCACAAGCCATGTAAATTTTTCCAAGCCTCTATCAATTCATCTCTGTTATCTTTATACCATTCTTCAATTTCTTAAATCATTGATGTTGACCATTTTTTATTACCATCTTTATATAACTTTCCGTCGCTTAATCGGAAAACAGCCTCATATTCATTATGTAACACATGAATTTCAATGAAATCTATTTAATATATCTAACAATCTATATTTATTATGTTCTGATATATTATTTTCTACAATATATATTAATCTCTTATACTTGAACATTGTTTTCACATAATGATTCTATTTATACTCCTCACATCTCAGAAAAGAAATCACTACTATAATAAACTACATTCATTCAAATCTCCTTCTTGCACCATTCTACTGTCTCTGCAATTCCCTCTGAAAACTTATAATCCGGTGCAAATCCTGTATCTTTAACTAAATCCTGTATATCTGCACACAAGTACATAACCTGGCGTGGACCATAGGCAACTTCTCCAAAACCAATCTCTGCTTCCGGATTAACCGCATTTCTTATATCCTCGATATAATCCTTAAGCGGTCTTGCCTCTCCCCCACCAATACAGTAAACCTTGCCATTAATACCTTTTTCTCCTAGTAAATAAAATGCCTTCCCCGCGTCCTTGGAGTACAGATAATCCCACATCTGCTCTCCCTTTGTACATGATGGCTTCTCTCCTATTAACAACTTTCCTATTGTAGACATAACCATCGTAGCACTTCCGTCATATGGACCATATACACTAAGTATTCTTGTCCATATATGTCTGATTCCCAACTTTTCACACTGGATTCTTGTCATCTGTCCTGCACACAGCTTTGCCATTCCATAGCCATTCTCTGGAAATGCAGGAACCTGCGAATTAAGCTTTCCTTCAACTCTTCCATATTCCGCCTGTGAACCAGCCCCTATGAATGCACTGCAACCCATAACAGCCGCTGCATTTACAGCGTCCAGTGCATACTTCACATTCATATTCTGTATATACATATCATTGCGGCAGTCGCCAAATGTTCCCTCCCACCCAAAGTGATAGAACACATCAGGCTTAATTCCTGTCGCCTGCACAAGCTGTGGCAGTTTATCAAGCTCACTAAGATCACATTCAACCTTCTTAAGTGAATGTGATTCCTTAATTCTGTAAGAACGCTTTGAATCCTTTCTTACAACTGCTATAACCTTAACATTATTCTTCATAAGAGCATCTATAAGACCTAAGCCTACTGCTCCCGTACATCCTGTTACAACTGCTGCCTGCATTGTGCCTCCTGTTGTTTTACTACTACTCTTCGTCCATTAATGGAATAAACATCTGTTTCTTTAATTCTTCTCTTGGAAGGAACGGTGCTAAATCCTCCAGTGGGGGGCTTACAAGTGTACCGTCATCTAATCTCTTGGTACTGCTCTTAGGCTCCCATACCTGCTTAGTATCTGTAAATATCTCACAGAATACAGGTCCGTCTTCCTTTAACACCTCATCTACAGTCTTCTTCATCTCTTCATTAGATGAAGCACTGTAATACTTATATCCAAAGGCCTCCGCAATCTTCTTGAATTCAGGGAATGAGAGGTCTCCTGATTCTGGTCCAATTCCAATCTTGCAATGCTCCTTAAACAGATTATTCTGTGTAAGTCTTATTGAATGATATCCGTTATTGTTGATAAGGAATATCTTGATTGGAAGCTTATTAGTAAGTATTGTCTGTAATTCCTGAAGGTTCATCATTATACTTCCGTCACCCTCAAGACATATTGTATTTCTTCTTCCGCCGCCGATACAAGTTCCAATCGCTGCAGGAAGTCCATATCCCATGCTTGCTATGGCACTGTTATTAGCCATACGGCTTCCCTTCTGGATTACATATGCCTGATTACCTACAACACAGCATGCACCGTTAGACACTGCCGTAAGACTGTTCTCTGGAAGTCTGCTGCTTAAGTATCTTACAAATGCGTATACATTTGCAGTGCTTCCATTCTCCTCCCACTGTCTTGGCTGTACTGCCGGATATTCCTTTTTCCATCTCTGTGTTGTTGCAAGCCACTCTCCACCTGCTGATACAGGAGCGATAGCTGTTGCCTGCTTATCAAGCTTTGTAAGAAAATCTTTAGCGTCTGCCCATACAGGCATCTCAACATGGATAGTAGGCTTCTTTAACTCAGCCTTATCAACATCAACCATTATGACCTCTGCTGCTCTTGCCCATGTTTTCCAGTTATATCCAGTCTGTCTGATAGATATTCTTGTACCTACAGCAAGTATTAAATCGGCATTCTGAATAGCCCAGTTACCTGGTCTGTCGCCCATATTACCTGCTCTTCCACAATACAGAGGATTATCATCTTCTATTAGATCCACTGCATTCCAGTATGTAACGATAGGCATATTAAGCTTTTCTGAAACTGATCTGAACACATCATAAGCACCTGAAAGTCTTATTCCATAACCTGCATGGAATACTGGTCTTTTGGCATTCTTAATCTTTTCAAGTACAGTTCTTACAACATCTTCACTTACCTGTGGCGGAAGCTTTGCATCATCCTCTGCCGGATTATATCCTTCAAGCTCATCAGTCTCAATATATCCGCCCTGAAAATTAACAGGAATATCAATCCATACTGGACCCGGTCTGCCTGTTGTTGCCAGATGCCATGCCTTTTCAAGTGCATAACGGATATCCTTAGGGTCTTCTATCATAGTTGCATACTTTGTCATATTAGACACAGACTTAACTATATCGTATTCCTGATCTCCCATTGCACGAAGCGGTGTCTCTGTAAACTGAAGTGCATATCTTGAGGTTGTGTCGTAACGAACCTGTCCACTTATAATAAACATAGGGATAGAATCAAGCCACCCTCCTACTACACCCGTAAGTGCATTGGTCCCTCCAGGTCCAGTTGTAACACATACAGCGGCAATTCTGTTATCAATTCTTGCATACGCTTCGGCAGCTATGGCACACGCCTGCTCATGATGATTGTATGTTACCTTAAGCTTTTCATTATGTCCCAATGCATCGTTAAGATGCATTGCACCACCTCCAACTACAGAAAATACATCTGTAACGCCATGTTCCACAAGGAAATTGGCAACATAATCTGCTAAACGAATTCTCATAAACTGCCCTCCACATATACTGGTTAATTACTGATTAACAGCTTCCTTAATAGTCTTAGCCATATAATCAATCATCTCATCTGTCATTCCTGGATATACTCCTACCCAGAATGTATCTCTCATAATTCTGTCTG
>JAHYZV010000007.1 GCA_019424245.1 Clostridiales bacterium
GCATACATCATAAGATGCACTTGAAGTTCAATTGTGATAGTTCTTAGACTTTTCCTTTACTTCCCAGCTATCCACAGACACGGATGTCTGTGGAAGTTCGATATGGGACATGGATGTCCCGTATCGAACGGTAGCGGAAACCTCCATTACGTATATGAAAAGTCTTAGAAATATCCAATTGAAGCTTCTGGTATCGTTGATGTATGCGCACCTGCTTTTCTCATATATGCTGTCGTCCCTACGTTAAGAATGTGTGCTAAACAACAAGTCACCTATACAATTTATTTTCCAGCTGCCTTCCTTGAATATTCAGTAGTCACCAGCTGCTCATATGGAACATCTTTACCAAGTTCACCAGCCTGTTTTAATATATCTTTGAGAAGTTCAAAACTCTTCTGCTCAAAGATAGTGTCTCCTTTCCAGGTGTCCTGTGATTTATAGCGGTCAACAATGGTTGTTATAGTTGCAAGATCTGTTTCAGGAAATTGTGGTGCTATGACTTCGGCAATTTCCTTGCTGGTGTGTGAGTTTACATAGTCAAGACCTTTCTGTATGGCATTAGTGAAACCTTGTATTATGTCAGGATGCTTTTTAATATAGCTTTTATTGGCACAATAAGCAGTATATGGTACGTATCCGCTGTCAGTACCAAGTGATGCCACTACGTATCCTTCTTTTTGCTGCTCAAGAAGTGTTGCAGCAGGTTCAAACTCAACAGTATAATCAGCTATTCCAGATGTAAAGGCAGCAGCGGTTGAACCGAAGTCTACATTCTGCAGTATATTCAGATCATCTATAGGGGAGATGTTATTTTTCTTAAGTATATACTCAAAAAGCATTTCAGGCATGCCACCAGCTCTTCCGCCAAGTACAGTTTTTCCCTTAAGGTCATCCCATTTAAATCCAGTTTCTTCATTTCTTGATACAAGGAAGTTGCCAGCGCGCTGGGTAAGCTGTGCAAAGTTTACAGCATAGTCAGTAGAACCCTCCTGGTATACATATATAGAACTTTCGGATCCCATGAAACCAATATCAGCTTCACCAGAGACAAGAGCAGTCATGACTTTATCAGCTCCGAAGCCAGTGACAAGATTTAAGTTGATATTTTCATCTTTAAAGTATCCAAGTTCTATAGCAGCATATTGTGGTGCATAGAATATTGAGTGTGCAACTTCATTAAGAGTAATATCCACAAATCCGTTATTTTCTTTTTTTTCACATGCTGTCATTGGGAGCATAAGTGTTACACATAACAATAGTGCAAGAATATGACGTAAATATTTCAAATAAAACTCCATTTCTGCAAGTATTATTAATATCAGAGTTAAAGGATAAGAGCCGATGAAATTATGAATTATTTAACACTGATAGTCATAATAATATGCAAAATATATTCAATTCTATATTATTCATAATCGGAGTTAAATGTTACAGAAATAAATACGTAGTAAAGATGAAATGTTTGTAAAAATATATATAAAATTGTTAAAAATGTCGATAAATATGTTGGATATAAGAGGGAATTATGTTAATATAAGTAATAAGATGAGGAGAGAGTTAAAAGAGGACTTTGACTCTCATCGATGTGTTTGGTGTGTCAATGAGTATAAATGCGTATGTGTGCAGACACAATATGATTTTGAAATTTGAAATTTGACATTTACATCATATATATATTACTGTATATAACATGTTAATATAAAGTAATAATTGTACAATTATAGGAGGTTTGTTTATTATGTTTGGCAGAAAAACAACAGCACAGGAAGCTAATAAGGACAGGGAATTGTTATTACAGGCTATGGATAAGATGATAGCCGGTGATTTTAGTGTGGTATCATCTGAGGGATTCAGTGATCCTATATATGCTGATAAGCTGAATCAGATAGTTGGAGCTTATAAAAAGGCTAACAACAACTATATTATGCGACTCAATGAGGCTATGGAATCTATAGGAGATAACTCATATGTTAAGAATATGTTGGATCAGGTTTCTTTACAGCAGAAGTCGATTAGCAATATGAATGATTCAAGTAAGGTACTCAAGGACTCTATTAACAATATATCACAGGCTATGAGTGATATAAGAGATAATACACATGATATGCTTCATGCATCTCAGAGCAGTTCGACTAATATGAATGATAGTATAAGAGTTGTTAATGAATCATCAGAAAAGATAGCTGATATCAATACTCAGGTTCAGGCATTTCATGAGAAGATTAATAAGATTGGTGAGATTGTTGATATTGTAAAAAAGGTTGCAAGCCAGAGTAATCTTTTAGCACTTAATGCATCTATTGAGGCTGCAAGAGCCGGAGAGGCTGGTAAAGGTTTTGCAGTAGTAGCAGACCAGGTAAGACAACTTTCAAGTAACACAGCAGAATCAGCAGAAGATATAGTTAAGTATGTTAATGAACTCAAGGGTGATATAGAAGTTCTTGCTACATCTATGGAAGAAACTACTATGAAGCTTTCTGAGGGTAATGAAAAAGTAGAAGTATCATTAAGAGATATTGAACATATGAATGATCAGATGACAGCTATTAATGATTCAGTAGAAAGAATATTTGATGATATTGACAGACAGTCAGAAACAACAAGAGAATTTACAGATCAGGTTGGTAATATAGCAGATACATATGGTATGCTCACTAAGGAATGTACAGATACAGGAATTCATATCTTCAAGATAGGAAGATATATTGATACATGTAGAAGTGATATGTTCAGGGAAGCGGGAGCTGTTACAACACAGGATATGTTAAGAATATTTGAGATAGATCACTTTATCCTGATGTGGAGAGTATATAACAATGTTGTAGATTTCGAAAAACTAAAGATAACTCAGCTTAATAATCCGGATACCTGTAAGATTGGAAAGTGGATGCATGCGCAGACTGATCCAAGAATTACAGGAAGCAGTCAGTTTAAACAGCTTGATTCATCTCACAGACTTATTCATAAGTATGCATGTGAGTCATGGCAGGCTAAGGAGGAAGGTGATGTTGATAAGTCACTTGAAGCATTCCAGAAGTGTTATGATGCTTATTATGTATACAAGAAAGCTATTGCTGATATGAAGAACTTCATGAAATCATTAGGATATACAGATGAAACTAAGATAGTGATATTCAGAAACTGACAAAGAAATGTAAGTATTAAGATATGACAGTCATATAACAAGTATAAATAATCAAAAAGGATCTGGTATAGCCAGGTCCTTTTGTTTTAAGTGATAAAATGTCAGAGGATTGCATGAATATGTTGAAAACATGGAAACAAAGATATGAAGATGTTTAAAACTATTAAAACATTTAAATATCGAAAATGTTGAAAATGTTGAAAATCAATGGAATGTTGATAATAATAACGGGATGTGCTATTATTTAAAAATGGTTTGGATTGGTTAAGTATTATATTTTATAATAGCTGTATAAAACAGATTAATAGAGAAGGTTAGTTATATAAAATATGATAAGCGAGGGAAGTGTATGAAAGAGATATATGTTATAGGACATAAGAATCCAGATACTGATTCAATATGTTCAGCAATATGTTATGCCAGATTAAAGAATATTGTGACAGGAACTAATGATTATGTGCCTAAAAGAGCAGGACATATGAATGAAGAAACGCAGTTTGTGCTCTCAAGGTGTGATGTAAAGGCACCAGGGTATATAAAAGATGTAAGACCTCAGGTCCGGGATATAGATATCAGGAAAATCGATGGAATAGATGAGGATTATTCAGTAAGAAATGCATGGAAACTCATGAAAGAGCTGGATGTTGTTACACTGCCTATATTGGAGGATAACCATCTTAAGGGACTGGTTACTATTGGAGATGTAGCAAAATCTTATTTTGAAATGTATGACAGTGACATACTTTCAGTTGCACATACAAGTCTTAAGAATATTGTTGATACATTAAATGCAGAAATAATAACAGGAGATCCAGATAAATGTTTTGATAAAGGAAAGATGCTTATAGCTGCAGCTAATCCTGATATGATGGAAAACATGATTGACGAAGGTGATTTTGTTATACTTGGTAACAGATATGAATCACAGCTGTGTGCAATAGAAATGGAAGCCGGCTGCCTTATTATATGTGAAGGTGTAAAAGTATCCAATACTATAGTAAAGATGGCAAAACAACATAACTGTATTATAATATCAACAGCATATGATACATATACTGTTGCAAGACTTCTTAATCAGGCAATACCTGTCAGCTTTTTTATGAAAGATACAGCTCTTGTCAAGTTTAAAATCAATGATTTTGTTGAAGATATCCAGGACATTATGGCTAATAAACGCTTCAGGGATTTCCCTATTGAAGATGAAGAAGGAAGATATATTGGCATGATATCAAGACGTAACATCATTAAGGCAGGAAAGAAAAAAGTCATACTTGTAGATCATAATGAGAGATCACAGGCGGTATTTGGTATTGAGGATACAGATATATTAGAGATAATAGACCATCACAGGCTTGGCTGTATACAGACAATAACACCAGTATTTTTCAGAAATCAGCCATTAGGATGTACGGCAACTATTATATATCAGATGTATTGCGAGTACAATATAGATATAGACAAGCAGACCTCTGCTTTGTTATGTTCAGCTATCATATCTGATACATTGATATTAAAATCACCTACATGTACTGAATATGATGTTGAAGCATGCAATGCCCTTGCCAAAATAGCAGATATAGATATCGAAAAATATGGCAGAGAGATGTTTAGGGCAGGAAGTAATCTTTCATCAAAAACAGAGGAAGAAATATTCTATAGAGATTTCAAAAAATTCTCAATCGGAGAATTGTCCGTTGGTGTTGGTCAGGTGAATTGCATGAGTTATGATGAAATTCAGGTAATCATTGAAAAAGAAAAAGATTATATGGAACATGTAACAGAACATAGCAGTGAGATTAATATTGCATATCTGCTTATAACAGATGTTATGAAGGAAACATCATACGTTATGTATGCTGGCAAAAATGCAGTAACAGTATTAAAAAATGCATTTAATCTTGATAATATAAGTGATAAATATGTGGCTCTTCCTGGCGTTGTGTCAAGAAAGAAACAGTTTCTTCCAGCAGTGGTTGAGGTGTTGCAGCAGTAACATATTAATGCTGTTTATTTTGTAATATAATACAGTAACAGATTGGAGAGTAAATAATAAAATGAAGAAGTTAATGAGAAATGACCCATGTTGGTGTGGAAGTAAGAAACCTTATTGTGAGTGTCATATGAATTTTGATAAAAAAATAGAGATGTATAAAAAGAAGTTTCATAAGGTTCCACCTAGAAGCATAATAAAGAATGAAGAACAGCTTCAGGGCATGAGAGAGAGCAGTAAGATAAATATAGCTGTACTTGATTATGTTGCAGAAAATATAAAGGCGGGTATGACAACGCAGGAAATAGATGAAATGGTGTATGAAAAGACAACGGCTATGGGAGGCATTCCAGCCCCTCTTAACTATGAGGGATTTCCAAAGAGTGTATGCACATCCATTAATAACGAAGTGTGCCATGGCATTCCGTCATCGGATATTATTCTTGCTGATGGAGATATTGTAAATGTAGATTGTTCGACTATTCTTAATGGTTATTTTTCTGATTCATCAAGAATGTTCTGTATAGGAAATGTTTCGCCAGAACATAAAAAGCTTGTTGATGTTGCTAAAGAATGTGTTGAACTTGGACTTGCACAGGTTAAACCATGGGGACATCTTGGTGATGTAGCTGATGCTATAAGTAAACATGCAAAGGAAAATGGTTATTCTGTAGTACGTGAGGTCGGAGGACATGGTATAGGTCTGGAATTTCATGAGACACCTTTTGTGAGTTATGTAATCAAGAAGGGAACAGGCATGGTTATGGCACCAGGAATGGTATTTACAATAGAGCCAATGATTAATGCTGGATATCCTGACGTATATGTTGATGATGACAATGGCTGGACTATATATACAGAAGATGATTCATATTCAGCACAGTGGGAGATAATGGTTCACGTTACAGATGATGGGTATGAGGTTATGACTTATTAATTAAGACTTCACATATCTAAAATGGAATTTGCACCTTGGAAATATAAAAATTTGTGATAAAAGCAGTCAATTGTTTGTCGTAGAGCTTTAAAAATTTTTAAAGGCTCGACATTATGGCATCCATTAGGATGTATTAATGTCGAGCCTTTATTGAATTTTAAAGTTTACATCCTGTATCCTTTAATGTTGCACGTACTAGAGAATCTTTCGCATTTTTCCATGGTGCATCAGCATATTTATGATCAAATTTGTTGATAAACCATTCAACATCATCACGCACTCTTTTCATATTATCAAGATATAGTGTAGTGATAAGATTCGTGAATTCTGTGTAATCATTTCCACCAAGTTTTTCACTTGATTTTTTCATAAGAAGTCCATAATGACTTGTACAGAAGCCTTTGCATTTGGAAAGAACGTCTTTGAATTCTTTATCATGTTTATACATGTAAAATATAGTATCAACATAACGTTCCATAGTATCAGCTATTTTATCGCATACAAAGCAGGAATTATCAAGTTCTTCTATATAACTGCACACAGAAGCTTCCTTTCCTTTTTTTAGAAGACTTCTTCCAGAACCTTTATCCTGATTAAAAGCTTCAATATTTTTAATGACATAATCCATATGTGTTTTCATAACGAGTGCATAACCAAGACGGTTGTTCTGCTCATATATTTTTTTGATATGTTTCTGACAGAACCCTTTTTTATCGGTAACAGCACGTATATCATCTTCCATATAGCTTGGACCCATAGTATATTCTATGGCATCATTTTCAAGTTGTTCAAACATAGCACATACAGGACATTCAGTGTCTGCCAAAAATGCATCATTGACAGGTACGTTATATATTTTTTCTTTCATAGTAATCCTCCATTCTTGCGCTGTTTCTTTGCGCATCTCAAGTTTGTGCGAAACACAAATCTTGCGTGTGAAAAATCTTATTTTCACACTAAGACGCCATTTCTTATCTGATATAGTTATAATGGCTGCCGAATTAAACCTATTATTAAAAATAAACTATTTTAGTTGTGTTTGTCAAATCGGCAGCCACATAATAACGTTACTTTTTGCAACTACAGTTTTTATCAAACTCAGGATTATAAAAATAATAATTATTAGAATCAAGCTTGCTCTGTATAATAGAAAGTGCTTCGCCAAAACGCTGGAAATGTACGATTTCCCGCTCTCTTAAAAATCTTAAAGGATCGAGTACATCCGGGTCATCTTTTGAAAGACGTATAAGATTATCATATGTTGTTCTAGCTTTCTGCTCTGGTGCGACCTCGTAAGAACAACATAGCTGGAAAACCTTGAAAATACGCTATTTTGCGTAGGACAAGCACTTTCTTGCTACGATTGCATAAGAACAAATATATAGAAAAATGAAGATGAAACAAGCTATCCTACATAGTTCCAATGTTTTCAGCAACTAAGACGTTCAGAAATGAGCGTCTATTTTTTTACCCTAAAATCGAAAGGAGAATTAAATATTATGAAAAAGATTATAAGACGATTGCTTACAGGTGTACTCACCCTTGCAACCGTATTTACCGCCTTTCCAGTCACACAAATTCATGCTGCGGATTCTGTCTATACTCATTCAGATGGAAAAACAGGCACGGTTTTAAAAGTGACAGATGGTGGCGAAGTTGAATCCACATTTCAAGAGGGGTGGATGAAAGCAGATGGTGAAACTGCCTACTGTATTCAGCTAGGTGTTGCGTTCCAATCTGGATATAAAACTCGCAAGGACGCAACCGAACGTCTGAACCAGTCACAGATTACAGATGTAGCATTGAATCTGGAATACATCAAGGAACATACCAAAAAAGGTTTTACAGATGAACAGTCTTACCTATTACAACAGTGTACGGTGTGGCGTAGATTAAGCGTTCATTTAGGATGGGGATTTGGAAAGACCCATGTTGACTATGACGAAATCTCAAAAAGCATACAAGATAAGCTTTATGCAGACGCACAGGCTTTTGCTAAAGCAAATAAAGACCGTTACGATTGTGGCGGTTATATTTACGTCGGTGAGGGTCAGGACTTAGGACAGTTCTGGGCGAAATTGGCTGTCGGAAATGGCAAGATTCAGAAATCTTCCAGTAATACAACGATTACAAAATCTAATGACTGCTATTCAATCGCTGGTGCGACTTATGGTGTCTATTCTGATAAAGGCTGCACGAAGTCTGTTGCCACACTTACGACAGATAGTAATGGAAACACTGATACAGTGGAATTAAGGGCAGCGACATACTTTGTAAAAGAAACGAAAGCTCCAAAGGGATTCCAGTTAGATAAGAACGTCTACACCCTTACGGTAAAGGCTGGTGAAACTGCTACCTTAAAAGTAAGCGATACACCAAAAGTCACAGACACATTGGTTGAGCTTTTCAAGATTGATATGGAAACTTCCAAATCAACCGCACAGGGTAACGCTTCTTTGGAGGGTGCGGAGTTTGTCTGGAAATATTATGACGGATATTACACAAAAGAAAATCTACCATCAGAACCGACACGCACATGGACGACAAAAACAATCGCTGAAAAAGACAGCAAGAATGAAGTCCATTACATCACACATTTAGCTGACGTTTACAAAGTATCTGGTGACAGCTTCTATACACAGAATGGTACTATCTGTTTGCCACTTGGTACTATCACTGTGGAAGAAAAGACAGCTCCAAAGGGTTACTTGTTAGAGGGTGCTTATATGCAAGCCGCTGGAAGTTCTGAACAGATAAAAGGCGTGTATGTGGCACAGATTACAGAGAATGGTGAGCTTGCAGCGTTAAGCGGCAGCAACCAGTATTCCGTATCAGACAAGGTTATCCGTGGCGGTGTCAAAATCCAGAAACGTGACCTTGAAACCAAAGATACAAAAGCACAAGGCGGTGCGACTTTGAAAGATACTGCCTTTGAAATCATCTCCTTAAATGATAAGGCTGTCTTGGTAGATGGCAAGTTATACAGCAAGAATGAAGTTGTCAAAACAATCCATACAGGCATAGACGGTATCGCTACGACTGACGCAGATACGTTACCATACGGAAAATACCGTATCGAAGAAAGCAAAGCTCCAGAGGGATATTTAACTGACGGTGCAAAACCGATTGAGTTTGCAATCACAGAGAATGGAAAAATCGTTGATTTAACTGACGAAGTACACTCTGTTTACAATCAGATTAAGCGTGGTGATATTGAGGGTGTTAAAATCGGTGACGGTACTCACAAGCGACTTGCGAATGTTCCGTTTAGGATCACAAGCAAGACGACTGGTGAAAGCCACATCATTGTGACTGATAAAAACGGTCAGTTCTCTACTGCTGCTGACTGGGTATCCCATAAACAGAATACAAACGCTGGCAAATCTAGTGAGGACGGTATCTGGTTTGGAATATCTGAACCAGACGACAGCAAAGGTGCTTTACTCTATGATACTTACGAGATTGAAGAATTACGCTGTGATTCCAACAAAGGAATGACCTTGATTCCTGCCTTTGATGTTGTGGTATCACGCAATAAGACTGTCGTTGACTTGGGAACATTGACAGATGATTACGAACCAGAAATCTCTATCCATACCACAGCTACCGACAAGGTAACAGGCGAAAAGTCAATCATTTCTGGTAAGAGCGTGACTATCGTTGATACAGTCACTTTAGATGGCTTGAAAAAAGGAACAAAGTATCAGCTCAAAGGCTGGCAGATGGTAAAAGCTGAAAATGCAGAACTTATTGTTAATGGTGAGCGTGTGGAAAGTGATTATTCCTTTACCGCTAAAGATTCCAAAATGGAAGTTGAAGTTTCGTATACATTCAATGCCAGTGCTTTAGGTGGCAAAGACCTTGTGACGTTTGAAGAATTGTACGACCTTTTCAATCCAGACGAGCCTATCAAGGTGGCTGAACACAAGGACATTGAGGACGACGGGCAGACGGTGACAATCACAGAGCGTATCATCACTATGCACACGACCGCTGCCGACAAGGTAACAGGTAAAAAGACAATCGAAGCTGGTAAGGACGTAACTATCGTTGATACTGTTACCTTAGATGGTCTTGAAAAAGGCACAAAATACCAGCTAAAAGGTTGGGAAATGGTGAAATCGGAAAATGCAGAACTTATCGTCAATGGTAAGTGTGTGGAAAATGACCTTACATTCACCGCTACAGATACGAAGATGGAGGTTCAGATTGCCTTTACATTCAATGCCAGTGAGCTTGCTGGTAAAGAGCTTGTCACTTTTGAAGAATTGTACGACGTGACAAATCCAGACAAGCCTATCAAGGTAGCGGAACATAAGGACATCAAGGACGAGGGGCAGACGGTGACAATCAAGGAAAAATCAGAATCCCCTACTACACCAGAAGAATCCAGCACACCAACGAAACCGAGCGATTCACCAAAAACTGGTGACAATACGCCATTTGCCGCATTACTCGCTATGATGGGAATTTCTGCTGCTGGTCTTATCTTTGCAGGTTATAAAAGATTCCGCAGAGTAAAGAAATCTAACTAATGCAGGAGGTAGCAGCTTATGAAAGCACTCCCCCGACCACCGCCCATCATAGAAACGTCAGCCTTTGGCTGACAGTTTAACTAAATTCTGCTTGACTGTCATTTATCTTTCTGAATGGGGATTGTCAAGGGTGTAAAGCACAACGCTTGCCCTTGATGATTCACAGGCAGACAGATACAATCTATACAGCAGAATGACACTATCAATCATTAAAATATAGAAAGAAAAGAGGTAAATACATTTATGGAATTAAAACACGTTATCCCGAACATGGAAAAGACATTCGGAAATTTAGAGTTTGCAGGTGAGAATAAAGTGGAACAGCGTAGGATCAACGGACGTATGACGGTAGTTTCCCGTAGCTTCAACCTTTATTCGGACGTACAGAGGGCAGATGATATTATCGTGGTGCTGCCTGCTTCTGCTGGTGAGAAGAATTTTGAATCAGAGGAAAAGGTAAAACTTATCAATCCCAAAATCACCGCAGAGGGTTACAAAATCGGTACAAGAGGATTCACAAACTATATCCTGTCAGCAGACGATATGGTGAAAGCATAAGGAGGGAAAAAGATTATGAGATTAGCAAACGGAATCATCATTGATAAGGAAAAGACATTCGGAGTATTGAAGTTCTCGGCATTGCGTCGTGAGGTACATATCCAGAATGAGGACGGTACGGTTTCTGAAGAAATCAAATTACGTACCTACGATTTGAAGTGCAAGGAACAAGGACGTATGATACAGGTAAGTATTCCTGCTGCTGTTCCGTTAAAGGAATTTGACTACAACGCAGAGGTGGAAATCATCAATCCTGTGGCTGATACGGTGGCAACTGCTACCTTTCAAGGGGCAGACGTTGACTGGTATATCAAGGCAGATGATATTGTTTTGAAAAATAAACGAGTGTCTAAAAACGCTACTGAACTACCAAATAAAAACTGATAGTATTATTCATTGTTTCCAATAATTAGAAGTGATATAATTATTAAAAATGTTTTAAGGAGATATGTGTATGGAGTTGATTAATTTCATTAAAGATAATTGGGTCAATCTTGGTTTGATTATAGTAGGTTTATCTGCTGTATGGATTTATAAAGCACAGGAAAAGGGGAAATTGCGTGACGCTGCTTCTTTAGTTGTTTTGCAGATAGACGAACTTCAAAAGCGTGTACAAGAAATTCAGTCTTATATAACTAATCAAGGTTTAAATTTAACTGCCTTTTATGAATCACTTCCCTTAATTGATGTTAATCATTGGAAAAACTATAAGCATTTATTTATTCGCAGAATAGATAACAAAAGTTATGATAGTATAAATAAATTTTACCAATATGTTACTTCTATGCAAGAGCAACAAGAACTGATACGCAATTTGCAAAGGAACTATTTTTTTGTAAAACAAAGTGCTTTATGTAATGTGGAAATTTCATTTATTGTTGAGACATTGAAAGAAGTTGATTCAAGTTCTGTATCCAGCAAACAATTACAAGAGCTTATGCAAGCCACTTCCGTAGTAACTAATGAAAATCAGCAAGAAGTTTTAGCAAATTTAATTAGACAAATCGAACAAAATAATCCGAATATTGATATGGATAGATTTTGGGGGATTTATCAAAATAAACGAAGAAGATTTATAACTATTACAAATGGGGATTCTTTAACTCCATACACGCCCGAACAAATATCAGTGACATTACAATCACTTCTAAACCAATATAATTTGTTAGAAATATCAGGAATCGAAGGATATAGAAAGCTTCGTAAAATAGCTAAAATGACAAGGAAATAATATGTAAGCAGTAAATCTATAAGGTTTGCTGCTTTTTTCATGGAAAGGAGGATTTTATATGCCACTATACAAAAAAAGAGGAAACCGTATCAGAGCCAGTGACAAGTCGCTGGTTTTTCGTTTCTCGGCTAGTTCACTGTTCCTGTTGTTCCTTGCTGTGATTATGCTGCTGAACCTAAAAGCAATCCTAACAACGGACTGGAAATCGGTTCATCTTATGCAAGATGGTAGCGTCCATTTTACCGTCACGCCATACATGATAGTTACAATCATTGTGGCAGCTCTGGTCTGTGTGATTGCTGCCTTTTTGTACCGAAGATTCCAGTATGACAGGGTAAAGCAGCTCTTTCACCGTCAAAAGCTGGCAAAGATGATTCTTGAAAATGGCTGGTATGAATCGGAAACCACACAGGACAGCGGATTTTTCAAGGATTTACCAGCGACCAGCAAAAAAGAGAAAATTACCTATTTTCCAAAACTGTATTACCGTATGGATAACGGACTATTGTATATCCGTACAGAAATTACGCTGGGGAAATATCAAGACCAGCTTTTACACTTGGAAAAGAAGCTGGAAACAGGCTTATATTGTGAGCTGGTTTCCAAAGAATTAAAGGACAGCTACGTTGAGTATGTCTTACTCTATGACACTATCGCAAACCGTATCACCATCAATGAAGTACAGGCTGAAAATGGCAGCTTGCGTCTAATGAAAAATGTCTGGTGGGAGTATGACAAGCTCCCACACATGCTGATTGCTGGCGGCACTGGTGGCGGTAAAACTTACTTTATCCTCACTATCATTGAAGCTCTGCTCCGTTGCAATGCAGTCATGTATGTGTTAGACCCGAAGAACGCTGACCTTGCGGATTTATCCGTCGTCATGCCAGAAGTCTATTACAAAAAGGAAGATATAACCGCCTGTATTGATAGGTTCTATGACGGTATGATGGCAAGAAGTGAAGATATGAAGCTCATGGAAAACTACAAGACAGGTGAAAACTATGCCTATCTCGGTCTTGCTCCGCACTTTTTAATCTTTGATGAATATGTGGCGTTTATGGAAATGCTGACGACAAAGGAAAACGCTGCTGTGCTGAATAAGCTCAAACAGATAGTCATGCTCGGACGACAGGCAGGTTACTTTCTTATTCTCGCCTGTCAGCGACCAGACGCAAAATACCTCGGTGACGGAATCCGTGACCAGTTCAACTTCCGTGTCGCATTGGGGCGTATGTCAGAACTGGGCTATTCCATGATGTTCGGAGAAGTAGACAAGGACTTTTTTCTGAAACAGATCAAAGGACGTGGCTATGTCGATACAGGAACAAGTGTCATATCCGAGTTTTACACTCCCTTTGTACCAAAAGGACACGATTTTCTAAGAGAAATAGGCATACTCTCACAAAACAGGCAGGACGGACAGGCGGCGTGCGAAGCAAAAGCCGCAGGTACGGACTAGCCTGTGTTGGTGTGGCTTGCCACACCAACCATTCGCCCCCATTATCTAACAGGGGGGCACAAATTATCTGGAAACAGTTATAAAAATATCGGGAAGTCCTTGAAAACAGCGGACTTTTCAAACATTCAAGGGAGTGTGACAAAATCGGTAAATGTCACATTCCTTTTTCGATTGGAGGGATTTTTACTGAATGATACCGACTGGATAAACAAGCTCAAAGAACAACGGACGCAGTACGGCGTTTCCCAGAATCAGCTTGCGGTCATGGCTGGTGTCAGTCGTGAATACATCAGCAGGCTTGAATCTGGAAAAGTAGCCTTGACAGAAGAAATCAAGGTGAAACTCACGGACGCTCTGGATAAACTGAATCCAGAAAATCCGCTGGAAATGGTCTTGGATTACGTCAGAATCCGATTCCCCACACAGGACGTAAAACACGTTGTGGAGGATATTCTTAAATTAAGGCTTGATGTGATGATACATGAGGATTTTGGCTTCTACTCCTATGCGGAACATTACGTCTTGGGTGATGTGTTCGTGCTGGCTTCACCCGATAAGGAAAAAGGCACATTGCTAGAGCTGAAAGGTAAAGGCTGCCGCCAGATGGAAAGTTACCTTTTGGCACAGCATAGGAGCTGGTATGACTTTCTCATGGACGCTCTGATAGAGGGAGGTGTGATGAAACGTCTTGACCTTGCCATCAACGATATGGCAGGAATCTTAGACATTCCAGAGCTGACAGAGAAATGCAACCATGAGGAATGTATTTCCGTATTCCGCAGCTTCAAGAGCTACCGTAGCGGTGAGCTTGTAAGAAGTCAAGAGCAAGACAGATACGGTATGGGAAATACATTGTACGTCGGTTCGCTCAAATCGGAAGTCTATTTCTGTATCTACGAAAAGGACTATGAACAGTATGTAAAGTATGACATAGCCATTGAAGATACGAAAATCAAGAACCGTTTTGAAATAAGGCTAAAGAATGAGCGAGCCTATTATGCGGTGCGTGACCTGCTGACTTACCACGACGCAGAACGTACCGCTTTCGATATTATCAACCGCTATATGCGATTCGCTGACAAGGAGGTGGATAAGCGACGCAGCGAATGGAAAACCAATGAGAAATGGGCGTACTTTATCGGTTCTGATCGTGGGCGTTTGAAACTGACGACCAAACCAGAACCGTACACGCTCACAAGGACGCTGAACTGGATAAGCAGACAGGTAGCTCCCACATGGAAAGTCTTACAGCAGATAGACAGTACCAACGGTACGACTTACCTCAAAGATATTTTAGACCATGCGAAGCTCACCGAGCGTCATAAAAAGCTGATTGAACAACAGACGACTTCCACAGAGGAAATCATCAGTAAGGAGGAATGACAACATGAAGCATATCTTATTTGACTTCTTCCTGTTCTCACTTGGGGCAGGATTCGGAGTAGTGACTATGTGTCTTATGCAGTCTGCAAAAGCCGCAGACAGAGAAATTGAAATGATGGAAAGGAGAAAGAGATAATGAATTTCGGACAGAACTTATACAACTGGTTTTTATCTAACGCACAATCCCTTGTGCTTATGGCAATCGCTGTTATCGGGGTGTATCTCGGATTCAAGCGTGAGTTTTCCAAACTTATTGGATTCTTGGTGATTGCCTTAATTGCTGTCGGCTTGGTATTCAATGCCGCTGGCGTGAAAGACGTACTGTTACAGTTATTCAATAAGATTATCGGGGCGTAATATATTGTTTTTTCTTCCAGTATTTTGATATACTAGAGAAAAGGTAATTTAAATCTGGGAGGAATAAATCTTATGCTTCAATATGCTTTAAATAAGAGCTTTGAAGAAATGCAAACAGTAATTAAGCTTGCTGAAAGTGATTTGAATAATGATGAATTAAAAAAGGAAGTCAATTATAGGGTTGGTACATTTCTACATTGGTTATTGGATTATTATGAATGGTTAGAAAAAACTTATAAAGGAAAACTGAATAAAAGTGATATTTCTTTTTTCAGCGGATTAAGATATGCTAACAATAAATTGAAACATGACCCTAACGTAATTCAAATATATGAGCGTACAGGAGGTTTTACTTTTCCAATTACATTTCCTCTATCCATTGAAAAAATTGAATTTAAGTGGGGTAAGATTGATGTGGAAAAAAATCCAAAGTATCAAAACCAGTATGATAATTACGTTACGTATATTGATGGAAAAGAAATCATTACTCTATCACAACAGGCATTGAAGCAACTAGAAAATTATAAGTAAAACAAGCTGACAGCAGCTAAATTAGTTGCTGTTTTTTATTTGTAAAAATCAAAGATTGGAGGACAACATGAAAACAGATATTTTTGAGGATATGAAAGAGCTGGTCGGCTGTAAAGATGTTTCAGACCTGCCCTATAGAAAACGCAAGGTATGGGAAGAAATCAAACGACAGTCACTGCTTGCCTATCCAAAAGAACAGTTAGAAAAATTTTCCCATTATGTATTCGGTGTAGATTATGCTGTTATAATGGGAATACTGGATATGATGAAAGGAAGTGACAGACCATGCAGGAAATGCGAATCTACCTGTTAAACAATACAAAACCTTACCACGACGAGGACGACGGTTACTCTGGCGACTGGTTCAACTGCCCGATAAATTTTGATGAAGTCAGAGAAAAGTTAGGTGTAGAGAATGAGGAACAGGTCGAGATTGCAGACTATGAGCTGCCATTCCATATCAACACCGACACACCGATATGGGAAATCAACGCCCTTTGCCGCTTCGTGCTGGAAATAGACGGTACGCCTATCGGTAACGAAATGAAAGCCATTCAGCAGAAATGGTTTGACAGCTTCGAGGACTTTATCGACCATAAGGACGAGATACGTTACTATGATGTGGGTGACGGTGCAGCACTGGCAGAATACCTTATCTGTGAGGAAAATATATTCGGTGAGATTCCCCACGAATTACAGAAGCATATCGACTACCATTCCTACGGAAACGAGCTGGAAATGGACGACAGATACCTTTTCACAACAAGCGGTGTATTCCGTTATCAGTAAGGGGTGATGTGGTATCGAAGAAATGCGAATCTATATCGCCAATCTGGGGAAATATAACGAGGGTGAGCTTGTAGGTGCGTGGTTCACACCGCCTGTCGATTATGATGAGATGGCAGAACGTATCGGCTTGAATGATGAATACGAGGAATACGCAATCCATGATTATGAGCTGCCCTTTGAGATTGACGAATACACACCCATTGAGGAAGTCAACCGCCTGTGTGAAATGGTGGAGGACTTACCAGAGGACATACAGGACGAGCTTTCAGAGCTGCTCTGCTATTACAGCAGCTTGGAGGAATTGTGCGAACACGCAGACGACATTATCCATTATCCCGATTGTGACGATATGACAGACGTTGCCTATTACTTCATAGATGAATGTCAAAGTCTGGGTGAGATACCAGACAGAATCCGCAGTTACATAGACTATGAAGCCTACGGTCGTGACCTTGATTTAGAGGGGCGTTTTGTCGTCACCAATCATGGCGTGTTTGAATGTCCGTATTAGCAATGACAACTGAATATCTTATTATCAGCCAGTTATCAATGAACTGGTATTTTTTATGCAGCAGCTTGTGAAAACAGGCTGCTGTTTCCATTTTAAGAGAAATCTTCAAAGAAAGGAGCTGTGAAAAATGAAGAAAATCAAAAGCTATACAAGCATTTGGAGCGTGGAAAAAGTCATTTATGCCATTAACGACTTTCAACTCCCGTTCCCTCTCACGTTCAGTCAGATGGCATGGTTTGTCGTGTCGCTGTTCGTGGTTATCCTCTTTGGGGAGCTGCCGCCCTTTAACATGATTGACGGTGCGTTCCTCAAATACTTTGGAATCCCTGTCGCTTTTACATGGTTCGTGTCACAAAAGACCTTTGACGGGAAAAAGCCTTTTGGGTTCTTGAAATCCTGTATCTCGTTCTTCCTGCGACCAAAAGTGACCTATGCAGGAAAAGCCATCAAGCTGAAAAATGAAAAATTCAATACCGCTGTTACAGCAGTTAGGAGTGTGATGTATGTTCCCGATTAAATATATCGAAAACAATCTGGTGTTCAACCATGACGGTGAGTGCTTCGCCTACTATGAGCTGACACCTTACAATTATTCGTTCCTGTCACCAGAGGAAAAGTACATGGTGCATGACAACTTCCGTCAGCTTATCGCCCAGAACCGTGACGGGAAAATCCATGCCTTACAGATTGCCACAGAAGACAGCTTGCGTGCGGTGCAGGAACGCTCAAAGAAAGGAATCACAGGCAGGTTGAAAGAGATAGCCTGTAAAAAGGTAGACGAACAGACCGAAGCGTTGGTTGAGATGATTGGGGAAAATCAGATTGACTACCGCTTTTTTCTTGGCTTCAAGCTGCTGGTGAATGAGGAAGAAATCAGCTTAAAGGGCATGAAAAAATCAGCGGCTATGACCTTTGCCGATTTTATCTATGAGGTCAATCACAAGCTCATGGGCGACTTTGTTTCCATGAGCAATGATGAAATCAACCGATTCATGAAGATGGAAAAGCTGCTGGAAAGTAAAATATCAAGACGTTTCCAGTTCCGCAGACTGGATAAGAACGACTTCGGGTATCTCTTGGAACATATCTACGGAAACACGGGTGTTGCGTACAGTGATTATACCTATGAGCTGCCTGTCAAGAAGCTAAAGCGTGAAACGCTGGTAAAGCGATATGACCTTATCCGTCCGACACGCTGCATGATAGAGGAAAACCAACGATACCTAAAGATTGAACGTGAAGATCAGACAACGTATGTTGCCTACTTCACGATTAACAATATCGTGGGTGAGCTGGACTTCCCATCTTCGGAAATCTTCTACTATCAACAGCAGCAATTCACGTTTCCTATTTCCACTTCCATGAATGTAGAGATTGTAACGAATAAGAAAGCCTTAACCACAGTCCGTAATAAGAAAAAGGAATTGAAAGATTTGGATAACCATGCGTGGGAATCCAATAACGAAACAGGAAGTAATGTCATGGACGCTCTGGATTCGGTGAATGAGCTGGAAACCAGCTTAGACCAGTCAAAGGAATCCATGTATAAATTATCTTACGTTATCCGTGTAGCTGCTGATTCTCTGGACGAGCTGAAACGACGCTGTGATGAAGTCAAGGACTTCTACGACGATTTGAATGTGAAGCTGGTACGCCCATTCGGGGATATGCTCGGCTTACATGGTGAATTTATCCCATCAAGCAAGCGTTACATCAATGACTATATCCAGTATGTCACTTCTGACTTTCTCGCTGGTCTTGGATTCGGTGCGACACAGCAGCTTGGGGAAACGGACGGTATCTATATCGGTTACAACCTTGACACAGGGAAAAATGTATATCTAAAACCCAGCCTTGCCGCACAGGGCGTAAAAGGCTCTGTCACCAACGCATTAGCGGCAGCGTTCCTCGGTTCGCTCGGCGGTGGCAAGTCATTCTGTAACAACCTTATCATCTATTATGCGGTGCTGTTTGGAGGGAAAGCGGTCATTGTAGACCCGAAATCAGAGCGTGGCAACTGGCAGGAAACACTACCCGATATTGCACATGAAATCAAGATAGTCAACCTTACCAGTGAGGACAGGAACAAAGGACTTCTCGACCCGTATGTGATTATGAAGCGTACAAAGGACGCTGAAAGCCTTGCGATTGATATTTTAACATTCCTTACGGGCATTTCTTCCCGTGATGGTGAGAAGTTCCCTGTCCTTAGACGTGCAATCCGTTCCGTTACGCAAAGTAAGCAGCGAGGACTACTCCATGTCATTGATGAATTAAGGAAAGACGGTTCGCCTGTTGCAGAAAATATCGCAGACCATATCGAGAGCATGACAGACTATGACTTTGCACACCTCTTATTCTCGGACGGTGATGTGGAGCAATCCATCAGCTTAGACAGGCAGCTCAACATCATACAGGTAGCAGACCTTGTGCTGCCAGATAAGGACACAAAATTTGAAGAATACACTACTATGGAATTATTGTCAGTGGCAATGCTTATCGTCATCAGTACCTTTGCCTTAGACTTTATCCATTCAGACCGCAGTATTTTCAAGATGGTGGATTTGGACGAAGCATGGACGTTTTTACAGGTGGCACAGGGAAAGACTCTCTCTAACAAGTTGATTCGTGCTGGTCGTTCCATGAACGCCGCTGTTTACTTCGTCACACAAAACTCTGGTGATGTGGACGACGAGAAAATGAAGAACAATATCGGCTTGAAGTTTGCCTTTAGAAGCACGGATATAAAGGAAATCAAGAATACCCTTGAATTTTTCGGCGTGGATAAGGAGGACGAGGGCAACCAGAAGCGATTGCGTGACTTAGAGAACGGACAATGCCTGTTTCAAGATTTGTATGGGCGTGTAGGTGTTATCCAGATTCACCCTGTATTCGCTGATTTGTTCCATGCCTTTGATACCAGACCGCCCGTACAGACGGAAGAATCGAGGTGAAGCCTATGCGTAAACGAAAAATCCTGAGATTCTTCGGTATCGCTCTGCTGGTGGTTCTCGGTGTGCTGGTGTTCCTATCTATCACAGGCACGGTGGCTCATGCCGCTGGTCTGGTTGACAGTACAGTGAGTGACGCTAACGCCTATTCTAAATATCCGCTGGAAAACTACCAGCTTGACTTTTACGTTGACAGCTCGTGGGACTGGCTGCCTTGGAACTGGTTAGACGGTATCGGGAAAAGTATCCAGTATGGCTTGTACGCTATCACAAACTTTGTCTGGACGGTGAGCTTATATATTTCCAATGCAACGGGATATGTGGTACAGGAAGCCTACAAGCTGGACTTTATCTCTGATACTGCAAGCTCTATCGGAAAGAACATTCAGACGCTTGCTGGTGTCACGCAAAGTGGTTTTTCCAGTGAGGGATTCTATGTGGGATTCCTGCTTATCCTCATTCTGGTAATGGGTATCTATATCGCCTACACAGGACTTATCAAGCGGGAAACCACAAAAGCGGTTCATGCAGTCGTCAACTTCCTTGTGGTCTTTATCCTGTCAGCGTCCTTTATTGCTTACGCTCCGAACTATATCAGTAAAATCAATGATTTTTCCGCTGATATAAGCAGCTCGGCATTATCGCTCGGTACAAAGATTGTGCTGCCCGATTCCAACAGCAAAGGGAAAGACAGTGTGGATTTGATAAGGGACAGCCTGTTTTCCATACAGGTGAAACAACCTTGGCTGCTCTTGCAGTATGGGGAATCCGATATTGACAAGCTCGGCTCTGACCGTGTGGACAGCCTGTTAGAAGCAAGCCCAGATACGGACGACAGAGAAGATATAGTGGTTGAGGAAATCGAGGATAAGGACAATGCAAACCTAAGCGTTACAAAGACCATGAGCCGATTAGGAACAGTGGTATTTCTGTTCATCTTCAATATCGGAATCTCTATCTTTGTATTCCTGCTTACTGGCATGATGATTTTCTCACAGGTGCTATTCATCATTTACGCTATGTTCCTGCCTGTCAGCTTCATTTTATCCATGATACCGACCTATGAGGGCATGGCAAAAAAGGCACTTACGAAGCTGTTCAATACCATCATGTTAAGGGCAGGTATTACGCTGATTATCACCACAGCATTTAGTATCTCAACTATGTTTTACTCAATTTCTTCTGGCTACCCGTTCTTCATGGTGGCATTTTTACAGATAGTCACTTTTGCAGGAATCTACTTCAAGCTCGGTGACTTGATGGCAATGTTCAGTCTGCAATCTTCCGATACACAGCAGGTCGGCAGACGTATCATGCGGCGACCTTATATGTTCTTAGGCAGAAGTGCAAGACGCTTGGAGCGTAAAATCGGCAGGACGGTTGCGGCTGGTGCTGCTGGCGGTGTAGCTGGTGCGGTGGTCGCTTCAAATAGCCGCAAGGCTGATACAGCAAAAGGAAACAGTCATACACGACCAAACCATGACACCGCTTCTGATACTTCCACTTTTGGGAAACGTGCTGGTGCGAAAGTCGGTGCAGTGCTTGATGGTAAAGACCGCTTGAAAGATAAGGCAAAATCCATTAGACAACAGGTCAAGGATATGCCGACACAGGCACAGTATGCAGTACATAGCGGTGTAAACCAGATACAGGAAAATGTATCAGACTTCAAGCGTGGCATTGTGGAGGAAAAAGCGACCAGAAAACAGGGTCGTGCAGAGAAACAAGATAAGCACAGACAGACAGTTGCGGAAAAACGTATGGAACTGGATAAAGCGAAAGAAAGCACAGGATTAGTGACAAAAGGAACTGCCCCTGTGCATGAGCGACCAGTGACAACGCTTGTATCTGCAAAAGCAGCTCCACAGGTGGCAGCTTCTAAGCAGGAGCAAACGGTCAAGGAACGTCCTGCTGTTACAAGGGAACAATCTTCTGTAAAGAAAGAGCCTGTTACGAAACAGCAGGATAATGTGAGGACGCAGGTTGTCAGAGAATCCTCTCCAACCGTGAAACAGGCTTCAACAGCAGCTACAAAACAATCTGTCCGTCAGACCATGCAATACCAGAAGCAGACAAAGTCCGTACAGAAAAAGACCACAAATCCGTCAACCATGAAGAAAACGACCAGCAGGAAAGGCGGTAAGAAATGAAGCTAAGACACTTCGCTGTGTTCGGTGGGATTTTCACGGTGATTATTTGTCTGCTTTTGTTCCTGTTTATCGTGACCGCAGATGATGAAGAAAACAGCACTTCCCACTTTGATTTTTCTGGACTGAATCTGTCAGAGGAAGTGCTGAAACATCAGCCGACGGTAGAAAAATATGCGAAAGAATATGGAATTTCGGACTATGTGAACTATCTGCTTGCCATCATGCAGGTGGAATCTGGCGGTACAGCTACGGACGTTATGCAGTCGTCAGAATCAATGGGGTTGCCGCCTAATTCCCTCTCGACGGAGGAATCCATCAAACAGGGGTGTAAATACTTCTCGGAGCTTTTAAAATCCGCAGAAGCGAAAGGCTGTGACATTGATACAGTGGTACAAGCCTATAACTATGGCGGTGGCTTCATTGACTATGTGGCGAAGCATGGAAAAAAGTACACTTTTAAACTGGCTGTCAGTTTCGCTAAAGACAAATCGGGCGGTGTCAAAGTCACCTATAAGAATGAGATTTCCATTAAGGAAAATGGCGGCTGGCGTTATAAGTATGGAAATATGTTCTATGTCCGTCTGGTGAACCAGTATTTAGCTGTTCCCAGTTTCGGTGACGCTACCGCACAGGCAATCTTCAAAGAAGCATTGAAGTATCAAGGCTGGAAGTATGTCTTTGGCGGCAGCAATCCGAACACCAGCTTTGATTGTTCTGGTCTTACGTCTTGGTGCTATGGGAAAGCTGGTATCAGTCTACCTCGTACCGCACAGGCACAGTATGACGCTACGCAGCACATACCGCTGTCACAGGCGAAAGCTGGTGATTTGGTATTCTTTCACTCTACTTATAACTCTGGAACGTATGTCACCCATGTGGGAATCTATGCAGGAAACAACAGAATGTATCACGCTGGAGACCCTATCGGATATGCAGATTTAACAAGCCCCTACTGGCAGAAACACTTGATTGGTGCTGGTCGGGTAAAATCAAAATAGAAAGGAAATGGTACTATGATATTTAAGAAAAAGGACAAGGAATCAAAACCGAAAAAAGAGAAAAAAGTGCCTGTGATGAAAGTCGGCACACACAAAAAAACCGTGATTGCCTTATGGCTGGTGCTGATTGCAAGCGTCAGCTTTGGGGTGTATAAGAATTTCACCGCCATTGATATGCACACGGTACATGAAAAAGAAGTCATTGAACAGCGTATTGTCGATACCAACAGGATAGAGAACTTTGTCAAGGCATTTGCGAAGTCCTACTATTCTTGGAGCAACACGCAGGAATCCATTGATAAAAGAACCGTGGCAATCAACAACTATCTGACTAAGAGCTTGCAGGATTTGAATGTCGATACGGTAAGGCAGGATATACCCACAAGTGTGGCGGTTACGGACGTAAAGATTTGGGATATAGAACAAGCTGGAACAGACGACTTTACCGTTGTCTACTCGGTAGATCAGACGGTAACGGAGGGTGAAACGTCAATCGGCTACACTTCCGCTTACATGGTAGTGGTTCATGTAGATGGTGACGGGAACATGGTTATCACACAGAATCCGACCATCAGCAGCACACCGACAAAATCCAGCTATGAACCAAAGACAAAGGAATCTGACGGAACGGTGGACGCTGCCACTACGGAGGAAGTGACAGAGTTCTTGGAAACATTCTTTAAGCTGTACCCTACCGCTACGGAAAAAGAGCTTGCCTACTATGTATCTGGAAATGTGCTTGAACCTGTAAACTGTGATTATCTGTTTTCAGAGCTGGTGAATCCTATCTTTATCAAAGATGGGAAACAGGTCAAAGTTTCGGTATCGGTGAAGTATCTCGACCAGAGGACAAAGGCAACACAGATTTCACAGTTTGATTTGACGCTGCAAAAAGATAGTAACTGGAAGATTGTGAGATAATATGATGAAAGGCTTGCATTTCGCATATAAGAATGAAATGCAAGTCTTTTTATAGTGAATGAATATTATTCATTGACTTTTGCTTCTACAGATTGTATAATACGAAACTGAAAGGAGGCTTATGTTTATGGATAGTATAAAAGAGAGGTCAAAAATAGCTTTTAACCAACAAGCACTTACTTATGATAAGGATATAAAAGGTCAACACGCCAGAAATCTTTATCCTTACATATTAAATATGCTAAAAGATAGACATTTTTCCTCTATCTTAGATTTAGGGTGTGGTACGGGAGAACTTCTTTATCAAATACAACAAATATATCATTCAAAAGATTTAACTGGTATAGATATATCTGATAAAATGATTGATATAGCTAATAGAAAAAAGATTAACAATGCTCATTTTGTAATGGGTGATACAGAAGATTTACCCTTTAAAAATAGTACATTTGATATTGTTGTTTGTAATGATTCTTTTCATCATTATCCGGCACCAGAGAAAGTATTAGACGAAGCATATCGTGTTTTAAAAGACAGTGGCATAATTATTATTGGTGATTGCTGGCAGCCATTATTTGCACGACAGCTAATGAATCTGTATATGAAATACAGTAAGGAGGGTGATGTAAAAATATATTCCAAAAAAGAAATGATTAACCTTTTATTAAACAAATTCCATAATGTTAATTGGGAGCGTATAGGAATTACTTCTTGTATATCATTTGCGACAAAATAGATATGAGTGAATATCAGTCATTGACACTTTATTTTGTAAATGTTACTCTATAAAAAAGGAGGTTTTTGTATGCGTATTTCCAAAGAACCAGAAGCAAGAAAACAAGAAATATTAGAAACCGCTATGAAATTATTCGCTGAAAAAGGATATGAAAAAACGTCCATATCTGATATTGCAAAAGAAATTGGAGTGGCACAAGGGCTATGTTACCGCTATTTTCCATCAAAAGATATTCTTTTTCAAACGGCAATCAATGAATATGCAAATATATTAGTCGATAAATTAAAAACAAACATCAATATTGAACAGGATTCTATAAAGGATATTTTAAATCATATGGAAGTATTATCGGAAAGTACAAATGATACATATTATGATATATTCCATAATGAAAAAAATAAAACTTTTCACGACTTATTATCCTTAAGTGTATGCAAAAAGTTAGTGCCTGTCGTTGCAAAACTGATAAAAAATGCAAATGTAACGGGAGAGCTTAATGTTTCTGATGTAGAATCATATGCTAATTTTTGTGTATACGGTCAGCTTGGAATTTTGACAGATGATAATTTGTCATCAGAAGAAAAAAACAGAAAGATAAAAGCAATTTTATTTGATTTATTCAAGCTATAATCTTTCCCCTGCTTTTACGGGCAGGGAAAATTTTTAAACAATAAATGAATGATATTCATTCATCAAGGAGGATTACATGAATACGAAATTAGATTTTATAAACGGAAATACTAAAAAATGTTTGCTGGCAATGACACTTCCTATGATTGTAGCTATGTTTTTAAATATGGCTTATAACTTGGTTGACAGTCTTTGGATTGGGAATTTACTAGGCGAAACAGCGTATGCTGCATTAACTAATTCTACACCTATTGTATTACTTTTGACTTCTGTTGCGATGGGAGCAACAAATGGGATTTCTATTTTGCTCTCACAGGCAATAGGAGCTAGAAATGAACAAAAGAAAATGAAATTGATTTCTACGTCCTTTTGTATTGCAATAATTTTTTCTCTGTTTATTACTTTAATTTTAGAGTTGTTTTTGCCTGTTATATTAGCGGCATTAAATACGCCAGCGGAAATAATGAACATGGCAAGAGATTATTTATCAATTTATATTTTAGGTTACTTAGCTGTATATCTTTACTTATATTTTACAGCGGTTCTTCGCAGCTTTGGAAATACAATGTTTCAAGTGATTGCTATGCTTATATCAACAATTTTAAATATCATTTTAGACCCTATTTTTATTCTTAAAATAGGTTTTCGTGGAGCTGCGATTGCGACATTACTCTCACAATCAATGTGTTTAATTTTTATGATTATTTATATTAAGAAACGAAATGTTTTTAAAATTTCATTTGCGGATTTTGATAAAAAAGAAATTATTCCGCTAATAAAAAGTGCTGTGCCATCTGTAATTCAGCAAAGTATTCCAGCAGTTAGTACCACTTTTTTGACTTCGCTTGTCAGCACTTATAGTATTTCTGCCATTGCAGCATATGGCGTTACAGGAAAATTAGAAACAATATTATTTTATCCTGCAATGGCATTTAATATGGTTCTAACTTCCATTGTTGGACAATGTATTGGTGCAAAAAGAGTTGATAGAGCAAAAGACTATTTAAAATTATCCTTGAAATACGGTATTACAGTTTTATTTATACTTTCAACTCTGATTATTATTTTTTCAAAACAGTTAGCAGGCTTATTTGTTTCAAGCAATCCTGTAGCACAAATTGTAAAAGAATATTTTATGATTATTAGTATTGGATATGTGTTGAATACCATAACAAATTGTTATTTAGGTTGCTTGAATGGAATGGGAAAACCTACAAAGAGTATGCTTTTAATGATTTTCTATTATTTAGTTGTTCGCATACCTTTAGCTTATGTTTTCTCATATATAGGACTTGGTTTAAATGGCATTTGGATTGCAATTTTAATTAGTCATATAATTGCTTGCATTACAGCTATTTCAACTGGTACACACTTATTTAAAGAGAATATAAGAATGGAGGGTTAATTTCCCTCCACTCCCTTAGACTTAATGATTCCGTCTGCAACGCTTTCCATGATAACTAAATCCTTATCAGACAAGTTATCAAGCTGTCTTTCCAACTGTATTCTTCTGGTGCTTTTCGCCAGATCAGAAGCAGGTAGGAAAAAAGCGTCTGCTGATACATTTAACAAATGAACAAGGTCATAAAACACCTGTAAACTTGGGTGCTGCCCCTTATTCTCAATATTCGTCAAATAACGTGGGTCAATCTCAATCATTGCTCCTACCTGTTCACGGGTAAGACCTTGTTTTTTACGAGCTTCTTTGATGGCAAGACCAAAGGCTCTGAAATCATACTTATCTTCTTTTTTACGCATATTTAATCACCTCACTACATTTTACTGTTCCTGTTGATTTTCTAACAGGTATAGAAAAACGTATAGTATGGTTTGTCAGTTCCTATTATGCGTATAAAGGTGAAAATGTACTGCCTAGCGGCAAATAAAAAAAACCGCTATCAACAGTACCGTTTTTGCATGTCACAAAATATCTTTTTCCAGATGGCGGTTGAAAAGCCGCCTTTTTCTTTTCCCATCAATAGGAAAACAGCATAATGGTTTTGGTTTAGCGGCTCTGGGAGGTAGCCGCATTGAAAGACCTGTATAATCGACAATCTTCGATATATCCGTTATTGTCAAAAAAAACCTAGCTTTTACAGCGGCAGAATATACCCTTGAATGTAGTTTTTTACATTACACAACAGGAACAATTTTTAAAGCACAAGAACAGCATTTCTTTCATGCACTTGTGCTTTTTTGCTACTCAAAAAAATTTTTAAAATTTTATCTGGTTTGGGTTACAAATCTTCCCTCCGTGTTGAGTGTTAGTGCGGAAAGAGGTAAAAAGCCTTTTCGCTTTGGCAACTTCAACTTGAAAGGAGGTGAGATTATGAAACCTTCTTCATTTGAGAACGCTATAAGACTTCAATTTGACTGTCTGGTTCGTAAGGTGATTGGCAGAACCGTCAAGAACTATAACAAAGAACTTGCCAGACGTTCAAAGCATGAAATATCTTTCTGTGAAATGCCAGAGCTGGAATTATGCCAGTTAGGTGTAACGGACGAATACTCGATTGAATTTACTTCTTTTGATGTGTTCGGTACAGAAGTTCGTGTCTATGATGAGAAATTATGTGAAGCAATCAAAAAATTAAGTGAAAGACGACGCAATGTTATATTGATGTTCTACTTTTTGGAACTGCCTGACGCAGAAATTGCAGAGATTCTGAATATTTCCAGAAACTCTGTTTATAGAAACAGAATGTGTTCACTAAAACTCATTAGAGATATGTACGAGGAGGAATTATAACATGATGAAGTCTACAAAAAAGTGTCCTCTATTCTCCACAATCAGTTTAGCTGCTGATGGCGACAGTGTGGCAATAGAGAAAATACTAAATCACTATGACGCTTACATATCAAAAGCTAGTTTACGTCCATTCTATGATGAACACGGAAATATGTATATTGTGGTCGATATGGAGCTAAAAGGCAGAATTAGAGCTGCCCTTATCAAAGCAATTCTAGGTTTTGAAGTCAGAGTGAAATAAACAAAAATATATGGAGTGCAATACTACCTCATTCCAGCTCCGTTTAGAAATGTGTTCTTTGAAAACTGAATAAAGTAATCAGATACGTTTGATATACGGTAAGCCGACGGACTGGAACGCCATGACCCATGAAAGGAGGGATATAAGAGCGAGCGACCACGCCAGTGATCCGTAAGCGACTGTTGGAAAAGTTGCTGCCATGACCCGTATATCAGAATAATGATACACTCGCATGGTGCGATTCACCCATAAGAATGGGAATGGTGAAATTCCAGTGGAGCTTGCCAAAGCCATCTGATTACTTTCTATTTATAGACAAATTCTTTCATAACGTACAAGCATTTTTGCATACTTTGTAAATATATTGTAGTGAGGTGGTTCAATGGCAAATGATATAAAGGTAGTTTGCAAGAATGTTTTTAAAAATTGTGATAAAGCGGCGTTTACAAAAGCATTTACTCTAAAATGGATAGAGTTGATAAATCAATATGAAAAAAATAAAGGAAAGGCAACTCCTGCCAGATGATAGACAAACTATCCTACAAGATGTTATAATAACATTATGTAGAGATAGTTTGTTTCGTCTTCTCTAAAAGGAGAACGAAGCATGATAGAATCGAAATCAAGAGTTGCTATCTATTGCCGCTTATCAGAGGAAGATAGAAACAAACAATCAGAAACAGACGACAGTAACAGTATTCAAAATCAAAAGTCAATGTTACTTCAATACTCATTAGAACATGGTTGGGAAGTCTACAATATATACAGTGATGATGATTACACTGGTTCTGACAGACGACGACCAGAATTTAACAGGTTGTTGGAGGACGCAAAGAATCGTAAATTTGATATTGTCCTTTGCAAGACACAATCCAGATTTACCAGAGAACTGGAATTAGTGGAAAAATATATCCACGGTCTTTTCCCTCTTTGGGGTATTCGTTTCATCAGTATTGTTGATAATGCGGATACTGCCAATAAGGGGAATAAGAAATCTCGACAGATTAACGGTCTGGTAAATGAGTGGTACTTGGAGGATATGTCAGAGAATATTAAAAGTGTTCTCACTGACAGAAGAAAGAACGGACACCATATCGGTGCTTTCGCCCTGTATGGGTACAAAAAAGACCCAGATGTAAAAGGTCATTTGATTATTGATGAAGAAGCTGCGGAAGTTGTCAGAGAAGTTTTTACACTGTTTTCACAAGGGTATGGAAAGACCGCCATTGCCCGTATGCTGAATGACAGAGGAATCCCGAATCCTACGGAATACAAACGACTTCATGGATTACGTTACAAACAACCGAAAACGAAAAATAACACTTTATGGAAATATTTTAATATTTCTGATATGTTAGTAAATGAAATGTATATTGGAAATATGGTACAGGGTAAATATGGCAGCATATCTTATAAAACAAAGCAAAATAAACCCAGACCAAAAGACCAATGGTACAGAGTTGAGGGTACACATGAGCCGATTATCGAACGTGAATTATGGGATAGAGTTCAAGCTATGGTCGCTCAAAAAGCAAAACCTTTTATAGTAGGAACAATCGGTTTGTTTGCAAGAAAGGCTCGTTGCATGAATTGCGGTTATACAATGCGTTCATCAAAAAATCGTGGCAAGCACTATTTACAATGTTCTTGTCGTCATATATCAAAAGACGCTTGTATAGGCTCTTTCATTTCTGTAGATAAACTAGAAAAAGCTGTGATTGATGAACTTAATAGGTTATCCGCAGAATATCTTGATAAAGATGAGCTTGAACAAAATGTGCAATTCAACAATGACTTGCGAGGTCAAAAGGAAGCTCTGGAAAAGGGGATTGCCGCTTATCAAAAGAAGATTGCGGAATACACAAAAGGAATCCGTGAGTTATATTTAGATAAGGTAAAGGGTATTCTTTCAGAACTCGATTATTTGGATTTATCCAAAGACTTCTCAACACAAAAAGAAAGGCTCGAAAAACTGGTAATTGATACGCAGAAACAGCTTGACGTTATCGAAAGGAAAATGCTGATTGGCGACAACAGACGACAGTTAATCGAGCAATATACAAATCTTGAACACTTAGACAGGGAAACAGTTGAAAAACTGATTGATTATGTATTGGTCGGTAAGAAAGACCCTGTAACTAAGGAAGTACCTATTGAAATACATTGGAATTTCTAAGGTTCTCATATCTGGCAGCTAGTATGCCAGATTATCGGGAACTATCTTTTAAAACCTCAATGTTGTTTTTACATAATCGTACCATCTGCAGCCATATCCTCAGTTATGTCTGTTATAGCATCTCCCTTTGACTGGAATTCACAGGCATTGAATGGAATTCCACCAGCGGCCTGAGGCCATACGGCTGCTGTATGATCTACATAGTAGGCTTCAAAAGGAGTTCCCTTAATCTGTTCCATTGAAAGATTTCTTGTAAGCTGATGAACCATTGTGCTGATCATTTCAAAATGTCCTAATTCTTCTGTACCTATATCTGTAAGTAGTCCTGATACTTCTCTGTAAGGCATAGAATATCGTTGTGAAATATAGCGCATAGATGCTCCTAATTCTCCGTCTGGTCCACCATACTGCGAGATGATCATTGCTGCCAAGGCAGGATTCGTTTGCTTTATTTTAATGGGATATTCAAGTCTTTTTTCATAATTCCACATATCAACATACCTCCATTTCCCAAGGCATCGGTGTTGAAACCCACATCCAGTAGTTATCGTTAGATATGTGAAGTTTATCAAGAGGTCCATAATAATCTGCATATTTTGTCATATAATTGCAATATTTATCCCTGATCTGGGCATAATATTCTATAGCTTCCATATCATTAGGATGTGTATCAAGGTAAAGATTAGTTTCAGTTAATATAAAACCAAGCTCATATATATTCTTCATTAGTGCATGCTTGTCGGCAACGATATTACAGGAATTATTTCTTTGCGATAAAGGCATAGGTTGAATATTTGTACAAGAAGAGCGTCGCTGCATATCCATAGGTGTATTACAATTAACATTCATTGACTGGTTGTTCATATTGTTTATATTATTCATGTTGTTCATGTTATTCATAGTATTCATGTTGTTCATATTACTCATATTATTTACATTATTCATGTTCTGACACCTCCAAAAGGTTTGTTAAGAACAGGAAATAAAGTACCATATTTTAAAGCTCTGCATGGGTCATACAATTCTCCCCATTTCTGCCATGGTACATAGCACATGGCAAGAGAAAATGTATTTTGCATTTTCATAAACATACTCCAGTTATAAAGAATTCATTACATTATATGTAATATATTTTTAGATGACACAGATATCATATCAGGTTATAAAAACAAATGGATAGTGTCAAATGACATATGAAAAATAAAAAGATACTTTTTGATTATTACATGAGTGTAGTGTGTATGTATGCTGTATATAAAGTTGTATATAAACCTGTATATTACAAGTTGTATATAAACCTGTATATTACAAGCTGTATATAAAGTTAAAAATTAGGTGGAAGTCAGGACAACTATGTGATATGATTAATTGAAATTTTACTATAGCGAGGATTAATTATGTGGGAGAAAATCAAAGCATTTTTAAAGAAAAAAGATGTTGAAGTATCGGTTAAAAGATATGGAATAGACGCACTTGGGGCAATGGCTCAGGGATTGTTTTGTTCGTTATTAATAGGAACTATACTAAATACTCTGGGTACACAGCTTCATATTGGATTTCTTACTAATACAGTTGCAACAATAAGTGGTGTTAATTATACAGTTGGAGGTCTCGCATCAGCCATGAGCGGACCGGCTATGGCGGTGGCTATAGGGTATGCACTGAAATGTCCGCCACTTGTTCTTTTTTCGCTTATAACAGTTGGTTTTGCATCTAATGCATTAGGTGGTGCAGGTGGTCCATTGGCGGTATATTTTGTAGCTATTATTGCAGCAGAAGCAGGAAAATTAGTATCGAAGGAAACAAAGATAGATATACTTGTAACACCATTAATAACGATAGGCGTTGGAACAGGGGTGGCAGCATTGATAGCTCCACCGCTTGGAAAAGCGGCTATGAAAATAGGTGAGGTTATAATGCTTGCAACTAATCTTCAGCCTTTTCTTATGGGAATAGTGGTATCAGTTCTTGTCGGAGCAGCACTTACATTACCGATATCTTCGGCAGCTATATGTGCAGCATTTGGACTTACAGGACTTGCAGGAGGAGCAGCTGTAGCAGGTTGTTGTGCCCAGATGATTGGCTTTGCGGTTATGTCTTTTAAGGAAAACGGATGGGGTGGACTTGTTTCACAGGGAATAGGTACATCAATGCTTCAGATGGGAAACATAATAAAGAATCCAAGGATATGGATTGCACCGATAGTAACATCAGCAATAACAGGACCTGTTGCAACATGTCTTTTCAAACTGCAGATGAATGGAACAGCAGTATCATCAGGTATGGGGACATGTGGTTTTGTAGGCCAGATAGGTGTATATTCAGGCTGGGTAAATGATGTTGCAGCAGGAACTAAGAGTGCAATAACCATGATGGACTGGGCAGGATTAATACTTATATCTTTTATTTTGCCTGCAGTTATATGTCCACTTATAAATTGGCTGTTAAAAAAAGCAGGCTGGGTTAAAGATGGAGATATGAAACTCCAGTAAGCAGAAAAGAGTAAAATAAAATGTGCAGTGGTGAATATGATAACATATGGAATAAAGATTATATATCAGTGATAAAGTCAAAAAGACGTTCAATAGGTATTGAAGTCCACATGGATGGAAGAGTCATATTAAGAGCTCCGTATACATTAAGTAAAAAACAGCTTGAAGAATTCGTGGATAAACATAAGCTGTGGATTGAAGAAAAGCGACGTTATCTTGGAAGTAAAGCCAAAGCAGGAATATCAACCAATGCAAAGAAAAAAGATGAACTTACTAAAGATGAGATTAAGTGCATTAAAGAAGCATTTGAAAAACGTGTTATATATTACAGCCGTATTATGGGAGTGACAGTTAAAAATATAACTATTAAAAACCAGAAAACAAGGTGGGGCAGCTGCAGTTCAAAGGGTAATCTGAACTTTAATTATCAGCTGTATTATATGCCACAGGAGCTTATGGATTATGTTGTGGTGCATGAGCTTGCACACAGAAAATATATGAATCATTCAAAGGAATTCTGGGCAGAGGTGAAAAAGTACTGCCCAGAATATAAAGAAAGAAAAAATGTCCTTAAAAAATACATATTAGAAACATAGAGGCATATTGCAGACACATATTAGTAAGTGAATGTTACGGTATATAAGGTGTAATTATTTCTAGGTACATTTTTGTAAGTATATGATAAAGCTTCACCGGTTTTTGACACAGCTGTTTTTAAATCAGTTGTGAATGTGCAGGCGAATTCAAGATGAGTCTGTTTGTTTTTAACCGCATTACGGATAAGACGGTTTAACTGTGAAGTGTTACTTATCATGGTTACTCCAGCATATCTTATATAAGAATATTTTGTTCCACAATTCTCATATTCACTGTATTTGTCATGGTTCCATGAATGATCAATGGACATGTCTTTGGCTGTAATATTAAAGTAAGAATGATCGGTGTATTCAAAAGAAGAACCTATAGGATCATCCCATGTTACGTCTACATGATACCATTGGTCATCCAGTTTAACAGTATTCCATATATGCTGCTCATCACCAGCTTCACCGGACACTGTTCCATTTTCTATTCCAAGCATATCCATAAATGTTTTAAAGCATTCAGTATAGCCGCTACATACAGCGATTCCGTTAATAAGTGCACTGTATGCATTGTAAGAGGAATCACCTGTATCAACATAAGAAATGTGTTTGACAAGATAATCATGTACTGCAAGTTCATTTTCTATATCCGAATTAGCAGGAGATGTAATCTCGTTTAATATCTGTATGTATTTAGTATATAATGTAAGCTGGCGTTCATTTAGTGCATCTGTTGAACCGGTTTTATATGCATTGATTATGGAAAAACTATCCCAGCATTCATATGTAATGCGTACATTAAAACCGTTTTTAACACGTTTATATTCACATTTTAACTGTTCTATGCCATCTATGGCAGCAAGCCATGAATTAGCATCTATAAGAGATTCGTCTTCAATGAATAATTCGCATACGGTCTGATTATTTATTAAGCATTGATTGATATAATCAATTATTTCATTAGTTGATGAGGCAGATTTATCATATGCAGTATTGGATATGGAGGTACTTGACTCATCCTGCCACTCTGATAAAAGCGGAATATTACACCCGGTAAACAAAAGGCTTATAATAATTGAAATAACGGCAAAAGACGTTTTTTTAAAATTTATATTTCTAAAATTGATTTTTTTAAAATACATTGTCATTAATCTTTCTATAAATAATTATGTTATAAATTGAATATTGTGTGTTGTTTGGTTATAATCTGTTATGGTAAAAAAGTCTTTTTCTGCAAGTAGAAACGACTTTTTATGCTTATATCGGGGCGGGTCCCAAGGTCTTTCCCCCTATGAGCAAGCTCATGTGGGTTTAGACCTTTTGACCCTAGTATCATGTATATAAAAGAATATATACATAACAATTCTAATACGTAATCTGCAAAAATAAAAGTATTTATAATAGAACATGGAAGAAATTTATAATAGAATATGGAAGAAATATTAAAAATGTTTAAAAAACATTGTAAGAATAAAAATACATCTATTTAAGAATAGTTAAGAAAAGAGGAATAATATGAACGATTATGTAATAAATACACCACCAGATTTTAATCTTAAAGAAACGCTGGAATGTGGGCAATGCTTTCATTTTAACATGCTTGATGAGAATGAATATGTGTTGACAGCATATGGACAGCTTTTACATATAAGACAGGATGATAGTAATCTGGTGTTTTACGATACAGATGAGAAGATATATGATACATTATGGAGAAAATATTTTGATATAGACAGGGATTATGGGAAAATAAAAGAAGAACTGCTTGCAAAGGATGATAAGCTAAAAGAAGCAATATGTGCAATGTCAGGAGTAAGAATACTTAATCAGGAATTTTTTGAAACACTTATATCATTTATAATCTCACAGAATAAGCAGATACCACATATTAAAAAGATAGTAGCTGATATATCAGAAAAGTATGGTACTTATAAAGGGGATGTAAAAGGAATCCCAATGTATACATTTCCAGATGTTAATCAGTTAAGAAAAGCAACTATTGAAGACCTGAAGGATTTAAAAACAGGCTTCCGTGCTCCATATATATATGATGCAGTCAGCCATGTTTATGATGGAAGTGTTAATTATAATGAACTTATAAAGTCAGATTCGGCAGCAGCTATAGAAAAAATGTGTGAAATAAAAGGTGTAGGTAATAAAGTTGCAAGCTGCGTAAGTCTTTTTGCACTTGGAAAAAGAGATAGTTTTCCTATAGATGTATGGATAAAAAGGATAATGGAATATCTTTATTTTGATAAGAAGGACACATCTAAGGAGGTTATAGCGGATTTTGCAAAAAACAGGTTTGGAGAACTTGGGGGATACGCACAGCAGTATCTTTTCTATTATGGGAAAACTATAAAAATGGGAGTTGCAGAGTCAAAAAAACATAAAAAATAAAAAAAGTATAATCAAAATGTAAAAACATTAATATATTTGAATTAGTTGTTGACAAATTATTGGCTGGGTGATATCTTATCGTTATCGGGATTAGCACTCAAAAGAAATGAGTGCTAACAGACATGATTATAGCAATGATAAAGATAGCTGCCACACATATGTCAGACAGCGGAAAGGTGGATTATATTATGAAGTTAGTACCATTAGGAGACAGAGTTGTAATTAAAGCATTAGTTGCAGAAGAAACTACAAAGTCAGGCATTGTATTACCAGGACAGGCAAAGGAAAAGCCATCACAGGCGGAAGTAGTTGCAGTAGGACCTGGTGGAGTTGTTGATGGCAAGGAAGTTACAATGCAGGTTAAGCCTGGAGATAAGGTAATATATTCTAAGTATGCAGGAACAGAAGTTAAGCTTGATGAAGAAGAATATATTGTAGTTAAGCAGAATGATATTCTTGCAGTAATTGAGGATTAATTATAAATATTCATTATATTGTTGATTATATTATTGATTTTATTTGGAGGTAATAACAATGGCAAAGGAAATTAAGTACGGAATCGAAGCAAGAAAAGCTCTTGAAGAGGGCGTTAATAAGTTAGCTAATACAGTAAGAGTTACAATCGGACCAAAGGGACGTAACGTAGTTCTTGATAAGTCATATGGCGCACCACTTATCACTAATGATGGTGTTACAATAGCTAAGGATATTGAGCTTGAAGATGCATTTGAGAATCAGGGTGCACAGCTTGTAAAGGAAGTTGCTACTAAGACTAACGATGTAGCAGGTGATGGTACAACAACAGCTACTGTTCTTGCACAGGCTATGGTAAATGCAGGTATGAAGAACTTAGCTGCAGGTGCTAATCCAATTATCTTAAGAAAAGGTATGAAGAAGGCAACTGATTGTGCAGTAGAAGCTATAGCACAGATGAGCGAAAAGGTTACAGGCAAGGATCAGATTGCAAAGGTTGCATCTATCTCAGCAGGTGACGAAGAAGTAGGCCAGATGGTAGCAGATGCTATGGAAAAGGTTTCTAATGATGGCGTAATAACAATCGAAGAATCTAAGACAATGAAGACAGAACTTGACCTTGTAGAAGGTATGCAGTTCGACAGAGGTTATATATCAGCATATATGGCAACAGATATGGATAAGATGGAAGCTAACCTTGATAACCCATACATCCTTATCACAGATAAGAAGATATCTAATATTCAGGAAATCTTACCAGTTCTTGAGCAGATTGTACAGAATGGTGCTAAGCTTCTTATTATCGCTGAGGATGTTGAAGGTGAGGCACTTACAACACTTATCGTTAACAAGTTAAGAGGTACATTCAATGTAGTAGCTGTCAAGGCTCCTGGATATGGTGACAGACGTAAGGAAATGCTTAAAGATATCGCTATTCTTACAGGTGGTCAGGTTATCTCAGAAGAACTTGGTCTTGAGCTTAAGGATACAACACTTGATATGCTTGGTAGAGCTAAGTCAGTTAAGGTTCAGAAGGAAAATACAGTTATCGTTGATGGCGAAGGTGCTAAGGAAGATATCGAAGCAAGAGTTGCACAGATTCGTGCACAGCTTGAAGAAACAACATCTGATTTCGATAAGGAAAAGTTACAGGAAAGACTTGCTAAGCTTGCAGGTGGCGTAGCTGTTATCAGAGTTGGTGCTGCAACAGAAACTGAAATGAAGGAAGCTAAGCTTCGTATGGAAGATGCTCTTAATGCAACAAGAGCAGCAGTAGAAGAAGGTGTTATCTCAGGTGGTGGTTCAGCTTATATCCACGCATCTAAGAAGGTTGCAGAGCTTGCTGCTACACTTAGCGGAGATGAAAAGACAGGTGCAGAGATTATCCTTAAGGCTCTTGAAGCTCCATTATTCCACATTGCTAACAATGCTGGCCTTGAGGGTGCAGTTATCATCAACAAGGTAAGAGAATCAGAAGTCGGAACAGGTTATGATGCACTTAACGATAAGTACGTTAATATGGTTGATGCAGGTATCCTTGATCCAGCTAAGGTTACAAGAAGCGCATTACAGAATGCTACAAGTGTTGCATCTACACTTCTTACAACAGAAGCAGTTGTTACAACTATTAAGGAAGATGCACCAGCTATGCCAGCAGGAGCTGCCGGTATGGGCGGAATGATGTAATAAGTAATAATTTGCTATACATCAGTAAGTTGATAAAATAAATTTAACACTTACATCATATTAAAAAAGTCCCTTTGTTTATGTTTTATATTCATAAACAAGGGGGCTTTTTGTTGTGCAATATAAAAGGAATGTGTTATGCTATCAGGGTTATTAAGTGAATTGCAGCAGATTGAGCTGATTCATATATGTCAGGAGAGCTTGGTTTATGCTTATTAATAGATAGTTGTTTCTATTTAAAAAAGTTAAGGGGTATGTTATAATACTTTCATATTGGGTTTTAGTTGTCACGCAGGAGGAATGGTAATGGCTGATATTGATGAGCTTAAAAAGAAACTTGAAGATGGATGGATAAAGGGTGAACCTTATGTATTTGTAAGTTATGCAAGTAAGGATAAAGAGAAGGTTTATGATTTTGTATATGAGCTTAGAAAACGTGGAATTAATGTATATATAGATATAGAGCTTCAGGAGAATATTTCTAAGAACTGGTTACAGAATATTAAGGAGCGCTTATATGATGTTGATTGTGTTGCTATGATTTCATTTCTTAGTATTAGCTATTTCCGTAGTTATGCCTGCCTTATAGAACAGCTTGTAACACGTTCAGAGGATTTAAAGATGGAAAAAGGCAGGTATCTTGAGAATTTTTATATTGCCTTGGATGATAATATGTCTACAATACAAAAAATGGAAGATGCAGTGTATGATAATACAGTTGCAAAAGAAAGTCAGAGTATGGCAATAAAGATGGTTCCAGAGGAAGTAAATGTCCTTAAAGATGTCATGGAAGATAATATTGCAGTAAAGAGCAAGTTAAAGAAAGATGTCAGGTCAACTATAGATGGTCTGAATACAGCACATAGAGTTGCGATAAGTATGCTTAGTTATATTTTTAAAGAGTCAAGCTATAGTATTCAGAAATATGGAACAGCTGGTGATTGCGCACAGTTAATGTATAACAATTTTACGAATGACAAGAATGACAAAATTAATATTGATGTATTGGAGAAACTTAAAGAAAAGTACAACAATGATAGTGTTGCTGATAAAAATAACATAGCAATAGACAGTGTTGCTGCAGATGATTCTGTAACAGCAGTAGATAACACCAATATAACAGATAATACCAATATAACAGATAATACCAGTATAACAGATAATACCAGTATAACAGATAACACCAGTATAACAGATAATACCAGTATAACAGATAACACTAATATAACTGATAATACCAGTATAACTGATAGCACACATATAAAAGATAACACCAGGACAAGACAGGCTACAAGTACAGGTGATATCAGATTTATGCTTTATGGCAAGGAGTATGAGCTTAATCAGTCAGATATGATGCTTACATTTTTTGCACACGTTCTTAACAAACATCAGGATATTGTGGACGAACTTCCTTCATATAATGGGATGACCTGCGTGTCTGATGTTGATTACAGTCTTCCTAAGAATCGTAAGGCAGATATGCCTACATATTTCAGAAGCTGCGAATTCTTTGAATTCGCTAATGGAAGCCATATATGCGTCGGAACATCATATTCAGTAGTAGACAAGTTAAAGAAAATGGCACTTCTGCTTAATATATGTGGTGAAAGCCCGGAAATATTCAGTTCAGAACAGGTTGAACTTCCAGCGGTAAAGGTCAGAGGTGGTTCTTCTGCTGTCGGCAAGGGAAGTGGAGCACTTGTGAAATTTAGCGTATACGGCAATAAATACGAGCAGAACCAGACAGATATGCTTGGAACAATATGCAGTTCTGTTATAACTAAGCACCCAGACAAGTTAGAGGAAGCAGCAGATGCTTTATTGTGTTTGGATGTTAAAGATTATACAGATGTTGCAAAAGAGGACAGACCAGTATATTTCTCATCAATGAACAGATATGAAGTAAATGGCACAGCTTATAGTGTTGGTGGAAGCTTCGGAATGAAAGAAAAGCTTAAAATGATTGCCAGATTACTTATAATGTGTGACGAAAGCAAGGATATAATTGATATAGAAGACTATGAGATACCAGATGTAAAGGTTAAGGCAGCAGCAGGCACTAAGAAGAAAATTAATTACTTTGATTAATTGGAAGTATTACAAGATAGGAGGCTTTATGTTTGATATAGCAGTAGAACAGATAGTGAAGGTAAAACCACCTAAGACAGCAGTTGTTTATAAGACTTTGCTTATAATAGGCTGTATTGTGGCGGCTACAACCATACCACAGACAAGAACATTTGGAATAATTGTGCTTGCATTATTTGCGGTGATGACATTTTTAGTATTCCAGTATTATAATGCAGAGCTTGAGTATTCGATAGTGGATGATACGCTTACGATTGACAGGATTATGGCAAAATCAGCAAGAAAAAGATGTGGTGTGTATACACTTTCAAGAGCAAAGCTTGTGGCAAGAGCTGATTCGCAGGATGCACTCCGTATGAACCATATGGACGTTAAGACTTATGATTATTCAGTTGGTGCAAGCAATCATGATTCAGTTGTCATATATGCGTATAATGAACATAACGAATTAGTCAGGGTATTTATATATCCTGATGAACGTGTTCTTCATAGCATACAAAATGTTGTTGAAAAAGATGTGTTTAAAGTTATTGACTTTTAAAAAATGCTCTGATACAATCTTAATATTATAAACAAAAGGAATATGATAGAGCGTTTATCAGATTTCTCCACACAGAAATGTCCGAATTGAGTATTCGGATTTTTTTGTATAATCCTATGATGTATCTGTTGTCAGGTTAAGTGATGTAGTATTAATACACACCGCTTTATAATACATCATAGCATTAGAAGCATATTACAAGAACAAGAAAGCGAGGACAAAGGAAAATGGGTACAATTATTGGCGAGGGCATTACATTTGACGATGTGTTATTAGTTCCACAGTATTCAGAAGTAACACCTAATATGATCGATTTAACAACTAATCTTACAAAGAATATTAAGCTTAATATTCCTTTGATGAGTGCAGGTATGGACACAGTTACTGAACATAGAATGGCAATCGCTATGGCAAGACAGGGTGGTATAGGTATTATCCACAAGAATATGTCTATTGAGCAGCAGGCAGAAGAGGTAGATAAGGTAAAGAGATCAGAGAATGGAGTTATCACAGATCCATTTTACTTACATCCAGACAATACATTAAAAGAAGCTAACGAGCTTATGGGAAAGTTCAGAATATCAGGTGTACCTATCGTAGATGAGAACAAGAAGCTTGTTGGTATAATCACTAACAGAGATCTTAAGTTCGAAGAGGATTTCTCAAGACCTATCAAGGAATGTATGACAAGTGAGAATCTTGTAACAGCAGAGGAAGGCATCACACTTGAAGAAGCTAAGAAGATTCTTGGTAAGGCAAGAAAGGAAAAGCTTCCTATTGTTGATAAGGATTTCAAGCTGACAGGTCTTATTACAATCAAGGATATTGAGAAGTCTATCAAGTATCCTGCATCTGCACATGATTCACAGGGAAGACTTCTTGCAGGTGCTGCTGTTGGTATAACTTCTAATGTTATGGACAGAGTAGAAGCACTTGTTAATGCAAGTGTTGACTGTATTGTTATAGATTCAGCACATGGTCATTCAAAGAATATTATTACAACTTTAAAGGAAATCAAGGCTGCATATCCAGAACTTCAGGTTATTGCAGGTAACATAGCTACAGGAGCTGCTGCAAAAGCTTTATGTGAAGCAGGTGTAGATGCTGTTAAGGTTGGTATCGGACCGGGTTCTATATGTACAACAAGAGTTGTTGCCGGTATTGGTGTACCTCAGGTAACAGCAGTTATGGATGCATATGCTGAGGCTAAAAAGTATGGTATTCCAGTTATCGCTGATGGCGGTATAAAGTTCTCAGGAGATATAGTTAAGGCGATAGCAGCAGGTGGTAATGTATGTATGCTTGGAAGTCTTTTAGCAGGCTGTGACGAAGCTCCTGGTTCATTTGAGTTATTCCAGGGCAGAAAGTATAAGGTTTATAGAGGTATGGGTTCTATTGCAGCTATGGAGAATGGTAGTAAAGACAGATACTTCCAGACAGATGCAAAGAAACTTGTTCCAGAAGGTGTTGAAGGACGAGTTGCATATAAAGGACTTGTTGAGGATACTATATTCCAGCTTATGGGAGGACTCCGTTCAGGTATGGGTTACTGTGGAGCACAGACTATTCCAGTACTTCAGGAGACAGCTAAGTTTATAAAGATGTCATCTGCAGCTTTAAGAGAAAGTCATCCACATGACATTCATATTACTAAAGAAGCTCCTAACTATTCTGTTGAGAATGCTTAAATAATATAATTGATATCGGGGTTAAAAGTAACCTCTTATCATATTTAAAGTGTAAAATAAGTTTCCGGCATGGCAAAAGTGTGACTAGCTGTGCCGGTTTTATTATGTGTAGTAGTTAAGAACGTGAAGTTTTTTCTAAAATAACAGAAAACAGCAAGTAATATATCAATTTTCAATCAATTAAATAAAATAAGTGATTGCTAACTTGTATCTTAATGATGTATAATGAATTAAAAGTTAAATGAATCGAAAAATTATAATTGACAGATAATCAGATATGAGGAGAGCGATGATATGCGGGACAAGATGATTAACAAATATATTGCCAAAAATCACGCTGGAACTGTTTTTACTGATAGTGAACTGAAGGTTATCAAAGAAGGTAACATAGATGATATGGTTACAACATTTCTTGATATGAACACAGAATACTACAACAAGCAGATGCAGAGTGTACTTAAGATATTTACTCAGTTTATAGGTAGTGATATGGAACTGGAAAGAATTATATATCAAAAGGAGTACGAGGGAAAGTTTGTAGGCTGCCAGCTTATGGACGGAGATATAGATGTATTTCTTGGCATAGCGGGAGATGATGACGATCTTTTATGTGTTGCATCAGTATTTTCACAGGAAGAGCTGAGTGAGTTTGATTCAGATGCTTATGATTCAATATGTGAGCTTATTAACGTGATTAATGGTGCGTATGCAACAAAGCTTAGCTATGAAGACATAGAAGTTGCATTGCATCCACCAGTATTTTATAAGGATACACAGATTAAGGCAGATAATGGAATGTATGTAGTTACATTTTCAATGAAGGGCCATAGATTTAATCTGATTATGGTGGCAGATGATAAGATTAAGTTGGAAGTTTAAGGTGTAAGCATATACCAGATTATAAAGTGGGAACGGAGGACGATTATGGCTAGAATATTGATAGTAGATGATTCTAAGACATCAAGGAAATTCTTAAGAAATATGCTTGAACAGGCAGGACATGAGATAGTTGCAGAAGCAGTAGATGGTGCAGAGGGTGTTGAAAAATTTAAAATATACAGACCTGATATTACAACAATGGATATTACAATGCCAAAGCTTGGTGGAATTGATGCAGTTAAAGAAATAATAGATGACGATCCGGATGCTAAGGTTATCATGGTTACAGCAGCGGGACAAAAGGCTAATATGATAGAGGCGCTTAAGATGGGTGCAGCTGATTTTATACAGAAGCCTTTTGAGATGGATGTTATCGTTAATACAGTTGAAAAGGTTATGGAAGAATAATGTATAATTATAAGTTACAGATTCAATATGATGGTGGCAGATATGATGGATGGCAGCGTCTGGGTAAAGATTCATCATCCAATACGATAGAAGTTAAGATTAAAGAAATAATTAAAAAAATGACTGGCGAGGATATAGATATATATGTTGGCTGCAGGACAGAAAAGGGTGTTCATGCACTTGCGCAAACAGCTAACTTTAAGTTAAATGACAGGTATCAGGCTATTGAGATTAAGAATTATCTTAACAGGTACCTTCCAAGAGATATTGCAATCAATCGTGTTGAAGAAGTGGATGAAAGATTTCATAGCCAGTTGAATGCAAAGGAAAAAACATATGTATACAGGCTAGATATGGCTAATGTAGCAGATGTGTTTACAAGAAAATATGCATATCATACATTCGATGTGCCAGATATATCAGCCATGAGAACAGCGGCACAGTATTTTATCGGAAGTCATGACTTTAAAGCATTTACAACTGCTAAAAAGAGCAAGTCTACAGTAAAGAATGTCAAGTCAGTAGATATAGATGTAGAAGGTGATAAATGCAATATTACAATAACAGCTGATGATTTTCTTCATAATATGGCAAGATATATGATAGGCATGCTTCTTGATGTTGGTAACGGATTAAAGAAGACCTCAGATATAAAAGCTGCACTTGATGGAGAGGATGTTGTTATGTCACTTCCAGCTGAGAGCTATGGACTTTTTCTTGAAAGTGTCTTATACTAAACTAAATACAGCTTTATATATTATTGTTCAGAATAGTTGAAAACCTAAAACTGAGCAGTGATGTAGTAGTGTTTTATATGGAAGCTGTCGCAACGTAAGTAGTTTATATATCAATATATAATCAACTTAGTGCAACAGCTCCCTTTTTATATTTATTATATATGCATCAGGTGATATAACAACTGAAAAGCAAATAAAATCAGGAGTGGAGATTATATGAAGACCATAATAGAACTTATGACAGAACAATTCCAGAAAGCGTTTGAGGAATGTGGATATTCTAAAGATTATGCAAGGATAACAGTATCTAACAGGCCAGACTTATGTGAGTATCAGTGTAATGGTGCTATGGCAGCAGCAAAGGCATATAAAAAGGCACCTTTTATGATAGCAGATGAAGTTGTTTTTAAGCTTGCAGATAACAGACTTTTCTCATCTGTTGAAAGTGTTAAACCGGGCTTTATCAATATAAAGATTAGTCCTGAATATCTTGCTGGTTATATGAATGATATGGCAGCTTCTGATAAGTATGGTTATCAGAACAATGAACAGGTTAAGACTGTTATTGTAGATTTTGGTGGTGCTAATGCGGCTAAGCCACTTCATGTAGGTCATTTAAGATCAGCTGTCATTGGTGAAAGCGTTAAAAGAATTAACAGATTTGTTGGCAACAGGACAATAGGTGATGTGCATCTTGGTGACTGGGGACTTCAGATGGGACTTATTATAGAAGAATTAAGAGATAGAAAGCCGGAACTGCCATATTTTGATGCTTCATTTACAGGTGAATATCCTAAAGAAGCACCATTTACAATAGCAGAGCTGGAGGAGATATATCCAGCAGCAAGTGCTAAGTCCAAGGAGGATGAAGCTTTTGCTAAAAGGGCGCACGAGGCAACACTTAAGCTTCAAAATGGTGATAAGGCATGCAGAGCTATCTGGAATCATATTATGACGGTTTCAAAGAAAGATCTGAAGAAGAATTATGATAATCTTAATGTATCCTTTGATCTTTGGAAAGGCGAAAGTGATGCACAGCCATATATAGATGAAATGGTAGATAAGATGGTTGATGATGGCATAGCATATGAAAGCCAGGGGGCTACTGTTGTAGATATAGCAGAAGATACAGATACTAAAGAACTGCCTCCATGTATCGTAAGAAAGTCAGATGGTGCGGCACTTTATGCTACATCGGACCTTGCAACTATAGTAGAAAGAGAAAAACTTTATAAGCCGGACACATATATATATCTTGCAGATAAAAGACAGGAGCTTCACTTTACACAGGTATTCAGAACCGCAAAGAAAGCAGGCATCGTAAGACCTGATGTTAATATGACATTTGTCGGATTTGGAACTATGAATGGAAAGGATGGCAAGCCATTTAAGACACGTTCAGGCGGTGTTATGAGATTAGAGCATCTTATTGCTGATATTGATAATGCAGTACTTAACAAGATAAAGGAAAATCGTTCAGTATCTGATGAAGAAGCAGAAGAAACATCAAAGATAGTAGGGCTTGCTGCACTTAAGTATGGAGATCTTTCTAACCAGGCATCAAAGGACTATGTTTTTGATATAGACAGATTTGCTTCTTTTGAGGGAAATACAGGTCCTTATATTCTGTATACAATCGTAAGAATAAAGTCTATACTTGCAAAATACAAGGAAAATGGTGGAAGTTCTGAAAATATTAATATACTACCTGCAAAAGAAGCTTCAGAAAAAACGCTTGCATTGTCACTTATTAAGTTTTCAGATGTGATAGAAAGTGCATACAAAGATAATGCACCACATAGAATATGTCAGTACATATATGAAGTATCTAATGCATTCAATGGTTTTTATCATAATACAAAGATACTTGCAGAAGAGAATGAAGAACAGAAAAAGGGTTATATAGCACTTATTACACTTACAAAAAATATTCTTGAAACATGCACAGACCTTCTTGGCATCAAGTGCCCAGACCGCATGTGATACCCCAGGGTCGAAAGTGTGGCCGCTGTTCGTGCTTGCACGAAAAAGCGGCAACATTTTCGACCCGCACAAACATGAGGAAGAAGCAAAACGATTTTTTTGAAATTAAATAGGAGAGATTATACATATGAAGTTATTATCATTTGCAATTCCATGTTATAACTCAGCAGAATATATGGAAAAATGTATTAAATCATGCCTTGCAGGAGGGGATGATATTGAGGTTATCATAGTGGATGATGGTTCTACGAAGGATAACACTTTAGAAATAGCTAAAAAGTATGAAGAACAGTATCCAGGCATCGTTAAAGCTGTTCACCAGGAGAATGGTGGGCATGGTCAGGCTGTTAACACAGGACTTGCCAATGCTACAGGAGTGTTCTTTAAGGTAGTTGATAGTGATGACTGGGTAGACATAAAAAGTTATAGAAAAATACTTACAAAGCTTAAGGAATTCGTAGAAAAAGATGACCTTCCTGATATGGTTATAGCTAACTATGTATATGAAAAAGTAGGCGCTAAAAGAAAAAAAGTTATTCATTATGAGAACGCACTCCCAGTTGATAAGATGTTTGGATGGGATGATATGGGGCATTTTAAAGTTGACCAGTACATACTTATGCATTCAGTTATATATAGGACACAGCTTATTAAAGATTGTGGATTAGAACTTCCAAAGCATACATTTTACGTGGATAATGTGTTTGTGTTTGAACCGCTACCTTATGTTAAGAAAATGTATTACATTAATACTAATTTCTACAGATATTTCATAGGACGTGATGACCAGTCAGTTAACGAAAAGGTTATGATATCAAGAATAGATCAGCAGTTAAGAGTTACAAGAAGGCTTATAGATTCATATCTTTCTGAGAAACCAGAGAATGAGAAATGTAGAAAATATATGAGAACATATTTAAGAATTATGATGGAGGTTTCATCAATATTCTTAATAATATCCGGAACAGAGGAGAATCTTAACAAAAAGAAGGAACTCTGGAGGTATGTTAAAGACACAGATAAGCAGCTCTATAAGGAACTAAGATATAGTCTTTTAGGAAGTACAGTTAATATTCCCGGACGTATAGGAAGAGGAATATCCAAGACAGGATATAAGGTTATGAATAAGCTGATAGGATTTAACTAACTGCAATGAGCATTGTTTAGTTGTTATTTATTGAAGATTTATTTCAGAATTAATGCAGCAGATAACAGGAAATATAAGGAAAGAGAGAGTATATGATATTAGATTTATTTAAGTTAGATAATAAGGTGGCAGTTGTTACGGGTGCCAATACAGGACTTGGACAGGGAATGTGTATTGCGCTTGCACAGGCAGGAGCTAAGGTGCTTGGAGTTGCAAGACGTTCATGCGAAGAAACTAAAGCTAAAATAGAGGCAGATGGTGGTATATTTACCGAAGTATTAGCTGATCTTTCAGACATGAATTCTATATCTAAGGTTATGACAGCTGCTATGGATGTATACGGAAGAGTTGATATACTTGTTAATAATGCAGGTCTTATCAAAAGACAGGATGCTATAGATTTCACAGAGGAAAATTGGGATTCAGTCATACAGGTAAATGAAAAGATGGTATTCTTCTTAAGTCAGGCATTTGCAAAGCAGCTTATAAAGCAGGGTGAAGGCGGCAAGATTATCAATGTATGCTCTATGCTTTCATATCAGGGCGGAATAAGAGTACCTTCATATACAGCAAGTAAGAGTGCTGTTATAGGTCTTACAAGAGCCATGGCTAATGAATGGGCAAAGTATAACATCAATGTAAATGGAATTGCACCGGGATATATGGCAACTAACAATACAGCCCAGTTAAGGGATGATGCAGACAGAAGTGAAGCTATTCTTGACAGGATACCTGCTGGAAGATGGGGAACACCAGAGGATATGGAAGGTGCTGTAGTATACCTTGCTTCTAAGGCATCAGACTATGTTAATGGTTTCACACTTGCAGTTGATGGAGGCTGGCTTGCTCGTTAGTTAAATGCGGGTCTGTCAGTACTGATTAAAGTGCTGGCATAAGCTGCATTGATGAGGAGTAGAATTGTATGAGGATAGCATTGTGCGAAGATGATAGTGTACAGGCAGATATGTTTGTCAGGCTTCTTGATAAGACAGCGGATAAGCTTGGAATAAAAGCAGAAACAGATGTATATAACTGTGCAGAGGATATGAAAGAAGAACTTAATGATAAGAATATATCATATGATGTGTATTTTCTTGATATAGAGCTTGGCGATGATAATGGAATAAGTCTTGCAAAGTGGATAAAGGCGGGATATAAGAAGGCTGTTATAGTATTTATAACAAGCCATACGGATTATATGCAGAAAGCATTTGATGTACATGCATTTAACTACATAGTAAAGCCGGCAGGTGAAGAACGTCTTAGTATGATACTCAGCGAGATTAACGAGTTGTATATAGGTGATGGCAGCAAGTTCATATTTCATATAGGAAAGTCTGTATACAGGATAGACTATAATGATATAGTGTGCATATATTCAGATATGCGGTATATCAATATCGTAACATCTGGTAAAGAATACAGGACATATGGAAAGATAAAGGATATCAAAGAAGAATTCCCTTCTGATATGTTTGGAATGGCAGGCAGTTCAATGCTTATAAACTATAAGTATATATCAAGAATAAAGTCAGATATGGTATGGTATAAGACAGGGCGTGAAAGCGAGGAAGTTCCGGTTTCGATAGCAAGACGTTACAGCAGGGAATTCGTTGATGGCTTTAATAAATATGTGTCTGCAATATAAGCGTGGAGAGTACTGATGGTGTGGGAATATTGGTTTATACTTCTTGGAATAACTGAATACATAATATATAGAAGCTTTATCAAGTCCCTGAAATATACAGGCGAATATGATACAGATAACAGTATACAGGAAGGAATACATCACAACATAAGATGGCTGATAGCCATTGATACAAAGCAGCTGTTAAAAAGTATAATAATAATGGCAGCGATAAGTGTGAGCCTGTACAGACTTATATTATATGATGATTATATAGTGTGTGCTGTACTTGCGGTTATTCTTATTATATTGAATATATCGGACATTCCCCTGCTGTATAAAAATATATCGGCAGTACTTATATATGTAAATATGCTTATTAATATATCAGTTGTCATAAAAGCTGTATGGAGCATAAAACGTAACAGTATAGTGTATACTGAGGAAACAGCATCGATTTATATAATTCCATTTATTATATTTGTAAGTATAATAATGTTGTTTGCATTTATCAGATATAACAATTATAGAAAAGTAAGCGTAAGCAGGATTACGGATATAGCTGTTATAATGACGGTTGTCGTACAGAATATAATTCTTATGCTGGTGTATAAGTTAATGCCACAGCAGATAAATGACAGGTATGTGCTATATGTAATACTTATGTTTGTGATATGCATAGCCAAGGATATTGTATGCATAAGTATGATAGAGATAGACACAGGTGCACGCCATAGCTATGAGGAAGACATTCTTAAGATACAGATAGACACGAATAACAGGCTGTATGGTAATATCAAAGAGGCACAGGAGGAGCTTAAGGACATAAGACACGACCTTAAGAACAGACTGAATACGCTCAGTTATGCCATACAGTTAAGGGATTATGATGAAGCCGAAAAAGAGCTTGATAATATACTTGATAATATTAACACAGCCGGGCAGCCAAAGTACTGTACGAACTTAAGGGTCAACAGTATATTGTCGTATAAGTTATCAGAAGTGCCAGAAGGTGTAAATATAACCTATGACGTGAAAGTGCCAGAGGAGCTGGATGTCGATTATAGTGACCTTGGCGTGATTATAGGCAACCTTATAGATAACAGCAAACATGCTGTAAGCCGTGTACTTGAGAATAATATGGATGCATATATAGATATTAAGCTTATATGTCACGTAGATAATATAGTATTTATTATAAAGAATAATTATATAAACACGCCGGAAGTCAGAAACATAGATTATTATAAAAATCACGGCAGAGGTATAGGCAGTGTCAGGAAGATAATAAAGAAATATGATGGAATGTATGATGTCAAAAAAACAGAATATGAGTATGTAACAAGTGTGTCGGTCGGAGTAAGGAATATGAGAATGTAAGTATAGGGATATATTTTATATACCAGCCTAGGGATGTCAGGGGAAGTATCTGATGTTGAAAGGGCTGGTATTTTTATGTTAATTATATATATTATACATATAAAAATATGAAATAAAGTATATAAAATTGGATTAAATATACTGAAAAATAACATTTATTAACCAAATATTACAATAAAACCTACCAATTATTACAAATTGAAAAAATAGATGTTTTTGTGTGGTAGAATAAATACAACGGAACCGGTTCTATAAAGTTACTTATTAACAAGGGGGTTACTGATGATTAAATCAGAGAAAGAAAGTGCGTTATGTATAATAAGACAAGCCTTTTTGGAAAGCTTATTGTAGGTGCTTTCACAGGAATGTTATTATTTACAGGTGTGCAGACAGCGCATGTTTATGCGAATAATAATCATGATTATCCTTATGGTTTCAATTTTGATGGATATGCAGCACAGGAAACATCTAGACAACATAAAGAAGATGAGTCAGCATCTTGGATGAGGTGTGACTCTGTTGATGGTTCAGATGTGGGATATTTGGCTTATGTCTATGGATATGAAGATTATCATTCAGATGATGGTGCATGTTATAGTTCTAGTCATTTATTCTATAAAGGTACAGCGAAGTATATGAAAAACTGGGTAAAAGAGAGCGATAAGAATTTTGCAACGATTAAAGCAACTCTTTGCGATTATGAGGCGACAAGTTATAGCGGATATTGGAGTCCAGATAATATGAGTGGCTACTAAAAAGAACCAGCTAAAATAAAAGTAAAAGAGGGAAAATCATCTCTTAATCGGTTGGGGATAATAATTCCCAACCGATTGAATTATAAAGAGAAAAGGATAGGGGGAAGAATGAGTTTATGAAGAAAAAAAGCGCAATTATTATGATAAGCATTACAATCTTAACTTCACTTACTGGATGCAGATTAACTAATATAGATGATGTATATTCAATGGCAGATATAGAGGATGAAAAGAAAACAACTGCAGTTGTTGATAATAAGGAGTCTAAATGGCATGATGATAATAAGTATTATACTATACCTGAAGGGGTAGATATACCGCCGATGGTAAATATGGATGATACAATAAATGAAACTCGTAATAAGAATAAACTTGAATGTAAAATAGAGCAAGCATATGTTACAAATGATTTTACGGATGTATATTCATATGAGGATAGTGAAAGCATAGAACAGTTAATTATATTTTTAAATGAAATGAAGAAAAATGAGTATATAGATGAAGCTACTAATATATGTAGTAGTCCCAAAGGGATAGATTGGCAAATGATTATATTCAGACTTAATATAACTAATACAGGGAATGAAGATAGTCAGTTTTTAACAAGTGATTTTAATTTTTATGATATAAAATATGATAATAATAACCTGCAATATAATACTATACATGATAATAATTTTAAGGGGTTCTTTATAAAACCTGATGGATGGGGAGAACATGAATTTTGCAGGGCAACAATAAAAGCAAAAGAAAGCAGAGAAATTATTTTATTATGTTTTGTGGAGAAGTATAAAGTTACAAGATATAGAGGGAAGAATGTAACAGGATATAAATATGTGTATGAGGATGTAGAAACAGATGGATTAATGCTTGATAATGATATATACATAGGAACTAATCACGGAAGTGATGCTAAAACAGGTAGTCCAGAAATATGGAATGAAGATAAATTACTAAAGCTTGATTTTACATATTCAGACAAGCTTAAGTAAGCGGTAAAAATTCTGTATATAATAATGTATGTGGCTGGGAGGTTGATAGAATGAAACAGATGCTAAAGATTGAAATGGAGCGGGCACTAAAAGGAGCAGCTTTTAAGATTGCGCTTATTATAGGAATGATAATAGTTACAGTGCAGTTTGTCAAAGTGGGGCTGCATAATGCACTTAATCCGCTGGAGTTTTTTGAATATGGGGGACTAACTCTTCCATATACCGTTATTTATACGTGGATAGGTGGAAGTTTTAATGTTTATTATACGTTGTATATAAGATTACTTCCTATAATGGTAGTTCTGCCATATGCAGCTACATATTATACGGACAGGCGTACAGGAATTATAAGAAATTATTATTGCAGAACGAAAAAGATTAATTACCTTATAGCCAAGTTTACCGCAGTATTTACGACAGGTGGAATAGTGGCAGTTCTTCCATTGCTTGTTAATCTTTTAGCAACAGCTATGCTGCTTCCTTCTATGATATGGAATAATGGTTCATTGGATTGTTCGGCTAATTCTATGTGGAGCAGTATATTTTTTACACATCCTTATGTATATTATCTGTTGTACTTTATATTGCAGTTTATATGTGGTGGATTACTGGCGACAGTTTCGCTTATGGTATCTTTATGGGTGAATAATACATTTATAGTATTACTTTTTCCTGTAGTGCTATGTGAATTTCTGAATGCAGCTTCAAGCTGGATTCCATATATGAAAGTAAGAGCGATTGCTCCATACAGGCTGTTTAGTATGAGCCAGCTTGCCACGAATTACTGGGAAAGTTATGTTTTATTTATAGTGATGATAGTTGTACTTGATGTTGTTTTGTATATATGGCGGGGGTTGAAGAATGATACATTTTAAAAATAAAAAAGTAAAGTATGGCATATTATTATGTGTGGCACTTGTTCTGGTTATAGTGTTTATATTAGCTTACAGAAATGCTAATACCAGACTGCCTGCTCCAGTTGAGGAGTACTATGAAGCAGGGGATGTTGTAGAGCATAATGGATTAGAAATATGCGTAGCTAATCTTTATTTTGGCAATATGAATGATATTGTTGATAAGAAGAATATGCCGGAAAAGATGAGAAGCGATAATGATGGATTGGTCATTGTTTTTGATGTTACAAACAAAAAAGAGGAGAATGTCAATCTGGCAGCTGATTTTGTACCCAATGTAGAGCTTGTGGCATATCCTATAGGATATGATAATCAGGGAGCGATATATGCAGTAGATGAAGAAGGAGATACTATATTAAAACCAGAGGAAACTAAAACATTTGCTATACGTTTTGGTGTGTCTAACAGTCTGGTAAGACAGGAACGCAGGGCAAGATTTATAAAGTCAGACTTTTACTTTGATATGGCATTATATCCGGTACATAAGGCGATTATAATACATGGAGCTGAAAAGGTATGAGAAAGATAAGGGAATTACTGAGTGTCAATGACAAGGGAATGTCAATAGTAATGCTTGTTGTTATAACTATACTGCTGCCTAATACAATATTAAGAGGGCTGGGTATTCCGTCTGATACAGAAGCATGCCTGTATGATGTGTATATAGGCATTGGCATATATTATGTGAGCAGGCTGCTTACAATATGTTCATTGTTTTATATATTGTATGTACAGAGATATAATTTTTCAGTAATGATGATTACGAGGCATAAACATATATATAGTATATGGAAAAGATGTGTGAAGGACCTTGCAATACTTAGTGCAGTCATCGCTGTATACATATATATAGCAACAACTATAGCAGGCATATGTATAAAACGAAAGATATATAACTGGGAAGATGAGGCAAGTACGTGTTATAAAGCCATACATATGCCATGTGAGGCAGCACCTTCATTTGCACTTATAAGTGCAGTTTTTATATTACAGGCATTTGCAGTTATATTCGTTATGGGACTGATTATGCTTGCGGTATGGTGGATAACGGATAAGAAATGGGCTGGCTATCTTGCAGCTATGGTTATAGTGAGCGTTGAATATTATGATGCCGATGGTGCTATAAGCACTGGTCTTCTATGGCGTAAGTATGTGATGACTTATTCTGTATATAAAAAGGGGATATTATTAGGAAAAAATATTCTTATGCCGATAGCTGTGTGTATAGCGATGCTGCTTGTCACAAGTCTTATAGTCAGATTGAAGAAGAAGGAATTCATAAATAGCCGATAGAATGTGATGATTGCAGAAAGTGTCGTAATCCCAATATAAAAAGAGCCGTGACACGGCTCTTTTTTATTCTGTATACAGTTAAAAATGCGTTATACTAATAATAGTTAATATGCTAACTTACACTTATTAAGATCCACATGTTCTTTGATAAACTATCCAGTAATTGCTTTAATATCTTCTGGCATATCTTTTGTGTTAAGCATAACAATTCTCTTTTTTTAGCAAAATAGTTTACAAAGTTCAGAAAAATAGTTTATAAAGTATTGTTAAAAGATTACAAAAATGGTAATATATATCAATGTTAGAAACATATTAAGTGGGGCGTTCCCCACAAGAACCAATAGGGAGGTTTACAAGTTTATGAGAAAGACAGTTAAAAAACTTACTGCTGTAGGTTTAACACTTACTTCAGTAATGGGGCTTGTTGCATGTGGAAACAACAATGCTTCAACAGAAAACAAATCAACAGTAGATTGGGCAAGCGTAGAAAAGCCAGAAGCTTTCACTGTTATGGTTGATGGTACAGTTCCTAAGATGGCAGATTGGGGTGACAAGTTTGATGAACAGCTCAAGGAATTAACAGGCCTTGACTTCACAGTAGTTCGTCCAGACCACAGCTCATACTATGATGCAGTAGCAAACTCAATGCTTGATGCAAACTCTATGCCAGATGTTCTTATTCTTTCATCTGACTACTTAGCACTTTATGCTAGGCAGGGTCTTCTCTGGGATATGACAGATGCTTGGAACAATTCAGCAACAAAGGCATCAGGAAGACTTGTTTCAGATGCAGAAAAGATCATGGAGGCTAACTATGTTAAAGGCGTTGATGGGGAGAAAGCTCTTTACGGTTTCGTACCTGCGCGTGGTAACGGATGCTGTACATATGTAAAGGAAGCCTGGGCAACAGCTGCTGGTTATACAAAGGCAGATCTTCAGAAGCAGATGACATATGATGAATACTATACGATGCTTAAGAAGATGAAGGAAGCTAAGGGCGTTGATTATGTAATTTCAGCTCCTGGTTTCTATTCAAAGGAAGTACCTTATACAAACTATCTTCCTGAATTCTATCAGAATGCACAGTTTACATTCTACTATGACAAGGCTCAGGGCAAGTATGTAGATGGTTTCTCAGAACAGGAAATGAAGGATGCTCTTCAGAGAATCCAGAACGCTGTTAAGGATGGACTTATCAATAAGGAATCAAGTACAAAGACAACATTTACATCACGTAACGACTTCAAGTCATCAGATATTAAGACAGAATCAGGTGTATTTACATACTGGGCTGGAACATGGATTGATAAGTTAAAGAGCGAAATAACTTCATCTGGTCTTGATGGCTCACTCGTTGCTCTCCTTCCAATTAAGGAGCTTGGTAAGTATGCAGAAAGACTTTCACCATCATGGTGTATTACATCTCATGCAGGTGAAACAGGAAAGGCAGAAGGAATCTTTAAGTACTTCATTGATAAGATGTTAGATGGTGGCGATATCCAGACACTTTGGGAATATGGTCCTAAAGGATATTACTACAACGTAAAGGATGATGGTTCATTCGAATTCCTTCCTACTAAGTCTAACCCTAAGTCAAAGTACTCTAAGGCTCATCTTGACTGCAACCTTGTTCTTGCAGGATTCTCTAACGGAAAGGATCCAGGAAAGGCAGAACAGCCAGATAAGGTTACAGAGTGTGCAGAAATGTTCTTCAAGAACTCTCAGTTAATTGATCCTCCTGCTATGACAGAAGAAGTTGGTAAGCTTATCGGTGATATCAATACAGAGAGATATACAGTAGTTGATAAGGTAGCCAGAGGCGAATGGACTGTTGATGAAGCTATGAAACAGTATACAAATACAGTTGGTTCTAAGGTTGATGCAGCACTTAAGTCATTAAATGCACAGCCCGATGCTAAATAATTAGTGATTTGAGCTGCTTAATATGTATTATTAGTGATACATGTTATCACAAAATATCGTGCCAGAAGACTCGTTCTTCTGGCACGATATTTTACTATTATCGGCATGGTAATCATGTTGTTAGGTGGATTGATTTTATTTGTTCAGTGAGGGAAAGATTGATAGTGTAGGTGAAAACATAATATTGCAGGATTCATGATGAAGCCATAGTTAATATGCTAACTTACACTTATTTAGATCTACATGTTCTTTGATAAACTGTCCAGTAATTGTTTTAATATCTTCTGGCATATCCTTTGTGTTAAGCATAACAATCATCTTTTTTCCAGCAAATAACATATAATAGCCATACAGGAAGTAAACTGTTGTGAACTGTTCCCATTCATATGTGTATACAAGATTATGATCAGGAATATCAGCTAATATGGCAGAGTCCATAAGTGTAATGGTGCATGGTGCATCCTCAGATGAATCTCTGTGTTTTAAGTGGTAGTTTACGCTGTTCTTAAACTGGAATGCAAATATATATATAGGATAAAACCAGCATATCGCATATATAATCAGTAAAAATGAATTGTACTTACCAAGTATCAGCATAACAAGTGATATGGCAGCTGGTATCCATGTAAGTATAAGTTCTATGGGATTTCTTAAGAAACGATTCCAGAATACAATCTTTTTATAGTCGCTTCCGGAAGCTTTAAGTGTGGTATTGTACTTATAAATATTATTCATATAATCTTAATGTCTCCTGTTTGTGTTATCATATGTATTTATTAAATGATTAAAACACATGATTCATTTAATCATATCATATAAGGATGTATAAAACAATAAATCAAAAATTAAAAAAATAAAATCAAAAATTAAAATCCAGCTAACGTAAAAATCAACAAATAATCTCTCTTAAAATGTCAGAAAACAGTTCCCAAATAAGTATAAATATTATATAATTACTGTATGTAAAACAATCCAGGAGGCAAGTTTTGGGTAATTGTAGTGATAAGTATGAAGTGTTATCTTCGGTGATAGAAAGCCTGGAGTCAAAAGATACATTTCAGAATATAGTTGAGGTTATATTACAAAAAGCTAATGCGTATATTCAGGCAGAGTATATGGCAGTGATACAGGAGAATTCAGATAAGGATATACTTGATTATATTGCAACGGTGGGGAAAACCTGTGCGCTTATAGAGCGTGTTGAGAATGGAGAATATTCGCTGGAAGAGTTGGAAAAAAGTGCTGATAAAGGTACATACCTTGATGCAGGGGGACGTATTATCCCGATTAAGATTAATGGGATTAAGGCTATGTATGTTGTTATAAGTGGCATAAAAGACAAAGCTATGGAAGAAATTGATGGATTTATACATAGTATAGTATCAGTTATACAGAACACAGCACAGATGAGAGTTACGAATAATTCTCTGTTATCTTCGTATGAGGTCCTTAAGGATATTCTTAACAATATAGGTTCAGGTATTATAGTATGTGACAGAAATTCAGCTGGTATCCTGTTTTCTAACAAGGTTGCAGCAGAGTCAAAAGAGATTCAGAATGCGATTAAAGAGTGTATGCAGGAGCTTATGTCATCAGAAGAGTACAAGTCTTATCTTGACAGAAAGAAAGCTTATGATGAGGATGATGGTACAGATTATGTTAAGCCATATATCCGTCCTATTGAGAAATATAGTGCGGAATCAGGTTTGTGGTTTGAAATAAGATTTACTAATCTTTTGTGGATAGATGGAAGTGAAGTTATAGTATGCACTGCATCGGATATAACACAAAAAAAGAAGAGCCAGCAAAAGATAGAGTTTCAGGCTCATAACGATTTTCTCACAGGACTTTATAATCGTATGAAGTGTGAGTCTGATCTTAAAAAAATCATCAAGCAGTCTGTTAAAGATGGTGTGAAGGGCGCACTTATGTTTATAGATCTTGATGATTTCAAGCATATTAATGATGGACTTGGACATCAGTACGGGGATGTCCTTCTGCAGCAGATAGCAGCAGGGCTTCAGAGTATAGTTGGACTTCGTGGTAAGTGTTACCGTATGGGAGGAGATGAGTTCGTTGCCATAGTTATGCCTGATATGTTCAGTGAGCTTGAGCGTATAGCAAACAAGGTAAAGGATATGTTTAATAAGCCATGGTATCTTATGGAAACAGAATATTTCTGTACTATGAGTATGGGTATTGCAGTATTCCCGGATGATAGCAAAGATGTGCATGAGATTATAAGACTTGCTGATATAGCAATGTATGAGTCCAAGAAAAATGGAAAGAATGGTTATACATTTTACGACAGCTGTAGTAAGCTGAACACAGCAAGAAGACTTGATATAGAGAATAGCATGAGGCAGGCTGTAACATCAGGAATAGAAGAATTTGTGGTATTCTATCAGCCAGTAGTTGATGTAAGAACAGGTGAATGTTCATCATGTGAGGCACTTGTAAGATGGGACAGCAAAGCATTAGGTTTTATGGGACCTGGTGATTTTATACCACTTGCGGAGTATCTTGGACTTATAACATCAATAGGTGATTATGTACTCGAAGAAGCCTGTAGACAGTGCAGATATTGGAATGAGCATGGCATACCTGATTTCCATATCAATGTTAATCTTTCGGTAGTGCAGCTGCTTCAGAAGGATGTTGCTGAAACTGTGGCGCGTATATTAAAGAAAACAGGGGTAAATCCCAAAAACATAGTTCTTGAGATAACAGAAAGCTTTGCTATCAATGATATGGACAGGGTTCTTGACATAATAAAAGGAATCAAGAAACTAGGACCAAGAATTGCACTTGATGACTTTGGAACTGGCTATTCATCGCTGAATTATATAAAACAGCTTCCGCTTGATATTATAAAAGTGGATAAGACATTTATAGATGATATAGTGGATGACGAATATGCACAGGCATTTATAAAGCTCATAGTTGAACTTTCAGATACGATTGATACAGATATTATTGTAGAAGGAGTTGAGAATGAAGCACAGCTTAACATACTAAAGGAACTGGGAGTAGACTATATACAAGGCTTTTATTATGGAAAGCCAGTGCCGGCATATGAATTTGAAAAACTAAACTTTAGGGGGAGAATTGATTATGAAAATGCTGATAAAGAATGGTAGAATTATTGATCCTGCAAGTAATACAGACGAAGTTAAAGATCTTCTTGTAACAGATGGTATAATTGAAAAGGTTGCTAAAGATATTGATGATGCATCAGATAGCATAATAGATGCTAAAGGCTGTTTTGTAATGCCAGGTCTTATAGACATTCATGTACATTTCAGGGAACCAGGCTTTGAACATAAGGAAACTATAAGAACAGGTGCAAGAGCAGCAGCAAGAGGCGGTTTTACAACTGTATGCCCTATGCCAAACACTAAGCCGGTTATAGATAGTGTAGAGATGGTAGAGTATATCAGGAATAAGGCAGAAGAGGTTACTGATATTAATATTCTTCCTATAGCAGCTATAACTGCAGGTCAGGATGGAGAGTATCTGACAGATTTTGAGAATCTTAAAGAGGCAGGTGCGGTAGCTGTAAGTGAGGATGGAAAATCAGTTATGAATGCAAGAGTAGCAAGACAGGCTATGAGACTTGCAGCAGAGGTTGATATTCCAGTGTTTGCACATTGTGAGGATAAGAATCTTGCAGCACGTGGTGTCATGAATGCTGGTAATCATGCAAGAGAATTAGGCTTCTATGGAATCATGAATGCAGTTGAGGATATAATTGTTGCAAGAGATATACTCCTTGCAAAAAACACAGGTGCCAAGCTTCACCTATGCCATTGTTCTACAGAGGATAGTGTCCGCATGATAGCTGATGCCAAAAAGGAAGGCATGGATATAACAGCTGAGGTTACGCCACACCATTTTACACTTACAGAAGATGCTATAACAGAGGATGATGCTAACTATAAGATGAATCCGCCACTTCGTACAAGAAAAGATGTTGATAAGCTTATAGAAGGACTTAAGAGCGGAGTTATAGATTGCATAGCAACAGATCATGCACCCCATCATAAGACAGAGAAGGAGAGAGGCTTTGTAGATGCACCTTTTGGCATAACAGGACTTGAAACATCGGTAGCACTTACTATAACAGAACTTGTGAAGAAGGGTGTTCTTACACCACTTCAGATGGCAGAGAGGATGAGTTACACGCCGGCTAAGATTATAGGAATAGACAAAGGCACACTTCTCCCAGGAAAAGCTGCAGATATTACCATAATAGACCCGGATAAGGAGTATGTTATAGACAGCAATACATTTGCATCTAAAGGACATAATACCCCTTTTGATGGAAAGAAGGTATCAGGGCAGGTAAGATATACTATAGTTTCAGGAAAGGTTGCATATTCTAATAACAATGGAACAGAAGTTATTATTGATAAAGATGTTCCAAAGTTGTAGAATAATGTGAGCGTACAGCTAAGAAACATTTTAAAAACTAAAAAGAAATAAAAAGGAGATTGTTATCACATGATAAACAAGTTAGTAGATAAGATTGTAAAAACTAATGCACCAGTAGTTGTTGGACTTGATCCTATGATGAAGTTTATTCCTGAGCATGTTCAGGCAGCAGCATTTGAGCAGTATGGAGAAACTTTAGAGGGAGCAGCAGAGGCTATATGGCAGTTTAATAAGTCTATCATTGATAATATATATGATATAGTTCCAGCAGTTAAGCCACAGATTGCCATGTATGAACAGTTTGGCATAGAAGGTCTTAAGGTGTTTAAGAAAACAGTTGATTATTGCCACGAAAAGGATATGGTTGTAATAGGTGATGTTAAGAGAGGCGATATTGGTTCAACATCAGAAGCATATGCTGTAGCACACCTTGGAAAGGTTAAGGTAGGCTCTAAGCTTTTAACTCCTTTCGATGAAGATTTCGCAACAGTTAATCCATATCTTGGTTCAGGTGGTATTAATCCATTCATAAAGATATGTCAGGAAGAGAATAAGGGTATATTTATACTTGTTAAGACTTCTAACCCATCAAGTGGAGAGTTTCAGGATCAGCTTATTGACGGCAAGCCACTTTATGAGCATGTTGGTGCAAAGGTTGATGAATGGGGAAGCCAGTGTATGGGTGATACATACAGCAATGTAGGAGCAGTTGTAGGTGCTACATATCCAGAGATGGGCAAGACATTAAGAAAGGTTATGCCTAAGGCATATATCCTTGTTCCTGGATATGGTGCACAGGGAGGAAAGGCTGAAGATCTTGCAGCATTCTTTAATCCAGATGGACTTGGTGCTATCGTAAACAGTTCAAGAGGTATTATAGCAGCTTATAAGAAGGATGAATATGCAAAGTTTGGTGATAAGAACTTTGGTGAAGCCTCAAGACAGGCAGCACTTGATATGATAGCAGATATTAATGGAGCACTTGGAAAGTAATATTAAAAACGATAGTTTCGCTGTGAGCATATTATACATGCTGATGGTTCAGAGTTATATTTAACGCAGAAGAAAGCGGCAGTATCAGTTGTAATTGCTGGTAAAGCCGCTTTTTTGGAAGTATTTAAAGATGATAAAGAAATAAAAGATATGCTGATATCAATATATTCAGGAACGAGAAGAGAGTATGTAAGTGATTAAAGCTCATAGATACATTATGTTAATATATCTATAAGCGGAAAGGAAGTTCAAACAATGATACTAATAAAGAATGGCTATGTAATAGATCCAGCAAGTGGATTTGAGGACTATGCAGATATCATTATAGAAGCTGGAATAATAAAGAAAATAGGCTGTGTTGATGAAGAATCAGAAGCACTTGATGGGGAAAATGCCATTGATAATTATGAGCAGGTTATTGATGCAAAGGGTATGATAGTTGCTCCGGGACTGATTGATACACACGTACATTTCAGGGATCCCGGTTTTACATATAAGGAGGATATTGAAACAGGAGCTAAGGCTGCGGCAGCAGGCGGATTCACTACGGTTATGTGCATGGCTAATACGAAGCCGGTGATAGACAATGTTGAAACACTTAAGTATGTTCTGGATAAGGGAAAAACCACGCCTATAAATGTATATTCAGCTGCAGCGGTATCCAAAGGCTTTAAGGGCGAAGAGCTCACAGACTTTAAGAGTCTTAAAGAGGCAGGAGCATATGTATTTACAGATGATGGAATACCACTTAAGGATGAGCTGTTAGTAAAGAAGGCTATGGAAGAGGCGAAGAAGCTTGATATGCCACTCAGCTTTCATGAGGAGAATCCAGCATTTATAGAACAACAGGGAATCAACAAGGGAGTGGTATCTGATAAGTTAGGCTTAGGAGGTGCACCAGCACTTTCAGAATATATTATGGTTGCCAGAGATTGCATGCTTGCACTTGAAACAGGCGCTACCATATGTATACAGCATATAAGCTCAGAAGTATCAGTTGAACTTGTGCGAACAGCTAAGAGGTTAGGTGCAGATGTACATGCAGAGGCTACACCTCAGCATTTTTCATTAACAGAAGATGTAGTGCTTGAAAAGGGAACACTTGCAAGGGTGAATCCACCTATAAGGACAGAAAAGGACAGACAGGCTATAATAGCTGCGTTAGCCGATGGAACGATAGACATAATAGCAACAGACCATGCACCACACAGCCGTGAGGAAAAGGACAAGGAGTTTAAGGCGGCACCTAGTGGAATGACAGGTCTTGAGACATCCCTGGCACTAGGAGTAACTAAGCTTGTAAAGACAGGAAGGCTTACGATGAAGGAGCTTCTTTGCAAAATGACAATAAACCCTGCAAAGCTTTATAAGATGGATAAAGGATATATCAAGGAAGGCACAGCAGCAGATATAGTTATCTATGCACCTGATGAAAAGTGGATTGTAGGAGAAAGCTTTGCATCTAAAGCCTCCAATACACCTTTTATAGGTCAGGAGCTTTATGGTAAAATAAAGTACACAATATGTAATGGAAATGTGGTATATTGCGATTGCTGATAAAAGCATGGATATTTATAAGTGCCTGCGCGCACCCGGCACACAACCAATATACGAAAAGCGTGCGCAGAAATGAGGATTAATATGTCATACAGAGAAAATGCTGCCATAATCAGTACAGCCTGTCTTGCAGACGGTGTATATGAAATGTGGCTTAAACAAGAGAAAATAGCAAAGGAAGCAAGACCAGGCCAGTTTATATCAGTATATTCAAACGATGGCTCAAGACTTCTGCCAAGACCAATAAGTATATGCAGAATAGATGATGATAAGCTAAGAATAGTATATCGTATAGCCGGAAAGGGAACAAAGGAGTTCTCACAGATGAGAGAAGGCCAGACTCTTGATATCCAGGGACCACTTGGTAATGGATATGATATAAAAGCGATATTTGAAGAGGCAGAGAATGTCAGTGTACACGAATGTAAGGATGGAGTATGCACATTTAAGAAAGAATACAGACCAGTTAAGAAGGCAATTCTGTTTGGCGGCGGCATAGGTATTCCACCAATGCTTGAGCTTGCAAAGCAGCTTGAATGTGATACAGAGGCTGTATTGGGCTACAGGGATGGACAGCTTTTCTTAAAGTCAGAGTTTGATGAATATTCACACGTAACAGTTGCAACAGAAGATGGAAGTGTAGGAACTAAGGGCAATGTTCTTGATGCGGTAAGACAGAATAATATTACTGGAGATATAATATTTGCATGTGGTCCAACACCAATGCTTCGCGCTATTAAAGAATATGCTTTAAGCAATAACATCCCTTGCTATGTATCACTTGAAGAAAAGATGGCGTGTGGAATAGGTGCATGTCTTGCGTGTGTATGTAAGTCAACAGAAAAGGATGAGCATTCACAGGTTAATAATAAGAGAGTATGTAAAGAAGGACCAGTATTTAATGTTAAGGAGGTAGAATTATAATGGCAGCTAAAGTTAATCAGCTTAACCCTGCTGATGTTAATATGAAGGTGAATATCGCAGGCGTAGAATTCAACAATCCTGTAACAGTAGCCTCAGGAACATTTGGTTCGGGTATGGAATATTGTGAATATGTGGATTTAAACAGGCTTGGAGCTGTTACAACCAAGGGCGTAGCGAATGTGCCATGGCCAGGTAATCCTACACCAAGAATTGCAGAGACATATGGCGGCATGATAAATGCTATCGGACTTCAGAATCCGGGACTTGATACATTTGTTAAAAGAGATATACCATTTCTTAAGCAGTATGATACTCGTATAATTGTAAATGTTTGTGGAAAAACAGAAGAGGATTATGTCGATGCTGTTGAAAAGTTAGGTGAGCAGCCAGTAGATATGTTAGAAATCAATATATCATGCCCTAATGTCAAGGAGGGCGGCATAGCCTTTGGACAGGTTCCTGCTATGGCAGAGCGTATAACAAAGGCAGTAAAGAAGGTTGCAAAGCAGCCGGTTATTATGAAATTAAGTCCTAACGTTACAGATATTACAGAAATGGCAAAGGCAGTAGAAGCTGGTGGAGCTGATGCTGTGTCACTTATTAATACTATAACAGGCATGAAGATAGATATTAACAGAAGAACATTTGCGGTAGCAAACAAGACAGGAGGACTTTCAGGTCCAGCTATCAAGCCTGTTGCAGTAAGAATGGTATATCAGACAGCTAATGCAGTAAAGCTTCCAATCATAGGTATGGGTGGAATCGCCAGTGCAGAGGATGCACTTGAATTCCTTATGGCTGGTGCAACTATGGTTTCAGTTGGTACAGCTAACTTTAATGATCCTATGACTACTATAAAGGTTATTGATGGAATAAAAGATTACTGTGCACGCAATGGAATTGCAGATGTTAAAGAGCTGATAGGCTGTGTCAGATAATATTATAGCTAAAAGCTATAACGTATAATAAATATTAGGAATAATATTTACTATTGACCTACTAGGTTAAAGTGTGTATTATAATGTCAACGACGAAATAACATATCACAATGGTATGTAAATAACAACTGACAACTAATATTTATTATATGGAGGATATCATTATGGCAAAAAAACATTATGAAGACAGAAATCTTAAGTTTGAAACATTACAGTTACATGTAGGACAGGAACAGCCTGATCCAGTTACAGATGCAAGAGCAGTTCCAATCTATCTTACATCATCATATGTATTCCATAACAGCCAGCATGCAGCAGACAGATTCGGCCTTAAGGATGCAGGTAACATCTATGGACGTCTTACTAATCCAACAGAGGACGTATTTGAAAAGAGAATCGCAGCACTTGAGGGTGGTGTGGCAGCACTTGCAGTTGGTTCAGGAGCAGCAGCACTTGCATATGCTTTCCAGGCACTTGCACACGCAGGTGACCATATCGTAGCAGCTAAGAATATTTATGGTGGAACATACAACCTTTTAGCACATACACTTCCAGATTATGGAATTGAAGCTACATTCGTAGATCCATTTGATTATGATGCTATTGAAGCTGCTATCAGACCTAACACAAAGGCAGTACAGATTGAAACACTTGGCAATCCTAACTCAGAGGTAGTTGATATAGAAAGAATAGCCAAGATTGCACATGCACATAATATTCCACTTGTAGTTGATAATACATTTGCAACACCTTATCTTGTAAGACCTATCGAATATGGTGCTGATATCGTAGTTCATTCAGCAACTAAGTTCATAGGCGGACATGGTACAACACTTGGTGGTGTAATCGTGGATAGTGGTAAGTTTGACTGGGTTGCAGCAGCGGATAAGTTCCCATGGTTAGTAGAGCCAAATGTATCATATCATGGTGTTAGTTTTGCTAAGGATACAGCTCCAGCAGCATTTGTTACATATATCAGAGCAATCCTGCTTCGTGATACAGGTGCAACTATTTCACCTATACATTCTTTCATCTTCCTTCAGGGACTTGAAACATTATCACTTCGTGTAGAAAGACACGTTGAGAATGCATTAAAGGTAGTTCAGTACTTAAAAGACCAGCCATTAGTAGAAAAGGTTAACCATCCATCTATCTCAACTAATGCAAAGCAGCAGGAACTTTACAAGAAGTACTTCCCTAACGGTGGTGGTTCTATCTTCACATTTGAAATCAAGGGTGGAGCTGCAGAAGCACAGAAGTTCATTGATAATCTTGAATTATTCTCACTTCTTGCAAATGTAGCCGATGTTAAGTCACTTGCTATACATCCAGCAAGCACAACACATTCAGAGTGCAACGAAGCAGAGCTTCTTGACCAGGGAATTAAGCCTAACACAATCAGACTTTCAATCGGTACAGAGAACATTGACGATATCATTGAGGATCTTGATGAAGCATTTAAGGCTATTCAGGAATAATTAATAAGAATATGGTTTTATGCCGGCCATATATGATATTTCTTCTAGTAAATAGCAGTATACACGGATATTATGCTATGTGATAATCGAAAGATTGTACATGACATATATCCGTGTTTTATTAATGTCTGAAATAATAGAAAAGTGTTGAAACTTTATCATTTAAGTGATACATTTTATATAGAGTTTTACAAACAGATACGAAGGGAGATTTTATAATGATTTACGCATCACTTAATGCAAAAGAAGGAAATTATCAGTATCCAGCAGCAATAAAGACAGCACTTGACTTTCTTGCTAAGCCAGAAACAGCAGAGCTTCCAGTAGGAAGATACGAGCTTGATGGAGATAACATCTTCGTACTTATCCAGGATCAGACAACAGCTCCAGTAGAGAATAAGAGAGCAGAAAGCCATAGAAATTATATTGATATCCAGTATCTTTTCACAGGAAAGGAAGTACAGGGCTATGCACCACTTCTTCCAGGCGTAACAGGTGAAGAACCAGCAGGTAAGGATAATATATTCTATGCAGATGTAGAGAATGAGCAGTTCATAACATTACATCCAGGTGAATTCACAGTATACTTTACTAATGATATTCATCGTCCTAACTGCACAATGGATGAACCAGTTAACATTCATAAGGCAGTTGTTAAGATTAAGGAAAGCCTTATAAAGTAATCAGTTTAAGAATGGTTTATTAGAAACTATTAAAAAGTAAATTAAATTAGTGGATGACAGAAATAGTTTTTATCATCCACTAATTTTTATTAATCTTTATACTCAATGCCAAAATAATCAAGATAAGTCTTAAATCTATCCTGAGCGGTAAGACAGGTATCAACTAAATATCCCTGTTCGTTTTTCCATTCCTTTAATCCACGGTAATAAAATTCCTTTATATCATCTTCTATAATAAATGGAGTTATGCCATTGCGAAGGCATTCCTTAAACATAATTAATCTGCCAACACGACCATTGCCATCTTGAAATGGGTGTATTTTTTCGAATTCATAATGAAATTCGATTATTTCTTTTAGAGATTTTTGCTTTATATTATTATAACTTTTAAGTAAAGCCTTTAATTCTTTGCATACATTTTCAGGCTTTGTAGTTGGCATGCCACCGACTTCATTTTCAATCCTTTTGTAATCACCGACAGCAAACCAGGATTTCCTGCTATCAGAAGTACCTGACTTTAATATCAGATGAAGCTGCTTGATAAGAGATTCACTTAGAGGATAGTTGGCTAAATCAATGATTAAGTCAATACACTTAAAATGATTAGCGGTTTCAACTATATCGTCAACATTGATGGTTTCATTCTGTATGCCTATTGTATTAGTTTCAAAAATATATCTTGTCTGGTCATGTGAAAGCTGGCTGCCTTCGATGTGATTGGAGTTATAAGTTAAATCAATTTGAATTTTATGGTATATTCCACCGGAAATTCCGGATTCTTTTTCAATAGTAAGACGGGTAAGTAAATCTCTGGGTATCATTGCGTTTCTTTTCTTTCTGACTGGTTTAACTGCATTTTTGGGTATTTTCCATGATTTACCGTCAATAATAGCGCCGGGTATCTTTCCATGTGAACAATAATTTCGTACACTTCTTTCGGAAATTTTCCATTTCTCTGCAGTTTCTTTGACATTTAGATACATTGTATTCACCTCCATCATAATTATTAACAGGAATTATTATATCATTACCGGCAAAATATCTCAACTTTTCATACAATGAATATGCGGGATATTTTGCCGATAAGAATTATAATTGCCGGTAAATTAATATTTTATTCAAGTGAAGTTTGTTGATAAATGAATCGATAAATGGGTGATAGATGTAATCAAACAAATGTTAGATTACAATAAATAATGTTATACTTGACAAACAATATATACGCGTGATATACAATAATAAACTCTTTGCACTGCATATAAATCTACAGTACAAACTGAGCAGACCGGGATTATATGATATCTTATGCCTGTTATGTGAAAATAAGATTAAATCACATGATAATATAAAAGTATAATCCAGGAGTCGGGTCACACGCGTGACAGTGGAATCTTTTCTATCCACGGGACAGTAGTTGCTAATACTGATTCGTGGGTGTTTTTATATCTTTATTATTATATGTATTTCGCATACAACTCCCACATATCTTAGTGTTATAGGGTTACATAGATATAACATATATGAATATATTAATACTGATGTTTGTATTTATATTTATACATGCGAAGTCGGATAAGTCTTATTAACAGGAGGAATGAAACAATGGAAAAGAAAAAAAATGTATCAGGAAGTATCCAGGCTACATCTGACATACATAACGGAATTGTCGCTGAGGATGAATTCCAGAGAGTAGCTAATAAGGTATCCTTCGTAACAATTATTGGTAATATACTGCTGTCAGTTATGAAGCTTATAGCTGGTTTTATAGCACATTCCAATGCGATGATAAGTGATGCCATACACTCGGCATCTGATGTTTTTAGTACATTTGTCGTTATTATTGGAATAAAACTTGCTTCAAAGAAAGCAGATAAGGAACACCCTTATGGACATGAAAGACTAGAGTGTGTTGCTGCAATCGTGCTTTCCATGGTATTGTTTATAACAGGCTTTGGAATAGGAGCTGCAGCACTTAAAAATATAACCAGCGGAGATTATAACAACATAGTAGTTCCAGGTGTTCTTGCGCTTGTTGCAGCTATTGTATCAATAGTAAGTAAGGAAGCTATGTACTGGTATACAAGATACAACGCCAAAAAGATAGATTCAAGTGCGCTTATGGCGGATGCATGGCATCATCGTTCAGATGCCTTTTCATCAATAGGAGCACTCATAGGTATTGCTGGTGCAAGATTAGGCTTTCCTATTATGGATTCAATCGCCAGTCTGATAATATTCGTATTTATCATAAAGGCAGCCTATGACATATTCAAGGATGCTATAGATAAGATGGTGGATCACGCATGTGATGATGCTACAGTCAGCCAGATACGGGAATGTGTTATGAAGCATGAGGATGTATTAGGAATCGACATGCTCCAGACACGTATATTCGGTAATAAGATATATGTGGATTTAGAGATAGAAACAGATGGCTCGTATACACTTAGCAAGGCACATACAATAGCCGAAACAGTGCACGATGACATAGAGAAGAGCTTTCCTAAGGTAAAGCATATAATGGTGCATGTAAATCCAGCGGATGTGTAAATGCTTAAGCAATTAGTTCTTGAGCGTAGGATATATATGCGTATATAATACTTTAATTATATATTTTTTTATAGCAGTAAAGCAAAGGCACTTTGTATTGTATTGATACAGGCGTACTTTGCTTTTTTATGTATAATAGGGGTAAAGCGTATTAGCAGCTGATACAATTTGCAAAAAAAGAATAGAAATGAGGAATTAATATGAATGAAAGATTAAATGAAATTCTTAAAGCGCATACTAAGGAGTTTGAGGAAGTAAGTGATGCAATCTGGGAGCATCCTGAAACGAGATATCAGGAATTCCAGTCTTCCAGGATACAAATAGAGTTTCTTAAGGAAAGAGGCTTCAGGTTAACTGAGGAAATAGCTGGAATTAAGACAGCATTTGTTGCAGAAGCAGGAGAAGGAAAGCCGGTTATTGCATTCTTAGGAGAATTCGATGCACTTCCTGGACTAAGCCAGTATGCAGACTGCCCATATGAGAATGCCATAGAAGAGGGCAAAGCAGGACATGGATGTGGACATAATCTCTTAGGAACAGGTGCTATGGAGGCTGCCTGTGTTATAAAGCAATATATAGAAGAGAACAATATAAAGGCTACTGTACGTTATTATGGATGTCCGGCTGAGGAGAGTGGTGCAGGAAAAGCATTTATGGTAAGAGAAGGCTGTTTTGATGATGTTGATTTTGCTTATGCATGGCATCCAATGTTTGAAACAGGAATCATGAATAAAACACTTGCTAATGTCAGGGTTATATATGACTTTACAGGAAAAAGTTCACACGCAGCAGCTTGTCCTGAGGATGGAAGGAGTGCTCTTGATGCCTGCGAGCTTATGAATGTGGGAGTTAATTATTTAAGAGAGCATGTTAAAACAGACAGCCGAATGCATTATGCATATCTTAATGCAGGTGGAAGTGCACCGAATATAGTTCCACATAAGGCAACACTTTTATATGCATTACGTGCCCCAAAGGCATCGTATGTTAAGGAGCTTATAGAAAGAGTATCGGACGTGGCAAGAGGTGCAGCACTTATGACAGGAACGAAGGTCGATATAAAAGTTGTCAGCGCATATGCAGATTTTCTTTCAGTTCCGGCAATGGATATTGTTATGGAGGACAGCATAATAGATAGTCCTTTAGTAGAATACACAGATGAGGAATATAAATATGCAAGCCAGTTTAATTCTAAGGAATATGATTTAAAAGATAATATAGATGCTTCATATGAAAAAGGAAAGAAAAGTATTCCAATAGGAAGTACTGATGTTGCAGATGTAAGCTGGATAGCTCCTACGGGTTCCATAACAGTAACAACTATGGCAAAGGACAGCACTATGCATGGCTGGTCAGTAGTTGCACAGGGAAAAAGCAGCATAGCACATAAGGGTATGCACAGGGCAGCAAGTATCCTTGCACAGGCAGCATTAAAAGTAATAGAATCTCCTGAACTGCAGAAGAAGATAAAAGAAGACTTTAATAAGTCAAAGGCTGGTGAAGAATATGAATCATTACTTCCAGCTAATGTAAAGCCAGGAGATTTTTAATAAGATTTTTAATTAGACAACAAGCTCTTGACAAAACTGTACATGTACTGTATATATTAATATATACAGTACGTGTACAGTTTTTCTGTTTTATAATATGTATTTATAAAAATAAGTTAAAATATGAATGCTGTACTAATCACATGGTGTTATATCACATAAAAATAATAAAACGGACAATTTTATAAACTACCAAAAAGACAGGGGGGACGCTACATGTTAGAAGTCAGTAATCTTAATAAAATAAATCCCGACAGCAATTCATATCTCCTTGATAATATGACATTCCACATTCCCAAAGGACATATTTGTGGGTTGATTGGCGAAAACGGATCAGGCAAAACAACACTTATGCGTACACTTATGGGACTTTACAGTTCATCCGGAAGTATAGTGATAGACGGCTGTGATATGCGGCTTAATGAGGCGGCAGCCAAGGAAAGGCTTGGAATAGTATTTGCGGATGACGGCTTTTTTGACGGAAATATGAGATTATGGCAGATAGGAAAGTTCTATGGACAGTTATATCATAGCTTCAATATTGAATTGTATCTTAATTATATTGAAGAATTCGGACTTGATAAAAAACAGAAATATAAGAAGCTTTCTAAGGGGATGAAAACAAGGACACAGTTAGCGTTTGCACTATCACATAATGCTAAGCTGTTTTTATTTGACGAACCGACTGCCGGGCTTGATAAGCATTTCAGGGAAAAGTTCCTTAAGCTGTGTACGGAGCTTGTAGCAGATGGGGAAAAAAGCATACTTATAGCGACACATATAACGGAAGAGCTTGACAGGATTGCCGACTATATTGCATATATGCAGAAGGGTAGAATGTTATTTTATACAGAAAGCTATAAAATGTGTGAGCGTTTCAGGATTGTTACTGGTGAGGATTATAAGTGTAACCTTATACCGGATGAAGCGGTTGTATATAAGGAAAAGAACACTTACAGCACAAGTGCCATGGTAGTTAATTCAAAGTGGTACAGAATAGAAGATGGATTGGAAAAACATATACCTGATATCAGGGAGTTTATGTATTATTTTGTAAAAGGAGGGGAGAAAAATGCCGAAGCTATTGCAGAGAAATATTTTAAGGAATAGTTATATTTCACTTATTAGTTCGTTAATAGCAGTTGTATGCTGGTCTGTTTTTATGGTTAGTGGTTACGTGTATATATATACCTTGAATACCTTTTTGCTTGTAACCTGCAATCCAGAGATTGCCACATCAGGATTACAAGGATTTGTGCTTTCTGATTATATGTATATTGCACCGTATACCAAAGAGCAGAGAAAAGACCTTATAAGGAAGGGCCAGCGGTATAAGTTTTTTGCTGTATATGTATGGTTGATTATCATTTTTGTATTACCATTTGGATGTATCGAATATATGAGAGGAAATACATCAGCGCTTATTGTGTGTTTATGCGAGGTTATATTATCAGCAAGCTTGTTGTATAGTAATATATTTTCACTATATATAGTTAAAAGAAGTGTGTGCAGTTTCTGGTTAACATTTGGAATAAAATTAGCAATGGTAGTATCGTTTATGATGGCTGCAGATAAGACAGCAGGTACAGAGAGCGTTAATGTAATTATTGTCTTATTGGTTATAGTAAGTTCTGTGATTCTTATTCTGGTATGCAGGATAAAGTATCAGGATAAAATGTTTAGCAGTATGGCAGATTACGAATATATTAAAAAAATATAATAGAGGTTATATATGAAAATAGTTATTTCAAATACAGTAAATATGCCAATATATGAACAGATTGTCAATCAGATAAGGGATGCAGTGATAAATGGTGAGCTTAAGGCTGGGGAAGGCATGCCGTCCATAAGAGTGCTTGCAAAAGAGCTTGCTGTAAGTGTTATTACAACAAAGCGTGCATATGAGGAGCTGGAAAAGGAAGGCGTTATTGAGTCTGTTCCCGGAAGGGGATTTTATGTATGCGAGCAGAAAAATGACCATTTAAGAGAAAAACAGATGATGAATATAGAAAACCGTATGTCAGATATTTTAGAGGAATGTGTCAATGCGGGCATGACCTTGGAGGATGTGATTGATATGGTTCGTGTGCTGGGGGAAAAGTGATGGAAGAAATTATAATAAGAATTGAAAATGCAGCGTTAAAGTTAGGAAAGTTCTCTATAAAGCCGGCAATTATAAATATTTCTAAAGGCTACATCGTGGGCATACAGGGAGATAACGGAGCAGGTAAATCAACAATGCTTCGTATGCTTCTTGGGATGTATGATAAAATGCAGGGAAATATTTACATAGATGGCATTGATGTGGTAAAGAACAGAACACAGATAAAAAATATAACAGGCATTGTTTCGCAGGAGAGAACATTTTTTATGGAAGAGGATGCATATGAGAATGAAAGGCTGTATGCACCATTTTATAAAAACTGGAACAGCGATGAATACCGTAAAATGCTTAAAAATCTGAATATTAATTCAGGCAGAAGCTTAGGAAATCTGTCAACAGGAGAAATGCTTAAGTATCAGCTTGCATTTGCAGCAGCATACAGACCGCAGGTGTTATTACTGGATGAGCCGACTGCCAATCTTGACCCTGTATTCAGAGATGATTTTCTAAAGATATTACAGGAATTCATAGCTGAATATGATATGACTATTCTTATGGCGACACATCTTGATGAAGACATTTCCAAGATAGCTGATTATATTATGGATGTGGAAGAGGGGAGATATTCACTTAGGGAAGCTATATAGAATGATGCAGATATGTGTCATGTAGAATATGCAAAAAATGGCAAAAAGAAACTGTAAAAAATAAGCACAGAAAAGAGGGCGTATATGGATACAGACATAAGAATGCTGCTAAAAGCAGAACGGGAAAACTGGAAAAAGCGTATGGTAAAAGAAACAAAAGGGGCATATATAGTTATTTATCTTGGCTTTATTTTTAGTGTATTTATATCGACTATGTATGGTTTTAAGTATGATTATTCATCAGACGATAAGAAGGTTATGATTATGTTGACAATATTTATATTTGTTGTATATCATGGTGCGACTGCATATGTGTCATATGTGAGAGAAAACGGAAGGAGCGTTAATATATTTGAAAAATACAGGTACATACCTGTGGATATATCAGTGTTAAGGCGTGTAAAGCTTATATTAACAGCACGTATAGTAGCCCCCTTCGTTATAACAGGGCAGATGGCAGCTATATTTATAAGAGTAATAGATCCGGATAATCAAGGTGGAAGCCTGATAGATATAAGTGTCTTTATGCCTTTGATTATAGGCTGCCTGTTTATATTAGAAAAGTTTATTGAATACAGAGTATTAAGCAGGAAGGCAGAATTGCAATAATTAAAATAACTTAAAAACTTGCATTTTAACATTGGTTAAGTTAAAATGAAATAAATTAAGTTAAATGATAAATAATAAAATTTTAGTATCGTCAGTCAGTTTATGGCTGGCGATATTTTTTTTGCAGCTTATATCAATTTACGAATACTTTACACAGATTTCCCATGCACATGGTATTACATTTTACATACTGTTGTTATTCTGTTAACTGTCAATGAGGTACAGGTAAAGTTGATAACGGATGGTACGTAACACCTGTTATGGCTTAAGTCTTGTAATCAGTTGATAAAAACAATAGTTTGAAAAACAGACTGTAAAGCTGATTAGATATAAGAAATCAGATACGGATTAGAAATTGAAAAAATCAGACATAAGCAGTCAGAAGGCAGTCAGAAGGAAAAGTGAGGATAATTATGAGAAAGTTTAATTGGAAAAAGAGTGTAGCTATTGCGTTAAGTACAGTATGTATGGTAGGAGCATTAGCAGGCTGTGGAAGCAGCAGTTCAGATAATGGAAATGACAGCGCAAAGGCAGAAAAGCTTAACGGAAGTATAACAGCAGCAGGTTCTTCAGCACTTAAGCCACTTGTAGATGATGCGGCAGATCTTTTTAATGAAAAATATCCAGATGTAAATATCACAATTGATGCAGGTGGATCTGGTGAAGGTCTTAAGCAGGTTTCAGAAGGAACAGTTAATATTGGTAACTCAGATGTAGAAGCTGCAGAAAAGCTTGATGCAACAAAGGCTTCAGCACTTGTAGACCATAAGGTATGTGTTGTAACTATGGCACCTATCGTAAACAAGGATGTAACAGCAAGCGGTGTTAAGAATCTTACAAAGGCACAGCTTACAGATATCTTCACAGGTAAGATTACGAACTGGAAAGAAGTTGGTGGTGCTGATGAAGCAATCGTACTTATTACACGTCCAGAATCTTCAGGTACAAGAGCAACATTTAAGAAGTACGCACTTGACGGTGCAAGCGAAGCATCTAACAAGTCTATGGAAACAGATGATTCAGGTGTCCTTTTACAGAATGTAAAGACAACAAAGGGCGCAATCGGATATGTAGCTTTATCATATCTTGTAAGCAATCCTGGTGTTGATACAGTATCAATTGATGGTGTAGAGCCTACACTTGAGAATACATACGCTGGAAAGTATCCGGTATGGACATATGAGCATATGTATACAAAGGGCAATGCTGATGAAGTATCTCAGAAGTTCCTTGATTACATTATGTCAGATGAATATGGTAAGAAAATGGAAGCCTTAGGATACGGCGTATCTTCTAAGATGACAGTTAAGGAACACTAATTATAAATATTAATTAACTTGTAAAATATATATGTTGATGACCAGATAGTAATGCAGTTAGCAATGTAGTCAGCAATGATACTGCATAAGAGATTATAAAGAGGCGGGCACGATAATATCTGTGGTGCCTGCCTATAATCGTGATATAGCAGACATTAGAATGGAGAATGTATGAACAGTAAGAGAGGTATGTTTACCAGGGAATATCTGTGGCGGAGTATAGTTACAATGTGTGGCTTGTTCGTTATAGTTATTACATTGGGAATAGGTGGATTCCTTGTATACAAGGGCTCTGGAACGTTTTTAAAGTTCCATCATTCAATAGGAGAATTTCTTTTTTCATCAGACTGGGCACCGGTTGATAATATGGAAGGTGGAGGAAGCGTAGGTACACTTATATTTATAGTTGGTTCACTTAGTACATGTGGACTTGCATTGCTTATAGCAACACCATTTGCACTTGGCTCAGCTATATTTATGACAGAAATTGCTCCTAAGTTCGGTGAGAAATTCTATCGTCCTGTAATACAGATATTTGCAGGAATTCCATCAGTTGTATATGGATGGGTAGGACTTACAGTTTTAGTTCCTTTTATAAGGGATATATTTCATAGGCAGGTAGGACATTCGATACTTGCAGCAGGACTTGTGCTTGCAATAATGATATTTCCTACGATAACAAGCGTTGCAGCAGATGCAATAAGGGCAGTTCCTAAGGATTACAGGATGGGAGCCTATGGTATGGGTTCAACACGCTGGCAGACCATATACAAGATTGTACTACCAGCTTCAGCCTCAGGCATATTTTCAGGAATAATACTTGGTCTTGCCAGAGCTTTTGGTGAGGCACTTGCGGTAGCTATGGTTATAGGACAGACAACAGCACTTCCTGAAAGCATATTCTCTACAACTAAGTCACTTACAACAGAAATAACAGCCCAGATGGGTAATGCTATGGAAGGCGGAGAAACAAAGACTGCGTTGTGGACACTTGCTTTACTGCTGTTTATCATATCATTATTATTCATATTCCTTATACATATATTATCAAGAAAGAAACCAGAGGATGCAGGAGCTAAGGCCGTCTCTAAAAAGAGTGCGTTAACATCGGCAAAGCAGGATTAAAGGAGCATATATTTATGAATAGAATTAAACGTGCAAAGGCACAAAACAGCATAATGACAGTCATATTCTACGCCATAGCAGTCTTCTTTTTTGTTCTTTTAGCTGCATTTGCAGGATATGTAATTATTAAGGGCTTTATCGGCGCAGATATATCTATGTTCAGATTTGCGCGAAGAGGAAGCATAGGAAACCAGTTGTTTAATACGTTGTATCTTGTATTTTTATCACTACTTATAACAGTTCCAATCGGAACCTTTGCAGGAATATATCTTGCTATGTACGCTAAGGGAGGAACTGTTACAAAGTTTATAAGAATATGTATAGAAACTCTTTCATCTCTTCCATCAATCGTAGTAGGACTTTTTGGATATCTTATATTCCTTGTTATTATGGGAATGGATAAGAGCCTTATGGCAGGAGCACTATCAGTATCAATAATAACACTGCCACTTATAACAACTACAACAGAGGATGCTATTAAGGGACTTCCAAAGGGTTACTTCGAAGCTAGTATGGGACTTGGCTCAACACGCTGGCAGGCTATATTCCATGTATTATTGCCAGCCTGCCTTCCAAGAATTATGACAGGTGTTATTCTTGCAGCAGGACGTGGCTTTGGTGAGGCAGCAGTACTTCTGTATACAACAGGTTCAGGTACGAATATAAGATGGTCTAACTGGAATCTTTCATCTTCTACGTGTCCTCTTAATCCTTTCCGTTCAGCAGAAACGCTTTCCTTACAGATATGGGATCTGCAGGTAAACGGACAAGACCAGAATCTTGCGAATCTTGCATCAGCAGTACTTCTTATACTTGTGCTTGCATTCAGTATTGGTGCCAATATATTAAGCAATAAGATTAATAAGAAGAATGCCGGAGAAAAGGCATAAAGCAGATGCAATATATTTGGAAGGTCTGAAAAGGTATATACGATATATACATAATTTTTAATATAGAAATGAGGAACATATATGGATAATACATTTAATAGTTCGGGAATATTTACAGCAGCCGGCAGCGATGATAATAAGTTTGAGATTAGTCACCTTAATCTTCACTATGGGGCTTTTCATGCATTAAAAGACATTAATATGAATATTAAGAAGAATCAGATAACTGCCTTTATAGGTCCTTCTGGATGTGGTAAGTCAACATTTTTAAAGACACTTAACAGAATGAATGATCTTGTTGATAATGTGACTATAGATGGAGATGTACGTCTTGATGGAAATAATATATTCACAGATATGGATGATATAACATTAAGACACAGAGTTGGAATGGTATTCCAGCAGCCTAATCCTTTTCCTAAGAGCGTGTATGATAATATAGCATATGGTCCAAGACTGTTTGGAGTACATAAGAAAGCAGATCTTGATATAATTGTTGAGAGAGCCTTAAAGCAGGCTGCTATATGGGATGAGGTAAAGGACAGATTAAAGAAATCAGCGCTTGGTTTATCAGGTGGACAGCAGCAGAGATTGTGCATTGCCAGAACACTTGCGGTAGAACCAGAAGTAATTCTTATGGATGAACCTACCTCAGCACTTGATCCTATATCGACATCAAGAATAGAGGATCTGGCAATAGAACTTAAGGATAAGTATACCATTGTAATGGTTACTCATAATATGCAGCAGGCAACAAGAATATCTGATAATACAGCGTTTTTCCTGTTAGGAGAAATGATTGAATATGGAAATACAGAGCAGCTATTCTCAATGCCTAAGAACAAGAAAACAGAGGATTATATAACAGGACGTTTTGGCTGATATTTCATATTTTTGTCACTTGTTATTAGTATAGTATGGAAGTATAATGAGCATAAATAAGGCATAAAACAGTTAATACTAATTAAGAAGGGCAAAGGTTATAGATATATGAAATATGTAAAGTTTGATATGCACTGTCATACGGCTGAGGGTTCAGTAGATGCAAAGGTTAATATAGAAGATTACATTGAGATATTAAGAAGTAAGGGCTTCGGTGGAATGCTTGTAACAGACCATGACTCATATGGTGGTTATGAAGCATATGTGAATTCGGGAAAGAAGTATGATGATTTCGTTGTTTTAAGAGGTATAGAGTATGATAGTCTTGAATTCGGACATTTTATAGTTATACTTCCATCAGATACTCCTGATGAGGTGTATGAATTACTAAGATATAAAGGTCTGACTCTGGATAAGCTTATTTATATAGTTCATTGCAGCGATGGAATATTAGGTCCGGCACATCCTTATGGAGAACCCTTTATGAGCTTTGCTTCTACTATGTATTGGAATCAGCCAAAGCAGATTGCACATATGGTACATTTTGATTTCGTTGAAGGTTATAATGCCTGTGAAAGTAATAAAAGCAACAGATATGCCAGAAGATTTGCAAGCGACTGCAAAGTACCACTTACAGCAGGTAGTGATGCACATGGCAGTGATTGTGTAGGTCTTGGATATGCACTGCTCCCTGAAACAATAAGGACAGTTGATGACTTGATTGTATATTACAAGGAGGAGAATCATCCTAAGGTTGGTGGAACAAGATATGGACACACAACCAAGGACAGGATAGGTTCGTTTAACAAGGTTCTTGTATACATGTTCTATCTGTATAATAAGGTTGGTGCTATGTTTAAGTATCCTAAGAGAGCCAAGGCTTTCAGGAATGCGTTAAGGGCACTTAACAGAAGATACATAATATTCAGGGACAGGAGCTGAATGTCTGCTTATTTACACACAGCATATTATACTGGCAGCAGGCTGCCGGTATATTGAACATTTAACCTTCACTATGTACATAGCTGTATTATAGTGGAGGTATTTTTGTATACAGAAATATATGTGATTTGTGCTTTGCACAAACTTGAGATGCGCAAAGAAGCAGCGCAAGAATGGAGGATTAATATGAGAAATAGATTTGACAGACAGTTAGTACAGCTTAATGATGAACTTATAGAAATGGGTGGAATGATAGAAAAGGCAATAGCAGATACAGTAAAGGCACTTGTGAATCAGGATACAGAGCTTGCAAAGGTTGTCATAGATTATGATGAAGAGATAGACCATCAGGAAAGAGAGATTGAACAGTTGTGTCTTAAGCTGCTTTTACAGCAGCAGCCGGTTGCAAGAGATTTAAGACTTATATCATCAGCGCTCAAGATGATTACAGATATGGAGAGAATAGGTGACCACGCTTCTGATATTTCAGAGATTACTCTTGAACTTTCAAGCCAGTCTTATATCAAGAAGCTTGATCATATACAGCAGATGGCTAAGGAAACTATGTATATGCTTGTGCAGAGTGTAGATGCATTTGTTAATAAGGATATGGATAAGGCAAAGGAAGTTATAGCACATGATGATATAGTAGATGAGCTTTTTGGCAGGGTAAAGAAGGAGCTTATAAATATGATACATGAGAATGCAGAGGTTGGTGAGCAGGCATCTGATCTTCTCATGGCTGCAAAGTATTTCGAGAGAATAGGCGATCACGCTACCAATATATCAGAATGGGTTATATTCTCAATAACAGGTGAACATCCAGACGATAAATAAACCGAAATAAATTGAGAATATAAAACCACAATAATTTAATGGTAATAATTTAGTGGTAATAATTTTATGATAAGAATTTACACAGAATTTACATAAGGTTCATATAACATTTATATACGTGAATTACACTCCAAAATGTAAAGAATAAATGAAGTCAGATTAAACAGACAAAGATTTGGAGGAAATATGGACATATTTGGTGTATTATCATTAATAGGCGGATTAGCAATATTCCTGTATGGAATGGATCTGTTGGGTGAAGGATTAACTGGCGCCTCAGGTGGAAAACTTGAAAAAATACTGGAAAAGCTTACATCCAGCCCGATAAAGGCGGTACTTCTTGGAGCTGGCGTAACAGCAGTAATACAGTCATCATCAGCCACAACAGTTATGGTTGTAGGCTTTGTTAATTCAGGTATTATGAAGCTTAGCCAGGCAGTTGGCGTAATAATGGGTGCTAATATAGGTACGACTATAACATCCTGGATATTGAGTCTTACAGGTATTGAAAGCAGTAATATATTCATAAGCCTGTTAAAGCCAACCTCATTTTCGCCAGTTCTTGCTGCAGTTGGCATAATATTTCTGATGTTTTTAAAGAAGGACAGCTTAAAGAATCCAGGAAAGATAATGATAGGCTTTGCACTTCTTATGTACGGCATGGATGCTATGAGCTCATCAGTTGCACCACTTGCCGAGGTGCCACAGTTCGCATCAATACTTACCGCATTTTCTAATCCGGTGCTTGGAATGCTTGCAGGTATGCTGTTTACAGCTATTATTCAGAGTTCATCAGCATCAGTAGGTATACTTCAGGCATTATGCTCAACAGGTATATTAAGCTATGCAACAGCACTTCCTATTATTATGGGACAGAACATAGGTACCTGTGTTACAGCTTTGCTTTCAAGTATTGGAGCAACTAAGAATGGTAAGAGAGCTGCCATTATTCATCTGTACTTTAACGTGATTGGTACTGTTACATTTATGATAGTATTCTATGCTTTAAATGCAGTAATACACTTTTCATTCTTGAACCTGACAGCACAGGAATTCGGAATAGCAGTAATACATACCACATTTAACATAATAACAACAGCATATCTGCTTCCTTTAAGAAAGGTGCTTGAGAAGCTGGCATATGCTACTATTAAGCTTGATGATGATGAAAAAAGAATCATGGATAGAAGAAGTGAAAATGAATTCGTATTGCTTGATGACAGATTCTTAGAGGCACCAAGTCTTGCTGTAGAGCATTGCAAACAGGTTATCAATAAGATGGCAGATATATCGCGTGAGTCTTTATTCATATCTATGTCGCTTATAGGCGGGTATGATGAAGAACAGGCACTTCGAGTAGGAGAACTTGAAACAAGGGCAGATAAATATGAGGATGCACTTGGAACATACATAATGAAGATAAGTACGAAGAATCTAAAAAAAGAGGATTCAGAAATGCTTAATGTTATGTTACATTGTATAGGAGATTTCGAAAGAATATCAGATCATGCATGTAATATATGTGATTCAGCAAGAGAGTTGCAGCAAAAGAATATGCAGTTTTCACCTAAGGCAGAGACTGAGCTTGATATATTAAGTTCAGCAGTGAGAGAAGCGGTAGATATATCCTTTGATGCGTTTAAGAGTAATAGTAAAAATGAGGCAGATAAGGTTGAACCTTTAGAAGAGCTTATAGAGACTCTTGCAGTAGAACTAAAGGCAAGACATATAAGAAGGCTTCGTGAGGGTAAGTGTACTATTGAGCTAGGGTTCGCACATTCAGATATTCTTAATAATCTGGAAAGGGTAGCAGACCATTGTTCTAATATTGCGGTGGATGTTATTCAGAGTGACCAGTTGGAATTCGATGCACATGAATATCTTGACGGAATAAAGAATAAAGATAATCAGCAGTTTGCAAGGGATTATAAGGCTTATAAGGAAAAATACAGACTGCCGGAAACACGCAGTTTTCAGTAGTAGTAGAGCCGTAAAGCTTATATACACTTACTATTAATCGTATAAGAACAGAAGGGAAGATGAATATGGCATACATATATGTAGTTGAGGATGACAATAATATAAGCGAAATTGAAGGCTTTGCGTTAAAGAATGCAGGGCATACAGTTATAGAGTGTGCCAGTGGAAAGGACTTCCATAAGCTGATGAGGGAACGTATTCCAGATCTCGTTCTTTTAGATATAATGCTTCCTGATGAAGATGGACTTGAAATTCTAAGAAAGCTAAGACAGGTTCCAGAAACCAGAAGAGTTCCTGTGATTATGGTTACAGCTAAAACAACAGAGATAGATAAGGTTAAAGGTCTTGATATGGGAGCGGATGACTATATAACAAAGCCGTTTGGAATTATGGAGCTTATATCAAGGGTAAAGGCAGTGCTTAGAAGGGCTGGTGGAACTGATGAAGAGAAGCTTATAGGAATAGGCCAGTTATTCATAGATGATGAGAAGCGTGTTGCTTATGTTGAAGATAAGCCAGTTGAACTTACATACAAGGAATATGAGCTTTTAAAGTATCTTGCTCTTAACAGGGGAATCGTGCTTACAAGAGATAATATCATGGACAGGATATGGAGTACAGATTATGAAGGAGAGTCAAGAACGCTGGATGTCCATATTAAGACATTAAGGCACAAGCTTGGAGATGCTGGTAATTATATAAAGACAGTAAGAAATGTGGGCTATTTTATGGATGATGAGGCTCATTAAGCTTAAAAGGAGTTCTTATGAAGAAAAGAATTAACATACAATGTATGTTGCTCGCATTTGTCACTATTGTATCTGCAATGGCAATATCTACATTTGTATTTTACAACATATTAAAGCGCGAGGTTTTAGGCGATATGCGCAATTATGTTGATATATTTATTGGTGCAGATGCGTGGGGAATGGTAAGTGATCCGGACGATATCAATGAGCAGAAGGTAATAGAAAGCTATGATGGTAATCTCAGAGTTACATTTATTAATGCTGAGGGATATGCGGTTGTGGATAATCTTGTTGAAGTGACAGATATGGAGAATCACAATAAAAGACCAGAGGTTGTTGAAGCCAGAAGAAATGGCTATGGAAGTGATATAAGAAAGTCAGAAACCTTGCAGAAGAATTCATTTTATTATGCAGTGGAGCTTGATAACGGATATGTGTTAAGAGTTTCAAGAGAAGTAAGCAGTATGACAAGTATTATGATAAGTGCATTACCTGTAGCTGTGTTGTTATGTGTTATTCTTTTTGTGATAAGCTCTATAAGCTCACATCTGCTTACAAAGAGTATCGTAGAGCCGATAGAATTTCTGGCAGATAATATGGATGCATCAGATTCTATAAAGGTGTATAAGGAGCTGGTACCCTTTGTTAATACAATAAAGAAGCAGCATGAGGATATTATGCGTAATGCTGATATGCGTCAGGAATTCACAGCGAATGTTTCACACGAACTAAAAACACCACTTACATCAATATCTGGTTATTCTGAGCTTATAGAAAGTGGAATGGCTGGTGGTGATGATGCCAAGCGCTTCGCAACAGAAATACATAAGAGCTCACAGCGCCTGCTTACTCTTATTAATGATATTATCAAGATATCAGAGCTTGATGCAACATCTTCTGATGAAGCCTTTGAAAGTGTCAATCTTTATGAAATAGCAAAATCAACAGTACAGATGCTGGAGTTGAATGCCCAGAAAAATGGTGTGATAATGAATCTTTCAGGCAAAGATATAAGTATAATGGCTGACAGACAGATGATTGACGAGCTTATTTACAATCTATGCGACAATGCCATAAGATACAATAATCCTGGAGGAAGAGTCTGGGTATCTGTATATGAGCGGGAGGCTGCAGCTTATGCTGATGGTGGCGGAAGCGGTGTGAATAATGGTACTTATGGAAATAGCAGTAAAAGGGCAGTTGTCATTGAGGTCAGGGATAACGGAATAGGTATATCTAAGGAAAACCAGCAAAGAATATTTGAAAGATTTTACAGAGTTGATAAGAGCCGTTCAAAGCTTACCGGCGGAACAGGACTTGGACTTGCTATTGTTAAGCATATAGTTGCAAAGCATGATAATGCACATATAGAGCTTGATAGTGAGCTTGGAACTGGAACAACTATAAGAGTTGTATTTGAACAGTAGTGAGAAGAGAACTTATAACAAATCCATAATTAGCATAAACCAACAATAAATCCATAAGTATCGGTTGACTAATCCATAAGAAAGGATTAATCTTTTATATTAGCAGCTTGTATCCGGTATACCGAAAAGATGCTTTTAATGAACTATGGAGAGTGGATACGTTATGAGTATGAAAAAACTATTTGATATTGATAAACATAACCTTTTGTTTCACAATAAAGCACTTTTTGCCTTACTTATACCAATCGTAGTAGAACAGCTTCTTAACTCTTTTATGGGTATGGTTGATACTATGATGGTGAGTAATCTTGGAAGTCAGGCAATATCAGGAGTATCGCTGGTAGATTCGGTTAATAACCTTATAGTGCAGCTTTTTTCTGCAATGGCAACAGGAGCAGCGATTATATGCTCACATTATATTGGTATGAGAAATAAGGATGGAGCTAATAAGGCTGCAAGACAGGTCGTACTTACTGTTATGGTGATATCACTTGCAATAACCATACTTGGGCTTATATTCAGAAGACCGCTTCTTACTTTGATATTTGGACATGTTGAGCAGGAGGTTATGGATAATGCGGTGGATTATTTTTTGTTTACGGCACTTAGCTATCCATTTCTTGCACTTTTTTCAGCTGGCTCAGCAATATTCAGGTCTTGTGGTAACTCAAGATATCCTATGATGGTGTCAGTGATATCAAACGTGTTTAACATAGGTGGTAATGCACTTCTGATGTTTGTGTTTAAGTTAGGAGTTTCTGGTGCAGCGATATCTACGCTTGTGTCAAGAGTGTTCTGTATGGTAGTTATATTTATAGCTTTGTCAAAGCCTAAGCTTGATATAGTTGTAAAGGATTATGCGGCTATAAGACCAGATTTCGGACTTATTAAGTCGATACTTGCAATAGGTGTGCCTTCAGGTATAGAGAACAGCATGTTCCAGTTCGGCAAGCTTGCCATACAGTCAACAGTATCAACACTTGGAACAGCAGCCATAGCAGCACAGGCGATGACTAATATACTGGAAAATGTGAATGGTATATTCGGAATAGGAGTTGGAATGTGTCTTATGACAGTTGTAGGACAGACACTTGGTGCAGGCCGTAAGGAAGAGGCAAAGTACTATATTGTCAAGCTTGCAGGAATAGCAGAGCTTGGAATAATAGCATCGTGCCTGCTGGTTTATGCATTTGCTGGTCCTATTACAAGGCTTGGAGGAATGGAGACAGATAGTGCACGTATGTGTATAGAGATGGTTGGTGCAATAACAATAGTGAAGCCACTTGTATGGGTATTATCCTTTGTTCCGGCATATGGCATGAGAGCTGCAGGAGATGTGAGATTTTCAATGACAACCTCGATTATAACAATGTGGGGCTGCCGTGTTGCGCTAAGTATAGCACTTATACGAATATTTGGTATGGGTCCTATTGGTGTGTGGTATGGTATGTTTGCAGACTGGACAATACGTGGAATAATATTTACAACAAGATTCTTTAGTGGAAGATGGGTAAAGAAGGTTATATAATACATAAGCAGGTATCAAAGGGGAACAGTAAATATATGTTTACTGTTCCCCCTTCATATTTAGAGAGAATGAGCTGTGGGTAAAACCATGGCTCTTTTTTTAAGAAAAAATATAAGACAGAGAAGATAAAAGTGGAAAGATTATAATAGAGCTAAAAACATACTTAAGCACTTATATAAAAATAGAATAGTTTTTTTATTAGAGAAAATGACAAGTGTATGTTCATTTGTAGTATGTAAAATGATAATAAATTGTATAAAAGTAACAAAGAGATAAAACTTTTTCTTTAAAATATTGACAAAATTGCAAAAAAGATGTATTTTCAAGGCACTTAAACAAAAGACTTATATAAAAGTTATTAGCGTATTCGGTGTAGGGAACGAATATATTTCAGGGAGTAAGTATTCTTTTGTTTAAGATGGTATTTACATTTTATTGCAGACGTATATCAGTCAAGGCAGATAGGAGGAAGTATGTTAAGATTCAGAAAGGCTGCAGCGTTGGGACTTGCAGCACTTATGACAGTCAGTTCACTCGGCACTTTGCAGACAGTGGGAGCGTCAGGGCTGCCAACTACACAGGGGCATGACAAGTATGTCAACAAGAATGTGTTTGATGTTATATCAAGTGACACATTTGGTACAAAGGAGCTGGAAAGCCCATTATTTGATAAGACTAAGGGTTCAAGTGATATCACAGATTTACAGGTTCCTACGCTTGCATATGATGATACAAGTATAGGTCTTGTGTGGCAGAAGCCAGAAAAGTACGATAATGTAGCAGATTATAAAGTATACATAAATGGTGAGTCTGCCGGTACAGCAAGAGAAAACTACAAGGTAAACGCTGCATGGGCAGCAAAGTATATGGAATCATTCTATGATTACTATAATACACAGGGTAAGAGCGATGTTGAGATGGTTAATGTAGATATCCATGCATACAGAGCAACAGGACTTAAACCAGATACAGAGTATACATTTAAGGTAGTAGCTGTGGACAAGGATGGCAAGGAACTTGGAAGCGCTAAAGAGATAAAGCAAAGAACAACTAAAGCACCAGAGGTTGTTAATATCAAGGATTTTGGTGCAGTTGAAACAGAAGGCTACACATCTTACAATGATGAGATTAATGCAGTTATAGAGAGTAACACAAAGGCTATCCAGGCAGCAATCGATGCATGTCCTGAGGGTGGAAAGGTTGTTATACCTGAAAACTCAGATGGAAAGGTTTTCGTCAGTGGTGCTGTATGGTTAAAGAGTGATATGACACTCGAGGTTAATGGTACATTATGGGCATCACCTAACAGTGACCATTTTGAGATAGGTTTTCTCATGTATCCATTCTACACAGATACAAGAGGCTGGGGACTTGTCAATGCGATGACAGCAGATGAGTCTAATCCTATAAAGAACGTAAGAGTAACAGGAACAGGTACTCTTTATGGTAACGGCTGGAAGTATGGTGCCGGTTCAACTATATACGAAGATGGTTATACATCTAACAAGGGTAAGAATACTCAGGCTGGTGATCCAACAGACACTGAAAACTGGGGTCTTCCAAGATATGTTGGAGGCGGTAATGTAAATGTATTCTATCAGGGTATCCAGTCAAAGGATTCAGCATATAAGTACCTTAAGAATACAGGTAAATATGATGAAGCCAAGCTTAACGCAATATTTGGTGCCAAGACAGCAGATGAAGCAAAAAAAGCAACAGAAGGAGTAGCAGGAGAAGACCTTAAGTTTGCATATGCAACACGTTCAAGTCTTCTTATTATGAGAAACTGTGAAAATGTTTATGTTGGTGATATCACTATTGAGAACCCATCTAACCATTCAGTTAATATTCTTGATTCAAGAAATATTGCAACAACTAATGTAAAGGTATTCTCATATGATGGTAACAACGGTGATGGTCTTGGATATGGCTGTTCACAGAATGTAGTCTGCTGGGGTAACTTCACAGATACAGGTGATGATAACTTAGGTTTTGGTTCATCAGTAGGTATGGGTGCAAGAGATTCAGAAATCCAGACAAACTCAGAAGTATGGATGTTTGATAACTTCCTTCGTGAAGGCCATGGTGGTCTTGCAGCAGGAAGCCACACAGGTAATGGTATTCAGGATGTTCTTTTTGAAGATACAGTTATGAACCATATTGATATGGCATTCAGATTCAAGTCAGCACCTACTAACGGAGGTTTCGGTGCTAACATAACTATGCGTGACTGTGCAGTAGCTGATACTAATCAGGGCTGGGTATTTACAACAAGCTATGGTGATCCTAACTCAGCATCATCTACAGAACATGCTGAAATCGGTGAGTTCTATAACTTTGCATCATACAATGTTTCAGTATATGGTGCTAACCATAATACAATACAGGTACTTGCAGATATTGACCCAGTAGGCAATACAAGCAAGCCATTACATTCACACCACAATATGTATTTCCAGGATATTACATTTGGTAATGTAGGTTCTAATGGTTCTTACAAGAACAAGAATGGCTGGGAAACACTTATAGGCTGTGACAATTCAGTATTTTACAATGTAAAGACAGTATCATATAACAATAAAGCAGAGAGTAAGAAGACTGACAAGGCATGGAATAACATCCAGTATTGTAATAATCTTATATTCCAGGGAACTACATGGGATTCACTTAATGCATGTAAAGATAATATGAAAGCTGCTATGAGTGGAATAACTGTAAAAGATAACACAGTAAAGGCTGAGAATTATAAAGAAACACCAGAAACACCAGATAAGCCGGATGCAGGCGATAACAAACCAGATGCTGGTATAACAACAGAGTGGACAGCAAGCGTTGATGAATGTGCAGATTTCTTTAATGATGCGGTAGCTGCAACAGAAGGAAAGACAGATGCTATCACAACAGTACCTAAGCTAGAAACAAAGAACACACCTCATAACATTGGTTATCTTTATGATAATGAACATAACAAGGGAAAAACTTCATATCCTGGATTAGAACAGGGTTATGCTTATACTAACTGCGATATAGCAGGACTTACTAAGCTTGTATTACCAGTAAACAGACAGACAGACGCAGGAACACAGAATATTTCAGTACGTCTTGATTCTAAGAATGGTGCAGAGATTGCAAAGGCAACACTTAAAGGTACTAAGGCAGATAATTATATAGATTATGAGATGGATGTAACACTTCCAGAAGGAACAGATACAACTAAGCCTCATAAGATATTCGTAGTATTTACATCAACAGGTAACACAGCCAACTATATTGCCAATGTAAGAGATCTTAAGGGTATTAAGACAGCAACAGCAAAGGCAGCAGACAGCAGAGCAGCAGCTAAGGAGTCAGTAGACCTTACAAAAGGTCTTACAGAAGGAACAGAATATAACAAAGACAGCGCATATGCTACAGTTTCTACACTTGAAACAGCAGGTGTTAATGTACTTTCAGAGTTATCAACACCAGAACAGCCAGTAACTATAGATGGTGTTAAATATACACAGTTTGTACAGGCATCTACACCAGCTAACGCAGGTGGAGAGGTTCCTGGTAAGGGTACAGCAACATATGTATTTAAGGCAAAGACTGACTGTTCAGTTACATTACATAACAGAGCAACTGGAAAGGTATGGTGGTTTGTAGAATCACCTGATGGAGCAAATGTAACAAATAAGGCAACAGGAACAACAGTAGATGATATTATGACATTTAACTTAAAGGCAGGTAAGACATATTACTATTACTGCCAGGGTTCTAAGCCAATGGTATATGGTATATACTTAAACGCACCAGTAGCTAACGCAGATTCTCTACTTAAGGAAGAAACAGCAACAGGTGGTTCAGGTAGTGATACACAGGAAGCTTCAGACAAGTCAGTTAAGCTTACATGGACAGTCGTTGATAACGACACGGAAGTGTATTATGGAGTAGATACATATGTTGATGGTGTAAAGGTTGATATGATTGACGGAATTAAAGATACATCCGTTGTTATTGACAGATTATCATCAGGTGTTGAATACACATTTATGGTATATGTAAGTGAAAAGGCCAATACAGCTAACAGTTTAAAGGCAGGTAACAATAAGACATATCTTGGTAAGGCAGTATTCACAACAGATGGAAACAAAGATACATCAGCTATTGCAGCTGGCGATAACACAGAGGTTAAGCTTGCAAGTGCTATATATACATGTGCACAGGCAACATGGACAGGAATATCAAAAAATGATACAAGAGTACGTGGATATAAAATATATGCTAATGACAAGCTTGTTAAGACACTGTATAACTATCAGATAAATAACTATAAGACAGCTAATAATATAAGTAATCAGGTAGGCCGTCTTACACCTGGTATTGATAACAAGGTTCAGATAGTTGCATTTACAGATGCAGGAGTAGAATACAAATATCCAGAGGCAACAGTTAAGACACTTGAAAACTATGACTACAAGGCGCCTGTATGGGGCAGTGATGCTAAGCTTACCGCTAAGGAAAATGAAACTGGTGATATTGTTATAACATGGGATGCAGCAAAGGATGATACAAAGGTTGGCGGATACCGTGTATACCTTGATGGCATAGCTTATGGTTCTGACAAGTACTTTAATCCAGTTAATGGGGCAAAGACAACAGAAGAAACAACTTATACAATTAAGAAAGAAAATCTTCCAGAAGGTTTTAAGGCAACAGATATCCACACGGTAACAATCCAGGCAGGAGATACATGGTGGAAGGCAGAAACTACTATGGGAGCTTTCGATAAGATGGCAGGCTTTAACTGGACTAACAAGGGTCTTAGCACAACTGTTGAAAATTATAAGCCAGAGCCAGGCAAGCCAGACGATGGCAAGAAGGATGATACAACAGTAACAAAACCAGATGATGGTAAGAAAGATGATACAACAGTAACAACACCAGATAATGGTAATAATGCAGCAGATGATGCAGCTACAGGCAGCACAACAGACACAACAGCTACAACACCTAAGACAGGTGATACAAACACAGCTTCAATGTGGATGTTACTTGCAATTATGGGAATGGCAGGAATCGCATTTGTTACTGCAAAGAAAAGAAGTTTAGTAAGAAAGTAATAATGCTTACAGACTTATAATACAAGTTATATAAATGAAAATAATATAATGAGTAGTTGAAGAAGCTATTCTTAAGACTTATAACCGCAGGGTGGAGGCTTAAGAGTGGCTTCTTTTCTTGCACCGCAAAAACATTTTGAGGAGTGATTATTTAACGCAGATAAGATTATACTTGAAATCATTATACTTTGAAGTATAATAATCGTATAACGTGTAGAAATGGGAGCAGATATGGCAGAATTTATAGACAGACAGGAAGAAATGCAGACTTTGGATAATGAATATGCAAGAAAAGGCAGTTCCTTTGTTGTGTTGTATGGTCGTAGAAGAGTTGGTAAAACAACACTTATATCTGAATTTATAAAAAATTTCAATAATATATAGCTGTTATGTTTATGATTTCTTATTTTGCAAAGGAACGTTATATCACCAAAATCTTATTATTTGGTTTGCGTAAAAGCGTGTAGTAAAGTGTGTAGCAGATATTGGAAGGATATACCAGATATCAGATATTTTGAATAATAATCCATGTGTTTGTAATTAAGCAAATGCATGGATTTTTTTATATTGGATTTTGAAGTATCTATCTTTCGGAATATAGATGATTAAGGTTGATAAAATTATGAAAACTGGATATAATTATATTGTAAGGAAAGTAAGGAATGTATTACTTGGGAATGGAGGTTTATATATGGAATTAGCAAAAGTAACATCAAAAGGTCAGATTACTATACCTATTGAAATTAGAAAGAAACTTGGAATTAAGAATGGTGATAAGATATTGTTTGTAGAGGAGTCTGGAAGAATATATATGATGAATTCTTCGATGGATGCACTTCTGGAAGCACAGAAAGCATTTGCAGGAGAGGCAGAAAGGCTTGGACTTAAAGATGATGATGATGTGATGGCAATGATAAAGAAAATCAGGGAAGAAAGCGTGGTGAAGTAGATGAGGATTATGCTTGACACTAATGTACTGATATCAGTATTGCTTTTTCCTGGGGCTAAAATGAATGCGATGATGAATTATATATTTACACGCCATCAGCTTGTATTGTCATCCTAATGTGAGACTGGAGAAGCAAAGATAACAAAAGGCTATAATCTGCCATGTGATTATGTGATACATACTGTAGGACCGATATGGAATGGTGGAAGGAATAGAGAAGAGGAACTTCTTGCTAACTGCTATTTTAATTCTATGAAGCTGGCAATGGATAATGGAATCAGGTCTATTGCATTTCCTTCTATATCAACGGGAGTATATAGTTTTCCGGTTGAGTTGGCAGCAAAGATTGCAGTACATACAGTAAATAGGTTCTTGCAGGATAATCCGGATTGTTTTGATCTGGTGGAGTGGGTGCTATTTGATACTCATACTGAATCAGTGTATGAAGCTGAGGTTGATAAGATATATAAGCAACAGTAAAGTTTATAATTGGATTTAAGAGAAAAAACAAATTTATGGGGATAAATTATGTCAAATAGCTACGTTGATTATCAATCACAGAGAGGTCCTATAGGAACAACTTATTACAATTCTGTTGAAACAGGAATAAGCAACTTTATTAATAATGAAGAAAATTTATATCAGAATCTTCCTGAAAAGGAAAAGTGAAAAATAATGACGGGCTAACACAGGAGCAGAGGGAGGCAATAAGAATAATGAAAAAAGCGTTTGAATAAAAAAAGTATAAAATCGAAAAAATAAGTTGATAATTTTCAAAATTCTGCGTATAATAAAAGTACCAAGAGAGAGTTCTCTTCCTAGAGATAGGACACGAAGCATAAGGTGTTTGCTTCCGTTGCACTGGCAACGTAAAAACTTTGCATTTACTCTTAAGCATAGAGGATAATCAAGCCGTGCAGGTGAGAAGCCTGTGATTTGGTGGCAAAACACCATAACGAAACCAGTTTTTAGTTTTGATTTATTGAGAAACCTTTGATGAAAAGGTTTCTCTTTTACGTTAAGGAGAATTATGAAGTATAAATTACAGAATACAAGAATACTGACTCCTACAGAATTATTAACAATATTGTGTAAAAGTGCAGTATTGTATTCAGAGTATGCAGATACTACTTTATTGTTCATTTTTAGAGAGAAAAAGGCGGATGCATATGACTATTATGAAGTAAGATATGGGAAAAATAATGTTTATTTTGCAGAAGTATGATGGAGAAAGTACATATAACAAATTATTTTATGAAATAAAGAAAGAACTGTTTCAAGCTGAGAAAGAGTTTTTCTCAGATGAATTGAAAAAATTAATTGCTATATAATATATCAGCTATAAATATATTCGCCATGTGGTGACGATTTTATAAACAAAATCGTCATTGCATGGCGATTTTTATATTCAAAAGCAATGTATCATCTGCAATGCAAATACACATTGAAACCAATAAAGTTTTATGGTAAAATTAAACCAATATTATTAAAGAAATAACAAAATGGTGTAAGACCACATAAACAGGAGGTTTTAAGATACAATGGAAGCATACAAGCAGGAATTTATAGATTTCATGGTAGAAAGTGATGTATTAAAGTTTGGAGATTTTACATTAAAGAGTGGAAGAAAATCACCATTTTTTATGAATGCAGGTGCATATGTAACAGGTACACAGCTTATGCGTCTTGGTGAATATTATGCAAAGGCTATTCACGAAACATATGGAGATGATTTCGACGTGCTTTTTGGACCAGCATATAAGGGGATTCCAATCAGCGTAGTTACTGCTGTTGCTTATGCAAAGCTCTATGGTAAAGAAGTACGTTACTGTTCAGACCGCAAGGAAGAAAAAGATCATGGTGCAGATAAGGGCGGATTCCTTGGAAGCAAGTTAAAGGATGGCGACAGAGTTATTATGATAGAGGATGTAACTACATCTGGTAAGTCTATGGAAGAAACAGTTCCTAAGGTAAGAGGAGCAGCAGATGTTACTATCGTGGGTCTTATGGTATCTCTTAACCGTATGGAAGTAGGTCTTGGTGGAAAGATGAGCGCACTTGATGAGATAAAGGAAAGATATGGGTTCCCAACAAGTGCTATTGTTACAATGGAGGATGTTGTTGAACACCTTTATAATAAGGAATGCGAAGGCAAGGTTGTTATAGATGATACATTAAAGGCTGCAATAGACGCTTATTATGAGCAGTATGGTGTGCGAAGCTAATAGCCGTAAAATAGTTTGATACAGTCGTCTTATAATAAACTTAATTAAATGAAGAAATGGAGATTAGTATGGAAGAAAAGTTATATAAAAAGATGAAGTCCGTAGGTGTATCCAATCTTGTGTTTGGTATTGTGACTATAGCATTTGGAATAGGTGCAGGTGTTATGATGATTGTTAATGGTGCAAGACTTCTTGCACATAAGTCAGATGTACTTTTTTAAATATTAGGATTAACTGCCTGGTATGGCATATATATACATAAAGATGTAAAAGCTTGTGAGTTCTTTGTGATGTTGATATATGCTGTACCGGGCATATTGCGTTGTTAAGGTATATGCATATAAAGGTATAAGAGATAAAACATAGGTAGTAGAATTATGCAAATGAAATAAAAAACTATACAAACAAAATGAAAATAATTATATGAATAAAAATAATTATGTAAACAAAATAAATAGAGTAAAAAGATGGACATAATAGAAGTATGAAAAAAGAATTCAATCATAAAGCAGTAATGAAGCTTTTGTTTATTATATATATGTGTGTTCTTGTGTATGTTGTGTTTTTTGCAGAGGCTATGGGAAGAACACCACAAGATGGTTATGTGTATAACCTTACACCTTTAAAGGAAATCAAGCGTTTTATGAAGTATATATGGGATAATGATGCCTTAGGAAGTGCGGCCAGACTTAACATATTTGGAAATATTATCGCATTTATACCATTTGGAATATATCTGCCATATACATCGGAATCAAAGTTTGGATTCATATCGACGTTTTTATATACATTCAGTTTGTCATTGACAATAGAGCTGGTTCAGCTTATAACGAAGGTTGGAAGCTGTGATGTGGATGATATAATACTTAATACTCTTGGCGGAGTTATTGGATATATATTGTGGTTTATATACACAAAATTAAGAAAGAAGTAAAATACATTTCATTATATTGTGAAGTTATTTTAGAAACAATATGCAAAGAAATCAAATATATTATATAAGGTTGGAGATAGGAATGAAATTATTTAACAAGTACAAATTCTCGGATAAAAGGCAGTCACTTGGTGGAATAATATCTACTATAATGGGACTTCTGGCATTGGCATCTTTGATATATGGTGTATATATTTCATTTAAGGCAGAAGGATATGCTGGACTTAAAGTAGGAAGTCTTGGACTTTTAAGCCTTCTTATATCGGTTATAGGAACTTTTATCGGACTTTTAAGCTTTAAAGAGGATGATAAATTCTATACTCTGTCAAAGGTTGGTTCAATGTTATGCGGAATACTTGCAGTATTTATGGTAGCAGTATTTCTTATGGGACTATAGACAAAATTCCTTTTGCCCCACAACAGCATATGATGTAAGTGTTAAAGTATAAAAAAATAAATAAAATAAAGAATAGTGTGGAGATAAATATGTTTGATGATAATGTAGCAGAGCGTTACGCGCTTGCAATTGAAAGAATAAGCCAGATTAATAATGATTGTGAAATAAAGAATAAAAGCCATGCTGATTACTTTAATAAAGTATCTGCATTTATAATGCTTATGGACAGGTTAAAAACAGATGTTGAAAACAAAGCTTTTGATGATATGTCATTGGAGGAACTTGATGAATATAATAACAGTCTTTATGCAGATGTAGCCGGTGAGGCATATGATAAAAGCTATGCGAATCCGCGCGTGTGTGCAAAGGCATTTGGTGAAGACACAGGTAAACTTATGGCAATGGTATATATGGAGCTTCGTGGACTTATCGTTTATATGTATGAGAAGAGGCTTGCGGATGCTGTGGCAGTTATGGAGCTGTTTATAGAAATATACTGCATATTTGTTGATACACAGGCAGAAGAGTCCGTAAGAAAAGAAAAAGGAATGGATATAGTAACAGATGAGCAGTATCGCCAGTTAGGAGAAGCTGTTTACTGGTATGTAAGCGATTATAGTGATGATTTTATTGAGTACAGGATAAGGGAGCTTCTAGATCCATCGCTTGATTTTGCAACCAGAATTATTATGGAAAGTGACTTAAGCGATGTAAGATATCTTTATAAGTATGGCGAATACGTGACAGAAAATGAGATAAAGATGGCAAAGCATCTTAATACATTAAGCGAAGAAGCTATAAACGATATGGCAAGGACATTTACAGAAGGATACCGCATTGGTTTCGTACTGGGAAATAAGCCACTTGATAAAAAGAAAACAGTTAATATAAGATACTGTCTTGGTTTTGAAAGACTTGTAAAAGCAGAGATAGAACAGTTTGAAAAAATGGGGCTTAAGCCTACAATATACAGAGCTGCTGTAAATACCATCAATAAAAGAATGCATATAAAGATAGGATATTATGGTGCAAGTCCTAATAAACAGATGGATTTTGACCATAGATTCGATAATGCACTATATCTTGATGGCGATTTTGTTGAAAGAAAGTTAGGGGCACTTAAGAGTGCTTATGAAAAGCATAGTGAGCTTGCTGATGTTCACGGAGGACCTGCTGTTATGGAGGTGTTTGGTGAAACACCTTTCGAACCGGAGGATACGATTGAGTGCTGTCATCTTGATGATAAACAACAGAAGCTTCTTGTTAAGTATAATAATGAATCAGGAAGCATAGTTAACAGTTATATCAAAGGAGAAGAAAGAAGCTTTACTATAATAGCTTATCCATCACCACAGATAGGAGATAAGTTCCCTGAAATATTCAATGAAATAGTTAAGATAAATACTCTTGATTATGAAAAATATAAAGCTATACAGCAGAATATCATAGATGTTCTTGATACAGCAGAATATGTTGAAGTTCATGGGAAAGACAACAACAAGACAGATATCAGAGTATCTGTTATGAAGATTAATAATCCTAATAAGGAAACTGTTTTTGAAAACTGTCTTGCAGATGTTAATATTCCACTGGGAGAAGTGTTTACATCACCAGTGCTTAAAGGAACAGATGGTGTACTTAATGTAAGCAGTGTTTACCTTAATGATATTAAGTTTAATAACCTTTCGGTATATTTCAAGGATGGTTTTGTGACGGATTATAGCTGTGATAACTTTGAGGATGGGGTGAAGGGCAAAGCATTGTTTAAAGAAAACGTACTGTATAACCACGACACTCTCCCTATCGGTGAATTTGCTATAGGAACTAACACAACAGCTTATGTTATGGCTAATAAATATGACATAGTATATCTTCTTCCTATACTTATAGTTGAGAAGATGGGACCTCACTTTGCGATAGGTGACACATGTTATTCAAGGTCTGAGGATGTGGCAGTGTATAATCCTGACGGTAAAGAGATAATATCAAGGGATAATGAAGTTTCACTTCTTAGAAAGACAGAGCCTGATAAAGCATATTTTAACTGTCATACAGATATTACGATACCATATGATGAGATAGGCGATATAACAGCTGTTGGATATGATGGTAAAAAGACGGTTATTATAAAGGATGGACGGTTTGTACTTGATGGAACAAAGGAGTTAAATGAACCTTTTATTTCTTAAATACGTCGTTTATCTTGACGATATATGTAAAACAAAGTAGAATATTATAGGTATTGTATTTATTTATCTGCATAATTGTATGCTTTATATGTGAATTGTAAGACAATGGATTACGAGTCTTTATTATATATAAGATGATTTGCCGGATATTATGGATGCATTACATGATAATATATTATTTTATGTGATAGTTATTTTTCTATCAGAATGGGAGGAAGTTAAACATGGCTTTAGTAGGAATAGTTATGGGTAGCGATTCTGATATGCCTGTTATGGCTAAGGCAGCAGACATATTAGATAAGTTAGGTGTATCTTATGAGATGACAATTATCTCAGCACACAGGGAACCAGATGTATTCTTCGAATATGCTAAAACAGCAGAAGAAAAAGGCTTCAAGGTAATCATAGCAGGTGCAGGAATGGCAGCGCATTTGCCAGGAATGTGTGCAGCTATATTCCCTATGCCAGTCATAGGAATTCCTATGCATACAACTTCTCTTGGAGGTAGAGATTCATTATATTCAATAGTTCAGATGCCAACAGGTATTCCAGTTGCGACAGTAGCTATTAATGGTGGTGCTAATGCAGGAATACTTGCAGCAAAGATTCTTGCAACATCAGATGATAAGCTTCTTGAAAGACTTAAGAATTACACAAAAGAACTAAAGGAAAGTGTACAGGCTAAGGATGCAAGACTTCAAGAAGTTGGTTACAAAAACTACTAATAAATAAAACTAAAACAACTAAAGAATGTTAAGAGTATATCTGAAGGGTATAGAGGATACTTGAAAAGATATGTGACAGTATATCAGCCTTACAGATACATAAGAACGGAGGACAATAATGGATTACAAGAACGCTGGTGTTGATATTGAAGCAGGTTATAAGTCAGTTGAGTTAATGAAAGAAGCGGTAAAGTCTACATTCAGACCGGAAGTATTAGGTGGAATCGGTGGATTCTCAGGTGCATTTTCACTTGAAAAGATTAAGCAGATGGAAGACCCTGTACTTCTTTCAGGAACAGATGGATGCGGAACTAAGGTTAAGTTAGCATTCATTATGGATAAGCATGATACTATCGGTATTGATGCAGTTGCTATGTGTGTTAATGATGTTGTATGCGCAGGTGGAGAGCCACTTTTCTTCCTTGACTACATTGCGTGTGGCAAGAATTATCCAGAAAAGATAGCTACAATTGTTAGTGGTGTTGCAGAAGGCTGCCGTCAGTCAGAATGTGCACTTATCGGTGGTGAAACAGCAGAACATCCAGGTCTTATGCCAGTTGATGAGTATGATGTTGCTGGATTTGCAGTAGGTGTAGTTGATAGGAAAGACCTTATAACAGGTCAGGATATAAAGCCAGGTGATACACTTATAGGTATAGCATCAAGTGGTGTTCATTCTAATGGTTTCTCACTTGTAAGAAGTGTATTTACAATCACAGAGGAATCACTTAATACATATTACGATTCACTTGGAAAAACACTTGGAGAAGCGTTGATTGCTCCAACTAAGATATACGTTAAGACTATGAAGTCTATAAAGAATGCTGGTGTACGCGTTAAGGGCTGCAGCCATATCACAGGTGGTGGCTTCTATGAAAATATTCCTAGAATGCTTCCAGATGGTGTAAGAGCAGTTGTTAAGAAGGACAGCTATGAGGTACCTGCTATCTTTAAGATGTTACAGACAGATGGTGAGATTGAAGAACATATGATGTATAACACATTTAATATGGGCATTGGACTTGTACTTGCTGTTGATCCTAAGGATGTTGATACAACTATGGAAGCTATTAAGGCAGCAGGCGAGACACCTTATGTAATCGGTAGTGTTGAAGCAGGTGAGAAGGGAGTTACTTTATGCTAAGAGTAGCTGTTATGGTATCCGGAGGCGGTACTAACCTTCAGGCTATTATTGATGGTGTAAAGGATGGCACTATTACTAATACAGAAATAGCTGCTGTTATAAGTAACAATGCTGGTGCGTATGCACTTACAAGAGCTAAAGATAACGGAATAGCTGCTTACTGCGTATCACCTAAGGATTATGCGACAAGAGATGAATTTAATAAGGCACTTTTAGATAAGGTCAACTCACTTAATGTAGATCTTGTAGTGCTTGCAGGATTCCTTGTTAAAATTCCAGAGGAAATGGTTCATCAGTATAGCCATAGAATTATTAATATTCATCCATCACTTATACCATCTTTCTGCGGAGTTGGCTTCTATGGTCTTCATGTCCATGAGGCAGCTTTGGCAAAAGGCGTAAAGGTGACAGGTGCAACTGTTCATTATGTGGATGAGGGCATGGATACAGGAGAGATTATATTCCAGAAGGCTGTTGATGTTCTTGATGGTGATACACCGGAAACTCTTCAGAAAAGAGTTATGGAACAGGCAGAATGGAAGCTGCTCCCTGCGGCTATCAATAAGATTGCTAATGAGCATGATAACTAATACAGTTCTTATATATATTAAAGATGTCAGTATTAGTATTGATAATACTGGAAATTAAGTATAACGAGTACGAAAACTGGAGGAATAAAAGATGAAGGTTTTAGTTGTAGGAAGTGGTGGACGTGAACATGCAATATGTTGGAAGATAAGCCAGAGTCCTAAGGTTGATAAGATATATTGCGCACCTGGTAATGCAGGTATTGCAGAGGTTGCAGAGTGTGTAGATATAAAGGCTATGGAGTTTGATAAGCTTGTTGCATTTGCTAAGGATAACGCTATAGATTTAACAGTTGTTGGCATGGATGATCCACTTGTAGGTGGTATAGTTGATGTGTTTGAAAAAGAAGGTTTAAGAGTATTCGGACCAAGAAAGAACGCTGCTATACTTGAAGGTTCTAAGGCATTTTCAAAGGATCTTATGAAAAAGTATAAGATTCCTACTGCTGCATACGAGACATTTACATCTGCTTCTGATGCAAAGAAGTATCTTGAGACAGCCAAATATCCTATCGTGCTTAAGGCAGATGGACTTGCACTTGGTAAAGGTGTTCTTATATGTGAGAATAAGGACGTGGCACTTGCTGGTGTGGATGAGCTTATGCTTGATAAGAAGTTTGGATCAGCAGGTAATACTATTGTTATTGAAGAGTTCATGACAGGACGAGAAGTGTCTGTGCTTTCTTTCGTGGATGGCAACACTATAAAGATTATGTCATCAGCACAGGATCACAAGAGAGCCAAGGATGGTGACCAGGGACTTAACACAGGTGGTATGGGTAACTTCTCACCTTCACCATTCTATACTAAGGAAGTTGATGATTACTGTAAGAAGTATATATATCAGGCAACAGTAGATGCCATGAAAGCAGAAGGAAGACCTTTTAAGGGAGTAATATTCTTTGGTCTTATGTTAACTCCTGATGGACCTAAGGTACTTGAATACAATGCAAGATTTGGTGATCCAGAGGCACAGGTTGTGCTTCCAAGAATGGAGAATGATATTATAGATGTATTTGAGGCATGTATAGATGGTACACTTGATAAAGTGGATCTTAAGTTTGCTGACAATGCATGTGTATGTGTAGTGCTTGCATCTGATGGATATCCTCTTGAATACAAGAAGGGCTTTGAGATAACAGGTATGGAAAATTTCAGGAATAAAGATTCATATTTCTTATTCCATGCAGGTACTAAGTTTAACGAGGATGGCAAAGTTGTAACTAACGGAGGCCGTGTACTCGGAGTTACAGCTCTTGGAGCTGATTTAAAGGAAGCACGTGCTAACGCATATAAGGCTACAGAATGGGTAGATTTTGCTAACAAGTATATGCGCCATGATATAGGCAGATCTATTGATGAAGCGTAGTGTGGCTGACATCGTAATAATAGTTAAATGGAGGTAACAACCGTATGAAGATTACATCTGTAAAGGGTACAAATGATTATCTTCCTAATGAAGTTGAGATAAGAGATTATCTTCAGAATGAAATATTAAAAGTATATGTTGCTAATGGCTTTGAACATATAACTACACCAGTTATAGAGGATATAGAGAATCTTGATAAGAGTGATGGTGGAGAGAATCTTAATCTTATTTTTAAGATTATGAAAAGAGGAGATAAGCTCGATAAGGCACTCGCAAGTGGAGTGACATCAAAAAATGAAAATGTTCTTGCAGATATGGGCTTAAGATATGATCTTACACTTCCATTGAGCAGATATTTTGCTAATAATAAAGATAAGCTTACACTGCCTATGAAGTGTATACAGATGGACAGAGTATATAGAGCTGAAAGACCACAGAAGGGAAGACTTCGTGAGTTTGTACAGTGCGATATTGATATTATCGGTTCTGATTCAAGGGATTCAGAGGTTGAACTTATACTTACTACAACAAGAGCACTTAAGGCTATTGGCATGAAGAACTTTAAGGTTAAGGTTAATGACAGAAGACTGCTTCGTGCCTTCCTTATGGATTGTGGATTTGAAGAAGAACAGCTCGACAGTGTGTGCATAACATTTGATAAGATGGATAAAGTTGGCCTTGATGGCGTAAAAAAGGAACTTGAAGAAAAAGAGTTTGCTGATGAAGCTATAGACAAGTTCACAGATTTCTTATCAGGAGTGGATAATCCACAGCAGATTACATTAGAGTCTGTTAAGTCTATTCTTGTTGATAAAGCACCTGCGGAAAGTCTTGAATACATTATAAACACAGTTAATGCATTATGTAATGGTGAGTTTGATGTTGTATTTGATCTTTCTTTAGTAAGGGGACAGGGATATTACACTGGTACTGTATTTGAGGTAGAGAGTATTGATTTTAAGGGAGCCATAGCTGGTGGTGGAAGATATGATAACCTCATAGGCAAGTTCTTAGGACAGCAGGTAAGTGCAGTAGGCTTTTCTATAGGCTTTGAGCGTATATTCTCAATTCTTATGGAACACGGTGTTGATCTTGCAGACAAGGGAAACAGGATAGCTGTTATGTATGATGAGGGAGATCTTACTAATGCATATAGAATAGCTGAAAAGTACAGAGCAGAAGGAAAGATATGTTCATTATACGTAAAGCCTAAAAAGATGGGTAAGTTCTTATCAAAGCTTCAGGAAAGAGGCTATGCTGGATTTATCAATGTAAGCAATGGCGATGAGATATCTGATTTTGAATAATAATATGATAAAAAGCGTATGTATTGCCGGTATAAAAGCCGGCTGATACATACGTTTTTTTATCGTTAATACGCAGCTGCCTTGTCAAGGGCATTCTGTATAGCACCAAGAAGCAGGCTTGCAGTATATTTGTTGGATGAATCATAAGTTATGTCAGCAGTTGTACCACGTTGAATCACAGCATTTTTAATTTCATCGAAGGATGGTGCAAGCATAGGATACATTGTCTGGACTGATTCCGACATATTAACAAGTTCAATGTTGTTAATATTGTCAGAATCAACAGTTACCTGGATATCAACAGGATTTCCGTTAAGCATAAGAGAGGATGTATATACGCCAGGAGAATATGTAACACTGGTGTTAATAGAATTATTTTGTCCAGCAGCGTTTGTGGGATGGCTTTCTGGTTCTTTGTCTGATAGTATATATATAGCTGCTATTATAATAAATGCTATAATTACGCATAATGCTAGTATTAGTTTCTTAAGCGGTATGACTAATATACGTGTAGAGCCACTCATCAGATAAATCCTCCTATACTGGATACTATTTATAAGAATATATGAGAGTGTGTGAAAATATAGAACGAAGATATAAAAAGGAGATAATGCAGAATGTCATTACAGTACATATTTGGCGGTTCGGGTGCAGGAAAGTCAACATATTTATATAATTCCATAATAAAAGAGTCAATTAAGAATCCTTTGGAAAATTATATAATAGTAGTTCCTGAACAGTATACTATGGCAACACAGAAAAGAGTGGTGGAGCTGCATCCAAGAAAAGGCGTACTTAACATAGATGTTGTAAGCTTTGAAAGGCTTGCATATAAAGTATTTGAGGAAGTTGGGGCAGCAGATTACCCTGTTCTTGACGATACTGGTAAGAACCTTATAGTAAGAAGAGTGCTTGAGCAGAATAAAAAGGCTTTAAGATTCTTTGGGAGCAACATATCCAATACAGGCTTTGTTTCGGAGCTTAAATCAGTTATATCAGAAATGCTTCAGTATGACATAAGTGTTGATAAGCTTCTTGATATTAATAAAAATGTGGATAATAACAGCCTGCTTGGGATGAAGCTGGATGATATATCACTTATATATGGAGGTTTCAGGGAATTCATAAAGAACAATTACATAACGTCGGAAGAAATACTGGATCTTATGTGCAGGAAAGTAACAGAGTCATCAAAGATACGTGGAAGTGTTATAGCATTTGACGGCTTCACTGGTTTTACACCAGTGCAGTACAGGCTTATGGCTATACTTCTTGATATGTGCAAAGAAGTGAAGGTTGCACTTACTATAGATATTTCCGAACATGTCAATATAAATGAGGGGATAGAGAGCCTGTTTTATATGACAAAAGATACTGTTGCACATCTTAACAGAATATGTGATGAAGGGCATATTAATGTGGATAAAGTAACAGTTGGTGAAGATACAGTGTTAACAAGATTTGCAGCCTCTAAGGAGCTGGCATTTCTTGAAAAGAATATATTCAGGCCAGGTCTTAGATATTACAGTGGAAAAGTTAATGATATAGTCATGTATGCAGGTATCACACCTAAAGATGAGATACAGTATGTATCAGGGGAAATATTAAAGCTTACAAGACTGCAGGGCTTTAGGTATAACGAAATAGCAGTAGTAACAGGAGATATATCAGTATATGGAAAGCTTGCTGCCAATATATTTGCCCAGAATGATATACCATATTTCCTTGACCAGAAGCTGCATGTTACAGATAACTGTCTTGTAGAGATGATAACAGCTGTGCTTGATGTTATTGAAAAGAATTATACTTATGACAGTATGTTCAGATATTTAAGAACCGGGCTTACTGGATTATCAGATGAAAATATAGATATTCTTGATAACTATTGTCTTGCTGTAGGCATAAAGGGAAGAAAACAGTGGAGTACGCAGTGGTGTAGAAAGTTCAGAAGCAGTGGCATAACAACGGATTTAAATATGCTTAATGAATTAAGGCTTAAGGTTATGGAGCCTTTAACAGAGCTTGATAAAGAACTAAAGGAAGCAGATGGCAATGTAAGACTTATGACAACAGCACTGTATAAGTTTCTTGTAGGGCTGCATTGTGAGGAACAGATGTCTTTACTTGCAAAGAGCCATGGGGATGAGTACAGGCAGATATATAAAAAAATTATGGAGCTGTTTGATAAAATAGTACATCTGCTTGGAAGTGAAAAAGTATCTGTTAAAGAATATAATCGTATCATGGCATCTGGTTTTGATGAGATAAAGATAGGCCTTATTCCTCCGACAAAGGACTGCGTGGTGATAGGTGATATTGAAAGGACAAGACTTGATAACATAAAAGCGATGTTCTTTATAGGTGTAAATGATGGATATGTGCCTAAAAAGAGTGACAGCAGGAGTGTGCTTTCAGAAACAGACAGACAAAAACTAAAGGAAATGGATGTATCCTTGTCAATGTCTGTGAGGGAGAAAGCATTTGTTCAAAGATTCTATCTGTATCTTATCATGACAAAAACATCAGGAAGGCTATACATAACATATGCATATAACAGTATGGATATGAAAGCAATATTACCATCGTATATAGTAAGAATGTTAAAGAAAATGTTTCCTGGGATGAATGTGCTTTCTTATGATGACACAGCGAAGGAACATTCATATATAAAGATTCCTAAGACAGAGCTTGAATGGACTGATGAGAATCTGGCAAAAATACTTGCGGATGGTGTTGCACTCAAACTTTATGGAAAAGAACTAACAGGAAGTGTAACATCATTTGAACAGTTTGCATCATGTCAGTATGCTTATTTCTGCCGTTATGGACTAGACCTTTCGGAACGCGAGGAGTATAGGTTTGCAGTAAATGATTTCGGAACGATACTTCATGCAGTCATAGAAGATGTGTCAAAGAATATAAAAAGAAATAAAAAATCTTTTGTACTGCTGTCCGATGAAGAAAGAAGAAGTTTAGTATCAGAAAGTATACATGCAGTTGCAGATAATTATGGCAATACGATACTTAAAAGCACAAGCCGTAACGAATATCTTATTAAACGCATGGAGGAGCTCGCAGATAAAACATTGTGGGCTATAGGAAAACAGCTGGCGGATGGTCTTTTTACACCTGATACATTTGAAAAAGGTTTTCTTACAAAGATAGAGAACCTGCCACATGATGTCAGCTTTTTTATGCAGGGTAAAATAGACAGAATAGATATATGCGAGGATGATGAAAATGTATATGTCAAGGTTGTTGATTATAAGACAGGACACGCTGATTTTGATCTGTTCAAAACATATTATGGCCTTAAAATACAGCTTTTTACATACATGAGAGAAGCTATTGCATATGAAAAAAAGAAACATGAAGGTAAGAATGTGATTCCTGCCGGATTGTTGTACTATAACATAGATAATCCTATAGTGGAAACAAAGCAGACGGATGATTCAGCTATCGAGGAGCTTATAAGAAAGGAACTTCGCATGAAGGGGGTTGTTAACTCCAATAAGAATATTATAAGCAAGCTTGATTCTACAGAGGGGACGTCACTTAATATTCCTGTAACAGTAGGAAAATCAGGAAATATAGATGCGTCTAAAAGCAAGGTGCTTACAACAGAAGAGCTTTTGGCAGTTGGCAGATATGTTGATAGGGAGAATCTGGATAAAGCAACAAAAATACTGGATGGAAGTATACATATTAATCCATATGAGAAGGGAAATGAAAACAGCTGTGCATATTGTCCTTATAACAGTGTATGCGGATTTAGTGAGGATATGCCAGGTGTTAAATTCAGAAGACTTGAATATATGAGTCCTGATGATATATGGGCACAGATTAAAGGCAATGAAGATAAACAAAAAGATGCAGGTAAAGATGAAGTGGGAAAAGAGGAGTAGTGTATGGCAAAGTCATGGACAGTGCAGCAGCTTGATGCTATGAATACTAAAGATAGAAATATTCTTGTATCAGCGGCAGCAGGTTCTGGTAAAACAGCTGTGTTAGTAGAAAGAATAGTAAGAAAGATAACAGGTGAAAACCAGACTGATATAGACAGACTCGTTGTTGTAACCTTTACAAGGGCAGCAGCGGCTGAGATGAAAGCAAGAATAAGAAACAGACTTGATGATATGCTTGATGAGGATGAGAATAATGCTAATCTTATAAAGCAGATTGCACTTGTTAATAATGCGCAGATAACTACTATAGATAGTTTTTGCCTGTGGATATTAAAGAATCATTTTTCGGAAATTAATCTTGATCCTGGTTTCAGAGTGGCTGATAAAGGAGAAATAACACTTCTTGAAAATGATGTAATGGAAGATATGCTTGAGGACTATTACCAGAAGGGTGATGAACAGTTCATAAAACTTATAGATGCCTATGGTACTGGGAGAAATGATGCGAATATTGAGGAAATAATCAAAAAGATATATGCTCTGGCAAGAAGTAATCCATGGCCGGATGAGTGGTATGAACAGGTGCTTGATACATATACCAGCATAGATAACGGCAGTAACAAAGTACTTGCCAATCTATATGAAAGCATAGTGTATTCAATAAGTGACTATAAGAAAAAATATGAATATATGATAGAGGTGTGTAACAGGCCAGATGGACCGGTTTCATATCTTAGTGCTGTTAATTCAGACTATATGGCTATATGTGGTATTGTTAATTCGCAGGATATTAATGAGCTGGCAAAAAGAATATCAAACATCAGCTTTGAAAGACTAAGTACAAAAAAGATGCCGGATGCTTTGGACGAACTTAAGGAGTATGTAAAAGGACAGAGAGATAAATATAAGAAATATATAGCAGGTCTTACTAAGAATGTGTTTACAGCAGATATAGACAGTCTTATGGAAGATGTCCACGCTAATGCCATGGCAGTTGGAATGATGGTGCAGCTGTCAAAGGATTTTGCAGAGAGGATGCAGACAGAGAAAAAAGACAGAGGAATAGTTGAATTCAATGATATAGAACATTATGCACTTGATATTCTGGTAAGAAAGAATGGCATAGATAAGGAATATACCGGGGTGGCTGATGAACTTGCCAAATATTTTGATGAGATACTTATTGATGAGTACCAGGATTCCAACCAGCTTCAGGAAGAAATACTTACAGCAATATCAAGGGAAAGGCTTGATGATAAGCCTGATAATATGTATATGGTTGGTGATGTTAAACAGAGTATATATAAGTTCAGACTTGCGTGCCCTGAGCTTTTTATGAAAAAGTATTACAGCTATCAGACATATAAAAGTGATAATGCACAAGATATAAAAGAAGCCTTAACAGATAAGCAAAAAGCCTGCAGGATAGAACTTCAAAAGAACTTCAGAAGCAGGAAAAATATACTTGATACAACTAACGATGTGTTCTACAGGGTTATGAACCGCAATTATTGTGGGATAGAATATGACAGCAGCCAGCAGTTAAACTGTGGGCTTGATTATCCGGAATGTAATGATAAAAGAAACTTTGGATGGGAATCTGAAAAAAGTACGGACGTAGTGCTTATAGATACATCCGAGGATGATGAAAACAGCAGCATAGAAGCAGAGGCATTATACGCCGTGAAGCGCATAAAGGCTCTGATGACAGATGAGAATCCTTATTATGTGTATGATACAGACTTATCAGACTACAGAAGAATACAGTATGGTGATATAGCGATACTTACTAGGACACTTACAGGCTGGGCAGATACATTTGTTAATGTCCTTCTTGATAATGATATTCCTGCAATGGCAGAAACAGCACAACAGTATTTTAAAGTAAGAGAGATAAAGGTGCTTATAAGTCTGCTTACATGTATAGATAATCCTATGCAGGATATACCTATGGCATCAGTGCTGCTGTCATATTTTGGAGGTTTTACAGAAGATGAGCTTGCAATGTTAAGAGTTTATGGTAAAAATGCTTCCAAAACGGATAAACTTTTTATAAAACAGATTAAGGCGGTAAAAGAAAGTGGTGATGCAGCATTAAAGGAGCTTTCATACAAGTGTGGCAGCTTTCTTGATAAACTATCCGCACTGCGTAAAAAATCAAGACTTATGACTATATATGATCTGTTGTGGGACATAGTATATAATACAGGATATTATGACTATGTCGGTACAATGCCCGCAGGAAAAAAGAGGCAGTCAAACATAGATGTACTTCTTGATAGGGCATCATCATTCGAAGGAACAAGTTATAGTGGATTGTTTAACTTTTTAAGATATATAGAAAGACTTCAGAAATATGATATAGAACTTACAGATTCACAAGGGTCCGGAGTTGGCAGTGATGCTGTCAGGGTTATGAGTATACATAAAAGTAAGGGTCTGGAGTTTCCTGTAGTTATTATGGCTGGTCTTAACAAGCAGATTAATAAGATGGATGCAAGAAACAGGCTTGTTATAGACCAGGAGCTTGGAATAGGAACTGATTATGTTAATCTTGATAAGCATACCAAAACTTCAACTATAATAAAGGGTGCCGTTGCAAGAAAAATCCTGCGTGATTCCATATCGGAAGAAGAACGTGTGTTATATGTTGCCATGACAAGAGCAAGGGAAAAACTTATTATGATTGGAAGTGTGACAGGAACAGATAAGAAAATGTCAGCATGGCAGATGTTATCAGTTGAACTTGCACTAAATGGGATATATTCATATGCCGAGTGTGAAAATATAGATAAGTATTCAGATATGGTTATGCCAGTTGCACTTATGGACAAAGCTTTAAACAGTGGAATTTTTAATGTCTGTATAATAACCTCAGATGAAGACGTGGTATGTGATACAGCTGCGGATAATGACCAGGTAAGTGATACAGACAATGTGCAGCCATGTGTCACAGACAATACACGATTGGATGAAGGTGTGCCATATATTAAGGAGAAGGCTTCTGACATGCATATATCAGAGCTGCCTGAATATATAAAGGATCCGGATGCAGATAGAAAGGTCAAGGTTACTGTATCAGAGTTAAAGAAGATGCAGGAAGATTCAGACTATGATAACAATGCATTTATGCCGGACGATATAAAAGCGGCATATAAAGAAGCTGGTAAGGATGAATGGGAAGCAGCTGATAAAATAACAAATCAGGAAAAAGCAGAAGATGAAGATTTTGTACCAACAATACCTGATTTCATATCAGATAAAGAAGAAACACTTCGCGCGAATGAACGTGGAACGGCTTATCACAGAGTTATGGAATGTTTAGATTATAATAAGATTGAAAGCCTTGACGATGTAAAAGCAGATATTAAAAAAATGCTTGATTCTGAAAAAATGAACAGCATGCAGGCTGGCTGTATCAAGGCAGAGGATGTTTATGAATTCGTAAAATCACCTATAGGACAGCGTATAAAGGAGGCTGTTAAGAAAAACAATGTAAGGCGTGAACAGCCATTTATGTTCGAATATGACAGACAGCTTGTACAGGGAGTTATTGACCTTTATATGATAGAGGATGATAAGATAGTTCTTGTAGATTATAAAACGGACCGTGTAAAAAAAGGAAAGGCGGGCGAGCAGGAGCTCATAAGAAGATATAGTGTACAGCTTGATTATTATGCGCTTGCCCTTGTTCAGCTGACGGGGCTTGAGGTTAAAGAAAAAATTATATACTCATTTGCACTTGGAAAACAGATAAGTCTTGAATGAAATAATTGCATGATAGTTGAATTTATAAAATTTATACTATATACTTAATTAGTTACACTGATATGGTCGTGCAGGAAGCGGATTTATGAGTGTAAAGAAAGTAAAATATAAATTATGATTTTATGTGCCATGACTCGCACAGGAATGAGGAATAGTATGTCAGATATTACAAGTGAAATAAAGAAAAGAAGGACATTTGCGATTATATCGCATCCCGATGCAGGTAAGACAACTCTTACAGAAAAGTTTCTGTTATATGGAGGTGCTATCAACTTAGCAGGTTCTGTAAAGGGTAAGAAAACAGCAAAGCATGCAGTATCAGACTGGATGGAGATAGAAAAGGAAAGAGGTATTTCGGTAACATCTTCTGTACTTCAGTTTAATTATGATGGATATTGCATCAATATTCTTGATACCCCAGGACATGAGGATTTCTCAGAGGATACCTACAGAACGCTTATGGCAGCAGATTCGGCAGTCATGGTTATAGATGCATCAAAGGGTGTCGAAAAGCAGACTATTAAGCTTTTCAAGGTATGTGTTATGAGACATATTCCTATATTTACATTTATAAATAAGATGGATAGAGAAGCCAATGATCCATTTGAACTCCTTGATGAAATAGAGAATGTGCTTGGCATATCAACATGTCCTATAAACTGGCCTATAGGCTGTGGTAAAGAGTTTAAGGGAGTATATGACAGAAAGCAAAGAGAGGTATCACTCTTTAAAGCAGCCATGAATGGCCAGAAGGAAGTTGCTACTAAGAATATCGCACTTGATGCGCCTGAGCTTAAAGCGGAGATAGGTGATGCCTATCTTGAAAAATTAGATGAGGATGTTGAACTTCTTGATGGTGCAAGTGCAGAGTTTGATCTTGCGAAGGTGCAGGCAGGAGATCTTACGCCTGTATTCTTTGGTTCGGCTCTTACTAACTTTGGTGTTGAAACATTTTTACAGCATTTCCTTGATATGACTACATCACCACTTCCACGTAACTCATCAGAAGGACTTATTGATCCTTTTAAGGAGGATTTCTCAGCATTTGTATTTAAAATACAGGCTAATATGAATAAAGCACACAGAGACAGAATTGCTTTTATGCGTATATGTTCAGGAAAGTTTACTGCAGGTATGGAGGCTAATCATGTGCAGGGAGGCAAGAAGATAAGACTTTCACAGCCACAGCAGATGATGGCACAGGAAAGACACATAGTTGAAGAGGCATATGCAGGAGATATTATAGGTGTATTTGATCCGGGTATATTCTCGATAGGTGATACAATATGTTCATCTAATAAGAAGTTTATGTTTGATGGCATTCCTACATTTGCACCTGAGCATTTTGCAAGAGTAAGACAGATAGATACTATGAAGCGTAAGCAGTTCATAAAGGGTATCAGCCAGATAGCACAGGAAGGTGCAATCCAGATATTCCAGGAATATAATACTGGAATGGAAGAGATAATTGTAGGTGTTGTTGGTGTTCTTCAGTTTGAAGTGCTGGAATATCGTCTTAAAAATGAGTATAATGTAGATATAAAGCTTGAGACACTGCCATATGAGCATATCCGCTGGATAGAGAATCCACAGGAGGTGGATGTAAATAGAATAGTAGGTACATCGGATATGAAGAAGATTAAAGACCTTAAAGGTAATCCATTGCTTGTCTTTGCTAACAGCTGGTCTGTCAATATGGTACTTGAACGTAACGAAGGTCTTAAGCTGTCAGAATTTGGAAGAAACTAGTACATTATTAAAAAAAAGATGTACTATAACGAAACATGGCTGAAAATAAGGAACCGGGTGATTAGATGGAAAAAAACTACATGAATGTTGCAAAAAAGATAACAGCTGTTGTACTTATGATGGTCATAATTATATGTACTCAGTTTGGATACACAGGTGCCATAGAGGCTAAAGCGGATGATGACATTATAGCGACAGGCTATGTTAACTATGATGTTACTGATTTAAGGATAAGAACTGCTCCGGTTAATGGAAGCATTATAACAAAGGTTAATGGTGGCTTTAAGTTCGATATATATGAGGAAGTAAGTACAAGTGCGACATATAGCTGGTATAATATTGGTTTTTATCTTGATGGTGAATATACAAGAGGCTATATAACCTCACAGTACACAACTAAGGATAAAAAGTCGGATTATAAGCCAGATAATAATTTTGAGGATTATCTTACAGCACAGGATTTTCCAGAATCATATAAAGAAAGCTTAAGACAGCTGCATGAGAAGTATCCATTATGGGTTTTTGTGGCAGATCATAACGGCAGAGACTGGGATACCATGGTTAATGCACAGAATGTTATAGGAAGAAGTCTTATATACAGCTCGGCAGATTCATCGTGGAAGTCAACAGCAGAAGGATGTTATAACTGGGAAACAGGTGAGTATACGATACTTGATAGTGGTGGCTGGGTACAGGCATCAGAAGGTCTTGTAAAATATGCCCTTGATCCTCGTAATTTCCTTGATGATACATATATATTCATGTTTGAAAGTCTTTCGTATGATTCATCTGTACATAATACAGATGGTGTGCGTAACATAATAAGTGGTACATTTATGGAAGATTCAGGGCATGATCTTGATGGATATGACTATGCAACACTGCTTATGTATGCAGGAGAGGTGTCAAAGGTGAGTCCTTACCATCTTGCAACAAGAATTATACAGGAGCAGGGTGCTAATGGTATTGGTAACCAGATATCAGGTAATGTAAGTGGTTACAGAGGTTATTATAACTATTACAGTCAGAATGCCTATGCCAGTGGTGGTCTTAGCGCAGTACAGAATGGACTTAGATATGCCATGCAGACGGATGACTCTAATATGCGCCCATGGAATACTAGGTATAAGGCTGTTGTAGGTGGTGCTATTAATCTTGGAAAGTGGTATATAAACAGAGGACAGGATACGATATATTATGAAAAATTTGATATAAAGAATTTTTCACACCAGTATATGACAAATGTCTTAGCACCACGTTCAGAAGCAACAAGAGCAAAGAAAGCATATAGTACAAGTACACTTAACAACACAACATTTAAGTTCAGTATACCAGTATATGATAATATGCCTTCATCAAGATGTATTATTCCTGATGGCAACCAGAGCTCTAATAACTGGTTAAGAGGTTTGTCAGTTGATGGTTATTCACTTACACCTACATTTTCATCAGATACTACAGATTATAGTCTTATAGTTGAAAATGAAGTTAAAAGCATAGACGTATCAGCTTCGGCAGCAGATACTAATGCAAGTATAAGCGGAAGAGGAAGCCACAGATTATCTGTAGGAAATAACACTATTAACATAGTGGTCACTGCAGAAGATGGAGGAACAAGGACTTATACTATCAATGTGGTAAGAAAAGAGGCTGTTAATCCAGAACCATCACCAGAGCCAGTAAATCCAGCTCCAGGCAATGGAGGAAATAGTGGCAATGGAGGAAATAGTGGAAACACCGAAAGCGATGGTTTTAAGACAGGACTTCTGATTGATAATGACAAGAAGATAGTTACTAGAATAGGTGTTGGAAGTAGTGTACAGAGTATACTTGATGACATAACATATACTAATGGCTGTTATGGAAAACTTCTTAACAGTGATAACAGCGAATGTTCGTCAGATGATACAGTAGCTACAGGTGATAAGCTTACTATATATAGAAAAGATGGAAGTGTGTATGCACAGTACGATATTGTTATATATGGTGATGTGAATGGTGATGGTGTTATAGATCTTGTAGATTTTGTAGCTATCAAGAGAGCTATACTTAATGTATCACAGCCAGAGGGTGTGCATTTTGAGGCAGCAGATATAATTCATGATGGAAGTATAGATCTTATGGATTTTGTCGCTATTAAGAGACACATACTTGGAGTAAGTTTTATTCAGCAGGATTAGTTTAGGTATTAAAGGTAAAATGATATGAAAAATATAAGAAAAATAGCTGCTGTCCTTATGACATTATTATTATGTGTACCATTTTTTAATGTTACAAGTGCTAAAGCGGCAGGAACAGCAAGAGTTTCAATAGGTTCAGCAAGTGGAACAGTGGGAGAAACAGTATCTGTAACGGTTTCAATAGATGCAAGCTTTGAGATAGGTGCTGCTACAATATATGTATCATATGATACATCAGTACTGGAACCAGTAAGCGGAAGCAACACAGGAACAGTAACCTGTAACTTCCTTGACAGCAATGCATCAAGCAGCCAGTCTTCATCTATCAGCTTCAGGATAAAGGCTGCTGGAACTTCAAGTCTTAGTGTTATAGGTGATTCCAAGGTTATAAGCATGGACTACGATAATGCATCAATATCAAGGTCATCGGGCTCAATAACAGGAATAGCACCTGCAAGTTATTCTACAGATAACACATTAAGTTCACTTGAGATAAGTCCAGGTGTGCTTTCACCAGCATTTTCATCTAATGTTACGACATATACAACATCAGTTGGAAGTGACTGTGACAGACTTACGGTAAGTGCTGCACCAAATGATTCAAAGGCTACAGTCAAAGTATCTGGTACACGTATGGATCCGGGACTTAATACAACTACTATTACAGTAACAGCCGAAAATGGAAGTAAAAAAGTATATACTATCAAAACAACTAAAAGTGATAATGTAATAACACCTGAGCAGGCAAGTAAAGAAGCAGAAGAAACAGATGGAACTAATCAGGGTGGAACAACAGATGGAGATAACGACAGTATTATCCAGGAACCTGCGGTAAGTATTGATGGGAATGAATATAAGGTAATATCTTCTTTTGATGAGCATCCACTGCCATCAGGTTATGTCCAGTCAGAAACCGATTATAATGGAATTAAGATAGCTGTAGGCATGGGAACTAACACAAGAGTTATGTTAGCTTATCTTGAGAGCACAGATGGAACAGGTGAAAGTGGTTTTTATGTATATGATTCAGTAAAGAAGACTTTTTCAAAATACATAGAAGTATATCAGCCAGAGCTGTCATATTGTATCCTTCCTATAGATGAGTCATCTATGGAGCTTCCTGATGGTTATGAAGCGGGAAGAATAAACATCAATAACAGGGAAGTGGATGTACTTCTTGATAAAACTGGTAATTATGCACTGTTTTATGGCGTAAGCTCAACTGGTGATACAGGATGGTTCAGGTATAACATCAACGATGGTACGATACAGGGCTATGCTGGATATAATTCATCAGATGAACCAGCATTGATACATGTGCAGGATAAGGAAGCTTCTGCTAAAGGAGTAGTAAACGTCTTAAAAGGCACAAGCAATATAATATTAGCATTATTAGTTGTACTTGTACTTATAATAGCAGCTCTTATTGTAGCAGTTATAGTACTTTCACGTAAACTTTCTGTAAGTAAGAAAGCATTCGTAAAAGCCATGGATGAGTATGATGATTCAGATGAATATGATGAGCTTCTTATAAAAAAAGATGATGGTGATGACAGCGATAATGATGAAGCTGATTCACAGGAACATGATGAAGATATAGAAGTATCAGAAGATGCTGAGATTGAAGAAAGTACCGAAAACAATGACAGCTATAATACACAGAATGAAGAATATACAGATGATTCTTCAGATGCAGATATATTAGATGACGAATCAGAGGAAATCGAACTTGAGGAAATAGAGTTGGAGGAAACTGATAAGAAGTAATATTGTTGTTTAACACACATTCTTAACGTACGGACGACAGCATATATGAGAAAAGCAGGTGTGCATACATCAACGATGCCAGAAGCTTCAATTGGATATTTCTAAGACTTTTCATATACGTAATGGTAGTTTCCGCTACCGTTCGATACGGGACATCCATGTCCCATATCTCACTTCCACAGACATCCGTGTCTGTGGATAGCTGGGTAGCTAAGAAAAAGTCTAAGAACTATCACAATTGAACTTCAAGTACATCTTATGATGTTTGCACACCTGCTTTTCTCATATATGCTGTCTGACTTTGGCTTAATTTACGAAAAATGAATGTGTGGCTAAATCAAAGGGGAGAAGCATGAG
>JAHYZV010000008.1 GCA_019424245.1 Clostridiales bacterium
TAAATTATGCCGCAACACAGACAAATATAAGCTACAGGCAGTCCTGCATACTATGCGAAATGCACTTGAAGTTTGATTGTGATAGTTCTTAGTCTTTCCCTTAGTCAACCAGCTAGCTTCGTACACGGATGTACGAAGCAGCGAAGCCGCGCCATGGACGGCGCGTCTGAGCGGTAGCGTCAGTTACCATAGTTTATATGGAAAGACTTAGAACTATCCAATCAAAGCTTCTGGCATTGAACATAGTGTGTAGGACTGCCTGTAGCTTATATTTGTCGTCCGTTCGTCACCAACTAATATTCAATTAAACTATATAATTTTCTTCCCCGTTACCGGATCTGTTAATCCAAGAAGTGCCATTATAAGTGCCATTCTCACATATACACCATTCTGTACCTGTTCAAAATATGCAGCTCTTGGATCCTTATCAACATCCGCAGCTATTTCAGTTATTCTTGGGAGTGGGTGAAGTACTGGCATATCCTTAGGTGCTTTCTTTAACTTTTCCGCATTAAGTATATAGCAATCACGTAATCTTATATATTCATCCTCACTAAAGAATCTTTCTTTCTGTACTCTCGTCATATAAAGTACATCAAGCTCTGGCAGCACACTCTCTAACTGCCTTGACTCCTTATATACATCTGTGTTGTTATCAAGAACATCCTGTATCATATAATCAGGCATTTTAAGCTCTTGTGGAGATATGAATATATATTTGTTTCCTTTATATCTTGAAAGGCTTTTCACAAGTGAATGTACTGTTCTTCCGAACTTAAGGTCTCCACACAGACCTACTGTAAGGTTATCAAGTCTTCCTTTTCTTGATTTTATAGTCATAAGATCTATCATAGTCTGTGTTGGATGGCTATGTCCTCCATCTCCGGCGTTGATAACAGGTATTCTCGAATAAAGTGATGCCAGCATAGGTGCACCTTCTTTAGGATGTCTCATAGCTACAATATCTGCGTAGCAGCTTATTACACGGATTGTATCTTCAACCGTTTCTCCCTTGTTAACACTTGATACATCAGCAGATGGAAAACCTATCACAGTACCACCAAGATTAAGCATGGCTGTCTCAAAGGAAAGTCTCGTCCTTGTACTTGGTTCATAGAATAATGTAGCGATCTTCTTTCCCTTAGCCACTTCACTATATGCTGGCATATTATCACGTATTCTTTCTGCCAGTGCAAGTATATCCCCTGTTTCCTCCACTGATAAATCCTTTGGGTCAATCAAATGTCTCATGTCATATTCCTCTTCTTTCATGCAGTTTATATCGTCAATATATTTATTATCATTTCTTATTCCATTAATCTCGCAGCATTTTATTATAGATCCTGCATTAAGCATCAATCCCTTAAAAGATATTCTTCTCTCTCTGCCCCGGTCGATACAAGATGTATTTTATGACTGATAAGCTCCTCAAGTTTAAGAATATAATTTTTTGCATTTTCTGGAAGTTCATCCCAGCTTCTACAACCGGATATATCACATTTCCAGCCTGGAAGCTCTTCTATAACCGGCTCAGCCTTTTCTAACCTGCTGTCTGTTACGAAATCCTTAGTTATTGTTCCATCTATGTTATATGCTGTTATTATCGGTATTGTATCAAAATCACTCAATACATCTAACTTTGTAAGCGCGATATCATCAACATTCTGACACATTATTCCATATCTGCTTGCAACTGCATCAAATGGACCGACTCTTCTTGGTCTACCCGTTGCTGCGCCATATTCTCCACCAGCTTTTCTTAACTCTTCCATCCAGCTTTCAGGCATAGCTTTTTCTGCTACGAATCCACCTTCACCAACACATGTTGAATATGCTTTCATAACACCTACAACCTGTGAAACATTATATCCCATAAGGCCTGTACCCATAGGTATATATGCCGCAAGTGTATTAGAACTTGATGTATAAGGATATATGCCATAATCTATATCCCTCAATGCACCAAGCTGTGCCTCAAACAATATATTTTTATTATCCTTTGCAGCATTTCTTAAAAGTGCTGAAGTATCGCATATATAATCCTTAAACATATGTGCCTGTGTCTTACACCACTCAAGAAGCTCATCATATGAAACTGGTGGCTGGTGATATATGTTTTCAAGAATAAGATTCTTGCTCTCGACTATAACGGAAAGGCGGTGTCTTACTGATGGCTGGTCTATGTTAAGCAAATCTCCTATCCTAAGTGTTTTTTTCATATATTTGTCACCATATGCATAAGCAATTCCTCTTCTTGTTGAACCATATGCAGAGCCTGACTGTGACAATCTTTCCTCCTCTAACACATCCTGACGTACATGCATAGGCATACATATAGTTGCTTTATCCGATATCTTAAGATTATCTGGTGTTATTTTCACATTCATCTGCTGCATTATAGATATTTCGTGACGAAGATGATCCAGGTCTATAACCATACCATTTCCGAGTACACACACTACATCTGGATGAAGGATTCCTGATGGCAGAAGATTAAGCACATACTTTCCTTCCTGGGTAACTACCGTATGTCCTGCATTATTTCCTCCCTGATAACGTACAACATAATTCGCTTTCGCACTCATAAGGTCTACTACACGTCCCTTACCTTCATCTCCCCAATTAATACCAACTACTGCTTTTAACATACGTACTGCCTTCCTTTCATTTACATATTACCATTCAGAGCCTTGTGGAATTCTCCCTGAAATACTCTTGATTTTTCTTATCAAAAGCATTATACTTTGCGTTGAATAAGATGTAAAACATATATTTGATATATCTGTTATATCATAATCATATGTCATCATGCCACGACTGAAGGGTACTCTGTTATGACTTTTTATGACATCTGTTCTGACTTTATTATGACATTACATAAATAATATGATGTGTCATAATATTTCTAATACACATAATGAATCTACAATAAGACATTTAAAATAAACATTTAGAATAAGATATTAAGAAAAGAGACATATATGATAAGCTATGATTATTACAGGATATTTTATTATGTTGCACAATATAAAAGCTTCACTAAGGCCGCAGAAATGCTTGATAATAACCAGCCTAATATAACACGCTGCATGAATAATCTTGAAAGTGAGATAGGCTGCAAGCTGTTTGTACGTTCCAACAGGGGAATCACACTCACACCAGAAGGTGAACGATTATATGAACACGTTGCTGCCGGATGTGAGCAGTTTTCAGCTGGTGAATGTGAACTAGCCAAAGATAAAGGACTTGAACGTGGACTTATTAATATCGGTGCAAGTGAAACTGCACTCAGGCTTATATTATTAGACAGGCTTGAGACATTCCATGAAACTTATCCACACGTCAGATTAAAAATATCTAATCACTCATCTCCACAGGCTATAGCAGCCCTTGAAAACGGACTGGCTGATATTTCTGTTATCACTACGCCTGTAACTATACCTAAAAACTATCATAAGGAATCATTATATTCATTCAGGGAGCTTCTTATAGGTGGAACTAAATATGCAGACCTCGCATCAAAAATGCGAAGCCTGCACGACTTAAATAATATTCCTTTTATATGTCTTGGAAATGATACCGCAACAAGAAACCTGTATATAGAATTCTTTCTTAACCATCATCTTCAGTTTGCACCTGATATGGAGGCTGCAACAACTGACCAGGTTCTTCCTATGGTTGAACACAACCTTGGAATAGGATTTTATCCAGAAGACCTGTGTGCTGCTTCTATCACCAGCGGTTCAATATATCCTATAAGACTTGTGGAACCTCTTCCCGAGCGTGAAGTATGCCTTGTATGGGATAAAGGCAGACCATTAAGCATAGCTGCAAAGAAGCTGATTGATACATTAAAAAAATCTTAATGGAAAAGCTGACTTAAAACTTCATTCCATACTCTTTTAAGCTGACTTTTCCATTAATAACTTCTATACCATCTGCCTTAAGAAGTGCTTCCTGCCTTTCTGCACCACCAAAGGCAAATGCACCAGACAGTTCACCCTTAGAGTTAACGACCCTGTAGCATGGTATGTTATCAGGGTCGGGATTCTTATGAAGTGCATTACCTACTGCCCTTGCCATACCTTTATTTCCTGCCATCTTGGCTATCTGTCCATAAGTAGCAACACAGCCCTTTGGTATTTTTTTTACTGCCTCATATATCCTTTTAGATGGATTATAAGTAACAAGCTCATAGCTTTCCTTAATCATAGTCTTTATAGCATCATCTGGAACTGAACCATCAAGTATGATCGTATTCCAGTGTTCTTTATTCTGATGCCAGCCCGGTATTACTGACTTAAATGCACTCCTCCAATAATCACGCCATTCTTTGTCTACTTTAACATTAAGGTTTAAGAAACCATCCTTTTCATATGTCCATAAGAACGCTTTCTTACTTCCTTTAACTCTTACAAGCTGCCAGTTAGTATCATGAAATGGTGCTTCTACATATGTATCTGGAAATGATAAACCGTATTGAAGTACTTCTTCCCTATTCTCCATAACAATCCTCCATTCTATGCACTTTTTATAAATCCATGTTTAATTAATATCTATTATAACAAAATAGCAGGTTGATACAATAACCAACCTGCCATTTGCAATTAACTTTACATCTGCTTTTAACTTTACATCTACTTTTACCTTTATTTTTAAGCATGCTGTATTTCTACTGCTGCTGCCTTTTTAGTGTTAGCACGCTTTGCACTTATTACTGCAAATACTGCTTCGATAGCTGCTGCCACAATAATGCAGTTAACCTGTGTAATACCAAAGCCAACATAGTTTGTTGCAATACCAAGTCCCCAGGCTATAAAGGCACCCCAGTTTACGGCTGGAATCTCATTACCCTCAAGTGATGGATACCCTTTTCTATACTTAACAAGATAATCTGCAATAAACACACCACCAAGTGCTGGAATTGTAGTTGCCAGGAAATTAATAAATGTTCCAAAATAGTTATAGAAACCGATTATAGCACCGATTGTTCCAGCAAGTCCAAAGCCAATTACAAGAGTCTTTCTATTAACCTTAAATGTATTGCCAAGTGAAAGGGAACCTGAATATACGCAGCCCTGTGCTGTTGACCATATATTTAAAATCATTACAATAAATGCTGGTGCAAGAAGTCCCTGTGCTGCAAGCACAAAGGTTATATCTGAATATCCTGTGGCAATAGCACCGACCGCACCAAGTATAATCATAAGAGGATTAGCTATAATCATTGCAAGAAACATTATAATTAAAGTCTGTTTTTTGTTCTTTGCGAACCTTAATACATCTGGTGTAAATGAAACTGCACCACATACAAAAGAACCTATTGAAAGTGAAACTAATGTATTAAAGGATGCTGGATTCTCAGGCTGGATAGCAAACAGGCCTGCAAGTCCTCCGGTACTTTTAACACTAAGTACAATAGAAATAATACCAAATATAAGCACAAGTGGAACTGCTATATCACTAAGCTTTGACATCCACTTCATACCAAAAAGTGCTGTTGCTGTTGTAATCTTTTTATATGCATATTGCTCTTATTAATAAAATAGATTCTAAATATATTAATTCCGACCTGCTGGAACAATATACTTAGAATCTATTTTTACTAATATTGATTGTACAACATATTTCTTTAATATATATTGTTTTAATATTTCTAACCATTACTTTGCTTCTGCCTGTTTAGAATGCAGTTTATTAAACACCAGTAATCCCACACCGCATATTACAAAGAATATTGATATAAACTGTGATGTAGATAAGAAACCGACTTCACCACGGTAATCATTTCTTAAAAACTCTATAAGAAAACGTCCGATGCCATAAAGTATCATATATATATAACCTATATCCCCTGCTGGCAGATACTTACTCTTTCCCTTTTTCCTTCCTGCTGTAAAGCTATAATTATAAGCAATAACGAGAAGTATAATCATATGAAGAAAGTCTGCTCCAGCCGATATAAGCTGTGTTGGTATAAGCTTAACTCCCGCTGGTGCCTGCGAACCTACTGGAAATATAACTCCAAAGTGGCTTGTTGTTTCCCTTCCATAGCAGCAGCCTGCAAGAAAACAGCCTATTCTTCCAAAGCCCTGTGCAAGTGCGATCTCTGGCATTACAAGATCAAAATATTCCATAAAGTTTAGCTTCTTTACCTTACAATAAAGCATACAGCATAGCACACCAGCTATTATTCCACCATATACAACAAAGCCTGCTGAACCAAGCACCGCCTTGGGATTCTTTATAAATTCGTCAAACTCAACTATAACATATAAAAGCTTAGCACCAAGAAAGCCTGAAACACCTGCTATTATGGTTATATCAATAATTGCTTCCTCACGCAGGCCAAACCTTTTAGCTCTGTATTCGGCAAGCAGCATAGCAAGTATGAAGCCTATTCCTATCATCAGGCCATACCCATGTACTGTCAGGCTCCCTATACTAAATAAATCTGTCTTCACTCTTTATTCCTCCCTGTTTATCATATAATTAGCAACCTCTTTTGATGCTTTTTACCGGCTCTTTTACAAGCCAAACATAGTCTCCGAGCTTTCTATCCTTTCTGCCACCTCATCAAAGAATGTTTCCTCTGACTTGTATGGCTTAATATAAAATGTCTTCAAATTATACATATTAAGTATCCTTATCTGTTCCTGTGTAAGCCCTGGCAAGGTTTTTTGCAGCTTCTTAAGATACCTGTGCCACTTTATTATATAAGCATTATACCTCTCTGTATCAGATATTCCCAGCCACTTTTTCACTTTTATCTTGGTAAGTCTTTCCTTATTACACTCTCCTGTCTGCAATATGTAATAAAAATGTTCATCATCCTCCCAATATCTTCCCAACGGGAACATTCTGCATATTCCAGGTCTGTAGCTGTGAATACTGCACATATTATCCTTGTTCAGAAAAGAACAGGCATCTGTATCAGCCTGCATCTTAATATTAGGAAGAATACACCCATCCACTACATTAAGCTCTATATTGCTGTCAGACATCTGTTCAAAGGACAGTCCAGTTCCTACTGACAATCTATAGCAATCATACGGATCAAGCACTATCGTCTTTCCCATGCCAATACAACATATTTTTTTACAATTGCTGCAGTTATCCGTATCTGCTCTTACCATATCATTCTCACCATATAATCTGCCATCTGATATATCCTCTAAACATGCATTTCTAATCATACTATATAAATCCCTTCTTCGCAAAAGCCGGAAATCCACCAGTTTTAACTTCTTTTAACATTTGTATTATACTTTAATTTGATAATTATGTCGATACGCTTAATAAAATGGCTTTTTTGCTGCCTTACCACCGCTTTACCTCTGTTTTGTATTTTAATAATCTAAAGCTATTACAAAATATAACAAAAAATACCAAACTTATTTTAAAAAGACATTACTTTTTTATCAAAATATGCTACAATACGTTACTGTATAGTATTATGATGCAAATGTATAAATAATGATTGGAGACAATGATGAAACACAAGATTATAACATTTGGTGAGTTAATGTTAAGACTTTCACCTGATAACAATGAAAGATTTACCCAGGCACACTCTTATGAGGCTGTTTATGGCGGTGGTGAAGCTAATACTGCTGTATCACTTGCTAACTTTAATGTTGATACACGTTATGTAACCAAGCTTCCTAAGCATACTATTGGTCAGAGTGCTGTCAACTCCTTAAGACAGTATGGTGTTGATGTCAGCAGAATCGTCCGTGGTGGCGACCAGATTGGCATATATTTTCTTGAGAAAAAGACAAGCCAGCGACCAACCAATGTTATATATAACAGAAATGGTTCCGCATTCGCCCTTGCTACAAAGGGAGATTTTGACTGGGATTCTATATTCGATGGTGCAACATGGTTCCATTTTTCCGGTATAACTCCAGCTATAAGTGATAATATGGCTGAAATCACTATAGAAGCCTGTAAAGAAGCTAAGAAACGTGGCATCACAGTAAGCTGCGACCTTAACTACAGAAGTAAGCTCTGGTCAAGTGAAAAAGCTAATAAAGTCATGAGTGAAGTATGCAGATATGTAGATATATGCATAGCTAACGAAGATGATGCAGTTGGTATATTTGGCATGGATGCATCTAAGTCTGATAAAGAAAAGAATGCATATATTGCAGAAGAACTTACAAAGATGTTCCCTAACTTCAAGATGGTAGCTTCTGTATGGAGAACAGAAACCTCCATAACTACATTTAAGCTTCAGTCAATGATATACACAGAAGGAAAGGCTTACTACAGCCAGGAATTCTTTATGAATATACTTGATTACATCGGTGCTGGTGATGCCTACTGTGCAGGTATAATTTACAGTCTTATAAACGACTTTGACCCTCAGAAGGCTGTTGAATTTTCTAATGCAGCAAGCTGCTTAAAGCACACTGTAAGCGGAGATTTCAACCTTGTATCAGTAGATGAGGTGATGAAGCTCGCATTTGCCAAAGCTGGCAACGAGGTTTCACGTTAATATTAACTACACAGCGGTCATGTATTGTTTTTATCGATATATGACCGCTGTTTTTTTATTTAGATATTTGAATATTAAAATATTTGCTTTGCAAAATAACCGATATGTTCTTTATCCAAAACAACAATATGCACACTTTTAATAACATGTCACAACTTTTTTAAATAATTATAATGCATTTTTTCTTAAAGTATGTTATTATATAAATGATTTTTTTCGTGATTATTTATTATACATAATATGAATAAGGGGATGTAAATTATATGTTTGTTAAAAAAAAGGAGCAGCATGTGTTATCTGACCATGATGCGCAGCTATTATTAGATTCTATTGATAATATTATTTCAGGAGGTTTTGACGATGTTAATCCAGCAGATTTTGACAGTTCTGTTATCGGCGGTAAGCTTAACTCTATGCTTTTTTCCATGAAACAGATAAACAATCCTGTTGTTATGCGACTGAATGAAACTATGAGTATCATAGGTGATAACAGTCTTATGAAGGATACATTTGAACAGGTTGAATCGCAGACCATGTCTATAAAGCACATGGAAAATGCCAGTCTTAATCTTGAAGATTCTATTGACAATATCTCCTCTGCCATGGGAAATATCAGGGATAACACACATAATATCATTGAGGTATCACAAAATATAACTAACGATATGAATGACAGTATTACTGCCGTTAATCAATCATCCAAGCGCATAGAGGTTATTAACAATCGTGTACAGAATTTTAAAGGCAAGATTGGTAAGATTGAAGAAATCGTGGACCTTGTAAAAAAAGTTGCCAACCAGAGTAACCTTCTTGCACTTAATGCATCTATAGAGGCTGCAAGAGCTGGTGAAGCAGGAAAAGGCTTCGCTGTCGTTGCCGACCAGGTACGGCTTTTATCCAGTAATACATCTGAATCTGCTGAAGATATAGTAAAATATGTTACTGAACTTAAAGAGAATATAGATGAGCTGGCTCTTGCCATGGATGAAACAACTCTCAGCCTTGCAGAAGGGAATTCAAAGGTTGAAAAGTCTATTGTTTCCATGCAGCAGATGAATAATCAGATGATAAGCATACGTGAAGGTGTTGACAGTGTATTTAACGATATAGATACACAGACTAAAGTAACCCGTTCTTTCTCCAAGCAGATTGAAAACATATCACAAAGCTATAACACTTTATCGAACGACTGCCTGCAGACTGGACGACGTGTATTTAAGATTGGACGATATCTAGATAAAACAAGAAGTGATCTTGTACGTGGATGCTCAAAAATAACTGAGCAGGACTGGGTACGTGTATTTGAAGTGGATCATTTCGTACTCACATGGCGTGTATATAACAACATTGTAGGCTTTGAGCATCTTCAGAAAAAACAGGTGGATGATCCTGGTAGATGTAAGCTTGGAAAGTGGCTTAAACAGGTATCAGATGAACGGCTTATACACAGCAAGGAATATATATCCCTTGCCAAATCACATGAAGACCTTCACAGGTATGCCACTCTGTCATGGCAGGCCAACGAAGATGGAGACCATAGCAAAGCTATTTCTTATTTTGATGATACATATCGTTCATATCAGGAATTCGATGAGGCACTGCATCGCTTCCAAAGCAAGATGCATTCTCTTGGCTACAACGATATAACCCAGATTGTTAAATTTGAACATTCTTAATAATAGTAGTCTGTATATATTATATACTATAATATACACTATATAATATATAGTGTATATTAGGCAGCTTTAACTTTATCAGGACCCAGAATAACACCTTTCATGATTTCATGTCAGGTATATGATTCTTGGTCCTGTTTTGTTATTTACTATTATATCTTTTAATTACCTGCTATAACCTGCTATATTAAACCTGTTATACTTAACCCGCTATATCAAACCATTATATTTAACATGCTATATCGAACATGTTGGACACTGTGGCAGATTCTCTTCACATACTGGCTGGCATCCCTTATCACAGTCATTTTTAAGACTGCTCTCACAATGTGGTGGACTAAGATCAAGTGGTTTAATAGCAAGATTTAACAGATTACCACATACGAACTTCATCTCATCTGAATTCTCCTGTGATACTATACTGCCCTTTGGAGTAACTATCTTTCCAGCACTTGCAACTCTGTAGCCTGCATAATAAAGGCTCTGCAATATAACTGAAAGACCTATAGTCACCTCATCTGTCGCTATGTCGATATCTAATACCTTAGGTATGGCATAAAGATTAAGCCCCTGTGTAATTCCGTTATCACCTGATAAGAAACCTGTATAATTCAAAGCTGGCTGGAAGCTTTCCCCTTCCCTGTTGTATGATACGCCATACGGTGCAAATATTTCAAGCTCAACTGATGAAGGATTAACATCTTCATCATATGTTGCTGCCGTTGTATCTGATGGCAGATATTCAACTGTTGGATATATAGTCGCCACAAGTCTGCAATTTTCATCATACAGATTAAGTGCAAATGTTACTTGAAGATTAGAAAGCTTGACTGAATAGCAGTTTGGTCTGCCCGGTATCTGATTTATCACAACATTGCCCGCGCCATACTCGTATGATATTTCAACAACACTTGCTGCTGCGTTGATAACAGTGGGATAATTAGCTGATATATCCACACCCGCAGCAGCTACAGCACAAAGGTTAATACCTATCTGATCATATATAAGCGGTGCAAATAAACTAAGCTCGGAAGGTGATCCACATATCGGATTCGTACAAACATCAAAACAGCCATTAGGCATATTAGATACAATATCACTTACAATCTTTGTACAGCACCCACTCTTTTTGAATTTACATCTCGCCATATCATATTCCTTTCTTTTTATAATTCTTACTACATTATATGTTCTAAAGCTCTTTATGCTACCATACATTTTAATAAGTATTATAAATGGAGATTAGTGTGAAAAATAAGATTTTTCACACGCAAGATTTGTGCTTCGCACAAACTTGAGATGCGCAAAGAATCAGCGCAAGAATGGAGATTATTATGTCTAATGTATATTCTGTTGGAAACAACCGTCAGCTTATTATATATGCCGCCGGTTCTAATATATTCTTAAGAATCGCTCATTTTGGAGGACTTGAACGTCCCATAGTACTTGCCACTGACTATAACCATGGACTTAATGAATGTGTTTATAACGACACTTTATACTATACATATATCTCAACCGACAATTCACTTCACATTAAAAACATAATGGAAAGCCAGAGTATATATACAGTAAGCGGCAATAATATTCCTGAGTTATATAATCCATCTATCTGTGTATGTAATCATTCTCTACTTCTTTTTTATCTTAAGAACAACCCTCTTTTAAAACACCTCTGTCTTCACTGTCTTTCTTTTGGCGATATACATAACTGCACAGAAGCTTTTCCTGTTCCACTGCCATCCTGTGTGACAGATATATCTGATTATCATATCTTCAAGGCTGGTAATACTCTTTTTCTATATGTAAATAACCGGATGTTTTTTATTGAAGAAATCGGACATATTAAAGAAATGAGACTTGTCTCTGAAATAAAAGAAAACGATAATAATAAAAATAAATTAGCTGCCTGTCAGGCAAAAATTAACGAACAGGCAGCTGTTATTAACAGTATCAGACTTCAATACGATGAACTTATGAATGTAGCCTCCCAATACAGAGAGGAAGCACTGAAATGGCGTTCTAAATTCATGTAACGATAATAGTTATAACCGGTACAATTCATCATATTTATGATATTAAAGCTTCTTATTATCTGGCATAATGTACCTTTAACAGACTAAGTCCCTTTGCCGGTGCTGTTGCACCAGCAAGGGCTCTGTTTTTTGCTTCTATTAGTTCTATCATACTTTCTGGTGTTCTCTTATGGAATCCTACCTCCAGAAGTGTTCCCGACAAAATCCTTACCATATACTGTAAAAATCCTGTGCCATGATATGTCATATTAAGATATGCACCTTTTAGGGATATATCTATCGAATATATCTCCCTGACTGTTGACTTCTTCATCTTAGGATTACCACAGAAGCTTGCAAAGTCATGTACTCCAACAAGATATTCTGCTGCTTTTTTCATAGCCTCAACATCAGGCATCGCACCAGTTATATGTACGTATTTTCTGTTAAACACGGGTTTTTTATCCCCAACATAGCATGTATAACAATAAGTTTTCCCCATAGCATTGTATCTGCTGTGGAAACGTTCAGAAGCAATCCTGACCTCCTGCACACATATATCCTCTGGCAGATACTTATTCATATAATCACATATCTGGTTTTCTGACATATCAGTATCCATATGTACATTAGCAGCCATTCCCTTAGCATGTACTCCTGCATCCGTTCTTCCTGCACCTATAACTTCAACATCTGCACCTATCATCTGTGAAAGCACATTCTCAAGCTTTCCCTGAATCGTCATATCAGTATTAGGCTGATGCTCCCATCCATAATATCTTGTACCATCATAGGATATTATCATTTTATAGTTTTTGGTATTTCCCATATTAATCTCCATTTCTGCACATGCTTTTCACAGTATGTTAAACTCCTGCAAAACGATGCGGCTACAGCATTTTTTTACATATATCACAAAGACAGCACTTATCACAATGAGGCTTTGTTCTTGCTGTACAGACCTCTCTTCCATGTATAACAAATCTGTGGCATAAGTCACTTCCTTCTTCTTTAGGCACTATCTTCCACAATGCCATCTCTACCTTCTTAGGCTCTTTTTCATCCTTTACCAGTCCTATTCTGTTACACAGCCTTATACAATGTGTATCTGTGACTATAGCTGGCTTTCCGTATACGTCTCCCATAATAAGATTCGCACTTTTCCTTCCTACGCCTGGAAGCTTTAAAAGCTCTTCCATTGTATCTGGAACCTTATCATTATACTTTTCATGAAGCAGCTTCATGCATGCACTTATATCACGGGACTTACTTTTACCAAGACCACATGGACGTACTATTTTCTCTATATCATCCACATCTGCATGTGCCAGTGCACTAACTGATGGATATTGGGAAAACAAGCCCTGTACAACTATATTCACTCTTTCATCTGTACACTGTGCTGCAAGTCTTACGCTTACCAGCAGCTTCCATGCCTCATCATAATCCAGTGTACATCCTGCATCAGGATATTGCTTTTTAAGCCGTTCTATAACCTCTATTGCCAGTTGTTTTTTTGTCATAATAATCTCCATTCTTGCGTGTGAAAAATCTTATTTTCACACTATTTCTCCTGCCTGTATCAAAGTCGGGGGTTTTTGACCCTGACATTATTATATTAAAAATGACATATAAACTGTCATAATGATAATATCATATACATTATTTCAGATTATATGTCAGATTTTACTACTTATCAACTCCAATATCCGAGTTCTTTTCCTTTTTCGTATATTCCCATGCCTTTTGCATAATATCCATAGGCATTAAAATGCGTCCAGTCATATCTTAACTGCTTTGATATATTACCACGCTTGAAGTTTTCAAGATCCTCTGTTGTCGTCTTCAATCCACATACATCCAGTCCATACTGTATTATATATGTTCTGGTGTTAAAGAAATGAGCTCCATATGCTTCTCTTAATGCTGCCTCCCATGATGTATCACCTATACCAACATAAGAACCATCTTCATTATATTCACCCTGGTTATCATCACCTATGGATGTTCCTGGATCATCTGTATCACCAACTATTATATAATAGTCACAGCCTGAATTGATAATAATGTTGTCATACTGAAGTATGAGTGTCTGATAATCGCTTCCCCAGCCTCCATTACTTCCTATCTCTAGTATGAGAATATCCTTCTGGCTATGGTCTTTTGCTGCCTTTGGTTCAGCCAATGAGCCTTCTGGAATATCTACAAGACCTATAGACGGATTCGTTGGTGGTTCTGTTGGTTTTTCTGTTGATTTTTCTGTTGTCACTTCTGTTGGTACCTGTGTTGATTTTTCCGTTGATGTTTCTGTTATATTTTCTGATGGTTTCTTTCCTGTTGTTGCATTCTCTGTTATTTTTACACCTGCTGGTTCATCCGTCATGTCGTTATTTACTGGTTTTATATTGCTGTCAGCATACTGCTGGGCCTGTATATGTCTTACACCTGTATCAGCCGTATCCATACTATATGCTGCATAACCTTTTACAAGCTGTATACTGACTTCGTTATAACCTGTATTCATAACCTTACACAGATATCCATTAATATACATCGTATCTGGATATGAGTTACTCTCAACTCCATAACCACTATAATCATCACATGTGAATACATCTCCATCTTCATCTATAAGTCTGACTATCGCTGAAACATCTTCACTTATTGTCACACTTCTGTCTGTATAAAGCTTTACTCCACCTGCCCTGTAAGCTATCTCGTAAGAGGTCTCACCCGGAACACCGAAATTATAAGTTTCAATGCCTGTAAGATATGATATAGTACGTGGAGACGTCCATCCTGTTATATTCATTCCATTAACCGATGCGTTGACCGAACCGCAGCCTACACCAGCTACCATACTATCTCCAAAATATGAAATATATCTTCTGGCACCATCATATGGACGATTCTCTACATTCAGCCTTCTTGATGGAAGTTCTAATGCTTCCTGGTCTTCTGTTGATATCTCATTCTCAAAGAATTCTTCAACAACATAGTCTTCTACAACCTCTGCTTCTGTTTCTTCCTCTGTTTCTTCTTCTGTAGCTTCTGTTTCTTCATTCGTTGTACCAGTTGTTATGTCCACTACAACACTTGTATCTTCCTGCCTTTTGCTAAGCTTTTTCTTTTTAACAGCACCTGCTGTTACTGTTGTTACCACTGTTGCTAAAACAACAAGAATTATTACCATTGTACATATAGAAGCCTTCTTATTGTTTTTTATAAACTCTTTTATAAGCTCTGCATAATTTTTATTTTTTTTACCATTTCTGTTCATTTATATTTCTACTCCTTAAACTGATGCCCCTATACATCATTTCCAATATCCTAGTTCCACCCCCTTCGCATAGATTGCCAGCCCCTTCGCATAATACCCATACGAATTAAAATGTGTCCAGTCAGACCTTAGCTGTTTGGATATACGCCCCCGCCTGAATCCTCTGTAATCAGCTTTAGTCGCTCTTAAACCGACATCTGACAGACCATTTTCTATAAGATATGTTCTCATATTAATGAAATGCTCTCCATATGCTTCCCTTAGTGTTGCTTCCCATGCAGTATCACCAACTCCTACATATGTTCCATCATCATTCCTGAACCCCTGCGCAGTATCCGCTATTGACGTTCCAGGATCATCTGTATCACCCACTATGATAAAATAATCACAGCCAGCATTCTGAATCATGGCATCATACTGGCTTATAAGCTGCCTATAATTATCCCAGCCTCCATTACTTCCTATTTCAAGTATAAGAATATCATTCTTACGTTCATGGGAGGCTTTGGTTACAATCTGCGTACCCTCATATACAGTTGTAAATGCATCATAGACATCTTCTTCTTCTGAATACCGGCATATATACAGTCCGGTTTCTTCTGTTCCTGTTATCTTAAACATATCATCATTGATATATACTACATCTGATTCATGTGGTTCCGCATATCCATATGCACTAAAATCAGCCATATATACAGGATTGCCATATTCATCTATTATACTGATTTCAACACTGTCGTCATAACCAACTTCAAATGTGTTATCAGCATACATTTTTATTCCACCTTGTCGAAGTGCTATCTCGTTCGATGTTTCCCCCGAAACACCAAGATTATACACTTTAATGCCAGTCAGATATTCTAACGTATATGGTGTAGTCCAGTCTGATATATCAAGTACGTTATCTTCACCGAAAACATATGCTTCCCCAGCTCCTATACCAAACATCATGGAATCCCCCCAGCATGATACAGCCCTTTCTTTTCCATCATAAGGAATAACTGCTGTGTTTAGTGTTCTTGGTGGAAGCTCATATGCCTCTTCATCTTCTTCAGGAATAACACTACTGTCATCCTGCTTTGATTTTTCACTGCTTTTATAATTATTTATCCTGCTTTTCCCAGCAAGCGTTACTACATATATAACTGTAAAACATACAACAACCATAACAACAGCTCTTATAAGCTTTACATAGCTATTATAATCTTTAACCGATTTCATTCAACCATCTGCTTTCCATATTATGATGATGCCATGATCTAAAGATCTTATTCTGTAGGCATCAATTTGTATCTTACTGTAATTATAATATCCAGAACCCTCTATACCATACTATTGTTCTACCACCATAATACAAAAAGAATGTTACCACCGGCTTACATTTTTATATTAACAGACATTATTCAGAATAATTTCTGTTAACATAGTTACCTATCTCTATGCTATCCTCTGGCATACGGCATCCTACTATGTAGCTGCCATCACTATCTGTACTTCTTATTGCAACACCCTCAAGATATCTTCCCTGTTCTATTGGGAAATCAGGAATGTTTACTATCATATTTTTGCCATTACATTCGGCAAATTCTGCTGCCTTAGACATAAACGCAAAACCATTAGCGCTTATATTAACCATCTCGCCTGCGAATGTTGTTCCGGTATCATCCGAAAAAATTATAGTACATTTGTTATGTATCGGCATTCTTGTATACTTTCTTCTGTTAACAATGCTTGGAAGTGTTGATACAACAAGCTTGCATACATCTTCTTTATATTCAGATGCCCTTTTAGCTGATACATCACTCCAGCGATAAAGAACATTGCCTGCCACAATCTCTATTTCATATCTTAAAGCTGTATTATCAACATCAACATCTTCCTTATCGAATCTTACATATAAAGCTCCATCCTTCTGTGAAATTATCTCGCCACTATAATCTTTATCAGAAGGCTTTCCTGATATAAGCTGTCTGACTGTACATCTCATACCATGCTTTATATCCTGGATTCCCATGAAACCACCAACTCCGAGCTTTTCCATCATAGCTCCGACTACGCTTTCAATCTTATTGACATTACGTGCAGATTCCTCATACTTACTAAGCATAATCTTAGTACTTTCATCTGCATTAGTTATACAGTCATTGATAACCTGCATAACACTTTCTATCTGCTTCATATTATCGACCATATTGCGGTTAGAACTCTCAACCTCCTGCATGGCAGAATCGACAACTCCTATATGCTGTCCTATCTGGTTAGAGTCAGCTGCTATTCCGGAAACACTTTCGTTAACCTTTATAACCTTGCCCTGTGTCTCCTGTATGATTGATAACATACCCTTTACTGAATCAAGCATTTTACCTGATGTGTTGCCAAGATGATTAAGTGCAGTCATAATTCTATCTGATGATTCCTGTGTTTCATCACTTAAGTTTCTTATCTCATCAGCTACAACTGCAAAGCCCTTACCAGCTTCCCCGGCTCTTGCTGCTTCTATGGATGCATTAAGTGCAAGAAGATTCGTCTGTGAATTGATTTCTTCAATAGTTCCTGTTTCTGTCTTAACTTTTTCAAACTCCTGCTGGAATTCATGTAATATATTATCTACATCACCAGATAATCTTGCCATGGTATTAGTACTTTCAACTACATCAGAAAGCTCCTTTGTACTCATATCTGTATGTTCAACCGATTCACTTACAAGCTTTACTACATCATTAATAAGTGAAGCTACATTCTCTACCTGGTCATTAATCTTAGTCGTCATGTCAGTTGATGAGTCTGTTCTGTCACGGAGTATAGCGTTATTCTGTGACAGTTCTTTCATACTTGATACTACGAAGTTAGCACCCTGTTTGTTTTCTTCTTCAAGTTCACGTACAACTGTGATTCCATCAACAATCATATTACTTGAATCCTTAACCTGTTCAACTGTCTTAACAACTCTTTCAAGATCATCCTTGATTGAATCTGTAAGTGCACCATCTGAAAGATTCAGGTGATTAATAGACATAACATAACAAACATAGCTTAATATTATACATGATATCTGTAACATATAGTTATCTACATCAGCAGTGGTATTCATGCCTAATATAGCAAAGCGGTATATTGATGCCAGTATTAACATAATGCAATTAAACACACCGCATCGTATCATAAACTTCCTATCCTTAAAAAGAATAAACATACTTGCAACAGGAAATATATATGCAAAAGAAAGCATAGTCTGGCTTGTACATACTATAAAGCCATAAAATATTCCATATCCTATAGTTATTGCGAGCTTATAAAATGGTGCATTCTTTCCCTTAATCTTAAGATATATAGATCCTGATACATATGGCACCCAGCATAGCAGTAAAAATGGGACTATATATTTGGAATCATAAGTTCCTTTTGTAACATTAGAACAATACTGTGCTGTCAATAACAGATTCAACAAAAACCATACATTCCTTGTCTTAATATTAGCCCTTGCTTTGAACTCTTCCGCATCATACGCTTTACTCATACGCAATACCTACCTTCTACACTTTAGTCACATTCTTACAGTCTTTATGACACATAGATATAGTATATATCTATAATCAACAAAATTCAACATAAAAGCAGTATTTCAGACATTTCAGATATTTTAGTGAATATTTTATAAAGGCAGTGTTTTTGAAATGCACTTTTTTATCACATAAAATCATATCAAAAGCATAAAAAATTATACAAAAATCGCACAAAAATCCGGTATGAATGCCTTGATACATACCGGATTTATAAATGCTATATTTTAACTTTAAGAATCAGAAGTCCTTATACTGCAAATTCCTCCATGCACTACCTAAGCTTCTGTTGTTTCAGCTGCTTCTGTGTCATCTGCATCTGCTTCAGCATATGTCTGTTCTGTTACACTGACAACAACCTTCTCTAATACATCTGGTGAGATTGAAACATCCTTATCCTTAGCGATATCAAGATCTTCTACCTTAATACTGTCGCCAGGCTTAAGATTACCAACATCTACACTGACTTTTTCAACAAGTGCAGACTTGCCTGCCTTATAAGGAATCTCTTCCATATGCTGTTCAAGTACTCCCTGTACAAGTTCATGATTAACAAGTACAATCTCTGCTACAGAACGAACCTTTTCGCCTTCTGTAAGAACCTGAAAATCAATCTCTAATGTCTGTCTCTTGATAGGATCATAATCTACTTCCTTTACAAGGACATCATACTGCTGTCCTTCAAGGGAAAGCTGTGCTTCACTACCTTTGCCACAGACAGAAAGGAACTTTTCTGCTTCCTTTTTCTCAATCTGTACCGGAATCGATTCAGCAATGCTTCTGCCAAACACATTACCTGTTACATAACCTTCTCTTCTTAATTTCTTTGCTTTGTCACTCATGCTTCTTTTTTCAGCTTTTAAAGTATTCATTTATCTTTTCCTCCAAAAATCTGATTAGCTTAGCAGGCCTTCAACAAAGAGGTGGTGTTAAGTTTATCTATTTCTTTTTACGGTTTGTATTATAGTACTGTATGCAAAAACAGATTAACCAAAAATACATTTTTTATTCATGATTATTTGTGCAGCTTTATATACTTATAAGTGATATAATAATTGTGAATTGCTTATTAAATATTATGATGTTAATATAACAATAACATTTGTTTTATCTGTTTTTCCTTTCTATTTTCATACAATATCTTTCTTGCTGCAAAAGCAATACATTCAGCAGGATATTTATAAATATTTACAAAAACATTTTATCCGTCAACTCGTAAATTTCTCATATTTGTAAAGATAACTTTACTAAATTAGTAATCAAAAAATATTTTGACTATTAAATCACATAATAATCAAGATATTTCCAATAATTATATTAATACAATCACCTAACATATCCAAGTTTTTAATAATTTTATCATAAATATTGCATACCGGTGTACCGATTTTATATTAATTTCATTGACCTATAGTCAATTATCGACTATTATATGTTAGGTAAATTGTATTTTTTATGTTTTTTTATTACTTTTTCATTTTTGTTACTTTTTCATTTTTAGTTACTGTTCATTAAGATTTTATAATATATTATGGACATAACTATTATCAGGCATTTATACAACGGAGGAATATATGCAGCTTATGTCGTCATTACAGCTTGAGGCTTACAACTATATCAAGAATCTTATTCTCAGCCACAAACTGGATGCTAATACTCTTTACTCAGAAACTAAGTTATCCAAAGAACTAGGAATATCAAGAACTCCCATGCGTGAGGCTCTCCAGTGTCTCAGCCAGGATGGTTATATAACAGTTATTCCAAGCAAGGGCTTCAGAATAAGACAGTTAAGCCAGAAGGATATGAAGGAAACTATACAGATAAGATGTGCCATAGAAGGCTTCTGCACACAATGTCTGGCTGACGAATACAATACGCCAAAAGGTCAGCGGACTATAGAAAAGCTTGGCGAAATTCTTGATAAGCAAAAGGAAGCTATTAATCTTGATGATGATTATGAAAGCTTCATCAACTATGACCACGAATTCCACCTTCTACTCGTTAACTATATAGAGAATGAAGAAATCAACCATATGTTCCAGCGTCTTATGTATCTTATCAGACTTACAACGCAATCTGCTCTCCAGGTGGATGGCCGAAGCATCGGAACCGTTGATGAACATGAAGAATATTTTGAAAAGCTTAAAGCTGGCGATGGAAATGAAGCATACCGAATCCTCATAAACCATCTTATGATGCCACTTAATATTGTTAAACCAGAGATTTAGCTCTGAAAACAGCTTTAATCTAATTTTTCATCTTGATTTTCTCTTAATTCCTGCTAAATAACAGGACTTATAATGAATACCTATATAAAATCATATTAAAAACTCCACATCCCTGTCATGTAAACAGAGTATGTGGAGTTTTATTTATTAATATTAAACTACAATCCGGTATATATCCCAGCGATCAGTTTTTATTAATGTAACTTAATTATAACTGAGGGCCAGCAGCTACTAAAGCCTTACCAGCTTCGTTGCCTGTATACTTAACAAAGTTCTTGTTAAATCTTTCTGCAAGATCCTTAGCCTTTGTTTCCCACTCAGAAGCATCAGCGTATGTGTCTCTAGGATCAAGGATACCTGAATCAACACCTGGAAGTTCTGTAGGTACTTCAAAGTTGAACATAGGAAGTGTCTTTGTAGGAGCTGTCTTAATAGCACCTGAAAGGATAGCATCGATGATACCACGAGTATCCTTAATAGAAATTCTCTTACCTGTTCCATTCCAGCCTGTGTTAACTAAGTAAGCCTTAGCTCCGCTCTTTTCCATCTTCTTAACAAGCTCAGCAGCATACTTTGTAGGATGAAGCTCAAGGAATGCCTGTCCGAAGCAAGCTGAGAATGTAGGTGTAGGCTCTGTGATACCTCTTTCTGTACCAGCAAGCTTAGCAGTAAATCCTGAAAGGAAGTAGTACTGTGTCTGCTCTGGAGTAAGAATAGATACTGGAGGAAGTACACCAAATGCATCAGCTGAAAGGAAGATAACATTCTTAGCAGCTGGAGCTGAGGATATAGGTCTTACAATATTCTTAATATGGTTAATTGGATAAGATACACGAGTATTCTCTGTTACGCTCTTATCAGCAAAGTCAATCTTACCATTCTCATCAAGAGTAACGTTCTCAAGAAGAGCATTTCTCTTAATAGCATTGTAGATATCTGGCTCTGATTCCTTATCAAGGTTGATAACCTTAGCGTAGCATCCACCTTCAAAGTTGAATACGCCATTGTCATCCCAGCCGTGTTCATCATCACCGATAAGAAGTCTCTTAGGATCTGTAGAAAGTGTTGTCTTACCTGTTCCTGAAAGACCGAAGAAGATAGCTGTGTTCTCACCATTCTTATCTGTGTTAGCTGAGCAGTGCATTGAAGCTATTCCCTTAAGTGGAAGGTAGTAGTTCATCATAGAGAACATACCCTTCTTCATTTCTCCACCATACCATGTGTTGATGATTACCTGCTCGTGGCTTGTGATGTTGAATGCTACACATGTCTCTGAGTTAAGACCTAATTCTGCGTAATTCTCAACCTTAGCCTTAGAAGCGTTATATACTACGAAATCTGGCTCGAAGTTTTCAAGTTCTTCTGCTGTTGGCTTAATGAACATGTTAGTTACGAAATGTGCCTGCCATGCTACTTCTACGATAAAACGAACAGCCATTCTTGTATCCTTGTTAGCACCACAGAATGCATCTACTACGAAAAGTCTCTTGTTGCAGAGTTCTTTCTTAGCAATATCCTTAACCTTAGCCCATACATCTTCTGACATTGGGTGGTTATCATTCTTGTACTCATCTGAAGTCCACCATACTGTGTCCTTAGAATTCTCATCTACTACAATGTACTTATCCTTAGGAGAACGACCTGTATAGATACCTGTCATAACATCAACAGCACCAAGTTCGCTTTCCTTTCCTACTTCGTAACCTTCGTTAGAAGCCTTTGTTTCTTCTTCGAATAATAATTCATAAGAAGGATTGTGAATAATTTCTGTAGCGCCTGTAATACCATACTTGCTTAAATCAACGTTTGCCATTTTACATTAAACCTCTTTTCTTTAATTGTAGTTCCTTAATACCTTTTATAAGTATTATAGTAATTTACAGAAAATGGATTTAACCACATTCTTTTGATAGTATACATAATCAGTTAGCAAAAAGCAACCTTTAAATTGTTAAGTTTTTAACTTTTTCTGTCAATTATTTCTAAGAAATATATTAAATTTTCATAAGTATATATGAAATATATCTTATTATTTCTTATTATTATGGTTATAAGACTTATTTTATATAGTTCATATAAGAATTATTTTATATATTAATCCACTTACTCCTCCAACATATACTCAAACATCTCATACCTAAGCCTGCTGCCCTCATTAACCTCCATTAAGCCATTTTTAAGTCTTTCAAGTCCATCCTTAAGAACACTCTCCGGGCACGCTATATTCAACCTTAAAAATCTCTCTCCACCTTTTCCATATACACTTCCTGCCGACAGATAAAGTCCTGTCTTCTTTCTTATATCTGCCGCAAGCCTTCTGCTGTCTTTCGTATGTTTTGAGCAGTCTATCCATAAAAGATATGTTGCATCACTCTTAACCACATTTATATCCGGTATGTTAGCTTTCACATAATCATACACGATTTGTTTATTATTACTTATATACTGCCTTAATTCATCAAGCCATTCTGCACCATTCTTATAAGCTGCTATTGCTGCTGATATTGCAAATGTGTTCGGCTCAGCAACCTCATCTGTGTTAAGTGCACGCCATACCTTATGTCTTAAGTTCTTCTGTGGAACAACAACTGCTGCTGTTTGTATACCTGCCATATTAAAAGTCTTTGTTGGTGCTATGCATGTAATACTTATATCTCTGCATATATCAGACACAGATGCAAATGGAATATATTCCTTGTCCGGGTCAGTTATGTCGCAATGTATCTCATCTGAAACGACTGTTACATAATATTTCTTACATAGCTCACCTATTCTTTGCAGAGTTTCCCTGTCCCATATTTTTCCTGATGGATTCTGGGGATTGCACAATATCATAAGCGATGTCTGTGGGTCTGACAGCTGACTTTCAAGGTCTGTCCAGTTTATGCTGTATTCTCCATCTTTGTATACAAGCGGACTTTCAAGTACACGTCTGCCGTTATTTACTATCGAATTAAAGAAAATGTTATAAACAGGTGTTTGTATAAGCACATTTTCATTAGGTGTTGTGAGCTTTCTTACCACACTCGATATAGCAGGAATAACACCTGTTGTAAACACAAGCCAGTCTGTGTCTATATCCCAGTTATGTCTGTTTTTCCACCATTCCTTGTAAGACTGCCCCCACTCATCCGGTACTATGGAATATCCGTATATTCCATGCTGTGCCCTTTCTATAATAGCTTCTGTAATAGCCGGTGCTGTCTTAAAGTCCATATCGGCAACCCACATAGGAAGTTCATTTTCACGCACATCCCACTTAAGTGACCCTGTGTTTCTTCTGTCAACTACTGTATCAAAATCGTACTTCAACCTTAATCCTCCCATATATAAACAAACTCTTTAAATCACAAGATATGCCTATTAGTTAAACATTACTTATTCTGCCATCTTACCTCACCAGTAGTTATAATAGGATATCTTATAAGCTGTGAAGCATCCAGATTTTCTTTTCGCATATCTACTGCTGTTATCTGGTGATTATCATAGGTTGTATAATAATATATTCCTTTGGTCGCATTACAACACGATGTATATATAGTTATCTCAAACTTTCCATCTGCCACCTCGCAGCAGCCTCTCTGCTGGTCTACTGAACCAAGTATATGGAAGAACTGGCTTACACTCTCCATCTCGTCACTTCCGGATACTGCATTAAGCTTAGTAAATGCCACTTTAACAAATCGTGACTGGCTTGAAAGATCACCTGGTATTCCCATTCCACCCATACCTCTGCTATATGCATTAAGCTTAAGCACTCCTGCAAATGTGCTTTCTGGCTGTTTTCTTGATACTCCGGCATAGTTATTAAGCTCAAACATCTGCATAGGGAATGGTGGATTGTTTGTAAGCACTCCGACAGGATTATCATATACATGCAGTCCATCCTTCATAGATTCTACAACTATGCAATCATCCTTATCTGCTATAATCCAGTGGAGCTGTGCTGCTGGGAGCTGTTCGCTGAAAGGTGTTTTCGTAAGCCTCATCTGCGAGAGCTTTGTCCTTGCCTCAATAACTGATGAGCACTGGCTTAGTATCCATGGTATGAATTCAAACTGTGCAACCTGTATGGCATCTGACTCATCATCTAATATAACTTCCTCATAAGCTGCATTTCCAACAAAGTTAAGTCCTGCCATACCTACACCCTTTTCGTTGACAGCATCATAATAAAGAGGATATCCACCTGCCACGAAAGCCATTCCTATAATCGCATAGTGTGACTTTAACTGTCCTGCATGTCTGAAATTAAATTCATAGTTTCTTGGAGTTATAGTTATCTCCTCACCATAAGAAAACTCATAATCAAGAGTTCTTCCCATATAAAAATCTTTGGTTTTATAAGTTGCTGCTGTACACATAAAAACACCTCATTTCTTTCTTATTTTTTGCTCATTTAATTTTAAACAATGAATAATTTTGTCCATTATTTTATTATTGTATCATTTTATCAGCATGTTTTATATTAATTTTCCATTAATTATGACATTTGTCATAGCTTTTGTGATAGCATTTATTTACACCTTGACAAATAATGACGATAATCTAAAATGTTTGTGTACTAAAATAATTAAGAAGGATTAATTGTTATGAACTTTCCTAATGATGAAGAATATATAATAAGGCCTCTTACAACAGATGATGCCGAACAATATAATGCACTTTTAAGATATGCCTTTCAGGTAACAGAAGCTGAGCTTGCCGAAACTGGCTGGAAAGATGATGAGATAAAGCAGTCTAAGTTCCCGGTTCTTCAAAGAGCTGACGTTCTTGGATGCTTTGATAAGAATGAGCTTATCGCTCAGTTTGCCGTATATCCACTTGATATGAACATATATGGCATACGTTATAATGTAGGCTTTGTAACAAGCGTATGCACATATCCTGAATACACTGGCCACGGAATTATGAAAAAACTTATGATACAGTGTCTTACACGTATGCGTGAAGGACACAAGTCATTTGCACTGCTATACCCTTATTCAATACCTCTCTACCGCAATCTTGGCTGGGAAATCATATCTAACAAAATGACATACACTATTAAAGACCGACAGATTCCAGAAAAGTTACACGAACCTGGATATGTACGAAGAGTATCATGGGATGATGAGGAATTTCACAAGCTTCATTCCAAATTCGCCGAAAAAACCCATGGCTGCCTGTACCGCAACAACCTTGCATGGGAAGAATACTGGCGCTGGGATGAGGACGACACCATGGTTGCTATATATTATTCAAGGGATGATGTTCCTTATGGATATATGGTGTATATGATAAGCTCCGACATTATGCACGTTAAGGAAATGATATATCTAAACCGTGAAGCCCAGCTTGGACTGTGGGAATATATACATGCCCACGATTCTATGATTGATGAAGTACGTGGCAACAACTATTACAGCGAACCGATAGCCTTTGAGCTTGATGACAGTGATATAAAGGAAACTATCAGACCTTATGCTATGGGAAGAATTATCGATATCAAGCAGTTTTTTGGAAAATATGCCATCGACCCTGATGAACCTGCATGTGTCTTTGCTTTCGATATCGAAGATGAGCTTCTTTCCTGGAATAACGGAAGATTCATTGTCATGTTCAAGGACGGGCACTGTAGTATAACAACCGGTACTCCTGACTATACTATGAAAATGTCAATAGCCACACTTACAACTATGCTGCTTGGCTATAAAAGTGCTGAAAAGCTTTACAGTATGGAACGTATTGAAACTACCAAAGAGGCTGTGGAAAAGCTTGATGACATACTTTTCCATGCTGTACCATATGTGTCAGATTATATCTAATCAGATTATTGATTGACAAGTGATTATCTCAATGATATAATCCGCATACATTGTTTCTACACAAAGTAAGTTTTACTACAATTTATTTATAAAACACATGTGGATTTTTCTAGATGTTTCTATTTTTCGCCACATAGCTTACGAGCTATGTGGTTTTTTTGTGCTTATAATACTGTATTATGCTATTTTATAAGCATTAATTAAGATAAGATAACGTGATTCTTTAGAATTTTCACCATAAAATATTAAAGAAACGAGGACTATTATGGATCAGACTTACATGAAAAAACAAAACATACTAAAGCTTTTATTAACCATGGCTCTTCCCATGGTTATATCTATGCTTGTGAATTCCCTTTACAACATTGTCGACAGTTTTTTTGTTGCTAAGATAAGTGAAAATGCCATGACTGCCATATCACTTGTATTCCCTATGCAGAACTTTATCAACTCTGTCATGATCGGCTTTGGAATAGGTATCAATGCTGTAATAGCATTTTATATGGGAGCTTCTGATAAGGAAACCGCCGATAAAGCTGCAAGTCAGGGCTTATTCTTAAGCACTGTCCACGGAATTGTGCTGATGGCTGGCTGTATTATACTCATAAGACCATTTCTTAATATGTTTACTAATGACCAGACTGTTATTGACCTTGGTATGAAATACTCTGTCATCGCATTTGCATTTTCACTAATGCTTGCATGGGAACTTGTATTTGAAAAAACATTTCAGGCTGTCGGACGAATGACTGTTTCTATGACCGCCATGCTCACAGGCTGCATAACCAATATTATACTTGACCCTGTACTTATATTCGGACTTGGCATATTTCCACGTATGGAAATTGAAGGCGCTGCACTTGCAACTGGCATAGGTCAGACTGTAAGCCTTATTGTATACATTATAATATATATTGTCAGACCTATCCCTGTACGCTTCACAAGGAAACATATGAAACCTGAGAAGGTGCTTTGCGCAAAAATGTATTCTATCGGAATACCTGCATGCCTTAATATGGCGCTTCCTTCACTGCTCATATCTGCGCTCAATGTCATACTTGCGGCATATTCACAGGTGTATGTGTTCGTGCTTGGAGTATATTATAAGCTTCAGACGTTCCTGTATCTTCCTGCAAATGGAGTTGTACAGGGGATGCGACCTCTTATAGGATACAACTATGGTGCTGGCGAAGCAAAACGTGTTAAGAAAATATATGCAACTGCAACAGGCATAGTTCTTGTTATTATGTGCATCGGAACTGCTGTATGCTTATGTATTCCTGAAACACTTATTGGATTATTTACTTCCAACGAAACAACTATATCTGCGGGAGCTGCTGCCTTAAGAATTATAAGTGCCGGATTTATTGTATCCTCTGTATCTGTCACAGCCTCCGGCGCACTTGAGGGACTTGGCAAAGGAATTCCCTCTCTTATTATATCTATATTCAGATATGTTGCTGTCATCATACCTGTAGCCTTTATTCTAAGCCGTATATACGGTGCTGTTGGCGTATGGCATTCATTCTGGATAACAGAGATAATAACAGCAGTTATCGCTTACTTTACTTACAGGCACGCATCAAAGTAAATGTCTGCTTCGCAGCCGCTTCCTTTTCTCTTGCGCTCATTATATCATAATTTACTCTTTATCTGCCCCTATACTCACGAACCCGCGCTATCGCGCTCTTTCGTCCTGCTTCGCATGACTGTTCGTTCGTTAATGGCGCAAGAAAAGTAAATGTCTGCTTCGCAGCCGCTTCCTTTTCTCTTGCGCTCATTATATCGTAATTTACGCTTTATCTCTCCACAATTACGCCACATTTTCAACCCACTCTTCCACCTTCCTTGCAAGCCTCTTATGTCCCTCATCATTAAGATGCTCTCTGTCGGCAGTGCTTGGGGATGCAACTTCTGAAGCTGCTATAAAACCAACATTTTCCTGTGCTGCAATCTTTTTGTATACATCTGAAAGCTCTCTTGACAGGCTCACGGAAACACTGGAGAATTCAGGGTCATAGTCTGACTCCCAAACGCCCTCACCAAGATGTATAGGCGATATTACAAGTATTTTACTATCTGGTATGTAGTTCTTTACCTGTCCGATAAGTCTTTTTACGCCCTGACCAATAAATTCTGCTGATGCATTGTAAACAGTCTTGCAGTCGTTAGTTCCAAGCATAATTATCACTATATCAACTGGATTGTGGGTTTCCAATATAGTTGGCAGTATCTTTACACCATTTCGTCCATCTCTTAACGGGTCGTCAAATACGGTTGTCCTGCCACACAAGCCTTCCTCTATAACACGATATCCACCTTCCTTTTTATCATTCAGACTTTCATTAAGAAGGCTTGTCCACCTTACGCCCCACTCATATCTTTTATTAGTCTTAGGGATAAGTCCCCATGTATTAGAATCTCCAAAGCATAATATCTGTTTCATATATTCCACCACTTTCTCTTTCTTTTAATGTATTCCTATATTTCTTATATGTTTATGTGGTTATTATATAATAAAGCATTACATATGCATAATCCTAATAAAATATATGTAGTCATAGTTTTTTCCTATAATCAAATCAATACTCTGGGATTGATAATGTATCCTTAGTTACAATACACTCTGGGTCTGGTGCAATCACATGTCTTACAACATTAAACATCCCTTTAGCATCACACAAAAGACTGTCGGCATCGCCAAACTTTACCTTTTTAACAACTCCGCTGTCAAGGAATATCTGGTTCAGCTTGACGAAATCCTCCGATATATGAGGCTGCTGTGCATTGTAATGCTTTCTTACATATACCTTCCTGCATAATTTGTTTTTATTATCTTCATCTTCCTTAAGAAGTTCTATAACAAGCTCCATAGGCATATCCGACAGTCTGTTAGGCACATTTAACACCTCTTCAACACTATGTATATAGGTGTTTCTTTCGTGGCCGACACCTACAAGCAGCACTTTGCCGCCTGCATCCTTGAGCCTGTCATAACAGCCACCAGGAGTACATGGTGTATTATTATATTCCTCACCTGCCAGATATTCTGCAGCATTTTTCCCGTAACCTGCCATACTGTGGGTTGGATGAAGCGAACGTATAACCCCATCCCTTTTCATAAACATATTCGTAAGAAGTCCTACACATGATGGAGTTGTCTGTGGATTATATACCGGATTATCCGCATTTACAGTCTTCCATGTATGTGTTGGCAGAAGTAAAAGTCCATCCTTAAAATATTCCATCCACGCATCAAGCACAGTATCTGCACCACCATCAACCTCACCTATAGACTTCATTGATGAATGTATAAGTATAGTTTCATCACCTTTAAGTCCCATAGACTTAAGCTGATCTTTTAACTGTTGTTTATTATAATTACCTATTTTGCTATTCATATTTTATCAATCATTCCTCTTTCTTTGTTTTATTTTGTTCTGTTATTTCTGTTATATCAAAGGTGAATACAACAATGTGTTTATATATGTAATCCTTAAACACCCCAATCCATCAACTCTTCACAGTATACATAAATATTGCTTTGAGGTCAAAAACTCAGTTGTAGTGTGCTATTATTACAAAATTGTTATTATTTTAACTATCTTTTATGTGCATTTTGCATAATGGTTTGTATAAATCTTTGTTGTATTATTCCATTTCAAATTATTTATTTTTATGTTATTTTACGTGATGGAAACTTATTTTATTATTTTGGGAGGTTTTTTCATAATGTTTAAAAAAGCAAAAAAAGTATTTGCGGCTATTCTTACTTTAGCTCTTGTATGCTTTACAGCAGCTACTAGCGTATCTGTCAACGCCGCAACCAACACATCTTGGAATTTCAAGAATTCCAGCTTTAAGAATCTTGATAAGATAACATCATCAAAGACTATTGATGGTTTAGGTCTTATCGCTACAAGTTCTAAATCAATGCAGGTAAAAGCAGAATCTGTTACTGTTAGTGGTACAGCTTATACTTACTGCTTGGCACTTGGTGGAACTGGTTCCACATCTTACCGTGCTGTTAAGGTTCCTGTTTCAGGTTCTGATACTATAAAGGTTGTTTTAAGAAGCAGTGGAAGCTCTACACGTTCACTCGTTGTTGCTGACTCTAAGGGGAAGAAGTTAGGAACAATGTCTGCTAACAAGAATGCTTCTTTACAAACTTATACATATTCTGGTTCTTCTGGCTATGTATATCTTTATTCTGCTAACAGCGGAATCAATATTTATAAGATACAGGTTGATTCTAATGGTTCTGGAAATAATTCCGGCAGCTCAGGCAGTGGTTCTTCTGGAAGCTCAGGAAGCAGTTCTTCTGGTAGTTCTGGTTCAACTGTAACTGGTGATATAACTGTTAAGAATGGTGGTACCTCACTTGCAGATGCTGTTAAGAAAGCTAAATCAGGACAGACTATCGTTATTGACGGAACTGTTAAATCTGGTGCTGTTTCTCTTCCTGCTGGTGTTAATATCGTTGGTAAGAACAATGCTACTATTGACTTTTCACAGACAAGCGGAAGTTCTGGAAGAGGTATCACAATCTCTGGTAACGGAAGCACTCTTGAGAATATAACAGTAACTAAGGCTTCTGACAACGGAATCTTTATCTCTGGTTCTAACAACATATTAAAGAACGTTGTATGCTGCTACAATGAAGATGCTGGTTTCCAGGTAAGCAACGGTGGTGCTAATAACAAGTTCTATAGCTGTACATCACATCACAATGCTGATGCCAAGGGTGAAAATGCTGACGGCTTTGCTGTAAAGCTTCATTCTGGTGAAGGTAACTACTTTGAAAACTGTATTGCTGAATATAACAGTGATGACGGATGGGATTGCTATGCTGCCCACGGTGCTGTCACACTTGTTAACTGCCAGGCAAACTACAACGGTTTATGCAATGGTATCTATGGCGATGGCAACGGTTTTAAGATGGGTGGCGTTGATAACAAGACACCTGGTGTCGCTGCACATCTTGACCCACTTAACCACACTCTTATTGGCTGTAGCGCTAAGGGCAACTATGCTAATGGTTTTGACAGAAACAACCAGAGCGGTGTTGTAACTATGAAGAACTGTGTATCAGATTCTAATAAGGGTAACAATTATCACTGGCCATTAACTGGAAAGCCATCTGCACTTGGTTACAAGGTAACATTTGGCAAGGCTGTTATCCAGGACTGCACTAACATTAATGGTAAGGTTAATATAACAGGCGCAACTCTTAAAGGCAATTGCGTTGGATTCTAGAATCTATAGACTATAATAAATAGAGAAAGTCGGGGTCTTTTGACCCCGACATCTTTATATAATTTACATATCTTATGTTACTTCCTTATTTTCCTTCTTACAAACACAAGGCATATTGCCTGCATGACTATCGTCAATCCCCATGAAACTGGATATGACATAAACAAAACATACAATGACCTGTGCTCAGGGAATACTCCATATATCCACACAAGCCTTGTTCCAACTGTTCCGATTATAGAAAGTATCATAGGAACTGCGGAATATCCAACTCCTCTCATAGAACCCGGAATCATATCCATAAGACCACATAGAAAATATGGAATGGTTGATATGGAAAGAATCTCCATACCACATTGTATTACATCTTCCTGCTTAGTATATATTCGTAGTATCTGATGTCCTAAAAGATATGAGCCGCCACCTATAACTACAGATACTATTATCGACAATATTGCACAGTTGGCAAGCACCTTATCCATTCTTTTAAACTTACGCACACCATAATTCTGGCTTGTAAAACTCATACATGCCTGTGTAACTGAATTAACTGATACATATAAAAATCCAAGTATATTGTTGGCTGCCGTGTAACCAGCCATAGCTATTTCTCCAAATGAATTAACAGATGACTGTAACAAAACATTTGAAAAGTTAATAACTGTACTCTGTATACCTGCTGGAAGTCCTACCTTAAGTATCTGGATAAGATAATACTTCTTTATTCTAAGCTTTGATATGTATAACTTATATATGGCATCTGTCTTGCACAGACACCTTATAACGAGTACACACGAAATAAACTGCGATGTTATTGTGCCTATGGCTACACCAGCTACACCCATTTTAAATATAATTACAAGGATGAGATCTAATACTGCATTCGCTGTACCAGCAGCTATTAAGTACATAAGCGGTCTCTTGGTATCGCCAACCGCCCTTAATATTGCTGCACCATAGTTATATAACATAAAAAATGGCATTCCCAAAAAATATATCCTGAGATATAATGCTGCCTGCCCGATAATATCATCCGGCGTTGCAATAAGCACAAGGGATTCTCTGGCACACAATATTCCTATAACACTCATGGCGATACCACTTATTAAAGCAAGTAATATAGCTGTATGTACTGTTTCAGACATTTCCTTCGTCTTTCCTGAAGCATAGAACCGTGCAGCAAGCACATTAGCTCCAAGCGATACACCTATAAAAAGATTAGTGAATGTACATATAAGCGCTGTCGTCGAACCAACTGCTGCTAACGCCTGACTTCCTGTAAAACGTCCTACAACTATTATATCAACAGCATTAAACATAAGCTGAAGCATTCCTGATATCATAAGTGGCAGTGCAAATGATATGAGTTTGTCCATTATTGTGCCGTTGCACATGTCTATTTCATACTTATTATTTTTCATCTTTATCTCCATTCATGTATCCGAAAAACATATTTTATATTTTCATTACACACATCACAATATTCGTTATCCATATAAAAGGGAAAGAAACAACTTCCAGATTACAGTTTTTCCTTCCCCCCATTACATTCATATGCTCAATAATAATATTATCAATAATAATATCATAATAATAATATTATTATTAATTTTAACAATATTTCTTTCCATTCACTACAATATCTGATATTGTTTCAGGACGTCCATCCAAAGGCTCTATCTTAACAAATTCCTTACAACCCAGACATGTTATGTTTTCCATATTCATATTCTTAAAATATGGAATATCTTCTTCATTGTCCATAGCATTAGTCTCATCACGGTTAAGAAGATTAAGAACATAAGACATTGTAAGTATTACGCCCTCACCCTTAATATTTATCATATTAATGTTACGGATTGTTATGTTCTCAACTACTCCGCCTCGTCCTAATGCACTCTTCACCCTCACACCAACATCAGTACCTGTAAATGTACAGTTCTCAACAAGTATATCTTTAACGTCTCTTGACATTTCGCTTCCTATTACAAAGCCACCATGCCCTTCATTTACAATACAGTCATGAACATATATGTTGCTGCATGGACCTTCTATTGTTCTTGCAACTGCATTCTTTCCTGATTTTATGCATATTGCATCATCACCAGTTTCAAACACACTATGATGTATATGTACATCTGTACATGATTCAACATCTATTCCATCACCATTCTGTGCATAGTATGGATTACGCACATTTACATGATCTACTGTAAGACTCCTGCAGAAAAATGGATGAATATTCCATGCTGGTGAATTCATAAATGTAACTCCCTGTAAAAGAATATTCCTGCAATATCTTAAGCTTATCATAACAGGTCTGTAAAAATCATAATATTCAGAAGCTTCATCTATAATATACTCTGTATCACCCTGGATATTCTTCTCGTTTCCAGCAAGGCTTGACTTTGATGGCATCCACACTTCTGTTTCTTTTGTTGCAAACACATTATCACTCTTCTTAAGAAGTGCTTCCCACTGCTTGTCTGTTACCTTGAATCTCTTGACTGGACGCCACTCATCTCCGCTTCCATCTATGATTCCTTCACCTGTTATAGCTATATTTTCTGCATTCTCTGCTGTAACTGGTGAAACAGCACGTATACACTGCTGACCTTCATAATTAGTTATTATTAAAGGATAGTCTTCCTTTGACTTTATAAACTTAAGCATAGCCTGGCTCTCAAGGTGAAGATTGATTCCAGACAATATTCTTATAGGTGCACATGCCCATATTCCAGCTGGTACTATTACAGTACCACCACCATTTTCAGATAAGCTTCTTATTGCATTATTAATAATAACTGCATTATCATGTCCTGTTTTAACATCAAGCTTTCCACTCACTGCACCAAGCTCATCTATTGATACCTTAACCTCCTTAAACTTTGGAATAACTACACTATAATCTTCTCTATACACAATAATCCTCCATTTCCAATGCCTTAAAATATTAATTTGATACATTCTGGTACTTGAATTAAATTGCAGACTTATGCTATAATATCCAAGTTTGTGGGTAATTAGTACTATTATATAGTACTAAAGTGATGTTTTAACATAACCATCAAAATATTATCAGAAAGGATATCAACTAATTATGCAGAATATATTTTCAAATAAAAAGCATTGCTTCGCTAATAAGTTTAATATAATTACAAATTCATCTGCTGTCAATATAAGTATGTGTTTTATCCTTACTGTTTTTCTATTCTTAGGTATAGCTATATATTGCAATACAAGGATAAATGGATTATGTCTTAACAACGAATCAACCAATACCATAACTGATAATTATAATATAAGCTTCAATAATACTAATTCATCCATTAATCTTCCTGCCAGACTCAATGAAAAAACAAAGTCAGTAACTCTGACACGTTTTATTCATGGTGATGAATTAGCAGGTAATTATATTTCTTTTTATGCGTACAACTCTGCAGTTAATATATATATTGATAATGAACAGGTGTACAACGAAAATGATATAATCGATTTTGCCGGATTAGCAAGACCTTCTCACTGGTATTTTGTTAAAGTCCCACAGCACGATTTTACTCTTACTATAGATATGAATTCACAGATTGATATTACGAAGCTTCTTCATATCTCAACTGGTACTAAAAGTGCCCTTATATTTGATATATTATGCCGGCATGCATTTCAGCTGATAATAGGTTTTCTTGCCTGCATATGTGGCATTATGCTTTTAATAACAGCTTTTATAATAAAAACTGATTTATCTAAAAGACTTTACTGGTTTGGACTTACATCTATGTTTGCTGGTATATGGACAATCTGCAACTCTACTGTAATCCAGCTGTTTTTCAGCCATGGAACTTTTACATCATATATAGGATATTGCTGTTACTTTTTATTTCCAATCGCAGTAACTGTTTTTCTTCTTACCTTTGACCATATCAAGAATGAAGCTTATATGTATATAGTATACTGGTGTGAAATACTCTCAATCGCTGTTATATTTACAATGCAGCTTATGGGATTGATAATTGTATCCAATGTCCTCTGGATTGTTCATATTGAGATACTCTCTATTACATTGGCAGTCATAATAACTTATATTAAAAACTGGAAAACAAACACAATCAGAGAGTTTAATATATTTATATCTATTATGATAATATCATTCTTTCTTATTCTTGATATTATACGCTACTATTCTAACAATTCAACTTTTGAAAGAATAAGATTTTCTGTATATGGTATTGCTTTGCTGCTTGTATATTTCAGTTTTTCGATATTTCATGTTATCAAAGAGAATTTTATACAAAACACACGTAATAAAATATACAAGGAACTGGCATTCACTGATGCCATGACACATATAAACAACCGTTCTGCCTTTGAGCTTGCCATGGAAAAAGAACGCTTAAGCGTAGAATCACACAGATATATACTCATTGCAGACCTTAATAATCTTAAGCATATCAACGATACATACGGACACCGTTTCGGTGATGAAGCTATTAAGAATACTGCAAGGCTTATGCACGAGAATTTCATGGAAATCGGTCGGTGCTATAGAATCGGCGGTGATGAATTCTGTGTCATAATCAACAATACAAGCCTTGATATCATCAACAGATGTCTTAAAACATTTCATCAGGCTGTTAATGATATTGCAGCTACAACGGACTATCCATATTCTGTTGCAACCGGATATGGTGCTATAGACGAAAGTGGTATTGATAACTGCTTTAAAGCTGTAGATTCCATCATGTACAAGAATAAAATCAAAAGCAAAAAAAGCAGAGACAACCAGACTCTGTCAGATGGATGAAAGGTTCTTATGTAACTCTTTCATCCCATCTATCTCATCACACAGCTCTCTGCTCTTACAGGATGAACAATCCATAACCAGTCCGTTAAACATATGATTAAGCGAATCTGTAATCTGTTCAATTCTATGTGCCTTATCATATAAAAGCTCATAATCCGCTGTTTTACTTGTCAGAAAGTATATCTGCACTGCTTCAACTTCCTTACGTTTCCTATATGCATTTATCATCTCAGAGCCTATATGTGAAAATGTCATGCCATCTGCTATTGCCTGTTTTGACACTCTTACTGGTTCTCTTTCCTTTACTGATGATATTCTCATCATATATCCTTTAGGAAAATTATGATATCTCACATAGTCAACAGCACGCAGGGCAGCATGCAGGGCTTCTGCATTTTTTTCCTGTATATCCTTAATATAAGACTCATTCAGCCGTATAAAAGTGAACCTTGCATATGATATATCTTCCTTTATATCCTGAAGATCTTCTCCCATAAGATATACTCCGTCATCACTGACACATTCCCGTGATGTAGTAAAGGCTATTGAACTAATGGCTTTATTCATACCTCCACCAAGCTCATATGCCATATCACGTTTTAGAACCAGACTTTCCTGTGCTGTAACCTCCCATGATTTATCTGACGGAAGCTTTTTAATATTTCCATAAGCATCAGAGTTAAAGCACTTCTTTAACTCTGATATATCTTTATCATAAATACTTAGAACCTGCATATTACATTCAGCCTTTCTTATGCAGCATCATCCCTGCTGCTTTTCCTTTTGCTTTTCTTTATGCTTTTTTCTTCTGTTTCCCGACCAGTTATAATAAGCTGTAAGCGGTTTTATAAGACATGCGGCAAACTTCATATCAAGATTAAAGAAATATATGATCAACGTGAGTACAAATAATATAATCAGAACTATGGCTGTTATTGCTGCTATTTTTAATATTATCACTGCTTAACTCTTCCCTTCTGTCTTGCATACTCTGCTGCACCAAGTGCACCCATAAGCTGTGGATCCACTGGCAGCTCTACAACCTTTACCTTAAGTACCTTCTCGATTGCCTGTTTTAAACCTTCATTCTTTGCACAACCACCTGTAAGTGTGACTGAATCTACTACTCCGGCTTTTTTTGCCATAACAAAGCATCTTTTAGCAACTGAAAGCTCTATACCTGCCGCTATTTCATCCATAGGCTTTCCCTCACCTACAAGCGATATAACTTCACTCTCTGCAAACACTGCACACTGTGCTGTTATTGGAATAACATTTTTAGCTGATAGTGAAAGCTTTGAAAAGTCATCAAGGCTCATCTCAAAGGCTCTTGCCATAGACTCAAAGAATCGTCCTGTTCCTGCTGCACATTTATCATTCATGGCAAAGTTAAGGACTGTTCCATCAGTATCTATCGCTATACCCTTAACATCCTGTCCACCTATATCTATGATAGCTTTAACAGAAGGGTCTGTCACATGTACTCCCATGGCATGACAGCTTATCTCTGATATATTCTCATCGGCAAATGGTACCTTATTACGTCCATAACCTGTTCCAATAAGATATGAAAGCTCCTCTGCACTATTTAATCCATCCACCTGGCTTATCGCTGTATCAAGTGCATCTTTGGCACTCAATACAGGATTAATTCTGCTTCTTTTTGTAACATCTGCTACTATTTTTCCATCTTCATTTAATATTACACACTTAGTATATGTACTTCCGGCATCACAGCCACCATAAAACTTACTCATATGTCCTCCATACTCTGCATATGCTTACCTGCTGCGCAATCCACGCAGCTTCCTACCAGTTCTGCTTATCATCGAAATCTTCAAGTGTAGGGTCTAGCGGTTCTTCTCTAAACACTGTTCTCATATATCTGTTTATCTCTGTTCTCATATCACGCCTGCTTCCATCCTCTGGACACATAAGATTATGAGTTACCCATATAAGATGTACGCCATGCTTTCTTGCCTCTTCTTCAAAAAGTCCATGATATCCTGACATAGACTTACATCCCATATGTACATACATAATAACTATATCTATACGGAACATTTCACAGAATCTCCAGAGTGCCTCAACGCCTGTTTCATATCCACCGTTAGAACGGTTTCTCATAATCATATTCTCATATAAATATGCCAGGTCCAGCATAGCCTGATGCTTATCTTTTGTATTAACCTTTTCTGTTGATACCATACTAAGCATATCTGTTATTGTCACAACTCCCCAGCAGTTAAGAAGCCATATAGGAAGCGCTGTATAATATGCTGCCTGAACGCCCCATGTCATAGCACGGTGACGATATTCCTTAGCAGCAGGCAGCTTCTTTTCATAACCTTCCATCGCCATACGTGTAAGCTTCTTATCCATATCAAGAAATGCCTGGTTTCTTCCACCAGCAGCCTGATAAACACCATACCTGTAAAGTGCAAGTGTAACTCCCATAACCTGTGGATAATCTGTCTTTGATATTTCCATCCACTCAAGGAACTCGTCAGTTTCTGCGTTAAACCTTTCCATGCTTTTAAAAAATGCATCCCAGTCAAACTTCTCACCTGTCTGTTCCTCTATAAAATGTATGGCATTAAGCACCTCTTCTGCTGCATACTCCTGAACACTTTCCTGTCTGTGCCTTATAGGAACTGCAAGCTGAAATGTAGGTATCTTAAAAGACCTTGCCTCTATGCCATTACCCATAAGACTTCCATCACATGTTGTGTTACATTGCACTGCACAGCATCCAATAAGAGGGAAATCATCTGCAAGCGCAACACCAAGCTCAGCCGCTGGCATAGGACATACATCTGATGGCACACCATACTCATGTGTCACATCAACATAATAGCTTACACCTGTCTGTGACATCATTGAACTTGTATACACCGCTGGAACCTCTACTGACAGCCATACAAGATTTGGAAAGCCTCCCATAAGGGTACTCATCATATTCTCATCAAACAGTACTATTTTTTTATTAAGTTCTTTATCATTTCCTATTGCTGGATCTGCCTTAAATATCTGTCCTAACATACCACATATATCTGTTACTATGAGGCCAAGTGCATTGTGCGCCATCCGAAGCTGCAGCTCTCTCATACCCTCTGTATGCCTGTCCATAAAATCAGGAAGTGCCAGATAATTCATCATCCAGCGGTATCTGAAAAATCCTTTCATATTATTGGGCTTTATTATAAATGTTATTAATGTTTTCCAATATCCAAGCCATCTTGTGTAATCATACCAGGTATCCTTAAGTCCACGCCATTCACGCCTTTTCTTAGGCTTCTTACCTGTGTAAAACTTTCCAAGCGGCTCGCTTCCAAGCTTACTTGACATATATTATTCTCCATCCTGTTTTGTATATCTATTTTTTTTTAGTATATCTTTTAATATTGCATTAAATTCAATTTATGGTCTAATTATTTGATGTCGGGGTCAAAAGCCCCCCGACTTTGATACCTACGAATTGTTACCTGCTCTTGTTGATTTTCTTTATCTCAAGACTTTCAACAAATGCCTGTATTCTTGTTCTTATCTGTCCTGAAGAACCTACTACATATGGCCTGTCTATAGAAAGAACCGGATACCCGTACTCTTCCCTCATAACATGAAATGCTGATGCTCTCTCATAGCCCCAGTAATCACAGAACTTTATCTGTTCATATATAAGACCCTCTGCCTTATATTCTTTAGCTATATAATCAACATACTCCTCACGTTCCCTTATTTTCTCTGTGTTCATATATCTTGGGCATTTGCCCCACTGCATATACTGTCTGCATATCTGATATAGAACATCCTCTTCATCGTTAAGAATAATCTCACTTCTTCCTGGAAGTGAACCAAAACAGAAACGGTCAGCAACAACAAGTGCACCTGCTTCTTCTGCAAGCTTTATAAGTTCTGGATTATCTATCTCAGAACCTATAAGTGCTACTCTTGCCCTGTAGTTTTTCTTAATATCCGGCTGTCTTACCTTTAATTCTTTAGCTGTATCCCTTAACTTATCTATAAGGTACTCCTTAGGACAGCAATATGTCGCCAGACATAGCACAGCGAACTCATAGCCTGTTATTCTTGGATTATCCTCTTTCCTGTAATCTCCGATCTCTGTTATAAGCCTGCTTATCTCATTCTGTTCATCTACAGCCCTCCTCAAGGCTTCATCTGATATATCTATTCCATATGTATTGTGAAGCGGCTCAAGAACATGCAGCCTCATCTGCTTTACATAATGTTTTAGTGCTGACTCATCTGACTTCATAGGAACATCTGAATATTCCACAAAAAACTTTTCCTTAGTAATCAGCTTCTGCCTCTCTATATTCTCAACACACCTGTTCATCTGTGCACATGCATCAGGTGCTATTATACAATCAAGAAAGTTATATCCACCTTCTATAGCACGTTCAAGTATTGCCCTGCACCCCTCACATAGCATGCTGCTCATATAATATGTGCCCATCTCTATAGAACCTGTCCTTGGTGCACGCAATCTCACTGAAAAGCATCCCGGAAGGTTAAGCAGTGGTTCAGGAATCTGAAAGCATACAGCTCCAATGGCTATATCCCCCTTTTCCTGTGCCTTTCTTACAAGTTCATTATTCACCTCTTCAAGAAGCTTTTCAAAATAATATAAATGTTGTAAATCTTTCAAGTTGTTATCCTTTCTTTAACGAATCAGTTTTTCACCTTCGACCTTTTGAACCTTATATTATGATGTACACGAATCACTACATTGCTTCGCAATTCCCACAATCATATAACAAAGTCTTTATCGTGCAGACACGAACGATTTTTTGAGCCTTTGGTCCTTACATCATAATATCCCAATATTAACAAGAGCCTCTCTTGCTCCTTTAACTATCTTTGTATCATCAGAAAGTTTTAATACATTTTCACCCAGAACATCTGCTCTTGCAAGCTCCTCATCACTCTCTATAGCCGCAAGAAGCTGCATATCACCTATATCCATAAGCTCTGTCACCTTGCTATCCGGAAGTCTGTTTGCAATAACACCTATCTTATCATACATAACAAGTTCATCCGCTACGTCCTTGATAGTTTTAACAACCTGACATCCCTTTTTACTTGCATCTGTAACAAGCAGAAGGTGTGTCACCTTCTCCATAACTCTTCTGTTTATCTGCTCAATACCTGCCTCGCCATCTATGACAACATAGTCAAACTGGTCTGAAAGCATAGTGATAACTTCTTTAAGATATGAGTTAATCCTGCAATAACAGCCTGCACTTTCAGGTCTTCCTATTGCTATAAATGCATAGCCATCCTGCTCCTTTAATGCATCATATATTTCATATTTAGCTTCTCCTAAAAGTTCTACTGCCGACTTGGTATCACCATCCTCAACATTCTTTATAACTTCTTTTCTTATATCATCTATAGTTTTATCTACATCTACATTTAACACTGTTGACAGACCGACTGCCGGGTCTGCATCTATTGCCAGTATCTTCTTATCAGGAAAGCTTTCAACAAGAAGCTTTACTATAACTCCTGCAAGTGATGTCTTTCCAACGCCGCCTTTGCCTGCGACTGCTATTATCTTTGTTTTATCTTCCAACTTTATATCCTCCATATCAATATCTGTATGCACTTAATTACAATTCTCCCACCTATGAGCAAGCTCATGTGGGTTTATACCTTTTGACCCTGGTATCATATATATCCAATCCACTATATATCAAGTGTAGTAACAACACCTGGGTGCTCACTAACGAACTTATTGATTTCCTCTGTAAACCTGCTTCCATACTTCATAAGCTTATTCTGTCCTACACCAGATACTGATAGCATAGTGTCTGCATCAACCGGCAGCTTTTCACACATATCTATCAACGTCTTGTCATTAAATATAATGTATGGAGGCATGCCTTCTTCTCTCGCTATAACAAGTCTTAATGCCCTTAACCGCTCAAACAGCTCATAACCTGCAGCAGTAAGTGAATCTGTACTCTTCTTTCTTGTCCTTGAAGCTGCATTGCTTCCTTCTGTAGCATCACTCGTATTTCCTGAAGCAGCCTTTCTGCCTGTCTGTCCTGCCATATTGAGCAGCTCACCAGCATATGTTTTCTTGGCCTTCTTTATGTATACATGAGTATTTTCATCCCTTAAAGGACTTATATCACCCATTCTTAAAACACTGTACTCTCCATCTGTCTGTATAACATATCCAGCATTTATCATCTGGTCAATAAGGAGCCTTAGTTCTGCTTCTTTTCTATCAGACAACTTTCCATAAGACTTATAGCTTAACGCACCTACTTCCTTAAGTCTTGCACGCTTTGCGCCAAGCAGTGTTCCAAGCACGATACTCAAGCCGAATCTTCCATGTGTTTCTGCCAGACAGTTAATAACCCACTTTGCATCCGCAGTCATATCTATCTGTTCATATTCATTGTTGCAGTTACCACAATTACCACATGGCTCTCCTGTTTTTTCACCAAAGTAAGAAAGAATGTAGTTACGAAGACATTCCGTGGTCTTACAATACATTTCCATAGTATGAAGCCTGTGTAAGTCGCGCTCTTTTATTATGCTTCTGTCCTCATCTTCAACACCCTCAAACTCCTTACTATCAAGAAGAAACTTATCTATAATGACATCCTGTGCTGAAAACAACATTATACACTGAGATTCACCACCATCTCTTCCTGCTCTTCCTGCCTCCTGATAGTAGTTTTCCATGCTCTGCGGCATATTGTAATGAATAACATATCTCACATTGGACTTATCTATTCCCATTCCAAATGCATTGGTCGCTATAACGACCTGAACCCGGTCATATATAAAGTCGTCCTGATTCTGCTTTCTTGTTTCATTATCAAGTCCTGCATGATACTTTGTGACACTTATCCCCAGTGAACCAAGCTCATCATATAGCTTGTCCACATTTTTTCTTGTAGCGCAGTAGATAATTCCACTCTCATCCATATGCTCTTTTATATATCCGGCTATGTACGCATCTTTTTTCTTTCCTGACAGATGCTCTACACTATAGTATAAGTTTTTCCTGTCAAAACCAGTAACAACAACCCTTGGAGCTTTTAACTTTAATATGCACTCTATATCTGTCTTTACTTCACTTGTCGCCGTTGCCGTAAATGCACTCACAACGGGTCTTTCTGACAGGCAGTCTATAAAATCAACTATCTTTAGGTAGCTTGGTCTGAAATCCTGCCCCCACTGTGATATACAATGTGCTTCATCAATAGTCACCATCGATATATCTGCTTTTTTTGCAAATGTTATAAAACTCATGGTTTCAAGTCTTTCTGGTGCCACATAGATTATCTTGTACTTTCCATTTGCTGCATAATCAAGTGCTTTATACATCTGTGATTCTGACAGGGTTGAATTAATATAAGCTGCATTTATTCCCGCTTCATTAAGTGACTTGACCTGATCCTGCATAAGTGATATAAGCGGAGATATAACTATGGTTATACCCGGTAACAGTAATGCAGGAACCTGATAACACACTGACTTTCCTGCTCCGGTCGGCATAATCGCAAGTGCATCATGTCCCTGCAATATGGCTTCTATTATATCTGACTGTCCTTTTCTGAAGCTGTCATATCCAAAATACTGCTTCAATACCTGACTGGCATCCATATTATATCTCCATTTCTATTTTCATATTTAGTATTAAGTGTAACACAATTCTGCAATTTTGAAAATTACTCATAAGAAGCTTTATCATTCAAAAAACATCTTCGCTACAGCTATAAGCAGACTTCCGTTACCTGGAAGATATAGTGGCAGATCCTTTCGTGAATTCTGCCTGTTATTTCCACTTACTACATATTCATTTTTAGGCGACTCTATAAGGAGCTGTGAAAGTGCCTCCCTCTTAAGACCAAGCTTGTCTGCTGCCATAGCTATAACTGCAAAATCCCAGCCCCAAAGTGTAGAATAATCCCATACTTTCATTACCTTATCGAGAGTTGCCTTATATATATTCATATCAACAATATCTTTAGCACCATAACCATCTAACATACCATATACCTGCAGCATAAGCGGATGATCAATAGCCTTGTTAACATATGTATCCGGACAATTCTCTTGTGATATGTATAAGCCATCATAAACCGGAAGCGGTGCTATTCTGTCTGCTATATTGTTCCATTTCTCTGAAAATGTTACATATCCCAGCTTATCAGCCCACTCTGCCGCTATCTTTAAGCCGTATCTAAAGTATGCAAGCTCAAACACAGGATTCCTTGTATCCTCTGGAAGATGTCTTTCCTGTACTGGTATAACAGGTGCTTCTATGTTAAATGTATCTGAAGCAATATCATATACAAGATAATCTTCCATGAATTCGGCAGTCTCTTTTACCAGAATCCAGTACTTATGCATATATCTGTCCGTTTTTTTCTTAAAATGCACGTCGTTATTATAACAATCCAGCACCATCTGCAGCATATTTATTATATGAGGCTGCTGCCATATAAGCAGCGGTGCAATCTTTGACGGACAATCCTTTCCTGTATATGATACCATCTTCGTCCACCTTGCACCCCTATAACCATTTCTTGCTGCATTTTTTTTAGCTTCTGAAAGTATGCTTATATACCAGTCAAAGCTTTTTTCAAGAAGCTCTGGGTGTCCCCACAAAGCAGCCCACGCCATATGCCAGTAATGCATCTCAAGATGTGCTTTTCCATACCAGCTGTTACATGTAAGGCCTGTTTCTGCTGGTGGTATATAACCACTGTCATTAACTATAAGAAGATATTGTGATAATATAACTCTTCTCATAAGTTCTTCATTTTCATGGTAGAGAAACTTTCCGCTGTTCCAGTAATTATGCCAGAATGTATATACATTTTCTTTTATTGCTGCAAATGTATCTGCAGCACACTCATTATCTGCATTAGCCTTGTTATTATCTACACACATATTACTTTGAACATTATTATATATACTGGCATATATTCCATCTTCATCCTCAAATCCAACGCATAGATAAAGAACATTGTCACTATCTGCCTTATTTATACGATATCTGTGTTTGTCTGCCTTTTCCAATTGTCCGTTAGTCTTTATATAAACTGAATAATGAGTATCATCTATCTGTCTTTTTATCTTATATATCTTTTTATTCTTTATCTCTGCACTACCATCAGCAGGAATTTTATCTGATATCTTACAAGTCTCACTATTATATTTTTCACTTGATATATTAACCAATTCATTATAATTTATCACTGTAACTTTATCATAGTGTACTTTATCATCCAACCAGTCAGAACCTGTTATATCACATGATGCATACGGAAAATGTGTATCCACACAAAGCCCTTTCTTCAAGAGTTCAGACTCCACCCTAAAAGCAACAGTATCTGACTTATTATCACATACTGTTTCAACGCTTACCTTATACTCATGCGAAGCATAGCTTACTATAAAATCACTTTTTAACACGCCTGTTGTTATATCAAGGGTCTGGTTTATATCTGATAACATATCAGAAGTCAGATATGTACCATCAACTGACAATGCAATCCTTGCAAGATTAAACTTGTGTGGATTCATTCGTACCCAGTCGTAGGCTGCCTCATTTCCTTCATATTTTACACGTGGATATGACACTTTTCTCCCAAGAAAATCATATTCAGTCATACACACATCATCCATAGTATAGCGATGTCCAGGATAAGTGTGCCACGCCCACTCTGCCATAGTACACAGCGGTGTTTCTTCCATATATTCATCATAAAGTGTCTGCATTCCTGTAACATCTGCCGTGAAACAAAACCTGCCATTACCAACTGTCAGTGGTGACTTTGTATCCGCATTACTTAAATGTGGGTTATATTTTCTTACTACATCTAGTCTATTAATCACATCATCATTATTCATATTTTTATTATTACTTTTGTTCATCTTCATATTCCTCACATTTGATATTAGAATTTTTTCTCAGCTAACTTAACAAATAATTAGATATATTATGTACATTTATAAAATTATACCACTATATCCTAGACTAAAAAACGCTGAAAGTATCTCTTATTACCAACAAAAAACAGAAAAAGAGTTTGTATATAACAGTTTCCCATTAATACAAACTCTTTTTTACAATGCCTATGGATTAATAAGTTTCTTTACTATCCTCTGAAAGTTCAGACTGACATCATTTTATTTTTTTATTAAGCCTCTTTTTTTAGACTCTCTTACTGCGTATACACTTATACCTGCTAATCCGCCAGATACTGCAAGTACAGCTGCTAATAAGCCAACTGGTGCCTTATCACCTGTCTTTGTATTGTTATCTGATACTTCTGCATTTCCTGATTCTGATGGAGTCTGTGGTGTATCCTTATTCTGTGAATTATCTGCATTATTTCCATTATCTGAACCACCATTATTATCAGGTGAATCTGCTGGATCCTTAGGTATTTCAGGGAAACCATTAGCGAGATAACTCTTCCACTCATCATATCCTGTTGCAATAAGCTCATCTGCAAGATTATTATCATAGTAAGAAACTGTTGTTCTTGTTGAATAAAGAATCAAATCCTTATTGTTAATCTTATTATTTCCAACACTGTTACCATCAAGATTGTAAAGCTCATATACATTTACATACTTCTGGTCTGCCCTTGTTGGATCCACATCTGAATACAAAGGTCTGTAAGAATCAGTGGCTTTATCATATACATAATTAGAAGCCCATGTTCCGCTGCCATCAACAAGATATACATCAAAGCCATTATTCATAGATGTATCTTTTACAACTTTCTGCTCTTTATCAGCTATTTTAACATCCTTAAGCCAGCTGTATGCACTTTCAACAGCATCCTTAATATCCTGTGAAGGATTATGTATAGTCATAAGATAGTCGATAACATCCTTTGTTGTATAAGAACTGACAGACTCTCTTTCATATGTATGTCCCATAGTTACATTTCCAGACTTGTCATACTGTGTTGCCCAGCCAGACTTTTTATTGTTGTTGCTGATCTGCGATTTTACAATAAAATCATTTCCTTTTTCTACTGCTGACTTTATTTCATCAACATTCATCGCTTTCCTTGCAAACACATAATCCTGATTGTTAAGTATTGCAATATCACTAAGAAGTGTAAGTACCTCAGTCATAGCCTTGTTACCCACTTCTATATTAGCATTAAAGCCACTTTCACTACCTGGATTCATACTCCATCCACCATTATCACGCTGTGTTGTAAGAAGGTACTTAATACCTTTTACAAATGCATCCTGATACTTTGAATCTTCTGGCTTATTAGCTGTTATATACTTTGCAAGATACTTTAATTCTGCTGTTGTTGCACCATTGTAAACACTTGAAACATCTTTCATGCTTCCAAGTCCTGTTTCCTTCTGTGACATTTCATAATTATCAGGAAGTACCTGGAATCCACCATCTTCGTTCTGTAATGCTACAATAAGATCTGCTACTGATGTAGTAACATCAAGTGTTCCCTCAAGCAATGCATCATAACGCATGCCATATCCTTTTGAAGATGTTTCATATGAAGGAACAGACTCTGTCTTCATAACTGGAACCGCTGCATAAAAGCTGTCTGACATTTTGCCATCCTTGTACATATCTGCACCAAATATATAAAGTACATATGCAACTGGAAGATACACAACATTATAATCTTCTGTTAAAAATGTGTTATAATCTGCATACTTTTCTTTAACATTGACCTTTGCTGGTATCTGCTCATCTGTTAATGCACCTGATGTAACTTTGCCATTAATCTCAACATCTGAAGAACCAATCTTAAGCTTAACTGTTGTGTCATTCATAGTGATAGTTATGTTATCACCATTTTCCTTGTAATCAGCACCTATATAAGCAAACATATTTTTCATAGGTGCCATAAGATTACTTGTTGTCTTAGCATCAGTTGCATTGCCTGTAGCTAATACATTAACATTATTATCAAGCCATACTCTTTCATAATCATCTATTAAAAATACTGGATCATTTGTATTAAACCATACTCTTCTTACAACCATATTAGAAAAATCATAACTTCCTCTTGTTACAGTTGCTGCACTTACTGGTAAAACAGATACAGGTGCTGCCATAACTGTAAGCATTGTAGCAGCCATAATACCTATAGCCGCTTTTTTCATACCTTTTTTTATATCTCGTCTCATATTTATCTCCATTCTTACACTGCTTTACTCTAGGACTATTTATTCACCAAGCGCCTTTTTCCATGTATTATATACCGCTGTAGCATTAACATCTGCCTTAGTTTTTACATATGAATATCCTATTCTTCTTTCACCCATACCATAGTTCATGCTAAGCTGTGCCACTGAATCTCTTCCTGCAAATATTTCATAGAACTTACTGTCTGTCATCTTATTTGCCATCTGTGCTTTTGTGAATCCATAATATTCACCTGTTGTATCAAGTCCATAGAAACGTCCAAACTGCTTTGTCGTACTTCCATCCTTTAATATTAATCTGTCAGTTCCAAGCTCTCTTGTTCTATCAGCTATATTATATACGCCATATCCTGTTATACCAACTGAATTAATCCAGTTCACATAACTTGTAATAGCATCCTTCACCTCTGCACTTGGATTGACTATGTTAGCAAGTACCTTTACCATTGTAAGACTTTCATCCGGAGATACAGAAGGAAGCTCAAATGCTCTTCCACCTGCTGGAACAGGATTTTTTTCATCTGGATCATACTGCTGTGCCCAGCCTGTTTTTATTCCATCGATTACCACCTGTGCCCTTATTACAAAATCAAGACCATTATCCCATACTTCCTTTAAAGTATCATGTTTTATTCCAAGCTCAAGCACATACGGATTAGTCTGTGCCTTTATTTCATCTCTTGCCCACGCATAGTCCTCACAAAGTTCATTATCAGTAAGCCCTTTATCGTTTGAAAGTGCGTATATTGATTCCATAAGGTCAGGCATGGCATTATCGTTAAATGTTATATTTCTGAAATAGCCAATACCATATGGATAATACTGTGGCCATCCACCATTGTTATTCTGCGAATCGCACATATACTTTGCTGCTTTCCAGAAGCCCTTTTCTATCGCAGAAAGCTGTGTTTCATATCCTGCAAAAAGCTCAGGATTTTCTTTTGAAAGTCTTATAATCCTTGATAAGAACTTCATGTGTCCGTGAGTTGCTCCATTATCTACTGTTGAATATCCCTTTGTATATAATCTTGCAAAAGAATCCTCAAGCAGATCATACTCTGTATTTGTCTTAGCCCATCCACCATCTTCATTCTGGTAAACAGGATTTACTACATTAAGTCCAGCTTTTATCATATCAGCAACATTAGCTTTTACCGCTGCTTCGTCAAGCTTAGTAACATCAATTCTTCCTTTCATTTTGCTGTATGTATTAGAATTGGACTCCATTTTCTTTGTTGTATAATCAGACTTCGAGTTAACAACCGGTGAAGCTGCCGCATCAGATGCATAGAATGCAAACGCCATCTCTATTCTGTGCATAGCATCATTCCATATTACATTTCCACCAAGTGCTTCCGCTGTAAACTTAACTGGAAGATAACATGCATAATAATCACTTCCATCAACATTTTTTTCTTCATCTATTTTTTTAAAATATGGTGCTATCTCACTTCTCATAGTAAGTGTAGTTTTTTCTTTTCCATTATCAAGTTCAGCTGTTGTACTGCCTGCTTTCATAGTAAGTGTAAGCCCGTTATAAGTAATGACAATATTTCCTGTATTAACATCCGCATCAACATGTCCTGTAATATCCTGTAATGAATATTTCATAGGTGCCATCATACCTTCAACATTGCCTTCTCCAAGAACCATATCTGCTTTAATAAGAAGTCCTTTTTCAATCTCTTCCGGTGCCCATTTGCCACCATCCTTTTTTGTATAACGGTTAGGCTCATATTCACCTATAGCAAGAAATCTAAGCACAAGATCTCCCAATTCTACCTGTTCATTATCTGCCGCATATACATTCTCTACATTACCTGCCTTTAAAAGACTAACTGTCGGAACACCAGCCATCATTCCAGACAGCATTGTTGTACACAACCCAAGCGTAACCAGTGATTTTGTAACTTTTCGCATTCCACTGCCTCCTTAACATTATATAATTTGATGATTGTATTATAAAATCAATATTAAAAACAGACTACCAATTATCGGTAAAGTATCTTATAATTTACATAAAATAACTACTTTTATAAAATATCATTCAAAAAGCAATTACCTTATACAATATATACATACTAAGCGAGGAATCCATATGTTATCAACCGTAAGCAAAGACTTTGTAATAGACCATAGAATCCGTCATGTTAATAAAAATGTACCACTTACACATTCCCATCAATACAATGAAATATATTTTCTTCAATCTGGAAAATGTAATGTATATATAGATAATGAAACATATTGTCTTGAAGATGGAAGTGTTCTTTTTATACCTGCTTTTAAAGAACATACTTTTATATACCCCTTTACTCAGGATGTCAAAAGAACTGTCCTGTATATATCTACTGAACAGCTAAACTGGTATTTTAACAAGGATTTCAAGGATGAAATAAATAATCTTTTCATAAATAAACATTTGCAATTATCAAGAAAAAGTTTTTCAAATCTATCTAATATATTCGAGAAAATACAATTTGAAAAATATAGTCTCGACAATATGTCTGAGTCACTTACTAAAGCTTATTTTTTTGAACTGATTATATACCTTATACGGTGTCAGCGTTATACACATAATATAAATCAAAAGACTAATTTATCTAACATTACAATAGGTGAAATTGTGAATTTCATAGAAAACAACTATGGCAGACAGCTTACACTGCCAGAAACTGCTGCCCAGTTTGGTATAAGCGAATCCAGCCTTACCAAAAAAATCAAAATATTTACTAATATGACTTTCAAGGAATACCTTACTAAAACAAGGATAGAGGCAGCCAAATCGCTGCTTATATCCTCCGAAAAAAGTATTACAGAAATAGCATACAAATGTGGATATAATAACAGCAACTTTTTTGGTGATGTATTTAAAAAGGCTGTTGGTATGTCACCAAGCAGCTATCGTAAAATGCTTACAAAACAATAATAATTAACATCAAAAAGACTGTTATACTATAAGAGTTGAATATCACTTTATAGTATAACAGTCTTTTCTGTTCTTTATCTATGATTCTATATTATAAAATCCATATATTAATAAAATTTCTTACTTCCTCTTACCGGCTCAGATGTAAGATTCACTCCTAATCTTGCAAATGTCTTAGTGTCTACCTCAGATAACATAACTGTTGTATGAACCTGGCAGCCCTTAAGCTTAGGAAGCTGCTCCATCGCTTTTTTCGCATTCTCATTAGTTACTGATGTAAGTGCAAGTGCTATAAGAACCTCATCACTATGAAGTCTTGGATTTCTTCCACCAAGATGTTCCACCTTCAGATTCTGTATCGGTTCAATAAACTCTGGCTTTATAAGCTTCTCATCATGCTCTATTCCAGCAAGATACTTAAGCGCGTTAAGTATGAGTGCTGATGATGCTCCTAAGAAATCTGTTGTTTTTGAAGTGATTATTGTACCATCTTCAAACTCTATGGCAGCACATGCAACGCCAGTTTCCTCAGCTCTCTTCTTTGCCGCTACTGTTACTTTTCTGTCATCAGTTGTAATCTTGGCCTGCTTCATAAGAAGCTCTATCTTGTATACTTCACTTTCAGATGCTTTCTCTTTAGCTACCCTGTTAACTGCATCATAGTATCTTCTTATTATTTCCATCTTGGATGCCTCACAGCATGCCTCATCATCTACTATGCAGTTACCAGCCATATTGACACCCATGTCAGTTGGTGACTTATAGTAAGTGTTCTCACCATATATTTCTTCTAATATAGCATTAAGTACAGGATATATCTCTATATCACGGTTATAATTAACTGCAGTCTTTCCATATGCTTCCAGATGAAAAGGATCTATCATATTAACATCATTAAGATCTGCTGTTGCAGCCTCATACGCGAGGTTGACCGGATGCTTAAGCGGTATATTCCATATAGGAAATGTCTCAAACTTGGCATATCCTGCTTTAACACCTCTTTTATTCTCATGGTAAAGCTGTGAAAGACATGTTGCCATTTTTCCACTTCCTGGACCTGGTGCTGTTATGACAACAAGTGGTCTTGTTGTTTCTATATAATCATTTTTTCCAAAACCATTATCACTTACTATGTTAGGAATATTAGATGGATAACCTTCTATTACATAATGCTGGTATACCTTGATTCCCTTCTTTTCAAGCTTTTCTTTAAACTGGATAGCTGCACTCTGTCCTGTAAACTTAGTTATGACTACACTTCCAACAAACAGACCTTTCTTTTCAAACTCTCCTATAAGGCGTAAAACATCAACATCATATGTGATTCCAAGATCACCTCTTACCTTATTCTTTTCGATGTCTGCTGCACTTATAACTATAACTATCTCAGCCACATCTGATAACTGCATAAGCATCTGCAGCTTGCTGTCTGGGTGAAATCCTGGAAGTACTCTTGAAGCATGAAAATCATCAAAAAGCTTTCCGCCAAACTCAAGATATAACTTATCTCCAAACTTTCCTATTCTCTCTTTTATATGCTCTGACTGAATCTTAAGATACTTATCATTATCAAAACCTATTCTCATCCTAACTTGTTCTCCAATCCTTGAAACGCTTTAATGTCATTACTATTCAGAGCCAATCCTAAAATATTACAGAAGCCCGAATATTAACATTTTATCAGAATGACTCTTATTTATCAATCTTATTTATGCTGCAATGTTTCACACCACAATGATTCACAACGATTTAACACTTATTTATGTCACAATGTTTCTTTAAGCGGAACCATTTTTATAGAAACACTTCCATCTGTATGCCTTGTTATAAGTGTCCCTCCTCTTTGCGTATGCCTGTTCATTATCCCTTTATAGCCAAGATAATCTATAGACATTCCATATGTCAGCTGGATACCTTTATACACAAGAGACAGCGTATTAAGGTGGTCATGTCCACAAAACATCCATTTTATAATACCATTATCCACTGCTCTGTTAAAAAAAGTGCCCTCAAATTTTGGAATCCCGAAATGGTCATCAGCTTCACCTATATTGCCATGCTTATATACAACTGCTTTATCTCCCATTTTCATTTTTTCATAGGCCTCTTTGAACTCGTTTACAGGAATGTGGAAAAATGCCATCGCCCTGACATCACTATTCTCTTTTTTTAACTTACTTAGCTTGTCCATACACCAGTCTACCTGGTCTTCATGTATACAGTCAAAACCACTGTAGAACCAGCCACCCTCTCCATACATATTAGAGTCAAGGAAAACAAGTGGCAGTATAACTTTTCCATCGCTGTCTGTAAGATTAATGAAATAGTTACCCATTCCATATATGTCTTTTCTGCCCTTTGTAAATATACTATATTTACCTGAGCTGTATACATCTGACAGTTTATCCTTGTTGTATCTTGCAAACATTTCACAGTCATGATTACCATAAACAAGTGCATATGGTATACCAAAGCTGTCCATAAATCTTATAAATATTTCTGCCTGGCGTTTATTGTTCATAGTTCCGGCTTTCGGGAAGAATGGAAATACCGAATCACCTGTGATCACAATAAGATCAGGCTTAGTCCTTTTTATAATCTGACTTACAGCCTTAAGTGCAAGCCTGTCTTTTTTCTTTGAAAATATACCAAATCCAAGATGCATGTCTGTAAGCTGAAGTATCTTATAAGCTCTGTTTGTATTTATCTTAAGTGCAAATGTTTCATTATCCAGTTGTTTAAATTCGTCTGATTCGTACATAGTAATCTCCATTCTTGCGCTGTTTCTTTGCGCTGACTTTTATCAGCTGAGTGGTATAAGTGCCCCGATTGCAGATATTATCGTAGATATAACCATAAGCACCTGGAAATAAACTGTGCCAAACACACCACATATAGGACTGTTTCCAGCCTTTTTCCTTGACTTTCCATAAGTCAGCACAAGCATAATACTGACTAGCACAACTACACCGCTCATTATCCTTGTAAGGACTATAAAACTGCTTACACCAAATATAGCAAAAAGTATACATGGAATGGTAGCTATAAGCCAGCTTATCCTGTTTCCTGTTCCTATCTGCTCATGAACTACATCTCTTAATGCAAGTGTATTAGACCAGAAGGTAGTAAGCAGAGCAAACAAAGAAAATACACCTGCAAGAATCATAGCCCAGCTTCCTATGCTTTTACCAAGCTGCATATAGGCAAGCTCCTTATCGAGTGTTCCCTTAGTTCCAAGAAGCACTGTAAGTGTTACAATAAGCACGAAAAGAGAAGATAATCCAAAACCTGCAAATATTGTCTTTCTAATCTTTCCCGCATCTCCATCAAGTCCCTTAACAACCTGTATAACTGCCTGATTAGCAGAGGTTGCAAAAACCACCATACTATAAAGTGCAAGCAGATTGTTCAAATGAAATGGTGCTGTATACAAAGCATTAACAGGATGCATAAATGTACCAATCGTCATAACTGCAACTATAACCATGAGTACCGCAACTGCATACTTCTGTGCTATTCCTACAGCCTTCATCCCTATAAATACCACTATTCCGGCTATCACATAATAAATAAGCTGTGCTGTCCACAACGGAATATTAAACCAGTTCACAAATATCTGCGCCCCACCATTGATATTGCCACTCACACCTATCATAATAGCCAGCCCATATACTATAAACATTATCCAGCTGAACACCTTTTTCATCCTGCCAGTAAAAAGTTCTCCCTCAAAGCTTTTTACAAGCTGTACACCTCCATTATTGTATGAAAGCTCAGCTATTATTAAATGCAATATTACATTGACTATATAAGCAATAGCAACCATCCATATAACATCAAGCATACTGTTTTTTGTTGCAAGATATGGCACTGCTATAATACCTGTTCCTATGCTGTTGCCAACTATCATACATATTGCCTCAAAAGTAGACAGCCTGGCCTCTGAATTAATCGTTCCTGTCATATAATATCCTCCGCTATAGTAAGAATTATGCTATATACTATTCCCCATATATTGCATAAAAACTGCTGGTCATTAAAAACCAGCAGTATTTATGTTCACAGACACAGCTCAATATATATACATAATAACACTTATTTATTTATGTATAAATAGCCTGTCCTATTAATTCTATATTTAATTCTCTAATTTATTAATTCATCAGCATTATTGTCAGTGAAAATATCTTGTATAGTTTTTATATTTTCACTTTACATCTCTTATATGCAGCGTTATCGTTATCCAGTCAAGCAGTATTACAATAATAGCGACAAATGGACACCATATTGCTTCTCTTACACACTCAAGCATACATATTCTTACAAGTACTGTATCTTTAGCCCCTGTCCTTTTTATGATTCTTAATCTGCTTTCATATTTCTCACATCTGTTTTTTACTATAAGAACAGATACAGCAACAACAACAAACACAGCTGCTAACAGTGATATTCCATATAGCATCATTGTTTCAATAGTTTTCTGTTTTAACAGATCCTTTTCTTCTGAATAACTTTTATATAAGAAACCACTCTGTCCAAGATATGAGGATACTATGTTACCAGTTGACACTAAAGCTGAATCTATGCCATAGCGTATATTTACCTGATTATATTTAAGTTTTAATGTAAGTTCATCAGGAAGCTCATCAAGAAGAAAATATTGTTTAATATTTTCATTCTGATTATCCAATGCCTCCTGTAAAAGAGCCGTTGTAGAAATCATGGTAAACTGTCCAAATTCAGGTATATATTCTTTAAATGCAGCATTAATCTCATCCCTGTTTTCATCAGTAATGTATATGACTGCTGCCACATTTGTATCAGCTGCTGGTGTATATCTTGTTTTATAACGATATCTTCTTTCAAGCTCTGTGTTGACATATTTTCCAAGAAATCCCCGATAAGCCTCCTCTGATATGACTCCCTCATCATATTTTTCACGTCTTTCCTGTGTAGTCTTAGTCTGTGATTCAACATTTGAGCCAGAAAGACATGTTCTTGATATAAGATTAAACTCTTCAAGTCTATCAAGTGAAAGCTTATTACTAACATATTTGTGTGCACGGTTCCAGCTCCATGTTTTATGATTAGCTATTACATCTGCTGTGTCAGGATCATCTTTTACGTTAACATATTTTTCCCATACATTATCCATATAATATCTTATGAGTGCATCCGAATATTCACTTTCACTTCCATCCCACTGATGATATACAAGCTGGTCGTTTCTCATATTATCAGCATATCCATATAAGTTCAGTGTCATACCAGGCTGTAATGTATCATCATACTGTCCTCTTATATTGGTATCCTTAAAAACTACCGAAAGCTCGCCAGCCGCCCATTTTTCATAGTCTGGTGCATTATCGCCTGCATATTTACATATAATATCATATATACTGCTATCTGGTTCTACATACTCTGATGCATACAGGTATTTATAATTCTTTTCATCAAGCTTTCCATCACTATCTGATATATAATCCTTTGCGCCTATCTTATTATAGTCCATTCCATCCCAGTACCAGCTTCTTCCAGTTTCGAAATATCCAAGGCGTACTTCTTCAACTCCATCTATATCTTTAATAGCTTTTAACGTATTCTCATCTATTCCTTTATAAATGTATGTATTTGCACATTTAAGATTGTTATTTAATGTAAGTTTTCTGTCTATTCCCAAAATATAATCAACATCTGAATTATCAAGATAATCCTGGTAAGAGCTTATATTTATCCTGGATTTATTATATATTTCAAGCTCTGTTGGTTCTTTATACTCTGATGCTGCATACTTAGCGGCACTTTCATTTTTCTTTTTTATTTCTTCTTTGTATTCATTAATATCTTCATTATAGTAATATACATATGCTGATGTATTGTTTTCCTTCTTATATGCGACTATATCATCTTTACCTGCATTTTTTTCATATGCTTTGTATGCAGTGTGCATATTAATAGCACATAGCACCATCACAGCTGTCATCACAAGTGTAAAAAGTCTTATAAACATATTAGGCATAAAACCATTTGTATGCATTAACCTTATGTGTGTCTGATATATGAAATTCCTGTTATTAATCTCTTTTCCGTTATTTTTATTATTATTGGATGGCACATATCTTTCTTCATTATCATTATGATTTTTGCCTATCTTAATCTTAACAGATTTATTAATCACATGGGATATATTCATATATATATTAAATATGATACTTATTACAACAGACAATATAAGTGTAATAAGCATTTTAATATATGTACTGCTTCCTATATAAAAGAAGCTTACACCCATATTTTTTCCTATAGCGCTGCATATAAGCCTTGCAAGCTGGCATGCTGTAAAAAGTCCAAGAAATGATGACAGAAGCAGTATAATAAAATTCTCGCACATATACATTCCTGTTATCTGGCCTCTTGCTGCTCCTTCCCTGATATGTATATCCATCGTATATTTCCTGGTCATATTATATGCCATCATCTGATAAGTTATAGCTGCGATACCAACAAGCATTACAAGAATAAATATATAATTGTATACAAGCTCATTACCCCATGGTTTATATGCATAGACACTACTGTTAAACACCATTTCTTTGTCAGTGTCCTTCTGCATTTTGTTAAACATTGCTTCATAATCAGATTCTTGTATTATATTTTTCATCCCATATATTGCAATGTTTTTTTGTTTAATATCATTGCTATGCTTAATGTTTCCACATTCATTTTCTGTCAGTATTATACCTGGAAGATTCCCGCCTCCCTGCCATATGTTTGTGTAACTATCTATTATCCCCGACAGTCTGTAGGTTTTGGTAACTTCATTTTCCTCATCTGTTGAAGGTCCTGTGTATGTATGGATGGTGATTATATCCCCTATTTCATATCCCTGGTTTAGCTTTAACAGTGTATTCCAGTCAATTGCAACATCAGTGTCTTCCTTTGGCCATTCTCCCTTATCAAGCTTAATATTTCCTGCATGTATAAAATCCTGTGTAAAGAAACCTATCTTTTCATCTGTTTCCTTATCATAATCATATATACTATTTACCACATAAGCGAGCTTAGGTTTTTCAAGATAAATGTGTTCACCTAATACATTATCTTTCTTTGCATTGTAATATGGATTCATTATAAACCAGTCGCCAAAATGTTTCTTTGCCACTGCTGTCTGATATTGATACATATTTTCCTGAAAAAGAAGCATACCTGCCACAAAAAGAAATGCGATAAAAACTGTTACTATTGTTCTTAATACTCTCTTCCATCTTCTAAGCATACTTTTTAAACAAAGTAATATGAGTCTGCCATTCATAAAAAGCTCACCCCCTGTCATTACCTTCCGCTATCGTATCATCTACTCCCATGCTCACATGTCCATCAACTATCGTAAGCAGCTTATCTGCATATTCTGCCATCTGCTTATCATGCGTAACCATTATTATGGTCTGATTGTATTCATTGGAGGCTTCTGCCAACATCTGTACTACTGTCTGTGCACTAGCCACATCAAGGTTGCCTGTAGGTTCATCTGCGAGTATAACTGCCGGATGTGCTATCATTGCCCTTGCTATGGCAGCTCTCTGCTGCTCACCTCCGGACATCTGCGCTGGAAGCTTTCTTAAACAGTGTCCGATGGATAATATATCCATAAGACGGCTGACCTCATCTCTATCTGGTTTCTTACCATCAAGTATAATGGGAAGTATGATATTTTCATAAGCTGTATATTCTGGCACAAGACTGTAATCCTGATATATAAAGCCTATCTTTGTGCGCCTGAACCTGGCAAGTGATTTATTATTAAGCGTGCTTATATCTGTATCATCTATGTACACTTTTCCTGAATCAGGCTTATCTATAGTCCCCAATATTCTTAAAAGAGTGGACTTTCCAGAACCGCTTTTTCCTATCACAGCTGTAAAATCGCCTTTCTGAATGTTAATACTACACTGTTTAAGTGCCTTCACTTCAACGCTTCCTGTCCGGTAAGTTTTACTTATTCCTTCTGCTCTTAATATATCCATAGCATATCCTCCTTTAATAAAGTCTGTATATTATTTCAGATATCTTTAATACTTTATTCCAAACTTTAGTTACTTTCGTATCTGATATGCGGATTATATTGTTGTTAACTTACCTCAGACTTACATTCACAAGTTTTTGACCTTTTGTTTCTTACATCTTATTATCTCTTATCCTTAAGTCTATATCTTGGAAGTATTATCGTGAATTCTGCTCCTCCATATTCTTCACTGTTACCTGCTTTTATTATGCCATAATGCGCCTCTATTATAAGTCTTGACAGATTAAGTCCTAATCCTACATGCATATCCGAAGCACTGTTTCTTGTTGTAGAGAACCTGTCAAATATATCATCCTGATCTTTAACAGTTAATCCTTTCCCATTATCTTCTATTTTTATAACAACCTTTCTTTCATCACAACCTGCAGTTATATACACTTTACCATCAGGAATATTTTTAATATAGTCTGCACTGTTTCCTATAACATTAGCTATTGCCTCAACCAGCCACATTTCATCTGCATATATAACCGCACTTTCGCATTTATCATCATATTGTACTATAAAAATATCATTCTGATTTTCATGTATCATACAATTCATACAATTATTTATGCTATCTGTTATAATTGAACCTATGATTACTTCATCAGCCGCTATTATTACTTTCTTATTTTCAAATCTGCTTATGTTAAGAAGTGTTCTTATAAAGTCCCGTATTCTGAAGGCACTTCCCGCACTTTCATAAACAAGTCTTCCCATACGCTCATCCATGTGCAATTCCTGCATAAATTCAAGATTTAAGATTATCGCTGCAAGCGGAGTTTTTATCTGATGTGCTATATTTTCTATAAAATCCTGCATTTTTCTCTGCTGTTTTTTGTTATATTCGTTTTCCTGTTTAAGCCTGTTTTCTAATATTACATTACGTTCTTTAACTGCTAAAGCATCAGCTATAACACTGTGAGCGGTCATGCTTCTGATGCTTACCATGCAACATATGAATACAACTGATAATGTAAGTAATGCAATTATATATATACATATTTCCCCTGATAAAAGAAATATATAGCTATACCCTTTACTTCCATATCCGATTTTTTCAATAGCTGCATTTCCCTCATTAACATATCTACCTACAGCCTGCGTGATTTTCATCTTAGAAAGCACATCAAGATAATTCTCTGCTGCTGTTTTATCATACAAATAAAGAGCCCCTGTAAGAGCTCTTTGCTTAAGATTATAATACAGGCATAAAAGCATTACTACAGCTGCATTTACTATAAATGAAGCTGCAATAAATAATGTCTGTTTTTTTCTAAAATCCATAAATTTCTGTTCGATATCGTCCTGATTACCCATAAACACTCTTTACCTCTATATTTTATCTATCCACCTGTATCCTACATTTCTTATTGTTTCTATATAAGACTGATGCTTTTCTCCATATGTTCCAAGCTTTGCTTTAATTCTGCTTACAGCAACTGTGAGTGTATTATACTCAACATAATTGCCATGCATGTCCCATATTCTGTCATATATGACCTCACGTTTAACAACACAACCTTTATTCTGTATAAGTATTTTTATTATATTAAACTCTGTCGGGGTTATGCCTAATTCTACACCATTTTTTAATATCTTATACTTATCAAAAAGTACTTTAATATCACCAACACTATATGAATTCTCCTTGAATCTTGCACTTCGTCTTAGGTTAGAGCTTATACGCGACAGAAGCTCTGCATTGTGAAAAGGCTTTGTTATATAATCATCTCCGCCTATATCAAGTCCTTTTACTACTGACTCTTCATCATCACTTGAGGTTATAAATATTATCGGTGCTTCCGTCTTATCTCTTATATTCTCACATATATCATAACCACTTCCATCAGGAAGAATAACATCTAAAAGATATGCATCGTATGTTGTTTTCTTAATACTCTCATAAAACTTCTGCACACCTTCCACCGCTGTTACTGTATATCCCTTATATGTGAGCAGCTCCGTAAGGCTTTTTCTTATCTGCTCGTCATCTTCAACAAGAATAATATGATACATATGCTCATTCTCCGTATTATATTCATATCTACATTTTCTATCTGCTCATTTATAATATCACATGATAATATACATGTTAACTTACACCAGACTTACTTTTTATAAAAATATTTTTATAGAAATATATGTTATCATCGTAACAACTTAACCAGTTTCACATACCATTTCGATGCTTATATGCTTACTACGAAACTTGCATCTAAAAATGCTGATATTCTTACAATACCACCGAATTCCTGTACATCACGCAGTTTCTACTTTTCGCTGTGTGTACCAGTTATATATCTTATCTATCAACCTGTCACATAACAATGTATATGCCGCTCCTACTACATTTACACCTATTCTAAGTAAAACAGCATATTTAAGTCCGAACAGTTCCGCCGCTATCGACAGTGCTCCAAATGTATTAAATACTGTCTGCCAAGAATAACCAGCTGAATATCCGACACCTATTCCACCTATCATACCAATATATGGATACATTGACTGTGGAAGTACTGTGTATAATATTGAAAAAATCAGACATCCAACAACATTAAACGCACCTCTCTTGCCTGCCCGTCCTTCTATATCCTTTGAAAATGGCAGGCACACTGACATGCACGCTATACCTATCCACATCGCTCTTGGAATATTAAGCAGGTTCATGACAAACATTGCACTTGATACTATAAATGTAAGCTTGATATACCATCTGTTTCTTGCCGAATTAATATTGAATTCATAGAATAAATCCTGGAATGTTCTTCGATATGGTCTGTTCTTCTGGTTCTTATAAAAGATAATCATACAGATTACCATACCACAAAGAAGTCCGATAACCCTTAACACATAGTCCTGTCCTGTAACGTCATACCCCTGTAATAACAGATAACCAAGCACAAATGTCGAATGATTATACATAATTACATTATGACAGCCCATTATCATAAGAAGCATTATACACACTATATTAATAAGAAATGCAACAACAGGCGGCACCATATTACTAAGCCTTGGTCCTGCTATCAATATAGCATATATTCCCATAATTGACAAAAGTCCATGTGATGTCTTTATTCCAAAATCCGCCTGTCTTAACACAAGCACTGCAAGCAGTACTGTAACACCTACTACACTGTTAGCACTTCCAAGTAACTTACTGAATACTGTAACAACTGCAACACAGAATACCATAACAAGGTAAACCTTGAAATTATATATTAATATATGTTTTCTTTTCTCTTTAGCATCTTTTGTGTTCTTAATAAGCTGTTTAGAGCCTGCAGAACTTAACTGTAATTCCTGATAAAATGTCATAAAACCACTCTGATCCTTTCATCCCCATATATTTATTGAGTTACATTACATATGATTTGTACTCAATAATCATCTTCTTTTTATAATTTTAATGATGATAGGGTGGAGTAATATAACACTATTCGTTGTTATTGTCAATTATAAACTTATAACCCTGTCCGCCATCTGTATTGTTGATGTCCTGTGTGCAATCATTATAATTGTCATTCTACCCTTTAAGTTCTGTAATGTTTCGTTTACTGCACGCTCCGACTCATTATCAAGTGCGGAGGTTGCCTCATCCATAAGCATTATCGGAGCATTTTTAAGGATTGCCCTTGCTATGGCTATCCGCTGTCTTTGACCACCTGATACAGACATCCCCTTTTCACCAACAACTGTGTCATAACCATCTGTAAATTCTGTTATAAACTGGTGAGCATTAGCCATCTTTGCAGCCTTAATTATCTCAGCTTCCGTGGCATCAAGCCTTCCCATTCTTATATTATCCATTATACTCATATTAAAAAGTATTGCATCCTGTGGAACAAGTGCAAAAAAGCTTCTGCCAGCCGACAGACTTATATCATCAAGATTATTGCCACACACTTCAATCATTCCACTGTCCGGCTTATAAAATCCCATAAGAAGCTTAGAAAGTGTTGTCTTTCCAGAACCTGAAGCACCTGTAACTGCCACGAACTCGCCTGACTTTATTCTTTCATTATAATTATCAAGAACAACGACAGGGGCATTATTTTCATCTTTTATATATGAAAATGTTAAATCACTTATTTTAACTGAATAATCAACATTATTAAAAATATTATTATGACCGCAAGAGTTATTTATTTCATTATGCAATCTTTCTTTATTGAATTCCTGACGATTTAACATTTCCTCTTCTGTTTTCTCATCAAGAAACTCAAATATATTCTGCGCATATGTCAGATATGCAATAAGCTCAGGAATATACTTTCCCATCTGCAAAAATTGCCTTGAAAAACGTCCATACATTGTATATATAGCCGCAATAGCACCAAGTGTTGTGTAGCCCTTCTGCACAAACAATATACCTAACGCCAGAAAAACAAGATTACATATAAGGTCAAAGCCTGTATTAGCACATTCAAGCAAAGATGAAAACATATTTCTTTTATCAGACTTTACGGCATACACATCTGCCTCTTCATTATATCTGTCAACTGTTTTTCTTCCTGCCGGAAACATCCTTACCTGTATAATTCCCTGAATAAGATCTGTTATATGCTTTGTCATTATGCTGTTTGACTCAGACATTTTCTTACTTAAGCTTTTAAGCGGTCCAGTCAGAACCATCGTAACTCCTATCAGCACTGTATTTACAGCCACAAGACAAAGTGTAAGCTGCCAGCTGAGTGCAAACATAGGCACTAAGAATACAACTACCATTATAAATGGCATAACAACTCTTCTGAATCTTGAACCAAATATATCACCCATTCTTCCAAGGTCAAATGATACTTTTGATAACATTTCCCCACTATGGTGATTTTCATAATATTCACAAGGCAGCTTCATTTCGTGACTTAACACCTGTTCGTACAGCTTTCCATATATTCGCTTTGCTTCCACGTTATATCTTATGCAGGCAAATCTATATCCTAACAACACTATCACACCTGTTATGACTATTATTACGACAGAACTTATAAGCCTGTCCCACTCGCCTTTCTGTGCTATGTCAACAACTATCTTCATAAGAAATGCTTCCATAACTGAAAACATTGCAAATGTTATACTCATCCCTAATATTGAACCATAATACATAAAACGTCTTTTTCCCATAGTTCTCATAGTCCGTAAGAATAACTGCCATATTCTGGAATTCTTCTTATTATCCTTCTGCGTACATTCCTGCATATACTCCTCCCATATCAAGCAACTGTTTATGAGTTCCAGTTTCAACTATCCTTCCATGCTGAAGTACAATTATCCTGTCGGCATCTTTTATTGTAGACAATCTGTGTGCGATCGTTATGCTAGTTTTCCCTTTGCACAACCTGTCAAGAGCATCCTGTATAAGCTGCTCTGTTCCCTCATCAATAGCAGATGTAGGCTCATCTAACAACAGAATTGGCGTGTCTTTTAATATTGCCCTTGCTATAGCAATACGCTGCCTCTGACCACCTGAAAGCTGGCTTCCACCCTCACTTATCACAGTTTCATATCCGTCAGTAAGTCCTTCTATGAAGTCGTGAATTCTTGCATCCTTACATGCATTAACAACTTCATCGTGAGTTGCATTAATATTTCCATACCTGATATTTTCCTCAATAGTTCCTGGAAATAAAAATGTATCCTGTGAAACAAGCGCCAGATTTTCTCTTGCGCTTTCAATATTCCATTCATTAATATCCATTCCGTACAGCTTATATGTTCCATCACTGGCATGATATAAGCCGCATAACAGTCTGAAAATAGTAGTCTTTCCACCACCTGAGCTTCCGACTATCGCTATATTTTCGCCATTTTTAATCTTAAAACTGACATCATTAAGAACATTTTCACCCTCTTTATATGCAAACTTTATATTATCAAATTCTATAACGTAATCTACGTCTAAGTTGCTCTTATCAGATACGCTATTAGCTATATTCGTTGCCTTGTAAGTCTTGTCCCCAAAATGCTCATCTTTAGCCGAAAGTATTCCTTCAAGCCTTCCTATACACACCATACAGCCTGTTGCATCAACTATGGCAAACGGAATTCCTATAATCGACTCAACAAACTTTTCTAGAATAACGACAAAACCAACAAGCTCTCCAACTGTAAGCTGTCCATTTCTTACAAGCCATATGCTTAAAAATGCACATAATATAGAAGGAATCCATTGTATGAGTCTTCTTATAACTATCGCTGTATTGCTTATACCTGTTCTTATCTGCTCTGTTTCCACAAGCTCCTCTGATGCCTTATGCATTCTGTTTTCAAAATACTTCTGTAATCCAAAGGCTTTTATTATCTGATACCCCATTATAGCTTCATGGTCAATCCCAAGCATTGCATCAACCTTTAAACGATATACCTTTGACACATCACGCATTTTCTTCACAAGAATATTTGACAGCCATATTACAAGTGGATAACTCACAACAACTGCAACAAAAAGCACTACATTTATCCTTCGCACATAATTGGCATATATAAGTGCTGCCGTAATATTTGTTATAATTGTTGCAAAATGCTCTGTCAAAAAGTTTTCCGCTTCTGCTATATCTGAATTCACCTTATTAATTATCGTTGCTGTACCTGCATTATCATAATATGAATAATCTATCCGGTATAACTTGCTGCTTATCTGTTTTCTGTATGAATTAATAACCCTCACCGCATATTTAAGCGAAAGCCTGCTTCCTGCAAAGGAAAGTACAAAGCCTGATAATGTCAGATATATAAACTTCTCAATAATACTGCCAATATCAACAGCTTCGCCTGACAGCATATAATCTATGTTGACACTTATTATCTTATTGGCACTCACAATTATCTCATTCACAACAGCATTAAGAAGCAGTGCTATAATTATCAGATACGAATACCTGAGCATATTTTTTATAAAATTATTTGCTTTAAGATTAAACTTCTGATTCATATGTTATCAACCTCTTATTATGATTTAACTATAACTTATTCTTGCACAAAATTTTATTTTTTTCATTAAATATTATTGCTTTTATGACATATAATTTATAAAATTATGCTATGTCAATTATAACTTGGTTAAACCACTCAAGAATGGAGATTACTATGCCTCTTCCACTTAAACCCGGAGAAAATATTTATATAGACCACAAAATAAAAGAAGCAAGCTACACAATGCCAGCAATGCAGGCAGCACATGACCACTACACCATCGGTTATATGGTATCAGGTGATCGAAGATGGATTGCAACTGATAACATACGTGTATGCCACGCCGGCGATTTTGGGATTGCTAAACCTGAGGTTTATCACAGGAACTGTCCTATATCGGATGTTCCTTATGACAGATATGTAATAAAAGTTCGTACAGAAGTATTTGAACCTATTATTGAAATAATCGGACATACTCAATTAGATATTCTTTGTCGCAATTATCTACATTTTACCAAAGCTTCACAGAATGAAATACAAAAAATGTGTGATGAAATGTTATACGAATACGAACGAAATTCTGACCACTCACAACTGCTTCTTCAGGGAATGTTTTATAAACTATTCTTCTATGTATATGAGCATCACATTTCAAGTGACTCAGATAACAATACTTTATATCTGAAAAGATTCGATGACAGAATTCAGAAGGCTATGATATATGCTGAAAATAATCTCGAATATGGTGCCAGCCTGCAGAATGTGGCAGACTTTGCCTGTCTTTCTCCATCACATTTTTCAAGACTTTTCAAAGCTGTAACTGGTTCATCATATACTGAATATATAACAGCGGTTCGATTACAACACGCAAAGATTCTTTTAGAAATCGGGGAAATATCTATAAGTGCGGTTGCAAACAAAGTCGGCATATCTAATGCAAGCTACCTTAGTGCACTGCTTAAGAAGCATTATGGTATCACACCGACACAGATAAAAAGAAATGCATATAGAAACGATTGCACAAAATATAATAACAGAATTAAAAATAGCTGATATCTTATAAATGTAACTATCTACATCGTCCAATCTGTAACCTGACTTTGTAAACCATCACATCTTATATAAGATACCAGCCATTTTTAATTAATTTTCAGCTATAATTATTCAGCATAATTATTCATTTATAACACTTCTATAATTATAGTAATTTTCTTTAAATTAAATTATTTCTTCTATATTATAATGTATTAATCAGAAGTTAAAATCTATCACTTTCCAATACATCTACATTATAACACATCAACCTGCTTAAGCAGCCTTCTCTGAGTTCTTCTCACTCTTTGCATAGCTCTTAGCTGAGTTAACTACAATGATAAGACCAAGTACGATAAGAAGAATTGCTATTATAAGCTGAAGTCCATTTGCTATGAACACCTTACCCCATGTAGTAGTACCTGCTGGGATTGTAACTGATGCTGCGTTCTGGATAGCCTTAACCATAGCGATAAGTCTCTGTACAAGTGCTGTAAATGTTACACAAAGCATAATGATAAGAGGTGGGAAGAGCATCTTGTTGCTGCGTCCTGTAACCTTTAAGAATACGCAGAGTGTTATAAGAACAAGTGCACTTAATAACTGGTTAGCTGAACCGAATAATGGCCAGATGTTAGCATATCCAATCTTTGTAAGTACGAAACCACAAAGAAGTGTTACGATTGTTGAGAAATATGTATTGCAAAGTAATTTTCTCCAGCCTTCTGCATGTTCCATATCATCTACGCTGAAAAGCTCCTGGAAGCTCATACGTCCGATACGTGCAACTGCATCAAGTGATGTAAGGGCAAGTGCTGATACACACATTGTCATAAATACTGTTGCGAAATGTACTGGAACACCAAACATTTCAAAGAAACCTGCTACACCACGGCTGAATATCTGGAATGGAGTACCTGCTGCAGCTGTACCATCAGCGGCTGCAGCTGCACCTGCTACACAAAGAGCAAGAACTGCAAGTAAGCTTTCAAGTACCATAGCACCATAACCAACCTTAAGCATATCTTTTTCATTCTCTACTGTCTTAGAAGATGTACCAGATGAAACAAGGCTGTGGAAACCTGAAACAGCACCACATGCAACTGTTACGAAAAGGATAGGGAACATTGTTCCAAGCTTTGCATTGTTAAATCCTGTGTATACAGGAAGGTTCATAGATGGATGAGCAACTACAAGACCAAGTGCTGCTCCAACTATCATAGCAATAAACATAAATGTTGTCATATAATCTCTAGGCTGCTTCATAAGCCACATTGGCATAACTGCTGCAAAGAAGATATATACGAATGTGATATAGCTCCATGCACTCTTACCTAAGATGATTGGACAGAAGTTACCAATTACAAATGAAGCAACAATAAATGCAATACCAACTACTGCTTCTTTCCAGCCTGAAAGATTAAACTTCTTCTGGATAAGACCAAATACTACTGCAAATACCATAAACATAATTGATACTGTACCAGCAGAACCATTAGTTGAAGCTGCTGGTGCTAACTGTGATGCTCCATCAACTACTGTATATGCATTAAAGGTACCTGCAACCATATCAGCAAATGCTGCAATAACGATAAGTGTAAATAACCAGCAGAAAAGTAAGAAAATCTTACGTCCAAACTTACCAATATATTTCTCAATGATCATACCCATTGACTTACCTTCGTTCTTAACTGAGGCATATAAAGCACCAAAGTCTGTTACAGCACCAAAGAATACACCACCAATAAGAATCCAGAGTAATACTGGTAACCATCCAAATGCTGCTGCCTGAATAGCACCTGTTACAGGGCCTGCACCAGCGATTGATGAGAACTGATGACTAAATACAGTCCATCCATTGGTTGGAACAAAATCTTTTCCATCATTGTACTTTACGGCAGGTGTTTCTGCCTTAGGGTCTATGCCCCACTTGTTTGCTAACCAACGACCATATACCATATAGGCACCAAATAATATAACAGCCGCGATTAAAACGATTACTAAAGTGTTCATAATATCACTCTCCTATATATAATATTAGCTGAGCAAGATAAATATTCCCAGCCTATTTCACTAGCCAAATACAATGAACGCAGAAAACTGGAAATTAAAAATAACTAATTTCATAATGCAAAAAACCTTCGCCTCTGCACATATCTTAACGATATTGTACAAAGACGAAGGTAAATTACATTACTTCCGCGTTACCACTTTGCTTGCCGGATAAATCCGACCTCTCTACTGCCACATATATGGCATGCCCTGTTAACGATGGGTACCGGTTCTGACTACTAAATTAATATCTTTCACCAGAACTGCTTGCAGGTGAGGGCTTATCTATTCCTTGCTACCGTTTCTCATCAACCAACGGCTCTCTGTAGGCGGTGATATAAATAAATCATTTCCTGTTCTTCGCATTTGACTATTGAATTAAGTAATAAGATAATCTCTTAGTTTTAATTTGTCAATAAAAAATTTAATTATTTTTTTGTATTTTTAATGTATTTTTAATTTGACTACATTTCTACTATATCTTTACTGTAACATTTATTATGTCTGAATGTCTTTAAAACATCCATTATCTGCTGTATAAGGTTGCCCCATTATCATTGCCACCATAAACATAGGCATAATTTGTCATAAAATATTGTGCAAAAATATAAAAAAGCCACCTTTAACGGTACAACCCGCTAAAAGTGGCAGCTTTTTATACTACTTCATAAGCTTAAATGCACTGACTAATTCTTTTAATCTGTCCGCCTGTGAAGCAAGTTCCTCACTACTTGCAGAGCTTTCCTCAGCCATAGCTGTATTCTCTTCTACTACAGCTGCTATCTGGCTTGCAGCTTCTGATACCTGCTTTAATGATTCAGCCTGCTGTTCTGAAGCAACTGAAATCTGCTCAATATTCTCGACAAGTTCTTTAGTCTTATCAACTGACTCCATAAGCTTAGCAGCTGCATCATCAACCATTCCCTTGCCTTCTTCAACTGCATTAATTGCCTGAACTATAAGTTCACCAGAGTTCTTAGCTGCCTCTGCACTCTGTGCCGCAAGATTACCAACCTGTGTTGCAACAACTGCGAAGCCTCTTCCTTCTTCACCTGCCCTTGCCGCTTCAATCGAAGCGTTAAGTGCAAGAAGGTTAGTGCTTGAAGCAATCTCATCAATTGTATTAATGATACTGCTAATATGCTTAGAATTCTCTGTGATAACTTCCATAGCATGAACTATCTGCTGAACCTGATTATTACTTTCAATAATCTGGTCACCAACAGCTTTAGCCATTTCATTAGCCTTATTAGCATTATGTGCATTCATATCAACCTGATCTGCTACATTAGCAATTGTACTCTGTAATTCCTGTACTGAACTTGCCTGATCTGTTGCACCCTCTGTAATTGCCTGTGCACCATCTGAAAGCTGGCTCGCATTGGAAGCTACCATATCTGCAACACCATTAATCTCTGAAAGAGTTGATGAAAGATCTGTTATAACCTTTACTAAAGCAACTTCTATATCCTTAAAGTCACCGACGTGTTCTACATTAGGTGATATATTAAAGTTACCACCTGCCATCTCTTTTAAACCTCGTGTTAAATCTTTAATTATTGCACTTAATCTTCCCGCCATATTGTCAAACGTCTCAGCAAGATGACCAATTTCATCATTATAATTCTTCTTAATATTAACCGAGAAATCTCCACTTGCAAGCTGGTCAGCTACTGCAACTACATCATCTATAGGCTTAATATATTTCTTAATAAGCTTATTGCTGATAACAATTATAATTGCCAGAGTTATAAGAGAAATAACAATCATAAACACTACAAGAATAATCGTATTACGCTCAAGATCTGTCTTATTTAATGCGCTTGCTGCCCACCAGGTCTGGTTAACAGCTTTAATAGGCGCATAATATCTTTCAACCTTAGAACCATCATCCTTCTTAGTTGTTACGCTGAAACTTTTTCCTGTATCAATGCCCTTCTGTATCTTGGCATATTCTTTAGCTGGTAAAACATCGCTTAACTTCCTGCCAACATATTCATCTGATTCGCTGTCATATATAAATGTACCATCACCCATAAGTACATCTACATACATTGTTTTGTACTTATCGTCTGTTGAACGGAGTCCGCTGAATGTATCAACATTAATATCTACAAGAATTACACCCTGTGTCTTACCATGATATACAATTGGAAAAGAGGCACTTACCATATTGATGCCCTGATCCTTATATGGACTTGTAAAACTGCTCTGCTGTGATGCTGCAGCATTCTTGTAATAGTCCTTTGAGCCATAGCTTGAATACTCACCATAGCTTTGTACCTTTCCACTCTGTGCATCTGATTCACTTACATAGATTGTATAATCTTTAATAGCAGGGTCAAAAGCGTTAGGCTCAAAAAATACACCAACACCTGCAATGCCTTCACTAGATGTTACAGATGTATTGGCTACACTGATCATAAACTGCTCAATCTCTTTGTTCATCTTCTGTAACTGCACATCATATACTTCACTCTTAACTGTCTCTCCAGTATATCCGTTCTTAGCATAATCATCATAACGTTCAGTAATATAATTCTGAAGAATATTAGCAGCATCTGAAGCTCTGTCAAGTACCTCCTGTACCGATATACCATTCTGCTGTGCAATTCCATCAAACTCACCACTTATACTACTATTCATAAACTTAGCTGCAATTGTTGCACTAATTGCAATCATAACTGTAAGGCAGGCTACTAATAGCATACCCACTGCTACTGAAATCTTATAGGTCAGCTGTTTATTTCTGAACCACTCGACTGCAGAATTTTTCTCTGTGTGATCTTTGCTCATATTTTTCCTCCGTTCTTCGACACATTAAATATTCAATTGTTCGTATCTTATTAGATATATACTATCACTATGCATTTACAATATCAATCTATTTATTAAGTTTTTCTAAAATTTTGCTAAGATTCGCTAAGATTTTGTAAATTTTAAGCTTTTCACTACTTTTTTGCAACACTTTTTAGCAATACATAAATTGCTTAGCAAATATAGCAATTCTAGTACATCAGTAATTGGCAAAATTTAATTTTAATGTTTATATCATTATATTTTTTTAGTTTTTTAATGTTTTTTTAATCATATTTAGTGTTTCTTTATATCTTCATTGACATCTCTCTTCTATAAGACTATAATTTTTATTAATAGAAATGTAAATATATATTTTACGATATCATTATTATTTAAGGAGCGTGATTCCAATGAAAAATATTAAGGTTCGCACAAAGCTTACTATTATAGTAGCTTTAGTACTTGTGCTTGTGGCTTCTGAAAGCTTTATATCTATTCAGAATATGAACCAGTTAAAAAACAAGGCACTTGATACTATGGACACATCATCAAGACAGAACTATGATGATTCTATTAAAGAACAGGTAAGTGTCGTCATCTCTCTGTTATCTGAAATCAATAATGAGTATAAGGCTGGCAGATACAGCCTTGATGAAGCTAAGAAGATAGCTGCTGATGAAATACGTCAGATGCGCTACGGCAATGGTGGATATTTCTGGGTTGACCAGTCCGATGGTAAGAATATTGTTCTGCTTGGGAATTCAACTGAGGGTACTAACCGTATGAATACCAAAGATGCTGAGGGTTACCAGATGGTCAAGGAAATAATACGTGTTGCAGTCCAGGATGGTGGTGGTTATACAGATTATGTATTTCCTAAAGAGGGAGAAACAGAACCTTCACCAAAGCGTTCTTACAGCGAATACTTCAAACCTTTTGACTGGGTTGTTGGTACTGGCAACTATACTGATTACATAGACACTGCTATTGCACAGCAGGATGAGGAATTCACCAGCTATGCTTCAAGCAAAGCTATTTCACTTATTTTATGCAGCGTATGTATGCTTATTGTTGTTGCTATACTCGTTGCCCTCATCGCAATTGATATTACTAAATCATTAAGAAAAATAAAAGAACAATTCGAAGTAATTGCTGGCGGTAATTTTGCCACAAAAATGCAACAGCCTATGCTTAAGCGTAAGGATGATTTCGGACAGCTAGCCAGTGCACTTGAAACCATGCGCGAATCTGTACGAAGCCTGTTAGCTCAAGTAAAAAGCGAGGCTGCCAATATTGATAAGGTTGTAGAAACAATTGATACTAATGTATACAATCTTAACGCAGAAATTGAAGACGTATCAGCAACAACAGAAGAGCTCGCTGCAAGTTCAGAGGAAACTGCCGCATCTGCTGAACAGATTAACGGAATGACACAGCAGATTGAAGAAGCTGCAAGGGAAATTGCCATAAGGGCACAGGATGGTGCAACTGAATCCCAGGATATCCATAAACGTGCTTTAAAGACTAAGGATGATACTGTAGAAAACCGTCAGAAGATTAAACAGATGATGGCTGACATCAGAGTAAATCTTGAGCAGGCTCTTGAAGATGCCAAGGTAGTTGACCAGATTGGTGTACTTGCTGACTCTATCCTGAATATTACTGCACAGACTAATCTGCTTGCCCTTAACGCTTCTATCGAAGCTGCAAGAGCTGGTGAAGCCGGTAAGGGCTTTGCAGTTGTTGCCGATGAGATCCGTGTATTAGCTGAACAGTCTAAAGATGCTGTAGCCAACATTCAGGCTGTTACAGAAAATGTAAACAAAGCTGTAGGCAACCTAACAAGCGATTCTAACCGTCTGCTTGATTTCGTTGATACTGATATTGTTGAATGTCTTAACGGATTTGAGAAGATGGCTGATGACTATAATATGGATGCTTCCAACATTAACGATCTTGTATCTGATTTCAGTGCAACATCAGAAGAGCTCGTTGCATCTATAAGCAATATCACACAGTCTATAGAGGGAATCACCGCTGCTTCTAATGACAGTGCAACTGGAACAACCAACATTGCACAGAAGACAGTCGTAATCGTAAAAGGCTCTGAAGCTGTTATGAATGGAGCTAAAACCGCAGAAGCCTCTGCTGCTGAACTTCGTAAGAATGTTAATAACTTTGTTATTGATTAAACAGATATTATGATGTCGGGGGCAAAAGTCCTCGACTTTGATACCTACGGATTGTTCCGTGCTATGCACTCCCACGTCTACGCTACGCTTCGGTCCGTGCTATGTGCTACTGGCACATAGCACCCTGGTATCATCATAATATATAATAGTTATTAAACTTAGTTACCTTTTCCTTCATAATCAAGTAGTATTACCATCGCTGTTGCATGCTTTTAAATATTTCAATCAGGCCAGAAACGGTCTAGCATACGATACATATTTTCTCTGCCAACAGGATTGGCTGTATGTATCTCAACGGGATAAAAAGTTTCCCTTTCTGCCAGATAATCCAGCAGTTTTATTGCATCTCCACCATCATAGGCATAATCACCCAAATCGTGATCTAAGTCAAGAACCTCTATTAGTTCATTGTTTTTTTCACATTTTTCTATTAACTCTATCGCCTCATTAACTGATTTTACAGTTTCATACCCTTCAGGTGCAACTCTTAGGTCATCAAGCCATATTTTCATATATACTTTTATCCCTGTTTCCCATATTTTGTCTCGTTATTATGTTTCCTTCCATACTGGTTCTATCTTAACAAATCCTGATATATTCTTTCAACAATATCATAAGCCTGCATTTCACAAGTAATAACCTGTTCATCAAGAACCGAAGAAAAATCTTTTTCTCTCCACCAGCCGCGCATAGCTTCTTCACCAAATTCCTGACTTTTATTTCTCATACTGTGACGTCGTAATGTCTCTTCAAATGGTATGTCAAAATAATATGCGTATATATTTGATTCATATAATTCGTTTGCCAGTTTAAATAACGGACTATACCACTCATCATACATAATTCCTTCTAAAATCGTAAGCTCGCTATGAACCTTTCCATATTTCAATAGTTCCGCCATAAGAGGTAATGCCTTTGTATCTATGCCATCCTTAACCCATAACATATTCCTTCGGACTTCATCCTGTGATATACGCATAGTATTATATCCAAGCTTTTCCTGTAACGCTTTAGCCACAGTTGTTTTCCCACTTCCAGAATTTCCTCTAAGAATTATTAATTTACTCATGTGTTATTCTCCTGTGCTTCTTTCTCTAGTGCCATACCCCATTCAATATAACCATAATTTATTGGATAATACATATCCTTATATTCAAGATGATAACTTCCTAATGTTCTATCGACTAAGTCATAAAATTTAACTTATAACAATCGCTTTTCCCTTCTTTCATAAATCAAATCTGCTTTGAAACAAAATGTACAATTTCTTTCCCTGACTCAAGGATATATGGTATCAACTCTAAAGGATATACCTTAGTACCCTTCTTTAAATCTTCCAGTGAAACCCAACAGAAATCCAAATCAATTCTTTCATTATCCAGCTCATCATATCCATGAAACACTCCATCTAATGGAATATTATCATCCATCAGATGTACATTATAATATAAGCATATCTGATGACAGGGTCTTATTCCCCATGGAAAATAAATTTCTCCGATTGCTAACAGATTATCTACCTCTATCTTAGCATGAAGCTCTTCTTCAAATTCCCGTTTAAGAGTTTCCATACTTGTCTCCATAGCCGCAACATGTCCGCCAATAATGGCATAATCATCATTCTTCGGACGCTGTAACAAGATTTTACCATTATGTTTCAATATACCGCCAACTCTGTATGAAAATACAAAATCATCATTTTTAAATAAAATATCCACTTAACCACCTCCAACCTGTTCATAAAACTTGTAGTAAAAATATATTTATAATATCATAAATCTCCTGGTGCAAATGTATCTTTCTCACATATAAGGTAAATGTCTTTATTCATTTTCCCCTCAAAATATTGCTTCAAATTCATATTGGAATTCCACTTGTCCTGCGGATAAAAGCCATACCTTTTCTTTACGTCATTCATCCTATTTTCTATATCAAGAACTCCTTCTGCTCCTGCCAAACAATCGCACAATTGAATTAATCGGTCATATTCATCATATATGGTCTTTGCTAATTCAGTTTTTATAATTGTCAATTCTTCATCTGTAACATCAAATTTTCCGATGTATTCATCTATCGTATGATTATTAAAAGAATGGGTTAAACATATCTTTGCTACTTCATCATATCCCAATGATTTCATATATACGTATCCATCATAAACATGTCCAAGATGTCTTACCCCAAATTTTCTTCCTATATCATGTAGTAAACCTAATATATATGCTTTCTCAACATCCATATCACCACATGCACTTGCTATTTTTTCTGCACAGTGTGCTGCTGTTAAACAATGTTTTCCCCAAGGTCCCGGATTAAATAATAACCCATCACGAATTAACTTCAGTGCTTCTTCTCTTGTTGGCAACATAGCTTGTACCTTCTTCCTTTTTTATTTACCTTTTCAAAACTGATAACTCCATTACTCTCCCCACAAATAGTACCATCCTTCTCCATATCATTCATCAATTTATCAAAGTCGTTATATAAAACTCTCTTGTCACCTGTGAATTCTTATCATAATCAACTACTGTTGCATATATGTCTTTGATTTTCTGGTAAAATCTTCTCTCACTTGCTCTGATTTCCTGAATCTCAGCAATAAGATGCTCAAAATAATCTTCGTCGAAAATCTGTCCATTAATCAATCTGCTTTTATCAAGAACATAACCCTGCTTTGTAAATGTATCCAATACCTTTGTTGCCCATGTTCTAAACTGCATTGCCCGTTCTGAATTAATGCGATACCCCACAGCAATAATAGCCGCTAATGAATAGAACTTATAATTGTATGTTTTTCCATCATCCGCAGTTTGTGCAAATTTTGCACAAACTGAATTTTCATCTAATTCGCCATCTTTAAAAATGTTACTCAGATGTTTTGTAACCACACTTCTATCTACATCAAAAAGCTGCGAAATTGCTTTCTGCGTAAGCCATACATCGCCATTCTGAACCCTGACTTCTATTCCGTCTTCTCCTGCATCTCGTGTGAAAACCAAGAAATCAACAGTGCTATTTCTTATCTGTAATTCTTTGCTCATAAAAGAGCTCCTTTCTATATTCTCATGAATGTTACTCTTACATCTTATGGAATCCATATGTTTTAGTCCTATTCAGCTCAACCATTATCTCCAAATGTAATTTCCATCAATTCACTGGCTATCTCTTTACTCAGGACTCTCATAATACTATCATCCACCTTTGTCTTCGCTAGAAGATTGATATTACCATACCAGACAACTTCCTAATCAATAACAGCAAATCGTTCACATGATTCTTCTACTGTTTTAATATAAAAACCTGCTTGACGCATGTCTTCATGTAACTGCATCCAATATGCTGCATCTCCAAATCTATAGGAATCAGGTGACCATGTTACTATTGTAATCTGAACTCCTGACATCTGTTTTTCTTTTAGAAGATTAATCAGCTCATAGACTTTAGAGCCACTGATTACAGAACTTGAAATGATTATATTGTTATTCGCACCAAGTAAATCTTTATGATAATATGTACTATAATTGTCCCAATCGTATATTGCATTAACTGTCTGTTTGCCAATTTGTAAACCACAAGCAAGCTCATATCCAATCTGTTTCGAATGAAAGTTACGATTGCCCTTTGACATATTTACTACTCAAACTTACAAAAAGAACAGCCTGTCATCCATCTTTCCTTCAGGTACAAAATCCCTATTCTTGCAGATTTTATCTGCATATCCGGTAGTAATTGGCAACCTCATTTTATGAGTAGAACCAACATGTAGTTGTGAAAGATAAAGTATCTGTGTCAATATGTTTGCAATAGATATATTTCCGCATTTTTTCTCTACCAGTATCGGATTAGGTGAACCTTTTTTGTTTTTCATATCTGTTGTCACAAGATATCCCTTACTGTTGTTATACACGCAATATCCCATTGTTGGATTCTCTATGTTGCCATCCCGTATGAGTATCAGTTTTGAACTAATATTCTTTCTAACCTCAATTATGCTATATTCAATTCCCTTAGCTCCAAAATAATTCTTATACCACTCATCATTTTCATTGCTAAATCCATCTCTATGAATAACCACATTCTTTGGTGACTCTCCAAACCTATCTTCATAAGAAAATATTACCTGGTCAAATATATCCTGAAGTATCCTCGTTGTAATCTTCTCACCTTGCTGAGGTGTTGTCGGCTTATAGAATCCAAGCAAACGCCCATACTTATCAAATACTACTGAGCAGGCGGGATAATGAATACCTTTTGTAACAGTAGCAACATCAAGTCCAACAAAACAATCAACATTTCCCGGCATGTTCTTTACAACCCAAGGAATTCCGCCTGTCTTACCAAGTATACCAAGTATAATGTTGTGAAGATAATACTTAGACTTATTACCTTCTGCTTTACCTCTTGCAAATAATTCTGCGGTCTTCATACTAATCATCTGTGATGGAATATTTGCCTTTGCCCATATGGTCTTGAATGGGTTATATGGTCCATCTTCATCAATTTCGTCTGGAATAAGTGCAATTACAATATCTATGCCTTCTATCTTCTGCAATCTGTTTGCAGCTCTCTTGTAGTCTGTTATATCACCAAGCTCATACTCCTCTTTAATCATTGGTTCAGATTTTATATCTAGAAGTCCTGATATTATGTATTTGTCTTTTTCTCCCTGATATTTCCCCAGTTTTGCAAATGAATATATCTCATTAACAACCGCTTTCATAAGCTGTTCTTGATTCTTTGGGTATATATATCCTATTTTGATTTCTTTTTGAGGTTTTCGATAGAATCCATAATTGAATACTTGAAATTCCTTTCCCACTTCAAGCACTCTGTCTTTCCCACATATCAGTTTTGGCAGAGGAACAGTGCCTCTAGTGAAATCCTCCTACATATCCATTCTTATCTTATCAATCAAAATAACATCTGCCGGCAGCCATTCAACCTCATCAAGATGCTCCTTAGTCAGCCATTTTGCATTTTCATGTTCCTTTAACTTCAATTCTCCGCTTACTATCTCACACCAAAAACAATCCATTAAAAGATGAAAATTAGGATAATCATATTCAATTGTATCTATTAAATTTCCAATTTTAACTTTTGTATCTAATTCTTCCATAATTTCTCGTTTTAATGCTTCCTGTGGTGTCTCTCCTGCCTCTATTTTTCCTCCTGGAAATTCCCAGCCATCCTTGAATTCTCCATACCCGCGCTGCGTTGCGAATATAATTGGCTCCCCATTATCATTAACTTCTTTTATTACTGCTGCAACTACTTTAACTGTTTTCATATAATTCTTGTGTGACAATTATTAAATTAATTATCTCACTTTCCTTCTTTCTTTTAATATCGTGATTTAATGCAATAAATCAAGTAAAAAAGTCTTTTTCTGCAAGCACAAACAACTTTTTATACTTTTGACATATACATAATATTTATGAATTTACAATATACTCATATATATCCTCACGCACAGGAACATCAAGTATCCACTCTATCTCAACTGCTGTTTTCTGTGTATTTGGCATTGTAAATTCCTTAGTATTTCCACTAGCCGTCATATGCCCAAGATAATAAAATTCCTTAGAAATCTTATCGTCCTTATTCTTTCGCACAAAAAGTTCTACTCTAATTCCTCTCTCTTTAGCCTTAAGAAAATTCTGTACATCCTCAGATTGCAGACTCCTTCCCGATTTTGATATTGCTATCAATCGATCCCTAAATCCTTGTTCAAAATGATCCTCATATTTTGTTGTGTCACTAATATCATCCGATTTATCATAATTAATAAATACTGGAAATGTCTTTGTTTTCTTATCATATTTATAACCACCAATATTTAATGGAACTTCATTCTGTTCCCAATTAAGCAGACGACATACGTCCTCATACGTATATTTTTGATAAAGGACAAAATCTGTTACATCATAACTTTGTTTATAATCTCTCTCATATCTACTTATTCCAAAATCAACAAGTTCTTTAATAATATTATAAAAATCTTTATTTGATAGCATTTCAAGAAATATTTTTGTTGGCTTATAATCATTGCCTTCCTTTTCTATAAAAACACATTGTGCATATGTTTTCTTACCAGATCCTGCCGGAAATTCATTAGTCATAACATTTATAATATTTTCCTTCTGTTCCTTGCTAATTGATTTACCATAAGTCAACATATCCTGTGAAAGACTCGAAAATAATCCACATTTGGACAATCCTTTTGCATACATAAGCATTCTCTTAAGTAATTGTAATTCTTGAATTCTCTTACCATTTGCCAGTTTCTTGGAAATAAATTCGACTATCTTTTCTTCTTCCTGTGAAAGACGAAGCTTATAATCCTTCTCATATTTAATTAAAAACTTATAATACGAACCCAGACTATTATTATCAAAAATACGGGCAACATCCATTTCTCCATAATCATCAAAATCCCGTAAATGTGGTATTCTTCCTAATTTATTCTTAAGATCTGTGTAATTTTCTTTTATCAGTTTAATATCACTAAAATTAGCATTATCAACAGATGCAAATATTCTTTTCTTACTTATTTCATCAAAATGCACTGTAGATGCACCTGGAATAACCCTTCCACCTTCCATTATGTATCTACGTATATTATCTTTATTGTAAGTTCTATCCCCTGACAGTGCTATTGGAATCATAAAATTATTATTATAATTACCAATAAAATCAAGAATAACAACATACTCTTTTCCATCGGCCTTTCTAAGTCCTCGTCCCAACTGCTGTATAAATATTATCGGCGATTGTGTCGGTCTAAGCATAATAACCTGATTAACCTCTACAATGTCAACACCTTCATTCAATATTTCTACAGAAAATATATAGTCTAACGGCTTTTTACTAATATTTTCCTCATTCTCATCCATTGCAAGTCTCTCAAATGCATTCTGCCTTTCCTGTTCCGTTGCATCACCATTCAACGCTATCGTACGAAAATATTTTCCTGTATCTGGATTAACTATATTATTAAATTTATGTGATAACTCCTGTGTTTCTTTGATACTGCTACAAAATATAAGACCTTTAACTTTTTCTCCACTATATCCATAATAATTTGCCTGCTGGATTATATGCCTTACACGTTCATCGCTTGTAAGCATACTAAAATCATGATTTTCTTTAACATCTCCAACTACAGACAAATCAGTAATTCCAAAATAATGAAATGGGCACAACAAGTTTTCTTCCATGGCCTGTTGTAAACGTATCTCATATGCAATCTTATAATTGAACAACTCATAAACATTTCTACCTGCAATATTATCATCCCGCTTATCAGGAGTTGCTGTCATTCCAAGCCACAACTTAGGCGTAAAATGTTTCATAATCTTCTGATATGTATCAGCAGTTACATGATGTGCTTCTGCTCGTGTCAAGTAAGAAACAAAAAAAAAATTAATTTTTTTTATCAATGGGGAACCTTTAGCAAGATTCCCCATGTTACTTCTTTATAATTTTGTTTTCTCGCTATTACTACTGATTATACCATCATCCAGCCTGAAAGTCATCAAAGTTCCATCTGATTTCAATATGCTCATTATCATACACCAACACATAATCAATGAGATATCTGATTACTTCTTCATCAAACTCATCCAACTTACTAAGCTTTGTTAGCTGTTCCTGCTTTGCATCAAGAAAGAGATCCTTTTGCATATCAAGTGTTTCCTGCTTCTCTGTAATCAGACTTTCTATCTCTGCGATTTTCTGCTTAACTTCTGCAGTCTTTTTTGCCATCTGATCACGAGTGATATTTGTTTTTGTATAATCATCGTATATCTCAAACTTTAGCTTTGCATAGTGTGCCTTTGACTTTTTAAGTGATTCGATTTCCCTTTCAAGATTATCTGGACAATTACCGCCATCAGTTTTCAACTCAAATTCCTGCAACTGAGCCAATGCCATATTTCTAGCAATGTCTAGAAGTGTCGCCTCAAGTTCTTCACCTAAACATTTCTTTTCTGTCGGTGACCATAAATCAGTTTGTGTGGGAAGATAAAATACTATCTTCCCGGTTTCTTAACCATCCCCGTATCGGGTAACATATCCTTTGCCAGCCACAATCACTTCGTAGTTTCCTGCCCATCTGGACTTACGAAAGTAGCCACTCTCTGAAAATGCGTTTTGCTGAAATTCAGGTGCACTTATTATCTCATTACCTCCGGCTGCTAACCCGGTAGGCACAACCCTCTGCTCTTATCCTTAAAGGCTCCTGCTGTTACGTTTCTCATAATCGGCTACAGCTCTGAGGATAGTCATCGCACGAAATGGGATTCTGCCACCCTGTCATAGACAAGGCGATATAAGCTCGTGGGATATGCGTGTCCTATTCTGTTTTCAATATTCAACGGTTCTTTTCTCAGAACCTGAACAAAGTATAACTGACACCACACATCTTCTACAGTAACCGACACTCTTTTGAACTAAGAGTAACACTCCCACCTGTTCCAAATCCTTATAAAAAAAGCCGGACTGCATTATCAAAAATGCAATCCGACTTTTTTATTCTGTCAGAAGCTTCATATTGTCAACGGCATTTAATACCATATTCCGGATAAACTGTACTTCCTTCTCCTTCAGACCAACCAGCAGATCATCGACTTCTGCCTTTCTTTCACACCCACACACAAGATAATCCAACGTTATATGAAACAATTCAGCAATACTAATCAGCGTATCTATTTTTGCTCCATTTACACCAGCTTCAATTTTCCGCAGAGCATCCACTGACAATCCAATCTGCTCGGCAAGCTGCTGTCTTGTCATTCTTCTTGCCGCACGCAACTCTTTTATTCTTTCTCCACTATTAACAATATCGTAGTACACCTTCCACTCTTTTCCGGCACCTTATATATTTGCTTAAGCTGTATTCATTGTACCGTAAGTGAATCTTTTGTAAGAGTGACTAAACCAGCTATTTCAGGTGGAATATTGTACACCTTAATACCAAGAATATAAATATTTGCGGATTAAAAAAGAGATATTTCCAAACTCTCATTACATTTTGGAAATATCTCTTTACTTAATATCCTCATCCGGCACAAACTCCATGATGTCCTCTATCTTACAATCAAGTATGGAACATAATCTGTTTAGGATTACCGTTTTTACGACCATATTCTTTCGCAATCGCTGTAACTGTGCTTTATCTATTCCATAATCTTTAATTAGTGCATACTGGCTAACATTTTTCTTCTTGAGTGTAATCCATAACCTGTCATATACTATCATTACAAAGACCTCCTCCTTGTATTCTACGCAAGAGTGTCCTATAATGATATGGTGCGTGTATGCACCATACTGTATGTATATGATAGAATAGAAAATAGCCATAATCTGCATAGAAAACAGCTCTCAAGGTTATTATGTAATATAGAACGGATTATCTGTTTTACTTTTATGGTATTCAACCGGGACAATTCAATCACCTGACAATTTGCCCGCAGATACCCTTTTCAGAAAGGATTCACAACAACACTATGAATGATAAAAACACATACTCTGTTGATAAATATTTGAAAATCATTGCCGAAAAAGAAGGAATCACAAAAGAAGAAGTCCAACAGGAAATTGGGCGGGCAGTTTCTATTGCTTTAAAAAGCCCTGATCCACAAATGCAACGCTTCTGGACAGACTTTCCATGTGAAAATGAAACTCCCACCATTGAAGAAATCATATACCATCTCGCTGAAAAATTTGCAAAAGAGTCATAGACAAAGGACAGGATAACTACCCGTCTATTCACTCAGATAATCTTCCTGTCCTCTTAATATTTGTTCAATCATATGTAATGCAAATTCTATTTCTCTTTCGTCACACCGATTCATCATAAATGCAAAACGCTCAATGTGTTTTTCTGGGTGCTGCTGGCTCATCAGAACCGTAGGCGATGACTCCAATGCATGAACAATATTCAAATATGTATCAAGACTCATTGCCCTTCTGCCATTTTCAACACTTTTGATAGTATCCAATGATACATCCGCCCGTTCTGCAAGCTCTGCCTGCGTAATTCCAAGCCTTCTGCGTTCTTTTCTGATATTCTCTGCAATAATTTCGTATATGTGCTCTCTTTTCCCCATAGCCCCATCATCCTTTCTGACTTATCGCATTATATCAGAAACTATTATGGGTTTTGGTAAACTGTAATCCTTTGACATTTTCGTGTAATATTTTGCATATTCTGTCAAAATCCCTTTAATTTTATGCTATCAGGATGTTTATTATTTATCGCCAACGGAATACCTTTTTGCCAACAGTCCATTTCATACCCTTGCTGTTTTAATTTTTCCAAACACTCTCCCTTAACAATAATATATTCTGGTTTCGCTCTTCCAAAAAATCCTTGATCATACCTGTCAAAATCTTCCGGAACATACTTCATCTCATATTTATCCTCACCCTTAGGCGATAATACCATATGCCCAATACTTTCTTGACAATTCCTTATTAACGATATTGGATAAGAAATTAGGATTCTGTGCTTGAAATGCTTTCAAACTTTCAATAAAAGCAGACTTACTTTCTGTTTTCAAATCCGAAAAAGTTGAATCTACTTTTTGATTTTTTACATTTTTTTCAATATACTCATCCGATTTAGCTTCATATTTCTCTACCATATGCGGATTTTTCGTTACAGCATTAGAATACCAATTTGTCAAGTATTTTAAAGTGTTAAGCTGTCTATCAGAATTACTACTTTCTCTACTGATCCTTTGATATTCATCATATGCACCTGAATCCATTGACCTCATCATATCAAGACCATCTGTAGTGTAAACAAGATTACTACCATGTCCTAAATAATTTCCTTTTTTTACCCCGTAATCCATATTTCCATCTGCATTCATCCTTCCGGCACTTGCCAGCTTTGCTATAGATTCCATTGCATCCAAAAAGGAACTTTTTTTATCTTCTGATATAAAATTATTTGCAGCATATTCCGCTTTTTTCATTCCTAATGATATATTAGCCTGACGCTCCTCCTCACTCATAGAGCTGCCATTTCCAATAAGAAAATTTTCGCGGATAATATCATATACAAATCCCTGTTCCTCTTTGCTACAATTTTCAAGAGAAGACGATATCGTCTTGTCAACATCATACATTCCTGAATATGCTGGTAAATCATCTGCACTTTTATCCACTTGAACAATATCCTGCTCAAATTCGTTTTTCTCTTTTAGCTGTATTGCTCTTTTACCTTTTGCACTTATTTCCAGAATAACCGCATCATCTTTTTCCTTGGAAATATCAATTTTCTCTTTTCCATTCCAGTGATTATTACCATACGGAGTGATCACGCTGTCCTGATAATGTTGGGTAGCTATCTTCATTTTAACCCTCCTGTATTTTGCATAATAGGTTGACACACCAAATCGTGTGACAACCTATTTTTATATTTTCTTAGTTACAATTTACACATTAAAACGGATGATACATAGTATATGCCAAATGGAAAATAGTCTCTGAAGCACTTATGCTACTATCATCACTTGGCGATACAGAAACTCCACATATATCAAAATAATGAGTGGATGTTGAACCATAATACGAATATACACCAATTCCAGGTGGTAAAGAAATATCAATTTCAAATTTACCACTTGAATCTGTAGTGCCTGTACCTCGCCTTATTGCATTCGCAGAGGTATTATTAGCCTCCCATGCCGGACTATAATATAATCCGTTAATCTGCTCTCCCCCAACTGCATACGTTACACCCGTCGAACTGTCTGTTGCTGTCAGCACTCCATAAACAGTTAATGTTCCAGATCCCTGCGTTCTGAAATGTGCTCCATATCCAGGATAATTAACAACCTTATTTAACCCTTCTGAACCTTTAAGATCAGTTATAACAATACCTGTATCTCTAAAATTACTGTTCCTACGGCTCCCATAACTCTTCTCATAATAATCAGTCTCCTTTCGACA
>JAHYZV010000009.1 GCA_019424245.1 Clostridiales bacterium
CAGAATACGGATGTATAATATAGAATATTTAATGTGCAGTTTTGAAGGAGCAATCCTTTAATTATATTCCTCGATAGCTCAATGGTAGAGCACTCGGCTGTTAACCGAGTTGTTGTAGGTTCGAGCCCTACTCGGGGAGTTGTAAGAACTAATATGATTTACCATACAGAAGGGAAACTTGTCCTTCTAGCTTGTTTAATAAGGCTCCATGGTCAAGCGGTTAAGACACCACCCTTTCACGGTGGTATCAGGGGTTCAAATCCCCTTGGAGTCATTTTTTGTTCTTACTCTGAATAGAATATAATATGGCGACATAGCCAAGTGGTAAGGCGTGGGTCTGCAACACCCTGATCACCAGTTCGAATCTGGTTGTCGCCTCTAAGTCATCTCACTGTGTGGGATGACTTTTTTTGTTTTATAAATAATCCACATGAAATTGACAAATTTATGCATTTGTATTTTATAAAACTGACAAATATGTTATACTGTGACCATGTATCTGAATGTTTATAGAAATGTATATAAAAGGGGAAAACAATGAGCAAATTCAGTGTTTTTAGAAAAAGTGCAGGAATTGTACTGAGTATGACTATGCTGTTTGGCATGTCAGCATGTGGAAAGCATGTCGAGGCTGTTATAACAGATGATTCGGAGGATATAACAAGCTATCAGGAATATCCAACAGTAGAAACGAGTAAAGCAGATAAATTCAGTTATTCTGATCTTACGGTCAATTCATTGAAATATATGATGTCGGAAAATGATGTGAAGAATATATACGGAACACCAGTTTCGGAGTATGAATCTACAGAAAAAGAAAATAATGCAGATGCCTTATATGTAGAGAAGGTATGCGCGTACAACGATCTTACATTTATATTTGTAAAATTCGATGATTCGGGTAAGACAGCCGGAAAGAACCAGTCGGGAACATACAGGCTGACGGCAGCTGCATCTGTGAGTGATAAGGATGTATTTGCAAGAGGACTTAAGGTCGGAATGTCAGCGGATTCTATATTAAGGGTTTATTACAGAGATACTAATTATAGAAACAATTATTGTATGACATCAGATAAAACAGCAGTTTTAGGTAATTATCTTTATGGAAGTTTTACTATGGATGATCTTGATAAGATAAATACGAAGGATGCAATATCCTATGGCCTGATTAATTATAATGGATATGACAGTTTAGAGGATGCTGAGAATTATATTATTGAACTGACATATTTTTCACCAGATTATAAGTCAGGAACAGCAACTGTAGATGATGATTTTGCACAGATTGCTTTTGATATAGACAACAATGGGACGATAACTGCCATAAGGTGGTATTACTATCCGGAAGAAGGAGAATAATAGATGAAAAAGTTTTCAAGATGTGTGTTAATATTGATTATTGTTGCAATTCTTAGTGGTGCAGCAGGATATGTTTATGAGAATAAGAAGATTATACCTATGTATGAGTCAACAACACAGTTGTATGTAGTACCAGGCGAGGAGAATGAAGCATCTATCAGGGCTAATAATGGTGGACTTAAAGATGATTTTACAATTATATTTAAAAGCAGTGTTGTAATCTCGGCAGCTCAGAGGATAGCAGGAACTTCTGAGGATATCGCACAGTATCTTACGGTATCTTCACCTGCAAACAGTAATATAGTGCAAATTAAATGTGTTAATCCTGACCAGAATACTGCAAAGAAGTATGTTGATGCTGTTGCATCTACTGCTATTAAGACAACATCCATAATACCGGTAAAGTCTATACAGATATTATCAGAGGGAACATCAAGTGGAGTATCTTTTAAGCCTGATTTATATAAGAATACAGGCATTATTGCAGGAACTGCATGTGCTGTATGTATGTTTATTGAGATAATAGTATGTCTTATTATGAGTGCATTTAAGTCCAAGGAAGATGATTTTAACCATGAGTATGAGTATGAAAGACGTTTTGGACGTATGGATTACATAGATCATAAGCCACAGCTTATAGAGACAGACAAAGATAATTCAACAACGGAATTGTATAACGCAGATACTGTTAACAGCAGACACATAAAAAATGATAGTGAACAAGTGAAAAAGAAGCCATCGTTTATTGAAGATGAAGAGGATATTCTTGAAAAGCTTGAGAATGAAGTGAGTGATTATTTCAATGAAGGAAAAGAAGAAAAGAAAAAGAAAAAACATAAGCACTCAGGTAGTAAAGATACAGATGATAAAGCTGATGATACTAAAGGCAGTATTATATTAGAAAATGATGAAGATGATATAAACGATAATATAAGTGCCGATTTAAATGATGATATAAGCGATAATAAAAACAATAATATAAAAGCTGATTTAAACGATGAAATAAGTGATAATATAAAAGCTGATTTAGGCATGTATGATGAGGAATATCCAGATTCTGAAAATGACAAAACTAAAGATGATGAAGATATGAGTATTGTTGATGAATTATCGGATGATGAGTTAAAGAACATAGAGATTGAAGATCAGGCAGCGGCTACGATTGATGACGAAGAAACGGTTGAAAAAGTGTTAAGGGAGTCTGCTGGGACATTTTCATCAGATGTAGCAGATATACAGGAAGCTTCCAGGGAAAATTACCGTATATTAGGTACGATAAAAGAATAAAATAGGGGGTGTCATATGTATAGTGTGAATATTGATAAACTTATGGACATTGACAGTGAAAAAAAGGAGAGCTTAGTTCAGATTGCCCATAATATAACAGAAGCTCTTTCATCAGGTAAATCAGTAGCAGTCATAGGTGGTAAGGTTGATACATTCAGGATAGCTTATAGCATTATGGAAGCTGGAAATAAGGTGTTATTCGTAGATGGAGATATCACAAGTGATGTGTTCTTAGGTAAGTATAAGCTTGGAAAAAATGCCAGAGGTGTTATGGATTATCTTAAGAATCCAGATGAGGATTATGAGCTTGTCTGTGTGACTAATCACAAGGAACTTGATATTATATTTACAGGAATTACCGAAGATGGCATTGTTACCCAGGAAGAGAAAGAAGCATTTAGAAAGCTTCTTGACAAATATAATCAAAATTATGATTATATCGTAGTGGATTCAGATGATACGGGAATACTTGCGGAATATTGTGCGGGAACTGTTATAATACAGGACGTGAAAAAGTATTCCATAGATGATACAAACGCACTTGTTAAAAAGCTTGAACAGAATGGCTGTAATGTGTCTGGTGTTATAATGAGAGAATAGTGTATTAAAGGAGAATGAAATGATTCAGCTGGATGCCGGTGATATAATAAAAATGAAAAAAAAGCATCCATGTGGAAGTGATGAATGGCAGATTGTAAAAACAGGTGCTGATGTTAAGCTTCGTTGTTGTGGGTGTTCACATGAGATTATATTAAAAAGATCACTTGTTGAAAAAAATACAAAAAAAATACAAAAAAAAGAAAATAAAGACTTGTAAAGAGAATGAATCTATGTTAGAATTAGACCTCGTGATATTATAATCCTTGTTCTTTTTATATTTGAATAAAAGGGACCAAAAGACCAGAAGGAGGTGCGACGTAGATGAATAAGTATGAATTAGCATTAGTTGTTAGCGCAAACGTCGAGGATGAAGTAAGAAACGCTACTATAGAGCAGGTTAAGGAATTAATCACTCGTTTCGGTGGTACAATTACAGATCCAGGTACATGCGAAAAGAAGAAGCTTGCATACGATATCCAGCATATGAGCGAAGGATACTACAACTTCATTAAGTTTGAAGCTGAAGCAGCTACACCAGCTGAAGTTGAGTCAAGAATTCGTATTATGGAAAACGTTATCAGATTCTTAATCGTAAAAGATGGAGAATAATTAATTGACGTTTAGGCTTTCAACTCTTTATAGAAGAGGAGATTAAGTATGAACAAAGTTATATTAATGGGAAGATTGACAAGAGAACCAGATGTTCGTTATTCACAGAATGCGGATGGTTCTATGGCAATCGCTAGATATACATTAGCGGTAGACAGAAGACGCTCAAGAAATAGTGGTGCTGGTGATGATCAGACAGCAGATTTTATAGGTTGTGTTGCATTTGCAAGAGCAGCTGAGTTTGCTGAGAAGTATTTGCACCAGGGAACTAAGGTTGTTGTTACTGGACGTATCCAGACAGGTAGTTATACCAATAAGGACGGACAGAAGGTCTACACTACTGATGTTGTTGTTGAAGAACAGGAATTTGCGGAAAGTAAAGCCGCTTCTTCCGCAGCTGGTACAACAGCATATACACCATCAAGACCTGAACCAAGCGCTGCAGCTGGTGATGGCTTTATGAATATACCTGATGGTGATAGCGTGGAAGACGAGGGTTTACCTTTCAATTAAGATAGGAGGTAACTTAACATGCCAGATAAGAAGGCTGAAAGACCAGAGGGTCAGATGAGAAGAAGACCAATGCGCAGAAGAAAGAAAGTATGTGCATTTTGTGCTGATGCAAACAAGGCATTAGATTATAAGGATGTTGCTTTATTAAAGAAGTATGTATCTGAAAGAGGAAAGATTCTTCCTAGAAGAATCACTGGAAACTGCGCTAAGCACCAGAGAGCTCTTACAGTAGCCGTAAAGAGAGCAAGACACGTAGCACTCTTACCATACACAGTAGAATAAGCGCGAGTAACGATGAGAATATAAAAACAAGAACCCAATTATCCTGCTTGCAGGAATAATTGGGTTCTTGTTTTTATATTCGAGGAGCACCGCGACTGTCATATAGTAATTATGGCAAAGCCATAATTACTACATGACTCATCGTTACGAGGCTTCCATATTGCAGCAACATATGTTATAATCCTATTATGCTTTTGCATTAGGATTACTATATTGTTTTGCAACTCATGTAGTCAACTGACATAACATATTATATGGAATTGTATTATTATGTTGATTTAATCATCATAAGAATGGAGATATTATGAATAATAAGCAGGAAAAGTCGTTCCGTCCTTCTGGAAGACTTAATTCGGTTTTTGTATGGCCTATAGCTTTGGGAATATTACTTATCATAATTGATTTTATATTATATTTTATAAATATACCTGCGGCATCAGTAGTTGCTGTATTTACATTTGTATATATATGTGTGTGTGCATTTATGATATTGTACTTCAGGCCAAGAATTATAAAAGAAATCGTAGAGTTTTCTTCTAATTATTCACAGGTTCAAAGGCAATTGCTCTATGATCTTAGTATTCCATACTGTCTTTTGGATAATAAAGGTAATATATTGTGGATGAATTCTGCTATGCAGCACTGTATAAGCAAAAAGAATGATTACAATAAGAATATATCAACAATTATTCCTGAACTTTCAACGAATGTATTCAGAAATTTTGATGATTATAAAGAAGTAAGAGTTGCACTTAATGATAGAGATTATAAGATTGAGATGAAAAGAATAAGTGCAGATATACTTACTCAGGGGGTAAATATACTTTCAAGGGACTATAATTCATCACTTGTTGCCATGTATATGTTTGATGAAACAGATGTCAATAAGTACATTCAGAAAATCAGGGATGAAAGATTTGTAGTGGGACTTGTTTATATTGACAACTATGAGGATGCACTTGAAAGTGTTGATGATGTAAGAAGATCGCTTTTTGTCGGACTAGTAGATAAAAGAGTGAACAAGTATTTTTCTGCCGGAGCTGCTATTATAAGAAAGATGGAGAAGGATAAATATCTGGTTGTGTTCAGATATAAGTTCCTTGAACGGATACTTTCTGATAAGTTTAGTCTTGTTGAAGATATAAAAAGTGTAAAGGTTGGCAATGAAAAAACGCTTACACTCAGTATCGGTATAGGTACAGGTGCTAATGATTATGCAAGGAATTATGAGATAGCTAAGGCAGCAATGGATCTTGCACTTGGACGAGGAGGAGACCAGGCAGTTATCAAGGATGGAGATAAGATATACTATTATGGCGGAAAGAGCCAGCAGATGGAGAAGAATACAAGAGTAAAGGTCCGCGTAAAAGCACATGCCCTAAGGCAGATTCTTGAGGCCAATGATAATGTGCTCATTATGGGACACAGCCTTCCTGATATTGATTCATTTGGCTCAGCACTTGGTATATATATTATAGCAAAGAAGCTTGGAAAGGAAGCTCATATAGTGTTTGGTGAGGTTTCCACAAGTGTAAGGCCCTTTATGAACCGCTTCATCAATAAAGAAGAGTATCCTGATGATATGTTTATAAGTAAGGATAATGCGGAGAGTTATATAAAGCCATCAACGGTTGTCATAGTTGTAGATGTAAACCGGGCACAGAGAGTGGAATGTCCTATACTTCTTGATAAGTGTAAAACAGTAATTGTATTTGATCATCACAGACGTTCAAGTGATACGATAACAGGTGCTGTGCTTTCATATGTAGATCCGTATGCTTCATCGGCATGTGAGATGGTTACAGAGATGATACAGTATGTAGATGATGGGATTAAGCTGCGTGCATTTGAAGCAGATGCTTTGTATGCTGGAATATCTATAGATACAGATGGTTTTAACAGCAAGTCAGGACCACGTACATTTGAGGCAGCAGCGTTCTTAAGAAGACATGGAGCAGATGTAACAAGAGTAAGGAAAATGCTTCGTAACGATATGAATGAATATAAGGCCATAGCTTCTGCAGTAAGTAAGTCGGAGGTGTATAAGAACGCGTTTGCGATAACTGTATTTGATGGAACTGGTCTTGAAAGCCCTACGATAGGTGGTGCTAAGGCAGCTAACCAGTTACTTGATATATCAGGTATAAAGGCATCATTTGTTATAACAGCATATGAGGATAAGTTATATATAAGTGCAAGGTCTATAGATGAAGTAAACGTGCAGCTTGTCATGGAAAAGCTTGGTGGAGGTGGTCATATGAGTATCGCCGGAGCCCAGCTTACAGACTGCACTATAGAACAGGCCGTTAATACAATAAAACTCACTCTTGATAAAATGCTTGAAGATGGAGAAATATAAGAAAAAAGCGAAAATGCGTAACAATAGTTATAGGAGGCACAATCATGGAAGTTATATTATTAGAAGATGTAAGAACTCTTGGAAAGAAGGGTCAGATTGTAAAAATAAATGATGGGTATGCAAGAAACTATGTTTTACCTAAGAAGTTAGGTATAGAAGCAACACCTAAGAATCTTAATGATCTTAAGTTACAGAAGAAAAGAGAAGAAAAAGAAGCAGCAGAGGAGCTTGCAAGAGCTAAGGAGCTTGCAGCAAGCATTGAAGACAAGTCAGTTACACTTTCTATGAAGACAGGAGAATGTGGAAAAACATTTGGAACTATCTCAACTAAGGAAATAGCTGTTGCTGCAAAAGAACAGCTTGGACTTGAGGTTGATAAGAAGAAAATGAAGCTTGATGAACCTATTAAGACACTTGGAACACATATAGTAGCTCTTAAGCTTCACAAGGATGTTACAGCCAGACTTACAGTTAAAGTTGTAGAAAAGTAATTATAAGTGAGGAACTATGGAAGATATAAGCGTTACCAGAATTATGCCAAACAGTCTTGAGGCAGAGCAGTCCGTTATAGGTTCAATGATAATGGACAGGCAGGCTATTATAACAGCGGGAGAAATGCTTGTTTGTGATGATTTCTATAACAAGCAGTATGGCATAATGTTTCAGTCTATGGTTGAAATGTGCAACGAAGGAAAGACAGTCGATATTGTAACATTACAGGAAAAGTTAAAAGAAAAAGACGTTCCACCAGAGGTATATAGTATAGAGTTCATAAGAGAACTGTTATCAGCCGTTCCAACGTCTGCTAATATACGTCAGTATGCTTCTATTGTTAAGGATAAGTCTATACTTCGTAACATTATAAGAGTTAATGAAAAGATAGCAAATGACTGTTATGCTGGAAAGGAAAGCACTAAAGATATCCTGGAGGAAACTGAGAAAAGAATATTTGAACTTGTCAGAAATAAAGGTGAAAGTGATTATAATCCTATAGATAAGATAGTTCTTGAAGCACTTGATAAGATATCAACCGCAGCCAAGAATAGAGGAGCAGTAACGGGTGTGCCAACTGGTTTTAAGGATCTTGACAGCTATCTTTCAGGACTTCAGCCATCAGATTTTGTGCTTGTTGCAGCCAGACCATCTATGGGTAAGACAGCCTTCGTACTTAATGTTGCTGAAAATGTTGCTATAAAACAAGGCATAACAACAGCCGTATTCAGTCTGGAAATGTCAGATGTACAGCTTGTTAACCGTATGCTTTCACTTGAGTCATCAGTTGATGCAGATAAGCTAAGAAAGGGCCGGCTTGATTCCAATGACTGGGGCAAGCTTATAGAAGGTGCCGATAGTATAGCCAAATCAAAGCTTATTATAGATGCTACACCAGGTATATCTATAGCAGATTTAAGGTCTAAGTGCCGTAAGTATAAGATGGAGAATAACCTTGGCCTTATAATCATCGATTACCTCCAGCTTATGAGTGGTAGTGGAAGGACTGAGTCAAGACAGCAGGAAATATCAGATATATCACGTTCATTAAAGGCACTTGCCAGAGAACTTGATGTCCCGGTTGTCACATTGTCGCAGCTTTCAAGAGCGGTTGAGCAAAGACCAGACCACAGACCTATGCTTTCGGATCTTCGAGAGTCAGGTGCTATTGAGCAGGATGCTGACGTTGTTATGTTCCTTTACAGGGATGATTATTACAATAAAGATACAGAGTTAAAAGGTATTGCTGAGATAATCATAGCAAAGCAGAGAAATGGTCCTATAGGAACAGTAAAGATGGCATGGATACCAGAGCAGACAAGGTTTGCAGATCTTGCAAAGAATCCTGGTATGTAGATATGAATAGCTATGTGAAATAGCGTTCAGAATAAGTCATTTAAAAACAGATATGTAAATGCTATATAACAGCTATATAAAAAACCCCTGGAATCATCAGATTCCGGGGGTTTTAATAGTAATGTATCTTCAAACTACTGTGGGTTTGGAGCACCTACAGGACATGTACCAGCACAAGCGCCACAATCGATACATGCATCTGCGTTGATTTCGTAATGAGCAGCACCTTCGCTGATAGCCTCTACTGGACATCCAGCAGCACAAGCACCACAACTGATACAATCATCATTAATTACATATGCCATAATAATATTCCTCCTTGGATTTATAGTATCAACATTATACGATAATGCTATGAAAAAAACAAGAAGATTGATGTATTCTTAATAGAATTTATGGAAATATTAATCTTAGATTAAGATTATAAGAATAAATGCATAAGAATTATGAAAATTATGCAAATTAGAACATTAAGATTGACGTATGTCTGCTAACGTAATATTATATATAAGATATACGTTCCGGGTATTATACGCCGTTATTATAGTTTATGTTAACCGGCTGGATAGTGGCAGGTTTTACAGTAATCTATGCATGTGCAGCTTAATATGCGGATAAAGAATATATGGAGGATACTAATATGGCAAGAGTTAATAAGGACACTACTATTGGTGAAGTTATACAGATTGATGCAGGTGTAATTCCTATTCTTATGGGAGCTGGTATGCATTGTGTTGGATGCCCATCATCAGCAGGTGAAACATTAGAGGAAGCTGCCATGGTTCATGGAATTGATGGTGATATGCTTGTAGAAGAAATCCAGAGCTATCTTGATTCATTAAGCTAATAAAGACATCAGACATTATAAAAATAATATGTCATAAACATGACAATAAAAAAGGTCAGAAGCTTTTATAAGTTATAAGCTTCTGACCTTTTATTATATGCATTCGACATGAATCATAATGCTGCGGCAACTCTTATGGCATGCCTGCCGATAATAAGTTCACCATGTTCATTAAAGTAAGCGGCAGAATCCTCAGTGAAGGATTCTTTAGCAGCATATTCGGAAAGTATGTTACATACTTTGTTAAAGTTCACTGATGAGCAGCCCTCTTTCTTAAGAATAAGATAATATCTATCTGAACCTGGCTTTTTATATAATGAATTAGAATCGTTATATATAGGAGCAATAGCTCTTGAGGCATCAGAAAAATCATCCATGGATTCAAAAGAATATATCCTGGTTTTTATCACAGGCTTAGCTTCCTCAGCTTCCTTTTTATCAGCTGGCTCATCTGTGTTTTTAGAAGGCAATGAAGTGTTATCTGGTGTCTTATTCGTGTTGTTTAAGTACTCACGTACCTTACTGAACAGATTCATAAGATCATCACCGATAACGCCTCCTTCTGATTTAGTCTGTTTGGTGTCTATGTCAAGCTCATCCCCTGCTGTTGGTGGAACTGATGAATCAGTATATGAAGAGCTGTCATCGATAGTTTCCATATCTGAATACTCATCATCATAGTCATATTCTCCATCATCAGAAGGAGAGAATTTGGAAAATCTTGTATCAAGTTCTTCCGGATTCTCAACTTTTGTAACTATAAGCACAATACAGTCAGCCGAGATAGGAATCGCTTCAATCATCAGGGGAATATCTTCAGCCTCAAAACCTACTTCATATGATGCCTGCTGCATCATGTCCCTGAAAAGTTCTTTTGCTTTATCGCTGCCATACGCAAGTTCGCTTATCTTTAATTGTCTTGAAGCAAGGTCGTCCTTGTTGAGAGTGCAACGTATCTGGTTTTCATTAACTCTTTCTATCTTCATAACAATCTCCTTTCCTGCGAAATGCATAGTAAATTCATATCTATGCAAATATAATACTCATTTTTCATAGATATGTAAAGAAGTCATACACATACTTAAAATAAAAAATGTGTAAATTTTATCAATTTTTGACAAAAATTATAAAATTTGATATTGATAATATATTTAATATATGTTATAAAATAAACAGAGTGATTAGAACTGAATCAACTGGAGGTGAGAAAAAGAGTTTAACGAAAGATACGAGTTTATTAAAGAACTGGGAAAAACCAGTTATTCTAGTGTTTATCTGGTCAGGCACACAGTATTAGATGTGTTGCGGGTGGCCAAGGTTATCAACAAGGCTTCATATGATAAAGGCCATATCATAAGAGAAGCCAGTCTTATTAAGAATCTTAAACATCCCCACATACCTGTTATTTATGACATATATGAAGATGATATAAGTATTTGCATTATTGAAGAATATATATCTGGTAAATCTTTGCGTGATTTCGTGTGTGAATCAGAAAAGCTGGGTATAAATCAGATATGTGATATAGGAATAAAGTTATGTAACATATTGGAGTATCTGCATAACTATTGCGGCGGAATAATCCATCTTGATATTAAGCCGGATAATATTATTATAGATGATAACAATAATGTTAAGCTTATAGATTTCGGTAATTCATTATATAGTTATGAAACGAATGATCAAAGTATGTTAAGTCCGGGCTTTGCAGCACCAGAACAGTATCAGGGTGCACAGCCAACAAAACGTACTGATATATACAGTGTAGGAATGGTTCTTAAGTTTATGACAGATGCCAGCGGTTTTAGCAGGATAAGTCATAAAAGAATATACCAGGTAATAATGAAATGTACACGCCACAAGCCGGAGTTAAGATACAGAAATGTACAGGCTGTGAGTTGTGCATTACAGCATATAAGCTGCCAGTCGGAACGACTGGGTAAAACAAAAGAAGGTAATAATCACTCATATGTTATAAGAATATCCGGAACAAAAAGAGGAATAGGAGTTACTCACATTGCGTTAAGCATAGCATATGCAATTGGAAAATGTGGAATCAGCTGTGTTGTAACCGAAAAATCAGGAAGAAGTGATATACAGGCTATAATGCTTAATGGAAGGCTTGATGAAAACGGATTATTTACATATAATGGTGTACATTTTGCAGCAGATGGTATCAGCTATAAGCAGCAGGATGAGAAAAGCAGTCCGCGTTATAAAGTGATAATAGTAGATGAAGGAATACATGGCACCGATAAAGTTAACTATGAAGATATTATGTGCAGGTTATTTAATAATTATAAGGTTATTAATATTATAGTTGCAGGTGGAAAGTATGGCGTTGCTAATGAGTGCAGCATCATTAACAGCTGTACATATGACACCAGGCTTATGTTAAATCTTATGGATAAAACTCAATACTATGAATATGCAAACTATATCGCTGATAGCAGGATGTGTTATAGGATTCCATGTATGTATAACTGGCATGTATGTAATGAAGAATTTATTCCGGTGATAAAAGATTTCATTCAGGATAATATGCCTGAAATATGGGAAAATATAATAACAGACTTAAAAAAGGAGAAGTTAGGCTTATTATATGAAAAGGCGTATATTATCAGATATAAAATCTTTAAGGTGCTCTGGCAATGTTTCGGGGGAAAAAGTATTACATGTAAAAAAAGAAAGCCGTAGAATATATAAGGAATACAGAACATCAGCGAAATTAACCTCAATAAAGCTTATAGGTGTGGCTGGTTTATGCAGTGGTGCAGGCACAACTCAGATGTGTATAATGCTGGCTGTTTTTATGGGAAAGGTATTAAAAAAGAAAACTGCTGTAGCAGGAGATGAGGTTACGTACAGTCTTATGCTAAGACAGATGCAAAAGGCAGCAGCGATACAGCATAAGGGCATAGCAAGCCGGCATGCATACAGTATGGATGGCATTGATTATTACTGTGGAATACGTGATGAAGACATAGGAATATTAAGGCAGAAATATGATGTTATCATACTGGATATAAGCTTTGAGAATACATTTGATAATACAAATGTTACATTTGCAAGGATGGTATCGAGGTTATCAGCGTGTGATGAAAAGATACTTGCAGGGTCGATGCTACCATGGAAATCAAGAGAATGTGAAAAAAAGATGGAAAGAATAGAAAGATTTCTTGATATAAGAGGATTAAAAATGGTTACATTGGCTGCATGTGATAAGGAAGCGGTGAGTATAATTAAAAAACATGGGGTTGAAGTTGTTCTTATCCCATTTGAAAGAAATCCATTTGTCATAAGTGGTGAAAATCTTAGAAGTTTTCTTGAACTTCTAAAGATTACGTAACAGTTAAAAACTTATTTAGTACGTTTAAAATTATAATATCACGGATATATAAAAGCGGTTCCTTCGCTTACAGGTTATTGCAGGGGAACAGGTTATGACTAGTTCCCCTGTGATATCCATATTATAAGTACTTCGCATTTGGAAAAATGTATGCTAATATAAGATAAAACACTGGATATGATTGGAGATTGTTATGGAAAGTAAGGATAAAACAAAAATAAAGCTTGGATTAATAGGTGTGGCTGCAGCTGTAATTCTAGCGGGAATTGTGGTAGGAGCAGTGTTTGTCAGAAAATATTCATCATCTAAAAAGTACATGGATGGGTATGAATATTTTAATGTTGATAATACATCGGATAGTGCTCTTATTATAATCAATGGTTCTAAATACGAAGATAAGGGTATGAAACTTGATGGAAAATGGTATCTTCCAGTTGATTTCGTATCAGAAAATATCAACGTGAGGTTTTATAATGATGCAGAAAGTGGAGCAGTTCTTTATACAGATGATAAAAGGACGTATGAGTATGCACCAGGGAAGGATTATTACACTGATAATGAAAACAACAGCTACAAAACAGAATATCCAATAGCAGTAATGGTAAATGATGATAAGTATGTAGCCTGGGAATATGTAGCACAGTATACTAACTGTACATATTCATATGGAAGTGCACCTGAAAGGATATGCATACGCAGCATATCAGGTGAAGAGAAAGCTGTAGTGGCTGATAAGGATACATATGTAAGATATCGTGGCGGAATAAAGAGTGATGTGCTTGAGAAAGCAGCAAAAGGAAGCATGCTTTACTATGTTGATGATCTTGATGACTGGATAAAGGTTACAACCAGTACAGGGTATACAGGATATGTAAGAAGTAAAGATGTTTCGGATGTATATGAATATGTACCAGAAGATACTTATGTTGAGGATTATGCAAAGGTTTTATCTGATTCAAAGATAAGACTTGGATGGTTCCAGACAGGTGGGATAAGTGGTAACAGCAAGGCAGCAGGCCTTGTCAGTGCATCAGCAGTTAATGTGATATCACCAACGTGGTACAGCGTTACATCTGAGCAGGGAGACGTTTCAAGCTATGCACAAGGGGCATGGGTTAATGATATGCATGCAGATGGAATAAAGGTGTGGCCGCTTATCAATGATTTTAATAAGGATATAGATTATAAAACTTTGTTCTCAGTAAGAAGCAATAGAAGAAAGCTTATAGATACACTTATGAGAGATGCCGTTTCTTACGGATATGATGGGATTAATCTTGATTTTGAAAATATCAGAAATGAATATTCAAAGGATTTTCTTCAGTTTATAAGAGAGCTTTCACTTGAATGTCATAAGAATAATATAGTTCTTTCAACAGATAATTATAAACCGGAGGCATATAATAAATTTTACAATTTAAAGGAGCAGTCATCATATGTTGATTATGTTGTTGTTATGGCATATGACGAGCATTATGCAGGTTCTGAGGCAGGTTCTGTAGCTTCTCTGCCTTTTGTAAGGGAAGCTGTAAGTGATACTATAGATATGGTTCCATCAAAGCAGGTTATAGTAGGTATTCCTTTCTTCACAAGAATATGGAGCATATCAGGACAGACAACAACAAGCCGTGCAGTAGGTATGCAGGCTGCGATTGATGAGCTTAATGCTGATGGAAAAACTGCACCATGGAATGAAGATGCCGGACAGTATGTAAGTTCATATGATAAGAATGGTGTCACTAAAAAGACATGGTTTGAGGAAGATAAGTCTATAGAAGAAAAACTTAAGGTCATATCAGAATATGATACAGCAGGTGTTGCAGCATGGAAGCTTGGATTAGAAAAGGCATCAGTATGGAATGTGATAAGCAGATATATTAATTAGGAATAAATAATGCAGACTGACATACACTTTAAGAAAAAAGGTATGTGATTAATATGAAGTTCAGATTAAAAATATTGAAGGTATCTTTGTTTGTGCTTTTAGTTCTCACAGGTGTATATATATTCCATTATGCAGAAACTGGCAGAAACACCATAGGAGGTGTTGAAGCCGAAAACACAGTTGAGGATGTTAATGTTGCAGAAAAAGTGGTAGCCATTGACAGTGGTCATGGCGGAATAGATCCAGGTAAAATAGGTGTCGGCGGTATATATGAAAAGGATGTTAATCTTGCAATATCAGTTAAATTAAAAAAATTACTTGAACAGTCTGGTATAACTGTTATAATGACAAGGTCAGATGATAATGGATTATATAATGAAAGCGACACAAACAAAAAAGCTTCTGATATGAAGAAAAGGTGCAGTATAATCAATGAAAGTAATGCTGATGCGGTTGTAAGTATTCATCAGAACAGTTATGTGTCTGGGGAATCAAGAGGTGCACAGGTATTTTATTATAAGCAGTCAGCTGAAGGAAAAAAATTGGCAGGTATTATACAGAGACATATAGTAAATGAAGCTGATACTACTAACAAACGTGTAGAAAAGGCGGATTCGACATATTACCTGCTGCTTCATACGAATGTACCAGCTGTCATAGTTGAATGTGGTTTTTTATCTAACCCGGAAGAGGCAGGAAGACTTAACAGCGATTCGTATCAGCAGAAAATTGCCGGGAGTATATACAATGGTCTTATGGAATATCTGACCAATCAATAATATAAAAGAGGTGTAAGTGACAGTGGAAACGATTGTTGCAAATATTACAGGAAATCCCAAAGAGGATGACAAAATATATGATAAGGCAGGAGAAATACTAAGAGCAGGCGGTCTTGTCGCATTTCCAACAGAAACAGTTTATGGACTGGGGGCAGATGCACTTGATGTGAAGGCCTCTGCAAAGATATATGCGGCTAAGGGAAGACCATCAGATAATCCGCTTATAGTCCATATCGCAGATATGGATGCACTGTACAAGCTTTCAAGTGAGGTGCCAAAGACAGCATTAAAGCTTGCCGAAAAGTTCTGGCCGGGACCTCTTACAATGATATTAAAAAAGTCGGATATAGTTCCTGATTCAATCACAGGTGGACTTGGAACGGTTGCTATAAGAATGCCGAGCCATAAAGTGGCAGCAGAGCTTATAAGAAAATCAGGTGTATATATAGCGGCACCTAGTGCTAACACCTCTGGAAAACCAAGCCCTACGCTGGCAAGCCATGTTATAAAGGATCTTTCAGGAAAGATAGATATGATAATAGCAGATGATACAGTAGATATAGGCGTTGAGTCAACTATTATTGATCTTAGTGAGGAAGTGCCGGCTATACTTCGTCCTGGATATATAACAAAGGAGATGTTTGAGGAGGTTATAGGCAGAGTGACTATAGATCCGGCTATAACTGACGGGGTGAAGGCAGGGGTTGTGCCAAGAGCACCAGGCATGAAATATAAGCATTATGCACCGGATGCAGATCTTAAGATTGTTGAAGGTGACATGGCTAAGGTTGTTGATTATATAAACGATAACACGAAAAAGCTTATTAATGAAGGCTTTAAGGTAGCAATAATGACTACCGATGAAACAAGGCATTTTTATACAGATGGAATAGTTATTTCCATGGGACATAAGAGTGATGAGCTAAGCGTTGCAAGACATTTGTATGCGATACTAAGAGAGTTTGATAATGAACATGTGGATTATGTATTTTCGGAAAGCTTTGAAACAGAGAATGTTGGACGTGCAGTCATGAACAGATTGATAAAAGCTGCAGGGCATACTATAATACACGTATAGATAACAAGATTGCAGTGTGAGCCAGGATGGTGTTTCGTTATGAACAGATTTAATAAAGTAATATTTGTATGTATGGGTAATACATGCAGAAGCCCTATGGCTGCAACGATTATGTCTAATCTTATGCCGGAGATGAGAAGTGAATCAAGGGGAATGGTTGTGCTTTTTCCTGAGCCTTATAATCCAAAGGCAGTTGCAGTAGCTTCAAGACATGGAATGATTATGCCTAGTAATGTTTCAGCCCAGATATCCAATGATGATTTTAGTGTAGATACGCTTGTGCTTACTATGAACTTATCTATGAAACAGAAAATGTATGATACATTTGACAAGGCTATAAATGTCTTTACACTTGGTGAGCTTGCCGGAGAGGGCGATGTAGAAGTGCCAGATCCTTATGGCAAGGGACTTGAAGAATATAATAGGTGTTTTGAGCAGTTATACAGTCTTGTTGCAAAGGTTGTAGATGTAATAACCTCACCAAGGAACAATCAGGATTGATAAACAATAACACGATAATAAAGGAGAAAATTATGATAGCAATTGGATGTGATCACGGAGCAGTAGAACTTAAAAACCAGATGATAGAGCATCTTAAGAAGAGAGGAATAGAGTGTAAGGATGTTGGAACATATACAAGTGAGTCATGTGACTATCCTGTATATGCAAACAAAGTAGCGGATCTTGTAACAAGCGGTGAATGTGAGCTTGGTATTCTTATGTGCGGAACAGGTATAGGCATGAGTATGGCTGCTAACAAGGTCAAGGGAATAAGAGCTGCACTTTGCAGTGACTGTTTTAGTGCACAGGCAACAAGAGAGCATAACAATGCCAACGTACTCTGTCTTGGTGCAAGAGTAATCGGACCAGAGCTGGCGTTCAGAATAGCAGATACATTCCTTGATTCAAAATTCAGCAATGATGAAAGGCATATAAGAAGAATATCAATGTTTGATTAATGTTTGATCAATGTCAGAAATGGAGAGATATGAGCGATAAAAGAAAGGACTATATATCCTGGGATGAATATTTTATGGGTGTTGCCAAGCTGTCAGCACTTCGTTCCAAGGATCCTAACACACAGGTTGGTGCATGTATAGTAAGTAATGATAATAAGATATTATCTATGGGATATAACGGACTTCCTATAGGGTGTTCTGATGATGAATTCCCATGGTGCCGTGAAGGTGATCCACTTGATAACAAGTACTTTTATACGACACATAGTGAACTTAATGCAATACTTAATTACCGTGGTGGAACATTAGATGGAGCCAAGATGTATGTCACGCTGTTTCCATGCAATGAATGTGCAAAGGCGATTATACAGGCGGGAATTAAAACTATAGTGTATGATTGTGATAAGTATGCGGATACAGCTTCAGTCATAGCATCAAAGAGGATGCTTAACGCTGCAGGAGTAAGATATTATAAGTATGAGTCTGATAAAAGAGAAGTGACACTTCAGTTATAGCAGATGTAGTAGTCGGCGTGGCGATGTGCAATAAATATATATAATTATGCCGGGGTCAAAAGTCCCGACTTTAATACCCATCATATTTCTATGCAGAAGAATGCATAATATAAATATGATGGGTATTATTAAATATAATGAGTATTATGTTGTTCACTAGTAAATTATATGGAAGCTTCGTAATCTTCAAGAACCTTAAGATATCCGTGGAATGTTCCGGAATATATTGAAGTTAAAAGATTATTCAGCTTGTGAAGTGATTCTACAAGCATGTTGTCAGATATAAGACCATCGCTGCAGGCATCTGCAAGCTCATCAAGGTCTACTACACGTACAAAGCCTGAGTTTTCTATGATAACATCAGCTAACAGATCAGTAAAAACGTATGTATCAGAAGCTTTATCGTAAGCTGTATCTATGATATCACAGTATATATAAGCCAGGGTGTCATCCTGTTTATAGAACTTACTTATTTTATAACCTTCTTTTAGTACGTAATAAGATACGCCATGTGAGAATTCCGCTTTAGGACGGAAGGTTTTCCAGCTGGTTATAATAGTATCTTCATCAATATGTATGATGGTATCGTCTTTCAGGTTGACGCATTCGCTTGGGATAAGACGTTTACGGAATAAAGTTGCCATACGTATTCCTCCTGGTTAAGTAAATGAATTTCATAGCACATATTTATTATGGAAATTATAGCAAGCAGATATATAAAATTCAACAAAAATGTGGATAAACGTTGAATAAAAAATTCAGATGTTATTCTTTGTGAAAAATTAGTCAAAATGCCTAGACATTAGATATCTGAGTGTAAATATTTGGGAAATAAAATATATAGACAACATTTGTTTAAAAGGGTATAATCGGTATAGAATTTTAAAGTGAGTGGGTTATCATTAGTGTATGGGAATGAGGAATTGCATTGAAGAATATAGTATTAATATCCCAGCTTAGCATATGCGTTATGGTTCCAACGTTTATATGTCTGGCACTAGGTCTATGGCTGGATAAAAAGTTAGGAACATGTTTTACTATTCCACTGCTTATACTCGGAATTGCGGCTGGCTGCAGGAATGCATACGTGCTTGCTATGAATTCTATAAAGCAGGATGAGGTTAAGAAAAAACTTGAACAGGAAAAGGATATACAGCAGAAGGTAGAACGATATAACAAAGCACATAAGGATAACAACTAAAAGAGAGGAGTATAATGCATGATTGAGAAAATCAAAGATATTAATCCCTCTATCCCAGGTATGCTTATAGTACAGATGTTGTATCTTATCGTGGGAGAAGCTTTAATAATATGTATAGCCAAAACACCGCTTAAGCCTGCCATAGGTTTTGTAGCAGGTGTGGCGTATGCGGTTTTTAGTACCTTTCATATGAGTTTACGTATAAGAAAGGTAGTGTATGGAGGGGCGAATACAAGCGTTACATTTATATTAGGCTATGTAATACGTCTTATAGTGATGCTTGTTATGTTTACAGTATTGTATGTTTTTGATCTGGGGGATCTGTTATTTGCAATACTGGGAATGTTTTCAATGAAAGTAGCGGCTTATATACAGCCGTTTACTGATAAATTAATCAACAAAATAAAAAAAGGAAGGTGAGAAGGTGGGAAGCTCTTATGTTAACACACTTGTAGCATGTGATTCGAGTTTTATGATTCATAGCCTTAAGGAGTTCCATATTCCAGGCATTGATTATACATTCAGTATTAACACGACACATGTTGCTATGTTGCTGGTTTCAATCTTCATAATTATCATGGCGGTTATTGCCAGGGTGAAGATTAATAAGGTCAAGCCTGATGATACACCTGGGATGTTCCAGAATGCTATAGAGATTATAGTGGAGATGCTTGGAACGATGGTTGACGGCATTATGGGAAAGAATGCAAACAAGTTCGTCAACTATATTTCAACATTATTCCTATTTATTATAATTTCCAATATATCTGGTCTTTTCGGACTCAGGCCACCAACAGCTGATTATGGTGTTACGCTATGCCTTGGTCTGATCACATTTATACTTGTTCAGTTCAATGGTATAAAGAAGAATAAGGTAGGACATTTTGCTGCATTATTCCAGCCAATCTGGTTTTTGTTCCCTATTAACCTGATAGGTGAGTTTGCAGTTCCGTTGTCTCTTTCATTGCGTCTGTTTGGTAACGTTATGTCAGGAACAGTTCTTATGGGACTTATCTATGATTTGTTAAAGCCATTTACAATTGCTTATCCGGCAGTACTTCATGCATACTTTGACTTGTTCTCAGGATGTATTCAGGCGTATGTATTCTGTATGTTAACTATGGTTTATGTTAACGACAAGATAGCAGATTAAGTTGAAATATAATTTCCGGATATAGGGGTCTGGATATTAGATTTTCATAGTTAGTCCAGGCATGTACAAGATTCATACCTGGAATGTTATATGCTAAATGCATATAAAATATTGTGTAATGTGCACATTTTGATTGCACGGTGATAAAAGAACCGGTGCTTAAATTTTATTAACGGAGGATTTTAAGATGAATATTAGTGGACAGGAATTTATTCAGGCTATGTCAGCCATTGGTGCAGGTATTGCGATGATCGCAGGTGTTGGTCCTGGTGTTGGACAGGGTATTGCAGCAGGTCATGGTGCAGCAGCAGTTGGACGTAATCCAGGTGCTAAGTCAGATATCACTTCAACTATGTTACTTGGACAGGCTGTTGCCGAGACAACAGGTCTTTATGGTTTCGCCGTAGCTATTATCTTAATGTTCGTTCAGCCATTCAAGGGTTAATTAAGAACGGAATATTATATTCATAAGGGTAAAGGCCCATTAAGATAATGGAAAGGAGGCCAACAATTGAATTTCGGAAGTACATTTGTGGCTCTTGAAACATCAGGAAGATTATTTGGACTTGATTATCAGCTCTTATTTGATGCTGCGATAACAGCCATTAACGTATTCATATTATTCCTGCTTTTGTCAGTTATTCTTTTCAATCCTGTTCGTAACATGTTAAAGAAAAGACAGGATAAGATAACAAGTGACAGGGAAACTGCGGAAAAGAACAGGGAAGATGCTCTTGCCATGAAGGCAGAATATGAAGAAAAGTTAAAGGCTGCGAATAAAGAAGCAGAGCTTATATTAAGTGATGCCAGAAAGACAGCTATGCATAATGAGCAGAAGATCATAGATGAAGCTAAAGAAGAAGCTGCAAGAATTATCGAGAGAGCAGGTAAGGAAGCAGAACTTGAAAAGCAGAAAGTGGCAGATGAAGTTAAGCAGCAGATTGTTACTGTATCAGCTATGATAGCTTCTAAGCTTATCTCTAAATCTATTGATGAGAGCGAAAGTAATGCAATTATTGAACAGACTTTGAATGAAATGGGTGAGAACACATGGCGAAATTAGTAGAAACAACTTACGGTGAGGCTTTATTTGAGCTCGCCATCCAGGAATCTAAGATCGACGAACTATGTGAAGAAGCACAGGTTGTGATAGATGTGTTCAAGGATAACCAGGATCTGGTAAAGATATTAAGGTCACCTAAGGTTGAAAAGGGTGATAAGGAAGAACTTATAAAGAATATATTTGATAAGTTCGTATCTAAGGATATTACAGGACTTTTAACTGTTATGGTGTCTAAGGACAGACAGGACAAGATAGTAAGTACACTCCAGTACTTTATAAAGAGAGTATATGAGTACAAGAAGATAGGAGTGGCTTTCGTTACCACAGCCAGACCTCTCACAGATGATCAGAAGCTGTCAGTTGTAAGCAGACTGCTTGCAACAACTGATTATGTGGATTTCAAGATTAATTATGATATAGATGAATCGCTTATAGCGGGCATGGTCATAAGAATCGGAGACAGAGTCGTAGACAGCAGTGTAAAACATAAAATCGATGAGCTTGCCAGGAATTTAAAGAATATCCAGCTGGCATAAAGCTTGAATCTAATAGAAAGTAGGTGCATAAAGCTAATGAATTTAAGACCGGAAGAAATCAGTTCAGTTATTAAAGAACAGATTAAAAGATATTCTGCCGAACTAGAAGTATCAGAAGTTGGTACAGTAATTCAGGTAGCAGATGGTATCGCTAGAATCCATGGACTTGAAAAGGCCATGCAGGGAGAACTTCTTGAATTCCCTGGTGAAGTATATGGTATGGTGCTTAACCTTGAAGAGGACAATGTAGGTGCCGTTCTTCTTGGTGATTCAAGAAATATAAGCGAAGGTGATACTGTCAAAACAACTGGACGAGTAGTTGAAGTTCCAGTTGGTGATGCATTAACAGGACGAGTTGTTAATGCACTTGGACAGCCTATAGATGGCAAGGGTCCTATTAACACAGACAAGACAAGAAAGATAGAAAGAGTTGCTTCAGGCGTTATCACAAGAAAGTCAGTAAGTGTTCCACTTCAGACAGGTATTAAGGCTATCGATGCCATGGTTCCTATCGGAAGAGGACAAAGAGAACTTATCATCGGTGACCGTCAGACAGGTAAGACAGCTATCGCTATAGATACTATTATCAACCAGAAGGGTCAGGGTGTACATTGTATATATGTTGCTATCGGACAGAAGGCATCAACAGTTGCAAGTATCGTTAAGACTCTTGAAGAATATGGTGCTATGAGTTATACAACAGTAGTAGCATCAACAGCAAGTGAGCTTGCACCTCTTCAGTATATTGCTCCTTACTCAGGATGCGCTATAGGTGAAGAGTGGATGGAAAACGGTGAAGATGTTCTTGTTGTATATGATGACTTAAGTAAGCATGCAGCAGCATACAGAACACTTTCACTTCTGTTAAAGAGAGCTCCTGGACGTGAGGCTTATCCTGGAGATGTATTCTATCTTCACTCAAGACTTCTTGAGAGAGCAGCACGTATGTCAGATGAGTACGGTGGAGGCTCACTTACAGCCCTTCCTATCATCGAAACACAGGCAGGAGATGTTTCAGCATATATCCCTACTAACGTAATATCTATTACAGATGGTCAGATATATCTTGAAACTGAGATGTTTAACTCTGGTTTCAGACCAGCGATCAATGCAGGTCTTTCTGTATCAAGAGTTGGTGGTTCAGCACAGATTAAGGCTATTAAGAAGATTGCTGCTCCTATCCGTACAGAGCTTGCACAGTACAGAGAGCTTGCTTCATTCTCACAGTTTGGTTCAGAGCTTGATGCCGATACTAAGGAGAAGCTTGCACAGGGCGAGCGTATCATGGAGATGTTAAAGCAGCCACAGTATAAGCCAATGCCTGTTGAATATCAGGTTATCATTATATATGCTGTAACTAAGAAGTATGTTATTGACATACCAGTAGATAAGATTCTTGATTTCCAGGAAGGTTTGTTTGAATTCATAGATACTAAGTATCCTCAGATTCCAGAGTCTATAAAGGAAACTAAGGAACTTACTGAAGAGAATGAAAAGCTGCTTGTAAGTGCTATTGAAGAGTTTAAGAAAACATTTAAGTTCTAAATGTGGGAATGGAGGTAAATTCTATGGCCTCAATGAAAGATATAAAAAGGCGTAGAGACAGTATTCAGAGTACTGGTCAGATTACTAAGGCTATGAAGCTTGTTTCCACTGTTAAACTTCAGAAAGCAAAGGGAAAGGCAGAGAGCACAAAGCCTTATTCAGATCTGATGTACGAGACGATATGCAATATGCTTGCAAGGTCAGGTAACATCAATCACAAGTATCTTGTTCCTGGTGAGTCTTCTAAGAAGGCGGTTATAACAATAACAGCTAACCGAGGACTTGCCGGAGGATATAATACAAACTTAACAAAGCTTATTACAGAGAGTGGTATTCCAAAGGAAGATATAGATATAGTTGCTATAGGTACCAAGGGAAGAGATTATCTTGCAAGAAGAGGGTATAATATATCAGAAGATGATTCTGATGTTATCAATGAACCTCTTTATACAGATGCAAGAAGCATATGTGATAAGCTGCTTGAAAGATTTGCAGCTGGTGAAATAGGTGAGATATATCTTGCTTATACTTCGTTTAAGAATACAGTAGTTCATGAGCCTAAGCTTATTAAGCTTCTTCCTGTATCAGTAGATACAGATGGCTTAAGCAGCGGTGAGGATACAACACCTATGAACTATGAGCCAGCGGAAGATGAAGCTTTGAACCTTATCATACCTAAGTATGTGTGCAGTCTTATATATGGTGCGCTTATAGAGGCGGTTGCCAGTGAGAATGGTGCACGTATGCAGGCTATGGATAATGCCACAAGCAACGCAGATGAGATGATTTCTGATCTTTCACTTAAGTATAACAGAGCCCGTCAGGCTTCTATTACACAGGAACTTACAGAAATCATAGCAGGTGCGAATGCTATCGGATAGTTATAATAATTATAGATGGAGGTAACAATGGCAGAGAATAATATTGGTAAGATTACTCAGATTATCGGTGCTGTAATTGATATTAAATTCACAGAAGGTAATCTGCCAGAAATCAATTCAGCCATCAACATAAAGACCAATGACGGCGGCAGGCTTGTTGTGGAAGTTGCACAGCATCTTGGAGACGACACGGTAAGATGTATCGCCCTTGGACCAACAGATGGTCTTGTTAGAGGTATGGATGCAGAAGCTACAGGTGCTCCTATATCAGTACCAGTTGGCGAGCAGACACTTGGAAGAATGTTTAACGTATTAGGAGAGCCTATAGATAATAAGCCAGCTCCAGAAGTAGAGCATATGCCTATTCATAGAAAGGCTCCTTCATTCGTTGAGCAGGCTACTAATACAGAGATGTTAGAGACAGGTATCAAGGTAGTAGATTTACTCTGCCCTTATCAGAAGGGTGGAAAGATCGGACTTTTCGGTGGTGCCGGTGTAGGTAAGACAGTTCTTATACAGGAACTTATACGTAATATTGCTACTGAGCATGGTGGATATTCAGTATTCACTGGTGTTGGTGAGCGTACAAGAGAGGGTAATGACCTTTATCACGAAATGATGGATTCAGGAGTTATCGAGAAGACAACCATGGTATTCGGTCAGATGAATGAACCACCTGGAGCAAGAATGAGAGTTGGTCTTACAGGACTTACTATGGCTGAGTACTTCAGAGATAAGGGTGGAAAGGATGTACTTCTTTTCATCGATAATATCTACAGATTTACCCAGGCTGGTTCAGAGGTTTCAGCGCTTCTTGGACGTATGCCTTCAGCCGTAGGTTATCAGCCAACTCTTCAGACAGAGATGGGTGCTCTTCAGGAGCGTATCACATCAACAAAGAATGGTTCTATCACATCAGTCCAGGCTGTATATGTACCTGCGGATGACCTTACTGACCCAGCGCCAGCAACAACATTCGCACATCTTGATGCAACTACAGTTCTTTCACGTTCTATAGTTGAGCTTGGTATATATCCAGCTGTAGATCCACTTGAATCTACATCAAGAATTCTTGATCCAAGAATCGTTGGTGAAGAACATTATAAGGTAGCAAGATCAGTTCAGGAGATATTACAGAAGTATAAGGAACTCCAGGATATCATTGCTATTCTTGGTATGGATGAACTTTCAGAGGAAGATAAGATGGTTGTATCAAGAGCAAGAAAGGTACAGAGATTCCTTTCACAGCCATTCTTCGTAGCTGGACAGTTTACAGGACTTGAAGGACGTTATGTACCTATAAGTGAGACAATTCAGGGCTTCAAGGAAATCATTGAAGGTAAGTATGATGATATCCCAGAAAGTTATTTCCTTAACTGCGGCAGTATCGACGATGTACTTGCAAAGGTATCAAAGTAGAAGATAAGCAATAAAGATTGTAAACTCAGGTATCTTGATAAGGAGAATTGATATGGCAGATACAATGAAGCTTTTAGTAAATACACCCGAAAGAGTGTTTTACAATGATGACGTCACATTTGTTGAGCTGTGCACAAGTGAGGGTGAAATAGGTGTATATCCTAACCATGTACCGCTTACAGCTGTGCTTGTTCCATGTGTGTTAACAATTCATAAGGATGGCGAAGTAAAGAAGGCTGCTGTTCATGGTGGAATAGTAGAGATACTAAAAGACCGTGTTACAGTACTTGCAGAAATAGCAGAGTGGCCGGATGAAATCGATGTTAATCGTGCCAATGAAGCAAAGGTAAGAGCGGAAAGAAGACTTGCTGCAAAGGAAGGTAATCTTGATGTCCACAGAGCAGAGCTTGCTCTTAGAAGATCCCTTGCAAGACTTGGAGCAGTTGATTAATAATGAAGTATTATAGTCAGTTGTTATGCTAAAGACTAAAATACATCATGAGTATATACCTTCCATTAACTGGTAATAATATCAGAGAATATTATTATTGGTTGATGGGAGGTTTTTATATGTATAAGAGTATATTGCTTAAAGACAAATATGTGAAAAGATATAGTTTTCAGAGGCTTAGTATTATACTGGCAATAGTTTTATGGATATTTACAGCTGTGCGTGTGTTTTCACCTGGAATAGTAAGGGCGGTATCAGTTAACAGCAGAAAGGATATGGTGAGCATATTCTGCAATAATGTTTACAGGGATGTTTCATCAGAGCTTACTGCTTATGGGGTGATAACTGAAAGCTACCTGTCAGATGATGCTAAAACAATGCTTCTTACGGATATAGCAGAAGATATAGGGCTTAATGCATATAAAATAGTGAAGCATGCAAATGAAGAAGATGATTCATATGCATTGATACAGGACTCAGTTTATGGGGATGTGGATATAAGGATATTATCAAGCCAGAATAAGTATTATCTTGCCATAGATATAAAGCTTGATAAGGGAATAGAAGGTACAGAGCAGTATAAAAAAATAGTGGAAACAGTATGTGAGGAATATGGCATAGATTGCGTTGTTAATGTATGCCTTAAGGGAGCAGTAGATGGCAGAATAGATATAACAGATAGGAAAAATCTGTGTAATGAGTTGTTAAAACAGCTTAAAGCAAAGGAAATACAGTCAAGAAAGACCATGGATATGTTTGTGGTATATGCATATGACAGAAGTGAAAAAGACTATGTCATGCTTGGTAAGAAAAAAATAAATGTAAATATATCAATGGAATATGATGAGACAGAGGATAAAACGATAGTGTACATGGCTTCACCGGTATATATTGGAAAATAGATTTTAAAAGATTATTAAAACGGATATTATTACTTGTGTAAATAACACAAAGAGATTAAAATGATGTAAGGATTGCCAGAAGCGATAGCTTACTCTTCATTGTATAATGGAGGGACTAAAATAAGTTCTGGCAGTTATGCCATATAAGAAAAGGAAGAAAGCTTGTGAATATAAAAGAATTACTTGATATATGTATAGATAAAAACCTTATAGATATGACTATAAGCAGCAGAAAACTAAAAGATGAAACAAAAGCACAGAAGGTAAAGATAAGGCCGGTTATTATTAAAGATACATTGGAGTATCAGGTATCTGAGTTTGTTGGAAGAAAGGTGCTGCATACTAATTATACACAGAAAGATGTTAAGAAGCGTATAGAAAAGTATATGGAAGAAGAGTTTAAGCAGGCGCAGATAACTAGAACAGATTCATTGGCAACTATTCTTTCAAGCAAAAGTGGAACATGTACATGTAAGTATAAGAAGGCAAAGGAAATAAAGGCACAAAAGGAGTTAAGCCATAACAGAACCAAAAAATATATAATCCAGGAAGGCACACCTGTAGGCTTTATGATAGACCTTGGGGTTATGACACCTGATGGCAGGATAGTAAGAACACGCTATGATAAGTTCAGGCAGATTAACCGGTTTCTTGAGTTTATAGAAGACATACTTCCAAGACTGGATAAGGATAAAGAACAGACTATAATAGATTTCGGATGTGGTAAGTCGTATCTTACATTTGCAATGTATTATTATCTGAAGGAACTCAAGGGTTATAATATAAGGGTAATAGGTCTTGATCTTAAAGAAGATGTCATAGAACATTGCAATGAGTTAAGAACAAAATATGGATATGACAGACTGGATTTTTATGTTGGTGACATAGCAACATATAAGGATGTTGACAGTGTAGATATGGTAGTGACACTTCATGCATGTGATACAGCAACAGATTATGCGCTTGCAAAGGCTGTAGCATGGGGAGCGAAGGTTATACTGTCTGTACCATGCTGTCAGCATGAGGCTAACAGGACTATAAGCAGTACGCTTCTGTCGCCAGTTATGGATTATGGTATACTTAAAGAAAGAATGTCTGCAATAATAACCGATGCAGCACGTGCCAATATGTTAAAGGCGAGAGGTTATGATACTCAGATTTTGGAATTTATTGATATGGAACACACTCCTAAGAATCTGCTTATAAGAGCTGTAAAAACAGGAAAAACAGATGAAAAAGCAGAAAAACAGGCAGAGGATATGCAGAAGGCGCTAGGTATAGAGCTGACTATTTCAAAGCTGTTATAAAGAGTTATGAGTGAAATGTTAAATCTGTAAAATAACAGGAATGGAGAGAATAATGAGAAGAACTGATAAAAGGTCCAGCTCCAAATATATTTTTTTAGGCGTATTGTTTATTGCGACTATGGTTGTTACATTTTTATCTATGGGACTTGAGACGGTTACACCATCGGCAACGACTATGACGGAGGCTACATTACCAGTCATATCAATGCTGACAGATGAAGGAACGGAATTTAATCCACTTCATGGATATACAGCAGCTATTAATCAGGCACTTACTAATGACAGCCTTACACCGATAGCACAGAACAGAAAGCTTGATATAGTAATATATAGCTATGGGGCAGATGTGCAGGAGGTTTCATACAAAGTAAGAAGCCTGTCGGATAATTCGCTTATTGAGAATACTAAGGTAAATACACTTAACAGAGATGACAATAAAATAACAGCAACTCTTGGAATAAAGAATCTTATAGATGATAATGTACAGTATGCACTTGAGATAATGATAAAAACATCAGCACATGATGAAATATATTATTATACAAGAATAGTTACAGGAGAGAATTATGAGCTGGATAAGAAGTTTGAGTTTGTAAAATATTTTAATGCATGCACATTAAATCCAGGCAGACTGAATGAAATCCAGAAGTATCTTGAAACATTATCAAGTGGCAACAACAGTAACTATGGTAAGGTAAATATTAACAGTTCGTTATCACAGGTTGGCTGGGGAGAAATAACACCATATATAGAAAGCCAGCTTGTACCTAAAGTTAAGGAAATAAGCAAGGATGTTGCTATTATAACTTTAAACTATAGGGCAGGTGCGGTTAACGAATATGATTCTTATGATTCATATAATGTTTATGAGTACTATAGAATAAGGCAGACTAATTCAGGATTTTATCTGCTTAACTATGAAAGGGAAGCAAACCAGATATTTGATGGAAAGAACGATCTTACATCGGCTGGAAAGATTAATCTTGGAATACAATCATCATCAACAGCAGAGTATGCTTCAGATGAAAAGGCAAAATATGCATATTATGTAAATGAGGGTTCATTATGGTGCTTCAATACAGATGATAATATATATACGAGAGTTTTCTCTTTTAATACAGACGAAACAGATGGTATACGTGAGAATTATAATGAACATGGCATAAAAATACTAAATGTACAGGATAGTGGTGACTGCAGCTTTTTGGTATATGGATATATGAACAGAGGTGAACATGAAGGTGAATCAGGTGTTTCGCTCTGCAGATATTCATATATAGATAATAAGGTTGAAGAAAGATTATATATTCCAGTTGATATACCATATGATATATTATCGCAGAATATAGGAAACATAGCTTATCTTGCAGACGAGAATACATTTTATATACTTATGGATGACTCACTGTATTGTATCGATCTTATAAGCAAAGAGGTTATGACAGTTGTATCAGATCTTGTAGATGGAACATATGCGGTATCTGAGGATGGAAGCTCTATAGCATACAGCATTAACGGTAAGCTATATGGAACTGAAAGTATAAGAGTATTCAACATGTCAGATGATAGTGAACACATAATACAGGCTGATGATGGCGACTATATAAAATGTCTGGGATATATCAATAATGATTTTATATATGGTGTGGCACATAAGGATGACATTATAATAAAAGATGACGGAAACAGAACATTTGCAATGTATAAAGTATGTATCATGAATTCTTCATATGAGATTATAAAAGAGTATGAGGAAAACGGTATATATGTAAGTGATGCAAGTGTTTCAGATATGCGTATCAATCTTACAAGAATAGTGAAGTCTGGTTCAGGATATGAAGGAACAAGTATAGATCAGCTTATCAATAAAGATGAGAATGTAAAAACAGACGGACTGGCGTTAGATTCTGTAGTGAGTGATAACAGAAAGCAGGAGCTGGCAATAAAGCTTACAAAAGCTTTGTCATCAACAACTGTACAGTTCAGGACTTCTTCTGATGTTGTATACAGAGAGGATGCAGTTCTTGAACTGGCAAAAGAATTCAAGGGTGATGGAAGGTATTATGTATATGGATATGGTAAGTTTCAGAACAGTACGACGGATATATCCAAAGCTATAGCCCTTGCGTATGATACCTATGGCTCAGTAGCGGATTATAACGCTAATACAATATGGAAAAGATATAAAAATACTACAGGAGAACTTAAGGGATTATCATTATCAGGACAGTCATCTGGCGCACTGGCCAGCGCATTGCAGGCAGTTGCTGCATATGCCGGAGGACAGTCAGATATATCGGAAGCTCTTAAGACAAAGACAGCAGATGAAGTGCTTAGCAGTATACCAGGAGTAAGCGGAATAAGTATTAAGGGAGTATCTATAGACAAAATGCTTAATTTCATTGATAATGGATGCCCGGTTATAGGAAAAAGTGGGAATGATTCATATGTTATAATAACGGCATATGATTCTAAGAATGTGACTTATACGGATGCAGCATCAGGTATGAGTCAGACAGTTTCCTTAACAGATGCAAATAAGTTATTTACACAATGGGAAAATGTATTTGTAACATATTACAAGAATTAAAGAGGATATGTATATGGCGAATTCATCAGAAAGCAGAACTTCACAGAAAAGAAACGCACAAGTTAAAAAACCTGTACGAATTAATTCAAAAAAACGCAGGAGACGCAGAATAATAAAAAGAATAGTAATAGCAATTATAGTTGTGTTACTGGCTGGTGCAGGTATATATGCAGGACCAAAGCTTGTAAAGATAGCTAAGCTTGCAGCAGATGCAAAGCAGATGGCAGATGAGAGTAGTGTTGATATTTTTAAGAATGGAAAGACAACAGTTATATATGATAAGAATGGTGACCAGCTTTGTACCATGAAAGCATCAAAGGATATGTATTATATAGATTATGATAACATACCAGCTACGCTTGCAGATTCGTTTGTTGTTATGGAGGACAGGGATTTTTATAATCATTCAGGTATTGATATTAAAGCGATTATACGAGCGCTGATAGCAAACCGTAAAAGTGATACTATAGTCCAGGGAGCCAGCACAATAACACAGCAGGTTGCCAAGAATGTTTTTCTGACACAGGAAGTAACGTGGGATAGAAAGATCAAGGAGATATTCCTTGCATGGGGGCTTGAAAAGAAATACTCAAAGGAGCAGATACTTGAGTTCTATCTTAACAACATATATTTCAGTAACGGATATTATGGTGTAGAAGCAGCAGCTAAAGGATATTTTGGAAAATCAGCTTCGGAGCTTTCAGTATCGGAACAGGCATTTATAGCAGCAATACCAAACAATCCGACTAAGTACAATCCGCTGACAAACTATGATGCTACGCTTACAAGAAGGAATCTTATACTTAAAGAGTTATATAATGCAGATTATATAGATTCGATGACATATAACACAGCGCTTGATGAAGAGATAACTGTATCTGGCTCAGGAGAAAAGGTATCAACGAAGAATAATTCTGTAGAAACATATGCAAGACATTGTGCTACAGAAGAAATGATGAAGTACTGTGGATTCGTTATGAGAAACAACTTTAATTCCGAAGATGAATATAATGAATATGAAGAACTTTACCAGAAATATTATTCAACATGCCAGCAGATGCTTCTTGGCGGTGGATATACTGTGTATACAAGTATAGATCCAGAGGCACAGGAGGCACTTCAGGATTCGATAGATAAAAACCTTGCTTCATATAAAACATTATCGGATGATGGTGTATATGAATTTCAGGGAGCCGCAACATGTATAGATAACAGTACTGGTAATGTTGTTGCAATAGTTGGCTCACGAAGCCAGGAGCTTGATGGATATACACTTAACAGGGCATATCAGAGCTACAGACAGCCAGGAAGCTCAATAAAACCAATAGTTGTTTATACACCATATTTACAGCAGGGAAATACACCGGATACTATAGTTACTGATGAAAGGATAGATGGTGGACCTAATAATGCTGACGGCTCATATGCAGGACAGATGACACTAAGAACTGCTGTCATGAAGTCGAAGAACACAGTAGCATGGAAAATATACAGAGACGACATTACGCCTAAGATGGGTATAGGTTTCCTGCTTAATATGGGATTCCATAAGGTATGGATGGATAAGAACACCAACGCAGTTGCACTTGGAGGCTTCACATATGGTGTTTCGACAGAAGAAATGGCAGGTGCATATGCCACTATAGCAAATGATGGAATGTTCCGGCAGCCTACGTGTGTTACAAAGATAACTAACACATCTGGAAGGACGATAGTAGATACATCCGGAAGAGAAGTGAGGGTATATGATACTAATTCATGCCGCCTTATGACAGATATGTTAAGATCCGTAGTTACTGGAGGTACAGGTGTTGGTGCAGAACCATCAGATGCTATTGTAGCTGGTAAAACAGGAACGACTAATAGTAACAAGGATGCATACTTCTGTGGATATAGCCAGTATTATACTATGGCTGTATGGACAGGTTACGATTATCCTAAGACACAGAGTTCTGTAAAGACACTTAGCATATTCAGGGATTTTATGGAAGTGATCCATAAAGGAAAGGAGAAGGTTGAGTTTAAGACTGCCTCTAACGTGATAACAAAGCAGACAGAAACACAACCGGAAACAACAACGTCAGAAGAGCAGGAAACATCTACCAAGCAGGAAACAACAAGCAGGGTTCAGGCAACAACGAAAGAACAGATACAAAAGACAACAGCAGATAATACATCCACCTCTACAAAGGCAACAGAAAAAACAACGGAAAATAAGACAAAGCATACAGGAGAGTGGGATGCACCGACGCAGACGGATAAAGTTATAGAGTAAAGCTGCATGCTGTATTGAAGATTTTTATATTAAGTTACTTATGTAAGATATTAAAATGTAAGATGCTAAAAAGTAATATGTAAAAAAGCTGCTGTGACATTGATATAGTTAATGCCACAGCAGCTTTTTTATATATATCAGTGAGCGGCAAAATTTACTTTTGACACTCACATCATCTTATGATAAATAATATAACGTGAAATTACTTATTCTTTTTACCGAAATTCTTGAAAAATCCTTTTTTCTTCTTTTCTTCAACAACTATTTTTCCACCACGTACTGACTTGATACCAGTGATGTATATACCGCTGACCTCTGCTTTAACTTCAGCCTTAATAGGAATCTGGTCATATACCTTAGGATCAGCCATAAGAGTCATAACCTTAGGACCAATCTTTGCCTTTACAACAGGTACCTTGCTTCTTTGAAGGTACTTAGGTGTCTGGTCAAGTACGATCTTAGGAAGACCAGCTTCTTTTAATTTCATTTTTTTCTTATCGATGATCAGCATCGACATAACCTGCTTGGCAGCATCAATCTGTGCCTGATTAGCATCCTGCTTCTTACGAAGCTTGTTACCTACAATAATAAGAGCTACTAAAGCAACAACAAGTATTGCAATAATAACCAATAAAACTATCGCCCATACTGGCATAATTATTTCCTCCTGCATATATATTTCAGTAATTCATTAATAACTTTAGTATTATATCACGTAAAAAGAGTGATGAAAAGATATTAAACACTAATATTTTATACAAGTTTCTGATTATTGTTATACTTGGTAAGTATAAGTCCGTGTACATATTCTGGCACATTCTTCTTATCTTCAGCGGACATCAGAGACATATCAAGAGGTTCGCAGAATTCTATAATAGTGTGAGCTTTTTTAAGAAATGGTGCATGATCTTCAAATATAGCAGAAGTGTTGTTCTGCACAACAGGTACTATAAGACAGCCGGATTTTTCAGCAAGCTTAAAGCTTCCAGCATGAAATTCCATTACACCTTCACCTTTGTTACGTGTCCCCTCAGGGAATATTACAAGAGAGGTACCATTTTTAATATATTCGATACCAGTAAGGATTGACTTAAGTGCAGCTCTTGTATTGTTTCTGTCAAGCATAATACATTTTATATTAGCCATCCATCTGCGTAGTATAGGTACCTTTGACATTTCATTTTTTGCAACGTAGGCAGCCCTGCCTTTAATAAATGTATAAGATATGATTACATCAAAAAATCCACGATGGTTTCCTACAAACAAAACAGGCTTATCAGCTGGTATATTTTCAAGTCCGATGGCGGTGATGTTTGTTCCGCATATAAGAAGAATAAGTCTGAACATAAATCTTGCTATTGCATCTGAGGCTTTTTCTTTAGCAAGTGGATTCTTTTTGCCGGCAAGCCACAGTATAGGAAGTGCAAGCAGGCTGAATAAAGCAAATATTAACAAAACAATTATCAGTATGATTAGTCTGATCATATATAACTCCTTTTAATAAAATTATCTTTTGATGTTATGATAAAATATCTATAACAAGTATAATACCAATACTTAGCTGTTCTACTTCTGCACATACGAGGATGCGTAAGAAGAGTAAAGCTTTGTACCATCATTTTTCATAAATATAGCTTCTATGCCATCAAGGCTTTCAATCAGCTCCATTCCTTTATCAGCACCGAGAACAAAACAGGTTGTACTAAGGCAGTCACCGGTTGTTGATTCATGTGATATGATGGTAACATCACAAAGCTCTGATTCATATGGGTATCCGGTTTTTGGGTTTAAAATATGGTGGTAAAAAGTTCCGTCACCAGAATAAAAATACCTTTCATATGTTCCGGATGATACAACAGATGAATCGTTGATGTTTAACAGCTCCATATATTCACCTGTATCAGAGAAAGGCTTTTTAACAGCGATTGTAAAATCGGTATTTTTCTTTTTTTCTCCAATGCATAAAACATTGCCACCAAGATTAATTATAGCGCTTTTTACACCATTATCAACTAAAAAAGTCTTGATTTTGTCGGCTATATATCCCTTTGCTACGGCACCAAGGTCTATACAGAAGCCATCAGGCATATCTATATAGTGTGTTCCTGCTGTGTCAGTGTTAAGAGTGACCTTCGTATAATCTACATATTCCAGTGCATTGCTTATAAGTGAAGCATCAGGAACAGAAGGTGAATCGGAGGTGAAATCCCATAGACGGGATACACTTCCTATGGTTATATCAAATGCACCATCTGACAGACGGCTGTATTCAAGACCGGTTTCAATAAGTTCATATAGTTCATCGCTTATTATTGATGTTTCTTTATTGTTGACCTTATACAGTTCGCTCGCTGCAAGAGTCCGTGAAAAAATATGTTCATAATGATCACATAACGATATAGCTTCCGAGATAATGCTTTTATTGACATTGGTATAAGAAGATATCTGCACATAAGTGTTTAGCTTATAATCAGTTATGCTTATTGGAGTTGTCAGGGTTAATTCAGTCCCGCATCCTGTAAGAGGAAGTATACAGGCTGTTATAAGCACAGTAGACAGAATCAGGCAGGATAACTTCTTTTTTTGTTTATACAAAATATTCTTCATGTTTTCTTTTATTCCAATTCCTATATTATTATATTTACCTAAAAGAGTATACCAAATATTGAAAAAAATGTGAATTCACTTTTAATTTGTACTGGATTATGTTATAACAGATAATGTTGTGAAACAAGCTGGCTGGAAATAACATGCCAAGAATAATGAAATGAGGATTATTTATGAAAAAGAAATTAGTTAGCCTTATGCTTGCTGCTACAATGGTAGTATCGCTTGCAGCATGTGGCTCTAAAAAGACAGAAGCTCCAACTTCTACAGTACATAAGGATATAACTGCTGCACAGTATGATTCAATAATATCTGCAGATGCAGCAATATATAAAAAGAACTTTACAATGCCAGAGTTTAAGGGAATGGAAGTGACAGTAGATAAGTCAGTGCTTAATGTATCAGATTCGGATGTTGATGATTATATTAACCAGAATATCATTGCTTCACAGGCAAAAACAGAAAATGTTACAAGTGGCGTTACAGCTAACGGTGATAGCATCATACTTGATTACTCAGGTAAGCTTGATGGTGAAGCATTCTCAGGTGGAACAGCAACAGATGCCTCATATACTATAGGTTCAGGAAATTTCATCAGTGATCTTGATAAGGGTCTTGTTGGACTTACAGTTGGACAGGAGTATGATATTCCATGCACATTCCCAGATAACTATACATCTGAGCTTGCTGGAAAGAGTGTAATATTCACTGTTAAAGTAACAGCTATAGTTAAGACTACATATCCAGAGATAACAGATGAATGGGTAATGGAAAACAAGGATACTCTTAATCTTTCAGGAACAACAGTTCCAGAGTTCAGGCAGGAAGTAAGAAAGATAGTAGAGGCTAATGCCAATGACAAATATATGCAGGCAACATTCAATACTGCATATGAAAAGATTAAAGAACAGATTGGTGATAGCGTGACATATCCAGATGATGAAGTACAGTCACTTGTTGAAGTGTTTAATACTAACATTGAAAACGAATTTAACAATTATGGTTCATACTATGGTGCGTCAGATCTTGATTCATATAAAACAAAGGTGTATGGTTTTGATTCAATAGATGCATACAACGAATATGTTGATAACCAGGCAAAGTCATACCTTTTAGAGAAGATGGTGATCACAGTAATTGCTGCAGATAACGATATCCACGTAAATGAAGATGAAATAGTATCATATGGTAACGATCTTGCAACATATTATGGATATGATGATTTTGCTGCTATTACAGATGCAGTTGGTAACGAGGTTGTATCTGAGATTGGATACCAGATTCTTTCACAGAAGGTTATAGAGTTTGTATGCAGTCAGATATCAGAAGTTGAGAAGTAGAATACAGCATATATTATTCTGCATAAATATATTGGGACGGTGTATAATACATTGTCCCAATATTGTTTTTTTTAGATAAAGAAAAATTTATATGGTTTATATGAATGGGAGATTATAATGAAAGAATTCGTACCAAAGATATTTGATGTGATGAAAACATATTCAAAGGGTCAGCTTGTAAAGGATGTTGTGGCTGGTATTATCGTTGCTATAATAGCACTTCCTTTATCAATAGCGCTTGCCCTTGCATCAGGAGTAAGCCCGGAGCAGGGCATATATACTGCGATATTTGCAGGATTTGTAATATCATTTCTTGGCGGAAGCAGGGTGCAGATAGCAGGTCCCACAGCTGCATTTGCAACAATAGTGGCAGGTATAGTAGCCAGAAATGGTATGGATGGATTAATAACAGCCACAATTATGGCTGGTATTATACTTGTAGTTATGGGATTTTTAAAGTTTGGTAATCTTATCAGATTTATTCCATATACGATAACAACAGGATTTACTTTTGGTATTGCTGTGACGATAGTTATAGGACAGATTAAGGATTTCCTTGGGCTTACTTATCCAGCAGGAACTGCGGCAGTTGAGACTATGGATAAGCTGAAGGCTGTTATAGCTAATATAGGAACATTTAATATTAAGGCATTTGTAGTTGGTGTTGTTGCACTTGCAATTCTTATCATATGGCCAAGGTTTAAGGCACTTGATAAAATACCACCATCACTTATTGCAGTTATAGTATCAGTTCTCATGGTTAAATTCATCGGACCATTAAAGGATGTCAATACAATCGGAAGCCTGTATACAATAAAGAAGGGACTTCCAGCGGTAAGTATTCCAAGTGTCAATATTGATATGATTATGACACTTCTTCCGGATGCGCTTACTATCGCGGTACTTGCAGGTATAGAAAGTCTTCTTTCATGCGTTGTGTCAGACGGTATGATAGGTTCAAGACATAAGCCTAATATGGAGCTTGTTGCACAGGGAGCAGGTAATATTGTGTCAGCACTTTTTGGTGGTATTCCGGCAACAGGTGCTATCGCAAGAACAGCAGCCAATGTAAAGAATGGTGGACGTACACCTATAGCGGGAATGGTTCATGCGGTTACACTTCTTATTGTGCTTGTAGTGCTTATGCCATATGCGGCATGGATACCTATGCCAGCTATTGCAGCGATTCTGTTTATTGTTGCATATAATATGAGTGGCTGGAGAGAAATGGTTAATCTTGTAAAGCACTCACCAAAGTCAGATATTCTTGTACTTCTTACAACTATGATACTTACTGTTGTATTTGACTTAGTCGTTGCAATAGAGGTAGGTATTGTTATGGCAGCACTTCTCTTTCTTAAGAGAATGGCAGATGTAACAGAGGTGAGAAGCTGGAAATATATCGGGGAAGATATTGATGAGAATAATGATCCTGAAAGTATCAATCTAAAGAAGGTTCCAGATAAGACTTTAGTATATGAAGTAATCGGACCAATGTTTTTTGCAGCGGCGGATAAGTTTATGGACATACATATGGAGTCTGATATAAAAGTAGTCATAATCAGAATGCGTGGTGTTCCAGCTATGGATATATCAGCATTGCGTTCGCTTAAGAATATACATAATGTATGTAAGAAGCGTGGCATAACACTTGTATTATCCCACGTTCAGGAACAGCCTAAGTCTATGATGGAGAAGGCTGGATTTGCGGCAGAAGTTGGTGAAGAGAATTTCTGTGCCAATATTGATGCAGCACTGGCACATGCACAGGATATCGTTGGATAAAGGTATGTGACAGCAGATATATAGATATGAATTAAACCTCCAGGTCTTTATAATAAAGGCTCTGGAGGTTTTTTGACTTTTTATAAAATGATGTCTTTAAGCAGAGCGGCAGCATTGCCACCCTCGATAGCAGTAAGCTCATCAGCTGTCAGACCACTAGTTCTAAGCAGCTTAAGTGACTCAGACTGGTCAGACCATGGACTGTCTGTTCCAAATAGGATATGGTCAGCGCCGTGGGCACGGACCATCTGAACGAACTTCTCTTTGGACAGGAAGTTGTTGTCAGGAGTGCTTTTAAGGACAAAAGCTGTGTCAAGCCACACATGAGGAGTTCCGATTAACCGGCTGCATACTTCATCATACATGGACCAGCCGCCCATATGGGCTAATACAAGCTTGTGTGGAGGAACTTCTTTTATCATATTAGACAGACGCTCAACACTTGCTTCATCACAGTTTGGAAAGCTTATATCCATACCGCAGTGGATAGTTACGATGAGGTCGTTGTCGTTTGCACATTCTATAATTCTAAGATATCTGGGGTCATCTATATTAGTACGTTGAAATACAGGATGAAGCTTGATTCCTGGGATGCCGGCTTTTGCAAGATTATTTATTATAGTCTTATAGTCAGCGGTATCTGGATGAATTGTACCAAATGATATTAATCCGGTTTCTTTGGCGGATTGGTTGGTTTTAATGGCTATTTTATTGATAGTTGTATGTTGTTCTGGCTTGGTTGCTATGGGTAGTAATACAGAGTAATCAATTCCCGCCTTTTTCATAGAAGCTTTGATAGAGTCTACACGTCCATCCAGATAGTTAGGTATACCTCCGCTTTGCGCAAGACGTCCTACTGCACGGTCAGCAAGTTCGTCTGGAAAGCTGTGAGTATGAAAATCTATAACCATATAAGTCTGGCCTCCTGTTAATATTAATATTAAATGAAATATGAAGCAATATAAGCTGCTTTTAGTTCAGGTCTTTACTAAGCATTGACATGAATCAAAACTTTTAAACGTCAGTTATTGTTAAAAAGCATTTTAAAGCTGATATTTTAATCTGATGATAGCATAAAATGTAAAATCAAGTCAAAAAGTAAAAATAATAAAAATCTGTAAATAATAAAAATAATCAAAATGTATAAATCATTACATTTTCCACATACTACACATACAGCATAATTATGGTAAAAAATGTGCATATAGTCAGGAAAAGGAGGCTTATGTTATATGAAGGCAACAGGTATTGTCCGACGGATTGATGATCTTGGCAGAATAGTCATACCAAAGGAAATCAGAAGAACATTACGGATACGGGAAACTGATCCTATGGAAATATATACGGATATAGATGGACAGATAGTGCTTAAGAAGTATTCGCCGATGGGAGATATAACTGCTATGGCAGAGGAATACGTAAAAACACTGGCTGAAAATACGGGTATGACAGCAGCTATAACTGACAGAGATCATGTTATTGCAGCGGCAGGAAACGAAAAAAAATATATTCTTGGAAAACAGATATCAAGAGAACTGAATGCTGTTATGGATGAAAGAAAAAGTGTTATGGCAGGCTGTACAGATACATCATATGTGTCTGTTGTATCGGGTTATGAGTGCAAAGAAGAGGTGATAAGTCCTATAATATGTGCTGGCGATGTATTAGGCTCTGTTATTATGTTTACTAAAGATAACGGATATAAGTTTACAGAGTGGGAAAAATGTATAGTAAAAGTTGCAGCTGATTTTCTTGGGAAACATATGGAAAGCTGATTGTACTTGCCATGAGTATTGCATATAGGCTATACTATGCATACGCATAGGTTCAAGGCTTTGGTATATACGGAAATGCTTATGAATCTGTGACATGGCATGATATATGGGAGGTGCTATGCCATAAACAGTGGCACTTCCTTTTTTCAATGCACAATAAAGCATGAATAAAACAAAGGAAATATAAAGATTAAGAGGCATAAGGAAAAGGAGACAGGCTATGAGATTAGACAAGTACTTAAAGGTATCAAGACTTATAAAAAGACGTACAGTAGCCAACGATGCATGTGATGCAGGAAGAGTTATGATTAATGATAAGGTTGCCAAGGCATCAGCTGATGTAAAAGCAGGAGATATTATAGAGATATCCTTTGGCAATAAGAATGTTAAGGTGAAAGTAACAGATGTGAAGGATACTGTAAAAAAAGAAGAAGCTAAAGAAATGTTTGAATATATTTAAGAATCAAAGTCATATTTTCATATATTCCCCAATATATTAGACAAGTAGATATAAAATAGGCTTGTTCATGATTGAAGGGAGTTGTGGATGATGGAGGAAACAAGACGTGTAAGACATCCTCATACAGTTCATATGGAGGATAGAAAAAAAGTTGAATTCACAGGGATTACAGATGTTATATCATTTGAACCGGTTAAGGTCATGTTAGAATCAGATTATGGAGTTATTGTTATAAAAGGAGATGCACTTCACGTAAATAAGCTGTCAGTGGAAAAGGGAGAACTGGATGTAGATGGAAGAATAGACTCAATAGTTTATTCGCAGAATAGTACAGCGGGTAAAAAGGGTGAGCCCCTTATAAACAGGCTGTTTAGGTAGTATAAGCTATGACAGCAGAGATTGTATGGGAGGGCAGTACGCTTTGCAGGACACTCTGGTGGGGAATGGTATTTGCAGCGGAGTATGATACAATAAGGATATTTAGAAGAATAGTAAAACATAATATGCTTGTTATCATGGTTCTTGAGGATATGGCATACTGGATATATGTATCAATAAAAATATTTTCTATATGTTTTTATGTTAATGATGGGGTTATAAGGGCTTTTATTATAGCGGGTTTTATTATGGGTGCAGGGCTTTATGTTAAGGCATTAAGCAGATATTACATAAAATATGGTGTTAAGCTTATATCCTTTTTTATAAAAATAGTCAGTATAATCATAATAAAACCATTGAAATTCATTTTATCTATGGTTAGAATGATATCAGGAAAGCTGTTGTTTCCTGTAAAGTTATGTTGCCGGTATATTAAGAGCAAAATACCTTTTAAATCTGACATCATTAAACATAAAAAAAAGAAAATCATAAACGATAATTATGATAATGACATTAGTAATAAGCAGTCTTAGATAAATATAAAGATGTATACAGAATTGGAGCGGTATATATGAAATTTGAAACAAGAAGAGAACGGGAACTCCGTAGAAAGAGACAAAAGCGTTCAGCTATATTAGGTATGGTGTTTGCTATACTTGTTGTTATCGGACTTGGCATACTGTTATGGAATGGAAAGAAGAATATTGAAGCTAAGAATGTTGAATATGAAAAAGAAATATCACAGCTTCAGGCACAGGTAGATAGTGAACAGAAACGTACAGATGAACTTAATGAATACAAAAAATATATACAGACTAAAAAGTTTGTCGAGGAAGTTGCTAAAGATAAGTTTGGTCTTGTGTATCCTGATGAGATAATATTCAGAGGAAAGAAGTAGATGAATATAAGCACATAGTATATAGCAGAAAGCACTGTTATGTACATGTGCTTTTATTGTTGTTACATCGGCTGGGAGTAAAATATTTTTTGATACTTGTATCTTCACGGGCATTTAACACAATATGACATTTTTTTTTATATGTATGTGTATATAATGATGTCTGTTAAATGGAAAAGTATATGAAGTATCGTAAGGGGAGATTAGTGTGAAAAATAAGATTTTTCACACGCAAGATTTGAGCTTCGCACAAACTTGAGATGCGCTGAAAAGCAGCGCAAGAATGGAGATTATTATGAGTAGATGTGATGAGTTGTGTATGACATATACAGTTAACAGGCTTTCAGAAACAGCAAAAACATTCAGAAGATTAGGGGAAACGTATGAATGTGCTTCAGGTGATGAGGCAAAAAGTCCAAGCTTTAAGAGGCAGCTGTTTTTAGTTGCAGATATTCTTGATGATTGTACTCTTATGCAGCTGGAAGCAGACAAGCCTGCTAAAGGCCTGCTAAGGGATATGTCATCAAGAGCACTTATATCAGGTATTGTTATCAGAGAAGTAAATATACTTAAAAGCAAAAATGGAAAAAATGAGGTTGTTGTACAGGCAAGGACACTTGGGAAGGGCTGCACATCAGAAAGAAAGATAAGAAAAATCATATCAGATGTATTTGGTGGCGGGTATTATTCAGACCATAACAACAGGCTTGTTGTGAATGAAGAATGTCAGCAATATGTATATCATCAGGAGAACAGATTCAGATTCCTTTCAGGTGTGGCAAGGGAATGTAAGGATAAAAGTGGATTTAATGGGGATAATTTCATGGTTTCCAATCTTTCCTGTGGAAAAGTTGTTGCAGCTATAGCTGATGGATGTGGAAGTGGTAAAAGAGCATTCATAGAGAGCCGTATGGTTATAGAACTTATGGAAAACTGCATAGATGCCGGATTTGAGGAAAAAACAGCAATAGATTTTATTAATTCAGCATATATCAATGGTGGAGGCATGGGGAATCCTGTAACTATGGATATGAGTGTTGTTGACTGCCAGTCAGGTATAATGCACTGCATAAAAATGGGAGCGGTATCAACATTTATAAAAAGAGAAGGCTGGGTTGAAATAATAAAGTCATCAACGCTTCCTATGGGAGTTTTAGAGCAGGTTGACTATGATTGTACAGACAAGAAGCTATATGACGGAGATTATGTTATAATGATAAGCGACGGCGTACTTGATAATCTTCCATGTGTGAACAAGGAAGAAAAGCTTGTCGAGATAATCAACAGTGTGAGGATGAAGAAGCCAAAGGCAATAGCTGATGAAATATTAAAAAAGTCAATGGGATATAATCATGAAAAGGTTTTTGATGATTGTACGGTTCTTGTCTTCGGGCTGTTTGATACATATACAAAATGATAATGATGTAAGAAACAAAATACTTTTGTCACTTACATATGATAGCAGGATAAGTAAATAAAGGTATATAAAGAGGAAAGATATGGATAAACATACAGTAAAAACAGAGCGGGCAGTATATAGTTATATAAGAAGCAATCATATGTTTGATGATTGTAAGCATATCATAACAGGAGTTTCAGGCGGAGCAGATTCAGTCTGCCTTTTACTCATGCTATGTGATTATGTTAAAAAATATCAGCCGGATGTATGTATACATGCTGTTCATGTTAATCATATGATAAGACAGGAAGCATTATCAGATGAGGAATTCACAAAGAAATTATGTGAAAAACACGGGGTTGACTGTTACGTGGAACATATAGATTGTGAGGGGATTGCAAGAAAAAATAATCTTACAGTAGAAGAGGCAGGAAGGCTTGAAAGATATAGGATATTTAATGAGATAGCCAAAAAATATGCATATGATGGTAAATCTATGATATCAGTTGCACATCATATGAATGACCAGGCTGAAACTGTTATTATGAATATGGCGCGGGGTACTTCATTAAAGGGTGTACGTGGAATAGTACCGGTGCGTGATAACATTTGCAGACCTTTGTTGTGTATAACAAGAAGCCAGATAGAAGGTTACTTAACAGCAAGAGGACAGTCATATGTCACAGACATTACTAATTATGATAATGATTATACAAGAAATGCTATAAGAAATGTAATACTTCCATATATGTGTGAGCATATTAATAAAAGAGCGGTAAATAATATATCGTCTATGGCAGAAGATATAAGGGAAGCAGATGAATATATAGACAGGCAGACAGACAGGCTGTATGAGGAATGTGTGTATGAGAGTATACAGGATCACAAAGAGACAGGTGGAAACAATAATGAAACTGACATTATAAGGATAGCACTGGATAAGCTTAATAAGGCTGATATGCTGCTTGTTAAGAGGGTTATTTATAAATGTCTTGTCAGGCTGGCTGGAAGGGCAAAGGATATATATTCTGTTAATGTTGCTGATATAGCTGCACTTTCAGGAATGCAGACAGGAAAAAAGATACATTCAGTATATGGCATACAGGCAGAAAGAGAATATGATTATATAGTTCTTAAAAAGAATATAACAGATTTAAAAGATACGTATAAGGCAGCAGTAGATATAAGCAGTCTTGACGTGAATGGCGAAGCGTTAAAGATTAGTGTTGACAAGGATATATATATTGCAGGATATGGGGAAAAATATGTATCTGATATTACATTTTCGCTTGTTGATAAAAAAATATCTTTTAAGAATGATGAAAATACAGAAACTAGTGGTAAAATTCTCATAAATAAATCAAATAATGTCTATGCTAAATATTATGATTATGATAAAATTAATAAATTACTGGATATAAGATTCAGAAAACCACAGGATGATATTGTGGTATCTAAGGATGGAAGTACTAAAAAACTAAAAAAAGAACTTGTAGATAGAAAGATACCATCAGCATACAGGGATAATGTACTTCTTGTATGCGATAAGAATCATGTGTTATGGGCGTGCGGCGTAAGAAGGTGTGAGAGCTTCCTTGTGGATGATGAAACCAGCTGCGTGCTTCAGATATTGATTAATATGAAAGAGAGGAACTAAATATGGCAGATATGCATAAGATAAGTGTCATGATATCAGAGGAAGAGTTACAGGCAAAAATATCAGAGCTTGGTGAGAAAATCAGCGCAGATTATGAAGGGAAGGAAGTAAAGCTTATATGTATACTTAAGGGAAGCGTATTCTTTTGCTGTGAGTTAGCTAAAAGAATCACCGTTCCTGTAAAGATAGATTTCATGCAGACTTCAAGCTATGGAAGTGGAACAAAGTCAAGTGGAAATATAGTTATAAAGAAAGAACTTGATGAATCTATAGAAGGCGAGCATGTTATTGTGGTTGAGGATATTATTGATTCTGGTAATACTCTCTACAGGCTTATGCCTATGCTTAAGGAACGTAATCCAGAAGATATATGTATATGTACACTTCTTGATAAGCCGGACAGGAGAGAAGTTGATATAGATGTAAAGTACAACGGATTCAACATCCCAGATGAATTCGTAGTTGGATATGGTCTTGATTATGATCAGAGATATAGAAATCTCCCATTTATAGGTGTTGTACATCTTGATGATGGGGAATAATGCGTTAGAGCTGATAACTGCAGCATATCATATCAGGCAGCGGGCATCTGATATTAATCAGGAAAATGCATAAGAATGGAGAGTTATAATGGATAATAAAAGAGGTTCAAGGTTTTCAGGAGTGGGAATCTATCTGTTTATAGTTGTTATTGCGGCGATGTTTATTATGTATGTATCACGCATGAATTCTGGAGCAAGTGATTACACATATAGTGAATTCGTAAATGATGTTAACAAAGGTAAAGTAGAAAGTGTCGTTATAAGACAGAACTCAGAGGTTCCTACTGGTGAGTTATCTGTTAAAGTAAGCGGTGTACAGAATGTTAAGAATGTATATGTATCAGATGTTAACCAGGTAGAGGAAATATTACTTGATAAAAATATATCTTATACACTTAAGGATGTAACAAGACAGAGTGTTTTTCTTACATCAATCCTTCCTTTTGGTCTTAGTCTTGTAGTGCTTATATTCTTTATGATGATGTTTACAAGACAGGCCGGCGGTGGCGGTGGCAACGCTAAGATGATGAATTTTGGAAAAAGCCGTGCACGTATGGTAAGCGGTGAAGATAACAAGGTTACATTTAAGGACGTAGCAGGTCTTAACGAAGAAAAAGAAGAACTTGAAGAAATAGTTGATTTCCTTAAGGACCCTGTAAGATATACATCACTCGGTGCAAGAATACCTAAGGGTGTTATATTAACAGGTGCACCTGGTACAGGTAAGACACTTCTTGCAAAGGCTGTTGCCGGAGAGGCTAATGTTCCGTTCTTTAGCATATCTGGTTCCGACTTCGTTGAAATGTTTGTAGGTGTTGGTGCATCAAGAGTAAGAGATATGTTTGAAGAAGCAAAAAAGAATGCACCATGCATTATATTTATAGATGAGATAGATGCTGTTGCCAGAAGAAGAGGAACAGGCATGGGTGGCGGACATGATGAAAGAGAGCAGACACTTAACCAGATGCTTGTTGAGATGGATGGTTTCGGTGTGAATGAAGGCATCATCGTTATGGCAGCCACAAACAGAATAGATATCCTTGATCCAGCGATATTAAGACCAGGCAGATTCGACAGAAAGATAGTTGTAGGAAGACCAGATGTACAGGGAAGACTTGAGATATTACAGGTACATGCGGCAAAGAAACCACTTGGTGATGATGTTGACCTTGAGAAGCTTGCAAGAACTTCAGCAGGCTTTACAGGAGCTGACCTTGAAAATGTATTGAATGAGGCAGCTATAGGAGCAGCAAGAAAGAAGTCAAAGTATATAACAAATGCTGATGTAGAAGAGGCATTTATAAAGATAGGAATAGGTGTTGAAAAGAAGAGTAAGATTATCTCTGATAAGGAAAAGAAGATTACAGCATATCACGAATCAGGCCATGCTATATTGTTTCATCTCCTTCCAGATGTAGGTCCTGTACACACGATATCTATCATACCTACCGGCATGGGCGCAGCAGGTTACACTATGCCGCTTCCAGAGCGTGATGAGATGTTTAATACAAAGGGCAAGATGCTTCAGAATATTATAGTAAGTCTTGGTGGACGTGTGGCAGAGGAGCTTGTGTTTGATGATATAACAACAGGGGCTTCACAGGATATAAAGCAGGCAACACAGACAGCAAGAGATATGGTTACAAAGTATGGTTTCTCAGAGAAGCTTGGACTCATAAATTATGATACAGATAGTGATGAGGTATTTATCGGAAGAGATCTTGCACATACAAGACCATATGGTGAAGATGTTGCGGCACTTATCGATAAGGAAGTTAAGGATATAGTAGATGAGTGTTATGTTAAGGCTAAAAAGCTTATATCTGAGCACATGGATGTTCTTAAAAAGAGTTCAGAGCTTTTGCTTGAAAAAGAAAAGATATCAAGAGAAGAATTTGAAGGACTTTTTACTGATAATGTAACAGTATAGAGCAATAAGGGTATAGAATAATATGGGTATAGAGCTATGAAAATCCACATATTGTATTGATTTATAAACACACAATGTGCAGTATGCACAAAAAAATATCACAATTATTGTGAAGTTTGTGAACACTTATGGGGCTTTGTATGATATTATAATTAACGTAAAAACCCCCAATACATTATATATTTTTTGCTACACCCCATAATAAGTGAAATACCTTCTCCAAAAAGGACAGTCCCCCCAGACTGTCCTTTTTACTTTATAATAAGAAGGCTGAAGAAAGTATTATGGTGGATGAATTAAAGAAATCTTAATAAATATATCTTATAGTTGAATAAATACCTTCAATGATATAAAATTATATGTGATTAATGTCAAGGAGCAGATTCTATGATAATAAGCGCAGCAGTTGAAAATCTTGCATCGTGGGAAAAGAAGTTGTTGTATATGTGTAATGCAAGACCTACCATCAATACAAGAGCTTTGTTTTCTGACGTTACAGAGGATTATAGAAGTCCGGCAGAGCCTATGCCGGGGGATACAGTAAAGATAAGACTGAGAACAGGACGTTATAATGTAGATAAAGCGTATATATATGTAAATAATGTAGAATACCCTATGACAAGGATCAAGGCTGAGGGTCTTTTTGATTATTATGAAGCAGACATTAAAGTTGGTGAAGAAAAGCTTTACTATTATTTTAAGGTTGAGACAGGAAAGGTCGTATGCTATTACAATCAGATAGGGGCGATAAAAGAACTTAATATATATTATAACTTCCAGATCATGCCAGGATTTAAAACACCTTCATGGGCTAAGGGAGCTGTTATGTACCAGATATTTGCAGACAGGTTTTATGATGGTGATAAGTCTAATAATGTACTGGATAATGAGTACAGCTATATAGGAGAGCATGTCTGTCAGGTAAAAGACTGGGACAAGTATCCTGCATCTATGGGAGTAAGGGAATTTTATGGTGGAGATTTAAAAGGAGTACTGGATAAGCTTGATTATCTAAGCGATTTAGGTATCGAGGTTATATATTTTAATCCTTTGTTTGTTTCACCATCCAACCACAAATACGATATCCAGGATTATGATTATATAGATCCACATTTTGGAGTGATAAGAAAAGATGATGGAGAACTTCTTAGTGATGGTGACCAGAACAATACACATGCAACACGCTATATAAACAGAGTTGCAAGCAGGGAGAATCTGGAAGCTAGTAACAGCTTTTTTGCAGAAGTTGTAAGACAGATTCATGAAAGAGGCATGAAAGTTATAATAGATGGCGTATTTAATCATTGTGGTTCATTCAACAAATGGATGGACAGAGAGCATATATACAGCTCAAGCGATGATGTTTATGAGTGTGGAGCATATGAAAAATACGAGAGTCCATATCACAGTTTCTTTAAGTTTTATGGTAATCAATGGCCAGACAATGGTTCATATGACGGCTGGTGGGGGCATGATACGCTTCCTAAGCTTAACTATGAGGAATCAAAGGAGCTTGAGAATTATATACTTGATATAGGTAAAAAATGGGTATCAGAGCCTTATAATGTTGATGGCTGGAGACTTGATGTTGCAGCGGATCTTGGATATAGCAAAGAGTATAATCATGAGTTCTGGAGAAAGTTCAGAAAGGCTGTTAAGGAAGCCAATCCAGAAGCTATAATCCTTGCTGAGAATTATGGAGATTCATATGACTGGCTGCAGGGAGACGAATGGGATACGATCATGAACTATGATGCATTCATGGAGCCAGTGACATGGTTTCTTACAGGAATGGAAAAGCATAGCGATGAAATGCGCCCGGATTCATTAGGCAATCCTGCTTATTTCTTTGGTGCAATGCATCATAATATGGCACGAATGGGTGGACAGAGCTTTGCCATATCCATGAATGAACTGTCAAATCATGATCATTCAAGATTCCTTACAAGAACTAATCACGTTGTAGGAAGGGTTGCAGATTTAGGACCGGATGCAGCTAACCAGAATGTAAATAAAGCAGTATTTATGGAGGCGGTCGTTATACAGATGACCTGGCCTGGTGCACCAACAATATACTATGGAGACGAAGCAGGTGTATGTGGATTTACAGATCCTGATAATAGAAGAACATATCCATGGGGACATGAGGATAAGGAGCTTATTCAGTTCCATAAGGATGTTATAAAGATGCATAAGGAGAATGAAGTGCTTAGAACAGGTTCGTATAAGCAGCTTTGTTCAGAACACAATGTTATTGCATATGGAAGATTCAATATGAATGATGCAGTTGTTGTGGTTGTTAACAACGGCGAAGATGAAACAAGAGTAAAGGTTCCTGTATGGGAAACCGGACTTGGCATGGATGAGGATGTTGAACAGATAATGGTGACATTTGATGGTGGATATACTATAGACAGGCAGGGATACAGGCTTAAGGATGGAAAGCTTGATATAGGATTAAGAAAAACATCGGCAGTAGTGTTAAGAAAACTTCGCTGGTAGGAAATTAAGAAATGGAGTCAGATATGGCAGCAGATAATAATGATGGAAAGAAGATACAGCTTAACCGTAAAATGAGATTATGGAATAAGTATAAGAATCCAATAATCGGAGCTGTGTCGGTTATAGTTATAGTAATAGCAGCAGTAGTAGTATTAAGAGCATGCAGTGTTGGAAAACCGGATGGCAGTGGAAAACCGGATAATAAGAATAACAACAGCACAACAATGTCAGCTTCTGCAGATAAAACAGAAATACAGACCACAGCAGGCAGTACACAGGAGACAACAGCTTCTGTAAATGATAATACAACACAGACAACAGCAGCTATGGCTTCTAACGGAAGTGTTGTAAAGATAACAGATCCTGCGGATGAAGAAGAATATTCAACAAATGATTTATATGCGGACACAGTTCTTTTTGGAGATATGATTATAGAAGGTATACAGGATTACGGATATCTTGGTACAGGCAATATCGTGTCAGATAATAATCTTACAACAGATAAGGCTCATAATTATATATCAGATGTTAAAGACAGAACACCATCCAAAATATTCCTGCTTGTAGGACTTAATGACCTTAACTATGGAACAAGATCAGGAACGGATGTTGCAGAAAGAATAGAGAACTTAGTAGCAGCACTTAAAGAAAATATTCCATCGGCAAAGATATATGTTGTTTCATTACTTCCTGTTACAGAAAGCTTTGAAGCAAAATCATCAGTTAAGATTAAACAGTCGGACATAAATGATGCGAATAAGAAGCTTGCAGAAGATGCAACAACAATGGGTGCTGTGTTTGTAGATATAGCAGATTCATTTAAAGATGGTTCTGGCTATCTGAATACAAAATATTCAACAGGTGGATATAATCTTAATCATAATTATTATCCATTTTTCCTGAATAAGTTAGCAGGAGCGGCTAAATAATGAAATTCTATGTAATGACACTTTTTCCACAGATGATTCTGGATGGACTAAATACGAGTATCACAGGTAGAGCGATTGAATCGGGTGCACTGTGTGTAGAGGCAGTAGATATAAGGGACTTTTCGCAGAACAAGCATATGAAGGTTGATGATTATCCATATGGCGGTGGAGCCGGCATGGTCATGCAGGCAGGACCGGTGTGTGATGCATATGAAAGTATTGCTGCAGGATGCAAAAAAAGACCGAGAGTGGTATATATGACTCCGCAGGGGCATACATTCAACCAGAGTATGGCAGAAGAGTTCGCAAAGGAAGAAGAACTTGTTATATTATGTGGACATTATGAGGGCATAGATGAAAGAGCATTAGAGCTTATAGTAACAGATTATGTTTCTATAGGTGATTATGTCCTGACAGGCGGAGAATTGCCAGCCATGGTTGTTATTGATTCTGTATCACGTCTTGTTCCGGGTGTGTTAAACAATGAAGAATCAGCACAGACAGAAAGCTTTTCGGATGGACTGCTTGAGTATCCGCAGTATACAAGACCGGCAGAATATAAGGGACTTAAGGTGCCGGATGTACTTCTTTCAGGACACCATGGAAAGATAGAAGAGTGGAGACATAAGAAATCCTTAGAAAGAACGCAGCAGTTCAGACCTGATATGTATGAAAAGTATATGAATAAAGAAAAATAAAAGAGAAATATAAGCTGTTTAGGTATGAACGCTTAAAACAGCTTAAGGATTATATTAATGGTGTCAGGGGCTGCCCTGACATCATATAAAAACAGTCAGACAATAACTATAGGATAATAACTTAAAAACGAAGATAATAACGTGAAGATAATAACAGAGAAGATAATAACTTGAAAAATGCAGTTGACTAGTATGATGTAAGTATGATAATATATTCAAGTATTTGATGATAGAGAGTGTTTATTGCTTGTGTCAGTGATATGAGGTTAATATGACCACCATGATTAACAGATGATCACAATATGCCTAGATAGCTCAGTCGGTAGAGCAGAGGACTGAAAATCCTCGTGTCACTGGTTCGATTCCGGTTCTAGGCACTTATATATAATTATATATACATTATGCGGGTGTAGTTCAATGGTAGAACACTAGCCTTCCAAGCTAGATACGTGGGTTCGATTCCCATCACCCGCTTTTTTTAATAAAACCAGAGAAAATATTAATGAACATAAGATAAGAAGGATGTACAAGGTATAAAGGGTAACATAGCTATGTTTCTATTTTGACTTGTCATTTTTTTAACAAACAAGAGTGATGATTAGCTTACCGGAGGCTGTTATGGAAAAGATTGCTAAATATTATAATGTTAACGCTGACATTATAGTAAGTGAGTATATGAACATTGTTAAGGCAGATGAAAGTCTTTTTATGTTTCTTGGTGAAACATCGAATCTTATATTTACACATGCTATTTACCCAGAAGATGTAGTAAAGTTTGAAACAGCAATAAAGGAAGTAGATGAGGGAGAACAGGTATATGTGTCTATCAGATTAAAAAGCCGTGATAGTGATTACAGATGGATGCGTGTTTTTATAAAACCATATCATGATAAGACATCAGGAAGGTATTATAATCTTGAAATCACAGATATGTATACCTTAAAAAGACAGAATGAGGAGCTTAAACAGATATCAGAGATACAGACAGAATTCTTAAGTATTATAGGAGATTATCTTTTTACGTATAATATAAGCAAAGATTCTTTAAGAATAATATTACCAGGCAATGGAAGTCAGACGATAGTATTATATGAGGGAAAACTTGGTGTATGGAGCAGTGAGAAGCTTGATAACAGCATGATTGACAGTCATAGCATAAAGGATTTTGAAGGTCTGTGCATGGCTATAGCATCGGGCGAGTCTTATTTTACAAGAGATATAAAGATGAAGCTTGCAGATTATGATGAAGCAGCATACTGGTATACATTTAAGGGTAAAAGAATACATAGGAATGATGGTGAGAATATAATAGCGGGGGCTATAAGTCTTACACAAAACAAAGAATATCCAGCTGAAGATGTTTCTGTACAGGATGAGCTAAGAGATGCAGGAACAGAGCTTCTTAATAAAAAAGCAATTACCAATTATGCTAAAAAACTCATAGATAAGAGAGTGAATCATAAGGTAACGATTGCCATTATAGATATAGATGATTTTAAAACCATCAACGATACATATGGACATATGTTTGGTGATGAGGTGCTGCGTGATGTTGCACAGATATTAAGGGAAGCTGTCGGTCACAATGGTATGTGTGGACGTATAGGCGGAGATGAAATGTTTATTGTTATGGAGCATTTTGAAGATGATGAATCTATAAGAAGCATACTTCGTACTATAAAGAATAATATATCGTGGCTGTATCATGATGATGTAAGGGATATTAACAAGATTACATGCTCAATAGGTACTGCCTCATATCCTGATGATGCAAGTGATTTTGATAAGCTGTTTCTGATAGCTGATAAAATGCTGTATCTTGCTAAGGAAAAGGGAAAAAACAGATATATCATATATCATCCTGATCTTCACCAAAGCTATATAATGAGTGATGAGGTTGTAGCGACAACTGAGAAGGTCTTTTATAAATACAGAAAACTTAGTATAGTTAACGATTTTATCCAGCAGTATATATGTAAGACAAGGGATTCTAGAGAATGTCTTGATATGATTATGTCAGCATTTGAGATAGACAGTATATTTTTATATGATATGTATGATGACAAGAGATATGTGTTAGCTGGTACTGTTCCAGAACTTGAGGAAAATGGTGAATTTTTAAAGGAAGATAATTATATACCGGATTTCAGGGATGATGGAATAAAGACAATAGAGAATATTATTCTCTATGAACGTAAAGCACCACATATGTTTAAAGCGTATGATACGATGGGCATCAAACAGCTGATACAGGTTGTTGCGTGTGTTGACAGAACAATTATAAATAACGGTAAAAATAATTTCTGCGTTATATCTTTTAACAGAAACAGACAGCTGAAAAAATGGCCAGAGGTTGATATAGATTATCTGGGGATTATAGGTAATGTAATTGGTGAAGAATATCTGAAAGAGAAGAAAAAGAATGATAGATAGTTACATAGCGCTGGATCTTGAGACAACTGGTCTTAATCCGGCATATGACAGGATAATAGAAATAGGTATGGCAAAAGTAGAGCAGGGCAATGTGGCTGCTACATATTCTACGCTTATTAATCCTGGGATAACTGTTGGTGAACGTGTTGTAGAGCTGACAGGAATACATAACAATGAGCTTACGGATAAACCAAGGATAGAAGATGAAATCAGGAATATTCTTGATTTTATAGGAGATTATCCGATACTTGGACATAATATAATATTTGATTACAGCTTTTTAAAGAAAGCTGCGATTAATAATAATATTACATTCAGTGTTAAAGGCATAGATACACTTAAAATGGCAAGAAGGATACTTCCAGAGCTGGAGCATAAGAAGCTTGATTATCTATGTGAGTATCTTAAGGTCGATCCTGGCAGTTCACACAGGGCTTTAGATGATGCACTTAGTGCAAGTGCCATATACTGGAAAATGTATCAGATAAAAGCAGATGATTCCGGGTTTGAGACAGCTGCAGAGCTAGTATATAATGTTAAGAAGGATAGCCCGATAACAGAGGCACAGAAGAATTATCTTACAGCACTTGTTAAGAAACACAATATAGTTCTGGATATTCCTGTTGAAGAGATGACTAAGAGCATAGCATCCAGAAACATAGACAGGATTATATCAGAATATGGTAAGTAGGACACGGTATTTTATGGTGTTGGATTTATGAGATTATTAGGCTTGCTTCGTTGCTTTGCAATGGAGCAAGCCTTTTTTCTATACGCTAATCATTAAGCAGATTTATAATCAGCTCTTTGTTGACAGACTTAATCAAGGAAGCATACTGTCTGAGCTTCTCTACTTTTTCTGTATGATTCTGGCTTATATATATATCCTTTAAATCAGCATAGCATGAGCGGATATCTGAACCAATGCGTATACTATATTCAAGATAATGTGTGGCATCAGTGATATCATCCTGCTCTTTAAGAATATGTCCAAGGATCGCAAGATTCTTTATAAGCAGTGTGTAATTATCTTCATACTCTGTAAGAGCCTCAAGATTAGCAACGCCATACTTAAGCTTTAAATCAGTGTTCGAATATTCTGTAAGGTTAATTATATTTTTATCCTTAACAGATATGATTTTATTGTATGCGCTGTCAGCCTCCGGGTTGTTTTTTAGAATATCTGACAGTAAAGTGTTATTTTCTTTAACAGGAAGAGTTGTGTCCCATTCGATATATTTTAAAGTACTTATATCTTTCTTTCTTGTTGCGTTAGCTTTTTGCTCGCGTTCCCAGAACTTTTTAATGTTATTTTTCTGTGAAGTATCACTTTTTTTAATATAAAGTTGAATTGCAACTAATATTATTATAAAATAAGGCAATATAAAATGCATATTAAACTCCTTGATGTATGCAGAAAAGAGGATATCATGATTAATTTAAAGAATAACAAAACTAAAAGGGTTGTTGCAGCGGTTATAGTAGTCATTCTTATACTTGCGATGGTGCTTCCAATGGCAGTTTCAGCACTTATCTAGAATAGAAAGCTGACAAAGCAGTAATCCATCTATATAGGTAAGAGTTGCAATACCATGTGACCCTTACATCATAGTATAGTTGCAATTAAAAATATGTGCAAGAGAAAAATATGAAAAGGATGATTATATGAAGACAGGAAAAGTGTCAGATACAATTCTATCCAGGTCGGTATTAAAACCTGTGAATACTGTACGTGGAAAGTATGTGAAAAGACTTGATATAGGACAGGATGCAGGAGAAGTGCAGTTAGCATGCCAGGCTGATATATCATCAGATTGCATGGATACATTGCTTATGGCAACAGCAAGTGGTTATATGCCTGTGATAAAGGCAGTTAATAACATATATGCAGCAGGTGGAGTTCCAGTTGGACTCAGTGACTGCATTGTCATGGATAAAGATTCAAGAGAAATACGTTTAAGAGAAGTTATAGCACAGCTTACGAGACAGTCAGCAATAACAGGAGTGTCAATAACAGGAGGCCATACAACAGTAAGTGGCAATGTGACATCTCCCATGGTTACAGTTACAGCAGTAGGTGTAAGACAAGAGCAAAGAAAGCAGCCACAGCCTGGAGAAAGCATTATAATGACTGGATATATAGGGATGAGCGGGATAAGACAGCTTATAGACAGTAATTCTGATATTGTACAGGCAAGGTATAGTGATGACTATACCGCAAAGGCGTATGGCAGCGATGAAGAACTGTATATAGGTGATGTTGTTGAGCTTTTAAGGAAGAATAATATAAACTGTTATATGCATGATGTTTCAGAAGGCGGGATATTCGGTGCTTTATGGGATATGAGCGAATATGGGCATACAGGACTTGATGTGGATATAAGAAGCATATCAGTCAGACAGGAAATAATAGAAATATGTGAGCTGCTTAATGTCAATCCATATGAGCTTGAATCCATGGGATGTTTGTTAATGACATCAGACAACGATTGTGATATTATAAATATACTTAAAAGCTGTAATATAGAGGCACAGGTTATAGGAAAGGTTATAAAAGGAAGCCAGCGCATACTTCATAACAAAGATGAGGAGAGGTTTCTTGATCTTCCTAAACAGGATGAACTGTATCGCAGTGTTGAGTAAAACTGGCTGTACTATATATAGATAAGAAGTGCAGCATTAAAACTATAATTAATTGAAAGGGTATAATGATATGAGAGAAAAAATCCTTAACTTGTTAGAAAAAAATGCAAGAATAGACATTCACGATATGGCGGTTATGCTTGGAGTCGCGGAGCATGAAGTCGCGAATGAGATTGCAGACATGGAAAAGGAACATATTATATGTGGTTACAATACCCTTATCAATTGGGATAAAACAGGTGAAGAGAAGGTCACTGCACTCATAGAGGTTAAAGTTACACCACAAAGAGGACTTGGCTTTGACAGTATAGCTGAGACTATTTATAAGTATGATGAAGTGACATCAGTATATCTTATGTCTGGTGGATTCGATTTTACAGTTATAATCGAAGGTAAAACTATGAAGTCTGTTGCACAGTTCGTTAATACTAAGCTTGCACCACTTGATTCTGTATTAAGTACATCTACACATTTTGTACTTAAGAAGTATAAAGATTATGGAACTGTATTAGACGAGGAATATAAGGATGAAAGGATGCTGGTGACACCATGAGAAATGCTTTATCTAAGAAAATTATTGATATTCAGCCATCTGGTATCAGAAAGTTCTTCGATGTTGTAAATGAGATTCCGGATGCTATTTCACTAGGTGTTGGAGAGCCTGATTTTGATACACCATGGAATGTAAGAGAAGAAGGAATATATGCACTTGAAAAGGGACGTACATTCTATACATCCAATGCCGGACTGAAAGAATTAAGAGAAGAAATATGTAACTATGTGGCAAGGAAATATAACGTGGTATACAATCCGCTGAAAGAAACTCTTGTTACTGTTGGTGGAAGTGAAGCCATAGATATAGCTTTAAGATGTATGGTAGATCCTGGTGATGAGGTCATAATACCTCAGCCAAGCTATGTCTCATATCTTCCATGTGCTGTTATGGCAGATGCAGTACCAGTGTTTGTTAATCTTAAGGAAGAGAACCAGTTCAAGCTTACAAAAGAAGAACTTCTTGAACATATTACGGATAAGACAAAGATACTTATTATGCCATTCCCTAATAATCCAACAGGTGCAATCATGACAAGGGAAGAGCTTATGGAGCTTGTACCAGTTATTATAGAGAATGATTTATATATTATATCAGATGAGATATATTCAGAGCTTACATATGGTGATGAAAGGCATTGTTCTATAGCAAGCCTTCCAGGCATGAAGGAAAGAACTATTATGATTAATGGTTTCTCCAAGGCATTTGCCATGACAGGATGGAGATTAGGATATGCATGTGGTCCGGACTATATTATAAAACAGATGATAAAGCTTCATCAGTATGCTATCATGTGTGCACCTACAAACAGTCAGTTTGCAGCAGTTGAGGCACTTAAAAACTGTGACATGGAAGTTGAAAAGATGGTTACTGCTTACGATCAGAGAAGAAGATATCTTGTCCATGAATTAAGAGAGATGGGTATAGATTGTTTTGAACCATTTGGTGCATTTTATATATTCCCATCTATTAAAAAATTCGGAATGACATCTGAAGAGTTTGCAAACAAACTTCTTGAAGACCAGAAGTTAGCAGTAGTTCCGGGAACGGCGTTTGGCGAAAGTGGAGAAGGCTTTGTAAGAATATCATATGCATATTCACTAGATAGTCTTAAAGAAGGACTAAGAAGGATAAAGAACTTTATAAATAAGCTATGATGATTCAATGTCGTATTCTCTTAGCCATCTATATGAAAGCCAGGTTAATAGCAGCTGGTTTTATACATTAAGGTAAATGTTAATTGAGTTTAAATACAGACAGGAGGAACAGAATATGGCAGGTATTAGTGCGGATTTGATAAACCCATTTCTTATGGCAGCAACAAGCATTATGAAAGACATATGTCAGACAGATATGAGTATAGGAAAACCATATGTTAAGAAAACTGAGTTCGAGGATGAAACTGTTGCGATTATGATAGGTATTACAGGTGAGATGAAGGGGCAGGTACTTATGGCGTTTTCATATGCCAATGCACTTAACGTAGCCTCAAGAATGATGATGGGAATGCCTGTAACAGAGCTTGACGATATGGCAACAAGTGCTATAAGTGAACTTGGAAATATGATTATGGGTAATGCAGCAACCATATTTTCAACAAAGGGAATTGTGATAGATATAACACCACCGACTGTATGTCAGGGCTCTATGACGATAACACAGACATATGCACAGAATATATGTGTTCCTATACAGGCAGGAGATGGACTTTCACTTGAGCTTGATATAGCTATTAAGACGGAATAAGAGAAAGGACTAACAGAAAGAAATAATATGCTTAATATAGTGTTACATGAACCAGAAATGCCAGCTAATACTGGAAATATAGGAAGAACATGTGTGGCAGCAGGAGCAAGGCTGCATCTTATAGAACCATTAGGCTTTAGCATTAATGATAAGATGGTTAAAAGAGCAGGGCTTGATTACTGGGATAAACTGGATGTTACGGTTTATAACGATTATGAGGATTTTCTGAAAAAGAATCCAGGTGCTAAAATATATATGGCAACAACCAAGGCACATAAAACATATTCTGATGTGCATTATGAAGATGACTGCTATATAATGTTTGGTAAGGAAAGCGCAGGTATTCCAGAGGATATTCTTGTTTCTAGTGAAGATACATGTATAAGAATACCCATGATAGGAGATATAAGGTCTTTAAACCTGTCGAATTCGGTTGCAATAGTGGCATATGAAGCATTAAGGCAGCATGATTTTAAAGACATGCGCCTTAATGGACATCTGCATAAGCTTCATTGGAAGGATGAATAGTAGTAGTACAGCTAAAGGTTTTCCAGTGGCTAACAGATAGTATAGTATTTACTTTTTATCTAGTGGGAGTGTGAATATAAATTCAGTTCCTACATCTTTAGTGCTTATGACATCGATATGTTCTTCATGGGCCTGGATAATTTCTTTGACAATAGACAGTCCAAGACCAGAACCTTTTTTATCCCGGCCTCGTGAAGCATCTGATTTATAGAATCTGTCCCATATTTTGTCAATATCCTCTTTAGATATACCGCTTCCGGAATCTTTTATGGATATCTGTGCTTTTTCACCTTTTTCCCTGACGGTTACGTATATGAAAGAATTATCGTGGCTGAACTTTATTGCATTATCAATAAGATTATAAATAACCTGCTGGATTTTCTGCTTATCAGCTTTTACATTTTCAATATTCCCAGCAAATGTAAGGCTGAACTTGATGTTTTTTTTCTTACATGTTCCCTCAAGTGTTTCTATAGTATGTTTAATAACAGAGTTGATATCAAATGTGCTTATATCAAGCCGTACGCTTTTAGGGTCAAGCTCATTAAGCGTAAGGATATTACTTGTAAGCTTAGTAAGTCGGTCAGTCTCAAAAAGAACAATGTTTATATACTTATTTATCATCTCAGCAGGTATGGTGCCATCCTCAATAGCCTCAAGATACCCTTTTATAGAAGTAAGAGGAGAGCGGAAATCATGGGATATGTTAGATAAGAATTTCTGCTGGAATTTATCCATTTCGTTTAATTCCTGTGCCATATAGTCAAGTGATGCCGCAAGTCGTCCTATTTCGTCGTTGTGTTTAGACTGTATGCGGTAAGACAGATTTCCTTTTCCATATTCGATAGTTGCTTTAGTAAGTTCGTTTATAGGTGCATGTATATATACAAAATATAATATGAGCATAGATAAAGACAATATCATAGAAATAGCAAGTGTCAGATAGTTAGTGTTAAATGTCTGGTAAACACGGTCGGTAAGCACACTTTCAGGAAGGTTTATGACAACATATCCAACAATTGAAAAATCACTGGTTATAGGAGAATACACACTAAGCATATTTTCGTTGAACAGCCCAAAAAAGTTGCCAAGGTGAGAGTGCTCTCCGTTAAGGCTTCCGTAGTCAAAGTCTTCCACTTCATAAAGGCAGTCTTCTTTGGATGCCTTGCCTGTATATCCAGTGTCAAGCAGTACTTTTCCTTCAGGCTCAATAAACATTATGCGTGTATTATTAAGATGGGATAATATGTTAAGATTAGTTCTTATAGCCGGCATACGATTAGAGGCAAGAAAGTCAGTACCATATTCAACAGATATTTGTGTTGCCTGCTGATAAAGATTATTGGAATAATAATTATATATTCTGTTATAATCACATCTATAGCATATAGTTGTAACAGCTGCAAAGCTGGTTATGGCAACAACTATATATAGTAAAATCTGCTTTATAAGCATATTGTATTTCATATCAATCTCCATTCTTGCGTGTGAAAAATCTTATTTTTCACACTAATCTCCCATCTTAAATGTGTGTATGGTGCTTAAGTGCATAACAGCCATGCATGAATACGTATATAAAGCATTATCTGGTTACGAACTTATAGCCGATACCCCATACTGTTTCTATTGCCCATTTGTCATGGTCATTTATTTTTTCACGTATTCTTTTAATGTGTACATCCACAGTTCTTGTATCACCTATATAATCATAGCCCCATATATTGTCAAGGAGCTGTTCTCTTGTAAATACCTGGTTAGGAGCCGAAGCAAGAAAATACAGCAGCTCGAGCTCTTTTGGCGGCATTTCTACTGATTTTTTATAGTAGGTTACTGAATAGTTATCAAGATTGACAACAAGGTCAGGATAAGTTACACATTTGGAAGATTCGTTAGGAGTTATTGCTGACTGAGGAAGATGATAGCGTCTTAAAACTGCCTTGACACGGGCAACCAGCTCCTTGGTTTCAAATGGTTTAATCATATAATCATCTGCCCCAAGTTCAAGCCCAAGAACTTTATCAAATGTCTCACCTTTTGCAGATAACATAATTATAGGGGTGTTATTATTCTTTCTTATTTCCCTGCATACCTGATAACCATCAATACCAGGAAGCATAAGATCAAGAAGGATGAGATTGGGCTTGAATGAAGGAAGTGCATCTAGTGCACTTTCCCCATCATATACAATCTTTGTTTCAAAACATTCTTTAGTAAGATACAGAGAAATCAATTCTGCTATATTTTCATCATCATCCACGATAAGGATTTTTTGTTTAGTAACCATAAGGGGTCTCCTTTTCTTTACGATAAAATATCATAGTATGTCAGTCTTTAAATGTAACAATAGTCACGCCTTCGGCCCCTTCACCTATCTGTCCTAAGCGGAACTCTTTTATATAAGGTATTCCACGAAGATAAGAGGTTATACCGGAGCGCAGTGCACCTGTGCCTTTACCATGTACAATTCTTACCTGTGGAATCTTCGCAATATATGCATCATCAAGATATTTATCAAGTACTGCTATTGCTTCATCTACGGTATAACCAAGGAGATTTATTTCCGATGAAACAGAAGAAGACTTTGACATTTTGATTTTACTTGAACCGCTGCCAGACTTTGAAGCTGCTGCTTTATTATCTTCTGGGTCTTTATAGCCTTTAAGGATAGCAAGATTTTTTATATCCATCTTGGTATTAAGGCTTCCTATAAGTACAGAAACCTGATTTTTGTTCTTGTGTACCTGTGTAACTGTACCTATAACATTCATAGTGAGAACCTTAACATGCATGCCAGGCTTGAATTCAGATATATCATGAGCCTTTATGGTCTGAGGTTTAACTGGTTCAAGTTTAAGCTTTTCCTGACGGTTGTTTATTTTTTCGCGTATTTCACTACGATGCTTTTCAAGCTCTTTGACTGACATACCATGCTTATTCATGGCATTAATAGTCTTATCTGCATATTCCTTGGCATCACGAAGTATGCGTGCAGCATCTTCGTTGGCTTTTCTTATGATTTTATCAGTACGCTCATCAAGCCTTTCAGTTTTCTTTGTGAGTTCAGCTTTTAGGGTCTTAATCTGTTCCTTATACTGAGCCAGCTCTTCGCGTTCTTTTTCAATAGTTACACGGCTTTGTTCAAGGTCTGTTACAAGATCTTCGAATCTTATATCTTCTGAATCAAGACGTCTTGAAGCATCAGCTATGATTTCATCAGATAAGCCAAGCTTTTTTGATATTGCAAATGCATTACTTTTGCCAGGAATACCAATAAGAAGACGATAAGTAGGGCGAAGAGATTCAACATCAAACTCACAGCATGCATTTTCTACGCCATCAGTTGTAAGCGCATACATCTTGATTTCACTGTAGTGGGTTGTTGCCATAGTGGTTATTCCACGTTTGTGAAGATTATCAAGTATGGATATTGCGAGGGCTGCACCTTCAGTAGGATCAGTTCCGGCACCTATTTCATCAAACAATATAAGGCTTCTACTGTCAGCCTTCTTTAGGATATCAACAGTATTAGTCATATGTGAACTAAAGGTACTAAGACTCTGCTCAATACTCTGTTCATCACCGATATCAGCAAATATATCATCAAATACAGCTATATCGGAGTGGTCAAGTGCGGGGATGTTAAGCCCGGCCTCAGCCATAAGAGTAAGGAGACCTACAGTCTTTAGCGAAACAGTTTTACCGCCGGTATTAGGACCAGTTATTATAAGAAGGTTAAAATCTGTTCCAAGGTATATATCAATCGGAACAACCTTATGTGGTTCAATGAGAGGATGTCTTCCCTTCTTTATGTTAATGCGACCGTCAGTATTCATAACAGGACGGCTGCAGTTATAGTGCCTTGATAGCAGGGCTTTGGCAAATATACAATCAAGCTGTGTAAGAATGTTATAATCAGATAAAAGTGTATCAGTATGACAAGAGGCCTTTTCACTTAAGTCTGCAAGTATAACTTCAATCTCAGCCTGTTCTTTAAGTTCAAGCTCGCGAATATCGTTGTTAAGCTTAACAACAGAGGCAGGTTCTATAAAAAGTGTTGAGCCTGTGGCTGACTGGTCATGTACCATACCTGGCATTGCTGATTTGTATTCAGCTTTAACAGGAAGACAGAATCTTCCCTGCCTTGTTGTTATGACATAATCCTGAAGATATGTTCTTGTTGATGGTGAATTCAAAAGCTTATTAAGTTCAGTGTGTATGCGGTCAGCAGCCTGATTTTTTTTGCGTCTTATATCGCGCAGTGTAGAGCTTGCATCATCGCTTATCTCATCCTCTGATATAATACATTTCCTGATGGCATTCCCAAGAAGTGTAAGAGGGTCAAGAATATCTATCATAGGCTGGATAGAATCATTTCTTGTTTCATAATAGTTTTTAACATGAGCAGCACACTCAAGAAGCATGCTGATGTTAAGAAGCTCAAGAGCGTTAAGAGAGCTTCCAACCTTAAGACGGGCAAGACTTGCACGTATATCCTTTATTCTTGAGAAATCTACGCTGCCTTTCTGGTAAACTCTTGTGAGAGCATCGTTTGTTTCATCAAGAGCTGCGTTGATATCATCAATGTTATTCATTGGAACAAGAGCCTTAAGAGTCTGTCTGGCACCATCAGAACATGCCATAGACACAAGGGCTGATATTATTTTATTATATTCAAGTGTTATTAAAGTTTTTTTATTCAATGTAGTACTCCGATATATTATTTTTTATAAATGTATTTTACAGCATTTGCGCATAAAAAACTATATGATATAGTAATAAATATGCAAAAAAGGAACGCTTATTAATAGCTTTGACATAGTTTGTTCATAAATATAAGTTATCATAAAAAGAGTAAATTATGATATAATGAGCGCTGAGGAATAATATGGAACACAAAAATAACGGACATGAGCAGGAATATCCGCTGTATACAGAGAGGATAGTGCCAAGCCCCAAGGTGAAATACAGAAGACTTATCAAGACTGTGAAAATACTTCTTCTTATAATAGCTATAGGCGTTATATATGCTGTTGCAGATAAGATAGTTATACCAGTGATCATGGATAAAATAGCTGTAAGAAACAGAGTCGTTGATCATATAGAATTTACAAGGGATGAGTATCCTGATCCTGAAACGCAGCAGATAGAAGATCAGAGACAGATTAAGAATGATTATGATGCAATCATACAGTCATTAAGAAGCAAGGTATCTGATGTGCAAAGAACAGTTGTTACAGTCAGGGAATATGTATCAGGTCATTATAATGACAATGATAGTGATACGCCATATGTGTCAGAAGAGATACAGGATGATCTTGTAAAACTGGAAAATAATGTTGAAGGATATTCTACGATGGGGCTGCTTGTAGGACATCTGAATGGGAGATATATGATATTAACCTCACAGACATATACTGCGGCTGTAGAAGAATATGCGGTTGTTGTGCAGGATTCTGATGAATATAAGGCGGAGCTTGTATGCTCTGATGAACTGACGGGTATAAGTATAATAAGCATATACGATACACAGGTGACAGATGCTGATAGCCAGTATATGAAGGTTGCGGATCTTGACAACTCTTATGTACTAAACAAAGGTGATATGGTAATAGCTACAGGGAAGATATATGGAACAAGTGGTGCTATTGATTATGGGACTATAACGAACAGAACCGTGGCCAATTCCATAGATAACAATTATGAGATATTTGAGACTAATCTTTCATGCATGAAGGATGATTATGGCTTTTTATTTAATTCAGATGGCAATGTCGTAGGAATATCCCAGGTGAATTCAGATTCCAAGCTTAAAGCAATAGGAATATCTGACCTTAAATGTATGATTGAGTGTATGATTAACAGGCAGGGAAAGATGTATTTTGGAATAGTAGCCCAGAATGTGGATAGTGAGCTTTCAGAAAAGAATGGGATTCCAATGGGAATATATATATCAAAGGTGGATAATGATTCACCAGCATATCAGGCAGGACTGCAGCCAGGCGATATAATACAGGGCATAAACAAAATGCCTTGTTATTCTATACAAAGACTTAATGATAAGATATATGACAGCTCGGCAGGACAGGTTATTAATGTATCCATAAAAAGAAAGGGAAAATCAGGATACTTTGATGCGTCCTATGACGTATCAGTTGAGCTAAGATAAGCTAAAGAAAAATAATGATTATTTGTAATAGGAATGGAGAATTTAATTATGCGATTTATTGAAACTTTTAAAGATGGCGACAGAATATCTGATGTATACTTATGCAAGTCAAAGTCAACAGCACTTACAAAGACAGGCAAAGAATATGAGAATGTAATGCTTGCAGATAAAACAGGGCAGATAGATTCCAAGATATGGGATGTGAATTCTGGTGGAATAGGAGACTTTGATGTAAATGATTATGTATATGTAAGTGGACAGGTGACAAGTTACAATGGTGCACTTCAGTTTAAGATAGAAAGAGCACGTGTGGCAGCAGAAAATGAATATTCACAGTCAGATTATATACCAGCTTCAAGGTTTGATATTGAAGATATGTACAAGGAACTTCTTGGCTATGTCAATAGTATAGAAAATGTGTACATAAAACAGCTTCTTACAGCTTTTTTTGTGGATGATGAAGCATTTATCAAAAGATTTAAGAATACATCAGCTGCAAAGACAGTACATCATGGTTTTTTAGGTGGACTTCTTGAGCATAGTCTTAGTGTTACAAGGTTGTGTGATAAGATTAGCACGAATTATGATTTTTTAAACAGAGATCTTCTTATAAGCTGTGCAATGCTCCATGATGTAGGAAAGGTAAAGGAGCTTTCTGAATTCCCAAGAAATGATTATACAGATGAGGGGAATTTCTTAGGACATATTGTTATGGGATATGAGATGGTTATGGAAAAGATAAAGAATATACCAGATTTTCCACCAATAATAGCAAATGAGATGGGACATTGTATATTATCACATCATGGTGAGCTTGAATATGGTTCACCTAAAAAGCCTGCAATAGCAGAAGCAGTAGCACTTTCAATGGCAGATAATATAGATGCAAAGCTTGAAACATTAAGGGAGTGCTTTGAAGCGAAGGATACCAATGACTGGCTTGGCTTTAACAGATGGCTGGATTCTAATATAAGAAGAACAAGCTTTTAGGACATCTTTTGACCATGACATCATTGTAATGCTATAACGAGCAGATCGAAAATGCAGTAAAACAGGAAAAAAGATAGAAAAATATAAGATAAGTGGAAATGGAGATAAGGATGTCATACAGTAAGAATGATTGTGTGGAGCTGACTATTGAAGATATAGGTGTATCTGGTGAAGGAATTGGAAAAGTAGACGGTTATACTTTGTTTGTGAAGGATACAGTAATCGGTGATGTTGTACGTGTTAAAATAATGAAAGCTAAAAAGAATTATGGCTATGCAAGACTGATGGATATAATTAAACCATCTGAGGACAGAGTGGAACCAGCATGTCCGATTGCCAGACAGTGCGGGGGCTGCCAGATACAGGCTATGAATTATAATGCACAGCTTAAATATAAACAGAAGCTTGTAAAAGATAATTTGCTAAGAATAGGTGGACTTACAGAAGGTGCTGACTATGAAATGTGTGAGATACTTGGTATGGATACACCTTTCAGATACCGGAACAAAGCACAGTATCCTGTAGGTGAGGATAAGGACGGCAATATTGTCATGGGCTTTTATGCAGGCCATACACATTCGATTATTGCATGTCCTGATGATGACTGTATGCTTGGACATAGAGATAATGCATTTATACTTAACGCTGTAAAAGAATGGATGAAGGAATACAGGGTACGTGCTTACAATGAAAATATACATAAAGGAACAGTCAGGCATGTGCTTATAAGGACAGGATATCATACAGATGAGGTTATGATATGTCTTGTGACTAAGAAAATGCTAAGAAAAGAGGCAGCAGACGGACTGGTTAAAGCTATACAGAAGCTTAAGTTAAATGTTGCATCACTGGTTGTAAACATAAACAAAGAAGATACGAATGTGATTCTTGGCAAAGAATGTATAACTCTTTACGGAAGACCATATATTGAGGATTATATAGGGGATATAAAGTTTCAGATTTCGCCGCTTTCATTCTATCAGGTTAACCCTAAGCAGACAGAGGTTTTATATAACAAGGCACTTGAGTTTGCAGGGCTTAAAGGAAATGAAAGCGTATGGGATATGTATTGTGGCATTGGAACAATATCATTATTCCTTGCAAAGAAAGCAGGTAAGGTATATGGAGTTGAGATAGTACCACAGGCCATAGAAGATGCAAAGAATAATGCTAAGATTAATAATATAGATAATGCAGAGTTTTTTGTTGGCAAGGCAGAAGAAGTTGTTCCAGCATTTTATAAAAAACAGACAGGCGTACAATCTGATAACGATTCAACAGACAGTAAAGAATATGATATGACAAGGCCAGATGTAGTTGTGGTGGATCCTCCAAGAAAGGGCTGTGATAAAAAACTGCTGGACACGATAGTAAGCATGACTCCGGACAGGATAGTATATGTAAGCTGTGATTCAGCAACATTGGCAAGAGATCTTAAACTGCTGGTGGAATATGGATATAAGGTGGAAAAAGTACAGCCGGTAGATCAGTTTGGGAATACGGTTCATGTGGAGACTGTTGCGCTACTTTCCAAGGGCGCTAAAGGTCCGGTGGACCTTTGCTAAGCGCGGACCGAAGTGGAACGGAGACTGGTAGACAGCAGAAAAGTGAAGGTGGACTTCTATCTGGAGGATATGGATTTATCTGAATTCAAGGGAAAAGCAACTTATGAGCAGATAAAGGCATATGTACTGGAACAGACAGGACTTAAGGTTTCTTCATTGTATATCGCACAGATTAAGAAGAAGTGCGGATTGGATGTCGGTGAGAACTTTAATCTAGCTAAATCAGAGAATGCAAGGCAGCCTAAGTGTACACCGGAGAAGGAAGAAGCGATTGTGCAGGCGTTTAAGCATTTTGGAATTGTATAGATTGTGGATAAATAGCATCGAGTGTCTATCTTACTGATAGGAAGCGTAAAAAGGACACCCCTGAACCGTAAATATTACGGGTCAAGGGATGTCCTTTTTGGTTGTCTTGGAGTGTCCAAAGGACAAGGTAATGAGACTGAGGGTATTAAGACTTATTAGAATTATACCTATCTTATCTAATCATAAGATGTGATGAGACGATATGTTCATAATTTACTAATCTTTCCACCATCAAACATGCTATACCCTGTAGGATTCTTTCTAAATTCAGAAGGTGTGATTCCAAGGCATTTTGTAAATTGCCGGTTGAAGTAAGAACTATACTTAAAACCACATTGGGTTGCAATATCATCAATTTTGAGATTGGTGTTAGATAGCAATTCTTGCGATATCTTAAGACGATAGTGAAGCAGGTATTCAATACATGTACAATTTACTTGCTGCTTGAAACGCTGGTTAAGTGTGGTTCGATTCAAGTGTACAAGTTCACATAGGAAACTTAATGTAATATCGTTCTGATAGTTGTTGTGAATATAATCAGTGCAGGTTGTAACGGGATTAGTATTCTCAGATAATTCGTAGAACTTTAACTTACATTGGTCTACATATATGTCAAAAATGCAATTAAGTGTCTGACGCAGCATTCTTCTGATACGGCAAGTCCAGTAATCATCGCTTTGTGCGTATGTCTCAGCACCAATCATAAGCATTAGTTCATTAATGTGAACATATTGTTGAGGTGTTAAGTAAAAAATGCCTTGAAAATTTCCATGATGCTTTGTAAACATATATAGCATATTTCTATCGTAAACATATTTTTCATCGATTGGAATCGAATCTTCAAGATTTTCAAATTTTAAACAAGCTTTTATGTACCATGGATCAAAGTGAAATGCCTTGGCACTTAAATGTGTATGCTCCAGGCATTGAAAATTGTCATATTGGGAAATACATAGTACAGCTGGAGATGTAACTGTTTGAATATGATTATTGATTTTGATAGTTGCATTTCCACAAGAAACCATAATGATAGTACACCTGTTATTCATTGGCAATGATTTCAGTGTATTATAAAAATCAAATTCTATTGGAATTTCTCTTTCTTTATGTCTATCGGTCTGAGGCATATAAAACTCCTTCCAAAAATATATTATCTGCAATTTCAAATTGTAAAAAGTATAAAAATATGCTACGCAAATGACATTGAAATAACATTTTACGCAAATTATACTTGTATGTAGTATAAAAGAAATGGAGGAGAATGTCTATATGAAAAGGCTGTTAGTGTACAGTAAAAAATATTGGATACAAATGATAGCAGCGGCTATTTCAAGTGTAACTGCATCAATATCTACAGTTATGGTTATCGATATATTAAGGGAAATAATAGATATCATTTCTAACGGTAATATGATGCAGGAAATCCGGTATATTATTTTGAAAATAATAATTGTGATATGTGTTGGTATTGTATCAAATTATATGGTAGTTGCAATGACAGGTTTTGTTGGTGCAGGATTGTTAAAGGATTTTAGGAATGATGCTGTGAATTCATTGATAAATGCCTCGCCGGAATATATCAATCAATGTAATTATGGAGATCTTATGGAGCGAATGACTGAAGATATAGAAGGTCTTGCAGGTTTCATGTCTGGTTATTTTAAAGACTGCCTGTATGTGCCAATTCTTACAGTTGTATATTCAGTATATCTGATTTCTATGAATGCTCCACTGGCAATGATATGTTTATTTCCGCTGGCGATTATGGTGCCGCTAAATGTAAAGCTGCTAAAGCCGATAAAACTTCGTCAGTCTCAGTATGTAAAAGAATTGGGGCTTACTAATAATAATATAGATGAGGCATTTGCAGGGGCAGAAATAATAAAGTCATATAATATTCAAGAAAAAATGATGAATCGGTATGAAGACGCTCTTTATAAAACATTTAAAACATCTAATGAAACGGATCTGGCTCAGTATAATCTGGAACCAATATCAAGAGCAATACAGGAAGTACCTATGGCACTTGCCATTTGTGTTGGCGGTGTACTGGTTTTTAGAAATGCAATCACAATGGGCGTGTTAATTGCATATATAAGTATAATTAAAAAATTGATAGAGCCGTTATCAGGCTGCTATCAGTTGGTTGTACGTTCACAGACTGCCTTGGTATCTGTTTTAAGAGTGTTTGACGTTATTGATATTTTGCCTGAGGAAGAGCTGTCAGATGGTATGAAGAGTGACGAAATGATAACAGATTTTCCGTTAATCAGCTTTAATGATGTTACATTTGGATATGGAGACGAAAAAGTTTTAGATAATGTGAGTTTTGATGTGAAAAAAGGAGAAAGAATAGCTTTTGTAGGAGAAAGTGGAAGTGGGAAAAGCACAATCATAAAACTGATTTCAAGACAAATATCAAGCAAAAAGGGTGAAATATTCTATGATGGGATAGACTATTACAATTTTACACCAAATGAAAATCGTAAGAAATTGGCACTTATTTCACAGGAAGCAACATTGTTTCCTATGTCTATTGCGGATAATATTCGGATTGGTAATCCTGACGTCAGTAATGAAGAAATAATAATGGCACTTAAAATGTCTGGCTGTGAGGAATTTATTAAAGCATTGCCAGAAGGTATAGATACAGTTCTTACGGAAAAAGGAAACAATCTGTCAGGAGGGCAAAGACAAAGACTTACTATTGCGAGAGCAATAGTGAAAAATGCACCGATTTTTCTGCTCGATGAACCAACATCTGCACTCGACTTAGAAACGGAAAATACTATTTGTAATACATTTGATGAAGTGACAAGGAATCATACAGTTATTGCCGTTGCACATAGACTTAATACCATTAAGAATTATGACAGGATTTATGTATTAGAACATGGCAGGATTGTAGAACAAGGAACGCATAAGGAGTTACTAAATCAGCAGGGAAGATATTATCAGATGTATCAGGATTACAGTCGAGAGGAGATAGAATAATTGCTATGAAAGATTTAAAAAGATTCTTATCCTATATGGGAAAATATAGATTTGCTTACTGGTTTATTCTAATAACAACATTGATAATGGAATCGTCTTTGCAGATACTTTATTCGTATGTGACAAAAAAGACTCTAAATGCTATTGAATTTCAGAACATGCAGTTATTTCGTACAGCAGTGGTTGTATGCGTAGTAATTGTAATATTAAAGTGTTTATTTCCTTATCTTCGGTATTTTCAAATCAGATTGGTTCGTAAAATGGTTTATGAATTGAAGTTGAAGCTGTATGAGAAATTGTTGAATATGAATATGTATTTTTTTAATGATACACATAGTGCAGACGCAATAAAGACATTGAACTGGGATGCTAATTCCCTGAAAGATTCCTGGTTTTCGCATATCTATTGGGTGTTGGGAAAGATTGTAATAGTAGTTTCTTCTATTATTACTATGTACTTTTATAATCGGATGCTGACGTGTATATCATTAATTGTTAGTGCATTGACAGCTTTTGTTTCTATTAAGATTAATCAATCTATTAAGAAATATGCGAAAAAGGTTCAAAAGAAATCAACCAAATTGTCCATGTTATTAAGCGATATTATATCAGGTTTTGTTACATTGAAAATGAATTCCGGAACTAAGGTTGTATTAAATTATTTTTATGAGGAAAATGAAGCATCATTCCAATCAGAAAAAGACAGAGTTAAAATGGAGGCATTATTTGATATAGTTGCATTTCTGCTAGGCATCATTGGAAGTTTTGGAACGATTATTGTGGGGGTATGGCTTGTTTCAGAAGGAAGAGTTGATTATGGTACACTTATGGCTGTGGTTACCTTGCAGATGGGGGTGAGTAATGCGATGCAAAGACTCGGGAGCTCTATAGCTGCATTGACAACATCGCTTGTTCGTGCTGGTCATGTATTTGATTTCATGGAATCAGAAATGGAAGAAGAAATAACATGGTTTACTGCAGGAAATGGTCTTGAGAGAAAAAATATTAATGTACAAAACAAAAGAGATAAGGCTATTGATATATCTAATTTACATTTTTCTTATAATGAAAATGATGAATCAAGAGATAAGAATAAAATGCATGCTCAGTTAAATTCTAAAAAGATGCAGATAAGTGTAGGTGAGAAAGTTATGATAACCGGCGAATCCGGATGTGGAAAGAGTACATTGCTTAAGTTGATTCAAGGATTTTATCCTGTTGAAAATGGAAAAATTAAAATACTTGGTAAAGATATAAATGAATATTCACTGGCTGAATTAAGAAATGTTATTACATATGTTCCGCAGGATAGTTATTTATTTGAGGGAACAATTGCTGAAAATATTGCATTAGGCTGGAATGAGGAGACTGCTCCAGTAATGGATGTTATTGTCAGTGCAGCGAAAAAAGCACATGCTGATGAATTTATCAAGGATTTGCCAGAAGGTTATAACACTAAGGTAGCTGCGGGTGGGACAAATCTGTCTGGTGGTCAGCGTCAAAGAATATCAATTGCAAGAGCATTTATGAAAGAAGCACCTATTGTTTTGATGGATGAACCTTCATCAGCATTAGATACATATAGTGAAAATGCAGTACTTGAAGCGATGAGCGTATTTATGAAGAAAAAAACAGTAATTATGGTTTCACATAGAATGACAGGTGCAGAGAAGTTTAATCGTGTGGTAAGGATGGATTAGCAAAGAATTTCATAACAAAATCCTATATCTTTTAGAGGAGTTTAGTGTAAGCGTGACTTGACAAAACAGAACCAATATTCTACATTTGATGGCGGAGATTTTATACCCAAAAACAGAGAATATGAATGCACAAATGGAGCTCAACCCTTTTGGGTTTGGGCTTTTTTGGACGCATATAGTCTTGTAAAAGTAGCAGCATGGCAATCGAGTAACATCGGTTGCTTTTTTGTTGCCTATTTTTAGAAATCATCAATTGTCCCGATAGAGTGATTTCCAAAAAACAAAATGAAAAGAGTGGAGGAAATGCAGAGTGAAAGAGTATTCAAAAGGTGTCTATGTGAAATTTAAACCAGAGGATATGTAATATTCCCTGAATGGCCTGATTTGAATCGGGTAATATCTTTACATTCAAAGATTAGTAATAATCTCAAGGGGGAGTAACAATGAGAAAAAAGTATTGTGAAGATGCAAAAGATATCAGCGGTATTTTATTTGCATGATGAATATGAAAAGTCTTCCTGTATGACAAAATCAAATTGACTAATGCTGATTAGCAATATATAATATAGACAAAACGAAAATGACACAAACGGAGGAACAATGAAGTGGAGAAGGTTATAACACTTGAGGAAGCATTAAAAAGAATTAAAGAGTTGGAAAATGAGAACGCCGAGTTACGTGAAGAATTGGAATATTATAAAAATCGTAAATTAAGTGGAAGGCAGAAGCACAATGCAAAATGGATGGCTATTTACAATGATTTTGTTGCTGGTTATGAAAGTGGAATGACTATGATAGAAATTGCAAAGCGTAATAATGTCAGTAAGAGAACGATTTACAGGTATAAAGCGTATTATGACAAGATGAGGAACACAAAGGAGAATGTGAAAGAGTAATTGAAGAAATTAATAGTAAAAAACATATTGCTGGCGTCAGCAATATGTTCATAAGAGGAGGAAATTTGAATGGAAAAGAGAATAATAGAATTGTACAGAAGAAAATTTGATGATATCCGACATGAAGCGGATGGCATTGAGTATTGGTATGCAAGAGAACTAATGAAATTATTGGATTATGTTCAATGGAGAAATTTTGATAATGCAATAAATAAAGCAATGATTTCATGTAAAAATAATGGAAACGTAGCAGAAGATCATTTTTCAAGAATTAACAATACAATTGAAGTTGGAAACGGTGCACTTCGTGAAGTTGAAGATTATATGCTTACTCGTTATGCATGTTATCTTATTGCTGAAAATGGAGATCCACGAAAGGAGCAGATAGCTTTTGCACAAAGCTATTTTGCGGTTCAGACTAGAAAACAGGAATTGATTGAAGAAAGAATTTCTTATATTGAAAGAACAGAGGCAAGAGGAAAATTAAGGGAATCGGAAAAAAGATTGTCTCAAAATATATATGAGCGTGGAGTGGATGATGCAGGATTTGGCCGTATCCGGTCTAAAGGAGATCAGGCTTTATTTGGTGGATTTACCACGAAACAGATGAAAGAACGTTTGGGAGTACAGGATAAAAGGCCACTTGCGGATTTCCTGCCAACACTTACCATTGCCGCTAAAAATCTTGCAACTGAAATGACAAATTATAATGTTGAAGAAAAGGACTTGCAAGGAGAATGTGCAATCACTGTTGAACATGTGGAAAATAATACTTCTGTTAGAGATATGCTTGGACAAAGAGGAATTAAACCAGAAGATTTACCAGCATCGGAAGACATTAAGAAACTGGAACGTAGAGTGAAGAGAGAAGAGAAAAAGCTTGCAGAGCAATCTGGAAAGTTGACAAATGAATAATACAGGAGTGTGAAACTATTGAAGAAGAAAACAAGATATTACATATACTCGTGTATCAACAGCAATTCAGATTGACGGTTACAGCTTATGCAGGATTATGGTGTTAATCTTATCTGTGTAGAAGATGGAATTGACAGCTCAAAAGAAGCTGGTAAACTGCTTATATCTATCATTGCTGCTGTAGCAGAGATGGAACGTGAGAACATAAGAGTACAGACGATGATCGGACGAGAGCAAAAGGCCAGAGAAGGAAAGTGGAACGGTGGATTTGCACCTTATGGATATAAGCTGAAAAATGGAGAACTTGTCATTGCAGAGGATGAAGTAGAAATTATTCAAATGATTTTTAATCGGTATATTCATACCAATGAGGGAATCATTCATTACGATAAAAAAATTTCAGATTTACAGAGACGATTAGATACCCAATATGATAAAATAAATGAAGTGGAAGAGGCAATCGCAGTGTCCAGAAGATAAAGAGAGTGCAATTGTGGAGGCATTGAAGCATTTTAAGATGAATAGTTAATAAAGAGAGGTGCATATGCTATGCCAGGTA